>JAIYAE010000020.1 GCA_027489175.1 Rhodobacter sp.
CGCGAAATGGGAGGGTCGACCATGAAAGTCGCCAACTCGCTCCGCTCGCTGAAGACGCGTCACCGCGATTGCCAGGTCGTGCGCCGTAAAGGCCGCGTCTATGTGATCAACAAGACGCAGAAGCGCTACAAAGCCCGCCAGGGCTGAGACTGCGTTCAGCAAGAGCTGGTCAACAGGCCGCCCAGGGGAAACCCGGGCGGCCTTTGTCATTGCCCGCGGTCATCAAATTGAGCCGCGTGCCGCGGCAGTCCTTTCAGGTCGCCGGCGCGGGCAAGGCCCGCTTGGCTCCGCGGTTTGCTGCAGGGGCGTAGGGAAAAGCGATCAGCGGTTTATCCTGCCCTGCGTTTGGAAGCCTCCGGCGGGAGTATTTCTGAAAAGAGCAAATGCGCTTGCTCTTTTTCCAAATACTCGCAGGGGGTCTCGGGGGCAGCATGCCCCCGTCTTCCGAGCCGGTTGCGTGGCCCTTGGGCCGCGCAGAGGCGAGACAAAGGGCTTGCGGCGCATGCCGCGCAATTTGATAGTCGCGCCGCCAGCAGCGCCACAGGTCCCAAGCCATGCACCCCAACCCCGCCTTCCGTCAGACACCGCAAGACCGCAACCTTGCCTTCGCCCGGTCGCGCGGCTTTGGTGTGCTGACGGTCAACGGCCCCGATGGCCCGCTTGCCGCGCATGTGCCGTTTCTTTTGTCGGACGATGCCAGCTTTGCCGAGCTGCACCTCGCCCGATCCAACGCGGTGGTCAGGGCCGGGCTGCCCGCGCCTGCGCTTTTGGCGGTCAGCGGGCCCGATGCCTATATCTCGCCCGACTGGTATGGCCCGCATACCGAGGTGCCGGATCAGGTTCCGACCTGGAACTACGTTGCCGTCCATCTGCGCGGGGTATTGGAGGCCTTGCCGGAAGACGCCCTGCGCCCGCATGTCGATGCGCTTTCTGCGGAACATGAGCGGCGAATCGACGGCAAAGCTCCTTGGACTTCGGCCAAGATGACCGAAGGCGCGATGCCGCGCATGATGCGGATGATTCTGCCATTCCGGCTGCGGATCACCGGGGTTGAGGGGACGTGGAAGCTGAACCAGAACAAGCCTGCCGATGTGCGCGCCCGGGCTGCGGCGGCCCTTGCCAAGGGTGGGGCGGGCGCGCAGTCCATTGCCGCGCTGATCCGGGATCTGCCTTAAGGCTGATCCGGTCCGCCGACCGGGCCGGTTTCCGTTTACAGGGGGCGGGGCTGGCCTTACTCTGGTCCTTCCTGTCTTGTGGAGGGTTCGATGCCATTGCCCCTTGCCCCGCTTTTGCCGCTTGCCCTGCGCCTTGGGGCAGTTGCCACCACGACCTATGCGGTGACGCGCTGGGTGCGGGCGCGCACCCATGAGGGGCGCACCGACCAGCGGGCCGAGGATGCGCTGGATGACCTGGGCGAGGGTCTGGCGGCCCACAAGCCACTTGATCGCGCGGTCGAGGGTGTCAGCCAGACCAACACCAGCGGTCGGGTGGTCCGGGTGATCACCTTTGGCGGCCGCCGGTTTGAGGTGGACGCAGCCTTCATTGCGCGTTTCCGTGTCCGGAAGGGCGATTGATGCGGCTGTATCACGCCCCCGCTTCACCTTTCGTGCGCAAGGTCATGATCCTTCTGCATGAGGCAGGCGCGGTGGACAGGGTGACCCTTGTTCCCGCTTCCGGGACGCCGCTGGACCCCGGGACCATGCCTGTCGACCGCAACCCTTTGGGCAAGATCCCGGCGCTGGAGCGGGACGATGGCCCGACGCTCTATGACAGCCGCGTCATCTGCCGCTACTTGGATGAAACGCTGCAGGCGGGGCTTTACCCCGCCTCACCGCATCTGTGGGAAACGCTGGTGCTTGAGGCAACGGCGGATGGCATCGCCGATGCGGCGGTTTTGATGCGGTATGAGGTCTTTGTCCGCCCTGGGGCCAGCCGCTCACCCGAGTGGGTTGAGGGGCAATGGGCCAAAATCGACCGCGCCCTTACGGCGATCGAGGGGCGCTGGACCGGCCATCTGGCCGGACCGGTCGACATGGGACAGATCGCCCTGGGCGCGGCCTTGGGCTACCTCGACTTCCGGCATGCCACCCGCGACTGGCGTGGCACGCGGCCAAAGCTGGCTGCCTGGTGGGCGGCATTCTTGCAGCGTCCGTCGATGCAGGCGACGCAGCCAGCCTGATCTGGGTTGGTTTCCTCTGACAAGGATAGCGCTATCGGTTGGTTTCAACGGCCTGCGCGCCTTTGTCCGCTGGACGAGGCCGCAATGCCCCGCTAGATAGCGCGGCGACGGGGCCTGTTTTCATTGGGCCACATCAGGAATTGGGGGCCTGCACTCGCCGGCCCGATAGGGGAGAATATCTCGTGTCGCACGCAGACGAACATGCAGGCTCCGGCGAAGGTACTCGGCGGGACTTCCTGTACTACGCAACGGCAGGGGCAGGGGTGGTGGCAACGGGTGCCGCTGTCTGGCCGCTGGTCAACCAGATGAACCCTTCGGCGGATGTGCAGGCGCTGGCCTCGATCCGCGTCGATGTATCTGCGGTTGAAGTCGGCACCCAGCTGACCGTGAAATATCTGGGCAAGCCGGTGTTCATCCGCCGCCGCACCCCCGAAGAGATTGAAGCCGCCCGCGCCACCGCGCTGGAAGAGCTGGTCGATCCCCTGTCGGAAAACGCGAACAAGCCTGACACCGATGCCTCGGATGCCAACCGCACCCTGGACGAAGCGGGCGAATGGCTGGTGATGATCGGCGTCTGCACCCACCTTGGCTGCGTGCCGATCGGTGACGGCGCCGGCGATTTTGGCGGCTGGTTCTGCCCCTGCCATGGCTCGCACTACGACAGTGCCGGCCGGATCCGCCGCGGCCCCGCCCCGCGCAACCTGCCGATCCCGGTTGCGATGTTTGAAGACGAAACCACCATCAAGCTTGGGTAAGGAGAACCAGCATGGCCGGAATTCCGCACGACCATTACGAACCCAAGACCGGTGGTGAAAAGTGGCTGCACAAGCGGCTGCCGATCGTCGGGCTTGCCTATGACGTCCTGACGTTCCCGACCCCCCGCAACCTGAACTGGATGTGGATCTGGGGCATCGTCCTGACCTTCTGTCTGGGCCTGCAGATCATCACCGGCATTGTTCTGGTGATGCACTATACCCCGCATGTCGATTACGCCTTTGCGTCGGTCGAACACATCATGCGCAACGTGAACGGCGGTTACTTCATCCGCTATCTGCACCAGAACGGTGCCTCGCTGTTCTTCTTTGCCGTCTACCTGCACATCTTCCGCGGCCTCTACTACGGGTCCTACAAGGCCCCGCGTGAGGTGACGTGGATCATCGGCATGCTGATTTACCTGGCCATGATGGCGACGGCGTTCATGGGCTATGTTCTGCCCTGGGGCCAGATGTCGTTCTGGGGCGCCACCGTGATCACCGGCCTTTTCGGCGCGATCCCGGGGATTGGCGAGCCGATCCAGACCTGGCTTCTGGGCGGCCCGGCCGTCGACAATGCCACGCTGAACCGCTTCTTCTCGCTTCACTACCTGCTGCCTTTCGTGATCGCAGCGCTGGTTGCGGTGCATATCTGGGCCTTCCACACCACCGGCAACAACAACCCCACGGGTGTTGAAGTGCGCCGTGGGTCGAAGGAAGAGGCCGAGCGTGACACCCTGCCCTTCTGGCCCTACTTCGTGATCAAGGACCTCTTCGCGCTGGCCGTGATCCTGGCGATCTTCTTCGCCGTCGTCGGCTTCATGCCGAACTTCCTGGGCCACCCTGACAACTACATTCAGGCCAACGCGCTTTCGACGCCCGCGCACATCGTGCCGGAATGGTACTTCCTGCCGTTCTACGCGATCCTGCGCGCCTTTACTGCCGATGTCTGGGTGGTGATCGCGGCGGAGTGGCTGTCCTTCGGCATCATCGACGCCAAGTTCTTCGGCGTGCTGGCGATGTTCGGCGCGATTGCCGTGATGGCGCTGGCACCGTGGCTGGACACGTCCTCGGTGCGCTCGGGCCGCTATCGCCCGATGTTCAAGTGGTGGTTCGCCCTGTTGTGCGTTGACTTCGTCGTCCTCGCCTGGGTTGGTGCGATGCCTGCGGAAGAGCCCTATGCCACGATCAGCCTGATCGCCTCGGCCTACTGGTTCGCCTACTTCCTGGTCATCCTGCCGCTGCTTGGCGTGATCGAAAAGCCGCTGGCCCAGCCCGCGACGATCGAGGAAGACTTCAACGCCCACTACGGCTCCAAGCCTGCGCAGGGCTATGCAGCCCAGCCGGCTGAGTGAGAAGGAAACTGAAGATGTTCAGAAAGATCACCCTCACCGCCGTGTCTGCCCTGGCACTGACGGTCGGGACCGCTTTCGCCGCCGGTGAAGGCCCCGCAATCCCGGACGTGGACTTCGCCCATGAAGGCCCGTTCGGCCGGTTCGACCAGTTCCAGCTGCAGCGTGGGCTTCAGGTCTACACCGAGGTCTGCTCGGCCTGCCACGGCATGAAGTTCGTCCCGATCCGCACCCTTGCGGACGAGGGCGGGCCAATGCTGCCGGAAGACCAGGTGCGCGCCTATGCAGCCCAGTTCACCGTGACCGACGCCGAAACCGGTGAAGACCGGGCCGGTCTGGAAACCGACCACTTCCCGATGTCGGCGATGGAAAACGCCCCGGACCTTAGCCTGATGGCCAAGGCGCGGGCCGGGTTCTCGGGCCCCTACGGCTCGGGCATGAACCAGCTTTTCAAGGGCATGGGCGGCGCGGAATACATCCACGCCATCCTGATGGGCTATGAAGAGCCGCCGGAATGCGCAGCGGACTTTGAATCGGACGGCTATTACAACAAGTACTTCGCCAAGGGGGCCATTCCCGACAGCTGCAAGGACGAGCATGGCCACTCCACGATTGAAGGCAGCTGGATTGCGATGCCGCAGCCGCTGTCGGACGATCAGGTGACCTACGCTGACGGCACCGCCGCAACGATGGACCAGATGTCGATGGACGTGTCGGCCTTCCTGATGTGGGCCGCCGAGCCGAAAATGATGGCGCGGAAGGAAGCCGGTTTTGTCAGCGTGATCTTCCTGATCCTGCTGTCGACGCTGCTCTACCTGACGAACAAGCGGCTTTGGGCTGGCGTCAAGGGTCGCAAGACCGCTTGATCCCGCCTTAATGCAACGACCCGGAAAACCCCGCCCAACCGGCGGGGTTTTTCATTTGGGGCCAAGATAGGCGCGCAAGGCGGGGGGCGGGGCGTCGAAGAGCGCCAGCGTTTCCACCGGCGGATGGGCCACCGCATCGGCGACAAAGACAGTCTGACCGCCAAGCGCCAGTGCATCGGCGGGGTCATGCGTCACCATCAGGACCAGCGCGCCGGTTTCATCGGCGACCTCACGGACCAAGGCCAGCATCTCGGCCCGCAGCGCCGGGCCAAGGGCGGCAAAGGGTTCATCCAGCAGCAGGATCGGCCGTGCCCGCAGGAGCGCCCGTGCCAGCGCCGCGCGGCTGGCCTGCCCGCCTGACAGCTGGGCCGGGCGGCGGGGGCCAAGGCCTGCCAGCCCGGTCCGTTGCACCGCGGCGTCGATCCGGGCTTGGTCGGCCGGCGACAACCGCAGGTCAGGCCGCAGCCCAAGACCCAGGTTCTGCGCCACGGTCAGGTGTGGAAACAGGTTCTGGTCCTGAAAGAGAATCGTCACGGGCCGCTCCCCCGGCGGAACCCCAGCCAGATCCTGCCCTAGCCACAGAATCTTTCCGTTGGCGGGGGCCAGAAACCCCGCGATGGCCGCCAGCAACGTCGACTTCCCCGCCCCCGATGGCCCGATCACCGCCACGCGCTGCCCGGCGTCAACGCTCCAGTCGGCGGTCAGGGTGAAATCGTCCTGGCGCAAGGCAAGGTGGTCAAGCTGCAGCACGGCGGCCTCCGGCATCGCAGGCCCAGAAAAGGGCGAAGGACAGGGTCACAAGGATCAGTGAGGCAGAAGCCGCAGCCTCCAGCCGGTAAGCTCCGGTCAGTTGCTGGATGACCAGCGGCAGGGTGGCCTGCTGGTCGCCGGCAAAGAGGGCGATGGCGCCAAGGTCCCCCATCGACAGCGCCGCCGCAATCCCGGCGCCAAAGCCCAAAGGCTGGGCCAGCCGCGGCAGAACCAGCCAGCGCGCCCGCGCCCAGCCTTGCAGGCCAAGACTGTCGGAGAGACGGCCATAGTCAGCCTGCAAGGCCCGGGCTTGCGGCAGCAGGATGCGGTAGAGGAACGGCAAGGTCAGCGCGGTGTTGACCAGAATGGTCACCGGCAGTGCTACGGTCATCGGCGGGGTGTAGGGCTGGACAATCAGGAACAGCCCCGTCCCCAGCACGAGGCCCGAAGTTGCCAGCGGCAAGGTCGCCGCCCCCTCGATCAGCGCTGACGGCCTGCGCGCCACGGCCAGCGCCAGCAGCAAGGCCGCAACGGTCGTGACGGCGGCCGAGGTCAGCGCCACCACCATCGACCGCAGCGCCGCCGGCAGGACAGAAGGCGGCAGGTCCGCCAGTCCCGGCACCCCGCGCAAGGCTACGGCCAAGAGGGGCAGGATCAGGAACAGCGTGGCTGCCGTTATTGCTGCGCCATCCACCAGCTTGCGCCACCCGCCTGGGGCAGTGAAGGCGACCTGCCGGTCCAGCCCTGCGCCAAAGCCTGCCGGACGCACCACCTTCCAGGCGGCCAGCGCGGCCAGCGCGCAGATCACGACCTGCACGCCCGCCAACCCCGCCGCACGGGCCAGGTCAAAGTCAAACCGCACCGCCTGGTAGATCGCGAGTTCGATGGTCGTGGCAGCAGGCCCGCCGCCAAGAGTCAGCACCACGGCAAAACTGGTCAGGCAGATCACCAGAATGACCAGCGCCACGCCCGGCAACACCTCGCGCAGCATGGGCCATTCCAGATGCCGCAGGGTTTCCGCCGGGCCAAAGCCCAGGGACTGCGCCAGCCGCACCCGTTCCGCCGGGATCGACAGCCAGCCTTGCAGGATCATCCGCACCGCCAGCGGCAGGTTCAGGAAAACATGCGCCACCAGCACGCCCCCCAGCCCGAAGATTGAGATGGTTGGCAGGCCAAGCGCCTCCAACACGCGGTTGAGAAGGCCCGACCGGCCAAAGACCGCCAGCAACCCAAGCACCGCCACTACGGCGGGCAACAGGAACGGAGCGCCCATCAGGGTGACGAGCACCCCCCGCCCGAAGAACCGCCGCCGCGCCAGCGCGCGGGCGACAGGGATGGCCAGAACAGTCGCGATCAGCGACGACAGGGCCGCCTGCGTCACCGTAAACCGCACTGCCGCCCAGTCGGCCGGTCCAAGCGACAACCCGGTTCCCCGCAACGCCACGGCGGCCAAAGGTGCAAGGACGAGCGCCAGCAGGATCACCGCAAGGCATGCGGCAAGGGCCCCCCCACCCCCAGCCCCGCCCCACAAGGGGGTGGGGAGGCGCCTGGCGCCAGGGGGAGTGGGGGTTGCCAAGGTCAGCGCGCCAGCGCCGCTTGCCATTCGGCAAGGGCCGCGTCGCGGGCGGCTTGTGCTTCCTCAGGCGACAGAAGCAGCGACTTTGCCGGGCGGAAGGCATCGAAGCCTTCGGGCAGGCCCGCCTCGGGCATCGCCGCAGGATACATCCAGTTGGTCTGGGGGATCACCGATTGGAACCCATCGCTCAACATGAAGGCCAGGAACTGGTCGGCCAGCGCGGGCTGGTCGGTGGCTGCCAGCTTGCCTGCGACTTCGACCTGCAGGTAATGGCCTTCGTCGAACAGGGCGGCGGCCTTCGTGTCATCGCTTTCCGCGATCAGGTGATAGGCGGGTGAGGTGGTGTAGGACAGAACCATATCGGCCTCACCTTCCAGGAACAGGCCATAAGCCTCGGACCAGCCGGGGGTTACGGTGACGATATTGTCGGCCAGCGCTTCCCAGATTTCCCCGGCACGGTCGCCATGCGCGGCCTTTACCCACATCAGAAGGCCAAGGCCCGGGGTCGAAGAACGGGGGTCCTGGATCACGATCTTCAGGTCCGATGCTGCAAGGGCGTCAAAAGAGGTGGGCGCCTCGGCTAGTTTGGTCTTGTCATGGACAAAGGCGAACCAGCCCCAGTCGAAGGGCAGGAACAAGGGGTCGGCAAAGTCCACCGGCAGGGTCGTTGTAGCCGTCACCCCATGCGGGGCGAAAAGGCCCGTGGCCCCCGCCGCCGCCGTCAGGCTGGTGTCGAGGCCAAGGACGACATCCGCATCGGACGCCGCCCCTTCAAGCTGGATGCGGGCGAGAAGCGCCGCGCCGTCGCCGGCCGGGACGAATTGAAGATCGCAGGCGCAGGTTGCCTCAAAGGCTTTCTCAATGGCGGGGCCGGGGCCCCATTCCGAGGTGAAGCTGTCATAGGTCAGCACAGTCAGGACAGGCGTTTCCGCCATCGCTGGAACAGCGATGATGACAAGGCCCGCAGCAAGGAGTGTGGTCTTCATATGTCTCTCCATGATGCGACGGAATGGTCGGGGATGGAGAAACCCATGCACCTTCCCTCCGCCGGTATGATCCGGTTCAGGTTCGACGGGTTCGCTTTCGCATCTCAGCCTGTCACCAGGCACCCCGAGGTATGAGCAAGGATAGGGTTTTGGGGCGCGGGTGCAAGGGGGGTCGGCAATCTTGCAGAACCCCCCTGCAATGCAAAACGCCGGGCAGGGTGTCCCCGCCCGGCGCTTGCCGCTTTGCCGTGTCTGACGTGTTAGTCGGCGGTTTTGGTTTCAGTGTCTTCGCCGGCTTCGCCGCGGGTCTTCCACAGCGAGTAGAAGATGCCCGACGCGATGATTCCGATGGTGATGGCCAGCGAAAGGTAGGGATCGAACTTGCCAAAGAAGTAGCTGTAGAAACCCTTGAACCCGATGAACACCAGCACGATCGCCAGCGCGTAGTGCAGGTAGTGGAAGCGGTGCACGAGGGCGGCAAGGGCAAAGTAAAGCGCGCGCAGGCCCAGGATCGCCATGATGTTCGCGGTGTAGACGATGAAAGTGTCTGTGGTGATCAGGAAGATCGCCGGCACGGAATCGACCGCAAAGATGATGTCGGCAAAGTTGATCACGATCAGCGACACGAACAGCGGCGTGGCGAAGAGCACCATCCTGCCCGAGGTCGGGTGTGGTTGGCGCACAAAGAACTTCTGACCGTGCAACTCTTTGGTCACGTTCATGAAACGCGAGACCAGCCCGATCATCGGGTTTTTCGAGACATCCGTCTCACCCTCGCTGGTGACCAGCATCCGAAGCCCGGTAAAGATCAGGAACGCCGCGAAGACCAGCGTCATCCAGGCATAATTCTCGATCAGCTCGGCCCCGATCGCGATCATGATGCCGCGCAGAACGATGACACCGATGATGCCCCAGACGAGGGCGCGGTACTGGTACTTTCGCGGAATGGCGAAGAAGGTGAAGATCAGCGAGATGACAAAGACGTTGTCAATCGAAAGCACCTTTTCGATCAGATAGCCCTGAAAGTAGGACGCGACCGGGTTGGTGCCGTCGGTGGTCACCAGTGTCCCGTTAGACCAGGCCCACCAGATGTAACCGCCGTAAGCGATTGAGATCATGATGTAGAAGGCCGACAGCTTCAGGCTTTCGGCGACGCCAAGCTCGTGGTCGTCCTTGTTCAGAACGCCAAGATCGAACACCATCAGCGTGACGACGATGGTCAGGAACAAAAGCCAAAGCCAAAGCGGCTTGCCTAGAAAATCAAGAAACAGAAACTCCATCCGCTGTCACCCTCGTTGCTCTAGCGCTCTCGGGTCAGCTTGGCTGGCATAACTTTTGCCGGGCATGACATCGGGCGCGATTTCAAAAGCGGTCCGACATCACGAGATCCCGCAAGCGGACTCATCGTCAGAGGGGCCCGGCCCGCAAGCGTGCAAAGTGGGCAGAAAGCGCGAATAGTCAACCCCGGTTGCGCCGGGCAGGTCGTTTCAGACCTGCCCGGCTTTGGTCTTTAGCCTCAGGCCTTGCCAGCCTCAACGCCGCCGCGCGTTTTCCAAAGCGAATAGGCAACGCCCGCGCCAAGGATCGCAAAGGTCACGCCAAGCGAGATATTGGCGGGGAACTTCTCCATCCCCAAAAGGTCGGCGATGAAGATCTTCGAGCCGATGAAGACCAGCAGCACCGCCAGCGCATACTTCAGATAGTGGAAGCGATGGATGATCGCCGCCAGCGCAAAGTACAGCGCCCGCAGGCCAAGGATCGCGAAGATGTTCGAGGTGTAGACGATGAACGGGTCAGAGGTGATGGCGAAGACCGCAGGCACCGAATCCACCGCGAAGATCACATCAACAATCTCGACCATCACCAGCGCCAGGAACAGCGGCGTGGCAAAGTTTACCAGTTTGCCGGTCTTCGGGTCAGGCTTCTTGACGAAGAAGTTGTTGCTGTGGATTTCCTCGGTCACGTTCATCCGGCGCTTCATGAAGGTCAGCACCGGGTTCTGGCTAATGTCCATCGGCTTGTCGCCCATGAACATCATCTTGAAGCCGGTCAAGATCAGGAAGACCGCGAAGATATAAAGGACCCAGGAATACTGCGTCACCAGCGTCGCACCCAGGCCGATCATGATCGCCCGCAACACGATCACGCCGAGGATGCCCCAGAACAGCACCCGGTGCTGGTACATGCGCGGGATGGCGAAGTAGGTGAAGATCATCGCGATGACAAAGACGTTGTCCA
Source organism: Rhodobacter sp. (assembly GCA_027489175.1). Taxonomy (GTDB): domain Bacteria; phylum Pseudomonadota; class Alphaproteobacteria; order Rhodobacterales; family Rhodobacteraceae; genus Tabrizicola. The sequence goes on from JAIYAE010000020.1 coordinate 10,700, forward strand.
TCGCCAGCGTCTTTTCCACCACGAAAGCCGTGAGGTAAAGCTTGGCTGCCTCGTCACCCGGGATCAGGGTGGCGGCAACGTCAGGTGCCGCGCCCGCGATCTGGTAGTTGAATGACCACCAGACAAAGCCGGCAAAGCCAACGCCCAGCGCGATGTACATGGCAGACAGCTTCAGGCTTTCGGCCACGCCAATTTCGTGATCGTCCTTGTGCAGGACGCCAAGGTCAAACACCAAAAGCGTGATGACCACGACGATAAAGAGCAGCCACATCCAGACCGGCGTGCCCAAGAACAGCATCAGGAGGAAATCCATCCTCAACATCCCTCAATAACAGGCGCCGAGGGGTCAGCCGGGAAGGCAGAAAAGTCGCCGGGCATGACATCGGGCGCGTTTCCCGATGCGGTCCGACATCACGCTTCCCCAACGAAAGGGAAGTGTCAGAGGGGCCCGGCCCGCGCGGGTGAGATGGGCACTGCCACTGCGGTTTCAACCCCTCGCCACACGCTTTTTCACGCGGGCGTGATGTGTTCTTGGCCCGTCTGCGGCTTTTCCCGCAGGCGGGACTTGTCGGCAGGCCTGTGCCCCCTGTATGCCCGATCCGAAGCCGGAGACCGCCATGAGCCTGAACACATTCGGACACCTGTTCCGTGTCACCACCTGGGGCGAAAGCCACGGGCCTGCCATTGGCTGCACGGTCGACGGCTGCCCTCCGGGAGTGGCCTTGACCGAGGCCGACATTCAGCCATGGCTGGACCGGCGCAAACCCGGCCAGAACAAGTACACCACCCAGCGCAAGGAACCGGATGAGGTGCGCATCCTGTCGGGCGTGTATGAGGGGCGGACGACCGGCACGCCGATCCAGCTGATGATCGAAAACACCGACCAGCGGTCCAAGGATTACGGCGACATCGCGCAAAGCTTTCGCCCCGGCCATGCCGACATTTCTTATCACCAGAAATACGGCATCCGCGATCCGCGCGGTGGCGGGCGGTCTTCGGCGCGGGAGACGGCCAGTCGTGTGGCCGCAGGCGGCGTGGCGCGGGCGGCGCTGAAGGCCCTGGTGCCGGGGCTGACCATCACCGGCTACATGGTGCAGATGGGCGTGATGGGCATCGACCGCAGCCGCTTTGATGCAGCCCAGATCGACCAGAACCCGTTCTGGGTACCCGACGCTCAGGCCGCTGTCGAATGGGCCGCCTATCTGGATGACCTGCGGTTGTCGCACAACTCTGTCGGCGCGATCATCGAAGTGGTGGCGGACGGTGTCCCCCCCGGCCTTGGCGCGCCGATCTACGGCAAGCTGGATAGTGACCTTGCCAGCGCGATGATGTCGATCAACGCGGTCAAAGGGGTTGAGATTGGCGAAGGCATGGCCTCAGCCGCGCTGACCGGCGTGGAAAACGCCGATGAAATCCGGATGGGGCCGAACGGGCCGGAGTATCTTTCGAACCACGCCGGCGGCATCCTTGGCGGCATTTCCACCGGTCAGCAGGTGGTCTGCCGCTTTGCGGTAAAGCCGACCTCCAGCATCCTGACCCCGCGCCGAACGATCACCAGGGGTGGCGATGAAACCGACCTGATCACCAAGGGCCGCCACGACCCTTGCGTCGGCATCCGCGCCGTTCCGGTGGGTGAGGCGATGATGGCCTGCGTGATCCTGGACCATCTGCTTCTGGACCGCGGCCAGACGGGTGGCATCAGGGGCCAGATTGGCTGATGGTGCGCTGGGGCGCGGTCGAGATTGCTGACCTGGACCAGATCCCTCTGGCGCCTGGGTCCAAGGCCCCGGTCGACGAGCAACACCTGCTGGCTTTCGGCACAACTCTGCACCGCCCGACCGGTCTGCGCCTGACCCCCTATCAAAGCGACTGGAACGATCGCGGCATGAACCGGGAATTCTACCTGACGCCCCCACCCGCGGAAACATGGCGTATCGAAGTCGTGGTCCGGGACGGCCATCCGCTGATCCGGACGCGCGTTCGTGATCACCTTGGCCTGACCCTGAATGACGACATTCCCCATGACGTCGAGGTCGACCTGTCAGGTCGGATGCTGGTCGACTTCGGTGAAGTTTTTGAATGCTTCTCCGCTGCGCCCGCTTGGGGCGAGCCTGGCGCTGTCTGGACCGTCGAACGGCGTGATGCTTTGGTGCTGATGCTCTTCTGGGCCTTGGAGCGCTATGGAAGATACAATCACCGCATGTTCCCGACCGGACCCTTCCCGTCGATCTTGAAGTTCGAACCGGAAGGCGTGCCCGAAGCCTTGCACGGCACCTTCCGCAATCCGGCCTGGCAGCAGGGTCAGTAGCCGCCCGGGGCGCCTTTGCCGCTTTGTCCGGTCTGGTTGCGGAAGTCAGCCACCGCTGCCGCAGCACCCGCCGAGAGAAACCGCGTGTCCCCGCCCACGGTGACCATCCGGTAGCCCCAGCCCAGCGCGCGGGTGGCATAGTCCGCCGTCCCGCAATGCAGCGCCGCGATGATTCCGCGCGCCTGACAGACCGAGGCGATCCGTTGCAGGGCGCTGACGATCTCTGGCTCCTCCCGATCCAGCTTTGGTGCAAGCTGCCCTTTGCTGAGCGACAGGGTCAGGTCCGTCGGCCCGACATAGATGCCATCCAGCCCCGGCGTGGCGGCGATGGCGTCAAGGTTGGCATAGCCTTCGGCCGTTTCAACCATGGCAAAGGCCAGCACCCGCGCGTTCGCCGTCTCGGCATAGCCTGCGCCATGGGCAAAGGCGGCGCGGGTCGGGCCAAAGCTGCGGGTGCCAAGTGGCGGATAGCGCATGTAGCTGACCAGCGCGGCGGCCTCATCGCCCGTGTTGATCATCGGGCAGATGATCCCGTCAGCGCCTGCATCCAGCGCCTTCATCACATGCGCCGGGTCCAGCCACGGCACGCGGGCCAGAAGGGTCGCCCCGCTGGCGCGCATCGCCTGCAGCATCGGCAGAAGGTCGGAATAATCCAGCGCGCCGTGCTGCATGTCGACGGTCACCGAATCAAACCCCTGCGCCGCCATGATCTCGGCCACGAAGGCATTGCCGATGGAGCACCAGGCGTTCAGGCTGGGCTGACCCGCGTTCCAGATCCTGCGCAGTTTCGTCATGCTGTCCCCCCGCTACCCTGCGCATGAAGCGCCGAAACCGGGGCGCTTTGCAAGGCGCGCGGCTTTAGCGCAACGCAGCTTCGATATTTCCCCCGTCCACCGTCATCACGTGGCCAGTGGTCCTCTCCGCACGCGCCAGCATGACAAACGCCTCGGCCACATGCCGTGCCTCAACCTCAACCCGCAGCAGGTTGCCGGCCATATAGGTCGCCTCATCCACCCCCCGGGCGGTGGACCTTGCGGCGATCATGTCTGCCGACAGAAGGCCCGACCGGATGCGATCCGCGTTGATACCGTTGACGCGGATGCCCTCGCCCCCCAGCTCCAGCGCCAGTTGGCGCAGAAGGAAGAAGGTCGTGGCCTTAGGCAGGCCATAGGCCGCAAAACCCTTCCCCGGGTTCACCGCCTGTTTTGAGACGTTGAACAATATCTGCCCCGGCTCCGCCCCCCTGACCCCCCGCCCGGCTGCTTGCGCGCGGAAGACCGCGATGGCAGCTTGGGAAAACGCAAGGTGGGCGAAGAAGTTCAGCTCAAAACTGTCCCGCAGGGTTTTGTCGTCCAGCGTCGCAATGTCACCGGTGACCGCAGCCCCGGCGTTCGACAGCAGGATATCCAGGCCCCCAAAGCGCGCCACGCAGGCCGCCACCGCTTCCGCTGCCGCCCCGGGCGCGGTGATGTCACAGCCAAAGCCGCCATGGTCGCGGCCCAAGGACGCGGTGGCCTTCTCCAACGCCTCACCCGGCCGGTCGACAAGGAACACAGTCGCCCCCTGCGCAGCAAAGGCCTTGGCCGAGGCCATACCAATCGCCCCCGCCCCACCCGTCACCAAGACCACTCGCCCCTGCAAGGGCGGGGCCTTGCCACTGCCGAGCTTGGCCTGCTCCAGCGACCAGTATTCCATTTCGAACAGGTCGCTTTGCCCGATGGGGTAGAAGCCCCCCGCAGCCTCACCATCCGCGCGAACGCGGGCGGATTGCAGGCCGATGTCGGCGGCGATCCGGGCGGCGGCGGCGGTTGCGCCCACGCCCACGATCCCCGCGCCTTCCAGCCAGACAAGACCGGGCATCGGGTCCAGCATCGTCTTTTTCTCTGCCGCGTGGGGGGCATGAGCGTCGAAATAGGCGCGGTAGCGGGCGGCAAACGCCTCAACCGCCCCACGCATGCCTTCCGCCGTCTGCGCATCCCGGCGCAGGACCAACGGCTCCGCCTTGGTGCGGATCACATGGTCGGGCGTCGCCACCCCGCGCAGCGCCAGCGCCTCCAGATCAGCGCGCGCGCTAAAGGCCCGAGTGCCGTCATCGGCCCGCAGGTCAAGGACGGGCAGCGCCGCACTGTCCGGCAAGGCCAGCGCCAAAGCCCCCCGCAACGCGGCCAGGACGGGTGCGGCTTGGTCCACAGGCAAAGCCGCCGCTGGCACCAAAGGTGCGGGGCGGCGGTCGGCCAGCCACGCCTCAACCAGATTCGTATGCTCCACGATCCGGTCGTAACTCGCCTTCGCGTCCGGCCCCCAGGCGAAATGGCCGTGGTTCACCAGCAACAGTCCCTCCGCCTCCGGGTTCCGCTCAAACGCCTCTGCCGCCGCCTTGGCCAGCGCAAAGCCGGGCATCACATAGGGCACCAGCGTCAGCCGGTCGCCAAACAACTCCCGCGTGGCCGCCGCCACCTCGGGCAGGTTGGCCAGCACCAGAAAGGCCGTCGCATGGGTGTGGTCCACATATTTGTGCGGAATCCATGCGTGCAGCAGCGTCTCAACCGATGGGTTTGGCGCGCTTGGGTCCAGAAGGTTCAACCGCTGCACCGCCACCATCGCCTCATCGCTTAGCGCCGACAGACCCCGCAGCCGCATCAGCGGCTCCATCCGCACGGCAGGCAGACCCTTCGCCTCGATCACCTCAAGGTCCCAGCCCGATCCCTTGATGTGCAGCACATCCACCGCGTCGCCAAAGATATCCACCGCAGTCGATTTCAGCGAGGTATTGCCCCCGCCATGCATCACCAGATCCGGGTCGCGCCCGATCAGCCGCGACGTCAGCACCCGCAACGCCAGTTCGCGCGCTAGGGGGTCAGCGCCCGCCGCGTCCTGCATCGCCTTGGCCTCAGCCTCCGTCCAGAGATTGGCGATCATCGGGGTCTCCTGCTATGTCTGGGTATGACACGCGCCGCGCTTGGCTTTTTTACTTTTGTCAATTACCTTTGTCAAAGGTCAAGCGCAGTTCTGTATCTGGGGTCCGGCATGAACGGAATGACGCGGCGGCGCAATCTGGCGCAGGTAAGCGGTGAGAACGCGGTCATTCAGGTGGCCTGGATGTACTATCAGGATGGCCGCAACCAGCAGGACATCGCCGAGGCGCTGGGCATTTCCCGCGCCACGGTCGTCAACTACCTGCAAGAGGCGCGGGAAAAGGGGCTGATCCGGATCACCCTTGCCGCCCCCGCCTTTACCACCCACCGTCTGGCGCTGGAACTGTCCGACCGTTTCGGCCTGCGCGGCGCTTATGTGATCCCCGATGAAGGGACGACGAACGAAGAAGCCTTCCAACGCATCGTGCGCGGGGCGGCGAACTGGCTGCTGGACCTGATCGCGCCGGGGGATCGGCTTGGCGTCGCCTGGGGCCGCACCGTCTATGAACTGGCGGAAATCGTCGAGGCGCGGCCGGTAGACGACCTGACGGTCCTGCAACTCGTCGGCTCCATGGCCACGCCCTACGGCTTTACGGCCGAGGCCTGTTCGACCCGTCTTGCCCAACGCCTTGGCGCGCGGTGTCTCAACCTGCATGCCCCCGCGATCCTCAGCCGGGCTGCGCTCGCGGCGGAACTGCGCGAGGAACCCATCCTGAAAACCCAGCTTGACCAGCTGGAGACGGTCAACAAACTGCTCTTTTCTGTCGGCACGGCCACGGCGGACAGCCACATCGTCCTCAGCGGCCTCGCCACGCGCGAGGATCTGGATTGGCACGTCGCCCAAGGGGCCGTCGGCGTGATTTGCGGGCGGTTCGTCGACAAGGACGGCCAGCAGCTTCCCGGCCCGATGGAGGAGCGGATGATTGGCATCCCGCTGCCGCGCCTTGTGGGGTTGGAGATGGGGATTCTCGTCACCCCCGGCCTTGATAAGGTCGAGGCGACGCGCGCCGCAATCCGGGGCGGTTACGTCACCCATCTGGTCACGGGCAGCACGGTGGCCGAGGCGCTTTTGGCCACCTGAGGGCGTCATCCCGCAACTGCGGCCTTCAGGTCCGAAAACATCGCCGCCATTCCGGCTTCGGTCGCCGGGCAAAGGCCCCGTTCGGTCAAGAGCCCCGTCACCAGTTCCGCAGGCGTCACGTCAAAGGCCGGGTTCCGCGCGGTGGTGCCGTCAGGGGAAATCTGGACGCTTTCGATCCGCCCATCCTTCGTGCGGCCCTGCACAAGGGTGACCTCTGCCCCGTTCCGCTCCTCAATCGGGATTTCGCGCACCCCGTCATGCACCCGCCAGTCGATGGTGGGTGACGGCAGCGCCACGTAGAACGGCACGCCATTCGCGCGTGCCGCCAGAGCCTTCAGGTAGGTCCCGATCTTGTTGCACACATCGCCCCGCGCGGTGGTACGGTCGGTGCCGACGATGACCATGTCCACCTCGCCATGCTGCATCAGATGGCCGCCAGCATTGTCGACGATCAGGTCATGCGGGATGCCGTGGCTGTTCAGCTCCCACGCGGTCAGCTGCGCGCCCTGGTTGCGGGGGCGGGTCTCGTCGACAAAGACATGCACCGGGATGCCCGCCGCATCGGCATGGTAAATCGGGCTGGTCGCGGTGCCCCAGTCCACGGTCGCAAGCCAGCCCGCGTTGCAATGGGTCAGGATGTTGACCGGCCCCGACTTCCGCGCCGCAATCGCCTTGATGATCTCCAGCCCGTGCAGGCCGATCTGGCGATTGATCTCCACATCCTCATCGCAAATCTCTGCCGCGCGCTTCGCCGCCGCCTCGGCCCGCAACGCCGGGGGCAGGGGGGACAGCACCCGCCGCATCTCATCCAGCGCCCAGCGCAGATTGATCGCGGTGGGGCGGGTGTCGTGCAGGATCTCCCACGTCTCCGCCAGTGACGGATCAGAAGGGTCCTGCGCCATTTGCACCGCCACCCCCCAGGCCGCCGTGGCGCCAATCAGCGGCGCGCCGCGCACCCACATGTCGCGGATCGCGGTGGCAAATTCGGCGCGGGTTCGCAGGGGGACGACGCGAAAGTCATGCGGCAGCCAGCGCTGGTCAATCACCTGCACCACGCCGTCAGCGTCCTGCCAGATGGTGCGGAAGGGGGTTCCGTCGATCTTCACAGGTGATCCTCCGTGTTCATCCGCCGCGCCATCGCGGTCAGCGCCGTGATTCCCGGCATCGAAGCTGCCCCGACCATCAGCTGCCGCCCCATAGCCAGCGCCCGCGCCTCACAGGCCGCGCGGCGACCCTCATCCGCGATCTTCTCAAAGTCGGCGTTGTGGGCCAGGCCAAGGATACGCCGGTGCATTTCCACCCCACAGAACCCGACCGCATCGACCCAGATCCGCCCGATCACATCCGACAGCGCCTGTTCGGACGCCAGCGCATGCCCCTGATCCTCATAAAGGCTCGCCTGATACAGGATCCCCCGCCGTTCGGTCCGCCAGAGGTGCGAGAATTCAGCAGCAAACGTCTCCCAGATCCCTTCCACGACCGACAAAAGCCAGTCCTGCTGGCCTGCGCGGTCACCGGGGGCGGCCTCATGCCCCGGCTGGGACAAATGCGCCATCAGGAAGTTGGCGATCAGCATGCCGACGTCAAAGCCGATGGGGCCGTAGGTAGCAAACTCGGGGTCGATGACCTTGGTCTCAGTATCCGTCACCATGATCGACCCGGTATGCAGGTCACCATGCAGCATGGTTTCGGCCCGGCTGGTGAAGGCCATCTTCAGATGCTGCGCTGCAACCTTCAGCGACAGATCCGCCCGCAACCGCGCGACCATCTCCTCCAGCCCCGGGGTATGCCGGTTCATCGGCGCGTCGAAATAGGGGTCGGAGAACACCAGGTTCTCCGTGATATCGCACAGCGCCACGTTGCCCGCGAACAGCGCAAGGTCCGCCTTCCGCGCCGCTGCGGTCATCGAAAGGTCCGACCCTCGGAACAACGTCCGCGCGCAGAACTGGCCCAGCCGCGTGGCCAGCCCCTCCACCCGCCGCGCTTCAACCAGCGCATGGCGGAGGATGACGTGGGGCGTCAGATACTCCATCACCACGATCGCCTGCACCTCGTCGAAGTGCCAGACGGACGGGACAGACCCCGGATCGCGCGCCTCTTGCCGGATCAAGGCGTTGTATTCAAAGAACGACCGACTCAGCGGCAAGGGCCAGCTTTCGCCCACAAGCCGCACGTAAGGAAGCGCCTGCTTCACCACCGCCGACCCGGCCGATCCGGTGACGATGAACACCAGGTTCAGGTTGCCATCCCCCACCTCACGCACCTGCCAACTGGCGGCAGGACCCACCCGGTCCCGCAGGACGGCAAGCCCCCCCAGCCGGTCCGGCAGCGTTGCCGGTGACAGCGCGACATAGCCTTGCGCGGTCATTTGATCCTCCCTGATCCGTCCCTTGGGGAAAGGATTTCCAAAAATATGGCATATGTCAAATTATATTGACAAATGATGATCGGCAGATAGCGTATGGCCTTGGGAGCGAGGATCAATGACACGCCAGGCCATCACCATCCGTGGGCTGACCAAGGCTTTTGGCCGCAATGCCGTCTTGCGCGGAGTGGATCTCGACCTGCCCGCCGGGCAGGTGACCGTGCTTATGGGCGCGAATGGCGCGGGCAAATCCACGCTGGTCAAGGTTCTATGCGGCGTGCACCGGGCGGATGCCGGGCAGGTGCTGCTGGACGACAAGCCTTTCGCCCCCGAAGGCCCGGCGCAGGCGTTGCGGTCGGGGGTGGTGACGGTTCACCAGAACATCAATGACGGCGTGGTGCCGGGGCTTGATGTGGCCTCGAACCTGCTGCTCGACTCGCTGGCCGAAGGTGGCAGCCTGTTCCTGAACGTGCGCCGCATGCGCGAAGACGCGCGCCGCATCGCCGCCGCCGTGGGGCTGGAGGTTGACGTCACCCGCCCCGTCGCCGGTCTGCCGCTGGCCGACCGTCAGCTTGTCGCCATCGCCCGCGCCATGGCCCACAAGCCGCGCCTTTTGATCCTGGATGAACCCACGTCGTCCCTGTCGATGGCCGAAGCGCAGCGGTTGTTCACCCTGATCGACCGGCTGCGCGCCGAAGGGGTGGCGATCCTCTATATCTCGCACCGCATGTCCGACATTCGCCGTCTGGCCGACCGCATCATCTCCATGCGCGACGGGCAGGTGTCGGGGATCTTCGACAGCGCCCCGCTGGATTACTCCGGCGCCGTCCGCGTCATGCTGGGGCATGAGATTACTGAGGTGGACATCACCATCCCGCCCCCCGGCCCGGTGATGCTGCAAGCCACCGGCCTGCAGTTGAAGCCCGAGGCGCGGCCCTTCGACCTTTCCCTCCGCGCGAATGAAGTGGTGGCGATCACCGGCCTTGTCGGCTCCGGCAAATCCGCCCTCGCCTCGGTCCTCTTCGGGCTGGAAGCGCCGGTTGCCGGAAGCCTTACGTTGAACGGCACCCCCTACCTCCCCGCCAACCCCGCGCAAGCGGTTGCCGCCGGAGTGTTCCTTGCAGCAAAGGACCGCCTGATCAACGCCGTGATCCCGGCCTTCGACATTCAGTCTAACCTCAGCCTGCCCTTCACCAAGAACCACTCCGGCCCGCTTGGCCTGATCCGCCGCACGACTGAGCGTGCCGCCGCCACCCGCAGCATCGAAGCGATGGGCGTCGTCTGCCAAGGCCCGCGCGATGGCATCCTGACGCTGTCCGGCGGCAACCAGCAAAAGGTTGTCGTTGGCCGCTGGATGTCGCAGGCCAGCCGCCTTTTGATCCTGGATGAGCCGTTTCAGGGCGTTGATATCCAAGCCCGCCGCGACATCGGCCGCCGCATCCGTGACAGCGCCACCAACCGCGCCACGCTGGTCCTGTGCGCCGAGATTGACGAGGCGCTGGAAGTGGCCGACCGCATTCTGGTGATGAGCGAGCATACAATGGTCGGCGATCACCGGAATGAAGCCATCGACCTTGGCCGGCTGATGGCCCAGGTCGCGGGCAGCGTGGAAGACAGAATGGACATACCGGCATGAAGACCTTCTCGCCCACCGAATTCGCCATCCGCTATGGTTTCCTTTTGCTGATGGCCGGGCTGATCGTGGTGTTCTCGGTCCTGAAGCCGGCGTTCATGTCGCCGCAAAGCGCGGTGTTCATCCTGCAATCGGTGGCGATAACCGGTATCCTTGCGCTGGGCGTCACCGCGACGCTGGTGGTCGACGGCTTTGATCTGTCCATCGGGGCGGTGGCCACCTCGTCGCTGATGCTGTCGGCCTATGTGATGGTGATCTGGGAAATGGGGGCGGTCGCCGCCGTCGTTCTTTGCCTTGTAATGGGCGCGGTGGTGGGGCTGATCAACGGGCTTCTCATCGTGAAGATGAAGGTGCCCGACCTTCTGGCCACGCTTGGGATGATGTTCCTGCTGGTGGGCCTCCAGCGCATCCCGACCGAAGGCAACTCCATCTCCACCGGCATGGTGTTAAGCGATGGGACCAACGCCACGGGCAGCTTTTCCGAAGGCTTCCTGATGCTGGGCCGCCACCGGATTGATTTCATCCTGCCTGACCTTGTGCCCTTGTCCGTGGTCTTTCTGGTCCTGATTGCCGTGCTGGTCTGGGGGTTTCTGGAACTGACCCGGCATGGCCGCGTGATGTATGCCATCGGGTCGAACGCGCAGGCCGCAAGGCTGGCGGGGATCAACGTCGCGGGTTACCGGGTCTTGGCCTACATGATCTCGGGCGTTCTCGCCTCGGTCGGTGGCATCCTGCTTTCCGCCCGGCTGGGACGTGGTGACGTCGCCTCGGGCAACAACCTCTTGCTCGACGCCGTAGCCGCCGCGCTGATCGGCTTTGCCGTCCTTGGCGCGGCCAAGCCCAACGCTTTCGGCACCGCCATCGGGGCCTTGTTCGTCGGCATCCTCTTGCAGGGCCTGACGATGCTGAACGCCCCTTACTATACGCAGGATTTCATCAAGGGCGCGGTTCTTGTCGTCGCCCTTGTCTTCACTTTCGCGCTCTCTGGCCGTGCTGGCCGGGGGCGCGGCTGAACGCCCCGGAGCGTCCCCCGCAGAAGGGACCACGGACCCATGACGACCTTGGAGAAAAGGGAGGAACCAATGATCTCCAGACGCACTTTCGCAGCCCTCGTGACCAGCGTGGCTTTCATGCCGACCCTCGGCCTCGCGCAAACCGCGCCCGCGCCATTTGATAACCCGGGTGAGGTGAACATCGCCCTCGTCCGCTATCTTTCGACCGGGGACTTCTTCCAGGCCTACCTGTCCGGCGTGGAAAAGCAGTCTGCCGCCCTTGGCATCAACCTGCAGGTCTTTGACAGCCGTCAGGACGCGGCCTTGCAGGCGGATATGGTGGATCAGGCTATCGCCCTTGGCGTAGACGGGATCATCATCCAGCACGGCCTGACCGAATCGATGAAGGAAGCCGCCCAGCGCGCGGTGGATGCGGGCATCAAGGTCGTGGCCTTTGACGTGAACGTCGAAAACCCGGCCATCCCGCAGGTCGAACAATCGGATGCCGCCTTGGCTCAGCTCGCGCTTGACCAGGCCATTGCCGACAACGGCACGGAATGGGTCGCGGGCTTCGTGCATGTGGCAGGTATCGCGCCCCTCGACCGCCGCGCCGCCGTCTGGGAAGAGGTGAAAGCCGCCAACCCCGGCATTCAGGAAGTCGCGATGTTCGGCACGCTCGACAACCCGATTGCCAACTCCGTCGCCAACCAGGCCCGGTCGGTCCTGTCGGCCAACCCCAACATCCAGGTCATGTTCGCCCCCTATGACGAATTCGCCAAGGGCGTGAAGATCGCCGTGGATGAGGCGGGGATGTCTGGCCAAGTCTCGATCTACTCCGCCGACGTGTCCACCGCCGACATCGCGCTGATGCGTGAGGCCGGGTCGTCCTGGAAAGCCACCGCCGCCACCAACCCCGCCGTTGTGGGTGAGGTGTCGGTGCGCACGCTTGCGCTTCTCCTGGCCGGGGAAGACCCCGGCGCATCGGTGATCGTCCCTCCGACGCTGATCACCCAGGCCATGCTGAATGAGCTGAACATCACCAACATGGAAGAACTGGGCGCGAAATTGCCCGCCTTCGCCCATGCCGATGTGGCAATGGCCCCGTGGATGACGCTGCCGCCACGCTGACACCCTTGGTGGGCCGCATCCCAGCGGCCCACCACCACCGATGCAGGAGCCGCCCTTGCGCAACGAAAAATCGACCGAGGCCATCGCGCATGCCATCCGGTCCCGCGTCTTTGAACACACGATCCGCAACAACGGCGGCTACCTTTCGCAGGCCTGTTCGGCTGCCGAACAACTGGCTTTCTTGTATAACGAGGGCCTGAACCTCGGCCCCTCCACCATGCCGATGATCCCGCCGCCCTTCACCGGCGTCCCATCCGCCCAGAACCCCGACTACGTCACCGGCGCCGGCTACAACGGCCCCTTTGACGCCGTGCACGACCGCCTTTTCATCGCCCCCGCCCACTACGCCCTCGTCGCCTATGCCTGCCTGATCGAGGTTGGCCGCATGGCGCCGGAGGGGTTGGAGATGTTCAACAAGGACGGCACCTCAGTTGAGATGATCGGCGCGGAACACTCCCCAGGGATGGAGGTGCACAACGGCACCCTCGGCATCGGCTTTTCCACCGCCGCGGGCCTTGCTTGGGGCCGCAAGCGCCTTGGCCACACGGGCCGCGTCTGTGTCTTCATGTCCGATGGTGAAGTGCAGGAGGGTCAAACGTGGGAAGCGGTTCAGGCCGCCGCCCACCACGGGATCGACAACCTTTGGGCCATTATGGACGTCAACCGCCAGCAATGCGACGGTGCGATGGACGACGTGATGACCGTGGGCGACATCGCCACCAAGCTGCGCGATTTCGGCGCTGTGGTGGCTGAGGTTGACGCCCATGACCTGCCCGCGATGCGCGCCGCTGCCGCCATCCCCCACCCTGGCCGCCCGTTGATCGTGCTGGCCCATTCCCGCCCCACCCAAGGCATGGAAAGCCTGATGAGCCGCTTTCCCCGCCTCCACTACGTCCGCTTCAAGTCGGACGAGGAACGCGCCCGCATGAATGTCGAAATCGCCGCCGAACTGGGCATTGCCCCGGTAAAGCTGGAGGCCCACTGATGCAAATGGTCAACCGCCCCTACGCCGCCGCGTTCGAAGCCTACGCCACCCAACACCCTGAGGTTCTGTGCCTCTCCGCCGACCTCACCTCGTCTTGCGAAATCGACGGCTTCCGCGACCGCCACCCAGATCAATTCCTGTCCCTCGGCATGGCCGAACAGAACATGCTCTCCTTCGCCGGAGGCCTTGGCCTCGCCGGCTTCCGCCCCTTCCTCCACTCCTTCGGCGTCTTCCTCTACCGCCGCCCCTATGACCAGCTGATGGCCTCCATCGCCTACCCGCGCCGCCGCGTGCGCCTTATGGGGTTCCTGCCCGGTGTCACCACCCCCGGCGGCATGACCCATCAGGCGATCGAGGATATCTCGGTCATGCGCACCATTCCCAACATGACCGTGCTGGAAGCGGGCGACGCGACCGAGGTGGAATCCATCGTGGCCGAGGCGGACACCGTCGATGGCCCCGTCTACTGCCGCATCCTGCGCGGTGCCGTTCCCCGCCTCTTCGACACGCCCCTGAAGATCGGCCAGATGCGCGTCCTGTCGGAAGGCGATGATGTCCTTGTCGTCACCGCCGGAATCACCACCGAAGAGGCGATCCGCGCGCGTGGTGCCCTGTCCCGCGCCGGGGTTTCGGTGCGCCACCTGCACCTGAACACCCTGAAACCCTTCGACGCTGCCCAGATCGTGGCCCATGCCTCCTCCGTCCGCCACGGCGTCATCACCCTTGAAAACCACCTCGTCGCCGGGGGCATCGGGTCAATGGTGGCCGAGGCGCTGGCTGAGGCTGGCCTGCCTCGCCGCCTGATCCGCCTTGGCCTGCAGGACACCTACGCCCACGGCGGCTCACGCCCCTATCTCATGCGCCACTACGGGATGGATGCACTGTCCCTCGTCCGCGCGGTAGAGCGGTTGACGGGCCAGACCACCGGTATTGATGAGGCGGCGCTGGAGGGCGTGCGGATCGACGCCGTCCATTCGCTGGTCAAGGCCGAAGCTCTCTGATGCAGCGCTTCCGCGTCACCTACCGGCTGCGCGCGGCGTCTTTGGCCGAGGCGTCGGCCCGCGCAGAAGGCATCGCGCTGGAGCAGACCGTGGAAATTCCCCGCGACGTGGTCCCACCGGGCTACATCGCCGACGAAATCCTTGGCCGCGTCGAAGACGTGACCGAACTGGCCGATGGCTATTGGCAAGCCACGCTCAGCTATTCCCCCGACAGCGCGGGGGACGAACTCACACAATTCCTGAACGTGGTCTTCGGCAACTCCTCCATCCAGCAAGGCATCCGCGTCACTGGTATTGACCCCGGTGCCACCATGGCCGCCCGCTTCCCCGGCCCCCGCTTCGGCGTCAAGGGCATCCGCGCGCTTTGTGGCCGGGCGACGGGTGGCCTGATCGCCCCGGTCCTGAAACCGATGGGCCTTGGCCCCGATGATTTCGCCCGCCTCGCCGCAGGCTGCGTGCGTGGCGGAGCGGATATCGTCAAGGAAGACCACGGCCTTGCCGGCCAACCCACCGCCCCCTTACGCGCCCGCGTCACCGCCGTGGTAAAAGCCATGCGGCAGGCGAGGGAGGAAACCGGCCGCAAGGCCCTCTACTTCGCCAACTTCTCCGGCCCCGCCGACCAGATCGAAGGCAACCTGCGCTTCCTTAAAGACGCGGGCGCGGACGGGGTTCTCGTCATGCCCGGCCTTTTCGGCTTCGGCCTTGTCCAGCGCATTGCCGCTGACCCAAGCCTGAGCCTGCCGGTCATGACCCACCCCTCCTTCCTTGGCCCCTATGTCCTTGCCCCCGACACGGGCATCGACCACGGCGTGATGTTCGGCACCCTGCAACGCCTTGCGGGCTCCGACATCTCGGTCTTCCCCAATGTCGGTGGCCGCTTCGGCTTTACCGCCGCCGAATGTAGCCAAATCGCCACCGCCTGCCGCACCCCCACCGGCCCCGGCCAGCCGATGTTCCCCAGCCCCGGCGGCGGGATGAGCGTGGCGCGCGCCGCCGAGATGCAGGCGATGTATGGCCAAGACGTGGTCTACCTCCTCGGCGGCAGCCTTCTCAAAGACCCCGATAGGATAGACCAAGCCGTAGCCGCCATGCGTAAGGCCCTCGACACCCCGAGCTGAAGGACGCAATCACCCTTGCGCCCTGTTATGTTATAACCTAGTTAGACGTGGCAACCACTGGCCCGAGTCGGGACAGGGGCGTTTGCCATCATCTGCAGGACCGCGATGCGCGATGGATTGACCCGGAATGAGACCGAAGTGCTGGCCCTGATCCGGGCAGCCGACGGCCCCATGACCGCCTACCAGCTGCTCAGCCAGATGCAGCATGGCAACGGTGCAGTCGCCCCGCCCACGGTCTACCGCGCTCTGAAAGGGCTTGAGGATGCAGGTCTGGTCCGCAAGATCGAAACCCTCCGCGCCTGGTCGGCGGTCAAGACCGATGCTTCCGGCGTCGTGGTGATCTGCGATGACTGCGGCACCGTCCGCACCGTCACCGCGCCGACCCTGTTTGAAACCCTGCACCAAAGCCTTGAGGCCGAGGGCTTCACCGAAGCCCGCCAGACGATCGAGGTGCATGGCAGCTGCAGCGACTGCACCGCAGGACACCGCCCATGAACCGCGATTTGCTGCTCTCCGGTATCGCCGGTCGTTTGGCCATCGCTCTTGGCTTGTCGTCGCTTCTGTGGCTTGGCCTCTGGCTGGTGGTGGGCTGATCCATGGCACTGAAACTGCGTGACCTGACCCTTGGCTATGACCGCCACCCCGCGGTGCATCACCTGAACCTTGACCTGCGCGAAGGCAGCCTGACCGCCGTCGTCGGCCCGAATGGTGCGGGCAAATCCACCCTGCTCAAGGGCCTGATCGGCGAAATTTCGCCCCTGGAAGGCCGGATTGACCGCAGCGCACGTCGCCTTGCCTACCTGCCGCAACTGTCCGAGGTTGACCGCAGCTTCCCCGTCAGCGTTGGCGCTTTCGTCGCCATGGGCCTCTGGCACAGCGCCGGGGCTTTCGGGCGGATTACGGGCACCGCTGCGGCAAAGGTGGCCGAGGCGCTGGCCGCCGTCGGCCTCACCGGCTTTGACCGCCGCCCAATCTCGGCCCTGTCCGGCGGACAGATGCAGCGCGTGATGTTCGCGCGCCTTCTTCTGCAGGACGCTGACCTGATCCTGCTGGACGAACCCTTCACTGCGCTTGATACCCGCACGGCGGGCGAACTTCTGCAGGTCGTCAAGCGCTGGCATGGCGAGGGGCGCACCGTTCTGGCTGTCCTGCATGACCTTGACGCCGTGCGGAACCACTTCCCCGATACGCTGCTTCTGGCCCGCGAAAAGGTGGCCCATGGGCCCACCGCCCAGGTCCTGACCGCCGAAAACCTGTTCCGCGCCCGGCAGCAATCCGAAGCCTTCGTCGAAACCGCCCCCGTCTGTGACCGGGTCGAGCTTGGCGCCGCATGAGCTGGCTGATCGACCCGTTTACCGATTTCGTCTTCATGCAGCGCGCCCTTCTGGGGTGCCTGGCCATTTCGCTGGGGGCAACCCCGGTTGGCGTCTTCCTGATGCTGCGCCGGATGAGCCTGACTGGCGACGCCATGGCCCACGCCATCTTGCCGGGGGCCGCAGTCGGCTATCTGGTCGCGGGCCTGAACCTTGGCGCGATGACCATCGGCGGCGTTGTGGCAGGGCTGATCGTGGCCGTCCTGACCGGGGCCGTTGCCCGGTTTACCACACTGCGGGAAGATGCCTCGCTGGCCGCGTTCTACCTGATTTCATTGGCACTGGGCGTGCTCCTCGTGTCGCTTAAGGGATCGAACGTTGACCTCATGCATGTCCTCTTCGGCACCGTCCTTGCACTCGACAACGCAGCCCTCATCCTCCTCTGCGCCATCACCACCGTCACGCTTGCCACCCTTGCGCTGATCTTCCGACCGCTGGTCCTTGAATGCGCCGACCCACGCTTTCTGGCCTCCGTCAGCCGGTGGAGCGGGCCTGTCCACTTCATCTTCCTCGCCCTTGTCGTCCTGAACCTCGTCGCAGGGTTTCAGGCGCTGGGCACGCTGATGGCCGTCGGCATCATGATCCTGCCCGCCGCAACCGCCCGTTTCTGGGCTTCCAGCATCAGCGGCATGCTGATCGTGGCTGCGGTCGCGGCCAGCATTGCCTCGGTCATCGGGCTTCTGATGTCCTATCATGCGGGCCTTCCCTCTGGCCCGGCGATCATCCTTGCTGCGGGATGTCTTTATCTCTTGTCGCTTGGCTTCGGCCCGGTCGGCAGCCTTTTCACCCGCGCCTTCCCGCGCCCGCATCTGGACGCCTGACCCCCAAAAGCGGCGGGGTCGCCGCTTTTGCCGGGTGACGGTTCAGATCGGCCGACCGGTCAAAAGTTTCGGCAACTCGCCCGTCAGACCCGCAGCCTGGCGCATGAAGCCGCGGCGCAGGCCGGGGATCGCACCGACAATCCCCATCCCCAGATCGCGGCCAAGGCGCAGAACCGGGTTGTCGTTGGAAAAGATCCGGTTGACCGTGTCCATGCCAAGGGCCAGTGCCGTGGCATCAAACCGCCGCCAGCGCTGATACTCTTCCAGCGCCGTCAGGTTGCCGGGGTCCTCACCGCGCCGCCGGGCCAGTGTCAGCACTTCGGCCAAGGCCGCCACGTCACGCAGCCCAAGGTTCAGGCCTTGCCCCGCAATCGGATGCACCCCATGTGCGGCATCGCCCACCAGTGCCACGCGCGGGGCGATGAAACGTTCGGCCAGGGACAAGGACAGGGGATAGGTAAACCGCGCGCCTGCCAGCGAAATCTCGCCCAGAAAGTCACCAAACCGGGGCTTCAGAGCCTCCAGATACTCGTCGTCCGGCAGGGCCTGCAGGGCGGCAGCGGTTTCGGCATCCTCGCTCCAGACAATGCTGGAATGATGCCCGCCCTTAAGCGGCAGAATGGCCAAAGGCCCCGCCGGCATGAAGAATTGCTGGGCAATGCCGTGATGGTCCTTCTCATGGTGGATCGCCGTGACCAGCGCCGTCTGGCCATAGCCCCAGCCCACCCGCTTGATCCCCGCACGCGCGGCCACACCCGACCCGCGCCCGTCGCAGCCGACCAGCAGCCCCGCCGTGATCACCCGCCCGCTGGCCAAGGTCACCGCCACGCCTGTGGCCGACACCTCCTGCGCCACCACCGTTTCCCCTGACAGCAGCGTCACACCGGGTGTGGCGCGCATCGCCTCAAGGAAAGCGGCATAAAGGAACCGGTCCTCCAGCAAATGCCCCATCGGGCCTTCCTCAATCTCGGCGTGGTCGAAATGCAGGAAGAACGGCGCCGCCCCCTCGCCCGCGCGCCCGTCGCTTGCCTTGATCTCCAGGATCGGCTGCGCCTTGTCGCGCACCTTGTCCCAGACGCCGATCGCGCTCAGCAACCGGGTGGAGGCAATCGCCAGCGCATAGGCCCGCCCGTCAAACCCCGCCTCGGCCCGGTCCGGGGCAGGCCGTGCGTCCACCACTGTGACACGGAACCCCCCCTGCGCCAGCGCCAAAGCCAAGGCCGGGCCGTTCAAACCCCCGCCCGCAATCAGGATATCGGTGTCATGTGCCATGGCCGCAGACTTACCCCGCTGGCCCGGATTGTCCATGCGTCTCCAAGCCGCTACCGTGCCCAAAACGGGGGATCAAGATGACCGGCACCTGGGCAAACATGACCGCATCCGAACTGGGGCGCGAAATCGGCAAGGGCCGCATCCACCCGGTCGAACTGGCTGAGGCGTTTCTGGATGCCATCGACACCCACCCCCACGCCCTGCGCATCTACGCCCGCACCACCGCGCCCCGCGCGCGGGCCGAGGCGATGGCCGCCGCCGCCCGCGCCAAATCTGGCCTGCGCAAGGGCCTCTTGGACGGCGTTCCGATCAGCTGGAAGGACCTCTTCGACACCGCAGGCATCGCGACCGAGGCGGGATCGGCCCTTCTGAAACACCGCACCCCCACCCGCGATGCCGCCGTCTTGGAAACCGCCACGCTTCAGGGCCTCGTCTGCCTTGGCAAGACGCATATGTCGGAACTGGCATTCTCCGGCCTGGGCCTGAACCCCGTGACCGCCACGCCCCCCTGCCTGAACGACGACCGCGCCGTGCCGGGTGGCTCCTCCTCCGGGGCCGCCGCTTCCGTCGCCTTCGGCCTCGCCCCCGCCGCCATCGGGTCTGACACCGGCGGCTCCGTCCGCATCCCCGCCGCCTGGAATGACCTTGTCGGCCTGAAAACCACCGCCGGCAGCCTGCCCCTGACCGGCACCGTCCCCTTGTGCGAGGCGTTTGACACCATCGGCCCCCTCGCCCATTCGGTCGAGGATTGCGCCCACCTCCTCGCCGCCCTGCACGGCACCCGCGCGGCGGACCTGACCCGGACCAGCCTTGCCGGCGCGCGCCTTGCGGTTCTGGACAGCGTCGCGCTCGATGATCTGCGCGACCGTCCCGCCAAGGGGTTTGACGACGCCACCCAGCGCCTTGCCCGCGCGGGGGCCACCCTCACCCGGATCAGCGCCCCCGAGGTGGCCGAAGCCATGGGTCTGGCCGCACTCCTCTTCACCGCCGAAGCCTATGGCATCTGGCGGGAAACCATTGAAAGCGCGCCGCAAAAGATGTTCCCCCGCATACTGGAGCGGTTCCGCTCCGGTGCGCAGTTCTCGGCGGCGGACTATGTCGCGGGCTGGCGGCGCCTGCATCAGCTGCGGGCGATCTGGGCCGACCGGACCGCCAGCCTTGATGCCGTGATCCTGCCCACCGCACCGATCCTGCCACCCGATGCGAACCGGCTGATGACCGATGATGCCTATTACGTCACCGAAAACCTGCTCGCCCTGCGCAACACCAGGATCGGCAATATGCTGGGCCTCTGCGCGCTGACCTTGCCGACCTCGCAACCCTCGTGCGGGATCAGCCTGATGGCAGCCCCCGGGCAGGAAGCCCGCCTTCTGCGCCTTGGGGCGGCAGCCGAATACGCCCTGCGCTGACCGCCGAATTTTCGCAGAAAATTCATGCCTTCCGGCGATCCAGCCAAAAAGCCACATCAGACCCGCGCAACACGCTCACTGTGAAGGGTTTTTCTGGACCTGACCGCCGCGCCCGGCTATCGTTCCGGGAAATGGGGCACATAGACCCCGACCTTGAGGCAGTAATGGCGTTTCCTGAGCGGTTTTCGAACCTGCCAGACTATGCGTTTCCGCGTCTGCGGAAGCTTTTGGACGTGCACCCTCCGGGTGGCGAACCCATTGCCATGACCATTGGCGAACCGCGCCACCCGATGCCGGATTTCGTTGGTCCGATCCTTGCCGCCAATCTTGCGGGCTTTGGTGTCTATCCCCCGAATGACGGCACGCCCGACCTTCTCGCCGCCATCGCTGCCTGGATTGCCCGGCGCTATGCCGTCAGCATCCCCGAAGACAACCTCATGGTCCTGAACGGCACGCGTGAGGGTCTGTTCAACGCAGCCATCGCCCTGTGCCCGGAAACCAAGAACGGCAAAAAGCCCGTCATCCTGATGCCGAACCCGTTCTATCAGGTCTATGCCGTCGCCGCCTTGGCCGTGGGGGCCGAACCCGTCTACGTCCCCGCCACCGCCGCCACCGGCCACCTGCCCGACTACGGCAGTTTGCCCACAGATGTGCTGGACCGTGTGGCGCTGGCCTACATCTGTTCACCCGCCAACCCGCAAGGCGCGGTGGCGTCGAAGGACTATCTTGCCGACCTTCTAGCGCTGGCCGAAAAGCACGATTTTGCCATCCTCGCCGATGAGTGTTACGCCGAGATCTGGCGCGATGCCCCACCGCCCGGCCTGCTGCAGGTCGCAGCGGCAGAAGGCGCTGACCCCGAACGCGCCGTGGTGTTCCATTCGCTGTCGAAACGGTCAAACCTGCCCGGCCTGCGGTCTGGCTTCGTGGCTGCAGGCCCCCAGTCGATGCTGCGCCTTCGGCAACTCCGCTCCTTCGCTGGGGCGCCTTTGCCCTTGCCGCTGCAAAAGGTGGCGCAGGCCTGCTGGGAAGACGAGGCCCACGTCATCGCCTCCCGCGATCTGTATCAGGCCAAGTTCGCGCAGGCCGACCAGATCTTCGCGGGCCTTCAGGGCTATCAGGCCCCCGACGGCGGCTTTTTCCTCTGGCTTCCGGTCGAGGATGGTGAAGCAGCCACCATGAAGCTTTGGCGCGAAACGGGGGTGCGGGTTCTGCCCGGCGCTTACCTGTCGCGCGACGCTGGGGGCCAGAACCCCGGCAAGGGATATATCCGGGTCGCCCTCGTGGCCCCGGCAGAAGAAACGTCTCGCGGGCTGACCCAGCTTCGCGATTGTCTTTACGGGTGAGGTGACCATGGCTTCCTTTCAGGCACGGCAGCGCGATCCACTTCTCGACCAGGGCACCCAAGCCATGCTCGAACGCCGCGGGCGTGAGCTTTTGGGTCTGGTCCTGATCCTTGTGGCGCTGGCCTTCGTTCTGATGCTTGCCACCTACTCGCCCGAGGATCCGGGCTGGATGGTCGCCACCGAAGAGCCCGCGCAGAACTTCTTCGGCCGCTTTGGTGCCGCTGTCGCCTCGACCCTCATCATCCTGATCGGCAAGGGCGCCTGGGCCATTCCGGTCATCGTCGCCGTCTGGGGCGCGCGCTTCATGGCGCACCGGGGCGGCGAACGGGCGCTGGGCCGCGTGGTCTTTGCCGTCATCGCCGTGGCCTTCGCCGCCGTCCATTGCGCCACTCTGGTCCCGAGCGAGGCCTGGACCCACACCTTTGGCTTGGGCGGTCTCTTCGGTGACACCGTCCTCGGCTCCCTCCTCGGCATCGTGCCAGGGGGCGCGGGCTTCGGCCTGAAACTCCTGTCGCTGGTCACCTTCGCCGGCCTTCTGGTCATGATGCTGTATGTCACCGGCTTTGATCTGGCCGAGCTTCGGGCGATCCGCCGCTTCCTCCTCCTCGGGTCGATCATGGGCTATTCCGCGCTGGCGCAGGGCCTTGGCACCGGCGCGCGGGGGGCTGTCCTTGGCGCCCGCACCCTGCAGGACCGCGCGCGGGCCCGGGCCGCCGCTGCCCCACCCGTCGCCCGTGACGGTGCCCCCCTGCGCCGCACGCTGCCCCCCGTCACTGGCGGGGCCATGACGCCCGAACCCCTGCGCGCCGCCCCGTCGCGCGCGATGCCGCCCTCCTTGCGGAGCGAGGCCCGCGTGGCAGAGCCTCCGGTTGCCGCCCCGAAGCCCAGCTTCCTTGCCCGCCTGCGCCGCGCAGCTGATCCCCAGCCCGAACTGGTGGACCAACCCATCGCCGATGCAGCCTGGGATGCCAGCCTGCCCAGCGAAGACCGCATCAAGGCCCGCATTTCCGACGTGATCCGCAACCGCGTGCAGCGCGCACCTGATCCAACGCCCACTGCCCCCACCGCCCGCGTGGAACCCCCGGTCATGCGCCCGCGCGGCCCCGTGGTCCTGATGGCCGACACCCGGCCCTTGCCCGTGCCCCCTCGCCCCGCGCCGCAACCCCTGTGGCAGCCCGAGGTGGAGGATGAGGACGCAACCCTCGACGCGCCGCTTCCCGTCAACATGTTCGCCGAAGACACCCCTTGGGACGACGAAGACGCCCTGATCGAGGATGAGGCCCCCGCCGACATCCCCAGCCCCCGCCTGTTTGCCGTCACCGCCGACCGCCGGGCCGTGGTGCAGCACGCCGCACGCAAGGCCCCGCCCTCACGCCAGGCGCTGGCCGAAACTCAGCCCGGCCTCCGGTTTGACGATGCAGCCCCGGCTTATGAACTCCCGCCGCTCGGCCTTCTGTCCTCTCCCGTGGCCATCCAGCGCACGCAGTTGTCGGATGAGGCACTGGAAGAAAACGCGCGGATGCTGGAAAGCGTTCTCGATGACTACGGCGTGAAGGGTGAAATCACCGCCGTCCGCCCCGGACCGGTCGTCACCATGTACGAACTGGAACCCGCCCCCGGCCTGAAAGCCAGCCGCGTGATTGGCCTGGCCGACGATATCGCCCGCTCCATGTCCGCCCTCTCTGCCCGCGTCTCAACCGTTCCGGGCCGCACTGTCATCGGCATCGAACTTCCCAACGCCGTGCGCGAAAAGGTTGTCCTGCGTGAGATCATCAGCGCGCGTGACTTTGGCGACAGCCAGATGCGCCTGCCGCTCGCCCTCGGCAAGGACATCGGCGGTGATCCGATCGTCGCGAACCTCGCCAAGATGCCCCACCTCCTCATCGCGGGCACCACCGGCTCGGGCAAATCCGTCGCGATCAACACCATGATCCTGTCCCTCCTCTACAAGCTCACGCCCGAGGAATGCCGCCTGATCATGATCGACCCGAAGATGCTAGAACTGTCCGTCTATGACGGCATCCCGCATCTTCTGTCCCCCGTCGTCACCGACCCGAAAAAGGCCGTCGTCGCCCTGAAATGGGTGGTCGGAGAGATGGAGGAACGCTACCGCAAAATGTCCAAGATGGGCGTCCGCAACATCGAAGGCTACAACGGCCGCGTCCGCGAGGCGCTGTCGAAGAACGAGATGTTCAAGCGCACGATCCAGACCGGCTTTGACGAGGAAACCGGCGACCCGATCTTCGAGACGGAAGAATTCGCCCCCGTGACCCTGCCGTACATCGTGGTGATCGTGGACGAGATGGCCGACCTGATGATGGTCGCCGGCAAAGAGATTGAAGCCTGCATCCAGCGCCTTGCCCAGATGGCCCGCGCCTCTGGCATCCACCTGATCATGGCCACCCAGCGCCCGTCGGTTGACGTCATCACCGGCACGATCAAGGCGAACTTCCCGACGCGGATCAGCTTCCAGGTCACCTCCAAGATCGACAGCCGCACCATCCTGGGTGAGCAGGGGGCCGAACAGCTGCTGGGCATGGGCGACATGCTTTACATGGGCAACGGGGCGAAGATCACCCGTATCCATGGGCCATTTGTGTCGGATGAGGAGGTTGAAGAAATCGTCAACCATCTCAAGAGCTTTGGCCCCCCCGTCTATATGTCCGGCGTCGTCGAAAGCCCCGAGGATGAGCGTGACAATGAGATTGATGCCGTCCTTGGCCTCAACTCGGAAGGCGATGACACGCTGTACGACCAGGCCGTCGCCATCGTGGCGAAGGATCGCAAATGCTCCACCTCCTACATCCAGCGCAAACTGGGCATCGGCTATAACAAGGCCGCCCGGCTGGTTGAGCAGATGGAGGATGAGGGCGTCGTCACCCGCGCCAACCACGTCGGCAAGCGCGAAATTCTGGTTGAGGAGCGGTAAGACCGCCCCCGCCGACACTGCGGCCCAGCCTGCAGCCGCGAATCGGTTACCCAGCGTTAACTGCTTTCCGGGGCTAAACTTTTTCCGTTTAGCCCCCATTCCGGGCGGTCAGTCCCCTGGGCGCTGACGGAATCGCCCGGATTCTGGCCAGAAGAGGGCGCAAAAGCGGGCTCGTGCCCCAAACATGCTCGAAAAAAGTTGCAATCACGGGTTGTGGGCTCATATTAACACTTGACCTGGGATGCGTGTGGGGACGCGGACCGGGCAGAAATTCCGCTGCTGGGGGTGCTGATTATCATGGCCTTCGACAAGTCGTCTCTACCAGACCAGGACGCTGATCTTGACGATGTCCTGCAGCCCGGGACCTGCCTTTCCAACAACCAATATCGGATTGAATCCTACCTGCGTGCCGGTGGCTTCGGGATCACTTACCTTGCGCGCAACAGCTTCAACCGCGATGTGGTCGTGAAGGAATGCTTCGTTCCCAGCTTCTGCACCCGCAGCCATACCACCGTCCGCCCGCGCTCCGAAGCCAGCAAGGCCCAGATGCAAAAGGCGGTCCGCGCCTTTCTGAACGAAGCCCAGACCCTGTCGCAGCTGCAGCACCCCAATATCGTGCGCATCCGGCATTCGTTTCAGGAAAACGATACCGCCTACATGGCGCTGGAATACATTCGCGGCCATGATCTTCTCGACATGATCGAGGATAAGGTCACCCTTACCCCGCACCAGATTGTCCTTTTGACGCAAAAGCTTGTGTCGGCCGTGGCGCATGTCCATGACCGCAATCTCCTGCATTGCGACATCTCGCCCGACAACATCTGCATCCGCGCCGATGGCGAACCGGTGCTGATTGACTTCGGCTCGGCCCGCAAGATGATGGATGGGATCGGCGAACGGAACAGTGGCTTCAGCATGGTGAAGGACGGCTATTCCCCGCCCGAGCTTTACGAAGCGAATGCCACGGTCACCCCCAGAAGCGATATCTATGCTTTGGGTGCCTCGCTTTTTCACGCAATCACCGGCCATGCGCCGGTGGACTGCCAGTCGCGTCTGGCCGCCGTGTCCGAAGGGCGGCCTGATCCGGTGCCTTCGCTGGCAGCCACCTTCACCGGCTATCCACGCGGGTTTCTTGCCGCCATCGACAAGGCGCTTTCCGTGCGCCCGGCCGACCGTCACGCCTCGGCGCAAGACTGGCAGCGCGCCTTTGCCGAGCCACCGGTTGAAACCGCGCCGCGGAACGTCGCCCTTCTGCGTCGGGTGGTGGTAAAGCCTCAGGCAGCCGTCACCCCTGCGCCCAAGCCGGCGCCGGCGCCAGCCCTCCTTCGGGCTGACGGGACGCCGCGGGTCCAGTTCCGCTATCCGCCCGCACAGGCCCGCGTCCAGACGGCTTGACCGGCTGGCATGGCCAGGCCTGCGCCTGACCGGCCTGTCAGTAGCGAAACGCGTAGCCAACGCTCAGATAGGCCGCGCCGATCGTGTCGCTGTCGATCTTCGGCGTGTTCCGACGACCCTCTGCGTCAAGGAACGTGTCAACCCCGTTGCCGACGCCGTACAGCCCATCATAGCCAAGCTCAAAGGTCAGAAGCCCGCCGCTGGCAAGGCTCCGTTCCAGCCGGGCCGAGATTTTGGCCGATACGGCCGTGCCACTGTCCGACGCGGCCACGTCTCGACTGTTGGGCGCAACTCCGACCGCGTTGATCCGGTGCGAATAGGAATAGTCGAACTTGTTGCGCATCACGCCCAGACTGGCCGAAAGGCGCAGGCCCAGCCCGTCTTGCATCGGCATGTAGCGGCTGACCCCGCCGTAAAGGCCGATCATCCGGTTGTTCGACCGGGTGGCCGTGGTCGAAAACAGCTCGCCGTCAAACAGCGCAAACGGCCCGACCGCGCGCAAAAGCGATGTCAGGTCCTGACGTGCGGTGCCGCCCTGCAGACCGGCGCTGAAGCGCCAACCGTCCTGCCCCTGCCATTCCCGCCCGATCGACAGCATCCTGGTCTGGGTCTTGACCGTGGCATCGGCATACCAGTCCGCAGGCAGGTTCAGACCGTCGTCAAAGCTGCCCGGATAGGCCTCGCTCAGGTCGCCGATCTGGACCACCGCGTCGCCGCTGGCCTGGGCCCCGGTCAGGTTGATCACAAGCCGCGCGTTTTCGCCCCAGGGGTTGCTGTAGGCAAGACCAACCCGCCCGCCGGTGCCGAAATCCAGCACGCTGGTCGATTGCACCTGCGCCCCGCCGCCATTCAGCGTGGTCAGCGTGTCCTGCAAGCTGTTAAGGGGGGCCACCAGACCAAAGCTCAGTTCCAGCACCCGTCCTTCCGCCAGGGGGTCACCGGCCGTTTCGGCCAGGGCGGCGCCGGAAAACAGGGCAAGTCCGGCGCAAAGCGCCACGATCTGGCTTTGGGTCATGCGATTGGTCCTTCACTTCGGGGCACGGGGATTGCCCTTTGTAGATTTGACCGAAAGGTCAAACAGGTCCGCTTTACCCGATGGTCAGCAATTCCTTACGCGACGTAGCCCTCGCGGTATCTGGCATAACGCGACCTGTTCTGCCCGGATTGGCGAGCAGATCGGATGGCGCGCTGTGTCGGGCCGTGCCTGCGCATGGCTGCCGGACAAAAGGTGGAGAAGTCAGCCAGAGTGGCGCAGCAGGTCAGCCTGTCGCCCGCCGCCGCGCAAGATCCTTAACGATTGATGACCGCCCACGATCAAACCGTTGGTTGGAATAGATTATTCCGGTTTGTCCACCGTGGACACTCAGGCAGGAAGCGCCGCGCCACTGCCCTGGCGCTGGCCCTTGCTGCCGTCCCGCAGATAGCGGGCATAGCCAAGGTCCGCCGCCGCAATCTCGGTCCGTTTGCCGCTGACGATATCCGCCAGCACCCGGCCCGAGCCTGCCGCCATCGTCCAGCCCAAGGTGCCGTGACCGGTGTTCAGGAACAGGTTCTGGATCGGTGAGCGCCCCACTATCGGCGTCCCATCCGGCGTCATCGGCCGCAAGCCACACCAGAACTGCGCGCGGCTCTGGTCACCGGCCCCACCGAACAGATCCTCAACCGAATGGGTCAGCGTCGCCTGCCGCTTGGGGGACAGGCTCATGTCGAACCCGGCAATCTCGGCCATCCCGCCCACGCGGATGCGGTCACCCAGGCGCGTGATGGCAATCTTGTGGGTCTCGTCCATCACGGTCGACACTGGCGCGCGGGCCTCATCAACCACGGGAACCGTGATCGAATAGCCCTTCACCGGATAGACCGGCAGCTTGATGC
Organism: Rhodobacter sp.; assembly: GCA_027489175.1. Lineage (GTDB taxonomy): Bacteria > Pseudomonadota > Alphaproteobacteria > Rhodobacterales > Rhodobacteraceae > Tabrizicola. The sequence continues at coordinate 38,643 of JAIYAE010000020.1, forward strand.
CCAAAGGTGCCGCCAGCATTGGCGAGTAGGACCCCAGCGCCAGCACGAAGCTGTCCGCCACGACCCGCCCTTCCGAGGTGTGGACGGCCACGATCCGCCCCGCCTCAGCCTCAAGCCGGTCAATGCTCACGCCATGCCGGAAGGTCACGCCCGCCGCGCGCGCCATGTCGGCCAGGCTTTGGGTGAACTTGAAGCAATCGCCCGTCTCATCCCCCGGCAGCCGCAGCCCGCCGGCGATCTTGCCCCGCGCCGCCGCCAGCCCCGGTTCCGCCGCCACGCACTGGTCAGCGTCCAGCACCTCGAACGGCACGCCATCGGCTTTCAGCACCGCAATGTCCTTGGCCGCCGCCGCAACCTGCTTTTCCGTGCGGAACAGCTGCAGAGTGCCCTGGGTGCGTTCGTCGTAAGAGATCCCCGTCTCGGCCCGCAACTCGATCAGGCAATCGCGGGAGTATTCTGCCAGCCGCACCATGCGGGACTTGTTCACCGCATAAGCATCCGCCGTGCAGTTCATCAGCATCCGCGCCATCCAGGACAGCCGCGCCATATCCACCCGCGGCTGGATGATCAGCGGCGCATGCTCCATGAACATCCACTTCAGCGCCTTCAGCGGAATGCCCGGCGCCGCCCAGGGTGAGGAATAGCCGGGGCTAATCTCACCCGCATTGGCAAAGCTGGTCTCAAGCGCGGCTGCCGGCTGACGGTCGATCACCGTCACCTCATGCCCCGCTTTGGCCAGATACCAGGCAGAGGTTACCCCGATCACGCCCGCGCCCAGAACCACGACCTTCATCTTCGCCACCCCGATCAAACCTTGTGTTGGTGCGAAGATACCGGCGTTCCTGTGGGAATTCTTGGTAATTCCGGGCGTCTCTGAAGCACTGTCAGCAAGAAAAACGCGCCCAAATGCCACTTTGGCGAAGATTACACTGTGCCCCTTCACATGCACCGCAGTTTTCTGCACTTCACGCCGCCTCACGCAACCGGCACGTCCTTGCGACCCCGGGCGCCATGGGGGTGCAATCGCCCCGCGTCGCCGCTATATGGGGGCAATGAACCGTCGTTTCGCCCTTCTGGCCCCGCTTGCCCTGCTTCTGCCGCTTCCCGCCGCGGCCGAGAAGATCCCCCTTGCCGCCTTGTCAGACTATCTGAACGGTCTGACCACGGTTGAGACCAGCTTCACGCAGATCAACTCGGACGGCACGCTGTCGACGGGGACGCTTTACATTCACCGCCCCGGTCGGGTGCGGTTCGAATATGATCCGCCGGACCGCAGCCTTGTTATCGCGGGTGGCCAGCAGGTGGCAATCTTCGACGCCAAATCGAACCAGCCGCCCGAGCAATACCCGCTGAAGCGCACGCCGTTGAACCTGATCCTCGGGCAGAACATCGACCTTGGCCGCGCCCGGATGGTGGTGGGCCATGAAGATGACGGCACGTCCACCCGCGTCCGTGCGCAGGACCCGGATGCGCCGGAATATGGCACGATCGAGCTTGTCTTCACCGACAACCCGGTTGAGTTGCGTCAGTGGGTCATCACCGATGACCTTGGCGCGCAGACAACGGTTGTGCTGGGTGAGATGAAAAAGGGCGGCCGCTTCGGCTCACGCCTGTTCGACATCACGGCTGAAACTGCCGCCCGCGGGAACTGACCGCTTAGCGGCAATATTCCAGTTGCTGGCGGTACATCTCTGACCGCGCGCCCACCTTGGCTGCCACTTCGACAAGCCACGGCTTGCCCAGGTAAGTCTGGTTGGCATAGCCGGTACGCCCTTCGTGATAGGCCAGATACTGCGCCTCGGCATCGGTCTTGGCGATGCCCAGCGATTGGCTGGACTGGTCCATGTACCAGCCCATGAAATCGGTTGCATCGCGGATGTCATCCCGCTTGGCCCGGCGGCCGCCGGCGCTTTGCTGGTACTCTTCCCAGGTCCCGTTCAGCGCCTGGCTATAGCCGTAGGCCGTGCTTTGCCGGCCCATCGGAATCACGCCCAAGGCAAAGGTATGCGGCGTGCGCGCGTTGCCGACGAATTTCGATTCCTGGTGGATTGTGGCCATCTGCACATGCACCGGGATGCCCCAGCGCCGCTCAGTCGCCTGCATGGCGCGCAAATACTGCGGCCGTTCGCGGACGATTGCGCAGGCATCGTCCAATTGTCGTGGCGCGGAATAGCTGCCGCCGCCCCCGCAAGACGCAAGGAACATCAACAACATCGCCGCACGGAGAAACCTGCTCATTTGCCCCTCGTGCCTTTTTTTCTTAGGCAGACAGTAGCGCAAAGCCGGTGCCGATGAAATGGGGAAGACCCGACCCTGCGTTCAGAAATCCGCGAGGCTTCGTCGCAGGTGGCGGCAGGACGGCCCTTTACTGTAGGCCTCAGGTTCACAGACTGTTTCCCTTGTCCCCGGCGCGGATTGGTGGACAAGGATTCCGCCTTGACGGTATAAAAGCTTATGGGGATGGTTCGAATGCAGACAACCCGCGCCAAATACAGCCTTGGACAGGTGCTGCGACATCGCAAGCACCCGTTTCGTGGTGTCGTGTTTGATGTGGATGCCATCTTCTCCAACACCGAAGAATGGTACGACAATATTCCCGTCGACAGCCGTCCTTCCAAGGATCAGCCGTTCTACCACCTCCTCGCGGAAAACGACCAAAGCTACTACGTGGCTTATGTGTCCGAGCAGAACCTGGTCCCCGATGAAACCGGAGAGCCGGTGGATCACCCTGACCTCTCTGATCTCTTTGGCGACTTTGAGGATGGGCGCTATCCGCTTGGGTTCCAGCTGAATTAAGCCTGAAAGCCGGGGTTTCGCTTACGGGTTGCTAACCCTTTGCTTTTAGCCTGCGGGGAAACCATGAAGGGAACCCCGCAATGCAACTGCAAACCCAGACCCGGCCCAAGCTGCTGTCTGTCCTGGTGATGGAAGACAGGATCGATGCCGCCAGCGCCATCCAGTTCAAGGAAAAGATGCGTGACCTCACCCTGTCGGGCGAACCGCGCGTCGTGCTGGATCTGGCGCGGGTGCAGTTTCTTGACTCCAGCGGTCTTGGTGCCATCGTGGCGGTGAAAAAGCTGCTCGGCCCCGATCGCGTGCTTGAGCTTTCAAGCCTGACCCCGACCGTGGAAAAGGTGTTTCGTCTGACGCGCATGGATTCGATCTTCACCATCCATCCGACCCATGCCGCGGCGCTTTCGCATGTCGCCAGCGCCTGATTTCGCTGGCGCCGGAACAAGCCACTCCTTTGTTCTGGCCAGTGATCCCCTTGCCGTTCGGGCCGGCCTTGCCAAGATGGCGGCGGCGCAGCCCCTGTCGCAGCTGACCCCCGATCAACGCGGCACGGTTGAGGTTGTCTTGGCCGAAGTGTTGAACAACATTGCCGAACACGCCTATGCGGGCGGGCCGGGGCAGATTGCCGTTTCGCTCCGGCTTGATGGGGCGGGGCTTGCCTGCCAGGTCACCGACAGCGGCGTGGCCATGCCCGGCAACCAGCTGCCCGCCGGTGGTCTTCCCGGGCAGTCCGCCGATCCTGCGGCTAGCTATGCAGATCTTTCCCTGTCTGACCTGCCCGAAGGCGGGTTCGGCTGGCATCTCATCCGCCAGCTGACCGAAGGGCTGCACTATGTCCGCGTCGGCGGCCAGAACAAGCTCAGCTTCACCATCCCGCTTTAGCCGGTCTGGCACCGTAGCCGCACCTGCCCCGATCTCGTACCCCCAGCCATCTCTCGCCCCTTCCTCCGGGCCGCGGCGTCCTTAGGCGCATTGCAGCCCTTGGCATTGCCGCGCCCGGGCAATAGCTTGGCCACAACATCGGGGGGCTTCATGCGCGATCTTCATCTACCCGGCCGCTCTGCCGTCTATGCGCAGAACGGCCTTTGTGCCACGTCTCATCCGATTGCCGCCCAAGTCGCGGTTGAGGTGCTGAAATCCGGTGGCAACGCCGCCGACGCCGCCATCGCCGGCGCGTTGGTCCTCGGCATCGCCGAGCCGCAGATGACCGGGATCGGTGGTGACTGCTTTGTCCTCCTTAAACCCGCCGGCACGGAAGAGATCCTCGCCCTCAACGGTTCCGGCCGCGCGCCCAAGGGCCTTGACCCCGCCGCCCTGCGCGCCCAAGGCCTGACCGCCATCCCCACCCGCGGGATTGAGGCTGTCACCCTGCCCGGCGCGATCGATGCTTTCTGCCGTCTGAACGCCGACCACGGCCGCCTTCCCCTGGCCCAGATACTTGCCCCTGCGATCCACTATGCCGACGAAGGCATCCCCGTCGCCCCCCGCGTCGCCTTTGACTGGGCTGAGGAGATGCCCTTCCTCACCGGTGCCGCGCGCGACTTCTACTCGTTGAACGGCCAGGCCCCCCGCATTGGCCAGGTCTTCCGCGCCCCGAACCAGGCTGAGGTGTTCCGCCGCATCGCCCGCGAAGGCCGCGCCGGGTTCTATGAGGGTGAAGTCGCCGAGGATCTCATCACCTCGCTGCAGGCCTTGGGCGGCACCCATACGCTGGACGATCTGGCCAGCACCGCCTGCGACTACACCACCCCCGTCACCGGCACCTACCGCGATGTGGAACTGGTCGAACACCCGCCAAACGGCCAAGGTGCGACGGCGATCCTGCTGCTCAACATCCTGAAACACTTCGATATTGCGGCGATGGACCCGACCGGCAGCCAGCGTGTGCATATTGAGGCCGAGGCGACCAAGCTTGCCTACGATGCCCGCAACCGCTTCATCGCCGACCCAGCCCACACCACCCGGCTTGACCATATGCTGTCGCCCGACACGGCAGCGAAACTGGCCGCACTGATCGACCCCACCCGCGCAATGCCAGCCGCCGCCCCCCTGACCGAGGCTGTCCACAAGGACACGATCTACATCACCGTGGTCGACCGTGACCGCATGGCCGTCTCGCTGATCTATTCGGTCTTCTGGGGCTTTGGGTCGGGCATGGCCTCAGCCAAATTCGGCATCAACTTCCAGAACCGGGGCGCGGGCTTCACCCTTGCGGAAGGCCACCCGAATGAGGCTGGCGGCGGCAAACGCCCGATGCATACCATCATCCCCGGCATGATCCGCCGCAACGGTCGCGTCATTATGCCCTTCGGCGTGATGGGCGGGGCTTACCAGTCCACCGGCCATGCGCGCTTCGTCTCGAACCTCACCGATTTCGCGATGGACCCGCAAACCGCCATCGACACCCCCCGCGCCTTTTCCGGCGTGGACGGGATGGAGGTTGAGCGTGGCTATTCCGATCAGGTCCGCGCTGACCTTGCCGCGATGGGCCATCAGGTCATCATCCCCGACACGCCCATCGGCGGCGCGCAGGCCATCCTCTTGCAGGATGACATCCTGATCGGCGCCTCAGACCCGCGGAAGGACGGTTGCGCCCTTGGCTACTGACATCGACTACCAAGGCATCACCGCCGCTATCCGCGCCCTGACCGAAGGTGAGACTGACACCGTCGCCCTGATGGCCACCGTCGTCTGCGAAATCCACCACGCCCACCCGTTCTCTGATTGGACGGGCTTTTACCGCGTTGTGGGACCGGAACTTTTGAAAATCGGTCCCTACCAGGGCGGCCATGGCTGTCTTGTCATCCCGTTTTCAAGGGGAGTCTGCGGTGCCGCCGCCCGCGCCGGCCAAATCCAGAACGTCCCGGATGTTGAGGCCTTCCCCGACCATATCGCCTGCTCGTCAAGCACGAAGTCCGAACTCGTCCTGCCGGTCTGGAACGGCCACGGCAAACTCCTCGGCGTCCTCGACCTAGACAGCGACACCCCCGCCGCCTTCACCAAGGCAGATGAGGCGTGGCTTGTCCCCCTTCTGGCCGAGGTCTTCCATCATGCAGTCTGAACAATTTGACTAAGATTTTCATTCTTCGTCCCTAAATATCCCACGGGGGTCCGGGGGTGTGAAACCCCCGGCTGCCAGCCACAGGAACAACGTAATGACCGACATCACCCTCCTTGACGGCGGCATGGGCCAGGAACTGGTGGCGCGCTCCGGCGATGACCCGACACCGCTTTGGGCCACCCGGGTGATGCTCGACCACCCCGGCATGGTCCGCGACATCCACGCCGATTACTTCGCCGCCGGGGCCACAATCGCCACCACGAACACCTATGCCATCCACCATGACCGGCTGGAACGCGCGGGCCTTGACCCGATGTTCCACGCCCTCCACCTGCGCGCTTTGGCCGAGGCGCATGAGGCGCGCGCCCCCTATCCTGGCACCCGCATCGCAGGCTCGCTTGGCCCCCTGCAGGCGAGCTACCGCCCTGACCTGACCGAACCCCTGGCCGAAGCCGCCCCGAAATACGCCGAGATTGCCCGCATCCTTGGCCCGCATGTCGATCTGATCCTGATCGAAACCGCCGCCTCGCTTGAAGCCGCTGAAGGCGCGGTGATCGGCGCGCAGGCGGCGGGGAAACCGGTCTGGCTGTCGATCTCGGTCGATGACCGCGACGGCACGCTTCTCCGCTCGGGCGAACCGGTGGCCGACCTCAAGCGCCTGTTGCAGTACCCCATCGCCGCCCTCCTCGCCAACTGTTCGGTGCCCGAGGCGATGGCCGATGCGCTGGCCGCGCTGAAGCCATTGGGCAAGCCATTCGGCGCCTATGCGAACGGTTTCACCCATATCTCCGGCAACTTCCTGAAAGACGCGCCGACGGTGAAAGAACTGACCCACCGCCACGACCTGACGCCTGAGAAATATGCAGACTTCGCAATGGCTTGGATTGGAATGGGTGCCACCATCGTCGGTGGCTGCTGTGAGGTGGGGCCTGCCCACATCCGCCACCTGCGCGACCGCCTTACCGCCGCAGGCCACCGCATTGTCTAGGCCCACCGGTTCCGGCCCCTCACTGATCCCGGATTTCGCCTATGATCCGCCCGACACGCCCCTGCAATTCCTCTATGAGGATGCGCAGCTTCTGGTGATGGACAAGCCTGCCGGTCTTCTATCGGTGCCCGGCAAGCTGGAAAACCGGCAGGATTGTCTGCTAACCCGCCTGCAAGCCGCCCGCTGGGATGCTTTGCTGGTCCATCGACTCGATTGTGACACGTCTGGAGTCATCCTCTTCGCCCGCACCAAGCAGGCGCAGGGGTTTCTGGGGCAGGAATTCGAACAACGCCGCGCGCAGAAGACTTACATCGCCCGGCTGCATGGCGTCATGGCCGAAGACAGCGGCATGGTTGACCTGCCCATCGGCAGCGATTGGGATTACCGCCCCCGCCAGAAGGTCACGCCTGACGGCAGGCCCGCCCTGACCGACTGGCAGGTGATCGAGCGTTCCGATACCGAAACTCGCGTTCGGCTGACCCCGCACACCGGGCGCAGCCACCAATTGCGGGTCCATATGCTGGCGCTAGGGCATCCGATCATCGGCGACCAGATCTACGCGCCCGATACCGCACGCCAATTTCCCCGCCTGATGCTGCATGCCGAAACGCTGTCGCTCCACCACCCCGCGACCGGCAGCCGCGTCAGTTTCACCGCCCCCGTCCCCTTCTGAAATTCGCACATCTTTCACAGGTTTGGTGCTTTACTGCCGCAAAATGGCACCTGGGGGCCCCATGCTTGCGACGATCTTCACCTTTCGCTACGCGCTGATCACCTGGCCCGCGATCCTGGCCGTCGCCGCCCTTGCGCTGATGGCCGCCTTCCCCGGGCAGACCTGGTGGCTTTTGCCGTTTGCCGCCCTGTGCCTGGCGCTTGTGGCCGTGGGTGCGCATGACCTGACGCAAACCCGCCACGCCGTTCTGCGCAACTATCCTGTCGCGGCCCACCTGCGGTTCTTGCTGGAATCCATCCGGCCCGAGATGCGGCAATACTTCTTTGAGGGCGACAAGGACGGCGCCCCCTTCCCCCGCGACAAGCGCGCCATCGTCTACCAGCGCGCCAAGCGTGACCTCGACAAGCGCCCCTTCGGCACGATGTATGACGTCTATCAAGAGCAGTACGAATGGCTCCACCACTCCATCGCGCCGCATCCCACCCTGTCGCATGACGCGATGCGCACTTTGGTCGGGGCGGATACGAAGCAGCCCTATTCCGCCAGCCTTCTGAACATTTCCGCGATGAGTTATGGGGCCCTGTCCGCCAACGCCATCCGCGCGTTGAACAAGGGCGCGCAGACAGGGCATTTCTTTCATGACACCGGCGAAGGCGGTGTATCGCCCTACCACCGCGAACATGGTGGTGACCTCGTCTGGGAAATCGGCTCGGGCTATTTTGGCGCGCGCGCGGTGGATGGCAGCTTTGACGCCGCGAAATTCGCCGACACCGCCGCCGATCCGCAGATCAAGATGGTGGAACTGAAACTGTCGCAAGGCGCCAAGCCCGGCCATGGCGGCGTGCTGCCCGCGGCCAAGGTCACCCAGGAAATTGCGATGATCCGCGGCGTGCCGATGGGGCAGGACTGCAACTCACCCGCCCACCATTCCTGCTTCTCCACGCCCACCGGCCTGCTGGAGCACATTGCGCTTATGCGAGAGCTTTCGGGCGGCAAGCCCGCCGGGTTCAAGCTGTGCATCGGCCACCCGTGGGAGTTCATGGCGATCTGCAAGGCGATGCTGGCCACCGGCATCACCCCCGATTTCATCGTCGTTGACGGCAAGGAAGGCGGCACAGGCGCCGCGCCCCTGGAATTCATGGACCATGTCGGCATGCCGCTGCGCGATGGCCTTTCCCTAGTCCATAACGCTCTGGTCGGCATTGGCATGCGCGACCGCATCCGCATTGGGGCCTCTGGCAAGATCACCTCGGCCTTCGACATGGCCCGCGTGCTGGCCCTTGGCGCGGATTGGTGCAATTCGGCGCGGGGTTTCATGTTCGCTGTCGGCTGCATTCAGGCGCAGTCCTGCCATACCGGCGCTTGCCCCACCGGGGTTGCCACGCAAGACCCCCTACGCCAGCGCGCCATCGTGGTGCCGGACAAGGCCGAACGGGTGGCCAGCTTCCACCGCAACACCGTGCATGCGCTGGCCGAACTGGTCGCCGCGGCCGGGCTTGCCCGCCCGGCCGACCTGAAGCCGCACCATTTCCTGCGCCGCGCCTCGTCGGACAAGGTGATTTCGCTCGCGGAACAGTATGAACTGCTGTTGCCCGGCCAGCTGATCGCTGACCCCGGCTCATCCCCGCGCTTTGCTGCGGCCTGGGCGATTTCCAGCGCCGACAGCTTTACCCCGGGCGCTTTGGCCTGATCGTACAGGCCAAAGCCATTAGATTTGGGTGGGCAGATTACTCAGCCGCGATGTCCTGCGATCCGTCCCAGCCAGAGATGGCCTTGACCTCCAGGAACTCTTCGATCCCCCAGACCCCGCCCTCCCGGGCGCGGCCCGAGGATTTGACCCCGCCAAAGGGTGCCCCGGCCCCGCGCGACTTGCCGTTCATTTCAATCATCCCGGCGCGCAGCTGGCGCGCCAGCCGGTTGCGTCGCGCACCGTCCTGTGACTGGACGTAGTTGGTCAGTCCATACGGCGTGTCGTTGGCGATCTGCACCGCCTCGGCCTCGGTCTCGAACGGGATCATGCACATGACCGGGCCGAAGATTTCCTCACGCTCAATCGTCATGCCGGACTTCACATCGGCAAAGATCGTCGGGCGGACGTAATAGCCCTTGTTCATGCCCTCTGGCAGACCAAGACCGCCCGCCACCAGCCGCGCGCCTTCATCAATGCCCTTCTGGATGTAGCCCTGAATCTGGTCCCACTGGCGCTTGTTCACCACTGGCCCGATGTGCTTGCCCGGCAGGTTGGCGGGGCCGACCTTGATGGAATTCGCCACCTCAGCGGCAATTTCCACGGCGCGGTCATAGAACCCACGCTCCACCAGCATCCGGCTGGGCGCGTTGCAGGACTGGCCCGAGTTGTTCATCATATGCCGCACTCCACGCTCCACCGCGCGGGCATCGGCATCGGCGAAGACCAGGTTCGCCCCCTTGCCGCCAAGCTCCAGCGTGACGCGCTTCAGCGTCTGCGCGGCAGCGACAGAAATCGCACGGCCCGCGCGGGTGGAGCCGGTAAAGCTGATCATCTCTACATCCGGGTGGCTGGACAGCGTGGTGCCCACCCCCGGCCCGTCACCGTTTACCAGATTGAACACGCCCGCAGGCACGCCCGCGTCATGGCAGAATTCCGCGAAAAGCATGCTGGACAGGGGCGATTCCTCAGATGGTTTCAGCACGCAGGTGCAGCCTGCCAGCAGCGCCGGGATCACCTTCAGCGTCACTTGGTTCATCGGCCAGTTCCAGGGCGTGATCAGGCCCACGACGCCAATGGGTTCAAGCGCGATGCGGGTATCGGGGGCGTGGGGGCCAAGCGGCCTGATCCATTCGATGTGGTCAAAGGCTTTCAGGAAGTTCTTCAGATGCCAGGGCAGGCATTCGGCCTGATCGTCCCGGCTCATGTCGATGGGCGCGCCCATTTCCAGGCTGATCGCATGGGCCATTTCTTCCTTGCGAGGGTAGTATTGCGCAAGGATGCCCTCCACCACGCGGCGGCGCTCGGCGGGCGGGGTGGCGGCCCAGGCCGGGAAGGCGGCCTTGGCGGCGGCGATGGCGTCGTTGGTATCCGCCTCGCTGCCAAGCGAGATGATAGCGCAGGTGTCTTCGGTGGACGGGTCAATAACGGGGCAGTCGCGGGCGACCTTCGGGGCAACCCAGGCACCGTTGATATAGAACTCGCGCTTGGTGATCATGGCCTGCGGCCTCCGCTATGGATGGGGATTTGATCATATTCTGACAGGCTGGGGGCTGCGGGGCAAGGGCGCCGGTCGGGGGTGGGCGAAACCTTAACAATTTCTGAAAATGGCGATGCAAGTGGTTGATTTCATTTGGGTGAAGGGGGTGTCCCTGCCCGGGACATCACCCTTCACGGGCCACCAATGGCCGCACCATGGTGGTCGAAGCCGCGAATCCGAACAGGTGGCGCAGCAGCCCCATCTCCTCAGTCCTGGTGGCGACAAAGCCCTGCCGCTCATACAAGGCCCGCGCCCGCCAGTTGGCGTCGATCACATCCAGCCGGATCGACCGATACCCCCGCGCCGCCGCCTCATCGTAAAGGGCCGACAGAAGAAGCGTCCCGATTCCCCGCCCCCGATGCGCCCGCGCGACGCAGATGCCGTCGACAAGGAAGCGGTCATTGTCGACCTCACGGTTCAGGGTCCAGAGAAGCCACCCCCGCCAGCGCCCGCCAAAGGGGCCGTAGACCGCGATCAGGTCAGCCCAGCCGCCACCGGCAAAGCTGCCGGTGTGGGTCTTGTAGCCCGCCACCCCGATCAGCGCGCCGGTATCGTCCAGCGCGGCCAGGCACAGGTCGGTGCGGATCACCCTCTCAAAGAACGCCAGCGCCTTGTCATCCGGACCCAGCACCCGCCCCAGCTTGCCACCGAACGCCTCCCAGTAAATGCGGGCGGCCTGCGGGCGGAGGTGGGGATGCAGGCCCGAGAAGATCGTCACCCCCATCGCAGCGCCTCGGCCAGAAGGGGGGCGTGACCTGCGCCAAGGATCCAGCCTTCCTCAGCCGCGATCGTTGGGGTGGCCAGAAGGGCCGGCAGGCGGTCAGCCTGCGACAGGTTGAAAAGCGCCCTTGCCAGGAGCCGCACCTGAGCGCGATCGGGGATTGGGTCGGCGGACCCGGTGACGGCGGCCGCAAGAAGCGAGGGGTAAACCTCAGCCAAGGTCAGATCGCGCGGGGCCTCAAACGGCCAGACGGCGGCATCATGGGTCTGGGCAAGCCGATGGACCACCGGGATCCCCAGAAGCGCCTGCGACCCGACCGACCCTGCCCCAAGAAGTTGCCAGACCGGTTTCGCAGGCGGGTTCTCTCTTTCGACCAGCCGCTTCTCTTCCAGACCAAGGGCAACGTAGTCCACCGTCTTCAGCGAGGGCAGCCCCGGCACCGGCCTTGCTTTGGGGCAACCCCAGAACGGCCCCCAGGCGTTGCCGGGGCCGGAAAGATGTCGGTTGATGCTGGCGGCAACGTCAAACCGGTTGTTGGCATTGTCGGGGGCATCGCTGATCCGGTCTGCCAGCCAGCCATGCAAGGCGCGGGCGCTGTCTTGGCCGGTCAGGCGGCGGGCAAGGCCGGTGGGGTAGCCCATGGGAAAATCAAACCCCACTAGTTGCCGCCCGCCTTCGGCCAACGCATGGTTCAACCAGACCTCAGCCTCGGCCCGCGTGCGGCAGTAGGTCTGGGTCGTATGGTCGGCTGAATGCACGCCGATCCAGATCGCGTCCTTGCTTTCGCGCTCCGGGCTGCGGGCGGCGCGGCCGGACCAGTCGACCACGATCACCCGGTCAAACCGCAAGGCCGACCTCCGCCAGGATGAAACTGGCCACGGCGGCGGTGTCGTTCAGGTCCAGGACCGGGACGGGCAGGGACAGGAGGGCATCAGTCGCCACAGCGCGGACCAAGGGGTCACCCGGCTGGATCAGGGGCTGGCCAGTTGCATCGCGCCAGACCTCAATCTTGCGGTGGGCGTCGCGCTTGTAGCCTTCGACCAGCACCAGATCGACCGGGGCAAGGCGGGCCAGGATCGCGGCCAGTTCCGGCTCTGGCCCGCGATGTTCGACCATCAGGGCGAACCGGTCGGCCGAGGCGAGGACGACCTCACGCGCGCCTGCCTGCCGGTGGCGGAAGGTGTCCTTGCCGGGCTGGTCAAGGTCCACCGCGTGGTGGACATGCTTGACGGTCGAGACAGAGAAGCCACGCCCCGTGATGTCGGCCACCAGACGCTCCATCAAGCTGGTCTTGCCTGAGTTTTTCCAGCCGATGACGCCGTAGACTTTCATGCCGCACCCTTCAAAAGCGCCTCGGCACGGGCGAGGTCTTCGGGGGTGTTCAGGTTCAGGAATGCGCGGGCATCGGGGAAAGTGGCCAGGGCGGCGTGGTGGGCATCGGTGAAGTGGGTGACCTTGGCCCCCCCATCGGCCAGAAAAGCCGCCAGCGCTGGTGCCACGTCAACCGGCCAGAGCGCCGTTGCCGGATGAACGCCATCCGTGCTGCGGGCGATAGCCAAACCTTCGGGCGAAGCCTCGGCCGCAAGCAGAAGCTGGGGCACCAGATCACCCGGCAGAAAGGGCGTGTCGACGGGGGTGGAAACGAGATGCGTTGCCCCAAGCTGCGCGGCACGGGTCAGCGCGGCGAGGATGCCGGAAAGTGGCCCTTGCGGGGATGCGTCTGCCACAACGGGGCAGCCGAAATCCGCAAACCGTACCGGGTCGCCGTTGGCCGAGATCAGGACCTGATCCACCTGCGGTGCCAACCGTTCGAGCACATGGGCCAGCAAGGGACGCCCCGCCAAGGCCACAAGCGCCTTGTCAGCGCCCATCCGCCGCGCCTGTCCGCCCGCAAGGATGACGCCGAAGATGCGCAAGCTGAAGCCTTTCCGAAAACCGCGACTTGAACCGCGACCCTAGAGGATCACTCCGGCCGTGCAAGTCCCGGTCACTCCAGCGGGTTGCCGTTGGCTTGCACCAGCAGGACGCCGTGATTGCTGTCGTCATCATCGTCGGTGATCTTGCGGGTCACGACGCCGGGGAGTTCACCAAAGGCATCCGACAGCTTTTTCGGATACCAGGTGGACGGCAGCCCCTCAAACCCCGGCACGCCGCGCAACACTGTTGAGGTGGCTTGGGTACACATCGCCTTGGGGACGGCGCCATAGTCCTTGACCCGTTGCAACACCAACTCGGCCACCTCGGGCGAGACGAAGACCTTTTGTTCGATAACGTCATAGGTCTTGCGGGCGTGGTAATCGATGTAGAAGGCAATCGCCTTGTCGGTCATCCCGAAATGCACGTCGTTGCGTTCTGGCAGGCGGGGATGCATCCAGGTGCCTGCGGGATCGAAGATCAGCCGTTCCGACCCGTTGACGAGAATAGCCGAATGCGCGCCCGAGCCTGAGGTCTTGTTCACCACGGTGTAGAGGGTGACATAGGTTGGCGGCCCGGCGACAAAGCGCGCGGCCTTAACCTGCTCTTCCGGGGCCCATTTCGGTTCGGCGCCACAGGCGGCAAGACCCAGAAGGGCCACAAGGCTGATGATCAGGCGCAGCATGGGACCCCCGGGGCGGCAGCAAAAACGGATACAGTTCAGGCGTTGACGAGGCCCATGAAGATCAGGATGCCAATCGCGACGCAGACCACCCAGATCGACAGGCGGATGAAACCGGCAAAGGTCTTTTCCTGGGCCCGGATGTTCATCGAGCCGTGCTTGTGTTCGCTTTCGTGGTCAGCCATGGCGTTCCCTTTTGTCTGATTTTCCTGCCCAATAGCCTATTCACATCACGCTGTCACGGGGGCGAAGGGGACCGGGACGCTTGGGCGCAGACCTAGCTGGCCGAGCCGTCGCCGGAATCGCCGCCAGTCCACCCTGCGTTCAGCTGAAATCCGATACGGCGGGGTGGCTCATCGCTGCTTTTCTTGGACACCGCGCGTAAGGTAACCGACATCTGGCTGACGTGCTGAATCAGTTGCGTTCGCATGCCGCCGTCGTCGGTGCCGTAGAACGTGATGATATCGGGTTCGAAATAGCCGATGCCTTCGATCCGCAGCACCCCCGCCTCATCCCCGGCAAAGCCCATGGCAATTTCCTGTTCGGCATCAAGCCGGCTTTCGAAGGCGCGGATAGACAGAATCAGGGTGTCATGCGCCCGCTTGGCCGGGCTTTTCGGCTTGGCCGTCGTTGATTTCGTCATGCAGCTTCCCACGCCCAGGCCCCGTCCGGGGTCAGGGAACGCAAAACCTGCCCGCGCCGCAAGAGGCAGTTGAGATGGGCCACCGCCTCAACCAGAGCAAGGCCATGTTCGGGGGGCCCAATCTCGCGTTTGAAGAGGGGGGGAAAGCACTGGGTGGCTGTCTGAGGGGTGGTCAGATGGTCAAGCAGACGGGCCAGCGTGGATTCGTGATTTTCGATCATCTGGGTCAGGCGAAAGGGCAGGCCGGTGAAGGGCAGCTTGTGGCCCGGCAGGACAAGTTGGGTGTTGGTCGCATGGGCCATGAAGGCGCGGCAGCTGTCCAGCCAGTCGGTCAGGGGGTCGGCCTCGGGTTCGGTCGGGTAGACGCCGATGTTGGCGGAGATCCCGGGAAGAAGCTGGTCACCGCCAAGGATGATCCCGTCATCGGACCACAGGGTAGCATGGTCAGGCGCATGGCCGTGGCCGATGCGGATGGTCCAGTCGCGGCTTGCGGCCCGCAGGCGCTGGCCGTCGGTCAGGCGGGTGAAACCCAGGGGCATGGGGTCTACGATGTCGGCAAAGTTGAAGGGGCGCTCATGGGCCTTCTGGGCCAGCGCATCCTCGGTCAGGCCCGCGCGGCGGTAGAAGGTCAGCGCCTCGGGCGTGGGGCGGTCCTGGACGTCCAGCGTCAGCATGCGGGCGTAAAGCCAGGCGGTGCGGGTGGCCAGAAGTTCGGCCCCCCGGGACTGGAACCAGCCGGCAAGGCCAACGTGGTCAGGGTGGTGATGGGTCAGGACCACGCGGGTCACCGGTTTGCCTTGCAAGGGGCCGGCAAGCAGCGCGCCCCAGATGGCCTTGGACCGTTTGGAGGACAGACCCGCGTCAACGATCGTCCAGCTGTCGCCGTCCTCCAGCGCGTAGATGTTCACATGGTCCAAGGCCATTGGCAGCGGCAGGCGCAGCCATTGGATGCCGGGCGCTACCTCAATCGCCGCGCCTTCCGCAGGCGGGGTGTCGAACGGGTAGCTTATGGCATCTGTCACGCGGCAAGGTCCCCCAGACCAAGGGCGTACAGCCCCGCCGCACCTTCGCGGGCTTGAGCGAAAAGCGCCAGATGTTCCGGAAGGATGCGGCGGATCATCACGCGGGCGAGGGCTTCGCGGCTGGGATCGGCAAGGGCGGCCTTCAGGTGGGCATGCGCCCCAAGGATCCGCGCAAAGCCGCGTTGGTAAGGGACGGCCCCGGCGAACCGGTCGTTCAGGGGTTGCGCCAGAAGCACCTCGGTCGCCTCGCGGAGCGCTTCCGTTGCCTGCCAGACATCGCCCGCAAGATCGGGCAGGGTCGCGCGCGCAGCCTCGGCATCACGCTGGACCTCGTCAATCAGGCGAAAGGCGGCGTCCCCGCCATCGGCCATTTTGCGGGCGACCAGGTCCATCGCCTGAATGCCGTTGGTACCTTCATAGATCGGGGTGATCCGGGCATCACGGGAAAACTGGGCGGCACCCGTTTCCTCGATATAGCCCATCCCACCATGGATCTGCACGCCCAGATGCGCCACTTCGCAGCCGATGTCCGTGCCATGCGCCTTGGCGATGGGGGTCAGGAAGGCCGCGCGGGCCTGCCAATCGGCGCTGCCGGTGGCGGTGGCCATGTCGACGGCGACGGCACAAGAGAGGGCGATGGCGCGGGCGGCAAACACCTCGGCCCGCATGGTGGCCAACATCCGGCGCACATCGGCATGGTCAAGGATCGGCCCGTCCGCTGACAAGGGCGTGGCCCCCTGATGCCGGTCGGCGGCATAGGCCAGCGCATGCTGCAGCGCGGCCTCGGCCAGACCCACGCCCTGCACGGCCACGGCCAGACGGGCGTTGTTCATCATGGTGAACATCGCCGCCATGCCCTTGTGCGCCTCACCCACCAGCCAGCCGGTCGCGCCATCGTATTGCATCACGCAAGTTGGGCTGCCGTGGATGCCCAGCTTGTGTTCCAGGCTGACCACCCGCAGGCTGTTGCGCAGGCCGGGGTTGCCTGCCGCATCGGGGATGAACTTCGGTACCATGAAGAGGCTGATGCCCCGCGTCCCCTCGGCCCCATCGGGCAGGCGGGCCAGCACCAGATGGCAGACGTTCGACACGAGGTCACTGTCGCCCCAGGTGATGTAGATCTTCTGCCCGGTGATCGCATAGGTCCCGTCGCCGTTCGGTTCAGCCTTACTGCGCAGCGCGCCCACGTCGCTGCCCGCTTGCGGTTCGGTCAGGTTCATCGTGCCCGACCATTCGCCAGAGGTGAGTTTTGGCAGGTAAAGCGCCTTGATCGCTGGGCTGGCGTGATGCTCCAGCGCCTCGATCTGGCCTTTGGTCAGGACGGGTTTCAGGTTCAGCGCGAGGCAAGCGCCCGACATCATCTCATCCACTGCAAGCGCAAGTGTGAAGGGCAGGCCCATGCCGCCATGCTCCGGGCTGGCCGCCATGCCGACCCAACCGCCCGAGGCGATGGCGTGGTAGCCTTCGGCAAACCCGGGGGAAGAGACGACCGCGCCGTTTTCCAGCCGGGCCGGATGCTTGTCACCAGCGCGGTTCAGGGGGGCGATGATGTCGGTGGCGATGCGCCCCGCCTCGGCCAAAATCGCCTCGGCCATGTCGGGGGTCGCCTCGGCAAAGCGCGGGGTGGCGGTGACCTGGTCGAACCCCACGACGTGATCGAGGATAAAGCGGATGTCCTTGACCGGGGCGCGGTAGGGCATGGGGGTCTCCCTCTGGAAGGCTTGGCAAAACGGGGGGGCTGCCGTAAGGACGACCCCAAAGGGGAGGCTACCCCTTTCATGCCGCCCTTCAAGCTGGACGCTGCGTCAGACGCCCATGACCCGCACCCTTGCCCCAGACGATGCCGGAATTGCCAGGGCCGCAGGGTTGCTGGCCGCGGGAGAGCTTGTCGCCTTCCCGACCGAGACGGTCTACGGCCTTGGCGGCGATGCGCGGTCTGACACGGCCGTGGCGCGGATCTATGAGGCCAAGGGCCGACCGAGTTTCAACCCTCTGATCGTGCATCTGCCCGACCTTGCAGCGGTTGAGGCGATTGCTGAGGTTGGCCCCAAAGCGCGGGCCTTGGCGCAGGCCTTCTGGCCGGGACCGCTGACGTTGGTCTTGCCTTTGCGAGACGGGGCTGCGGTGTCGCCTCTGGTGACGGCGGGGCTGACAACTGTGGCTGTGCGGGTGCCCGCGCATCCCCTGGCCCAGGCGCTTTTGCGGGCGTTCGGCGGGCCTGTGGCGGCGCCATCGGCCAACCCCTCGGGCCGGGTGTCGCCGACGCGGGCGGACCATGTGCTGGATGGGCTGTCCGGCCGGATTTCTGCCGTGCTGGACGGTGGCCCCTGCGCGGTGGGGCTGGAGTCCACCATCGTGCTGGCCGACCCTGAGCCGCAACTGCTGCGCCCCGGCGGTGTTCCGGTTGAAGCGTTGGAAGCTGTGCTTGGCATACCCCTTGCGCTGTCCGGCGACGGGGCGAAACCCACCTCGCCAGGGCAGCTTGCCTCCCACTACGCGCCAGAGGCGGGTGTGCGGCTTGGGGTGACCAAGGCGCAGCCGGGTGAGGTGCTGGTCGGCTTCGGGACCGTCGAAGGCGCGCTGACCCTGTCGGCCAAAGGGGATCTGGTCGAGGCGGCATCTCACCTGTTCCAGATCCTGCGCGAGGCTGACCGTCTGGCGGGCCCCGGCGGTCGCATCGCCTTTGCGCCGATACCCGAGACCGGCCTTGGCCGCGCGATCAATGACCGGCTGCGCCGGGCCGCCGCACCCAGATCGTAGGATGGGCCATGTTGCCCATCCTAACCGCGCGCTGGCACCATAAGGCCACGCAGGACGGCAGGCCGCGCCAGGAAGCGGTCCAGATAGGCCGGGACGTGCTTCAACTGGCCCCAGCCTGCGATGTCTCCTGCCTTGTAGAAATCGCGCAGCGTGCGCAGCCAGGGGCCAATCGCGATATCGGCAATCGAGTAGTCTCCGACGATCCAATCCTTGCCCGCCAGCGCGCCGTCCAGCACCTTCAAGAGCCGCTCCGCCTCGGCGCGGTAGCGTTCCTTCGGGCGGGGGTCTTCCACCTCTTTCCCAGCGAAATGGTGGAAAAAGCCAAGCTGGCCAAACATCGGCCCCAGACCGCCCATCTGGAACATCAGCCACTGCACCGTTTCCCAATGCTTGCCTGCGGGGATCAACTGGCCCGACTTCTCTGCCAGGTAAAGCAGAATGGCGCCGCTTTCGAACAGGGCCAAGGGCTGGCCATCGGGGCCCAGTGGATCAATGATCGCGGGGATCTTGTTGTTGGGGTTCAGGCTCAGGAATTCCGGGCTGGTCTGATCGTTCTTGCCAAAGTCGATCAGGTGCGCGTCATAAGGCAGGCCCGTCTCTTCCAGCGCGATCGAGACCTTCACTCCATTCGGGGTTGGCAAGGAATACAGCTGGATCGCCGCAGGGTTGCGTGGTGGCCAGCGGCGGGTGATCAGAAACGCATCAAGCTGTGACAAGTCATGCTCCTTCATGCAGAATTGTGCGACCTTAGGCCAAAATTCCCCGTTCGGAAGCCTGTTAACCTGTGCAATAGTTTGCGCGGGCCTGTGCGCCTGTGCGATCAAAATGCCCACCGCAAAGGCGGGCGACAAAGAGGGAACCGTGTAATGCTTAACGAATTCAAGGCCTTCATATCCAAGGGCAACGTGCTTGACCTTGCGGTTGGTATCATCATCGGCGCGGCTTTCACGGCCATCGTCACATCGCTGGTCGATGATCTAATCCAGCCCTTGATCGGCATGATCATCGGCGGGATCGATTTCTCGACCTGGGGCTTTTCCATCGGTGAAGCGAAATTCGCCATCGGCAACTTCATCACGGCCATCATCAAGTTCCTGATCGTGGCCTGGGTGGTGTTCCTGATCGTGAAGGCCGTGAACCGGATGATGCCCAAGAAGGAAGAGGCTCCGGCCGCCCCGGCGGGCCCGTCCGACAACGACCTGTTGAAGGAAATCCTTGCCGAACTGAAGAAGTCCTGATCCCGAACCGGCCCGCAGGTGCAAGCTTGCGGGCCGCTTCACAGTCAGGCATGAGCCGGACGGGGTCGCAGGTACCAGTACCACAGCCGATAGGCCCACAAGGCCAGGAGCGGCCCGAAATGGACTGCGGCTGGGGGCCAGCTGCCCCAGTTGTGCAGGGCGGCCCAGTGGATCAGCACCAGAACTGCCGCAGGATAGGCCAGCCTTTGCAGGGTTTTCCACCCGGCATGCAGCCAGCGTTGTGACAGGTTATTCGACGTCAGCGCCAATGGCACAAAGATCAGCATCGCAGCCCAACCCGCCCAGATGTCGGTCTGCGGCATGGCTTCGATGATCCGGTCCAGCGTGCCCCGGTCAATCACATAGACCAGCGTGTGGAGGGCGGCGTAGACGAAGGCTGCCACCTCGATGTCGCGGCGATGATGCATCAGCCAGCGCGGCCAACTGCGCCCGCGGAACAAAAGCATCAGGCCCGAGGCCATCATGCCGATGATCATGAATCGCGCCGCCCATTCGCCAGTGGGGTGCAGCAGCCGGTGAAAAGCCTGTGCGTTGTCCCCGAAAAGCGGTCCGATCAGGGGCAGGGCGGGTAACGCAAGGATGACCCAAAGGATCAGGGTCGCGGGCTTCTGGCCGAATAAAGTCATGTGGCACCTGTGCTTGATGCTCCACATACGCCGGTCAGCAGAACTTCCGTCGCCGCCGCGTCATATCCCCGATGGGGCTGCGCCAAGGCTTGCCAGCAAGACCTCAAGACCGCTGCGCATCTCGGCTTCCGAGGTGTTCAACTCCTGCAGGCCGATATACGTCGCGTAAAACAGTTTTGCGGCCTCGACGGCCCGGGCATCTGGCAAGCCGACCTCGCAGAAACAGTCGCGCAGAAACCCAACGCGCCCTGCATCGACACTGCGCGAAACGCCCGCGACAACTGGGTCATGGCGCGCCCAGGCCCGCAGGGCAGGCTCTCCCTCCACACCGCCATAAGCGGGGTCGCGGCCTTCTGCGGCGGCTATCGCTATAAGCCTGGTCAAGCGGGCCAGCCCAGGCGGAGCTTCTGACGCAAGGGCGACGATGGAGCGAAAGGCCTTGTCCTGCCAGTACTCCAGCATCGCATCGCGCCAGGCCGCCGGATCGGCAAAGTGCCAGTAGAACGATCCCTTGGTTGCACCCAGATCACGGGCGACCGGCTCAACCCGCAGCCCGACCATGCCCTTTGCTGCCAAGGCGCGGAACCCTGCCAGCACCCAGTCTTCGCGTGTAAGCCGCTGCGTCATCTTGTCCATGCCTGTCCATACGATACCGTATTGTTCCGTGCAATCTTCCGTGCAACATACGCTGGCGTATGGTCACGATGGAGCGCGCCATGAACATCCCCCTCCTTGCCGCCGCTGTCCTGTCAGCAGCAACCTTCGGCCTGCATGTCATCGGGGGCGGGGCTGAGTTTCATGTGCCCATTCAGGCGGTAGACATGCCGCTGCCGCTTCGGGCGGTATCTGCCATCTTGTGGCACTTTGTCAGCGCGATGTTGTTCTTGCAGGCCATTGCCTTTGGCTGGTTGGCGCTTAGGCCAAACATGCCATTGGCGTGGTTCCTGAGCGCCGTGCAACTTTGCTTTGCGGGACTGTTCCTGTTCTACGGACTGACGATGCTGGGAAGCATTTGGGTCTTGCTGCAATGGACGATCTTCACCGCCATCGCAGGTCTCGCGCTTTGGGGCCAATGGTCAGGGGCGCGGCATCTGCCTGCCCCTGACGGTGCAATTACAGGGCAAGCGCCTCGGCCCCGGTGATCGAGGGCAGGCCAAGCGCCACGCCCACCGCTTCATAGGTCAGCTTTCCGGCATGGACATTCAGGCCGTTCAAAAGGTGCCTGTCCTCGGCGCAGGCCTTTTTCCAGCCCTTGTCGGCAAGGGCCAGCATGAAAGGCATTGTAGCGTTGCTGAGCGCTTGCGTGGACGTCCGTGCCACGGCCCCCGGCATGTTGGCGACGCAGTAATGCATGATCCCGTCCACCTCATAGATCGGGTCCTGGTGGGTGGTGGCTTTAGACGTCTCAAAGCAGCCGCCTTGGTCGATGGCCACATCAACCAACGCTGCGCCAGGCTTCAGTTCTTTCAGTTGGGCCTTCGAGATCAGCTTGGGCGCCGCCGCCCCCGGGATCAAAACGGCGCCAATGATGAGGTCAGCCTCACGCGCCAGGGCGATGGTGTTCCCGGCACTGGCATAGGCGTTCTTGAACGCCCCGCCGAACACGTCATCCAGATAGCGCAGCCGGTTGATCGATCGGTCGATGACCGTGACATCCGCGCCCATTCCGGCGGCGATCTTGGCGGCATGGGTGCCGACGACCCCGCCGCCGATGACCAGAACCTTCGCAGGCAAAACGCCCGGCACACCGCCGAGGAGCACGCCGCGCCCACCATTGGCCTTTTGCAGCGTCCAGGCGCCGACCTGCGGGGCAAGTCGCCCCGCAACCTCGGACATCGGGGCGAGGAGGGGCAGGCCGCCCCGGTCATCCGTCACCGTTTCATAGGCGATGCAGGTGGCACCCGATTTGAGAAGATCCTTCGTCTGCGCCGGATCGGGGGCAAGGTGGAGGTAGGTGAACAGCAGCTGGCCCTCGCGCAGGCGCTTCCGCTCCACCGCCTGGGGTTCCTTGACCTTCACGATCATGTCTGACTTTTCGAACACCTCTTCGGCGGTGTCGACGATCTTCGCGCCGGCCGACTTATAATCGGCATCGGTGAAACCTGCGCCGACCCCTGCGCCTTTCTCGATCATCACCTTGTGGCCATGCGCTACTGCTTCGCGCGCGGCGTCGGGGGTCATGCCGACCCGGAATTCCTGCGGCTTGATCTCTTTCGGGCAACCGATTTTCATGTGCTGTCTCCCTGCGGACATTGGTCCCTGATGGGATCAGTCTTTGCCGGTTGGCGCGCAGATACTTTGATTTCTGCATGACGCCACAGCGGTTTCACGGTAGAATTTACCGCGTAGTCGGCTTTTCATCGAAGAAGTTACCAGGAACATGGACCTAGACGCCACAGACCGCCGCATCCTGACCGTGCTGCAAAAGCAAGGCCGGATCACCAATGCCGAGTTGAGCGAGATGGTGAACCTCTCCCCCTCTGCCTGCCACCGCCGGGTGCAACGGTTGGAGGAAGAGGGGTATATCGCCGGTTACGTCGCCCTTCTGGACACCCGAAAGCTGGGTCGGCTGACGACGGTATTTGTGGAAATCACCCTGCAAAGTCAGGCGGAAGACCTGCTTGACGCGTTCGAGCGTGAGGTGGCCCGCGTGCCTGACCTTCTCGAATGCCATCTGATGGCGGGGACAGCTGATTACCTTCTGAAGATCATGGCTGAGGATACCGAGGATTTCGCCCGCATTCACCGGCAATTCCTGTCCCGTCTGCCGGGGGTGCGGCAGATGCAGTCCTCGTTTGCGCTGCGGACGGTGGTTCGGACGACGGCGCTATCGGTCTGACGGGCACGAGTTTTCTGCGAAAACTCGATGATGGGACCCGAGTTTTCGCAGAAAACTCGTGCTTCAAACACGGTAATGCTCGCGATACCAGGCGACAAAGGCCGCGACGCCCTCGCGCACGGATGTTTCGGGCTGGTAGCCGGTCAGCCGTTTCAGAAGGCCGCAATCGGCCCAGGTTTCCGGCACGTCGCCCTTCTGCATCTCCATGAAATTCTTAGCGACCGTCACGCCAAGCGCGCGTTCGACTTCGGACACGAACTCCATCAGCGGCACGCGGGTGCTGTTGCCGATGTTGACCGTGCGGAACGGGGCGGCCAGGCTGAGGCTGTCGCCGGGTAGGATGTCTTCCGGCGTCGCGGGCTGAACCGGCGGCTGGTCCACCAGAAGGCGGATGCCGCGGACCAGATCGGTCACATAGGTGAAATCCCGCGCCATCTGGCCATGGTTGTAGATGTCGATGGCCTCCCCCTCCAGCGCAGCCTTCACGAACTTGAAAAGGGCCATGTCAGGCCGGCCCCAGGGGCCATAGACGGTGAAAAAGCGGAACATCGTCACCGGCAGCTTCCACAGATGGGCGTAAGAATGCGCCATCGCCTCATTCGCCTTCTTCGTGGCCGCATAAAGAGTCAGCGGCATGTCGGTCTTATGCACCTCGGCAAAGGGCATGTCCGGGTTGGCCCCATAGACCGATGAAGTTGAGGCCATCAGCAGATGCTGAACCCCGAATGCCCGCGCGCATTCCAGCACATTGAACGCGCCCAGCAGGTTCGCCTCGACATAGGCGCGCGGGTTTTCCAGGGAATAGCGCACCCCGGCCTGTGCGGCGAGGTGGATGATGATATCCGGCTGCTCTCTTTCGCAGAGGGTCTGCAACCGGGACATGTCTTCCAGCATCCCCTCTTCACAGGTGAAACTGGGCGACTGCAGCAGGATCTGGTGGCGCGCGCGCTTCAGCGCTGGGTCGTAATAGGGCGTCATCCCGTCATAGCCGATGACGCGGAACCCATCCTTCAGCATCAGCTGTGCAAGGTGAAAGCCGATGAACCCGGCGGTGCCCGTAATCAAGACGCTGCGCATGTCTGCCCCCAAGGTCTCATGAAAAACCCCCGGCCTTGCGGACGGGGGTTGATCGGGCGGGTATCGCTACCCCAGTGTCGCTGACGTCTTAAAGACCGCCTTCGCGCTGAAGCTTCTTCCGGGCAAGTTTCCTTGCACGGCGGACTGCTTCGGCCTGTTCGCGTGCTTTCTTGACGGAGGGCTTCTCGAAATGCTGCTTGAGCTTCATTTCCCGAAACACCCCTTCGCGCTGAAGTTTCTTCTTCAGGGCACGGAGAGCCTGTTCGACGTTGTTGTCGCGGACGCTGACCTGCATGTGGTTGTCACCACCTTCCTAAGTTAGAGTTGCACTATGATGTGCAGGCCCGCGCCCTATAACAAAGCGGGGGTGGCTTGTCCACCGAACTGGAAACGGGGGTTAGGATGACCGAAGACACCAAAGACCGGGTTCTGGACGCGGCCCTTGTCCATGTGCCGTTTGACGGCTGGTCGGACCGCACGCTGAAGGCCGCACTGGCCGATGCCGGGGTGGCCGCTGGTCTTGGCAAGGCGCTTTTCCCGCGCGGCGGGGTTGACCTGGCGCTGGCCTATCACGCGCGCGGCGATGCCGAGATGCTGGCCAAACTGGCCGAGACCGACCTTGCCGCCCTGCGGTTTCGTGACCGCATCGCCAGGGCCGTGCAGATCCGGCTTGAGCTTGCGGATCAAGAGCTTGTGCGCCGCGGTAGCACCCTCTTTTCCTTGCCGAACCACGCCGCTGACGGGGCCAAGGCCGTCTGGGGCACGGCGGACAAGATCTGGACGGCGCTGGGCGATACCTCCACCGATGTGAACTGGTACACCAAGCGCGCGACACTGTCGGCGGTCTATGGCGCGACGGTGCTCTATTGGCTGGGCGACACCTCGCCCGGGCAGCAGGCGACATGGGAGTTTCTGGATCGCCGCATCGACGGCGTGATGCAGATCGAGACGCTGAAGGCCAAGGTCAGGGAAAATCCGCTGGGCAAGGCGATTCTTGCCGGTCCCGGAAAGGTTCTGGCAACCTTCCGCAAGCCAAGAATGCCAGATGACCTGCCCGGCCGCCAGAACGGCTGACCTGTCCCTTGCGAAAGACCGATGATGACCCTGTCCCACTCCATGCTCGCCGTTGAAATCTCATCTCCCGGCGGACCGGATGTCTTGCTCCCCTGTTCGGTTCCCGTTCCGGTGCCGGGGCATGGCCAGATCATCATCCGCATCGCCTATGCCGGGGTAAACCGGCCCGACGCGCTGCAACGGGCCGGGGCCTATGCGCCGCCGCCCTCGGCCTCGCCCTTGCCGGGGTTGGAATGCTCGGGGACGGTGGTTGAGGTTGGGCCCGGCGTCAGCCGCTGGCAGATCGGTGACCGGGTCTGCGCCTTGCTGCCCGGTGGCGGCTATGCCGAATATGCAGTCACGCATGAGGCGCATGCCCTGCCTGTCCCGCCCGGACTATCGATGGCCGAAGCCGCCTGCCTGCCGGAAACCTGTTTCACCGTCTGGTCCAACATCGTCATGCGCGGCGGCCTGCAGGCGGGAGAGCGGTTCCTCGTGCACGGCGGCACTTCCGGCATTGGCACCACGGCCATCCAGATTGCCGCCGCTCTGGGCGCCCGGGTCTTTGCCACGGCCGGATCGGACGACAAATGCCAGGTCTGCCGTGATCT
Organism: Rhodobacter sp.; assembly: GCA_027489175.1. GTDB lineage: Bacteria > Pseudomonadota > Alphaproteobacteria > Rhodobacterales > Rhodobacteraceae > Tabrizicola. The sequence continues at coordinate 64,592 of JAIYAE010000020.1, forward strand.
TGGCGCCGAAGTGGCGGTCAACTACCGCAGCGATGATTTCGTGCCGGTCCTGCAGGCCCAGGGCGGGGCAAACCTTATCCTCGACATGGTCGGCGGCCCTTATATCGAACGCAACATCAAGGCCTTGGCGGATGACGGGCGGTTGGTGCAGATCGCTTTCCTGCAAGGGCCGAAGGTCACGCTGAACTTTGCCGAACTGATGATGCGCCGCCTGACGCTGACCGGGTCCACCCTCCGCCCGCAGTCTGACCTTGCCAAGGCGAGGATTGCCAAGGCCGTTGAAACCCATGTCTGGCCGATGATCGCCAGGGGGGCGTTTCGGGTTGTCATGGACAGTGAGTTTCCCCTGACTGAAGCCGCCGCCGCCCACTGGCGGATTGAGGCTGAGGGGCATGTCGGCAAGATCGTCCTCAAGGTTGAGGAATAGGGGGCAGGCCAGCGGCCCCCCCCCCCTTTCACCGGCCTATCGCACCAGTTGCCAAGTGTACCAGGCCCGGTAGTGGCCACCGTGGTCGTGGAAATCCATCGTCAACTGGGGCGAGGTCAGCGCCCCGCCAGCCAAGGTGGAGTTTGACTTCGGCAGGTGCACGGCCGCCGATTGCGGGGTGAAGATGTCGTCCTTGATGGCCGAAATCAGCCACCCGATTAGCGCGCCAAGGATCGCCCCGGCGACCGCGCCGATGATGGTGCCCAGCGGCCCGCCGATCGCGGTGCCAAGCGCGCCACCGGCAGCCGCCCCAGCCGCTGCCCCGACGGCAGCGATGATGACGGTCACCTCATCCTTGATCGCCTCCCAGAGGTCCTGCAGGAAGGACGACAGCCCGCCGTTATCCTTTTCCGCCAAGGCCAGAACCATCAGGAAATCGGCCGGATAGCTGACATTGGTCATGGAAAAGGTTTTGAGCAGGCGTGGCGGCGAGTAGGTTTTCGATTCGCCGTCGTCAAAGTCGTCACGCACCATGAATTCCGGCACCTTGGTTGGGTTGCCGGTCGGAGGAACGGCGGTGCCGCCCATGGCAATCTCGTCATCGCCGGGCCATTCGGGGTTGGTCTCTTCAATGCATTTCACCTTGTGCAGGCGGAAATGCAGGCCCTTGTTCACGACGATGGGCGTTGCGACCGCACCCCCACGTTGCCAGAGCCAAGGGCAGTGCCGCTGAACCGGCCACCGTCCACCATCATCCGCAACACGTTTGGATCAACCGAAAGATGCGGCGCCAGGCGGCGGATGCTGTCGGCCTCGCTTCCCAGTTCCGAGGTGCTGTCGTCATCCACCTGCATGGCGAAGATGTTTTCCTGCAGGCTGGCCAGCTTACCCTCATTGCGCAGTTCGGGCGCGATGAAGGCAAAGTCCCGCGCGGTGTCGATCTGGTCCACCACCCGCTTTGTCGAGGTAAGGTCCACGTTGTAGCGCCGGGACAGCGACCGCAGGCTTGCGTCGTAAAGCTACGTCAGTGGCAGCGCCTTCAGCGCATTGCTTTGCCCCCGCTTGCCGCCAGGCTTGGCGTTGCGCAACCGCGCCGCCACGATCGGGGCCAGACGAGACGGATTCGCCGACACGCCCCGCGCCGCCATGAGCGAGGGCTCCTGCTCGTAGGCAAGGCCTTGGACGATATCAAGTTTCATGAGGTCGACGCGGCGGTCGATCATGTCCTGAAACACGGGGCTGAACGGGGATTGGCCAGCCTTGAATGCAACAGATTTGGACATCTGAAACTCCATCAATGAAAAAACTGGATTAAAAAAAGCGGCGGGAATTGCCACCGAAGGTTGAGCGCGGACCATGAGGCGCATCGCTAGGCAGCAAGGAGCTCCATACCCTCACGGCGGCGATGAACCGGGGTCCAGCGCAGGATTAATGATGTCTTGACGAATTGACGGTTCTTTCACGCGCAAGCTGCGCTGGGTTTTGGTAAACAAATGTCAGGCGGGATCAATAGTTTCGATCCAGGACTAGGCCGAATGGCAGTTCCCCAGCTGCCCCGGCACCGGACATTTTATCAAGTCATTTTCCCCGACTTCCCCATTGAACCGTATTGTCCTCTGATCCCGCCACCTTTTTCAGCGCACCGGTTCCAAGACCGCATCCGACAGTCGGCAGTCGCGGATCACATCCGCGCCACAGGTCCGCGGGTCAAGGTCGCGCGTCAGGCAGATGCGCGCTTCCTGAATGAGGCCATCCTTGCAGGTGATGGTGATCTGGTCGCGCTTGAGGCCCGGGTTCGCCTCAAGAAATGCGTCCTCGATCACGCTGGCGGGAAGGGTCAGGGGTCGGTCGACCTGCCGAAACAGGTCGGGAATGGCAATGCTGGCATGCGCTTGTCTGGCAGCCTTGTAATAGGCCGATGCCGAAAGCCCCGAGCAGCGGCCATGCTTCTTCCATTGGTAGAAAGCCAACCCCGATCCGCCCATGATATCGGCCATTGCGGCCGTTTCCGTGCGGGTCGGATCACGCTCCACCGTCCGGCAGAAAGAGGGCCAGCCATCCTCATATTGCGGCCAAAGCCCGTGCAGGATAAACGTCAGCCCGCGCCCGCTGTCGCATTGCGGATCGTCGCGGGCGTCGCCCTCCAGCGCGCACCAAGCGGCTGACCAGGATAGGGACAGGACGTAATAGTCGAAGTCACCCGCCCGCTCGCCCTCGGCCGCTGCACCGGTGGCCCAGAACAAAGCCGCAAGAGTCATCAGGATCCGGCGCATTTTCGCTTTTCCTTCCGGCCGCAAGGGCCTATATGGCGATTGAATTCCCAGAAAACGTGGAACTCGCGGGTCCGCCCGCCGCCGTTTTCCCGGCCCGGGAGAGATTTGTAAAGGAGAGATCCGATGTCGATGTTAAAGCCGCTTATGGCCAAGGCCACTGCCGTCTGGCTGGTGGACAACACGACCCTCAGCTTTGCCCAGATCGCCGATTTCTGTGGCCTGCATGAGCTTGAGGTGCAGGGCATTGCCGATGGGGACGTGGCGGGCGGCGTGAAAGGGTTTGACCCCATCGCCAACAACCAGCTTGACCCGGTCGAGATTGACCGCGCGCAGGCTGATCCCCTGTACCGGATGAAGCTGAAGTTCAACGCGGCGGCGGTGGGCGAGGAAAAGCGTCGCGGTCCGCGCTACACCCCGCTGTCCAAGCGGCAGGACCGGCCGGCTGCGATCTACTGGCTTGTGAAGTTCCACCCGGAATTGTCCGATGGGGCCATCGGCAAGCTGGTTGGCACAACGAAGCCGACCATCATGTCGATCCGTGAGCGGAGCCACTGGAACATCTCGAACATCCAGCCGATCGACCCGGTTGCCTTGGGCCTTTGCAAGCAGTCGGAACTGGACACTGCCGTGCAGGCTGCGGCCCGCAAGAAAGCGGCGGATGGGGTGGTGATGTCGGATGATGAGCGGCGCAAGCTGGTCTCGACCGAGCAGTCCTTGGGCATGGACCCCGCGCCGAAGGTGCCTTCGGGGCTTGAGGTCTTTGGCGAGGAAGAGAAAGACGATACCCCGGCGGGCGACTTCTCGGACGCGGAAAGCTTCTTCAACCTGCCTGGCGGCAGCAATGATGACGAGGATGAGGAAGACGACAACCGCCGTCGTCGCTAAGGCTGCGAAGGGCCCCTGAATGATGAACCCCGGCCCCCTGTGGCCGGGGTTTTGCTTTGAGGTGTCCCGGGCAGGGACAGGGGGGTCAGGCTAGGAAAATCAAGGGGTTGGCTGCGGGTTTTAGGAATGCCTTAACCTTTGGCTGCACCTGAAGCAGCGGCCGGGTGAACCCCGACCTATGCAGGACGACGGAAGGTTTCCAGAGGCAAGCGGTCATTCTGGGCCATGCGGTCGGCCAGTCGGGTCTGTTGGTGGCCCTTCGGGATCAGGTGGGCATCCTGCCGGGGGCCTTGCGACAGTTCCGGGAAGAGAAGGCGTATTTCCTCCACCGCTTCCGGCGACAGCGCGTTCATCGCTTCTGACTGGAGCAGAAGGCTTTCGCTGGGCGCGCCCTCGGCAAACACCACCTCATGCTGGTCAAAGAGAAGATGGATGTAGTCGACCTGCGCAATGTAGACATCAATGTGGATGCCGGGAAGCGCGGTCAGCTTCAGCGCCGACACCAGAATGTCGGTCTCACCGAACATCCGCTGGCAAATGGGAGAGGAGACCAGCATCCGGTGCTGGCGTGACACCCAAAGGTCAGCGCGCGGCAGGCCCTGGCCAAGTGCGCCAGCGCTGATCTTCACCGGGCGCAGCTTTTCGTTTGACGCCATATCTTCTGCGGTGACGTGCCGTCGCCCGACCCAGCGAACCGGCTTTGGCCCTTGTTCGGTGGTCACCAGATCGCCCGCCTTGATCGCGCGTGCGGGCACGGGGCCGGTGGGCGTGTCGATCAGCGTTTGTCCAGCAAAACAGACCAGCATCGAGATGTTGTCGACGATTGCCCCGAAGGAATTGTCTGGCCCAAGTTCGGTAAAGCGCAGCGTATAGGTCCCGGCCGTGGTGAAGTTCACAGGCAGGGTATAGGTCTCGTAAACGCCCCTGACGGGCGGCCGGACAATCAGCGAAGCGATGACGGTTCCGGTGCTGTTGACGATATCGACTGTAAAGCCGTCTTGGCCGATGACCGTGTTCTGGGTCCGCAGGGCGGCGATGAAGGTCAATTCGGTCTGAATTGGCTCCGTGATGGTGAAGCTCTGCCGCATCTGCGTGGTCTGGCCGGCATTGCCGTCAATTTCCGCCACGCGGTTGGTGTTGTTCGACCCGAAGTAGGAGCTTTCGAAGAAGGTCGTCTCAATATCCGTCCCGGTCCAGAACATGCCTTGCAGATCGAAGGTGCCGTTCTGGATGATATTGGTGGGCGGCGGCATGGCGGACCTTCAGGGGCTGTCTGAGGACGGTGATACCAAAGGATCATTGCCCAGTTTGAATATTTCCTGAAGGAGGATCTGGTCCAGTCTTCTTTGCGGGCGGGCTATTTGCCCATTCCGGCCGTGTCGTTGCCGCCACGGGTCAGATAATAGGCGATCAGGATCGGCAGGAAAGTTGCCGCGAAGACGACGATGGCAATCACATTGGTCACCGGGCGCTGGCGCGGGCGGACAAGTTCGTTCAGCATCCAGATCGGCAGGGTGGATTGCTGACCTGCGGTAAAGGTGGTCACGATCACCTCATCAAAGGACAGGGCGAAGGCCAGCATGCCCCCGGCCAGCAGCGCCGTGCCAAGGTTCGGAAGCAGGATGTAGCGGAAGGTCTGGAAGGCGTTGGCGCCAAGATCGGCCGATGCTTCCATGATCCCGCCAGAGAGGCGGCGCATGCGGGCGACGGCGTTGTTGTAGACGATGACGATGCAGAAAGTCGCGTGGCCAAGGACGATGGTCCAGGTGCTGAACGGGATATCCATGATCCCGAAGGCGGAGCGCAGCGACATGCCGGTGATGACGCCGGGCAGCGCGATGGGCAGCAGGATCAGAAGGCTGATCTGGTCGCGCCCGAAGAACCGCGCCCGCGCCATGGCGGCGGCGACGAGGGTGCCAAGGATCATCGCCAGCGCGGTCGAGATCGCGGCGACCTTCAGGGAAAGGTAGAGGGGCGGCCAGATGTCTTCGCGGTTCCAGGCGACGGCGAACCATTCGGTGGTCAGGCCGGGGGGCGGGAACTGGTAGGTCCGCTCCTCGGTCGTGAAGGCGTAAAGGAAGATCAGGAGGATCGGCAGGTGCAGGAACAAAAGCCCGCCGAGGGCAGCGGCTTTCAGACCCCATGAGGCCTCAGAGCGCATCGAAAGCCCCCGCGCGTTTGGCAAGGCCTAGGTAGACCAGCATGATCAGGATGGGGACCACGGCAAAGGCGGCGGCCAGGGGGATGTTCCCGGCGGTGCCTTGCAGCTGGTAGACGGCAAGGCCGATGAAGCGGGAACTGTCACCGACGATCTGCGGGATGATGTAATCGCCCAAGGTCAGCGAGAAGGTGAAGATCGACCCGGCGATGACCCCCGGCATGGCCAAGGGCAGGATCACCGTGCGGAAGGTCTGGCCCCGCGTGGCGCCAAGGTCGGCCGAGGCCTCAAGCATGGAGGTCGGGACGCGTTCAAGCGCGGCCTGCAGCGGCAGGATCATGTACGGCAGCCAGATGTAGACGAACACAAGGTAGGTGCCGAAAGGCGAGGTGGAGAGCGACGAGCCTTCAAGGCCCGGGATCGACAGTATGCCCGAGATGATGAAGCCGGTGCCAGTGCCTTCAGCCGCCCAGCCGATGATCCCCTCTTTCGCGAGGATCAGCTTCCAGGCGTAGACCTTGACGAGATAGCTCGACCAGAGGGGCAGCATGACTCCCAGGTAGAAGGCGGCCTTCCAGGGGCCCTTGGCGTAGCGTGCGGCGTAGTAGGCGATGGGGAACGCAAGGATCGCGCAGGTGAGCGTGACGATGGTCGCCATCACCAGCGTGCGCAGGATGATGTCGAGGTTCTGGGGGCGGAAAAGCTCAGCGTAGGTCTTGAGGGTGAACTCCTCTTTCACGACGCCGGAGAATTCGTCGATGGAATAGAAGGACTGAAGGAGGAGGGCGGCGAGCGAGCCGAGGTAGACGACGCCCAGCCAGAGGAGGGGGGGCGTGATGAGGAGGAAAAGAAGAAGGCTGGGACGGCGCCAGAAGAGGCCGGTGAGGCGGTCTGCGGCGCCGCGCGGGGGCAGGATGGCGGTCATGGACGCGCCCTTCGACCATCAAAATCCTTGAAGGAAGGATTTTGGGTGCCTTTCCGTCCAGCGGCGTGCGGGGGGGAAATGGCGGAGCCTCCGGCGGGGATATTTGTCGGACAGATGAAATCGGACGGGTGTTTCATCTGTCCCCACATATCCCCGGGGTGAGCGCCGCAAGGCGCGAGGGGGCGGCGCCCCCTGCCTGGCTGGGGCAAGGCGGTACGGGCGGTCATGTGCCCCCCATCAGGTGCAGGGCGGCAGGGTCGAAGGCGATGGCGGTGATGTCGCCCTCAGCCGGGACGGGGTGGCCGGAAGGGACGAGGGCAGCAAGGTCGATGCCTTGGGCGTCGATCACCACCCGGGTGCCCGAGCCGAGGTAGCGCAGCGCGGTGACGCGGCCGGTGACCGGGCCGGTGGGGGCGAGGCGCGTCGCCTCGGGGCGGAGGGACGCCCACTCCTCGGGGCCGCCAAGAGCGCGGGTCAGTGCGGGGGGTAGGACGTTGGAGGAGCCGACGAAATCGGCCACAAAGCGGGTGGCGGGGCGGTCGTAGATGTCTTGCGGGGTGCCGATCTGCGCGATCTTCCCGTCGTTGAAGACGGCCAGATGATCGGCCATCGACAGCGCCTCATGCTGGTCGTGGGTGACAAAGATGAAGGTCAGGCCCAGGCGGTGCTGGAGGGCCTTAAGCTCATCCTGCATCGCCTCGCGCAGTTTCAGATCCAGCGCGCCGAGGGGTTCGTCGAGCAGGAGGACGCGGGGTTCATTCACCAAAGCGCGGGCGAGGGCGACACGCTGGCGCTGGCCGCCGGACAGTTGCGCGGGTTTGCGGTCGCCGTAGTCGGCGAGTTTGACCAGTGCCAGCATCTCATCCGCGCGGGCGTAGCGGGCGGCGCGGGCCATGCCCTTGACCATCAGGCCGTACGCCACGTTGTCGCGCACGTTCAGGTGCGGGAAGAGGGCGTAGTCCTGAAAGACGGTGTTCACGTTGCGCAGGTGGGGCGGCGTGTTCGACACGTCCTCACCAAAGATGCGGATCTGGCCTGATGTTGGTTTTTCAAACCCCGAGATCAGGCGCAGGCAGGTGGTCTTGCCAGACCCTGAGGGGCCAAGCATGGCGAAGAACGAGCCCTCCGGGATGGTCAGATCGACGCCGTCCACCGCCTTCACCGGCGCGGAGGCTGGGCCGAAATGACGGGAAACGTTCTGGAAAGTGACGGCAGCGGTCATGGGATGTCCGGAAACGGGCAAGGACGCCCCGGAGGTTCCGGGGCGCGGGGTCAGGTAGGATGGGCAATACTGCCCATCCTACGGGTCGGGGATCAGCGACCGCCGATCACGCCGATGTAGTCACTGACCCAGCGGTAATAGGGCACGCAGGCCCCTTCCCCTTGGCTGCAGTTCGACACCGGGGTGGTCCAGAAGCGGATCTTTTCAAAGTCATCCATGCCGTTGGCAGCACAAGTTTCGGCCGTGGACATGCCGCGCCCGTCGGTGCAGGCGGCGGGCACGGCGGGGTTTGCGCCGAACCAGACCGCAAGGTCGGCCTGCAGGTTCGATGACAACGAATGTTCCATCCACATGTAGGCGCAATTGGGGTTCGCCGCATCGACATGCATCATCGTGGTGTCGGCCCAGCCGGTGGCGCCTTCCTGCGGGATGACGCTGGCAATCGGCTGGCCGTCCGACTGCAGCAGGTTGCGCTGGAACGGCCAAGAACCGGAGGCCACCACGCCTTCGTTCTTGAAGTCGTCGATCTGGATGAAGGCGTCATGCCAGTAGCGGCTGACCAGCGTGCGCTGGGTGCGCAAGAGGTCAAGCGCGGCCTTGTACTGATCTTCGTTCAGCTCATAGGGCGAGGTGATGCCCAGTTCAGGCTTGTGGAACATCAGGTATTGCGCCGCGTCGGCGATGTGGATCGGGCCGTCATAGGCCTGCACCCGGCCCTTGTTCGACTGGCCGTCGGGCAGGGTCATTTCCTCGAACACCACGTTCCACGAGGTTGGCGGTTCCTTGAACACTTCGGTGTTGTACATCAGCACGTTCGGGCCCCACATGTAGGGCACGCCGTAATGCACGCCATCGACGGTGTGCCAAGGGGCGTTCTTCAAACGCTCATCCACGGTGGACCAGGAGGGGATCAGGTCGATGTTGATCGGCTGGACGCGGTCGCCCGCGATGAGGCGCAGTGAGGCGTCGCCCGAAGCGGTGACAAGGTCAAAGCCGCCTTCGTTCATCAGGGCAACCATCTCGTCCGAGGTGTTGGCGGTCTTGACGTTCACCTTGCAGCCCGATGCGGCTTCGAACTTGGTGACCCAGTCGAATTCCTTCATCGTCTCGCCACGCTCGATATAGCCGGCCCAGGCGACGATGTTCACCTGGCCTTCGCCGGCACCGATTTCGGTGACCTGGGCAAGGACGGGGGAAAGGCCGGTCAGCGCGCAAAGCGCAGACGTGGCCATCAGCTTCATGGATTTCATGGCAATCTCCCTTTTGGTTGGCCGCGACATGGGGCGCGGCGTGCCGGTGTTCCGGTCATGGGTGCAGGCTACGGTGCTGCCCGGAAATCGCAATTGAAAAAATGCCGGTTTTGAATGTGGCGGGTGTTGGTCGGCATCGGCGACGGGCTTTCGCGGGGTTGTCCGTTGCCTTCCGGGGTGGTCTGATCCCGCAGGACAATGGCAGGAGGCAGGCGATGTGGTGGGCAGTGGTGGCGGTGGCGCTGGGCGGGGTGGCGATTGCGATGCAGGCACCGATCAACGCGGCGCTAGGGCGGGGGTTAGGGGCGCCGGTTCCGGCGGCGGCGGTGTCTTTCGGGGTGGGCTTCGCGGTGCTTTTCCTGGTGTCGCTGTTGCAAGGGCAGGGTGCGGCTTATCTGCGGCTGGGGCAGGTGCCGGTCTGGACGCTGGTCGGCGGTGTTCTTGGGGCGTGGTATGTCTTTGCTGCGGTCTGGGGGGTGGCGTCGCTGGGCGTGGTGACGTTGGTCGCGGCGCTGGTCTTTGGGCAGATGGCGGCGGCGTTGGTGATTGACGCGACGGGCAGTCTAGGGATGGCGGTGCGCGAGATCACTCCCACCCGGATTGCAGCCGCGGGGATGGTCCTTGGCGGGCTGGTGCTGTCGCGGCTTTAGGGGGCCGTCCAGCGGCGGCTGTCCAGCGCGACCCAGCCCGATGGCAGGGCGTCCGGGGCGGGGCCGTCGTCCTGCCAGAACTGCAGGCGGATGTGGTCGGGCAGGGTTGGGGTGCTGTCGAGGGCGGCGATGGTCCAGACAAGGTGGAAGCCATCCTCCAACAGGCCTTCGGCGTAGAAGGTGACTTCTTCGGATTCGAGCGCCTCGGACGGGTGTGCGGGCCAGCCGTCGGCATCGCCCCAGAACACCAGCGCCTCTATCTCGGGCTGCTTGCGGGCAAGGGCGGCTAGGGGGGCGAGGAAGACCTCAATCGGCGTCGGGTCGGGTTTGCGCTGGGTCAAAGCATCGCTCCTTTGGCTGGGGCATGTGTTGGCCTTGGGCCGGGGTGAAGTCAATCCGGAGCGGGGGCCGCGATGAAGTACGAACTGCGGGCATGGCGGGTGGATGGCATGGGCAGCCGCGCCACGGCGCATGGCGCCGAGGTGGCGCTGGGCACCGATCTTGACGGGCGGCCCGGGGCGATGAACCCGGTGGAATTGCTTTTGTCGGCGCTGGCGGCCTGCATGATCAAGGGGGTGGAGCGGGTGTCGCCGATGCTCGACTTTGCCTTTGAGGGCGTGGAGGTGCGGCTGGAGGCCGAGCGGCAGGATGCACCGCCAAAGCTGGTGGCGATCACCTATGAGATTATCGTCAAGACCGATGAGCGGGGGCCAAGGCTGGACCTTCTGCACCGCAACATCCTGAAATACGGGACGATTTCCAACACACTGGCGGGCGCGGTGCCTTTGACCGGGATCATCCGCCGGGCGTGAGGGGCCGGAGTTTTGGAAAACTCCGCACCGATTTCTTGCAAGAAATCGGCCCCTAGCGCCGGGTCATGGCGATGCGGATCAGGGCGCGTTCCATCACCGCCATGCCCGGCGCGCGGGAAGCAGAGCGCAGGGTGAGGTCGGTTTCCAGCAGGAGCGCGACCGCGGTTTCCAAGGCGCGGGTGCCCCATTGGCCTGCCTGCCGGCCCATCGCGTCCTTCTGCTTGAAGTTCACGCGGGCCTTCTGGATGCCGACGGACGGGCCAGCCGGATCAGTCGCGGCGGCGTGTAGGATGCGGAAGTGGCGCAGGGCGGCGATGCAGATGGTGACGGGCAGGGTGCCCTGCCCCTCAAGCCGCCGGAAGTAAGGGCCGATGGCATCGGTCCGCGCTTCGGCCACGGCGGAGATCAGGTCATCCACCTCGGCCTCGATGGTGGCCGGGGCCATTGCTGCAACGTCGGCGGGGGTCAAGGGTGTGGTGTTGCCCCATTTGTAGAGCGCGATCTTTTCCAGCGTCTGGCGGAAATCTCCGGGATCAAGCGCGCGGGCGAGGGTGGTGAGGTCGGTCATCGCCTCACGCTCGATGTTCACAAGGCCCGCCTTTTGCAGCGCGGCTTCAATTTCCTCGCGCCCCGGGGGTTCATCGTACAGGCCGATGCAGATGGCGGTGGCGTGCTTTTCAAAAAGGGTCTTCAGCGCGGATTTGCCGGTCAGGTTGCCAGCGGCGACGACGATATGCGCGTCGCCGGGCCGCCAGTCTTTCAGCGCGGTGGCAACGGTGTCGGCCAGCCCATCCGTCGCATCCTCAAGGAACGCCACGCGCTGACCGGGGAAAAAGCCGGTGGCCTTGATCGCGTCCAGAAGAAGGCTGCCGTCCTTGCGCAGATCGCCGCCGGACATGCGGGTCAGGCGCATCTCGCCCTCACCCTCGGGACCGATTAGGGCGGCAATGGCCTCTTGCCGCTTCAGAGCCACGCGCATCGCATCGGCGCCAAAGATCAGCAGGCCCGCGCGCCCCGGGTCGGGCTTGGCGCAATAGCGGCTGGCTTCAGCCCCTTTCAGGATCATGGCAGGCTGGCGGATACCGCGATCAGGCGGGCGGTGATCTGGTCGGCAAGGATGCGCATCAGGCGGAAGGCGGCGTCTTCCTCGGCCGCAAGGCCTGCGACGGTAGAGTCGGTGGCGGAGTAAGCGGTGAAGCTTTGCACCCTTCCCCCCGCCAGCCGCGCACCGGTGGTCTTGTCGGACAGGCTGTAGTCGATCACGCCTTTCAGGTTGAAACGCGTGATTTCGTTTTCCGTGGTGATGCCCACACCAACAGCCTCGGTCGTAATGGTGTAGGCGAGGTCATAGCGGTGGTTTTCGGGGCGGCCGAGCCGTTCTTCCAGCCGTTCCACAAGGTCGAACCCGTTCTTGTCGGTCGGGTCCTGCGCCCGCACGGTGCCAAGGAGGGCGGTGGCCGGGCCACCGGGCGCATAGGCCGGGGTAAAGCCGCAGGCCGCAAGGGCCAGTGGCATCAGCAGAAGGACCCGGCGGTTAAACGACGACATTGATGATGCGCCCCGGCACGACGATGATCTTCTTCACCGGCTGCCCGGCAAGGAACCTGACCACATCCTCATCCGCCAGCGCCAGCTTTTCAACCTCTGCCACGGGCATATCCTTCGGCACGCTGATTTCCGCGCGGCGCTTGCCGTTGATCTGGATCGGCAGGGTGACGGTATCGTCGATCAGCAGCGCCGGGTCGGCCTTCGGCCAGGGCGCTTGCGCACAAAGGCCCGCACCGCCCTGATAGGTCCAGATCGACTCGGCGATATGGGGCGTCATCGGGGACATGAGCTTGGCGAGCGTCCGGATCGCCTCTTTCATCGGGCCGGTCGAGGCGTTTGCCTTTGCGATGGTGTTGGTGAATGCATAAAGGCTTGCAATCGCCTTGTTGAAGGCAAAGCCCTCGATGCCTTTGGTCACCTCGTCGATGGCCCTTGCCGTGGCCTTGGCCAGGTCTTGATCGCCCTCGCCCTTGTGGTCCGCCGGCATCTCGCCAATGCGAGAGCACAAGGCCCAGACGCGGGAAAGGTGCTTGAACGCGGCCTCAGCACCTGAGGCTGTCCATTCCACATCCCGTTCAGGCGGGCTGTCCGACATGACGAACCAGCGCGCGGTATCGGCGCCGAAGCTGGCGATGATGTTCATCGGGTCGACGACGTTCTTCTTTGATTTCGACATCTTGGCCGAGGGGATGACCTCGACCAGCAGCCCTTCATCGGCGAGCGCGCGGATGAAGGCGTCGACGTCGTCGATCATGTCAATCGGCGGCGGCTCGTTGCCCCGCACCACGATCCGGCGGTCGGCCACGTTGAAGACGGTCACATCCTCGGGCAAGTGATAGACCGGGCGACCCTGGTCGTCGGTGGTCTTGTAGATCTCATGCGTCACCATGCCTTGCGTGAAAAGCGCGTTGAAGGGTTCAATGGCTTTCTGCGGCAGGTGACCGGTCTTGTGCATCGCCCGCGCAAAGAAGCGGGAATAGAGAAGGTGCAGGATCGCGTGTTCCACCCCGCCAATGTACTGGTCGACGTTCATCCAGTAGTTGGCGTCCTCCATCACCGTGGGCGTGGTGGAGCGGGGGGCGGTGAAGCGGGCGTAGTACCAGCTTGAATCCACGAAGGTATCCATCGTGTCCGTTTCGCGCCGGGCCTTTGCGCCGCATTTCGGGCAGGTGCAATCGCGCCAGGTGGGGTGGCGGTCCAGGGGGTTGCCGGGAATGTCGAAGCTGACATCGTAGGGCAGTTCGATGGGCAGGTTCTTCTTGTCTTCGGGCACCACGCCGCAGGTCGCGCAGTGGATGACTGGGATCGGGCAACCCCAATAGCGCTGGCGCGACACGCCCCAGTCGCGCAGGCGGAACTTCGTCACGCCCTTGCCGTAGCCGTTGGTTTCCGCATGAGCGATGGCGGTGGCAACGCCGTCGTCACCGGTCTGCACTGCCTCACCAGCGAAGCCACGGATATAGTGGACCTTTTCCGACTTCATCGGCACGAACGCCTCATCCAGCGGGGCATCTGAGCCGTCTGCCGAGAAGACCGGTTTGATCGGCAGCCGGTACTTCGTGGCAAAGTCAAAGTCGCGCTGGTCATGCGCAGGGCAGCCGAAAATCGCACCCGTGCCATAGTCCATCAGGATGAAGTTCGCGATCCAGACGGGGAGTTCCCAATTCGGATCAAGCGGATGCTTGACGCGGATGCCGGTGTCATAGCCGATCTTCTCAGCCGTCTCGATTTCCTCGGCACTCGTCCCGCCCTTGCGGCACTCGGCCACGAAAGCCGCTACATCAGGATTGCCCTCAAGCGCCTTGGCCAGCGGGTGGTCGGCTGAAATGGCGGCAAAGCTGGCGCCCATCAGGGTGTCGGGGCGGGTTGTATAGACCTCCAGCCGGTCAAAGCCCGCAGGTGCGCCGACCATGTCGAAGGCAAACTGCAAGCCCCGAGATTTTCCGATCCAGTTCGCCTGCATCAGGCGCACCTTTTCCGGCCAGTTGGTCAGGCCGTCGAGGGCCGACAGCAACTCTTCCGAGTAATCGCTGATCTTGAAGAACCACTGCGTGAGTTCGCGCCGTTCGACGGCAGCGCCGGACCGCCAGCCCTTGCCGTCGATCACCTGTTCGTTCGCCAGAACGGTCATGTCGACCGGGTCCCAGTTGACGACCGCCGCCTTGCGGTAGACCAGCCCGGCCTCCATCATGTCGATGAACATCGCCTGCTGCTGGCCGTAATACTCCGGGTCGCAGGTCGCGAGCTCTCGCGACCAGTCGATGGACAGGCCCAGGGGCTTCATCTGCGCCTTCATGTCGGCGATGTTGCCGTAGGTCCAATCCTTGGGATGGCCGCCCCGCTCCATCGCGGCGTTTTCGGCGGGCATCCCGAAAGCGTCCCAGCCCATCGGGTGCAGGACGGCGTAACCTTGCGCCAGCTTGGTCCGCGCCACCACGTCGCCCATCGTGTAGTTGCGGACGTGCCCCATGTGGATGCGGCCCGAGGGGTAGGGGAACATCTCGAGCACGTAATACTTCGGCTTGGTCGCATCCGCCTTGGCGGTGAAGGCCCCGGCCTTGTCCCAGGCCTCTTGCCAGCGGGGTTCGATCACGGCGGGGTCATAGCGCGACATCAGGGGCCTCGTGCGGGGTTCCAGGCAGAAATTGGGGCGGAATTACACATGCGCGCCGGGAAAGGTCCACCCCTTCCCGGTCTGCAGCCAGATCCCGGACGCTTAAAGGTTGCTGTCGCGGATCCGCAGCTGGCGGGCGCGGGTCAGGATGGCATCCTCGATCGCGCGGACGGTTTCCGGGGCGACCGCGCCGCCGCCTTGGCTTTGCAGCGCGACCTTCAGGCTGCGCGCGTCAAGGGCGGGGTCCTGGACATAGACCGTGGCGCGGTAGGCGCGGCCACCGCCCGGCGGGCGGCCAAAGCCGGTGGTGAAGACGCCGGTGAACGGGTCAACCGATTCGACGGGCAGGAAGTTCAGCACTTCAAGGCTGGCCTGCCAGATGTATTTGTTCACCTCGACCGTCGTGTTCGGATCATCGGCGTTGGAGAAGAGATCCCAGATGGTCGAGCCTTGCTCTTCCTCAGGGTTTGCGGCCCGGTTGGCGGCACGCTGGGCATCGGCGCGTTCCTTGCGGGTCATCTGCTCTTCGGTGGGAATCGATCCGCCGCGGTTGAAAAGCCCGCCCCCACCACAGGCCGCAAGCGACAGGGACAGCCCCGTGGCCAGTGCCACCCGTGCAAGTTGCTGCAAGATCATCAAGCCACCCATCGTTCCCGTGTCCCGCTGTCTAACGCGACGTCTTGGGCCTGCCAAGGCCTTTCGCGCCAGCCTGCGGCGGACTGCCTGCGGAAAAGGGAACGCCCCCGCGCGCGAGGGAAACCGCGAAAAACCGCGTGGAACGGGGCATTCGTGCGTGATCCGGGGCTGATCCGACCCGGATTGGTGCCGGTTTCAAGACGGCGCAACCCGCACAGGGCGCCGGGATCGCCGGGCGCGGACGGCGGGATTCCCCACCTGTGGCTTTGGTGCACCAACTTTCCGCCGTTTTTCCCCCAAGGTTCCGTCGGCGTTGCAATCACGGGCGTCTGGCGCGAAATACCCTTCATTCCCCTGCGGATTCCCCTGCGGCGGGCTTACCTTGAAGAAAGAGGGAAAAAATGAAAAAAGTTCTTCTCGCGACCAGCATCCTGGCGGCAACCGCCGGCTTCGCTGCCGCTGAAGTGACCCTGTCGGGTTCGGCTCGCATGGGTGTCATCGACGACTTCGGCGCTGACAACACCGGCTTCACCAGCCGTGCACGCGTTGTGTTCACCCTTTCGGGCGAAACCGACGGCGGCCTGTCGTTCGGCGCGACTTTCCGTGCTGACAACGCTTCCGCCGCCAACTCGGGCGACGCTGGCGAAGTGTTCATGTCGGGCGCTTTCGGCAAGCTGACCATGGGCGACATCGACGGCGCTGCTCAGCAGGTTGTTGGCAACGTTGATGGCGTTGGCCTTACCGGTCTGTCCGACCTGAACGAAGCCGTGTACCTCGGCGCTGGCACCAGCGACGGCGGCAGCAACTCCGACCCGACCGCTGCTTACGAGTATTCGTCGGGCGCGTTCACCGGGATCATCTCGGCGACCAACCCGGACAACAACGACGGCGGCCTCGGCACCGACCTCGACTCGACCCTTGCTCTGGGTGTGAAGTACGCGACCGACGCCTACACCGTCGCTCTGGGCTACGAAGATGCAGACGGCGACGTCAGCCACATCATCCTCGGCGCTTCGGCCACCTTCGGCGCGATCTCGCTGAAAGCCAACTACGGCCAGGCTTCGGTTGGCGCGGTTGACGCAGACCAGTACCACGTTTCGGCGACCTACTCCGCTGACGCTCTGTCGGTCACCGCCTTCTACACCGACGAAGAAGACTTCATCGGTCTGGGCGGCTCGGGCAAAGCCTACGGTCTGGGTGCTTCCTACGACCTCGGCGGCGGCGCCAAGGTTGTCGGCGGCTACGCCAAGAACGACACCGCTGACACCAGCGCTGTTGACCTCGGTGTGTCCTTCTCGTTCTAATCCTTCGGGATCTGGACTTGGGAAAGAGCGGGCCTTGTGCCCGCTCTTTTTCATTTCGGCCAGCCGCCTGTGGCGGGGCGGTCACATTGTTCCAATCAGATGCGTCGCGGGAACGTGAAGAACTTGTTAACTTCCGCGGGGAAGTGCATCACAGATGCGAGAAATTCTCTGTGGGTGTGAAATGAAACGTCATCTTCTTGCGTCGACCATGATCCTTGCCGCCAGCGTTGGTGCAGCTTCGGCTGAGGTCACGCTGTCCGGTTCGGCCCGCATGGGTGTGATCGACAACTTCGGCGCCGACAACACCGGCTTTACCAGCCGCGCGCGGGTGGAATTCACCCTGTCGGGCGAAACTGACGGTGGCCTGTCCTTCGGCGCGTCTTTCCGGGCGGACAACGCTGCTGGCGCGAACGCGGGGACCGCTGGTTCAGTCTTCATCTCGGGCACCTTCGGCACGCTCAGCATGGGCGACGTGGACGGTGCAGCGAACGCTGCCCTTGGCCAGGTTGACGGCGTGGGTCTGACTGGCCTGAGCGACCTGAACGAACTGACCTACCTCTCCAACGGTGGCGCTGACTTCGACGGTGACGGCAACATCTTCGACAGCAACGAAAACGTGGATCCGTCGGCGCTTTACACCTACTCGGCTGGTGATCTGTCGGTGTTCGTATCGTCGACCAACCCGTCTGACAACCTGGACCTCGCCGTAGCGGTTGGTGCCAAGTACACGTTCGGGAACCTGTCGGTCGCAGCTGCCTTTGAAAACAACAACGACCAGGATACTTCGCCGTCGGACATCGACAACGTCATGATCGGCGTGACTGGCACCTTCGGGGCCGTGACGGCCAAGGCGATCTATGGCCAGGCCGACTCTCTGGGTGTGACGGCGGATCAGATTGCCCTGTCGCTGACCTATACGGCCGATGCGCTTTCGGCGACGGCCTTCTATGCCGACGACAGCGAGCTTTCGAACCTTCCCAGCGACATCACCGCTGGATCGGCAGAAGCCTACGGCATCGGCGCGTCTTACGACCTCGGCGGCGGTGCCAAGGTTGTTGGCGGCTACGTCAAGAACAAGACAGCTGACACCAACGCGGTTGATCTTGGTGTGTCCTTCTCGTTCTGATCCGTCCGGATCTGGGTTTGGGAAAGAGCGGGCCTTGTGCCCGCTCTTTTTCATTTGCCGACAATGGAATGTTGCCGGCGTGTCACATTGCTGCATTCCGATACAACGGGGACTGGGAAGAGCTTGTTTGCCCAGAAGTGTAAGGTCATCAAAGGTTTGGGAAATCTTTTGTGGGTATGAAATGAAACGTCAACTTCTTGCGTCGACCATGATCCTTGCCGCCAGCGTTGGTGCAGCCTCGGCTGAAGTCACGCTGTCCGGTTCGGCCCGCATGGGCGTGATCGACAACTTCGGCGCCGACAACACCGGCTTTACCAGCCGCGCGCGGGTGGAATTCACCCTGTCGGGCGAAACCGATAGCGGCCTGTCGTTCGGCGCGTCGTTCCGGGCTGACAATGCGGTGGGTGCCAATAGCGGTACTGCCGGTTCGGTCTTCATGTCGGGCGCCTTCGGCAAGCTGAGCATGGGTGACGTGGACGGCGCAGCACAGATGGCGGTTGGCCATGTTGATGGCGTCGGTCTTACCGGGCTTGGCGACCTGAACGAAAACATCTTCCTCGGCGCGGGTGGCCTGTCAGGATACATCGCTGATAACTACTCTGGCGACCCTGAGTTTGTCATGACCGGTGATCCCACCGCGCTGTACGAATACTCCGCTGGGGCGGTCAGTGTTTATGCGTCGCTGACCAACCCTTCCTTCGTTCCTGACGGCGATGTTTCAGGCGATGCTTACGCCCTTGGTGCCGCCTACACGGTAAGCAACTACAAGTTCTCGCTCGGCTATGAAAAGGTCGACATGGACTTTGGTTTTGCCGAGGCCTATTATGATCATGTGATCGCTGGCGCGGATGGGACCTTTGGCGCAGTTGTGCTGAAAGCGCGCTACGGCAAGGGAAATGCCTCCAACACGGGCGGCCCGTTCAGCGACTATGAGCAGTGGGGGCTGTCGGCCACCTATACCGCTGGTGCGCTGTCGTTGACCGGGTTCGTGACCAACAAGTCGGACGTATTCGCGAACAGCGATGTGGTCCGCTTTGAACGGGATGCTTATGGCATCGGTGCCAGCTATGATCTTGGCGGTGGCGCCAAGGTCGTGGGCGGATACGTCAGCCGCGACGACTCTGGTACCTCCAGCGTTGGAACGGGGACTGAAGGTCGGCAAAATGCCTTTGACCTGGGTGTGTCCTTCGCATTCTGATCCTTCCGGATCTGGGTTGGGGAAAGAGCGGGCCTGCGTGCCCGCTCTTTTTCATTTGGGCCGGCGGTTGCGTGACATGACTGACACAACCGGGAATCAGATTGCGCGCACCGCATGAAACTCAGTTGCAGAGGGGCGGCAATCTGGGATCATGCCGGAAATTGTGTAAACCCCAGGGTAGAACCGTGCAGAAACTGCTTGCCTCAACCGCCATCCTTGTCCTGACCTCCGGTCTTGCCGCTGCTGACGTCACGCTTTCGGGCGATGCGCGCATGGGGGTGATTGATGATTTCGGGGCGGACAACACCGGGTTCACCAGCCGCGCGCGGGTCAAGTTCACCCTGACCGGGATCACCGATTCCGGCATCAGCTTTGGCGCCGAGTTCCGGATGAATGACGCGGAAGCCGCGAACATCGGGGACGCGGGCGAGGTCTACATTGCCGGCACGTTCGGCAAGCTGACGATGGGCGACATCGACAGCGCGGCTGAGCAGGCCGTCGGGCAGGTGTCAGGTGTCGGTCTGACCGGCCTTGGTGACCTGAACGAAGTGGCCTACAACGCCGAGGGTGACGAACCGGCGACGCCACGGCTGTCCTATGAATATTCGCGCGGGGCCTTCACCGGCTATGTGTCGATGGTCGATCCGATTGCCGATACCGAGCGCTATGCCGTCGGCCTGAAGTTCGCCTCGGACCTCTACAGCGTGTCGCTGGGCTATGAAGACGTTGAGACGGGCTTTTCGCAGGTGCTGATCGGCGGGTCGTTCATCGCGGGTCCGGTTACCGGGAAACTGGTTTACGGCGATACGGAGGATGCCGGTGATGGCGGGCAGCTGGCGGTTTCGCTGGATTACTCGGTCGATGCGCTGACGCTGACGGGTTTCGCGCAGCAAGGGTTCGACAGCAGCGACCGCTACGGTCTGGGCGCAACCTATGATCTGGGCGGCGGCGCGTCGGTGATCGGCGGCTATGTCAAGGACAACAGCACCGGCCAGGACGCGATGGATCTGGGCGTGTCCTTCGACTTCTGATCCGGTCAGACGGCAATCCATCAGGGCGGGCCATGGTGCCCGCCCTTTCCTTTTGCGCGCTGGCCGCTAGGGTCTGGCGTGACCGCAACAGGGGGCCGCAGCATGGGACTTCTCGACATCACTGAACGGCTGCGCGCGGCTGAGCGGGCCGCCGGGCGGGCGCCGGGGTCCGTCACCCTGATCGCCGTGTCGAAAGTTCAGCCAATGGAGCGGGTTGAGGCGGTGCTGGAGGCGGGCCATCGGATCTTTGGCGAGAACTATGTGCAAGAGGCTGCGGGGAAGTGGCCTGCCCTGCGGGACAGGTTCGGTCCGGTCGCGGTGCACATGATCGGCCCCTTGCAGACCAAAAAGGCCAAACTGGCGGTGGACCTGTTTGACGCGATCCACACGCTGGACCGTCCATCGCTGGCGCAGAAGCTGGCAAGTCTGGCGCAGGCGCGCGGGGTTTGTCCTGATCTTTTCGTGCAGGTGAACACCGGGGAGGAGCCGCAGAAGGCTGGCGTCCTGCCCGCCGATCTGGAGGGGTTCCTGAAGGACTGCCGCGCGCTGGACCTGTCGCCCGCCGGCCTGATGTGCATTCCGCCAGAGGGTGAGGATTCGAGCCCCCACTTCGCCATGCTGGCCCGGATGGCCGCCGACCATGGCCTGACCGGCCTGTCGATGGGCATGAGCGGGGATTTTGAGGCCGCGATTGCGCATGGAGCGACCCATATCCGCGTCGGCAGCGCGATTTTCGGTGCGCGCAGCTATCCGGTCTGAGGCCAGGATTGGGGCAGGCAGCCGGTCAACCCCGCCGGCAACACGAGGGGTGCGCCAAGGCTGTACAGCGTAGCCACCAGCCCCTCACCCCCGCGCAAGGTAAGGCTGACCGGCCCGGCGCTGACCACGGACACGCCCCTTGGCAGGTCGCTGATGAACCCTTCAGGCGGAAACATCACCAGCGCGGCAGGCGCCTCACCCCCCAGCCGCATGACGAGCGCCAGCGTGCCGATCCAGCCGATCAGGACCAAGGGCAGCGCGGCCAGCCAGCGGGCGTCAATAGTCATGGATATGCTCCAGCGCGCCAAGCGGCAGGGCGCTGAGCGTCTGGCCAAGCTGGGCCACCGGGATCAGCATCAGATTGCGATGGCCGGGGTTGCCCTGTCGGGGAAAGGAATGGAGCGCGCCCGGATCAGGGCTGTCGGTGATGGTGGTGAAGAGGATGTCATCATTCCCGGCGATTTCTACGAAGTCCCCGCCGCTGGCGATGATCGTTTCAGCCAGGCGGGTGAAGACGCGGTAGCGGGGGGCCTCGATCACAATGCCTTCGGGCAGGGTTTCGATCACCTGCACATCGGGCAGCGCGGACAAGGCGGCCGCGTCCAGCCCGCTGACCACCGCCCGCAGGCGCAGTTGGTCTGCCCCGACGGCGGCGACGGCAGCCTCGATCACCTTGGCATAGGCAGCCTTCGCCCGGAATTCGAGGCCAATGGCAAGGCGGCGTTCGCGGTCGCGCAGGGCGTCGGTCGCGGAAGCCTCAAGCGCGGCGGCGTCGCGCGTGAAGTCCCATTTGTACCAGGGTGTTTGCTGCAGGAACACCGCATAATCCGCCGCCTGGATCGCGGACAGGTCATCCAGCGGTGCGCGCGTCTGGCCGCGGAGCAGGGTGAAGACGCGGCCGATGGTTTCCTCATACGCAGCCTTTGCCATCAGCTCCGCCGTGAAGCTGACGCCGATGGTGTAGACCATCTGCTTTGTTTCCCACGGGAAGCCGCCATGGGGGCCGGAGGCTTGCGACAGCGCGCAGGTCGAGGACCAGAAGCCGCCGATGGAGGAGAGAAAGCCATAGTCGTGGGGGTCGCCCGTGCGGATCACCTCGGCATAGTCGGCATAGGCGTGGACGATGTGCCATTCCGGGTAAGTCAGCAGCGTCCGCCCTTCTGGCCGCTGCCAGTCCGGGCCGACCAGTGGGGTATGGGCGACCACCTCGCCTTGAGGGCGGCACATCACCTCGACATAGGCGACGGGGGACAGAAGGCCCGCGATCAGCACCACGACAGCCAAGATCAGGCGGCGGATCAGGCGGAAAATGACCCTCAACGCCGGAAACCCACGGCAAGGGCGACGCCGCCAAGGATGAGGTGGGGCAGTGAGGACAGGATTTTCAGCGTGACCGGGATGTCCAGCCAGCCCCAGGTGAAGATGCCAAGGTCAAGGAACCCGGACCCGGCAAAGCAGCCCAGAAGCCCATCAAGGAAGTAAAGCGCGCCGAAAAGGATCAGGAACATCTTCGACGCGCGGGTGGAGATCAGCGCCGCAGCCAGCGCCCAAATGGCCGAGGCGAGGTGCAGCGCGTCATCATAGATATCCAGCGCGAAGATGCCGAAGGTGCGGCCTTCGGCGTCCACCAGCCCAGGGATCGGCAGGTAGTTCAGCGACGCGACCAGTGCCAGGATCACGGCATAGGCGAAGGCGGTCTTGCGGTGCAGAGTCATCTAGAGCTGTCCCATATAGGTGTCCCACAGGGCATTGCGGAAACGCAGCCCGGGGTCGATCTGTCGTTTGAGGGCCGCAAGCTCTGCCGCGCGGGGGTAGCAGCGCAGGAACTGGTCCTGCGTCGCGTGCAGACGGTAGGGCAGGTAGTAGCTGCCGCCGATCGCCAGCACCGCTTCGATCATCTCCTGCGTCATTCGCGCCATGTCGGCTTCCGCCCGCGCGGTCATTTCCTGGCTGAAGAGGAGGACCGAGGCGATGCGGGGGCCGTTCGGGGCGTAGGACAGCATCGCCGTCGGGTCCTGGGCAACGTAGCGCAGGGTGATGTTGAGCAATTCCTGATAGCTGCCGGGGATGATCTCTTTCGCGGCGGCGATGAAGTCGCCAAAGCGGTCGGGCGCGACGAAGTATTCATGCAGGATGTCGGTGCGCGTCGGGTCGCGGTCGTCCAGTGTGATGACAGGTTCGTTCATCAGCGAGGAGCGGCTGGACGCCCCGGCCAGCATGGCGCCGATCCCGGTCTCAATCCCCCAGCGGCGGCGTTTCACCCACTCGTTGCCCGGCTGCGCCCGGAAGATCGCGCGGGACGCCTTTGACAGGAAACCCGAGCCGCTGGCGGGCGGGATCTCGCCCGGGATCGGGCGGTAGGTGACCAGCATCGCATCGTCAAAGAACCCCTCACGGTCGATGTTCAGGCGGCCATAAGCCATGGGGGTACTGCCATCCGCAACCGTAGTGAAGGCGGTAACGAAATCGGCGGCGGGCAGGGTCTGGAAGGTGGGTTCCAGCAGCTGGTTCGGCACCGCCTCAACCTCAAGCTCGGTGATAAGGCCGATCAGGCCGTAGCCACCCATCGCGGCGGCGAAAAGGTCAGCGTTTTCGCTGCGCGACGCGGTGACAAGGCTGCCATCGGCCAAAAGCATCTGTACGCTGCGCACGGTTGAGCCCATCGGCCCATAGGGCATCGGCCAGCCATGCGCGCCGACCGAGAAAGTGGAGGCGACGCCGAAATCGGCGTTGGATTGCATGACCTTGGGCGACAGGCCCAAGGGATCAAGGGCGGTTATGACCTGATGCCAGCGCGTGCCGGCCTGTACGCGGTACGTCTCGGCCCCGGTTTCATGGCTGACGAAGGGCGCATCAAGCGTGATCGCATGGCCGTCGCGCGGGATCGACTGTCCGCCCATCGAATGGCGCGCGGCACCGATGGCGACGGGGCGGTTCGCCGCATCGGCCGCCTTCAGCTCGGCGCGGAGCGCGTTGATCAGCGCTTCGCCGGGCGGGTCCGTGACGATGACATGCTTGAAGATCGGCGTTTCCGACAGCAGCGAGGCGTCGTTCAGCGTGGCCTCACCCCCGGCAGGCGCGATGATCCGCACGCCGTCAAGCGACGGGTTCGCGGCCCCCATCCAGCGGCTGCCCGCAACACCCACCGCCGCCCCAGCGCCAAACAGCGCCGCCCGTCGTGTCAGCGCCATGCGGCACCCTTTTCGTTGTCCCACAAGCAGAATGACGCAGGGTCCACGCAGCGTCCAGTCAGCAAAACCCTAGGTCAGCCATACGCGCGCGTAGGGTGGCAGGACAATCTGCCCGCCATGCGTTTCAACCGGCTGATCGGACAGCGCGTCATGCATGGCCGTGACGCCAAGCGCGCGGGCGGCCCCTTCGCCGATGTGCTGCCAGCGTTCGGTGAAGTTGAAGAGGCCCAGCAGTGTGCCGGTGGGGGCAAGGCGCTGGAAGGCCAGCACCGCGTCATTGCCCGAAGGCACCACGCGGATCGGCACGGCGGCGTGAAGCGCTGGCGTCGCCGCACGGCGGGCAAGGATCTGCTTCGTGCCCCAGAACACCCGCGCAGAAGGGGTGTCGCCGGAATGGCGCGCCTCAGCGCGGGTCCAGTCCATCCGCGGGCGGTGAATCCAGCGGCTGTCATGAGCGTGGTCGGGGTCGTTCAGATAGCCGTGGTCATTCGGCAGGGCCAGCTCATCGCCCATGTAGATCAGGGGGATACCTCCCCAGGCGGCGATAAGCGCATGGCCCAGCAGGATGCGCTGCACCGCCATTTCAATGCCCGCAACATCGCCCGCAGCCTCGGCCCGTTCCAGCCCGGCCAGCGAGGCGAAACTGCCCGAAATGCGCTTGTCACCCGTCGCCTCGTTGAACTGGAACAACGCGCCGGTGGAGAAGGTGCCGGGAAAGCTGCCTTCGTAGAAATCCGACAGGAAATTGCGGTGGCCCTGACCGGAGGCACCGACGGCGCGGGCATCGTCATCGGTGATCGCCCAGCCGATATCGTCATGGCAGCGGATGTAGGTGGCATAGGTCGCATTGGTCAGCCGGTCGGGAAAGTGGGTCCCCAGCACATGCGTCATCAGGCGGGTGTCGCGGGTGGCAAGGGCGGACCAGAACTGCACCATCAGGCTGTTGTGGTAGGCAAGGTTCGCCACCTTCCCGTCATGCCGCCCGCGCCCAAGGTATGGCAGCATTTCGGCGGGCGCGACAATCGCCTCGGCCAGGTGCAGGACGGCGGCGCTGGCGATGCGGCTGCAGGCGCGCAGGGCTTGCAAAAGCATATGGACTTCGGGTTCCGACTGGCAGCGGGTGCCCATCCGTTTCCACATGAAGGCCACGGCATCCAGTCGCAACACGTCAACGCCCTTGTTGGCAAGGAACAGCATCACCTCGACAATTTCCAGAAACACCGCCGGGTTGGCCCAGTTCAGATCCCATTGATGTTCGTTGAAGGTGGTCCAGACCCATTTCCCGAACGCGGGGTAGTGGGTGAAGTTGCCGGGGGCGTTGTCGGGGAACACCTCAACCAGACTGCGTTCATAGGCCTGAGGCAGGTCGGGCGTGTCGAACATCAGGTAGTAGTCCTGATAGGCCGGGTCGCCCTTGGCCGCCTTCTTCGCCCAGGCGTGTTCCTTGGCGGTATGGTTCAGCACCAGGTCGACGCACAGGGAAATACCCCGGGCGCGCAAGGCGGCGCTGACCGCCTCAAAATCCTGCATCGAGCCGAAGGCGGGGTTGATCTGGCGGTAATCCATCACCGAATAGCCGCCGTCGCTGTCACCGGGACGTGGCTTGAGGCAGGGCATCAGGTGGACATAGGTGATGCCAAGGTCCTCAAGGTAATCCAGCTTGTCGAGGATGCCCTGCAGCGTGCCGTTGAAGCGGTCGATGTAGAAGACATAGCCCGCCAGACGCGGGCGCTGGAACCAGTCGGGCTCAAGGTCGCGGGAAAGGTCAAGGCGGCGCAGGTCGGCGGGGCGGTCCGCCCAGCCCTTGCGCAGGGTTTTGACCAGCCGGTCACGGAAAGCAGGGTAGTCCGCGCGGGCGCCATACAGCGCCTCAAGCATCGGGAACAGATCGGGGGCGGACCGGGCGAGCCGCAAATCGAAGATATCGTCATCCGTGCTGGACGGCGCTCGGGCCATGGTCATCCTCCCCCTGCTCGGGCGCAGGTTAGGGCGTCCAAAGCGGTTTGGGAAGGGGGAGAACGGGTGCCCCCGCGCCGATTTCTTCGAAGAAATCGGTCCGGACCCTTTGAAGGGTCCGGGGGCAGGCGGACAGGTCAGGCGCGGATGACCAGCCTGGTCTGATAGGTGATGCGTGGGGCGATCCAATGCAGCGCGCGGCGGGGCAGGGCGACGCAGCCTGCCGTGGGCGCGCCCGGACGCCGCCACTGGTGGATGAAGATGGCCGAACCGCGACCGGGGTCAGCATGCGGCCAGTTCCAGTTGGTCAGGATCACCAGGTCATACATCGGATCCGCCCGGCGCAGGCGTTCGTGGCGAAAGCCATGCGGCGCGCGGACCATGAGGTTGTAATCCTCATCCCGTGGGTCATCCGACCACAGGTCATGCGGCCCGATCGGCAGCGCCCAATCGGCGGGCCGGGCGATGCGGTCGGGGCGGTAGAGCATGCCGACCAGCGTATGCACCCCGGCAGGGGTGGCCCCGTCGCCTTCACGCTTGTCTTTCCCGGCGATGATCCCGTTGCGGCCCAGTGTGCAGGGAAAGCGGCGGCCCATGAACCGCACACCCATGGGGGTCACGACCAGATCTTCCGGCTTCACGGCAGATGCCCCGATTTCGCGGCCTTGGTGGCAAGGTAGGCGCGGTTCTCGTCAGTTTCGCCCACATGCAGCGGCACGCGTTCGGTGACGTGAAGACCGCAGCCTTCCATCATCGCCAGTTTCTTCGGGTTGTTCGTCATCAGCCGCACGGCGGAAAAGCCCATCTTGCGCAGGATGTCCGCGCCGATGCGGAAGTCCCTTTCGTCATCTTCAAAGCCGAGGCGGTGGTTCGCCTCAACCGTGTCAAAGCCCTGATCCTGCAGGGAATAGGCGCGCATCTTGTTGGCAAGGCCGATCCCGCGGCCTTCCTGGTTGAGGTAGAGAAGCACCCCTGCACCTTCGGCCCCCATCTGCGCCAAGGCTGCGCGCAATTGCGGGCCGCAGTCGCATTTCAACGACCCCAGCACATCGCCGGTAAAGCAGGCCGAATGCAGCCGCGCCAGCACCGGTTTCGCGCGGTCAGGCTGGCCGATCTCAATGGCATAATGCTCCTCCCCGCCGTCATCGGGCCGGAAGATATGCACCCGCCCGGCGTTGGAGGCGACCATGGGCACGCGGGCCGACACAACCTCAGCCATAGGCGACAGCGCAGCAAGCACCGGGGTGATGTCGTCCAGCGCCAGCACCGTCAGCCCACTGTCCTGCGCCAGTTGCAGCGGGTGGGTGACCGGCACCACCAGCACGGCTGGGAGCAGGTGCGCGGATTTCGCCAGCGCAAGCGCGGCGCGGTGCAGGTCCGCCTGCCCGTCACGCAAGGATTGCAGCGGGCCCTTCATCGGCATCCGCAGATCATCTGCCGGGTCAGCGACCCCCCTCAGCCAGGGCAGCCCGGCATCCGCGGGAAGGGCGATGCGCGCGAGGTCCCCGTCATAAGCGCGGGCCTTCAGCGTTTCCGCCCGGCGCGCGGTGATGGCCAGCACCGGTGCGCCAAGGCGGCGCAGGTCATCCAGGCGGGCAGGCTCCAGCGCCTCAACCGCCACCACAAGTGCTGCACTGCCCGACATGCACAGCACCACCGGCACGCCCATGCGCAGGTCGCCCCGGGCGCGGGTCAGCCGTTCGGTTGTGGTCAGGGTCAGCGTCATGCCGTCACTCATACCCCCCGGCCTTGGAAATTGAAACAATGCCCGGCCTTACGACACGACCGCGTGAGATATCCGTTGCAAATCTTGCAGGACCCGTGATCGCGGCGCATCTCCACCCTGAACGCAGAGGAGGCAGTCATGGCCGGGCTTCGTAAAATCCTGTTGGTGGACGACGATGACGACCTGCGCGAAGCGCTGAGCGAGCAGTTGGTCCTGACCGAAGACTTTGACGTCTTCGAAGCCCGCACCGGGGCTGAAGGCATGGAAAAGACCAAGGCGGGCCTTTTCGATCTGGTGATCCTTGACGTGGGCCTGCCCGACACCGACGGGCGTGAGCTCTGCCGCCGGATGCGCAAGGGTGGCGTCAAATGCCCGATCCTGATGCTGACTGGGCATGACACCGACAGCGACACGATCCTGGGCCTTGATGCTGGCGCGAACGACTACGTGACCAAGCCCTTCAAGTTTCCGGTCCTTCTGGCCCGCATCCGCGCCCAGCTGCGCACGCATGAACAGTCGGAAGATGCCGTCTTCCAGATGGGTCCCTACACCTTCAAGCCCGCCCAGAAGATGCTGGTGGATGAGAAGGACAAGAAGATTCGGCTGACCGAGAAAGAGACCAACATCCTCAAGTTCCTTTATCGCGCCAGCGCCAGTGTGGTCGCCCGCGATGTGCTTCTGCATGAGGTTTGGGGCTACAACGCCGGCGTCACCACCCATACGCTGGAAACCCACATTTACCGTCTGCGCCAGAAGATCGAGCCTGATCCCTCGAACGCGCGGATTCTTGTGACCGAAAGCGGCGGCTACCGCCTGGTGGCGTAAGGCATCCGGCTGTTGCATCCCCGCCGCAGTTTGTTGCGGCTGCCTTGCAACAGCCCAGAAATCTTGCGCATTGGGGCTTATTGTTGCCGGATTCGCTTGCTACCTTTTCTGCATGCACAGGTTGTGCTTCGGGTTCCCCTGGTCGCGTCGGGGTTATGGCGTGACATCCTCCCTGTTGGAACTGGCCGGGCTTCTTGCCCGGCCTCTTTTTTTCGCAGGCCGTGTCGCCGGGTGCTGACAGAAGGCTGCTTCAAGACCAGCGGATGTTGCCGCCTTCCGGCACCTCTGCTACCCAAGGCGGATGCGCTATGTGGTTGGTCTTCTGACAATCCTGATCTTTGTGGTGGTGATCGGGCTTCTGGGCCTGCGTCTGGCTGCCTCGCTGCGGGAAATTGCGATTCTTCCCGGTCAGATTCCGGCCGAGGGCCGCCTTGTCACCACGGCCCTGGGCGACATCTACGTCGAAGAGCTTGGGCCCGTGGACGGCCCGCCGGTGCTTTTGGTGCATGGGTCGGTGGGGTGGTCCCGGATGTGGCGGCCAACGCAAGAGGCGCTGGCCAAGGCGGGCTACCGGGCAATTGCCTTCGACATGCCGCCGATGGGCTGGTCCTTCCGCGATACGGGCGGCGATTACAGCCGCCAGACCCAAGGGCAGCGGCTTCTGGCCTTGGTCACGGCCTTGGGTGTTCAGCCGGTCGTTGTGGCACATTCCTTCGGGGCCGGTGCCGGGGCCGAAGCGGCCATGGCCGACCCAGCCGCCCTGGCCGGGCTAATCGTCGTGTCCGGTGCCATCGGGCTTGGCGCGGCGGACGGCGGCAACCCGCCCTGGCCCCTTGGCAACCCCTTCATGCGCGAGTTGGCGGTGTCGGCCAGCGTGACCAACCCCTCGGCCATGGGTCCTCTCTTGCGCTATTTCCTGTACCGGAAAGAGGCCGCAACGCCCGAGGTGATCGAGATGCTGCTGCAGCCCACGCGGCGGCCCGGCACCACGGCGGCGATTGCCGACTGGCTGCCCAGTCTTCTCGTGTCACCGGTTGGGGCCGCGTCCACCACGCCTGAGGGGTGGCAGACATTGTCCCTCCCCCTCGCCTTCATATGGGGTGACCGCGACAGTGCCACGCCCCTCGCTCAAGGTGAGGCACTGGCCGACCTGACCGGCGCGCCGCTGTTCATTCTGGATGAGGTCGGCCATATCCCGCAGATCGAAGACCCAGAGCGATTTGAAGCCACGCTCTTGACCGCCTTGGCGGAACTTTCCGACTAAGGCCACGCCTCAAGCACGCCCGCGCCTTTCCGTCTCCACAATTGCCCGCAACAGCAGGCATCTTCGCGGCAGACGGGCTGCAGCGACCTATCGGAGACTTCAATGCGTATCAGTTTCATTGCCGGCGCCGTCGCGCTGATGGCAACCCCTTCTCTCGCGCAGGATTTGGTCTTCACCCTGATCAATGAGAGCTCTCACCAGATTGCAGAAATGTATGTCTCGCCGGTCGGTGAGGCCGAATGGGGCGACAACATCGTGACGGTCGACGGGGTAGAGCCCGGCGTGTCAGGCGATGTGTCCATCGCCGACGGGCTTGATGTCTGCGAATACGATCTGCGCTTTGTCACCGATGAGGGCGTCGAGGCGACCCAGACGCAGGACCTGTGCGTCCTGCCGACCTTCACGGTTTCGGACTGATCCAATCCGGGCTCTTGAGGCGGGGGGCGGTCGGCCTTAGGGTCGACCGTCCCTGCCAGACGGAGCCCGCGCCCCATGCCCTTTACCCTTGCCACCTGGAACATCAACTCGGTCCGCCTGCGCGAAGGGCTGGTCGCCCGGCTGATGGCCGAGGAAAGCCCCGATATCCTCTGCCTGCAGGAATGCAAAAGCCCGGTCGACATGATCCCCTTGGCGCAGTTTCAGGCGCTTGGGTATCGTTACATCGTGGCGCGGGGGCAAAAAGGCTATAACGGAGTCGCCATCCTGTCAAAGCTGCCGATCGTTGATGCCGGTGAAAAGGATTTCGCCCAACTGGGCCACGCGCGGCATGTGGCCGCGCGGCTGGAAAACGGGGTCACCATTCACAACTGCTATGTCCCCGCCGGGGGTGACATTCCGGACCGCGAGCAGAACCTGAAGTTCGGCCAGAAGCTGGATTACCTGACCGAAATGCGCGATTTCTTCCGCTGGGAACGCCCGGACCGCGCCATTCTGGTGGGCGACCTGAACATCGCCCCGCGCGAAGATGACGTCTGGGACCACAAGGCCCTGCTGAAAATCGTCAGTCACACGCCCATCGAAGTGGAGCACTTCAATGCGGTGATGGAGGCCGGGGGCTGGCAAGACGTCACCCGCAACGATATCCGCGACGGCCGGCTTTACAGCTGGTGGAGCTATCGCAGCCCCGACTGGGACGCCGCCGACAAGGGCCGCCGGTTGGACCATATCTGGGCCACGCCGGACATCCTGAACGCCAGCCACCAAAGCCGCATCCTGCGCCCCGTGCGCGGGTGGGAGGGGCCAAGCGACCACGTCCCGGTGTTCGCGACGTTTGATCTTTGACCGGCCAAGGCGCAACCGCTCGTCGATGACTTCGTCACCCCTCGCCGGGGTGGCGCGTTCTGACGAGGAGACGCAGTCGCACGAGGAGGGGTTACTGACCCGCCACCAGTGCAGCCATGATCGCTTTGGCGCTGGCGCTGTCCCATTCGGCGTCGCCGATCAGGCGGGCGACTTCCTGGCCTTCCGGGTTCAGGATCACCGTCACCGGCAGGCCCATCACGCCCATGCCGCGCGCCAGTTCGGACGAGGGGTCGCGCAGGATCGGCAGGGACGTCACCCCCGCCTCGGCGAAGAATTTCTCGATCCCGGTCACCGAATTGCGTCCCGTGGCCACCGGGACGACGGCAATCTCGGGCATCGCGGCCTGCAGCCGGTCCAGCGAGGGCATCTCATACCGGCAAGGCGCGCACCAAGTGGCCCAAAAGTTCAGGACCACCCATTTGCCCTTGAAGTTGGTCAGACTGTGTTCCCCGTCGCTTGCATCCAGCAACACGACATCGGGCAGGGCTAACGGGGCGTCGTGCAGCGCAAGCTTCTTCATGTCGCCGTCGCGCAAGGCGCCAACATCAGCCGCCGCGCCATTTGCGCCAAGGGTCAAGGCCGTGTAGAGGACGACCAGAAATTTCCGCACGTTGCACCCCTCGAAAGCACCACCCATGTCAGCCACCCCCAAGACCCCAGCCGCCAACCAGATGTGGGGCGGGCGTTTCGCCTCTGGGCCGGACGCGATCATGCAGGCGATCAACGCCTCCATCGGGTTCGACCAGCGGCTTTACGCACAGGATATCGCAGGCAGCCGTGCCCATGCCGCCATGCTGGCCGCACAAGGTATCCTGAGCAATAAGGATGCCGAAGCGATCGGGGAAGGGCTCCTCACGGTCTTGTCAGAGATTGAAACAGGGAAGTTTCCCTTCCGGGTAGAGCTGGAGGATATCCACCTGAATATCGAATCCCGGTTGACCGAGATTGTGGGTGAGGCTGGTAAGCGACTTCACACCGCCCGCAGCCGGAATGACCAGGTGGCGGTGGATTTCCGGCTGTGGGTGCGGGACCAATGCGATGCGGCGATCACAGGCCTGACCGCGCTGATGCAGGCCTTTGTGGCGCAGGCCGAGGCGGGGGCCGATTGGGTGATGCCGGGCTTCACCCACCTGCAGACCGCCCAGCCGGTGACCTGGGGGCACCACATGCTCGCCTATGTCGAGATGTTCGCGCGGGATCGGTCCCGGTTTGAGGATGCGCGCAAACGGATGAACGAATGCCCCTTGGGCGCGGCGGCCCTGGCGGGGACCAGCTTTCCTATTGACCGGCACATGACGGCCAATGCGCTGGGCTTTGACCGGCCGACGGCCAACAGCCTGGACAGCGTCAGCGACCGCGACTTCGCGTTGGAGTTTCTGGCCGCCGCCAGCATCACCGCCATGCACCTGAGCCGCTTTGCCGAGGAGTTGGTGATCTGGTCCAGCGCGCAGTTCCGTTTTGTCCGGCTGTCGGACCGTTGGACGACCGGCTCCAGCATCATGCCGCAGAAGAAGAACCCTGACGCGGCGGAGCTTTTGCGGGCAAAGCTGGGGCGGATTCTGGGGGCGACGGTGGCCTTGTTCACCATCATGAAGGGCCTGCCGCTCACCTATTCCAAGGACATGCAGGAAGACAAGGAACAGGTATTTGACGCCGCCGACACCCTGATGCTTGGCCTTGCCGCGATGACCGGCATGGTCGGCGACATGACCGCCAACCGCGAGGTGCTGAAAACCGCCGCCGCATCAGGCTTTTCCACCGCGACCGATCTGGCTGACTGGCTGGTGCGCGAGTTGGGTTTGCCCTTCCGCGAAGCGCATCATGTGACCGGATCGCTGGTCGCCCTGGCCGAGGCGAAAGCCTGTGACCTGCCGGAACTGTCCTTGCAGGAACTGCAGTCCGCCCACCCTGGTATCAACCAAGAGGTTTTTGCCGTCCTTGGCGTCGAAAACTCAATCCGCAGCCGGATGTCCTATGGCGGCACGGCCCCCGAGAGGGTGCGCGAACAGGTGGCGCGCTGGAAGACTGCGCTGGGCTGAAGCGCCGGTTTCCCGCACCTTGTGGGGCAAAGCGCGGGGTGGCACAGTTGGGGCCATTGTCCTGAAGCCTGAGGTTTCCATGCCCCGCCTGATCCTGCTAGCCGTTCTTGCCGTCTCTCTTGCCGCTTGCGGCGCCGATGGCGACCCGCAACCACCGTCAAAATCCGGTGTCACCGTGTCGGGTGACGCGCAAATCGGTGTGGTGGTGAAATGACGCCGCTGCGGCTGGCTTTCCTGGCGCTTGCGGTCTGGGGCGCAGTGCATCCGATGTACTGGTTCCTCAAATACATGCGGGAAACCGGCACCGGCCTGGGCGGTCTGATCGATGCCTGGTACGTCAACGCCTCTACCACCGGGCTGACCTGGGACCTGACCATCGCCGCCATTGCGCTGACCGTCTGGATCCTGGCCGAAGCGATCAGCCGCCGCGCCTGGTGGCATCTGGTCGCGATCCCCGCGACCTTCTGCATCGGCGTCAGCTGCGGCCTGCCGCTTTACCTCTTCCTGCGCTCCGGCCGGGCGCAAGGGTAGCGGAGTTTTGGAAAACTCCGCGCCGGAGCCTTCAAAGGCTCCGGTCCGATTTGTTTGAAGAAATCGGCACTTTGCACCACAGCCACGCCCGGATATGACGGCGCGGAAGCACGGGGGCATTGATGGACCATTTCCTCTACAAGAACGGCACACTGCATGCCGAAGACGTGGCGATCCCCGATATCGCCGCTGCTGTGGGCACGCCGTTCTACGTCTATTCCACCGCCACCCTGACCCGGCACTATCACCTTTTCACCGAGGCGCTGAGCCCGCTGCCGCACATGGTGTGTTTCGCGATCAAGTCACTGTCCAATGTCGCCGTGCTGAAGACTCTAGGCAACCTCGGGGCCGGGATGGATGTCGTCTCAGGCGGGGAATATCTGCGCGCCAAGGCAGCAGGGGTTCCGGGGGACCGGATCGTGTTTTCCGGCGTCGGCAAGACGCGCGACGAAATGCGCCTCGCCCTGACCGGCGGCATCCGGCAGTTCAACGTGGAATCGGAACCCGAGATGCGGGCCCTGTCCGAGGTTGCCACCAGCCTTGGCCTGACCGCGCCGATCACCGTGCGGGTCAATCCTGACGTGGACGCGAAGACCCATGAAAAGATCGCAACGGGCAAGAAGGAAAACAAGTTCGGTATCCCCATCGCCCGCGCGTCCGAGGTCTATGCAGAGGCGGCGCGTTTGCCGGGCCTGCAGGTCATCGGGATTGATGTCCATATCGGCAGCCAACTGACCGAGCTTGCGCCCTTTGAAGAAGCCTACCGCAAGGTGGCCGACCTGACCCGCCAGTTGCGCAGCGAAGGCCATACGATCACAAGGCTGGACCTTGGCGGCGGGCTTGGCATCCCCTACGCCCGTTCAAACGAAGCGCCGCCGTTGCCGACCGACTATGGCACACTGATCAAGCGGACCGTGGGCGATCTGGGCTGCGAGATCGAGATTGAACCCGGCCGCCTGATTTCTGGCAACGCGGGCATCCTGGTGTCCAAGGTCATCTACGTGAAGAACGGCGAGGGGCGCGATTTCCTGATCCTTGACGCTGCGATGAACGATCTGGTCCGCCCCTCGATGTATGGCGCGCATCACGACATCATTCCGGTGGTCGAGGCCCCGGTGGCCGCCCCCACGCAAGAGTTTGACGTGGTCGGCCCGGTTTGTGAGACGGGCGACACCTTCGCCAAGGGTCGCGACATGCCCTTGGTGGCCGAAGGCGATCTGGTCGCCTTCCGGTCTGCGGGCGCCTATGGCGCGGTGATGGCCTCGGAATACAACACCCGGCCGCTGGTGCCCGAGGTGCTGGTCCATGGGGATCACTTCGCTGTCATTAGGGAAAGACCGACCTTTGACGAAATCCTGAACCGCGATACCATCCCTCCGTGGCTTTGACATTCCGTCGGGCCCAGAGGCAGGCCTGATGACCGGACAAAAGCCCGAACCCCCTCTCAAATCCCTTGTCTGGCCGGTGCGGCTGACCCTTACCGGTCTTTGGGCAGAGCGGTTGGCGCGGGCGTTCTGGCCCCTGTGGTCGCTGGCGCTTCTGGTGCTGGCGGCGCTGGCCTTCGGGTTGCAGGACATGGGGCCGCTGCATTGGGCGCAGATCGGCGGCGCGGTGGCTGCGGTTCTGGCGCTGGGGCTTGCGGCGCTGGGCTGGCGGCGGTTCCAGAAGCCGACCGTCGGTGATGCGCTGGTCCGGCTGGACAGCACGATGCCCGGCCGTCCTATCGCCACGCTGCTTGACAGCCAGGCTATCGGCCGGGACGACCCCGCCTCGCTGGCCGTGTGGGAGGCGCACCGTGCCCGGATGACCGCGCGGGCTGCAAAGGCCCAGCCCGTCGCCCCGGACCTGCGCCTGTCGTCGCGCGATCCGTTCTCCTTGCGCTATGTCGCGCTGACTGCCTTCGTCATGGCGGTCCTTTTCGGGTCCTTCTGGCGCGTGACCTCGGTCGCGGGCCTCGCACCCGGCGCGGCAGAGGCGATGCCGGGCGGACCAAGCTGGGAAGGTTGGGCGCAGCCGCCCGCCTATACCGGCAAGCCTTCGCTTTACCTTAACGACATCACCGCGCCAGAGTTGGAGCTTCCCACCGGCACCCGCCTGCAGATCCGGCTTTACGGCGCGGATGGCGGGATGACGGTCGCCCAGACCGTCGCCGATGTCCCCCCGCCGCCGCCGCCGGTTGTCACCCCCGGGGCCGAAACGGCCGAGGAGACGCCCGCTGCCGCAGCCCCCGATGGCATGGCCGGTGTGTTTGACCTGACCGTCAACCGCTCAGGCCGGTTGGCCATCGAAGGGCCGAACGGGCGGGAATGGGATGTGACCGTGCTGCCCGATGGCCTGCCCAGCATCGCCGTGTCCGGCGACATGGGGCGTGAGGCGGACGGCCGCTTTACCCAAGGGTTCACTGCGAATGACGACTATGGCGTGGTCGCGGGCCGCGTGACCATCAGCCTTGACATGGGCCAGATCGACCGCCGCCATGGCCTGATCCCCGACCCCGAACCGGTTGAGGCGGTGACGCTTGACCTGCCGATGCCCCTGTCGGGTGAGCGGACCGAGATCACCGAGACGCTGATCGACGACCTCTCCAAACACGTCTTTGCCAACCTGCCAGTGACCATGGTCTTCGCCGCCGTCGATGCGGCGGGGCAAGAGGGCACCTCACCCCCCTATGCCGTCACCCTGCCGGGCAAGCGCTTCTTTGATCCCCTTGCAGCCGCCCTCATCGAGATGCGGCGCGATATCTTGTGGAACCGGATCAACGCCCCCCGCGCGGTTCAGATCCTGAAAGCGGTGACGAATGCGCCCGAAGGCTTTATCCGCCACGACCGCGCCTTCCTGCGCCTGCGCGTCCTGATGCGCGGGCTTGAGGCCTCTGAGGCAAGCCTTTCAGTCGAAGACCGCGACCGCTTTGCCGAAGAGCTGTGGACCATCGCCCTGATGGTGGAAGAAGGGAACCTTCAATCCGCCTTTGACCGCCTGCAGCGCGCGCAGGACCGCTTGCAGGAGGCGATCGAGAATGGCGCCTCGCAGGAGGAAATCGACCAGCTGATGCGCGAAATGCAGCAGGCGCTGAACGAATACATGCGCGAACTGGCCGAAGAATCGCAGCGCAATCCGGATGAACAGCAACAAGGCCAGATGCAGGGCCAGATGATGTCGGGCGACCAGCTGCAGGAAATGCTGGATGAACTGCAGCGCCTGATGGAAGAGGGCAAGACCGCCGAAGCGGCCGAGCTGATGGAACAGCTGCGCCAGTTGATGGAAAACATGCAGGTCGTCCAAGGCCAGGGCGGGCAGGGCCAGGGTCAGGGCAGCCCCGGCCAGCAAGGCATGCAAGAGCTTGGCGAAGCGCTGCGCGACCAGCAGGAACTGTCGGATGACGCCTATCGCGACATGCAGCGCGGGGAAGGTGGCCAGGAACCGGGGCAGGAGCCTGGCCAGGAACAGGGGCAGAATGGGCAAGAGCCGGGCCAGGAAGAGGGCCAGGGCCAGCAGCCGGGCGATCAGGCTGGCAACGGTGGCGAAGGCAACCTGACCGACCGCCAGCGCGGCCTCCGCGAACGGCTGGATGATTTGCAGCGCGGTGAATTGCCGGGCGATGGTACCGAACAGGGCGAAGAAGGCCGCCGCAACCTTGACCGCGCCGAACGCGCGATGGAAGAGGCGGAAGAGGCCCTGCGTCGCGGTGATCTTGACGGCGCGCTTGATCGTCAGGCCGAAGCGATGGAAGCGATGCGCGACGGCTTGCAAGACTTTGGCGAGGCCTTGGCGCAAGAGCAGCGCGAACAGCGTGACGGTCAGGAAGGCCAGGAGTTCGGCAGCGCCGACCCCAATGGTCGTGACCCCCTGGGCCGTGAACCTGGCGATACCGCGCGGATCGGGTCGGACCAGAACATGGTGCAGAACGACCCCAACGCCCGCGCGCAAGAGCTGCTGGACGAAATCCGCCGCCGCTCGGGTGACCTCAGCCGCTCGGGCGAAGAGCTGGACTACCTCAAGCGCCTACTACAGCTGTTCTGACGGTGATCTTGCGGCGCCCCCTGCCCGCAAGCGGCCAGGGAGCAAGCCTGGTCTGTCGCGGCCGCGGCCAAGGCCGCGTCCGCTCCGTGGCTTGCGGGCCGGGCCGTTCCGCGCCACAGTCAGCGGCATGACTGCCCCAGTGCAAGACCGTCTCATCGCCCTCGACCTGGCCCGCACGCTGGCCATCGTCTGCATGTTGATCTTCCATTTCACCTTTGATCTGGCGATGTTCGGCTTCATCGCGCCGGACACGATGGTCCAGCCCTTCTGGTATTACTTCGCCCGGATGATCGCCGGGACGTTTCTGTTCTTGTCTGGCGTCAGCCTCTGGCTTGCGCATGGTCAGGGGGTGCGCTGGCCCGCCTTCTGGACCAGGTTCGCCAAGGTCGCCGGGGCGGCAGTGCTGGTGACCATTGCCAGCATCTGGTTTGTTCCGGGTGGCACCATCCTTTTCGGCATCCTGCATGCCATTGCCGCCGCCAGCCTTCTGGGCCTGATCGCCCTGCGCCTGCCCTGGCCGGTGACCCTTGCCGTTGCCGTGGCCATTTTCGCCGCGGCGTGGGGGCCTCGCTTCCCGGCCTTCGACCCCCTTTGGCTGGTCTGGACCGGCCTTGCCGAAAGCCGCCCGATGATGGGCGACTATGTCCCCCTAGTTCCCTGGGCTGCCCCCGCGCTGGCTGGGGTTGCCGTGGCCAAGGCCCTGCGGATCGACCTTTGGCGCGGCAGTGCGCCCACCGCGACACTTCGGGCGCTCAGCTTTCCGGGGCGACACTCGCTGGTAATCTATCTGATCCACCAGCCGATCCTGATCGGCCTTTTCAACGCTTATGGCTGGGCGTTCCGGGGCTGACCCCGCTTCCCCTTTTCCCGCCATTGCGCTAAGCCCCATCCCGCACCCCAAAGGGACCCGATCCGATGAAATTCACCCTGTCCTGGCTGAAAGATCACCTTGAGACCGAAGCGACGGTTGACGCGCTGGCCGAAGCGCTGACCGACCTTGGGCTGGAGGTGGAAGGGATCGAAGACCCCACCGCCACCTTGGGCGCTTTCCGCATCTGCCGGGTGATCGAGGCCGTGCAGCACCCCAACGCCGACCGCCTGCGCGTCTGCCGGGTGGAGACCTACCCGGATGGTCCCGGCGGGCGGACCGAGGAAGTCCAGGTCGTCTGCGGCGCGCCGAATGCGAAAACCGGGCTTGTCGGCGTCTTCGCTCCCCCCGGCACGCATGTTCCGGGCACGGGCGTGGACCTCAAGCCCGGCAATATTCGTGGGGTGGATTCCAACGGCATGCTCTGCTCCGAGCGGGAACTGATGCTTTCGGACAACCACGACGGCATCATCGAACTGCCCGCCGACGCGCTGCTTGGCGCGCGCTACATCGACTATCGTGGGGTCAATGACCCGGTGGTCGAAATCAAGGTCACCCCGAACCGCCCCGACGCGCTTGGCATCCACGGGATCGCCCGTGACCTTGCGGCGCGGGGCATGGGCAAGCTGAAGCCGGTCAAGGCGACGGCGGTGGCTGGTGCCTTCCCGACGCCCATCGGCGTGACCATTGACCCCGCGCTGAAGGCCAAAGGCTGCCCCCATTTCGCCGGCCGTCTGATCCGGGGCGTGAAGAACGGCCCCTCGCCTGATTGGATGCAAGGTAGGCTGAAGGCTATCGGCCTGCGGCCGATCTCGGCGCTTGTGGACATCACCAACTACTTCACCTTCGGCCTGAACCGCCCGCTGCACGTCTTCGACGCGGCCAAGGTCACCGGGCACCTGACCATCCGCCCGGCGCAAGCGGGTGAGACGCTGCTGGCGCTGGATGGCAAGACCTACACCCTTTCCGAAGGCCAGATGGTCATTGCCGATGACCATGGACCCGAGTCGCTGGCCGGGATCATGGGCGGCGAAGCCTCTGGCTGCTCGCCCGAGACGACGGACGTGTTCCTTGAATCCGCCTTCTGGGACCCGATCACCATCGCCGCCACCGGGCGTGCGCTGAAGATCAACTCCGACGCCCGCTACCGCTTTGAACGCGGCGTGGACCCGGCTTTCACCCTTCCGGGGCTGGAGCTGGCAACGCAAATGATCCTAGACCTCTGCGGCGGCGAGGCTGGGACGGTCG
This sequence comes from Rhodobacter sp., assembly GCA_027489175.1. Taxonomy (GTDB): domain Bacteria; phylum Pseudomonadota; class Alphaproteobacteria; order Rhodobacterales; family Rhodobacteraceae; genus Tabrizicola. Next base: position 104,380 of record JAIYAE010000020.1, read on the forward strand.
TGCAGGACGGCAGCCCCATCGACCCGACCCGGCATTACCAGCTGAACCCCGCCCGGGTGATCAGCCTTGTCGGGATGGAGATCCCCGAGGCCACCCAGCGCGCCACGCTGGAGGCGCTTGGCTTCACCCTGAACGGCAACGCGGTGACGCCGCCGTCCTGGCGCCCCGATATCCTGGGTGACGCCGACCTGATCGAAGAAGTCGCCCGCATCGCCAGCCTGACCAAGCTGCAAGGCGCCCCAATGGCCCGCAGCCTGCCCGGCGTGCCGCGCCCGATCCTGACGCCGCTGCAGGTCCGCGAACGCACCACGCGCCGCACCATCGCGGCCTTGGGTTACAACGAATGCGTGACCTACAGCTTCATTGACGGCAAGGCTGCGGCCCTGTTCGGCGGCGGCACTGATGCCGTCCGGGTGGACAACCCGATCTCGTCCGAGATGTCGCATCTGCGGCCTGACCTTCTGCCCGGCCTTCTTGCCGCCGCTGCCCGCAATCAGGCACGCGGCTTCATGGACCTGAGCCTGTTTGAGGTCGGCCCCGCCTTCAGCGGTGGTGAGCCGGGTGACCAACACCTGCAAGCCGCAGGCCTCCTGATCGGTGCGGCCGCCCAGCGCGACCCCCACGGCAGCCGCCGCATGGTCGATGTCTTCGACGCCAAGGCCGATGCCGAGGCGGTTCTGGCCGCCCTTGGTGCGCCGGCCCGCATGCAGATCACCCGCAAGGTGGCCGATTGGTGGCACCCCGGCCGGTCGGGCGTCATCGGACTTGGGCCGAACACGCTTGCCACCTTCGGTGAGGTTCACCCCCGCATCCTGCAAGCGATGGACGTCAAAGGCCCCGCCGTCGCCTTCACCATCCTCATCGCAAATGTCCCCGCGCCCAAGGTGAAAACCCCGACCCGCCCGGCGCTGACCATCAGCGACCTGCAGGCCGTCGACCGCGACTTCGCCTTCGTGGTGGACTCCAAGGTCGAAGCGCTGACCGCCGTGAACGCGGCCCAAGGTGCCGACAAGGCGCTGATCGAATCCGTCCGCGTCTTCGACCAGTTCACCGGCGACAAGGCCGAGGCTCAGATGGGTGCAGGCAAGAAGTCCATCGCCCTGACCGTTCGGCTTCAACCGCAGGACAAGACCCTGACTGAAGCCGAGATCGAGGCTGTGTCGGCCAAGATCATCGACAAGGTCACAAAGGCAACCGGCGGCACCCTGCGCGCCTGACGGGACCGCTCATCGTTCGCCTTCGGCGCTCTTCGCTACGTCAGCGAGGAGTGGACGAAGTCCATCGACGAGCGGCTCCGAAAGGCTACTTCTTAGCCCGCCACGTATTCATCCACGCCCCGATCCGGCCAAAGAAGCCGCGCGCTTCCTTCCGCGCTGCTTCCGCCCGGTCGCCGACGGCATCGAATGTCTCACCCACATCGGCCAGTGCGGGGTCCACCATCCGTTCCCGGAACTGCAGCCACATGCGCCGGGCCATGAAGATCACAAAGGCGAGGAACGACAACAGGATGATATTGACCCACGGGATCAACCGCACATCCGGCCCGTCTACCGGAGTGATCGAAACCGCGTTTGGGAAGGCTGAGAAAAGCGGGATGCGCCAGCCGTAATGGGTGATCGCCACCCATTGCGGGGCGGCAGAGGTAGAGCGGAGGTTCCCTGCCTCGGCCTGCAGAGTTGCGCTGTCCCACTTGAAGTAAGGCGGCCAGAACCAGCCGGTATCCTCGTTCCTGTAGACCATCACGTCACCATCTGCGAAAGCCGAGTCGATAAAGCGGATGTCGCGTGTGGTGTTGGTCTCGGCCCCGGTGCCGGTGTCCTCGATCGAATAGAAGATCCAGTTGCCGCCAATCTGGGTGATCCGGTTCGAGGTGTCAGTGATCCGCACGATATCGCGCTGCGGCAGGGTGTAGTGCAGGAACAACCCCACTATCAGGACCGCCAGAATGCGCAGGCCCCATTTGATCTTGGTCCACATGGGCAGGTTCCTTCAGTGCCAGTTGACGAAATAGATCGTGGTCATAAACCCGATCGTCGGAACAACATAGATAAGCCAGAGCACGCGCTTTTTCAGCCCCTTGTCGTATTGAACCATCCCGGCCTCGATGAAGGCCGTCCGCTCATCGGGCAGGCTGCCTTCGCGGGCGGGGTCGGTGTCCCACTCCTTTTCCAGCTTCTCGCGCCGGACGGACCGGGAATAGATGCTGGTCAGAAAGTAGATGATCGTCAGCATCACATACATGACGAAGGCAAGTCGCAGCCAGCCCATCTATCGTCTCCCTCCCCAAGGTCCCACGACCGGCGGGCGTGAGGGTTTCGGCCCCTCGGCCATCTGTGGCCGCTGCAGTTCGTCCATCCCCGGTTCCGGCCCGAACAGCGCCGTCCGCGCGCCCTCCCGGTCCACCTGATACTCCCGCGCCAGGAAATCGGCGACATGGGTCCTCTTCGCTTCGGTCCAGGTGGCGTACTGCGCGTAGAACAGCTCCTTGTGGGTGATGAACATCTGCCGCACGTCCATGGGGGCAAGTTCTGACAGAAGCATGTTTACCAGATCGCGGTCCTTCCCCGCGCGGCCCCGCAGCGTGTAGAAATAGGCCGGATGCTCGGACGTAATCTTCGGCCAGGGCCCCCCAGCCTCCACCCAGCGGAGGAGCGCGGCGAGGCCGAGGAATTCCTCTGGCAGCGCAGACCCCAGACGATAGGCGACCTTCCGCAACTCCGTCCGCCGCGCGTCGCCCACCTCGATCCCCAGCCGGTCCGCGGCATCAATCAGGATGAAATCCATCTTCTGCCGCAGCACCGCCGCCGCATCCATGCCCCGCGCCTGCACGATCGGCTCCACAAGGTTGTTCCGCTCCAACCAGTCGGCGATCTGGTTCCTGTGCGTCAGGTCCATCACCTGCGGCACCGGCACCTCGCCCAAGGACCGCCAGTCGAGCGTGGAGATCACCCCCGGAAACCGCACATCGCGGAAGATGTAGACCCCGCCGAAATGGCTGGTCCAGAAATTCTCCTGGCTGAAGGTCATCACCGGCAAGGAAATCGGCACCCGCGTCACGTCGCCGGTCTTCTTTGCCAGGGTGATCATTTCCGCCACCAGCACATCATCGCGCCAGCCGTCGGGTTCCTGCCGGAAACGGTCAATCAGCTTCGCCAGCTTCCCCGCATCCGCCACATGCCCGCCAATCGTATCCGCCTCAACCGTCACCTGCCGGATATCAAACAGCCGCGCCGGCACGTCGACCGAGTAGACCGAGTTCTGCAACTCCCCCGCCACCGCATCCCGCGCGGTCAGCGCAAAAAGCTGCGCCTCGTTCTTCTCGATGAACTGCGTCAGGATCCCCCGGCTGGTGGAGAACTTGATGTTCAGAAGCGGCGCATCCTTCTGCGCCGTGGTCAGCAAAATGAACTGCCGGTTCGCCCCGTTGGGGTTGAGGTAGAGGTCATCATCCAGCTCATCCCCGATCTCGGGCGAATAGCCGGACAGGTCGATGTGGAAATCGTCGAGCTTCGTGACCTTCCCCGTCAGATGCTTGAGCGCCCGGTTGTAGCGTTCGACAAGGGCCGGCGAGGAAACCTCGATCAGGTTCCCGAACATCAGGCCGCGTTGGATTAGGCGTTTCATTTGGGTTTCCCCAGTTTAATGCGGAGCTTTGACTTTAAGTCCCCTGTTGCAGAGGTGAAGCTTTGCGAGAACGGATTTGCTTCTTCATCACCCGGTGCAACAAACACCTTTGCGTAGTTTCGCTGCCTCCCAGCTTCATCTCCAAAGAAACCTTCTATGGATCTGGGTTGTCCCGCGGTCTTCCAACTCAAATACAGCTGAGTTTCGGCAAAGAAGTGGCTCAACTCTTGGCTCACTTTCTTCCACTCTGTGTCTATCGCTGCTCCCCAAACCGCCTCTGCTTCAATCATATGAGCCTCGATTTCTTGGTACACAGCGTGAATCGAGTTCAGGCGCGCATAGTGGGCGAGATCGGATGCGTCCCTTCTATTGCCTTTGGCAGCGCTCTCGAACTCAGCGGTTTCACCGGCCCAGAACATGGGGCTGCGTGCGCTGGCTACCGTCCGCTCAAGTTTTACTATCGACTTTAGTAGGGCGCGAGCAAGCTCACGGTCAGCCACCCAAATGTTTTGTGCCTGCCATGTACTCAGTCCCAAAAAGGCGGCTATCGCTGCCGCGATTGCCGCTCCAGCAATTAGCAAATTTGCCAGTGCCGAAATTGCCGTCGAAGTGAGTTCAGCTTCGCTCACCCCTTCCCCCCTTCACCATCCTCCATCCGCATCCCCAACCGCCGGTTCAGCTCCTGCGCCTTCACCAGCCAGACGAAGCCCAAGACCGGCCCCCACAGCAGCGCGAACAGCGCCGAGCGGCCCAGGAAGAACCCCGCCCGCTCCAGCGGAGCCGCCAGGACCCCCGCCCAGACCCCCTCGTTGATCGCCGCATAAAGCCCGGCCGCCAGAACGGCCCCCACGACAAGCGCCACCAAAGCCGTCACCCCCACAGCCCGCGCAAGCGCGCCCTGAGACACGTTCCCCCGCCCCACAATCCACCCCGGCAAAAACACCACCAGCGCACACAACCCCGCCAGCGGCAGGATGGAGTTCCACAGGGTCAGGGTCAGCGCTTCGTTCATTCGCTCTTCCCTCTGGCGCGCCGCCGCAAGGCCACGGTCACCAGCGCAGAAATGATCAGACCGGCAAGCGTCATATACCACAGGTTCGCGATCAGATCGGACCACGCACAATCCGGAGCTCCACTCCGCTCGGCACGCGCCGCAAGCACCCCAAGCGCTGCAAGGACGACGACACCCGAAGCGAGCCCCCACCCCAGCACGAGCGCCAAAACAAACCGCCAACCGCCTGACGCGGCAAGCTTGACCAGTATCCATGGCCCCACGGCGATTGCCAGACCGGTGCCCGTCAGAAGGGCGATCTGCTGATACAACCCGGCATCGCACGTCATCGGTGCGTTCCTTGACTGGGCCTCACCCCTTCCCCTCCAGATACCGCCGCTTCGCCTCTTCCGTCCGGCCGAAGTCGCGCACCATCGCCTCGATGGCCACCTCGTCCGACTTGTCGGCATAGCGGAACTCGCTGTCGGCGTAGCGGTTGATCTCCTGGATCACCATCTCGACCGAGATCGGGGTCATCAGCCCCCGGATCATCGCCAGCTTCTCGTCATAGGACTTGAAGAGGAACAGGTCCGGCTCCGCCATCCATTCATCCGGCAGTTCAAAGTCCATCGCCCGGACCTTCACCGCATCGGTGATGTTCTTGATCGCGCGGCCCGTGAACCGCTCATCCGCCTGCTGGATCGCCTTCAGATAGGCCCCGATCTTCGCGAGCGTGTCGAGCTTCCCGATCTCGCCCGACACCCGGTCCCAGACCTTCAGAAGCCCCTCCTCATGCGGCTTCGAATGGCCCTCGAAGCTGGCAGCCACGGCCTTCTTGATCTCCTGCGCCGCAAACAACTCGTGCTCGCCAACGGGAATGGAATGGTTCTTCCCCAGCAGCAGCGAGAGGATGTCGATGTAATCCTCCTTCGACTGCGGCCCGTCGACCAGAAACCGCGCCCCGGCGCGCTGGCGCAGCGCATCGTCCACGTTCTCCGGGTAGTTCGAGAACATGCCGAACGTGCAGTTCCCCCGCACCACCGTCCCCGCCCCGGCAAAGGCCTGCATGAAGACCGCCGTCACCTCCTGCTGGCCCGCCGAGGACTGCCGGTCCCCCCGCTTCCCCGCCACCTGGTCGATGTCGTCGATGGTCCCGAACCCGATCACCGAAGGGTCCAGCACCGCGTCGATAAACGCCTTCGCGTTCTGCCCCGACTTGCCCTGATAGCTGTCGATCTGGTCGATGGAGAAGTTCTGATACCGGAACGGATACCCCGCCACCTTGCAGTAATCATTCAGCAACCCCGCCATCATCTGGATCAGCGTCGTCTTCCCCGTGCCGGGCTTCCCATCCCCCATGAAGGTGAAGATAAACCCGCCCAATTCCGCGAATGGGTTCAGCCGCCGCTCGAAATCATAAGCCATCAGCATCTTCGACAGCCGCAGGCTTTGGTACTTCGCGATGTGGTTGCCCACCACCTCATGCGGCTTCTTGAAGGCCATGGCGATCATGCCGCCCTTCGCCGCCTTCGCCGGCTTGAACCCCGCGATGGTCAGCCCGTCGGCCTCCACCTTCCACGACGCGCCAGTAAACACGGACACCCGCGCGCCATTCTCCGCCCGGATCTGCACCTTCTTCATCAGCGCTTCGGCAAAGGCCGACACCACCGCCACCAGCTTCACGTCATCCGACGCCAGCGCCCCAATATCCTGATCCAGCTCCCACAGCGCCCCTTGCAAGGCCAGGGGGGCGTTGTCGGTCAGAACCTCCTCAACCTCGCCCAGTTCCACCGTCCCCGGCCCCACATGCGGCGCGATCAGGTACGCGAGCGCATTGGCAAAGGTGAACAACACCACCAGCGCCTCGCCTTGCAACAGCTCGCCGAACTCCGCGCGCCGAGCGTCCGGCACCCGCCCCTCCAGGTTCGCCTTCTTCAACTCGGCGAGCCCGGACTGAGCCGCAAAGGTCTCCCCCATCGCCAACGCAATCGCCAACGACCGCCGCAGCGCGTTCAGACAAGCCGCTTGCACCGGCGAGACCAACCCATCCCCCAGTCCCTCCACGCGCTCGCCTAGCCGCACCCCGCCGGGCCGAGCCGTCGAGCGCGTCGCCATCCCCGGCACTGTCGACCGGAACGTCGGCCGCGTTCCCACACCCGGCGATCGCTCCGCCTGAACCGCGACTACCAAAGGTTTCGCCAATCGCGGCGCATGATCGAACCCAAGGACCATCCCCAACGCCGCCTCATACTGCGCCCGGATCGTCTCTTCCTTCAGCTCCATCGTGTCGCGCGTGCTCATCGGCAAAGCCCTTTCATCTGTCTGAAAATATCCCGGGGTCCGGGGCAGCGCCCCGGGGGTGGCCCCAGGTCACAACGTCGGAATCAACCGCCCCCCGGCCCCCACGACGAACTTTCGAAACGCGCGCAGGCCTGCTGGATTCTGCTCCACCAGCACCTGATACGGCCGTTCTGGCAGGATGATCATCCGGTCCTGCCGCGTGGCCCCAAGCTCGGCCCCGGCCACAGCGTCCAGCGTGTAGACCTGCCTTACCCAGGTTGAGAACCAGCCGTCCTTGACCTCTTCCTCGCGGTCGGACACCAGGTCCTCCACCGTCCAGACCAGCGCCCAATCCTGCCCCTCGGGCGCCCTCGCGCCTTCCAGCACCTTGGAGATCGGGCCGGATTGCAGCGTGAAACTGGCGGAATACATCGGCCCAAGGATGATCCGCCGCAACCGCCTGGGGTGCAGGTCGGGGAAGTCCTTGTCGAACCCCGTCGCGATCGTCAAAAGCTTCAGGCCCCCGACCGACTGCGCCATCAGCGCGGCCTGCGCTTGCGGCCAGCGCGCCTCATCTGTTGGCAAAGGTTTCCGGCCGCTGTCCTCGACGTCCATCAGATAGACCACCGGCAGGTTGGACTGAGTGTCCCAGACCGCCCAATGCACCAGGAAATGCCGCCGCTCGCCCCGGTTCTCGATCCACTGCGCATCCGGGTCGTTCCGCGCCCAGAAGATGCCCCCCGCCGCCAGCGCCTCATAATAGTACCGCTGCGACAGTGCGAACTGCAGCGCCGTGGGGATCGTCAGGTCCCCCACGATCTGCCGCACCATCCTGTCCTTAAGCTCCGTCTCGGACGGCATCCCCGCCAGATGCCGCGCCGCCTGCTGGGCATCGACGGCCATGGTCATGAGTTCCTGAGCAACCGGAAACCCGCTTTCATGCCGGTCGATGGTCAGCCGCGCCGCGCCCTCCCGCCCGGTCATCAGATACTTGTTTGACAGCGCCCGAAACGTCCCCGCCACCGCCGTCAGGTACTTCCCCAACACCCGCGCCTCCGTCCGCGTCAGCCGCCCCTCGGTCTCCATCTCCGCCGCCACCCGGCCTAGATGCCCGGTGATCCGGTCGAACTTGGCAAAGTAGCGCCGGGCGACGAGCGTGTCATAAAGCTCGTGATGGTCCGAGGTGAGGACGTCCTTGACGGTGGGGTCAGGCATCGCCGCCTTTGCCCCCATTGTCCTCACGAGTTACTTGCTTCGGCATTGGTATCCATACGAGCCGAACGAAACCCACCAGCACCAGCACGACTCCAATCAGAATCGCCCACCCAAGCATCCCGACTCCGATCACGCCGAGTAGGCCAATGGTGCGCGGTGCCAAACTATCCGTGGAGTCCAGGACACCCAGCAAGGTCCCACCTCCAAGAAAGAAGATTGCGCAGGCAACCAGCAGCGCGAGGCCGCCCAGAAGCTCCTTCACGCCTCACTCCCCATACGCGTTCTTGTCGTGCTTCTCGACAATCGCCGCAAAGCGCCGGGCAAAGCGCTCATCCGCCTTCGCCTTCTGCTCCAGGATCTGCCGGGCAAAGACCATATGCCCCTCATGCGCTTCCAGCATGTCGGCCATCTTGTCGTTGGTCGCGGCACCAATCGCCGCCATAGCGGTCTGGGCCTCCTGGTCGGTCTTCACCCCGATCTCGTTGATCCGGTGTGCCACGTCCTGCTGCTGGGCGGTCTTCAACGAAGACGTCAAAGCATCATACAGCACCACCCGCTGCTTCGTATCCGTCTGCAGCTTGTTGATCAGCACCAGCTGCGTCGCCGCCTGGTTCTGCAAGCTGTCGACCCAGGTCTTGCCCTTCTCGATGTACCGCTCCAGCGTCTGGCTCTTCGCCAGCTTCACCTGCTCATCCTGCACCAGCGCGTTGTACTGCGCATTCAGCATCGCCAGCTCCGTCTCCAGCTTGGTCCGCGCCGCCGCGTCCTGCTCGACGCTGATCTTGTTCTCCAGCTCGATGATCTTCGGGTCTAGACCCGCCACTTCGGCCCGCACCGCCTCAAGCGCGCCCACGGTTTCTTCCCGCTCCGTCAGGGTCGAGGCCAAGTTCCCCTCCACCCGTGTCTTCTGCACGTTCAGAAGGTCCAGCTGTCCCTGCAACAGCTTCACGATCACGTCGGACTTGGAGATCAGGTCCTGCAGCTTGTCATCGATGGTCGCCGCCCGCATCCGCTCCTGCCGCATCGACTCGGCTTTGGCCGATGAGAAGATGCCGATGAACGATTCCATCCCCGTCTTCGTGCGCATTTCGGCAAATTCCGCCGAAAAGCCCGCCGTCACATCGTCCAGCCCCATGATCAGTTCCGCGATGTTCGCGTTCATCAGGTCGGTATGCTTGCTGACATCTTCCAGCGTCGCATTTTCCACGTCCAGCACAACGCCCTGGTCCAGCTTCGACCGCGCCGCCTCGATCCGGCTGGTGATGGCCGAGATCTTCGCCTGCGCTTCGGCAACCTGAGCTTGGCTTTCCTTGATCTGCGTATCGAAATCGGCCATCTGACCCTCCGTTGAACCGTGTGTGCATCACATAGTGATGTAACAGCGAATTACATCATCCCGAACCGGGTTTTTCGGAACCCCTCGGGCAATGGCCCAAGTCTTGCCGCAACTGCAGCCAATCGCCAAGTCCTGATTGCCCTGCGCCAGACCCGCACCCCGGCGAAGCCCTTGAGGAAAGCCCATTTGCTCTTTTGGCAAATACTCTTGGGAGCGCGAGGGGCTGGCCCCTCGCCGCCTTGAGGAGGAGCGGCACGCGACGACGAGGTAAAAGGAATGCGCGGCACGCGCTCAATTTGATAAGCGCGAGGTCAGACCGGAATGTTGTCGATCAGCCGCACGCCATCAACCCAGGCCGCCGCCAGCATCCGGCGCGGGCGGCGCGGGTCGTCGGACGGCATCAGCGTCTCGGCATCGCGCAGCTCGATGTATTCCACCCGCTCAAACCCGGCCCGGCGCATCGTCTCCGCCGCTTCGCGGATCGCCATCCGGTCGGCGTGGCCCGCGCGAATGTCATCCGCCGCCCGGGTGATCGCCGCATAAAGCACCGGAGCCTTCACCCGCCCCTCGACCGTCAGCCGCACATTGCGCGACGACATCGCGAGGCCGTCATCTTCCCGGATGGTCTCGCAGCCGACAACCTCGACCGGCACATTCAGATCCCGCACCAGCCGCAAAACGACCTGCAGCTGCTGCCAGTCCTTTTGGCCGAAATAGCCCTTGTCGGCCAGGCTCATCCCAAAAAGCTTGGTCACCACCGTCGCCACACCATCAAAATGGCCTGGGCGCATGTAGCCCTCCAGCGGCTGGGCCACGCCTTGCATCGTGACATTGGTGATAAAGCCCTCGGGGTAGACCTCTTCGACCGGCGGGGCAAAGATCGCATCGACCGGCACGGTGGCCAGCAGGGCCGCATCGGCCTCTTCGCTGCGGGGGTATTTCTTCAGGTCCTCAGGGTTGTTGAACTGCTTGGGGTTCACGAAGATCGTCGTGATCACCCGGTCACATTCCGCCCGCGCCCGGCGGGCCAGCGACAGATGCCCCTCATGCAGCGCGCCCATGGTGGGGACGACGCCAATCACCTCACCCGCCGCGCGCCAGCCGCGGGCCTGCGCGCGCAAAGCGGCTACTGTCCGCAGGATCATTTCTTCACCGGCAGGACATCGGGGAATGAGTGTTCTTCGGCCGGGAACGCCCCCGACCGCACCTCGGCCGCGTAAGCCGCAATCGCCTCATCCGCCGCTTTCCCAAGCTCGGCATAGCGTTTCACAAATTTCGGGCGGAATTCGGTGAACAGGCCCAGCATGTCATCGACCACCAGCACCTGCCCGTCGCAGTCCTTCCCCGCGCCGATCCCGATGGTCGGGATGGTCAGCGCGCGGGTGATCTTGGCGGCAAGGCCCATCGGCACCTTTTCCAGCACGACCGAGAACGCCCCCGCCGCCTCGACCGCCTTGGCGTCCGCCATCACCTTGGCGGCCTCGGCATCGCGGCCCACGACCTTGTAGCCGCCCAGCGTGTTCACCGCCTGCGGAGTGAGGCCCACATGCGCCATTACCGGCACGCCGCGCGCGGTCAGAAAGGCAATCGTCTCGGCCATGTGCACGCCGCCCTCCAGCTTCACCGCCGGAGCGCCGGTTTCGGCCATCAGACGGCTCGCGTTGCGGAAGGCCTGCTGCGGGGATTCCTCATAAGACCCGAAAGGCATGTCGATCACCGGCATCGCCTTTTGGGCGCCCCGCACCACGGCGCGGCCGTGCAGGATCATCATCTCCAGCGTCACACCCAGCGTGCTGGGCAGCCCGTGGATCACCATACCCACGCTGTCGCCCACCAGCACCACATCGCAATGCGCGTCGACCAGACGGGCAACGGGGGTGGAATAGGCCGTCAGCACCACCAGCGGCACACCCCCCTTGCGGGCCCGGATATCGGGCGGCAGCACCGCGCGGACGGGGGAGGTGGCGCTCATTTCAAGTCCCTCGCGGTTCTTATTCTGCCTGACATATGGGCATAATCAAAACTCCGCCGCAACCGCTTAGCGCCGCAGCGCAGCACCGCCGACCGTGACGTCACGGGCAGGCCACGGGGTTGACCCGGGCCGTCCGACCGGCCCTTGATGCAAGAAAGAAGGAGAGCATCATGTCCCTTACCCAGCGCGTCACCCGGGTTGGCACCGCCCCGGAAACCAGCCAGCCAGCCCCTGAAAAGCTGATCTCGGGCAATCCGGTGCATACCACCTGGAACCTGGAAGACAGTGGCGGCCTATACTGTGGCCTCTGGCAGTCCACCCCCGGCAAATGGCACGTCAGCTATTCCGAGTGGGAGTATTTCCACATCCTCAGCGGCTATTCGATCCTGACCGGGACCGATGGCACCGTTACACAGCTGCATGCCGGTGACAGTCTGATCATCCGCCCCGGCTTTGTCGGGACCTGGGAGGTGGTGGAAACAACCCTCAAGGATTACGTCATCCGGACCTGAGCCTACCCTTGCGTGTTGCCCTGGGTGCCGACCGTCACCACCGCATCGGGCAGTTCCGGGCCGGGGCAATCCTCCGGCTCGATCCCGCGGCGCTGGCAGGCGGCAAGGCGCTTCTTGTCGGCCTTCTCGGCGGCCGCGCGGTCCTTCTCGGCCTGCTTGGCGATCAGCGCCAGATCCTTTTCCTTCTGCGCCTCATTCTCTGGCGTGTCCGGGATCATGCGGCCATAGGCGTCTTCCATCTGCGGCCCTTCGGCGGCCAGGCTTTCCACCTCAGTCCGGACCTTGACACGCGTCCCGTTCGGCACGCGGTTGTAAAGGTCGATGGCATCCTGGTTGAAAAGGCGGATACAGCCCGCGCTGGTGGCATAACCGACCGAGGCGGCATCCGATGTGCCATGGATGCGGAACATCGTGTCACGGCCACCACGATAGAGATACAGCGCCCGCGCGCCCAAGGGGTTCTGCAGCCCGCCGGGCAGACCACCGGCATAGGCCGCGTAAAGGTCAGGCCGGGTGCGCACCATGTTGGCGGTCGGTTGCCACGCGGGCCATTCCGCCTTGCGCCCGACCACGCCGGTGCCCCGGAACGACAGCCCCTCACGGCCCACAGCAATGGGATAGCGCATCGCGCGGCCGCCCTCCATCACCAGGTAGAGCTTGCGCGCATAGGTATCGACGACAATCGTCCCCGGCGCCTCATCCCCGGCAAAGTCAACTTCGGCGCGCTGGTTGCCACCGGCCAAGAACCGTTCGGGCACAGCTTCGATGAAGAACTCACCGTCCTGGATGCCCTCATAGCCGGGAACAACGTCCGGCGTGGCGTCAGGTTTCGGGTTGCCTGCGCAGGCGGCAAGCAATGGCAGGGCAAGGATCGCGAAGATCCGGGCAAGGGAATGGGGCACTTGGCAGACTCAAGGTTATGGCAGTTGGCGGCAGCTTGCGCCACGCGCGGGACCGTCCGTCAAGTGCAAACCGTTAAAATTCTCGAATCTTTCCGAAGGTTTCGCGCCCCGGACCGGATTCCCATCCGATTCCGGGGCGCGCAGGCCGTGCGGCTCAGTTGACCGGACCGATCGACCAGAAGAGCGTCTCGCCCGAGCTGTCGTTGGTCCCGTCATTGTCAGTCACCAGCCAGCCGGTGCCAGCGGCATCCACCGCAAAGCCTTCGACCTTTTCGCTGATGTAGCCGCCATAGGTGCCCAGGTCTGGCAACAGGTCGCGTACCAGTTCCTTCGTCACCACCGGCAAGGGGCCATCCAGCGGGGCAGGGGCCAGACCGGCCAGCGCCACGCGGGTCAGCTTCTTGACCGCTGCATTGGCGGCAATCTGGTTATCCCGCTCGATCAGATAAAGGTAATCGCCCTGCGCGGTGATCTCGGACAGGCCGATCCACGCCCCTTCCGCACCGGATGCGGCATCCAGCGGGTAGTGCACCGCACCCCAGGTGTCATCAGCGGTGTTGTAGGCCAGCAGTTTGACCATCCCCGCCGGATCATCCTGCCATTCGCGCTGCACGGCCAGCCACAGGGTGTCACCCACCTTGGTCACGCCCTCAAAGCCAAAGCGGATTTCCTGGTCCAGCAGCACCTCAGGCAGCGGGATTTCCTTGGTGATCGCGCCGTCCGCATCGACATGCAGCAGGGCATGCGGGATCAGCCGGTCGCTGCGGCCTTCCGATGCCAGCCAGAACCCGCCCTCGCCATCGGCCACGATGCCTTCAAGGTCCAGCTTCTGCGCCGCATCACCACCCCGAGTCACCGTCAGCGCAGCGGTGATCTTCGCCGGGGTCTGCGTCGTGTCGATGGTGTAGATCGTGGGTGCTGCGGACAGGACCGAGTCGCTGACCGCGTAAAGCGTGCCCTCCGGCCCAGCAGCCAGGCCGGACAGCGCCGCCCAGCCGATCAGCGGGTCAGACCCCGCGCTGGTGATCGTCGGATAGGCCGCCACGCCTTCGGCACGCTCATAGACCATCACATGCGCCGGGGCCAAACCATCGGCCCGCAAGTCCACCTCATTCGCCGTGGCGAACAGGTTGCGCCCGGGGATCGCCACCATGCCTTCGGGGCTGATGCCCGACGGAAGGATCTGCTTCAGCACCGGCGCCGCCGGATCGGTCAGGTCATAGACCGCGATCAGTGAGGCGCGCTCGGACGCCACGAACAGGTGCGGCACGCCGTCAAAGACCGCAACCTCAACCGACTCCAGTTCCACGCCCTTGGAGTTGCGGTTGTCGGGGTAATGCCCCATCGCCACCATCTCGCGTTCCAGGCTGGAGCCGCTTTCGTAAACCACCGTCCCATCGCGGTTGAAGATCGTGAAGCCGCGCGACCCGCCTTCATAATCGCCCTCGTTGGCGACGACGAAGTGGTTTGCGTCCACCCATTTCACCGCGTCAGGTTCACGCAGCGCGCCGGGCATGTCGCCTGACAGGTCGATCCGGCCATCACGCTTGGTGTCGATCCCGGTCAGGTCCACCGCACCGGCGCTGAAATGGCCGCTCACCACCCCATCCGCGCCGATGACCACGATGTGGTTGTTCTCCTGCAAGGTGACGACAATCTCGCCTGCATCGTTGATGTCCAGATATTCCGGCTCCGGGTCATCCCCGGCCACGGCGGCAAGGCCGGTCATCTCGATCCGCTGCAGCGCTCCGCAGTCCAGCGTGCCATCCGTGATCGGCAGCTTGACGACATAGCCCGCCGGCATCTGCGGGATCACGCCGTCGTTGACGTCCTCATCCCGCTCATTCTCAACCGCGACGGCCAGAAAGGACCCGTCTTTCGCCTTCGCCACCGCATCGGGCTGCCCGCCGATGTCACATTCCGCCACAACGGCCTTGGTCGCCGGGTCAACCGACACGACCTTGCCGGACGGGGCGGAAAAGCTTTCGCTGGTGTTCACCCCGGCAAAGATCATCCCGCCGATGAAGACCGCCGTCGTCGGCTCACCGCCCATGTCGATGTTGCCCAGGGGCTTCGGGGCGCGGGCGTCGGTGATGTCAACCAGCCCGACCACGCCCAAGGGGCTGTCGGTGTAAACCAGCGTCATCCCGTCCTCGCTGGCGCTGATGATCTCGGCGCTGGTCTCCCGCGCGGTATCCTCACCGGTCGCCATGTTGGCTGGCGTGGCAAAGCTGGCCACGCGGTTGAACACAGGCTCGGCCAGCAGCGGAAATGCGGTCGCAAGGGCAAGAACAGAGGTCAGGCAAAGCGTCTTTGCGGTCATGGCAGCGGTCCTCATGCATTTGGGCAATCGACGCTGGAATGGCAAAATCGGGTGACAGCCCCGTGTCAGGGATATTGCAGCCAGATGACAGGGCGCGCGATGACCCATCGGCGCGGGAACCATCGGGCCATTCGCGCGTTTGACAGCATCGCTCCAATCAGAAGCGACAATAAAACCGAGGGAACACCATGGGCATTGAAGCACTACTTATCACGCTGATCATCGGCGCAATCGCTGGCTGGCTGGCCGGCCTGATCGTCAAAGGCTACGGCTTCGGCCTGCTTGGCAACATCGTCGTCGGCATCGTCGGCGCGTTTATCGCCAGCTTCCTTTTTCCCTATGCCGGCCTCAACCTTGGTGGCGGCATCCCGGGCGCGATCATCTCGGCCACCATCGGTGCCGTGATCTTGCTCTTCCTGATCCGCCTGATCAAGCGCGCCTGATCGCAAGCGGGCCGGGGTTTCCCCCGGCCCAACGCCTTATCCTACGACGTTGAAGGCAGGTCCGTAGGGGTAATGCGTGATATCCTCCGGCTCGTCTTCCGTCACGACGAAGATGTCATGCTCGCGGTAGCCGCCCGCGCCAGGCATCCCTTCCGGGATCGTCAGCATCGGCTCCATCGAGATCACCATCCCCGGTTCCAGCACCGTATCGATATCCTCACGCAGTTCCAGCGCCGCCTCGCGGCCATAGTAGTGCGACAGGATCCCGAACGAGTGTCCATAGCCGAAGGTCCGGTACTGCAGCATCTGCCGCTCGGCCAGGAACTCGTTGATCTTCATGGTGATCTCGGCGCAGGACGCCCCCGGCTTCAGCAGCTTCATCCCGAATTCATGGCTGTCAATGTTGGTCTGCCAGACCCGCATGCTGGCATCGTCCACCTCACCCACGAACAACGTCCGCTCCAGCGCGGTGTAGTAACCGCTGATCATCGGAAAGCAGTTGAGGCTCAGGATATCGCCATGCTTCAGCTTGCGGCTCGTCACCGGGTTGTGCGCGCCATCGGTGTTGATCCCCGACTGGAACCAGACCCAGGTGTCGCGGTATTCGGCATCGGGGAACCGCTTGGCAATCTCGCGCTCCATCGCATCCCGGCCTGCAATCGAAATCTCCAGCTCCGTCGCCCCCACCGCAATCGCCTCGCGGATCGCATAGCCGCCCACGTCGGCTACGTTCGCCCCATGCTTGATCAGCGCAATCTCGGCCGCGGACTTCGTCATCCGCTGGTGCATCGTCGCAGGCGCGATATCCATCCCGCGCTTGGGCTTCAGGAAGGTGTTGAACTTCTCGGCCCGCTCCATCGTCAGATGGTCGGCCTCGCAGCCCACCGCCTTGCCGATCCCGGTGACCGAGGCCACCGCCCGCCACATGTTATCGCGCGCCCAGTCGGTATAGGTGATGTTGTCGCCGATCGACCGCCGCCAGGGCTGGCCCGCATCGATCCCTGCCGAGATCGTCACGCATTCGGTCTTCGTCACCACGCAGGCATAGGGCCGCCCGAAGCTGCAATACAGGAAGCCCGAATAGTAGGCCACGTTGTGCATGCTGGTCAGCACCACCGCATCCAGATCATGCAGCTCCATGATCTCGCGCAGGCCCTCCAGCCGATCATGATATTCCTGATCGGCGAAGGGCAGGGTGTCCTTCTTGCCGCCATTGTGAAAGCGGTACATCTCGGGGCGGTTCAACGACATTTCCAGACCTCATCGACAGGGGGGCTGGCCAATGCGCAGGACCCCCGAAAGGTCCCGGCGTACAGGACGGACGCAAGCGAAGCTTGCAAGCGGCGGAAGGC
>JAIYAE010000016.1 GCA_027489175.1 Rhodobacter sp.
CAGCCCGGTAGCTCGTCAGGCTCATAACCTGAAGGTCACAGGTTCAAATCCTGTCCCCGCAACCAGTTCCTTCCCTACACATCAATGCCTTACGCCCCGCCTCACCGCGGGGCTTTTTGAGCTTGGCGAGCGGGGAAAGCTTCCGGAGCCGACGGAAGTCATGAACTATCAGTGACAGCGGAAGCTAGGCTCGGCGCTGATCAAGCGGAGGCAAGCGCTAGTATATGAAAGGTGCGTGTTCAACCGATATCCACCCTTTGTCCTGCTCAGCCGGGGAAGCGAAGCGTCGGGAAACAACTGCGTCTACTGTAGCAACCGCGACGAAAGGTTAATGGGCCGCAACCGCAGAACGCGCCAGAAGGCCATCGGTACAAGGACCCAGATCCTGATCAACCCGCGGTCCAATGTGAACTGCCCGTCGGATTTCGTCTATGACCTGTTCGCGTACGACCGACAATTCCGCATTTTGACCGCGATCGATGACGGTCCGCAGCAGCGTTGAGCGGCATCGCCTGCCACCCCAGTGTCGAGCCCAAAGTGATAGGCCCACTTGAGTGCTTAGCCGCGCTGGAAGTGACTTTCCCTGATAAGGGCGCAGGCTGACCTTGACCGCGCTTCCGAAAAAGTAAGCAGAACAGAGAATCCAGTGCGGCTAAACAGTTCTGGGCGGACCAATGCAGACAGTTTTGAGGAAGGCTCTACCGGCAGGTTGCAAGAGGGAGCCTTGGCGGAGTGCTGCTTCCCAGCCTGGCCCATGCCCGTGGTTTGATCGACGCCTCGGTCATCCACGACTGCACCATGACGCCCGACTTATCCCTAAGGGACTAGGCGACAGCATTTCTCACCATTTACCTGACAGCTGAAATTGCCTAACCTGCTTGATACGCTGACTTTCCGCGAGTTTACGACTGCTCAACCTCCTGCGCCGTGCGTCCAGCAGCCATCGTCTCCGGCCGCGGTTGGAAGACGTGATAAGCGATTCTCCACCGCCAACGCGGTTCACCTCGCAAACCACGTTGCATCAGATCGAGGTTTGTTCGTTCATCCAAGGCGCTCGCTTTGCTTGTCATGTTCCCGCATTGACCGATGTAAAGGCAGCGCCTGCGATCTGGCACTGTGCGCACAACGCGGTCATACCATGTTGCCGTTGGGGCGACGGCGTTCAGGATAGCAAAACCTATCGATCCAAAACAGGAAACCATGTAGACTACGGCAATTGACCAAAGGATTTTTGGCATGATTGCAGACAAAATGACTGAGGACGACCACAAAGCCTCCGATCCGGTAAAGGATGGCGTCGTGATCGGCATGATTCTGGGGTTCCAGGACGCCCTACCGCTTGTCGTGTTTCCTGGCAATCTGCAGGAAAAAGCCATTCCGGCACGCAGCTTGACCAGGTTAAGTACTGCCGACCTAGGCGCAGAGGTAGCGCTTCTGTTCGAAGACGGTGACCGAGCACGCCCGCTGATCATCGGCAAACTGGTGGATCCGCTTCGCCCGACCTCAGGAGCCGTTGATGCCGGTGCCGTCGTTATTGCCGATGGCCAGTTGCTGCGGCTAGTCGCGAAAGAGCGGATCGAGCTGCGCGTCGGCAAGGCCAGCTTGATCATGGAGGCCGACGGCCGCATCACCCTGCGCGGCACCGACCTTGTCAGCCACGCCTCACGGTCCAACCGGATCCGGGGCGGATCGGTGAACCTGAACTGACGCCCGTGTCCACCCCCAGCCCTGGCCTCAGCACTTCCCCGGTCCTGCCCCACATCCTGCGCCAGCACGCTGAGCAGGCGGCCTTCCTGTGGACGATCTACGACCGCGCGCGCCTGTTCCCCGAGGAGAACCCCGAGCTCGACGAGTTGCGCATCAGCCGCCTTCTGGAGCGGCTGGAAGCGCACCTCGACGGCCTGCGCATCGCCGGAGCGGAAGGGGTGAAACTGGCCGAAGAACGCTTCGCGGAATACCCGGAGGCGGGGGAATTGTTCGTGATCCGCATGCTGCAACCGGGCGCCGAGCGGTTGCGGGTGGTGGAGTTGGATTTGGGCAAGGTGCGGGAGTATTTGGGGAAGGTGGGCGGCTTTCCAGTTCAAGCGAAATAACCGCTGATGTCACCGAACAATATCGAGGATGTCTTGGGGCAAATTCAACCTTTCCCACGTCGTTCCACGCCGACGAGCAAGGCCCTGATAATCGAAATACCAGATTGTATCCTCCACAATGTCAATGCTGTTCGGTGTGGATAGCCCGGGCGGAAGGGGGATTTCCTCGGTCAAAAGGCCCGCGGAATCAAATACCTTTATGCCTAGATCACCCAAGAGATAGCGACGGCCGCCGCTAAATCGCGTGGCATAAAGCCGTTCCGCAGAGTCCGGCAAAGAAAGGTCTTCAGGGCTGTTTGAGGAGGCCGCCGCAATAAGGGTTGCGCCGTCGCCGGCGCACCAGAAGCGCCGGTCGGGACCCGCCTCCACATGGTTCATGTGCCCATTCGTCGGCAGATCGACAGATGACCAGACTCCCCCTTCAAGAAGGAAGAACTGACCGATGGGTGGTGAAATCACGCGCCCGTATTCTGCCCGCAGGCTGCTGCGCCGGGCCATATCGCCAGCTACGCCGGCCGCGTCGATCTGGCGCTTTTCATCGGGTGTCGGCA
This sequence comes from Rhodobacter sp., assembly GCA_027489175.1. Taxonomy (GTDB): domain Bacteria; phylum Pseudomonadota; class Alphaproteobacteria; order Rhodobacterales; family Rhodobacteraceae; genus Tabrizicola. The sequence continues at coordinate 2,645 of JAIYAE010000016.1, forward strand.
GCCGATGAACGACATGCGAGTGCCCGACAGCTGCAACTAAGGCTCCACCATCGGTTGCGGCCACGGCCGCCAGATAGGAGTTATTGAGGCCGTTCTTCCCGCGCTCGCCAATGCGCTCCCAGCCGCCACCTTTCCGCCGACGGTAGACCTGACTGCCCAGACCGCAGGCAAAAAGCTGACCCTCATGCTCGTAGATGTCGTTCATTGGACCCAGGTCCTTCGCATCCTCGCTTCTGACGCCTGCTCCGGGGATTTTCTCGACCGGTATGTCGCCTTCTAGGAAATACACATCCCCTTCATCAGACAATGCCACATAGGTTCGGTATCCGTCGATTTCGCTGTTCATTGACGTTACAGAGAAGATGATCCTGGGAAGTTCGGCGTAACCCCAATTCCCTTCCATTTCCTCGTCATACATCATCAGTAGCGTCTGCGGATCGTCATCTTCCAGCTTGCCGACGGCAATGGCGCAGCGGTCCTTGGCAAATGCGTGTCCGGCATGGATGCGGAGCTTCATTACGTGAGCCTCTCTGGTCAAGCTATTTGGCCGATATTCAACGGCGCGGCGGCATCATCCTTGATTGTGCGGCCGAGTTGGGCAACGACCCTGAGGTTCGACCGATCTGACCCGACTCGAACTTGTCGCCCTGCGAACGAATGGCCTTTTTGGCTGTCTTGATGCATTCGCTATCCACTTCGGGAGAGAGTGTGTCCAACATATCATCTGATGCATCATATATGTCCGCCATCGGAGCGGTTCCGTAGGTGCCGGCAGCCTGCAGCTTGGCCTTCTCAGTGTCGAGTGCCTTGCCGGACAATCCATCCAAGCCAGGACGTCCAAGGGCCTTGAGATTGTCCTTCTCGCTTTGGTGAATCTTGTCATGCGCTTTTGGTGTCAGACAGATAGCCATGCCACTATTGAGCGTCGGAGCATTCTTGACTCTGGTCTTTGGATCGGTCGCTTGATCTCTAGTGCCGATTCGAAAACACTTGTCCGGCACGATGTGGTGGGCTTCGCCGCCCATCCTGTTGCACTCTTTGGCAATCTCGTCGTACTCGCCCACAAGGCACTTTTCTGTTGCTTCGACTGCACCGGGGACGGCGGCCTTGTTGATTTCGGGCCAGGGCGGCGTGTTACCAGGTGGAGAATTGTGGTTGTGCGTTGCCAGGTCCGAAAACCGGATCACAGGCTCGCCTTCGAATTTCACGTCTGACGACCAGCTGTTAAAGTATTTCTTACCGGTGTTCTTGGATGTGATGACGCCCTTCTTCGCGGCGCAGCCTGCTTCGGTGCCCGACGTCTTGCTTTCGTCGGACTTGTTCTTGATGTTCACCGTCTTGCCGGAAATGAAGACTGTGCCGGTGCCCTTTTCGGTGTCAGAAGCCATCCCGAAACTCGGGTAGGGAATTGGCACGCCGGGGGGCGTCGCCGGGTTTTCGGGCGGGGTGAAGCACACGTCTGGCATTGCGGCAATAGTCTTGCCATCGGTCGCCTGGCCAGTGATTTCCAGCCCGTTGGCATAGACGTCGGCCATCACACAACCCTCAGAACGGTGTGGAGGACGGCGGCACCGCAAGCCCCATCATCGCCAGCGCCTTCGATTAGTGTGGGACTGCCTGGGGCGTAGCCGCGGAGTTGTGCCGTAAGGATTTGGGCTAACATGACCGGCACTGCGGCAGACCCGATGTTGCCGAGATTTTCTCCCGGACTCCAGAGGTCCTGAAACTCACGTCTGCCGCGTTCCAGACGCAATGCTGCAAGCGTGGATTGCTTAAAGAAATACTGTTCCCCACTTACATCGCGGACGCGGTATTCGACATGGGCAAGGTCCACTTGCGCCTCGGTCATCGCGATCTGGTAGGCGCGGGTCATGCCGTCGCCGCGCAGGGGCAGATCAAGGCCGTCTTTGTCGGCGGCGTTGTAGATATGTGCGACCTCCCGTGCGAGGCCGAGGCCGGTCAGGCGCAGGGGGCCGGGGGTGGCGGTGCAGAGGACGGCGGCGGCGGCCTCACCCGGGATAAAGCCGTTGGCGTTGCCGGGGGCGAGGATGCGGTTCTGGCTCAGGTAATGGGCCACCGATTGCGCGGTCAGGTAACTGTCAAGGCCAAGGATGATGACCCGCTCTTCGCCCGCGGCCACCAGGCGGCGGGCGCGGTCCAGCGCCACAAAGCCCGAGGGGCGGCCATGCGCGATGATCTGCAGGCGGGGAAGGGCGGGGAGTTGCAGGATCTCGGCCAGCAAAGCGGCCAAGGCGGCGGGGTCGGGCACTGGTCGGCCGGGGCGGTCTTCCTCGGCCAGGCAGAGGAGGATCGGCACACCGGTCAGGTTATCGCCTGACCCGCCCGGCATCTGGCGACGAAGGTCGACAAGGGCACCGGCGGCAAGATGGGCCATCCGCTTCACGCCGATCCAGTTGCGCGGCAGGGGGACCGCGCCGCCGATCAGCCATTCCCCGTCCGGCCCCATGAAGCGCGTCTCGGCGAACCCATCCAGCCGCCCGCGCATCGCCGCACAGGATGAGGCTGCATCGAGGCCCACACAGGTGACCATGCCAGCGGCCTGCAGATGCAGGGGCGCGGTCATGCGGCATCCTCGGGGATGCGGGTGGCGGGGTCGAGGGTGAGGTAGGATTTGCCCGTCTCACGCGCGCGCACCAACCCGCGTGAGGGGGGGCCGACCCAAGCCTCGGCAAACTCGGTGATTTGGCGGCGGATGCGGGTGTCACAGCGCCAGGTCATGGTGAATTGCCGGGCCTCACAGTCGAAGGCAAGGGTATCGGGGCGCAAGGTCTGTTGCAGGGCGATCTCGCGGCCACGAAAGACGGATACCGGCAGATCGGTGTCGGGCAGGCGAAACTCTTCCCGGCCTTGCGGGGTGAGGCCGACGATGATGACGGGCGTGCCGGGGGCGGGCGGGACGATCTGCTGATCGGGCGGGGCGCATTGATAGTACCGCTCATCAAAGTCGGGCGGGAGGAAGGGAAAGATGTTGTCCTTCCAGTTGTCGTCATAGGTGCCGGCATAGCGCAGGCGGTCCGGAAACACGCGCGGGATCGGGCCAAGCGCCATCGGCCGATGCGCGCCGAAGGGCGAGGTGACGGGGTCGTCGACCGCCTCGGTCAGGGGCAGGTCAAGCCCGTCGATGCGTGACCCGGCGCGGACGGTCGCATAGCCTAGGCCATAGGGATTGTCGGCATAGACGGGGGGGCTTTTCTCATCCGTTCGGCTGCGGTCAGGGCCGCCGAAGGCGGTGTCATAGCCAAAGGCAAGGCGGGTGAAAGGATAGGGCCGGGTGGCGGCGATGGAGGGGCCAAGCGTGCGCCATTGCCGGGGGCCGACGACATCAAACTGCTTGGTCCAGTCGCCGATCCTCAGGCCGACACGCACCCGTTCCGCTGCTTTGCCGCCTGGCGCATAGGCCGCGCCTTGCGCCACCACATCGCAGGCCGATTTGCGAAAGGCAAAGTCGGTTTCCCACTGCGGCGCGCTGAAGCCCGGCGCACCGAGATATTCATCTGCCATGATTAATGGGCGCTGCACCTTGGCCTTTACGGGCACCCCGCCGGGGTTTGGGAAGTCGAAGGTGGCCTTGATGACCAGCGACAGAAATTCACGCCCGTCCGCGTCCATTCCCATGGTGAACTGGCAGGGATAGCGGGTGGAGGTGCGGATCAGCATCGCCGGTCTGCCCGGGCGCTATTCGAAGGTATAGGCAAAGCCATCGGGCGTGCCGGTGACGGTGACCTTGGTCAGGGGGCTGCCTTCCAGCTTGCGGTTCAGGACCTGGCGCGAAAGGTCCGGCAGAAGGGTGTTGGTCAGGATGGCATCGATCATCCTCCCACCGCTTTCCAGTTCCGTGCAGCGCGCCTTGATCTGGTCCATCACGCCATCGCCGATTACGAAGTCCGCGCCATGGCCCTTGGACAGCCGCTTGGCGATGCCGCGCAGCTTGTGACCGGCGATCGCCTCGATCATCGCGTCCGACAGCGGGTAATAGGGGATGGAAACGATGCGGCCCAGAAGGGCAGCCGGGAAGGTCTTGAGCAAGGGCGCGCGCAAGCTGGAGGTGAGCGTTTCCAGATCGGCGGTGCCTTTGCCGTCATCGGTCAGCGCCATGATCTCTTCCGACCCGACGTTGGTGGTAAGAAGGATGAGGCAGTTCTTGAAGTCGATCCGGCGGCCTTCGCTGTCATCCATCATGCCTTTGTCGAAGACCTGAAAGAAGATCTCATGCACATCGGGGTGGGCTTTTTCCACCTCGTCCAGAAGGACGACGGAATAGGGGCGGCGGCGGACGGCTTCGGTCAGGATGCCGCCTTTGCCATAGCCGACATAACCGGGCGGCGCGCCTTTCAGGGTGGAAACGGTGTGGGCCTCCTGAAATTCGCTCATGTTGATCGAGATCAGGTTCTGCTCCCCGCCGAACAGGGTTTCAGCCAAGGCAAGAGCGGTTTCGGTCTTGCCGACACCGGATGGCCCGCACAGCATGAAGACCCCCACCGGTTTTTCTGGCGCGCCAAGGCCTGCAAGGCTGGTCTGGATGCGGCTGGCGATCATGCCCATGGCGTGGTCTTGGCCGACGACGCGCTTGGCGAGGATGTCAGCGAGGGTCAACGCCTGTTCGGCCTGGCTCGCCAGCATGCGACCAGCGGGAATGCCGGTCCAGTCCTGCACGACAGAGCCGACGGCGATACGGTCAACCGAGGGCAGGATCAGCGGGCGTTCGCCTTGCAGGACGGCCAGTTCGGCGGTCTTGACCTGCAGCCTGGCCAGCGTTTCGGCGCGCATCGCGGCGGTCATCCGCACGGGGGCGGCATCTTCGGGCGCGCCATCATCGGGCGCCTCGTCGGTTGCGTCACCTTCGGCTCCGCCCTCCTCGGGCGGGGTGGTGTCGTCGATGGGCAGGCCTTCGGCGCGCAGGCGGGCGCGGAGGTCAAGTACTTCATCGACCAGCGCGCGTTCACTGTCCCAGCGCGCCCTTGCGGCCTCAAGATCGGTGCGGACCGTGGCAAGGGCGCTTTCAACCTCGGCCTTGCGGTCGGTGACGTCGATGCCGACAGCGCCTTCGCGGTCGATGATGGCGGCCTCAACCTCCAGGGATTGCAGGCGGCGTTCGATATCCTCCACTTCAGCCGGGGTGGCGTGCTGCGACACCGCCACGCGGGCGCAGACCGTATCCAGCAGGCTGATCGCTTTGTCGGGCAGTTGCCGGGCCGGGATATAGCGGTGCGAAAGGCGGACGGCGGATTGGATCGCCTCATCCAGAATCTCGACCTTGTGGTGTTTTTCCAGCACGGCGGCGACACCGCGCACCATGCGGATGGCGGCATCCTCGCCCGGTTCCTCGACCTTCACGACCTGGAAGCGGCGGGTCAGGGCGGGGTCTTTTTCGATGTGTTCCTTGTACTCGGCCCAGGTGGTGGCGGCGACGGTGCGCAACTCGCCTCGCGCCAGCGCCGGTTTCAGCAGGTTGGCCGCATCGCCGGTGCCCGCCGCCCCGCCCGCGCCGATCAGGGTATGGGCTTCGTCGATGAACAGGATGATCGGCTTGGGGCTGGACTGCACTTCGTCGATCACGGCTTTCAGGCGCTTTTCAAACTCACCCTTCACCGAGGCCCCGGCCTGCATCAGGCCAATGTCGAGCATATGAAGGTCCACCGCCTGCAACTGCGGCGGCACGTCGCCGCGTGCCAGCCGCAGGGCAAAGCCTTCGACGACAGCGGTCTTGCCGACCCCGGCCTCACCGGTGAGGATCGGGTTGTTCTGTCGACGCCGCATCAGGATGTCGATGATCTGGCGGATTTCCATGTCGCGGCCGATCACCGGGTCAATCTTCCCGGCCTTCGCGCGTTCGGTCAGGTTCGTCGCATATTGCGCCAGCGCCGACTTGCCCTGCGGTTTCGCCGCCGGTTCCGCGGCCGCGCTGGGGGCGGATATGGATTCGACGGACGCCTCCAGAAGGCCGTCAAGCTGGGGCTCAAGACTGTCAGGGTCGATCTTGTCGAACTCCAGACTGATCTTGAGCATGAGCCCTTCCAGAACCGGCACTTTCATTGCCGCCATCATGATATGGGCGGACCGAACCTGATCGGCTTCCCTCTCCATCTTGCCGAAGGTCCAGGCTTCACGGATGGCGTGGAAGATGTGGTCGGAAAACTCTTCCACTGCGCCCGCGCCATGGGGCAGCTTGTCCAGCGCGCGCTGCAGGTCGCCCTCAAGCCGCGCGCCGTCCACCCCGGCGGACTGGCACAGGATGTCGAAATCGCTGCGGTCGCTGCGCGACAGCGCCTCAACGAAATGCGCCAGTTCGACGTAAGGATTGCCGCGCGTTTTCGCACTTTGCGCGGCGGCCGAGAAGGCGCGCAGGCACACCTCATTCAGCTTGCCGACAAGTTCCTTGCGCTTGACAGTCTCAGGAGATCCACGCTGAGCCATCGGGTCCGCCCCTTCAAAGAATGTGTGTTCTAACGGTCGATAAAAAAAGGCGGGAAATTCGCCAAGACTCAGTCTAGTCTGGAACAATCGATTTTGCGACTGTTTTGAACGGGGTCTTCGGAATTCCGCACCCCAGAGGTTGACACCGATGATTGACGCATTGCCCGGCGACATCTTCCACCGCGGCCAGGTTCTGAACAATACCTATGAAATTGAAGGGGTTCTGGGCCGTGGCGGCACCGGTGAGGTGTACCGCGCCCGCAACCTGATCTCGGGCCGGATCGTCGCGATCAAGGCGTTGAACGCGCAGTTTTCAGGGCAGGATGGCTATATCGAGCTGATGAAGCGCGAAGAGCAGATGCGCGACATCCGTGACGATGCGGTGGTGCGGTATACCGAATGTTCGCGCATGGATCAGGGGCATGTGTTCCTGGTGATGGACTATATCGCCGGGCCTTCCATCGCCGATGAGATGCTGCGCCGCAGGCTGGAACCGCGTGAGCTGATGATCATCGCGCACCGGGTGGCCGAGGGGCTGGTGGCGGCGCACAAGCAGGGCATCGTCCACCGCGATTTGTCACCCGACAACATCATCCTGCGCGATGGCAGCCCGGAGAAGGCGACGATCATCGACTTCGGCATTGCCAAGGACACCGGCGAAGGCGCGCGGACGATTGTCGGCAATGATTTCGCGGGCAAGTACGAATATGCCGCACCCGAGCAGATGGAGGGCAGGGCGGAGCCGAAGTCAGACCTCTACGCCCTTGGTGCCCTGCTGCTGGCGGCCTGGAAAGGGCAAGTGCCCTTTTCGGGGATGACGCCCGGAGAGATGATCCGCCGTAAGCAGGAACGGCTGGAAACCGGCGGCGTGCCGGAACCGTTGAAAGGCTTGATCGACTGGCTGACCGAGCCGTCGCTTTCCCAACGCGCGCCCTCGGCGGCGGCGGTGGTGGATCAAGTCGGCAAGGCGCTGAAAGGATCTACAACCGAGCGAGGTCGTACCGCACCGCCGACGAAGGTGACCACGCGGATGGACGACAGGTCGCCCAAGCGGTCACGCGGAGGAATTTGGGCGCTGGCGTTGGCGGTATTGCTGGCGCTGGCAGGTGGCGGCGCCTGGTTTGGCGGCATTTTGCAACCAGTGATCCAGACCTTGACTGAAGAGCCTCTGCCGGTAGCTGCACCCTATACCCTTACCGCTGCAAGCGCGGGCGGGCCCGGCACCCAGACCCTAAAAACCTATGCCCCCGACGCAGCGGCGGCCGAAGCGATTCGTGCGGGCTTTGCCGCCGTTGCGGGCCAACCGGCGGCTGAGGGAGCGGTGACGATTGCCCAAGGCATGCCGGCGCCAAGCTGGGCCCCCGGGGCGGCGGATGTCTTTGCAGCGGCGCGGGGTCTGGAGGATTGGAAGATCGAGCTTTCCGACATGACGGCCAAGGTCAGCGGTCTTGCGCCAACGGTGGCCGCTGGCACCACGATCCGCGCAGCACTTGAGGCTTGGGCCGCCAAGCATGGCTTTGCCCTGAAGCTGGACCTTGCGAACGGCCCGCGCGTGCTTGACCCTCAGGCGGTGCAGGACGTGCTGGACGGCATGGCAAACTGCGGTCCCCTGTTACAGATTGAACCACCTGTGGACGGCTATCCCCTTGGGACGACGATAACCATTGAAGGCGCAGCATTGGTGCCGGATTTCGACGTCACCATCGGCACGGCGCTGGCCGGGGTGATCGGCGACCGCGAGGTGGTGACAAGCATTGAACTGCTAAACCAGAACCTTTGCACTGTGCGCAGTGTCCTCCCCCCTTTGCCGTCTAATGCCCTGTCGATCTGGCTGGGGCATGGGGATACAGGTGAGGCAAACCTTGTCGGCGTCTTCACGACCGGTCAGAACCCAGTGGTCGAGGTGCTGGTCCCCGCCAACGTCACCAAAGGGCGCTTGTGGGTCATGGTGGTGGACACGACGAACACGGTCTACAACCTGTTGCCCAACGCCAATTTCGCCGAAACCGACATCTCGAAACTGGGCACGGTGGAAGGTGGCACAAGGCGGGTCCGGGTGCTGTTCAGCGTGGCTGAAAACAAGGCGGACAATCGGCTGCCAAAGGCCGAAGTCACGCCAAGTGATTACGGCAAAAGCGAAATCATCGCCTTTCTGACCGAGGGCGATCTTTTTGATACCCGGCGCCCCGCAGATGAAAGCATCGGCTCATTCTCGGAATCGCTGGCCGCCACCCTGGACGAGCGGCCGGGTAACATCATCGGTTTTGCTTCTCGCATTCTGGAAACCCGACCTTGACCCAGCGTCGGTCATGTGTAGGTTGAAAAGATTACATTCGTCTGTCAGTCTTTACTGCGTCTAGCGTTTCATTTTCTAGGCACCTTGATATGGAAATTGCGGCATTCATCGCAGCGATTGACCCAGCGTCTCCCTCAGGGGCAGACTTGCGGAACGATGCACGGTTCCATTCTCTAGAAAACCGGTTGGAAGTGGCATCTAGGCCCGCTCGGCTGAGGCTGATCGAGGGCGGTGGCACCGGGGCAGTTGACCTCAACTGGACCGAACTTCTTGAGGATGCGACGGCGCTGGCGCAAAGCGGGCGCGACCTGCGGCTTCTTGTGATCGTCGCGCGGCTTTTGACCAATGACCGCGGCTTGGCGGGGTTGATCGTTGGGCTGGATCTTTTGACCCAGACCGTGACGCAATTCTGGGACAGTTTGCATCCGGCCCTACGAGACGCACCTTCAAAGCGTGAGGCGGCGTTGCGGCGAATCAACGCGCTTTATCAGTTGGAAAACCCTGATGGCGGCGTGCTGGGGGACCTGGAGTTTACCACGCTTCTCTCCCCGCGCGGGCTTGGCCCGGTCACGGGCGGCGATCTGGCAGCAGCGGCTCTGACGCGAAATGCCTATTCAGTCGAGGCGCCAAAGGGGCTTGGCGACAAAGAGCTTGCAGCCCTGCTTGACAAGCATGAGGCGCGGCTGAACCGGGTGACGGTGGCCTGTCGGGCCACGGCCGCCGAACGCCCCGATGAAATGGCTTCGTTAAAAGCCGATCTAGATGCCTGCCGCGCTGGACTTGCAGCGCTGGAAGCGGCCCTTGCCCCGCATGTGACCGAAAACGGCGTGGCGGTCCGGTTCGACTCGCTTGGCAAGATGCTGGCTCGCATTGGCCAGACGCTTGAGGCGGGCGGCGACACCGCGCCGGCCACCCCTGCCATGACGGAGGTTTCTGCGATGCCTGCCGATCCCACCCCTATGCGCGCGGCGAACGGGGCGGCCCCAGTTCCTTCCGCTCCTGCACACCAAAGTGTGGCCTTGCCGGGGCAGCTTCACACCCGCCGCGACGTCGAGCGTTGTCTTGACCTTGTGATCGACTTTTACGAGCGCACCGAGCCTTCCTCGCCAATCCCACATCTGGCGCGGCGGATGCGGAAGATGGTGCCGATGAATTTCATGCAGTTGATGGAAGAGATCGCCCCCAGCGGTCTGAAGGAGTTTCGCGGCGTCGCCGGCGTTTTCGAGGATAAGAAATGAATCTGGAGGGAATGAGCCATGAGTGAGAGCAAGGCAAAAGTCATCGAAAGAAACCGCGCCCCGCGCGTGCAGATCGCCTATGACGTCGAACATTACGGCAGCCCGACCACCATCGAGCTGCCGTTCGTGATGGGCGTGATGGCGGATCTTGCAGGGTCGTCGGAAACCCGAGAGGCGCAGAAATCCCCCGCCGACCGCGCCTTTGTCGAAATCGACGCGGGAAGGTTCTCCAAATTCATGGAGGCGCTGTCGCCGCGTGTGAAGGCCCGGGTCAAGAATACTCTGCCCGCTGCGGAAGGGGCGGAAGCGGATGATGAGATGTTCGTCGACCTCTCCTTCAAGTCGATGAGCGATTTCACCCCCGACAAGGTGGCCGAACAGGTGCCCGCACTGGCGGAATTGATGGCCATGCGTCGTCAACTTGAAGAATTGCTGGGGTACATGGATGGCAAGGTGAACGCCGAAAAGCGCATCGCCCAGCTTCTGGCGAATGAGCCGCTGCTGCAGCAGGTGGCCGAGGAAGCGATGAAATCCGAGGGAGGCAAGTCGTAATGGCCGACACCGAAAAAGCCAAAGGCGCGGCCGGTGCCGCCGAAGCCCAGGCCATTGATCTGGGTGAGTTTTCCGATCTTCTGGAAAAGGACTTCCGGGTTCGGGAGGATGACAGCGCCAAGCTGAAAAAACTGGTGCAGAACCTGGCCCTGGCCGCCAAGGAGAAATCCGGCACGGCCACCATCTCGGGCAATGCGGTCAAATCGATCAAGTCGCTGATCGCGGGGATCGACCAGCTTCTGACCACGCAGATGAACGAAATCCTGCACGCCCCCGAGGTGCGCAAGATGGAAGGCACCTGGCGCGGCCTGCACTATCTGGTCAACAACACCGAGACCGACGCCAAGCTGAAGATCCGCGTGCTCAACATCTCGAAGGACCAACTGGCCGACCAGCTGGAAGATTTCGAAGGCCAGATGTGGGACCAGTCCCCAATCTTCAAGAAAGTCTATTCCGACGAGTATTCGATGTTCGGCGGTGAACCTTTCGGCGCGCTGATCGGGGACTATGAATTCAGCCACCATCCGCGCGATGTGGGCCTCTTGCGCAACCTTTCGGGCATCTGCGCCTCGGCGCATGCGCCGTTCATCGCAGCGGCGGCGCCGCAGTTGTTCCGGATGGAAAGCTGGCAGGAACTGCCCAACCCGCAGGACCTGAAGCAGATCACCTCCTCGCCGGATTATGCGAGCTGGCAGTCGCTACGCGAATCCGAAGACGCGCGCTATATTGGTCTGGCGATGCCGCGCGTGCTGGCGCGGCTGCCCTATGGTGCCAATACCGTACCGGTCAAAGGCTTTGCCTTTGAAGAGGCGATCGACGGCAAGCATGACCATTATGTCTGGATGAACGCGGCCTTTGCGATGGGCGTGAACATCAACCGCAGCCACAAGCTTTACGGCTGGGGCACTCAGATCCGTGGCGTGGAAAGCGGCGGCACGGTCACCAATCTGCCGGTCCACGCCTTCCCGACCGATGACGGCAGCATCGCGATGAAATGCCCGACCGAGATTGCCATCGATGACCGGCGCGAGGCTGAACTTGCCAAACTAGGCATGATGCCGATCCTGCACCGCAAGAACACCGATCTTGCGGCCTTCATCGGGGCCCACAGCCTGCAGGATGATGAGGCGCGCGCCGGCCGTCTGGTGGACCCGGACGCGCAGGCGAACGAACGGTTGTCGGCGAACCTGCCGTATCTCTTCCCGGTCAGCCGTTTTGCGCATTACCTCAAGGCAATCGCGCGCGACAAGATCGGCACGTTCAAGGAACGCGGCGACATGCAGATCTGGCTGTCGGAATGGATCAACCGCTACGTCTTGGCCAATACAACAATGGCCGATGACAAGGCCAAGGCGAAACGCCCGCTGGCTATGGCTGAAGTGCAGGTCGACAGCGTCGAGGGGCGCCCGGGCTATTACAACGCGCGCTTCTACCTGCGGCCGCATTATCAGCTCGAAGGCATCAACGCGAGTTTGCGTCTGGTGTCGGAGCTCCCCTCAGTGAAGGGCGGCTGACAGGCGCCCCGTTCCTGCGGGCCGCGGGGTTTCCCGGGGTCCGCAGCCCTTTCTTTGCAGACCGAAAGCGCTATCCGGCGCCCGGAGAAATTCCCGACCGAACCCAACATTTGAAAGGACATGACCATGGCTTTTACCGGGTATCTGAAGATCGAAGGCATCGACGGCGAATCCAAACGTGCCGATCATGAAGGCGAAATCGACTGCTTCGGCATCGAGTTCAATGCCAGCCAGATGAGCAGCTCATCGGTCGGCTCGGGCCGGACACGGGGCCGCGCCACCCTCAGCGACTTTACCTTCCACAAGTGGATGGATGCGGCGTCGCCCTACCTGATGCTGTCCTGCGCCAAGGGCAAATCCTTTGAGGAAATCGTCTTCACGGTCCGCAAGGATTCTGGCGATGCGCATCTGGATTACCTGATCATCACGCTGACCAACTGCATCATCGCCGGCTACAAGATGAACCAGTCCAGCACCGAAGCCGCCAACCAGGAGTTGATCGCCGAAGAAATCACGGTCAGCTACGAGAAGCTCAACTTCAAATACGTCGTCCAGGCTGACGACCATTCGAAGGGCGATGAGCACGAGGTCGAATACGATCTGGTCGCGGCCAAGTAGACAACCTGAAAGGCGGGTCAGACTTGGGCCAGGGTCCGGTTACGGTAACGGCGCGGCGAGAGGCGGTTCAACCCAGTCTCTGGGACAGGCTTGTCGACGATCTGCCGGGTCTGGTCAACGAAACGGATCTTCGGCGCCGCGAAATCGGCGCCGAGATCGGCATGGATCGCTTGGATCAGATGATCCTTGGCGGCACCCGCACGGTCGATCAGGCCGCCGACCTTGATGAGGCCAAGCGGCGGGAAATCGTGCAGTTCCTCGGTCTGCTGGCGCGGCGGGCCTTTCTGGAAGACAGCGGCATTGTCGTCACCGCCGATGTCTTGCGCGAAGCGGTGCGCCGCGATCTGGAAGAGCTTTTCGGCATGGAACGGCTGCAGGCCCGCTTCCTGTGGACTGATGCCGAACGCGGCAACACGCCCGACCCCGAAGATGTGCTTGCCGATTACCCGCATGTCAGCCGGTCGGTCCTGAACTATGGTGTGCCGTCCTTCTCTGGCCGGCGGGCAAAGGATTTCGATCCCGAAGTCCTGAGCCGCGAGTTGCGCGAAGTGGTCGCCAACTTTGAACCCCGGTTGAAGCGTGACACGATCCGTATCACCGTCGATACCGGGAACCGGGATGGGTTGAAGGTGAAGATTGAGGGCGTGTTGATGCTGTCGCCCGTGCCGGAACGGCTGCGGCTGTCGACCACAATCAACCTCGACAATGGCAGCGCGGCCACCCGGATTGAGGACGGCTGAAATGGACCGCGCCTTCCTCAGCTATTACGAGGCTGAACTTGCGCATGTGCGTGAGTTGTCGGTCGAATTTGCAGCACTGCACCCCACGGTGGCGCGTAACCTGTCCTTGGACGCCGTGCCCTGCCCCGACCCCTATGTCGAGCGGCTGCTGGAAGGGGTGGCCTATCTTGCGGCGCGGACGCGGCTGAAGCTGGACGGCGAAAGCCAGCGCCATGTGCGCGGCATTCTGGATGCGCTTTACCCTGACCTTGCCGGGCCTGCGCCAGCTATGTCCACCGTCGTCCTGCATCCGGGGCCGCAGGTGCAGACGATGGCGGACGGCCATCTGGTCAAGCGCGGCACGCGGCTGGTGGCGGCCTTGCGCGACGGGATTTCCACCCGCGCGATCTACACCACGGCGCAGGATGTGACGCTGTGGCCGATTGCTCTGGTGTCGGTCGAATATCTGCAGGACCGCGGGGCACTGTCGGCGGCGGGCGTGCCGGACACCCATTTGCAGGGGGCTGAGGCCGGGCTGCGGCTGACCTTCCGGCGGCAGGGGGCGGGCACGCTGGGCGATCTGTCGCTTGACCGGCTGGAGCTGGAGTTTTCGGGCGGCCCACGGTCTGGGGCGATCTTTGACGCGGTCTTTGCTGCCCCTTTGCAGGTGATCGCCCGCCATGCCGACGGGGTGGCGCGGTTTCGCAGCAGTGCAGCGCCGGACCTGATCGGCATCCGCGATGATGAGGCGCTGTTGCCGCGCCTGCGGTCCTCCTTCGAAGGCTACCGCCTGATGCGGGAATATTTCCTGATGCCCGAACGCTTTCACGGACTGCGGCTGGCCGGGCTTGGCCCCGCCGTGCGCAGTTGTGGGCTGAAGGGGTTGGAGGTCATCTTGCCGATGGGGCGCGCGGCCCCGGCCATCGCGGATGTGTCGGCCAAGGATTTCCGGCTGTTCGCGACGCCGGTCGTCAACCTGTTTGAAAAGGAATGCAACGTCGTCGAGATGGACCCCCGCGCCACGGCGCATGTGGTGCATGCCGACCGGACCCGCGCGCTGGACTTTGAAATTCACCGCCTGTTGCGCGTGGCTGACGCGGAATCGGACGGCCCGCAGTCCGAGCTTGCCTCGCTTTATACCCCCGCCGCGCAATCGCAGTCGGGGTTGGTCTATACAACCGAACGCCGCCCCCGCCGCCCGGGGTCGGATGAGTTGCGCCGGGGTCAGACCCGCACCAGCTATACCGGCGATGATCTTTTCATCTCGATCGCGCGGCCCGCCGGGGTGCAGCAGACCCGGCCCGTGCGGCGTCTGGATATCCGGGCGCTGGTGTCGAACCGCGATCTGCCGATCTTTGACGACAACCCCAAACTGACGCTTGATACCGGTGATCCGGTCGCGCGGGTGGAACTGTTGTCCGCGATGCGGCGGCCGCGTGGGTCGCTTGTCGCGGGCCTGCCGCAGGTGGGCCGCGATGGTGAGGCGCAGCTTGACGATCTGACCTGGCGGCTGGTTGGGCAACTGTCTCTCAATCATCTGTCGCTGGCGGATGACCTGCCGGGCGCGGAACCCTTGCGCGCGATGCTGGAGCTTTACGCCGACCGGGGCGATCCCGCCTTGGCGCGGCATGTGCGGTCACTGTCGCGCGTCACCTCACGCCCGGTGATCGAACGGTTGGATCTGCCCGGCCCCCTCTGCCTTGGCCGGGGGATCGACATCACCTTGCATATCGATGAGGGGCCGTTGACGGGGGGAAGTGTGCTCCTGCTGTCGGCGCTTCTGGCACGGCTCTTTGCCCGGCATGCCAGCATCAATTCCTTTGTCCGCACCAGAACGCGGCTGCAGCAGAAACAGGAGGAGGTGACATGGCCGATGGCCCTGGGCAACCGAGACCTGATCTAGGGTTCCGCACCCCTGACCCTGAAGAGATTGGCTTTTTCGAACTCCTCCGCCGGTTGGAGCGTGAGGGGCTGCGCTTTGGCCGTTCGGGCGGACCGGGCTCTGAACCTGCGCGCCTGGGACAGCGCGCGCGGCTGGCGATGGCCACGCGCGACATCGCAGGCTTCGCCCCGCCGGGGGAACGGACGCCGGCACAGGTGGACGTCGAGGTGCTTGGCCTTTTTGGCCCGGAAGGCGCGATGCCCTTGCACATGACGCGCTGGATCATGTCACGCCAGTCGGAACGCTGGTTCACCGCGGCTGACGGTGGGGGGCAGGGCCGGGTGACGGCCGACACCACCTTCCTTGATTTCTGCAACATGCTGCAGCACCGCCAGCTGGCGCTGTACTGGCGGGCCTGGGCCGATCATCACCCCGAGGTCGGGGTTGAACATTCCAGCGGTGGCAAGGTTCCGGCGATGCTGAAGACGCTGGCCGGTGTCGCAAGTCCAGCCTATCGCGCCGTGGTCAGTAGGGGGGGTGACCCCGACCTTGCCTTGCGGCAGGCGACGTCGCTTGGTCAGCAGGTGAACCGGTCTGAGCGGCTGACGGACTATCTGGCCGACCTCCTCAAGGTGCCGGTCCGGCTGGTGGAATTTGTGGGCCATTGGCTGGAGATTCCGGCACCGCTGCAGACCCGGCTGGGGCAGGCCCATCACCGTCTTGGGCGCGGGGCGATGGTTGGGGCGCGGGTGTTTCAGCGGCAGGACCGGGCGGAACTGCGGCTGGGGCCCTTGACCCTTCAGCGCTACCTTACCCTGACGGCGGACAAAGCGGTTTTGGGCACCCTGCGCCGCGCCATCCGTTTTGTGGCGGGGGCCGACATCACCTATGATTTGCGGCTGGTCCTGGCCCGGGCCGAGGTGCCAGAGCCGCGCCTTGGCCACTGCGCCCTGGGTCGCACCACCTGGCTGGGCGGCCCACCCCGGCAGGACGCCGATGACTTTGCCCTGCGCGGCTTTTCCGCCGAAGCTGAGGGTGCAGCATGACCCTGCGCCTGATCCTGGAATCCGCCCCCCACCCGCAAGCGCGGTCTGAGTTTCGGCTGGCGGATGGGCAGGTTACCATCGGGCGCGGCGATGAATGCGACTGGAAGATCGAAGACCCGCAGATGTTCGTCTCACGCCGGCACTGCGTTATCGTGGGCGCGGGTGGGCAATATCGGGTGACCGATGAAAGCCGCGGTGGGGTGTTTCTCGACAGCGCGATGGCCCCGCTGGGCACCGGGGTGACAGCGCCCCTGCACTCGGGCATGCGGCTGCGTCTGGGCGATTTCGTGATCCGGGCTGAGCTTGAGGCTGCGGCGATGGCCCCGGCTGGGGCCCCCGCAAAGTCCAGCATCTTTGGCGATGATTTCTTCACCCCGCGCCCCGAGGCCCCGCCGCCGCCGCGCCCCGCCGGTCTGCCAGACCCCTTCGACGCCCCGCGTGAGGCTGCTCCAATGGCCCCGATGGCCGCGACAGCACCCGTGGCACCGGCGTTCTTTGATGATCCCTTCTCGATGGACCACAACTCTCGCGCGGTGACGCCTGCGGTGCTTGCGCCATCCGTACAACCAGCAGCCAGCCCCTTGGCCGTGGATTTCGACTTTGGCGATTTCGGCCTGCCAGCCGACCTTTCGGCCCCGGCCCCGGCCCCGGCTGCGCCTGCCATGCCCGCCGCCCCAACCATTCCCGTTGAGGCTGCATTTGGTGATCCCTTTGCCGAAGCCGTGCCTCCGCCCTTGGCCCCGACGCCGCCACCCATCCCCGCTGCGGTGCCAGTGCCAGTGCCCGAACCGGTGCCAGTGCCGACGCCCTTCGCCTCAGTTCCGCCGCCGGCGGCTGCTGATCCCGGCATGGCGGCGGCCTTGCTGCGCGGGCTTGGGATTGACCAGCCCCCCGGCTTTCGTGGCACGCCGGAGGAAGTTGAGGCGCTGGGTCGCCGCTACCGGCAGATGACCGAAGGGTTGGTGCAGCTGTTACGGATGCGGGCGCAGGAAAAGGGCAGCGCGCGGGTGGCGCAGACGGTGATCGGTGCGGCCAATGTGAATCCGCTCAAGTTCATCGTCAGCACGGATGAGGCGGTGGCCGCCGTCGTGGCCCCGAAAGGTGCGGGATATCTTGACCCCGAGGCCGCGATTGC
>JAIYAE010000019.1 GCA_027489175.1 Rhodobacter sp.
GCCTCGACCACGCCGAAGGAAAACGCCTTTTGCGCATGGCCGTAGAAGGACCGCATGATGCGGCTCATGTTGATGCCCTTCTTTTCCGCCTCAAGGCTGACGGTGCCGGTCACGCTGGTCTCCAAGAGGATCTCGCCGCCATCGCGGGTCTCATAGCGGATCGGCAGGCGGAAGTTGGAAATCCCCACATGCTGGATGCGCTGTTTGGCGCCCACGATCAGGCTGGACGGCCCGTTCTGCAGGTCCGGCAGCGTGGCGCGATAAGCGTCATCCACCCGAAACTCCGGGTATGCCCGGCTGAGGGCCGGATAGGCCTGCCCCGGCACCAGATAGCCAAGTGCTGAATCCAGCGTGGCAATCTCATCGTCCGAGGCTTTTCCCGCCCACTGGCGCAAGGTGGCAAGCGCCGCCGCAGCCTCTTCGCGCGAAGGTTTGCGGTCAAAATCGGGGGTGTGGATGTTCATGGGGGGGCCTTTCGGTTCTGGCAGGGTGGGCCCCGCCGTCAATGTCATCAGGTATACGCAAGTAGGTTCGCGCCGGATCATTGTGAGGGGGGCGAAGGTCACCCGCCCCCTCACATTTCCGGCATCATCGCCCCCAGGTGACGGTCAGGCCAGCGACAGCGCGCCGTGCAGATCGGCGATCAGGTCGCCCGCATCCTCCAATCCCAAAGACAGGCGGATCAGGCCCGGCGTGATGCCAAGCAGGTCCTTCTGGTCCTGCGGCAGGCGCTGGTGGGTCGTGGTGGCCGGATGGGTGGCGATAGTCTTGGCATCGCCCAGGTTGTTGGAAATCTTGGCAATTTCCAGCGCGTTCATGAAGCGGAAGGCGGCGTCCTTGCCCCCTTTCACCTCAAACGCGACCAGCGTCCCGCCTGACCCCATCTGCGCCATCGCAAGCGCGTGCTGGGGGTGGCTGGGCAGGCCCGGGAAGATGACCTTGCCGACCTTCGGATGCCCTTCCAGCGCCTTGGCCACCGCCAGCGCGGTATCCGCCATCGCCCGGCAGCGCAGGTCCAGGGTGGCCATCCCGTTCAGGTGCATCCAGGCGGTGAAGGGCGACATGCTGCCGCCGGTGTGCTTCATGTAGGGTTCCAGGACCTTGCGGATGAAGGCTTCGGTCCCGCAGACCACGCCGCCCAAGGCGCGGCCCTGCCCGTCGATGTGCTTGGTGGTCGAATAGACCACGACATCCGCCCCCTGTTCGACCGCGCGGGAAAAGATCGGCGTGGCGAAGACGTTGTCGCAGATCACCAAGGCGCCTGCGGCATGGGCAATTTCGGACACGCCGCGAATGTCGACCAGTTCCAGCGTCGGGTTCGACATGCTCTCGAAGAACACCACCTTGGTGCCGGGCGTCACCGCCGCGCGCCAGGCGTCAAGGTCGGCCCCGTCCACAAAGGTCACCCGCACGCCAAAGCGCTGCAGCACCTCTTCCAGGACGTAAAGGCAGGACCCGAAAAGCGCGCGAGAGGACACCACATGATCCCCCGCCCGCAAGGCCGACATCAGCGCGCCGGACACCGCCGCCATGCCGCTGGCGGTGGCGAAGGCGTCTTCGGTGCCTTCAAGGGCTGCGATGCGCTCTTCGAACATCCGGGTGGTGGGATTGCCGTAGCGGGCATAGATGAACTCATCCTCGCCCGCCTTCACAAAGCGCGCTTCAGCGGCCTCGGCAGTGGGGTAGACGAAGCCTTGCGTCAGGAAGATCGCCTCGGCCATCTCGCCATACTGGCTGCGGCGGGTGCCTTCGTGGACCAATGTGGTGCGGGTTTTCCAGTCTTTCGTCATCGCGCCATTTCCCAAACGTGGCCAAGGGCCAAGAAAAAACCCCGGACACGAAAAGGTGCCGGGGCCATTGCCCTTCACCTCTTTAGCGGCTTGTTTAACGTGGCCCGCAATCCGGTAACAAATCGCCACGACCGGATGCATACGCCCCGCATGGCGCAGGGTCAACCCGGGCGTCATGCAGGTGTCACCCGCGCGTCATGGCGCCGTTGCTGCCCTGCGGCACAAGCAACGGGCACAGCAGCCGGACCCGGAACAAGGCCATGCCCGATGATCCCCGCCCGATCCGCGCCGATGCCTGCCCACAAGGCCTGACGGTCGACTGGGACCGGCTGGCCCGCAAGCTGGACGCCCTGCCCCCGGGCGCGCCGGTGGTGGCGATGGTCCATGGCTGGCGCTATGCGCCGGGGATCGTGGCGGATTGCCCGCACGGGTCCATCCTGTCTCTGGACCCAGGAACGGCGGACCGCCGCGCTGTCAGCTGGCCCCGGCATCTGGGGCTGGACGGGCAAGCGGGCCTGGGTATCGCCCTTGGCTGGCCCGCGAAATGCGACCCCTGGCGCGCACAATTCCGTGCCGCGCGCACCGGTGCGGCGCTGGCCACCATCGCCCGCCGGGTTCATGCCCTGTCGGGCCGCCCCTTGCAGGTGATCGCCCATTCGATGGGCGCGCGGGTGGCACTGGCCGCCCTGCCCTTGGTCGAGCCGGGCCAGATCAGCCGCATCATCCTTCTCGCCGCGGCCGAGACGCGGGGCCGCGCCCTTTCCGCCCTTGCAACCCCCGCAGGACGGGTGGTTGAGGTGGTCAATGTGACGACACGGGAAAACGATCTTTTCGACGCCTGTTTCGAATGGGGTATCCATCTCGGCCTGCGCACCTCCATCGGGCAGGGGTTGGGGCAAAGCTGCAGCGGCTGGCATGATCTTTGGATCGACCAGCCGCGCAGCATGGCGGGGCTGGCCGCCCTTGGCCATCCTTTGGCCGATCCGCCACGCCGGATCTGCCATTGGTCGCCCTATCTGCGCCCCGGCACCATCGCACTTTATCGCGCGCTGATTGACGGGCGGCTCTCTGCCGCCGACCTGCCGCGCCACCGGCCGGGACGGCGCTGGTCGCGGCTGTTGCTTGGCGGGCAAGAGGCACGTTTCCGGCTTGGCCAGCCCACGACCTGACCCACCCCTTGCGCGCTTGCTTTTCGGCCCAAGGTGACAGACGCTTGGGCCTGTTCCTTCCGTGCATCCCTGCAGGCCCCCATGCGCTTTCGCCTATTTCCTGCCCTTGTCCCGGCTGTCCTGCTTCTGGCCATGCCCGCCCAGTCCCAGACCTGCGCCGACCGCAGCGGCGATTATGCCAGCCGCATCTTGCTCTGCGATCAGGCCTTTGCCATGGCCGACAGCGATGCGGCCGCCGCGGATGCCCTGGCCCTCAAGGGCGAGGCACAGCGCCTGTCCGGCGATCTTGAGGGTGCCGCCACGACCTTGGCCCAAGCGCTTCGGCTGACGCCGACCAACGCCTGGCTTTGGGTCGAACTTGGCAATGTCCGCTATGACCAAAGCGACATCGCCGGCGCGCTGGCGCATTATTCGGCGGCGCTTGCGGTTGAGGATTACCCCGATGCCTGGGCCAACCGGGCCGAGGCGTGGTGGGAATTCCGCATGGCGCAAAGCTGCTCGGATGACGCCGATCAGGCCCTGCGGATCGACCCGCAATACGCTTATGCGCATGAGATCAAGGGCCGCTGCCTGATCGACCTTGGCCGCGCGGATGAGGCGATCAGCTATTTCGACACGGCGATCGCCTTGGCCCCCGGCTATCAGAACGCCTACCGCAACAAGATGGCCGCGCTGGCCGACCTTGGCCGCATGGAAGAGGTGGTGGCGCTGGCCGATCTGGCCCTGCGCCCGGAAACGGTGCAGAACCCGAACCCGCGGATCGAGGAAGACATCCTCGCCCGCCGCCTGCTGGCCCTGGCTGAGTACACGCCACCCGCCATGATCGGTGCCGAGGCCGAGGCCCTTCTGCGCCGGTATCCCGACAATTTTGCCGCGCTGAACGTCAAGGCCCGCACCTTGCTTGCAACCGGAAATCTGGCCGAGGCGGATGCCCTGACCGCCCCCTTGCGCGCCAATCCGGACGGGCTGTCGCTGGCGGCGGTCTATCATGACACGCTGGCGCAGATCGATGTGGGCCTTGGCCGCCTTGATGACGGCCTGCGCAATTATGAGGCCGCGCTGAACGCTGATCCGAACCTGTCCAGGATCTACGCCCGCAAACTGTCGGAACTTGGGTTCCTGCCCTTGTCGAATGCGCCGTCAGGGGTGCTGACGGCGCTGCGACGCTGTGTCGATGTCAAGAAAACCGGCTGCCTGGTGTCAAGCTAGGCTTTGGGGCCAGACGGGCAGTCCCCTGGGCAACTGGCCTCAGACGGGCTGGCCGTTATCATCCAGATTGATGACCGTCAGCACCATGGCGCGCAGCACCATGTGACCGATGATCGGCAGAAGCGCCCAGAACATCAGCCAATGCGAGGCGTGGATGGTCTGGATCAGCGTCTCGTTCAGCAGAAGGAAAGTGAAGTTGTAGACCACCATCATCCGGGTCAGGTTCGGCAGGTGGGCGCGCATCTCTTCATCGGGCCAGAAGCTGGCAGCGGTCGCCACGCGGCCCTTCAGCACATCCATCAGGAAGATGCCGCCGATGGCCACATAGAACAGGCTTTGCATGCGCTGGCACCACAGCGGGTCTTCAACGCCGACCAGCGCCACCACCGGAACGGCCGCAAAAAGCACCGCCAAAAGGGCTGCACGCCCGGCCGAGTACCGGGTCAGCATCCGCCGCACCATGCCTTCGAACCCCATGCCGATCCGGACCGCCAGAGCCATCACAAAAGCGGTGACAAAGGCCTGGCCTTCATGGTGCGCACCCAGGGCCACCGAAAGCACCGGATAGCCGATCAGCAGCACCGCACCGGGGATGTAAAGGCTGCGCGACATGGGCGGCAGGTCCTGAAACAGGCTGAGGAACAACCGAACCAGATCTACCGGATGCCGATGCATGACGAACTCCCTAGTGCCGCGATCCTGAATTGCCGCGATGACCAAAAGGTAAATGGGCAAAAAGGCAGAGCTTGGGCAGCAACCGGACCCTTGCAGGGCATTCCTGTGCAAGGTGTCAGGATTTGTCGTCGGGGGGCTCGATCATGAAACGGCTCAGCATGGTGATCTGCACCATCAGGAAGATGAACAAGGCCGCGGGCATCGCGAAGGTCTCCAGCTTGACCCAAAGCTCGGTCGACTGGGTGCGCCAGATCACCTCATTGGCGATGGCAAGGGCGGCGAACATCAACGCCAGACGGCGAGTCAGGATCATCCAACCCTCTGCTTTCATGGGCAAAGCCTCTGCCATCACCCATTGCAGCAGGCTGACCCCACGCAAAAGACCCGCGCCCAAGATCACCGCAAAGGTGCCGTAGACGATGGTCGTCTTCATCTTGAAGAAGCGTTCATCGTTGAACCAGGCCGTCAATCCGCCGAACAGGATCACCATCACGGCGACGAAAATCTGCATCCGGCTTAGCGTTCCGGTCAGCCACCACAGCGCCGCAATTGAGGCCAGAAGCAGCGGCACCATCACAACCGCTGCCACAATGAAGCCTGAATACTCCACCCCGCCGATTGCAAAGGACTCATCCTTGATCCACATGTAGATCACGAAGAACACGAGGGTCGGACCCAGTTCCAGTGCTTGTTTCAGCACCGGGTTGATCTTGCGGTCGGCCATGCTGTCGGGGTCCTTGTCAGGTGGGCAGAGGGGACGCGGAGCGCCGATTTTGGCGCACCACCGTTGATGTGGCTTGAAACGGCTGTGGGATCAAGGCCGCGGCGGCCCTTTAGGGTGCAAGGCCGGGGGTCCAGGTGGCCGTGACCTCTGCGCCAGACAGCAGTTTGGCCAGCGCTTGCGGCCCAAGCCCATCCGTCCGCAGGCCAGCCATCAGCACCTGTCCCGCCCCGATCCCGTCCGCGGCCACCAGCGCCAGCGTCAGGCGGCCCCGGCCCTGCGGCAGGGCAGCGACCCATTGCTCCAGTTCCGGCCCGCTGTCATCGACCAGCGCGGCGGCGGGCAGGCTTTCGACCACCTCGCGCAAGGCTTGCCGGGTGGCATCGACCGCCGCGCCGGGACTTGCCCCTTCAACCAGCCTCTCGCCCAGGATCTCCATCACCGGGCGCAAAAGCCGCGAGTCATTCTTCCAGCCAAGGGTCAGCGACGTCAGCCGCCCGGCCAGAAGTGCTGGGCCAGACAGCCCCCCGGCCTCTGCCGTGGCCGCGAAGGTGACCTCGGTGCCACTGGACAGCCGCAGGACGCCGCCGCTGAGGTCGACCCGCCCAGTGGCCGCATCCACCCCGGCGGCAAACCGCAGATCGGCAGTTTGCAGCCGGAAGAGGCCGCGCGTCCGGTCATCCACGCTGCGGTCATTGGCCTTGTAGGCGGCGCGCAACCCGGCAAGCTCCACCTCGATGCCGACAAGATCTGCACCGTCGACCATGCCCCGCAGGCGCAGCCGGTCTGCCGTCAGGTCGGGCCGTCCCAGCCCTTCGGCGCGCAAGGCGGCCCCGTCCAGCACGCACCAGCCGTCTTGCGGCCCTGCTGGCGGCACGGTCAGCTGGTAGCCATCAAATCCGTCCACCGCGGCGACGAGGGCCGGGCACGTGGCCGCCACGGGTTCGGCGCTGACCGGAACGGCAAGGGCCACAAGAACGGCGGCAACGCTAAGGTGTCGAAGCATGGCTCCACCCGATGTCGAAGGTCACGCCGTCCAGAACCGGCGCCAATCCGGCAATGCTATCAGGCACGCCCGTCATCGCATAGCCCATCAGCCGCGCCGGGCCGATCCCGGCGTCCGATCGCATGGCCACTGTCAGCGTGCCCAACGGGTTGGGCAATTCAGACAGCACCGCTTGCAGCGCGGCTTTGCTGGCGGGGGGAAAACTGGCGCCGGGCAAGGCCGCAATCGCCGCCCCGGCCGCGGCTTTCAGATCACGTTCGGCGGCCTGCATGTCCCCCTCCAGCGGCATGAGGGCCGGGCCAACCGCCATGAGGAGATAGCTTTCAAAAAGACCATGGCTTTGCACGGTCAGATCCACCTCGGTCACGGCAAAGCTGGTGACCGACATCTGCGCCGCACCGGCGCTGGAAAGGTCAACCCCGGTGGCCAGCGCCGTCAGCGCCACGCGGTTCGCGCCGGGAAAGTCGATCTCCAGCCGCTCTACGGCCAGACGGCGGCTGTCGGCGGCCCAGGCCAGCGCCAGATCCACCCCGATGCGCCCCGCCCCGGCCTGCGCTGCCATCAGATAATCCATCTGCGCATTCCCGGTCTGCACGACAAAGCGCAGACCGTCGATCCGCGCCTCAAGCCTGTCGGGCGAGGTGGCGCCATCCTGCACCCAAGCCAGCGCTGGCCCGCGCAAGGTCAGCCGGTCGGCCAGAATGTCCGGTGTATAGGTCCCTTCAAGGTCGATCTTCACGGCCTCGATTACGCAGCCTTCGTCCGGGGCCGTGGTGGCGGCCAAAGTGCCGTTGGCGGGTCCCAGGGCGCCCAAGGCCGCCGCCAGATCTTCCCAGACCCCCGCGCAGAATTCAGGTCCGCTCAGGGTTTGGGTCGCCGCCGGGCTGCCAACGGCGAAAAGCAACGCAAGGAGGGCGGCCTGCAGGCCCCGTCCGGTCATCCGTCAGCCCCGACAAGGGCGCGCGCGAAATCATCGGGGTCAAAGGGGGCAAGATCGTCAATCTGCTCGCCCAAGCCAATCGCGTGGATCGGCAGGCCGAACTTGTCGGCCAACGCCACCAGCACGCCCCCCTTGGCCGTGCCGTCCAGCTTGGTCATCACCAGACCTGAGACATCGGCGATCTTGCGGAAAATCTCCACCTGCAGCAGCGCGTTCTGCCCGGTGGTTGCGTCCAGGACCAGAAGAGTGTTGTGCGGCGCGGTCGGGTCCACCTTGCGGATCACGCGGACGATCTTGGCCAGTTCTTCCATCAGGTCCTGCCGGTTCTGCAACCGCCCGGCCGTGTCGATTAGCAGCAGGTCCGACCCATCCGCCCGCGCCTTGGTCAGGGCGTCAAAGGCCAGACTGGCCGGATCGCTGCCCTCCGGCGCGGTCAGGACGGGCACCCCGGCGCGCGTGCCCCAGATTTGCAACTGTTCCACCGCTGCCGCGCGGAACGTATCGCCCGCCGCAATCACCACCGACTTGCCGGCCGCCTTGAACTGGCTGGCCAGCTTGCCAATCGTCGTGGTCTTGCCCGACCCGTTCACCCCCACCACCAGCACGACCTGCGGTTTTGTCGGATAAAGCGGCATCGGCCGGGCGACCGGCGTCATGATCCGCGCCACTTCCTCGGCCAGGGCCGCTCTCAATTCGGGCGTGGAGATGCGCTTGCCAAACCGCCCCTCGGCGATGTTGGCGGTGACCCGCACAGCGGTATCCACCCCCATGTCGGCCTGGATAAGCAGCTCTTCCAGGCTTTCCAGCATTGCATCATCCAGCACCCTGCGCGGCGCGTCGCTGCGCCCCAGCATCCGGCCCAGAATCCCCGGCCGTGCAGCGGGTTCGGCCATGGTTTCAGGCGAAGCCACCGGGCGCATTTCGGCTACATCAGGGGCCGGGGCGGGCACGGCTGCCGCAGGTGCCGCGTTTGCCGGGGTCGCGTCATCCGGCATGGCGTCGCCCTCGCCCACCAGCGCATCCAGCCCTTCACCGATCTTGTCCGAGGACCGAAAGAGCCTGTCTTTCAGCTTCTTGAAAAAGGACATGGGACCGCCCCCCTGTTGCTGCGACCCTCATCTAACCACTTTGCCCCGTCGGTGTAAGGCCCAAGGTCACCGCCGATTTCCTGCCCCTCCCCAATCCATCCCCCGCCGATGCGCGCCCTGCGGCATTCTAAGGACTGGCGGGCTGCCCGGCGGCTGATTTATGAAGGCGGAATGACTGTCGCCGCCCCCTCGCACCCCTTGCCCTTGGCCGCCTTCGCGCTGGCCACGCTGGCGCCGTTACCACTGATCGGTCTGGGCGTGCTTTGGGGCGGCGTCTGGCTTTGGGCCGCGTTCCTTTACATGGGCGTGCTGACCATCCTTCTTGACCAGCTCATTCCGATGACCGCAGGGTCCGCGGATGGGGCCGAGTTTCCGGCGGCAGACCTCCTGCTGGTCTGCGTGGCGCTCGGGGCCCTGACCGGCCTGCCCGTCGCCGTCTGGGCCATCGCGGGCCCGAGCGGGCTTGATGCGGGTGACAAGGTGCTTCTTTTCTTTGCCGCCGGGTTCTGGCTCGGTCAGGTCGCCCACCCCGCCGCGCATGAGCTGATCCATCGCCCCCGGCGTGAGCTTTTTAGGCTGGGCGCGGCCGTCTATGTCGCCCTCCTCTTCGGCCAGCACGCCAGCGCGCACCGGCTGGTGCATCACCGCCATGTCGCCAGCGCGATGGACCCCAACACCGCCCGGGCCGGGGAAGGCTTCTACCGTTTTGCCCTGCGCGCCTGGCGCGGCAGTTTTCTCGATGGCTGGCAGGCCGAAACCAACCGGCGTGAGCAAGCCCAAGGCCATGCGCAGGGCCTGCACCCCTATGCCGCCTATATCGCCGGCAGCCTTGCAGCCCTTGGGCTGGCACTCCTGATCGCCGGCCTGCCGGGGCTTCTGGTCTGGATCGCGCTGGCCCTGCATGCGCAAAGTCAGATCCTCTTGTCCGATTATGTGCAGCACTACGGCCTGACCCGCACCCGCCGGGCCGATGGCCGGCTGGAACCCGTGGGTCCGCGGCACAGCTGGAACACTGCGCACTGGTTTTCCTCGGCCCTCATGCTCAACGCCTCGCGCCACTCCGACCACCACGCCAACCCGGCACGCCCTTTCCCTGCCCTGCGCCTGCCCCCGGCAGAAGAGGCCCCGCGTCTGCCCTGGCCCCTGCCCCTGGCCTGCGCGCTGGCGCTGATGCCCAGCCTCTGGCGCCGGGCAATCAAGCCGCATCTGGCCCAGTGGCGCCCGCCCGCCAGCCCAAGGCCGGGTGCTGCACGTCAAGACACGGCTCCTTGACTGGTCAAGCCGCCCCACCTCTGGCACCATGGCCTGCAAGTCCTGACCGGAGCCCTTGATGCGACCCTTCCTTGCCGCCCTGCCCCTGATGGCCACCCTCGCCTTTATCTCGCCAGCCCTGGCCGAAACCCCGATGACCGGGGCCGAGTTCGACGCCAATACCGTGGGCGAGATCATCACCTATGATTACGGCGGCGGCCTGTTCGGAACCGAGGAATATCTTGAAGGCCGCCGCGTCCGCTGGGCCTTTGACGGCGATCTTTGCATCTATGGCGTCTGGTATGAAAAGGACGACCAGATCTGCTTTGAATATGAGAATGACCCGACCACCCCCGCCTGCTGGCTGTATTTCCTTGACGGCGGCCAGATCCGGGGACGCTACATGGGCGAAGGCGGCGGTTGGGAAATCCTTGAAAGCTCGCGCGATGGTGGCCCGCTGCCCTGCGCCGGGCCCGATGTGGGCGCCTGACCGGATGAAGCCCGTCCTTTTTGCCCTGGTGCTTTTCGCCGCCCCTGCCCTCGCGCAGACCCCGCTGACGGCGGAAGAATTTGACGCCCATGTCACCGGCCGCACCATCACCTACAGCCAGTTCGGCGGCATCTTCGGGATTGAGGAATACCTTGCCGACCGCCAGGTCCGGTGGAGCGTGGCCGAAAACCTCTGCCAATACGGCAGCTGGTATGCCGAGGGTGAGGCGATCTGCTTTGTCTACGAATACGACCCCACGCCGCATTGCTGGACCTTCTGGCTGGAGGGCGGCACCCTGCGCGCGCTGTCGGTCAATGACCTGCCCGGCGCCGAACTGACCGAGGTGGAGCGGACCGATACCCCCCTGTCCTGCCCCGGCCCGGATGTGGGCGCCTGATGCGCGGCCTTTGCCTGGCCCTTGCCCTTTTCGGCACCGCCGCCCTTGCCGACCCGCCCCTGACGGCTGAGGCGTTCGATGCCCTCACCCTTGGCCGCACGATGACCTGGGCCGAATTCGGCCAGGTCTACGGCGTGGAACAATATCTGCCCGACCGCCGCGTGCGCTGGACCGTGCTGGGCGATGACTGCAAGACCGGGCGCTGGTATCCCGATGGCGCGATGATCTGCTTTGTCTATGAGGACGGGCCAGACCGCCACTGCTGGGAGATGACCCAAAGCCCCACCGGCCTTCTGGCCCACCAAGCCTCTCGCCCGGTCGGGTCAGGGCCGGTGGTGATCGAAGAGACAACCGAACCCATGGCCTGCTTCGGCCCCAAGGTCGGCGCATGAAACCGCTTCTGATCCTGGCCCTGACCCTTTTGCCAGCGCTTGCCATGGCCGAGGACGCGCCCCCAGACATGGGCCCGCCCCTCACCGCCGAGGCATTCGAGGCGCTGGTCGAAGGCAAGACGATGGACACCCACGACACGGGCGGCCTCTACGGGGTGGAAACCTTCCTTACCGGCCGCCGCGCGATCTGGCGCGATGCCGAACAATGCCTGGAAGGCACCTGGCGGCCCGAGGGCGAAATGATCTGCTTCGACTATATCGGTGAGCCCTTCGCGCATTGCTGGACCTACCATGACCAGGGCGACCGGCTGCTGGGCTTTTACGAAGGCGACCAGGCCAGCGAGCCGATTTCGCTGTATCCGTCAAAGGATTTCGTGACCTGCGAAGGCTTCCTCGGCGTCTGAGGCTCGATGTCTAGGGCCCAAAGTCTGAGGCCCAAATTACTTGAGTAAGACATTTGTCAAAATCCTTGCTCAAGGATTTTGGCCGCCAGCAGACAGCACCGACAACCGTCAGAACAGGCTGCCCTGCTCGGGCCCGCCGTCCCCCTTGGCGCGTTTCGGGCCCCGACCGCCAAGGCTGACACGGCCGTCCTGAAACTCGATCTCCACAACGGCGGCCTTTTCGGCGGCGGCTTTCGTCGTCACCACGGCCCCGTCGCCCCGCACAACCGCATAGCCGCGCTTCAGCGTCTGGTCATAGCCCAGCGTCCGGCGGGTGCGGTCCAGCGCCTCCAGCCGGTCGGCCAATCGGGCCAGCCGCTGCACCGGGGCCGCGTCCAGCCGCTCAGCCAGCCGGGCAAGGTCGCGCCGCCCGTCCGCGACCTTCCGCCCCGCGTCCCCCAAAAGCCGCGCCAGCGCCGGGGCCAGACGCCCTGCCAGCGCCTCAAGCCGCTCTGCCCGCCGCTCCAGCCGCAGGTGGATTGCCCGGCCTAGTCGCTCGTCCCGCGCCGTCAGCTGGTCGCGCTGCCGCGCCAGAAGGCCCCGCAGTGCCGCAGGCTGCAGCCGTCCTGCCACCCGGTCGAACACGCTGTGCTTCTTGGCCACCGCCAGCCCAAGTGCCGACCCCAGCCGCATCCCCGCTGCATCCAGCCTTTGCCGGGGCGTCGCGACCAGCGTTTCCACCCGCGGCAAGGCGCGCGTCAGGTCGCGCAGCCGCTGCTGCCGCAAGGTGACCCCTTGCCCGATGCCGCGCAACAGGCGTGCGCCCAGCGCCTCCAGCGTGGCCAGAAGCTCCAGCCGCACCGGCACCGCCAGTTCGGCCGCCGCCGTCGGCGTCGGCGCGCGCAGATCGGCGGCATGGTCGATCAGCGTCGTGTCCGTCTCATGCCCCACGGCAGAGATCAGCGGGATCATCGACCCCGCCGCCGCGCGCACGACGATTTCCTCGTTAAAGCCCCAAAGGTCTTCAAGCGACCCGCCACCCCGCGCCACGATCAGAACATCAGGCCTGGGGATCGGCCCACCCGGCGCAATCGCATTGAACCCTTTGATCGCCGCCGCGACCTGCGCCGCGCAGTCCTGGCCCTGCACCGCCACTGGCCAGATAAGCACATGCCGGGGAAACCGGTCCCGCAGCCGGTGCAGGATATCCCGGATCACCGCCCCGGATGGCGAGGTAATCACCCCGATCACCTTCGGCAGATAGGGGATCAACTGCTTCCGCGCCGGGTCAAACAGCCCCTCAGCCGCCAGCGCCGCCTTGCGCTTTTCCAGCATCGCCATCAGCGCGCCTGCACCCGCCGGGGCCACGTCATCGACGATCAGCTGATACTTCGACTGTCCGGGAAAGGTGGTCATCCGCCCGGTGGCGACAACCTCCATCCCCTCCTCCGGCCGCACCTGCATCCGCGCGACCTGACCTTTCCAACTGATCGCCGCAATTACGCTGCGATCATCCTTGAGGTCGAAGTACAAGTGACCCGAGGCCGGACGCGACACCCGCCCCACCTCGCCCCGCACGCGGACCAGGCCAAACTCGCCCTCGATCACGCGCTTCACCGCGCCCGAAAGCTCGGACACGGTGTATTCGGGCTGGTTGCCTTGCGGCGCAGGGCTGTCGTCTTCGAAAAGCTCGTTCATGGGAACAGTTGTGCCCGATCCCGCCGCGAAGATGAAGCGCCGGAATCGGACAAGTTTGCAGGCCTAGGTCCTCAGTCGGTTGGGATTGCCTATTCGGCAGCCAGTCAGGCCGCAGCGCGGGTGTGGGTGCCCTCGGCAATCTCTTCGACCAGCTTGGCGCAGAACGCCGGCAGATCCTCGGGCTTGCGGCTGGTGACAAGACCCTTGTCGGTCACGACCTCAGAATCGCTCCACAGGGCGCCAGCGTTGATCACATCGGTCTTGATCGAGGCGTAGGAGGTCATCTTGCGACCGTCCACGATCCCCGCTTCGATCAACAGCCACGGCGCATGGCAGATCGCGCCAATGACTTTCCCGGCGCTCCAGAACTCCTGAATGAAAGCGATGGCTGCGGGTTCGACGCGCAGAAGGTCCGGGTTCATCTGTCCGCCGGGCAGCACCAGCGCGTCATAGTCGCTGGCCTTGGCATCCTGCAGCGCCAGGTCGACGGGGACAGCGCTGCCCCAATCCTTGCCGTCCCAGCCCATGATCTCGCCGGATTTCGGCGAAATCACATGAACCTCAGCCCCCGCTTCGCGCAGGTGCGCCAGGGGCACCTCAAGTTCGGACTGTTCGAAACCGTCGGTTGACAGGATTGCGACACGCTTGCCTTGAATGGTCTGCATGGGATGCTCCAGTTCTGATGTGAGTGTTGCCTACCCAACGCCAGCACCGCCCGACGGTTCCCCGGATCCCCTTGCGTCAGTCCGCCCCGTCGTCCCCGCTGTCAGGCGCCGACCCACCCGTCGCGCCGGACCCCGGCCGCCCATGCCGCCTGCGATAAAGCGCATAGCTGCCCAGGATCAACACAGCCCCCGCGACGATCAGGACGATGCTGAAGTCGGACAGGCCGTAGGCGACCAGCGCCAGTCCCGCAAACTCCATCCCCCGCACGAAAAGCGTGGGGCGCGGGCGCGGCGGGTCAGTGTCAGCTGTGTCGCGGCCAATCCCCAGCCCGAAGTCAGGTCCCATGGCTTGCCTCCCTGCCCACCTCACCCTATGACGCGGGCAGCGGAAATCCAAGCGGGGGCGCGGCCATGAACATCCTGATCCTTGGCTCTGGTGGCCGTGAACACAGCCTGGCCTGGGCGGTGAAGCAGAACCCCAAGACCGACCGGCTGATCGTGGCTCCCGGCAATGCGGGCATCGCCATGCTGGCCGAATGCGCCGACATCGACATTCTTGACGGCGCGGTGGTCGTGACCTTCTGCGAAGAAAACGCCATCGACTTCGTGATCGTCGGCCCCGAGGCGCCCCTTGCCGCCGGTGTGGCCGACGCCTGCCGCGCGGCGGGCCTGCTGACCTTCGGCCCCTCCGCCGCGGCTGCCCGGCTTGAGGCCTCGAAAGCCTTCACCAAGGAAATCTGCGACGCCTGCAACGCCCCCACCGCCGGTTACGCGCGCTTCACCGAAGCCGGCCCGGCCAAGGATTATATCCGCGCCCAAGGTGCCCCGATCGTCGTCAAGGCCGATGGTCTTGCCGCAGGCAAAGGCGTCATCGTCGCGATGACCGAAGCCGAGGCTCTCGCCGCCATCGATGACATGTTCGGCGGCGAATTCGGCGCGGCTGGGGCCGAGGTGGTGATCGAAGAGTTCATGGCGGGCGAAGAGGCCAGCTTCTTCATCCTGACCGACGGCACGCACGCTTTGCCCATCGGCACCGCGCAGGACCACAAGCGCGTGGGCGACGGCGACATCGGTCCGAACACCGGCGGCATGGGCGCCTATTCCCCCGCCCCGGTCCTGACCGAGGCGCTGCAGCGTCAGGCGATGGACCAGATCGTCCTGCCCACCATCGCCGAAATGGCCCGGCGCGGCACACCCTACCAAGGGGTCCTCTACGCGGGCCTGATGATCGAAAACGGTCAAGCCCGGCTGGTGGAATACAACGCCCGCTTCGGCGACCCCGAAGCGCAGGTCCTGATGATGCGGCTTGGCGCACAGGCGCTGGACCTCATGCTCGCCACCGCCGAAGGCCGCTTGGGCGAGGCGCAGGTGAACTGGGCCGACGACCACGCGCTGACCGTGGTGATGGCCACGAAAGGCTATCCCGGCGCTTTTGCCAAGGGCAGCCAGATCCGCGGCCTGGACGAGCTGCCGGAAGACAGCCGCCACATGGTGTTCCATGCCGGAACCGCCGCCCAGGACGGTGGCCTGATCGCCACAGGCGGCCGGGTGCTGACCGTAACCGCCCGGGGGACCACCCTGCGCGAGGCGCAAACGGCCGCCTATGCCATGGTGGACCAGATCGACTGGCCCGAAGGCTTTTGCCGCCGCGACATCGGCTGGCGCGCCCTCTGACCAAATCGAGCGGCGTACCGCCGCGAAGACCTTTTGCCTCGTCGTCGCGTGCCGCTCCTCCTCAGGGCGAGAGGCCAGCCCCTCGCGCTTCCCGGAGTGTACCATCGCTTCGAGAAACCGATGGCATGGGGGGTGTGAAACCCCCAATGACCGAGCCGGTTGGCGCGCTTGCGCGCCAGAGGCGAGACAAAAGGCGTGCGCGCTTGCGCGCTCCTTATCCTGGCCGCCGGGGCTTGCGCCGCCCGGTCCAGCCGCTTAAGACACGCCCGGATTTGAAGGGCGTTGGGGGAGGGTTTCCGTGCCGCTTCTGGTGATGAAATTCGGCGGCACTTCGGTGGCTGACCTTGCGCGCATCAAGAACGCGGCCGAAAAGGTCAAGCGTGAGGTGTCGCGCGGCTATGACGTCATCGTCATCGTCAGCGCCATGTCGGGCAAGACCAACGAACTTGTCGGCTGGGTCGAAAGCACCTCGCCCCTCTATGACGCCCGTGAATATGACGCGGTGGTCTCCTCGGGCGAGAATGTGACCGCCGGCCTCATGGCCCTCACTTTGCAGGAAATGGACATCCCCGCCCGCAGCTGGCAGGGCTGGCAAGTGCCGATCCAGACCACCTCGGCCCATGCGGCCGCGCGCTTTGTCGACATTCCCCGCGCCAACATCGACGCAAAATTCGCCGAAGGCTTCAAGGTCGCCGTGGTGGCAGGCTTCCAGGGCGTCAGCCCGGAAGGCCGCATCACCACCCTTGGCCGCGGCGGCAGTGACACCACCGCCGTTGCTTTCGCCGCGGCCTTCGCCGCCGAACGCTGCGACATCTACACCGATGTCGATGGCGTCTACACCACCGACCCCCGCATCAGCCCCAAGGCCCGCAAGCTCGACAAAATCGCGTTCGAGGAGATGCTGGAACTGGCCTCCCTCGGCGCCAAGGTCCTGCAGACCCGCTCGGTCGAACTGGCGATGCGCTACAAGGTGCGGCTGCGGGTGCTGTCGTCCTTTGAAGATACCGACGAACACTCTGGAACCCTGGTCTGCGACGAGGATGAAATCATGGAATCGAAAGTTGTCTCCGGCGTCGCTTTCAGCCGGGATGAAGCGAAGATGACCCTCCTGCGGGTCGAGGACCGCCCCGGCATCGCCGCCGCGATCTTCGGGCCCCTGGCCGACGCAGGCGTCAACGTCGACATGATCGTGCAGAACATCAGTGAAACCGACGCCCCCGGCGACAAGAACGCCTATACCGACATGACCTTTTCCTGCCCGACCAACCAGGTCGCCCGCGCGAAAAAGGCCATCGAGGATGCCCGCGACGCAGGCAAATTCGTCTACGCCGACCTTGTGACGGATACCGACGTGGCGAAGGTTTCCGTCGTCGGCATCGGCATGCGCAGCCATGCCGGGGTCGCTGCCCGCATGTTCTCGGCCCTTGCGGCCGAGAATGTGAACATCAAGGTCATCGCGACGTCCGAGATCAAGATCTCCGTGCTGATCGACCGGAAGTACATGGAACTTGCGGTGCAGGCTCTGCACGACACGTTCGAACTCGACCGCGCCTAAAACCGCCCTGCGGGTTTCGGACCGGACGCCCCGACAGCCCGGTCTGCCCAATTGCTGGTCAGACCGGGCCAAACCGCCCCACCAAGCCGCCCTTGAGGTGAACATCCCCCGTTCCCCTGCGCCGCCCCTTATGCTCTAACGGCGGAAACAATCCCTGGGATGGGCATGCCTGAACGCAGCGAAAGCGACAGTCGAAAACTTCTGCGCCGCTTGCGCGACACCCTCGCCGTGCCGGGCGCGGGGCAAGACCGGCTTGACCAGATCACCCATCTGATCGCTGACAGCATGGGGACCGAGGTCTGCTCGATCTACCTTTTCCGCGACCCCGAAACGCTGGAGCTTTGCGCGACGGAAGGCCTGAAGAAGGAAGCCGTCCACAAGACGCGGATGAAGCTGGGCGAAGGCCTTGTTGGCCGCGTTGCCCGCAACGGCCTGCCGATCAACACTGCCGATGCGCCGGGCGAAAAGGGCTTTCGCTACATGCCGGAAACGGGGGAAGAGCTTTACTCTTCTTTCCTCGGCGTGCCGATCCAGCGGGTTGGCGAAAAGCTGGGCGTGCTGGTGGTGCAATCCAAAACCGCCCGCCAGTTTTCCGAAGACGAGATCTACGCCCTCGACGTCGTCGCCATGGTCCTGGCCGAGATGACGGAACTTGGCGCCTTCACCAGCGACGAAGGCGGGATGCGCGCGCTCCACAAGCAGCCGGTGATGCTGCGCGGCACCTCCGGTCAGGAAGGCGCTGCCGAAGGGCGGGTCTGGCTGCATGAACCGCGCGTCGTCATCACCAACCCGGTGGCCGACGACCCCCTGACCGAGATTGACCGCATCCGCGACGCCGTGGGGCAACTCCGCGTCTCGGTCGACGACCTTCTCTCGGCCGAAAGCCTCGACAAGGACCAGAAGGCGGTCTTGGAGGCCTACCGGATGTTCGCCCATTCCCGCGGCTGGCTGCGGCGGATGGAGGAAGACATAATGCGCGGCCTTTCGGCCGAAGCGGCGGTAGAGAAAGAACAATCCGCCACCCGCAACCGCCTGGAACAGGTGCCTGACGCCTACCTGCGTGAACGGCTGTCGGACCTGGACGACCTCTCTAACCGCCTCCTCCGCATCCTGACCGGCCAGGGCCGTGACACCGGGGCCGAGATGCCGGAAAACCCGGTTCTCGTGGCCCGCAACATCGGCCCGGCGGAACTGCTGGAGTATGGGCGCAAGCTGAAAGGTGTGGTGCTGGATGAAGGCAGCGTCGGCAGTCACGCCGCCGTCGTCGCCCGCGCGCTGGCGATCCCCCTTGTCATCAACACCGACCGTATCACCGCTGAGGCGCTGAACGGTGACGCGATCCTTGTCGACGGCGACCAAGGCATCGTCCACCTGCGCCCCGAAGAAACCGTCGCCCGCGCCTTCCGCGACAAGATCGCCATGCAGGCCAAGGCGCAGGAACGTTACGCCAGCCTTCGCGGCCTGCCCGCCACGGCGACCTGCGGCACGACGGTGGCCCTTCACATGAACGCTGGCCTCATGGCCGACCTGCCGTCGCTTGAAGGCTCCGGCGCTGAAGGCGTGGGCCTTTTCCGCACCGAACTCCAGTTCCTCGTCCGCTCCAAGATGCCGCAGCGGGCGGAACTCGCCCGGCTTTACGCCCGGGTGATGGACGCGGCCAAAGGCAAGCGCGTCGCCTTCCGCACGCTTGATATCGGGTCAGACAAGGTTCTCCCCTACATGAAGCCGCAGGATGAACCCAACCCCGCGATGGGCTGGCGCGCCGTCCGCGTCGGCCTTGATAAACCCGGCGTCCTGCGCATGCAGATCCAGGCCCTGATCCGCGCCGCCAACGGCCGCCCCCTGACCATCATGTTCCCCCTCATCACCGAGATGAGCGAGTTTCAGGCCGCCCGCAGCCATGCCCTGCGCGAACTTCACCGCGAGAAATCCCTCGGCCATCCCGTCCCCGAACGGGTGGAGATCGGCGCGATGATGGAGACGCCGTCTCTTGCCTATGCGTCAAGAGCGTTCTTTGAGCTGACGGATTTCATCTCTGTCGGCGGCAATGACCTGAAACAGTTCTTCTTCGCCGCCGACCGCGAGAATGAACTGGTCCGCCGCCGCTATGACACCCTGAACCTGTCGTTCCTGGGCTTCCTCGAACAGATCGTCGCCCGCTGCCGCGAGACGGACACGCCCCTGTCCTTTTGCGGCGAAGACGCAGGTCGCCCGATCGAGGCGCTGGCGCTGGCCGCCATCGGCTTTCGCAGCCTGTCGATGCGCCCGGCCTCGGTCGGCCCGGTCAAGGCGCTGTTGCGCCGGGTGAACCTTGATGAGGCCCGCGCCGTGATCGACCGCGCCCGCGCCGAAGGGGCCGAAACCGCGCGGCCCCTCTTGATGGACTGGCTGGCCACCCAAGGGCCAACCTGATCCTTCTCAGCCCACCAGACCCGCGGCAACAAGGCTGGACATCAGACCCCTGACATCCTGCAAAAGCTGGGCGCGGTCGGCCCCCGGAAAGGCCTCGGCCAAAAGCTCCGCAACCTCGTCAGCCGTGGCGGGGGCATCCAGCAGATCCCAGATCGCCGCGGCCAGCGGGTCCATCCGGTGAATCGCGCGGCCTTCGGGGTCAGCCAGATACAGCCCGTCGCCGATCACCCGTGCCACCGCCCCGGCGCGCTGCATGAGCGCGGCCCCCTCGCCGGGACGGCTAGGCGGCGTTGCGAAATCGGCCAGGCGAAAGCGCACCGGCGGGGCCGATGTCTCTGGCACCACCGGCCAGTCGGCAAGGCCCGCCTCCAGGCAGGCCACCGCATCGGCCAGATCGCCATAGCTCAGCCGCCAGACCGGCAGCGCCTGCAGCGTGGCAGCCATCACATCCAGAATGTCGCCGGAATGCCGGTCGCGGGTGAAATGCTGATGCAGAAGCGCATCCATCGCCGCATCGGGCGGCACCGGCTCAAGTCGTGCGGCCATCGGGCCATCCTGACGATCGAGGATCACGAAGGCACCGACCGGCAGACTGTCGCCCCAGGCCGGTGCTTCGGGCAGGCAAAGGTATTTGTATTGCCGGTTCCCGGGCCCCGGAACCGCCGCAGCCCAATCGCGGAACGCTTGTGGCAGGGTCGCGGGCAAGGGCAAGCGCAGGCGCGGGGCAATGCCCATCGACTGGACCAGCGCCACCGTGCCGCCGGGGAAACGGATCGGCAGCACATCGTCGCTGAAGACTGGATGCCCGGCTTGGGCAAGGCCCGCCGACAAGGTGCTCTTGCCGGCCCGGCGCACATTCGGAAAGACCACGATCCGGCCCGCAAGGACCACCCCTGCCGCATGCAGGCAGATGATCCGGTCATCTTCTGCGGGCAGCGCCATGGCGATGGCGGCAATGGCGTCACAGACCGCGTTCACCGGGTCAAGCGTTTGCGACGGTCGCTCTTCGACATGGCTTTGACAGTGGTAGCGATCCGCCTTTGCTGCTGCGGTAATCGAAAAGAACGGCCGGGCGGCAGGGTCGGCGGGGCCAGTCGTTTGTGGCCAGCCTGCGGCAATGTCGCCAAGAAGTGGCACCAAGGCTTCGGCACCCGTCAGGCGCAGGGGGGCGGCAAGGCCCCTGAAATGCACATCCAGCGCCATTGGATCGGCCTATAGGGTCCCTCTGGCGCCCTATGCGGCGCCAGAGGGGGCTTGCAGGATCAGGATTACGGGTTGGTCGCCGCGGCACCGGCATCGCTGCAGCCCGCGTCATCATCCGTCGGGCCCGAGCAGGTGCTGGGCGTGGTCGGCGAGCTGTTGTCCGACGGCGTGCTGGCTGCCGACTGCGGCGACGGCGTGCTCGTGCCGCTGCTGTCGCTGCTGCCGCTGGAACCACCGCTGCTGGAGCTGCCGCCGCCACCGCTGTCGCCGCCCGAACCGCTTGCGCCGCTGGCGCGCGCCACGCTGAGGGTGGTCATGGCCGGTGCCACGTAGGCCGCAAGGGCAAGCGCGCCAATCCGGGCCAGTGCCCGGCGACGCGAGGTGATCAGGCTGTCAGAAGTGCTCATGGTCTCTGTCCTTTCAGTTTCTGCGGCGCCAGTTTGTGGCGAACGTCCCGTTCAGGTGAAACCGAGACTGCGGCAGGATTCTGTCGTGGAACAGTCATCAAAGGTTTAAACTGCCGTCATAAACCGAAGGTATAAGCGGATATCCGGCTGCTCGCGTCAAAAGAGATCGGCATAGACCCGCCGCAACTCGGCCTTCTGGACCTTTCCCATTGCGTTGCGCGGCAATTCGGTCAGCACCAGCACTCGTTTCGGGATCTTGAACCCCGCCAACCGGTCGCGCAGCCCGGCCCGGATCGCCTCGGGGTCAACCGGGCCGACCACGCAAGCCACGACCGCCTCGCCGAAATCGGGATGCGGCACGCCGATCACGGCGGAGGCCGCGATGCCCGGCAGATCGTCAATCGCGGCCTCCACTTCGGCAGGATAGACGTTGAGGCCACCGGTGATGACCAGATCCTTCGCCCGGCCCAAAATGCTAAGATAGCCATCGGCATCGAACGCCCCCAGATCGCCGGTCACGAACCAGCCATCGCGAAACTCTTTCGCGGTCTGTTCGGGCATCCGCCAATAGCCGCCGAACACATTCGGCCCCATCACCTCGATCGCCCCAGCCTCGCCCGCGGCGACCGGCTGCCCCTCCGGCCCGGCAATCCGCACCGAAACCCCCGGCAATGGCAGCCCCACCGTCCCCGCCTTGCGCGGGCCGTCATAGGGGTTTGAGGTGATCATGTTGGTTTCCGTCATCCCGTAGCGCTCCAGAATCACGTGACCTGTCCGCGCGCGCCATTCGGCATGGGTTGCTGGTGACAGTGGCGCCGACCCGCTGATGAACAAGCGCACGTGCGCACAAGCCGCCGGCGTCAGCCGGGCATCTGCAAGCAGCCGGGAATAGAACGTCGGCACCCCCATCATCACCGTCGTCTCCGTCAAGGCGGCAAGCACCGCCTCAGGCGCAAAGCTGCGCTGGAAGATCATCGAGGCGCCCGCATAAAGCACGCAGTTCGTCGCCACGAACAGCCCATGGGTGTGAAAGACCGGCAGCACATGCAAAAGCACATCCTCCGCCGTAAACCGCCACAACCCGACCAGCGCCTCAGCGTTGGAGGCAAGGTTCTCCCGGCTCAGCATCACCCCTTTCGACCGCCCCGTCGTGCCCGAGGTGTAGAGGATCGCCGCAAGATCATCGGGCATCGACACAGGGTCGGAAAACCCCTCCTGCGCTTGCGATACAGTCTCAAGAAAATCCGTCAACCCAATGGATTTGCGGCATTTATCAACGATCTCGCCCACCCGCGCGCCATCGACCACCGCAAGCGCAGGGTCGGCATCGGTCAGGAAATGCATGGTCTCGGCCACGGTATAGCCGGGGTTCACCGGCAAAAAGACCACCCCCGCCCGCAAGCAGGCGAGGTAAAGCGCCAGCACCGCCTCACACTTGTCCACCTGCAGCAGCAGCCGGTCGCCCTTGACCAGCCCAAACTGCCGCAGCGCATTGGCCATCCGTCCCGTCTCGGCCAGAAGGTCCGCATAGGTCACAGGGGCATCGCCTTGCAACCAGATGCGCCCGGGCGTTGCGGCCTGATCCTTCAGCCTTGCGATGATATCCCTGGCCATGACCGTCCCTCCGCTTGCCATGAGGGGTCTACCGCCATCACCCGCGCAACCCAAGATTTTTCGCCGAAAAATCTTGCCCCGCACCAACCCTCAGGCCCGGGTGATCTTTGGCGGCTCCACCGCGCGGGCGAAGGCTTCCAGCACGGGCTCCGCGCCATGCACCTCGGCCAGCTGCAAAAGGGCAAACCGGATTCGCGCCACCTCGCGGTAGTAGCTGAGGAAGGCCGCATTCAGCGCCGCCCCCGTCACCGCCCCCAAGACCGGCACAGCCTGCGCTGCCAGCTTCTGGCCCAGAACTACCGCCAGCTTCGGCGCGATCGTCGTGATCAGGTTCTGCACCGCCGCCCCGGTGATCGTCAGCCGCGCCGTCAGGAACGAGGTGTTCACCCCGTCATCCGCCGCAAGCGGGCTGCCCGCGCCAAAGACGCGCAGACATTCCGCCTGCACCCAAGGCTCGGCCGGGTCCAACCCCGCCTCCACCGCAGCCGCGCGGATCGTGTTCAGGATCAGCGTCACCGTCACCGGCAGTTCAGCCAGCGAGGTGGCAATCCCCCCCGCCCCGCCCGCAGCCCCCGAGGCCATGACCGCGACCATCGGTCCGCGTTCGCCCAGATCAGGCGCGCGCCCCGCCAGGCCATAGGACGCCGCCAGCGCCCGGGCCACCGTCCGCTCGATCTGGTCGCGCAAGGACAGGGGCACCAGCGACATCTGGCTTTCCAGTGACCCGCCCAGTTTGGTCACCAGCCGCATTACCGGGCCATTGGCACGTCGGTAGCGCGCGGCCAGTTCGGCAATCGCGTCGGCAGGGTCTTCAACACGGGCAACGGGGTGCAAGATCTGATCCATGGGGAAGATATGGCCCCGCCGCGCCCGCGTGCAATGGACCCTACGTCGCTTTCGTGACCGGGCCCTTGACCCCCGCCCAGGCACCTGCCTTCAACTCAAGCCCCAGCACCCGGTCTGGGTTCGTCGGCGGCGGCATTTCCACCCCGTCCAGCTTGCGAAACCCGAAGCGGCCGTAATAGGGCGCGTCACCGACCAGAAGCACCCGCTCCCAGCCCAGACGCCGCGCCTCGGCCAGGCTTTCGTTGATCAACAGCGCCCCCAAGCCTTCGCCTTGCCGGGTCGGGTGCACGGCGATGGGGCCCAGAAGCAGCACATCCTCTTCGCCAATCAGCGCCGGCCAATAGCGGATGACCGCCGCCAGCGTGCCGTCATCATCCCGCAAGGTCAGGCACAGGGGCGCCACCGTCGGCACCCCGTCGCGCAAGCGGTAGGACGACAGCGCCGTTCGCCCTGGTGCAAAGCACAGGTCGTACAGCGCTTCGACCTCCCACCAGTCGGCCTCGGTCTCTTCTTCCAGCCGGTACACGCCTGTCTGCCCCCCGAGCCTGGCCGATTCTGCTTGAAAGGGGCCGTAACATGGCACCATGTCAGGATCAAATCGGGAAAGGCCCAACCATGTTCTACCGCCCCGCCGATGGCCACGGCCTGCCGCACAGTCCGTTCTCGGCCATCGTCTCGCCCCGGCCAATCGGCTGGATTTCCACCCGCAGCAGCACCGGCGACAACCTGGCGCCCTATTCCTTCTTCAACGCCGTCGGCTACCACCCGCCGCAGGTGATGTTTGCAGGCGACCTGCGCGACAGCATGGCGAATGCCGTGGAAAGCGGGGTCTTCGCGGTCAATGTGGTGCAAGCCTCGGCCTTGCAGGCGATGAACGCCACCTCCGCCCGGTTTCCGCGCGGCACGGATGAATTCATCGCGGCGGGCGTGCCGAAAGCCGAATGCGTGGCCATCGATTGCCCCCGCGTCGCCGATGCGCCTGCCACGCTGGAATGCCGCTTTGTCCAGATGGTCACCCTGCTGGGGGATGAGCGCATGGTCCTGGGTGAGGTTGTGGGCATCCATCTCCGCGATGACTGCCTGATCGACGGCCGCTTTGACGTGACGCGATACCAGCCCGCCGCCCGGCTGGGCTACAGCGACTATACCTTCGTGAAGGACCTTACGTCGCTGCGCCGCCCTTAGGGACGGATCAGCCCGCCAGCCCACTGCGGGCAGGCACCTCTCCCACCGGCGCCATATCCGCCGGGGACAGACCGGCAGCGGCGACAAGTTCGCCCACCACCATCCCGGCCGCCACGTCGAACACGCCAGAGGCCGGGCATTCCGTCATCAGAAGGTCAACCGACCCGGCGCAAAGCTCGGCCAGAAGGACCGCGAATTCCCGCGCGGCAGCTTTGTCCGCCTGCTTTTTCCGGAACGAGACGACCTGCTGCCGCCGTCCGGCCAGATCAAAGGTCGTCGCCATCACCCGGCCGTTTGCCATGATGATTCGCACCGAACGGTCCTTCCCCGCGATCATCACTTCGCAGGTGTCCCGCACCACCGTAAGCCGCTGCAGGATCAGCGCATGGCGCTTGCCGACCGGGGCGTCACCCGGCAGATGTTCCACCCCGAACCGGCGCAACAGGGCCGCAAGGGCCGGGTCCTGCGGGGCCGCATCCTCGGGCGCAGCTGGCGCTGCCTCAAGTCCATCGCTCTCTGCTTCGGTCAGTCGGAAAAGGGTGCGACCTTCGGCAAAGCCTTGCAACAAAAGAACATCTCCGCTTGTGCCCTGCGCCGCAACCAGACCATCGGTCAGGTCTGCACCCGGTTCTGTCACCGGCAGGACCGCCGCAACCGGCCCGGGGACCGGGGTCGCGGCAGGTCTGAAACGCAAAAGCATGTCCTTCATGTTCACAGGCGCATTCCT
This sequence comes from Rhodobacter sp., assembly GCA_027489175.1. Taxonomy (GTDB): domain Bacteria; phylum Pseudomonadota; class Alphaproteobacteria; order Rhodobacterales; family Rhodobacteraceae; genus Tabrizicola. Next base: position 25,498 of record JAIYAE010000019.1, read on the forward strand.
TCTGGAAGATGGCGTCTTGCCGGTCACCACAGTCACGGTCACTCGCACCACAGGCATACGCAACAGTCGCAGCCCTATTCCGCCACAAAGTACCCAATCACAAAAAAATACAGGTCAAGGTTGATTGGGCCTTCCCGATCAGGCGCAAGTGAGGGGTTTTTGCGGCGAAACCATGTCGCCTTGCATGGTCTGAAATCATCGCCACCGGGCAGGATTCGCCGCCGAACTCGGGCGTCGACCAAGGCCACAGCGATTGCACCCAGCATCGGTCTGCTGGGCCTGATCCCGGACGAAAAGGATTGGCGCCGCACCGGGGGCGTGCCGATCCGGGGTCGGCTAAGGCCGCCCAAGTGTTAAGAAAGTTTGAAAACCGAAAGGCAAGCCGTTGAAAATGCTTGCTGCGAAATCTGTCCCTGCCCGGGACAGTCAGACCGCGCCCCCCTTTCGGTCAAGGGGGGCGCGGCTTTTGGCACCTTGGCTTAGCGGTAGGGGTAGCCCGCCTTCGTCATCGTGTCGGCGTATTTCTTGAACGCCTCGACCACCCGGGCGGCCCGCGGCGATGCGGCCGCGGTCTCATCCCAGAAGCCGTTGGCATCGGTCAGGACCTGCGCCCATTCCTCGGCAGGAAGCGAGGTAAGCTCCATCTTCTCGCCCTCGACCCGCAGCTTCGCCTCGCCGCCCCAGTACCAGACGTTGCGATAGTAATGCGACTGGTCGATGGTGATCTTGAACAGCTCCTGCAGATGCGGCGGGACCTTCTCCCAGCTGGCGGTGTTGGCAAAGTAGCTGCCGAACCACGCCCCGGTGACCGAGTTCGAGAGGGCGTATTTGCAGACATCGGCCCAGCCCACCTCATAGGCTTCGGTGAAGCCGCACCATGCCACGCCGTCCAGCTCGCCCGTCTGCATCGCGACCTCGACGTTGTCCCACGGGATCGTCACCGGGATCAGGCCATAGCGCGACAGGAACTTGCCTGCCGTCGGCACCCCGAACACCCGCAGACCCTGCATGTCGGCAAGGGACCGGATCGGCTTGTCCACGGTGAAGATGTGCAGCGGGTCCCAGGCCCCGGCGGACAGCCAGGTCACGCCCTCAACCTCGGAATAGGCTTCCTGCCAGATTTCCTTCAGGCCGTAGTACTGGAACAGCGCCGCCACATCGAGGCTGTAGCGCGTGGCAAAGGGGAAATAGCCCCCGAAGACCGAGATATCGACCGGCGAGGCCATCGTCGCCTCATCCGATTGCACGGCGTCGATGGTGCCGTTCTGCAAAGCGCGGAAGAGGTCGGCGGTCGGGACCAGCTGGTCGGCGTAGTAAAGCTCGATCTCCATCTCGCCGTTGGCAGCAGCGTTGAAGGCGTCGATCTGCGGCTTGATCACATGCGCGCCGAGAGGGGCCCCCGAGTACGTCTGCAGCCGCCACTTGATCGGCCCGCTTTGCGCATTGACGTAAGGCGCGGCCAAGGTGGCACCGGCCACGGCCCCCGCCCCCACAACCGATTGGCGCAGGAAGTTGCGGCGGGAAGCAAGAATCGCCTCCGACGGGCTTTGCGGTTTCTTCTGGTCTGTCATCTGCATCTCTCCTGTCATTATGGGCTTCTGTGGGCCCGGTGGGTTGTAAGAAGTCTAGCCCCGGACGTGGACCATCTGTTCAGGCAGCCAAAGGGCGATCTGCGGGAACAGCATCAACAGCACGATGGTCAGCGCCATGATGGCCGCGAAGGGCCAGATCGAACGGTAGATCTCGCCCAGGGTGAAATCCTTCGGCGCGAGTGAGCGCATCAGGAACAGGTTATAGCCGAAGGGTGGCGTGATATAGGCGATCTGGCAGGTGATCGTGTAAAGGATGCCGTACCAGATCAGCTGGTTGTCAAAGCCAAGGTCCAGGGACCCCACCAGCGGGATGTAGAGCGGCGCCACGATCACCAGCATCGCCGTGTCGTCCAGGAACATGCCCAACAGGATAAAGCTGAGCTGCATCATGATGATGATGGTCCAGGGCGACAGGTCCCATTTGGTGATGAACAGCGACTCGATCGCCCGCACCGCGCCAAGACCATCAAAGATTGCACCGAAGGCAAGTGCGGCAAGGATCAGCCACATGAACATGCAGGACACGTTCAATGTCTTCATCGAGGTTTCGCGGATCAGCCGCCAGGAGAACCGCCCTTTGAGGGCCGCCGCCAGCGTGGCCGATGTCGCCCCCACGGCCGAGCTTTCGACCAGGCTGGTGATACCAAAGACGAAAAGTCCGGTCATGAAGAAGAAGATCAACAGCGGGATGATCCCGGCCTTGGCCAGCGCCAGCTTTTCGCGGAAGGGCATGTTCAGCTCTTCCTCGGGCACGGACGGGGCCAGTTTGGGGTTCAGCTTGGCGCGGATGTAGATGTAGGCAATGAACAGCGCCGCCATCAGAAGGCCCGGCATGATGCCCGCAAACCACAGCTGCGACACCGGCTGCCGCGCGATCATGCCGTAAAGGACCAGCACCACCGACGGCGGGATCAGGATGCCAAGGGATGAGCCCCCTTGCACCACACCCGAAATCAGCACCTTGTCATAGCCCCGGCGGATCATCTCGGGCAGGGCAATCGTCGCGCCAATGGCCATGCCCGCGACCGACAGCCCGTTCATCGCCGAGATGATGACCATCAGCAGGATAGTCCCGATGGCAAGGCCGCCGGGGATGCGACCGAACCAGACGTGCAGCATCTTGTAGAGGTCTTCGGCAATCCCGGATTCCGCGAGGATGTAGCCCATGTAGATGAACATGGGCAGCGTCAGCATGGCGTACCAGTTGAAGAGCTTGAAAACCTGGTTGTAGGGCAGCTCAATCGCGCCATTGCCGTACAAAAGCAGCGCCGCCCCCGCGGCGACAAAGCCGATGGCGGCAAAGACCCGCTGGCCGGTCACCAGCAACAGCGCCATCGAGGCGAACATCAAAAGGGCAATCATCTCATAGGACATCAGATGGTTTCCCCGCGCAGCGTGGCGATATGTTTGAAGACCAGCGAGAGCGCCTGCATCAGCATCAGGACCAGGCAAACCGTCAGCAGCGCCTTGATCGGAATGACCGAGGGGTTCCACATGGAAAACCGCCGCTCGCCCGTTTCAATCGCATAGGTCAGGGACGAGATGCTGCCCACCAGCATCACGCCCAGATAGAAGATCAGGCAGCCCACGGTGAAGAGGTCAAGCTTGGCCTTGCCACGCTCCGACAGGTTGGCATACCACAGGTCCATTCGCACATGTTCGTTGTTTTTCAACGTGATGGGCCCACCCATGAAGTAGTAGGCCGCCAGGGTGAACTGGGTGAATTCAATGGCCCAGTGAATGGGGATGTTCAGGATGTTGCGGGTGATCGCGTCAAAGATCAGCGTCGCCCCCATCACGAAGATCAGTGACGCGGCAAGATAGCCGACATAGTCCGAAATCCGGTCGATCAGCCGGACATAGCCCTTGATCAACTGCGGCATGCGGCGTCTTTCTTCAGGTCCATAACTCCACCCCTCTGTCGGTCAGCGCCTCTTTGTGCGCCCTTTGCAGTTTCCCATCACTGATGATGAGGTCGATCCGGTCGATGTCGCAGACGGCATGCGCCGCTTGTCGGCCAAACTTCGTGGCATCGGCCAAGACCGTCACCGACCGGGCGTTGCGGATCATCGCGCGGGCAATGTCCGCCTCATCCAGGCTGGCGTCCATCGCGCCGATGGCCGGGTCAAGGGCCGAGACGGTCAGGATGGCGCGGTCGGCGCGAAAGGCCTGCAGCTGCTGAATCACGGCGCTGCCGGTGGTCTGGGCATTGTCCGCCCCGTAGCGCCCGCCCAAGAGATGGATGATGGCATCCGACCGTCCCAACCGCTCAGCCAGCCGGCAGGAATTGGTGATGATCGTCAGCCCAGGGATCGCGGCCAGCGTGTCGGCGGCGGCAAGGGTGGTGGACCCGGTGTCGATGAAGATCGTCTCGCCCGGGGCAATGGCCCGGCCAAGGCTGCGGCCGATATGGGCCTTGGCGTCAATCTCGGTGCCAAGGCGGGCGTCGTGGCTGGGTTCACTGATCAGGAACGGACGGCGCGCCCCGCCATGCACCTTCTGCACGCGGCCAGCCTCGGCCAGCATGCCAAGGTCACGGCGGATCGTCTCGGACGAGACGTCGAAACGTGCTGCCAGCATGTCGACCGACACTTCCCCTTCGCGCCGGATGATCGCCTCGATCTGAGGCTGTCGTTCGTGCGGTTTCATGGTCACCCCACCCCCAGCCGACCGTGCAAGCGGGCCAAGGTCAACAGATTTCTTGACCAGATGGTGAAATTCACGGCCCAGTTGTCCTTGACGGGTCATTCTGGGGCTCAGCTTGACAGGAATGACCGAATAGTCAATACTTGACGATAACCACATTATTTGATGAGGGATTGCCGTGCCCGACAGCCTGCCCAGCCATGATGTGGCAGTGATCGGCGCCGGAGTCGTGGGGGCGGCGCTGGCGCGGGCCTTCACCTTGGCGGGCGCGAAGGTGGTGGTGCTGGAAAAAGCGGCAGATGTGCTCGATGGCGCGTCCAAGGGCAACTCGGCCATCCTGCACACCGGGTTTGACGCGCCGGAAGGATCGGTCGAGCTGGCCTGCATCCGCGACGGCTATGCGCTCTACCATGAGATTCGCGAACGGCTGGGGCTGCCGGTGATCCGGTCGGGGGCCATGGTCCTGGCCTGGTCCGAGGCTGAGGTCGCCGAACTGCCGCGACTGATGGCGCAGGCCGTGGCCAATGGTGTGACGGACGTGGAGACCCTGACCGGGGCCGAGGCGCTGGCGCTTGAACCCCGGCTTTCACCCCGCGTGCAGGCCGGGTTCCGCGTCCCGGGTGAGCATCTGATCGACCCCTGGTCCGCCGCCCACGGCTATCTGCTGCAAGCGCTGGAAAACGGCGCCACCCTGATGCGGCAGGCCGAAGTGCTGGCGGGGCGGCGCGCGGGCGGGGTCTGGCATCTGGCAACCACCGCAGGCGCGGTGCAGGCGCGGCTCGTCATCAACGCAGCGGGCCTTTGGGGCGATGAGGTGGACCGCCGCGTCACGGGTGAAACCTGGTTCACCATCAAGCCGCGCAAGGGCCAGTTCGTGGTCTATGACAAGACCGCCGCCAGCCTTTTGGGCCATATCATCCTGCCGGTGCCGACCAAGACCACCAAAGGCATCGTCGTCTGCCGCACCGTTTACGGCAACCTTCTCGTCGGCCCCACGGCGGAAGAGCAGGACGATCGCGAACACGCCACCGTCGACCGCCCCACCTTGCAAGCGCTGATGCGCCGGGGTGAGGAGATCCTGCCCGCGCTTTCCGGGCAAGAGGTGACGGCGGTCTACGCAGGCCTGCGCCCCGCGACCGAGGAAAAGGAATACCGCATCCGCACCGACCTGGCCGAGGATTACATCTGCGTCGGCGGCATCCGCTCAACCGGCCTGTCGGCAGCCCTTGGCATCGCGGCGCATGTGGTTCGGCTGACGGCGCGGGACTGGGTGCCGCTGGCCGATCCGGTCTGGCCGGTGATGCCCTCCTTGACCGACTGCGCGCCGCGCGATTGGCAGAAACCGGGGCATGACGGCATCCTTTGCCACTGCGAACTGGTGACCAAGCGTGAGGTTGAGGCCGCGCTGACCGGCCCCCTGGCCGCAGGCAGCCTAGGTGGGCTGAAGCGCCGGACACGGGTGACGATGGGCCGATGTCAGGGGTTCTACTGCTCGGCCGCACTGGCGAAACTCACCGAAGGGCGGCTGGCGCAACCCATGCTGGGGGGCAGCGATGGCGCAGAGTGATGTCCTTGTCGTGGGCGCGGGGCCTGCGGGCCTGTCCGCCGCCACCGAACTGGCAAAGCGGGGGGTCAGCGTCACCGTCTTGGACCGTGAGGATCAGGCCGGCGGCATCCCCCGCCATTGCAACCACCCGCCCTACGGATTGCGCGAATTTCACCGCCTGATGCGCGGCCCCGCCTATGCCGCACGGCTGGTGGATGAGGCGCTGGCCGCCGGTGTCACGATCCGCACCCGGACCACCGTCGTCGCCCTGCATCCCGGCGGCACGCTTGACATCACCAGCCCGCAGGGTCTGGAGACCCTGACCGCCCGCGTGGTCCTGCTGGCCACCGGCGTGCGCGAGACCAGCCGCGCAGCCCGGCTGATCGGCGGGGAAAAGCCCGGGGGCGTCATGTCCACCGGGGCCTTGCAGGGGATCGTCCACCTGAACGGCCAGCGCCCCTTCCAGCGCCCGGTGATCCTTGGGACGGAGCTTGTCGCCTTCTCGGCCCTTCTGACCTGCCGCCATGCCGGGATCACGCCGGTCGCCATGATCGAACCCGCAACCCGCATCACCGCCTACAGCCCGGCCGCCATGCTGGCCGGCGTGCTGGGCGTGCCGATCCTGCGCGGCACCGCCATCGACGCGATCCATGGCCGCACCCGGGTGGAAGGCGTGCGCCTCAACCGCCCTGAGGGGCCTGAGGAGATGGCAACCGACGGCGTCATCGTCTCGGGCGGGTTCCGGCCTGATGCCGCGCTGTTGCGCGCCAGCCATCTGGAGGTGGACCCGGGCAGCGGCGGCCCGGTGATCGACGCCTGGGGGCGGCTGTCGGACCCCAGCTATTTCGCCGCCGGAAACCTGCTGCGGGGCGTGGAAACCGCCGGCTGGTGCTGGGCCGAGGGGCGCCGCGTCGCCCGGGCCATCGCGGCCAGCCTGCAAGGCCGCCTGCCCGCCCCGACCGCAGCCCGGCTGCGGCTGACCTCTGACGCCCTGCGGCTGGCCGTGCCACAGATGCTGCCGATCGACACCCCGCCGGACAGCGGCGCCGCCACCCGGTTGCAACTGCGCCTCAACCGCCCCGCAAAGGGCCGCTTGCGCCTGATGCAAGAGGGGCAGTGCCTGTTGACCCGCCGCATCGAAAGCCTGCCTGAACGGCGGATCACCCTGCCCCTGCCCGCCCTGCGCAGCACCTCCGACATCACCCTGACGCTGGAGGAGCGGTGAGGATCGCCGCCATTGACCAGGGCACCACCAGCACCCGCGCGCTGGTGCTGGGGGAGGATGGCCGCTTGCAGCCGGTGCTGTCCCTGCCCCATGCCCAGACCACCCCGGCCCCGCACCATGTGGAGCAAGACGCCGAGGAGTTGCTGGCCAATATCCAGCGCTGCCTTGAGGCCGCAGGCGCCGACGTGGTCGGCCTGTCGAACCAGGGCGAAAGCTGCCTTGCCTGGGACGCGCGCGATGGGCGGCCGGTCAGCCCGGTCATCTCATGGCAGGATGATCGGACGGCGGGTGTTGTGGCTGGTCTGGCGCGCGATGGCGCCGGGCCGCTGGTGCTGGAGCGCGCAGGCCTACCGATGGACGCCTATTTCTCGGCCTCGAAACTGGGCTGGATCGTCCGGCATCTTCCCCTCGCTGCCAACCTTGCGCGGCAGGGCCATCTGCGTCTGGGAACCACAGATGCCTTCTTCCGCGACCGTCTGACCGGGCGGTTTGAGACGGATGTCGCCACCGCCTCACGCACCTCGCTGATGAACCTTGGCCTCGGGACCTGGGACGCGGACCTGTGCCAGCTGTTCGGCGTGCCGATCAGCGCCCTGCCCCGGATCACCCCGACCTCGGGCGATCTTGGCACCCTGCCCGGGGGCGCGCGGCTGGCCGCTTCCATCGTCGACCAACAGGCCGCCCTTTACGGCCATGGCTGCCGCGCGCCGGGAGAGACGAAGATCACCTTCGGCACCGGGGCCTTCGCGCAAAGCGTGACGGGCGCGCTGGTGCGCCCCGGCGATGCAGCCGTGCTGCCAACCGTGGCCTGGCAAGAGGGCGAAGGCTCGGTGACCTATGCGCTGGACGGCGGGGTCTATGCGGCAGCCTCAGCCGTGAACTGGGCGCGGGGGCTGGGGCTTTTCGCCGACCTTGCCGAGATTGCCGCCTTTGGCAGCCCGGCCATCGACCGGGGGCTGGCCTTTGTGCCCGCACTGGTCGGCCTTGGCGCGCCGCATTGGAACCGCGCCGCGCGGGGGGCATGGCTGGGGCTCGGTCTGGCCGATGGCAAGGCTGACCTGATGCAGGCGCTGCTGGAGGGCATCGCCCTGCGCAGCGTCGAGGTTCTGGCCGCAATGGCCTCGGTTCAGGCGGCAAACGGGCCGGTGTCGGTTGATGGGGGCCTGTCGCGGAACCCCTATTTCACGCAGTTTCTGGCCGACACGCTGGGCCGCGACCTGTTCCTGTCGGATGAGCCTGAACTGACCGCCGCAGGCCTTGCCCAGATGGCGGCACGGGCGGCAGGTCTTTCCGTGCCCGAGGTTCGGCCCGGGCGCATCATCCACGGTCGGACCGGCGCGGGGGCTGGACGGCTGGCGGCCTTTGCCGCCGCACGGCACGCCGTCGAACGCTATGCCGCTACCCGCCTTCAGCCCCTTTAGGTCTTGCCCTGCGCCGCCGCGCGGATCGCACTCAGGCTCGCCCGAGGGGTCAGCGCCTCGGCGGAAATCGCAAGATCAAGGACCGCGCCAGTGGCTGAGGCACAGGCCCGGGTGAAGGCATCAGGGAAGGCCTCGGTCGTCTCGACCCGCTCGGCGTGGAAACCGTAGGCCTTGGCCAGCGCCACGAAGTCAGGGTTGACCATGTCGGTGCCTGAGACCCGCGCGGGGTATTCGCGCTCTTGGTGCATGCGGATCGTGCCGTAGGTGCCGTTGTTCAGGATCAGGATCACCGGCTGCGCCCCCGCCTGCGCGGCGGTGGCCAGCTCTTGCGAGGTCATCTGGAAATCCCCATCCCCGGCAAAGCAGATGACCAGCCGGTCAGGATGCGCCACCTTGGCCGCAATCGCCGCCGGCACGCCGTAACCCATCGCCCCCGATTGCGGCGCCAAAAGCCGCCCCTTGGCCCCGAATTGCAGGAACTTGTTCGGCCAGACCGCGAAATTCCCCGCCCCGTTGGTCACGATGGCATCTTCTGGCAGCACCTTGCGCAGATGCGCCGTGCAAACCCCCATATCGACGGGCGAAGGCAAAGGCCCAAGCTCCAGCGAGGCAAGGTACTCCGCCCGCGCCTGCGCCCGCCAGCCCGCCCAGGCCCCCTTCACCGGGCGCAAGGCGGCGGCAAAGGCGTTCGGCCCGGCCTGCAGGCCCAGCGCAGGGCGGTAGATTTTGCCAAGCTCGGTGTCCGAGGGATGGACGTGGATCAGGCTTTGCTGCGGGCTTGGCATCTGCAGCAGCGTGTAGCCGTCCGTCGTCATCTCGCCAAAGCGCAGGTTGACGGCCAGGATCACATCCGCCTCACGGATCAGGCGCTTGACGTGTAGGGGCATGCCGACCCCCGCCTCCCCGGCATAGACCGAAAGGTGATTGTCGAACTGGTCCTGATAGCGGAAGGCGGCAATCGTGGGGATGTCCGAGGCTTCGGCAAAAGCCTGTAAGGCCCCGCGCCCCTCAGCCGTCCAGTTGCAGCCGCCCAGCATCAGAAGCGGGCGCTCTGCGCCAGAAAGCGACGCCAAGGCCTTTGAAAGTGCAGCACTTTCCGGCGCAGGCTCGGCAATCCGCAAGGGCGCGGTCAGGGGGGCCGAGTCCGACAGGCTCGTCAGCATATCCTCGGGCAGGGCCATCACCACCGGGCCGGGCCGCCCGGTCAGGGCCACCGTCCAGGCGCGGGACAGAAGTTCGGGCAGACGCTCGACCCGGTCCACCTCAACCACCCATTTCGCCATCGTGCCAAAGACTGCCCGGTAGTCGAGTTCCTGAAACGCCTCCCGCCCGCGCATGTCGGTGCCGACCTGACCGACGAACAGGATCATCGGGGCGCTGTCCTGCATCGCAGTGTGCACCCCGATCGATGCATTGGTGGCCCCCGGCCCGCGCGTGACCATGCAGATGCCGGGACTGCCGGTCAGCTTGCCCCAGGCGGCGGCCATGAAGGCAGCGCCCCCTTCCTGACGGCACAGGACATAGTCCAGACGGCCGCGCGTGTCATGCAGCGCATCAAGGACGGCAAGATAGCTTTCCCCCGGCACCCCGAAGGCCTTGGTCGCGCCAAGGCCCAGCAGGCTTTGCACCAGGATCTGCCCACCGTTTCGCTGCATGCCATTCCCCTGCCCTGCGCCCGCCCGGCAATCTGCACCGCTTTGCCGGAAACCGGAAGGGTGCGGGCGACAACAACGCAGGTTTACGGGTTCGTCGTGCCCTCGGCCGGTGCCTCGGCGGCGGGCGCGGGTGTGGCAGCGGGGGCGGCCGCCGCAGCGGCCAGTTCGTCGATCCGGGCCTGCAAACCAGCCGCCTGTTCGACCAGCGCCGCCGCTTCGGCCTCTGCCGCAGCCAGCTGTTCCACCAGGGCTGCATTTTCAGCCTCAAGCGCCACGACCTGTCCGGTCAGCGTGGCTTTGTCGATCTCAAGAACCGCCACCTGATCGTTCAAGGCAGCCGTTGCGGCGGTTTCCGTTTCCACCGCCGCAACCGCATCAGCCGCCGCTGCCGCCGCGCTGTCGGAAAGGCCCTGAAGCCGCTCTACCTCGGCGGCAAGCGCGGCCTTCTCGCCCTCAAGCGCCGTCAGCGCCGAAGAGCTGGCCGCCAGACTGGCCTGCAAGGCATTGCCCTGCTGGCTGCTTTGATAGGCAAAAAAGCCAAGGATGGCGACGGCGGCCACCAATATGCCAAGGATAAGGTTACGCATCGTCGCCCCCCAGAGTGTTTTTGTTCGGCGCGAAGCTCATCACAACCCCCCGCGCCGCACAACCCTTTCCTCAGGCCTTTCCTCAGGGCTTTACTCGGGCCGAAAGGCATGCCCGTCCAGCGATGCTGTGCCGCCACCGTCCTTCACAAGGACCATCTGATTTTGGGAAGTGGTGGCGAGGGAGGGACTCGAACCCTCGACCTCGCGATTATGAGTCGCGCGCTCTAACCAGCTGAGCTACCTAGCCACGAGGGGCGGATTAAGGGCGCGGGCTGCCAAGGTCAAGGGTCAATTCGACGATCCGGTCAAGGATCAGGCCGCGCATCCCGTCCTTGCGGTCGGCCTTTGCTACAGCGCTCCCCCGCGATGCGCGCCTGCAGGGCAGCGCAGGGCGGCCCCGCATCCGCCCACCCGCAAGCCTTGTCCCCCAAAGCGTCGCACCCTATCGCGCCACCCGGGGCCGGCCCGAGGCGGTGGCCGTCACCAGCGCCTCGATGAACATCTGGCGGCCCTCAATCTCGGCCGCCTTGACCGCGCGGTCGACGGTGACCCGCAGGTCCACCGCCCCTGCCCGGCGCGCCCGCTCCGACGCCTCGGCCACCAGCGCCGCCTCAACCGCATCGAGCGCGGCTTCGGCGGTGGTGAAAACCTCCAACCCCGTGGCCAGATGCGCCACGAACCGGCCTTCGGACGGGCTCGACACCAAGGCCTGTGACCGCATGCTGATCTGGCCCGCGACCGCACCAATCGCATTGGCGACCCCGGCATGTTCGGGCAGGATCATCCGGCAGCCCAGACGTTCCCCCACTGCGCCGTACCAGGTCGGGGCCGAGGCGCCGAGGCCGATCACCGGCACACCCAGCCGCAAGCTGACCTCCACCACACCCCGATGCTGGGCAAGGCCCGCCACCGCAAGCGGATGGCGCGCAAGCTCCTCCGGCACGGCACCGGCAAACCCCGGGTCTTCGCCAAAGGCCGCCTCAAGCAGGCAATCCACAGTTTGCTGCGTCAACTGGTCTACGACCATCGCCGCAAAGGCCTGCGCCCCAGTGGCAAAGCGTTCCCCCGCCCCGGTCCGCCGCCGCGCGATCAGCTGCAAGGCCTTTTCCGCCGCCACCCCATCCCAGGCGTCCAGCCGCCCCAGCACATGCGCTGCATCCGACGGCGTGACCCCGGCGATCATCACCAGCCCCCGTGCCACCAACCGCTCCAGCGCCGCGACCTCCAGGCGTGAGGTGAGCGCCCCGGCCATCGTCATCGGCTGCGTGATCCGGTCCAGCACCGCCAGTTCCCGCAAGGTCAAGCCACCGCGCTGACCAGACATCGGCACGACAAAACGGCCGTCCATCTCGCCCACGGCGTCGTTCGACAGCCAGCGGTCAAGGGCCGCATGCACCATCGGCCCATGGTCCACCGCCAAGAGCGACACCGGGATCATCCGGCGCGGGCCGAGCCGCAAGCCCCCGGTCAGCCCAGCGGTCACCAGATGCACCTCGCTGTCGCCGCCAAGGCCGGTGGTCCGCATCGCCACCGCCTCAACCATGGTGCGGAAGCCGCCCACCCTTGCGCCTTCGGGGTCAATCTCCGGCAGACCGTCGCGTAGCAGGGCCACATCCGTCGTGGTCCCGCCAATATCGCTGACCAGCGCGTCCGAGGCCCCCGTCAACCAGCGCGCGCCCACAATGCTCGCGGCGGGGCCGCTGAGGATGGTTTCAATCGGGCGTTCCCGCACCATGGCCGCTGAGATCAGCGCCCCATCGCCCCGCACCACCATCAGGGGCGCGTCGATGCCCACGGCCTGCAAATGCCGCTCACAGGCGGCAACGAGGCGGTCGATCATCCCGATCAGCCGGGCATTCAGAACCGCCGTCAGCGCCCGCTTGGGGCCGTTGAGGTTGGCCGAAAGTTCATGGCTGCAGGTGACCGGGCGGCCCGTGACCCGGCGGATCAGGTCACGCGCGGCCAGCTCATGCGCGGGGTTCCTCGTGGCAAAGCGGGCGGCCACGGCAAAGCCCGACACCTCATCGCCCAGAGCGCGCACGCCCTGCTCCAGCGCGGCAAGGTCAAGGGCCACGGCCTCGGTCCCCGCATGGGTATGGCCGCCGGGCAGGTGCAGGACCGGGTCACCCTTCAGCGCCTCGGTCAGGCCCCCTCGGCCAAGATCACCCTCATCAAAGCCGATGAAGATCAGCGCCACCCGGGCGCCTTGGCCTTCGACCAGCGCATTGGTGGCCAGGGTGGTCGACAGCGACACCAGCGCCACATCCCCCACCGCCACGCCCGAGGCGGCAAGGGCCGCATCCACCGCCTGCCCGATCCCCACGGCCAGATCATGCCGGCTGGTCAGCGCCTTGGCCTTCCCAAGGATCAGGTTCTCGCCCTCATCCAGGATCACCGCGTCGGTATAGGTGCCCCCGGTATCGACACCCAGAAAATAGGCCATGCTGCGTTCCGTCCTTGCCTGCCGTCTTGCCAGCTAGTGCAGGCGGCCCGCCCTGTCAGCCCCGGAAACGACATGCACCGTCGGGCTAACGCCGCCTGCGCCGCCCAGCCGGGGGCAGGTTCAGCATGCCACGGTATTTCGCGACCGTCCGCCGGGCAATCGGCGCGCCGCCGTCGGACATGAGCGCGGCCAAGGCCTCATCCGTCAGCGGGGCGGCAGGGTCTTCGCCCGCGATCAGCTGCGCCAGCCGGTCGCGCAGCGCTCCAGCTGAGGGGCCACCTTCCTGCGCGGCCTGGGTGAAGAGGCCCCGCAGCCACCAGGTGCCACGCGGCGTGTCCACCGCCGTGCCGGCCACCACCCGGCTGACCGTGCTTTCATGCAGGCCCACGGCGCTGGCGACATCGGCCATCGTCATCGGCACCAGCGCCCCCATTCCCTGCTCCAGCGCGGCGACCTGCCGGGCAAGGATCTCTTGCCCCACGGCCAGAAGTGTGACGTTTCGCCCTTCTATCATGCGCAGGATCGCCCGCGCCTCGGCCCGGCCCGGGCCCTTGGCCTCAGCCAGAGAAACCGAGGGCAAGGCTGACCGGTTGATCGACACCGTCCAGCCTTGATCGCTCGGCGTGGCGATCAGGTCCGGTTCGCGCAACGGGGCGGCAAAGGGTTCAAACCCGGCGCCAGGTTTCGGGTCATAGCGGCGCAAGGCGGCAATGCGGGCGCGGATGGCTTCCTCCGACAGGCCGCTGTCACGGGCGATCCGGGCCGGATCACCCCGGGCGACCAGATCCAGCCGGTCCAGCACAGCGGCCATCGCTGCGTCCATCTCGCCCAGCTCGGCCGCCTGCAGGCGCAGACAATCGGCCAGGTTACGGGCGAAAAGGCCGGTCGGTTCCGCCTCGGCCTGCAGCCGCTGCAGCACGGCCTCGACCTGGGGCAGCATGGCGCCGGTCTGGGCGGCAATGGCGGTCAGGGGGCGGCCAAGCCAGCCCGACGGCTCCAGCGCCTCGGCCAGGGCTTCGGCGATGCGGGCGTCCCGCGCGGGCAGGCGCAAGCCCGCGATCAACCCGAAAGCATGCGCCATCAGGCTGGCCCCGGCGGCGGCCTGCTCGGCCCCGGTCTCCGGCGCACCCAGGGCCGCGGTCCAGCGCGGCAGCCAGTCCTGCCCCGTGGGCCTGCTCAGCACCAGCTGCGGGTTTTCCGCCGCCTGCTCTTCAAGATAGCGCGACAGCCCCAGCGCATCGCTGCGCAAGATCCGGATCGAGGCGGCAAGCCCCTGCGTCAGCTTCAGCCGCTGCGTCTGCTGAATCGAGATCCGGCTTCTGGACTTCATCCCGCCCTCCTTCCCCACTCTGTCCCACGGGACACCCCACCCCCGCAAGCGCAGGCGTCAGGGCGATGTCTTCAAAGACATCGCACCGGAGCCTTCAAAGGCTCCGGTCCGGAGTTTTCAAAAACTCCGGGGCCAGGCCGCGTCCGGGGCGCCTCAGCTGAAGACGCCCTCGCAATACCAGCCGTCGTTGACAGCACCACCCTGGCCGTAGAACAGCCACAGCCGGTCCCCCTCTGTCGTCTCGATGCGCCAATAGTCACGCGTGCCGCTGCGCCAGTCGGGGTCTTGCAGCCACCATTCCGGCTGCAGCCGTTCGGGGCCTGCCGCCATCCGCAAGGCAAAGCTGCGCCGCCGCCAGCGGAACTGTGCGGGGGGGTCGGCACGGCCTTGGGAAGGGTCCGGCACATCCACCGGCTCAGGGCGCATCAGGACCAGCGGCCGGGGGCCGGGGGGGCTGGGCCAGGGCCCGTCATGCGCCACGCTCCACGCCGCCATCAGGACCTGCGCCGCCTTGGCGGGCACATGGCTGTCCGCGGGGTGCAGGCGCAGCACCGCCTCATGCCCCAGCCGCGCGCCCAGACGGCCGATCAGATCGTCCAGCGCATGCGCCGATCCCTGCCCGGCAACCGCCCCACCCGCCATGGCGTTGGCCGTCACATCGACCTGACCCCGGTGCTGCACGGCCGTCATGGCTTCGGTCGCCAAAGCCTCAAGCCTGAGGCAGTCGATCCCAAAGCCTGCATCGATCTGGTCCAGCTTCAGATGGATCAGCGGGCGGATGCGGTCGGGGCTGTCGGCGGCGCGCGCAAGGCCCACCTCGACCGTCGCCACCCCGCCATCGGCGCGGAAGGCCTGCACGGCCAGCCGCCGCACCCCGCGCCCCCTGGCCCGCAGCTTGGCGCAGAACGGGGCCAACAGCCGGTCAATCCCCGCCTCGACATCGCCGCGCAGCCCGATCGGGTCGGGAAACGTCAGCCGCACCGCGAAATGCATCGGCGGGCGCGCGGGGCTGAGGGGTTCCATCTCGATCCCCATCGCCTGATCCAGCCGCCGCAGGGTCTGCATCCCGAAGCGCCGGGCAAGGGCCGCACGCGGGATCACCATGATGTCACCCACCCGGCGCAGACCGAGGCGCATCAGCCGGTCCACGGCATCCCCCTCCAAGCGAAGCGCAGCCAGCGGCAGATCAACCAGCGCCTCCCGCGCCCGCCCGGGGGGCGAGATCACCGCCCCCTCTGCCGCCGTTGCCGCAACCGGCTGTGGCGGGCCGCCACCGCGTTCCCAGCCCCGCCGCTTGGCCGCGCGCGACCGAGTGGCCCGCGCCTCCTGCGCGATCGCGTCGCCCGACCGGCCCTGGGCCCCCAAGGCCGTCATCCGCGCCTGGCCATGCCGCGCCAGTCCCCAGGCCGCGCCCGGCGTGTCGGCAATGCCCGCCCGCACCGTCAGGCCCATGTCGGTGCAGTCCTGAAACACCCGCTCCAGCACCGCCGCCTCACCGCCGAAAAGATGCGCCGTCCCGCTCAGGTCGATCATCAGGCCCGCCGGGGCCTCTTCGGCGACCCAGGGCGAAAACTGCCCCGCCCAGCGCCGCAGGACCCCCAGAAACCGCGCCTCGCTCACCGGATCGGCCGGCGCGGTCAGAAGGTCGGGACAGATCGCCGTCGCATCGCGCAACCCCTGGCCTGCGCGCAGGCCCACCGCCTCAGCCTCGGCCGAGACCGAGGTCAGGACCTGCGCGCCGCCCACATCCCCCACCACCACCAGCGGGGGCGGCACCACATCCCGGCGCAGGCGCTGCACCCGTTCCGCCGCCAGCCGGGGAAACCAAAGCGACAGGATGCGCCGCGCCGCCATGCCCTTACCCCTGATGTTCCCATATTGTTCACGTCATGCCATCCCAGGCCGCAAGAGTCGAGTCCCCCGCCCGCGTCCCCCCGTGATGCCGCCCGCGTGATGACAATCGCGTGAGGCAAAGCCCTCCCGCCATAAACCAGCTTCCGCGACGGAATGCCGCGCCTATAGTGGTTGTGAAATTCCAGCATGGAGCCAGAAGATGAAATTGATCAAAGCCTTCGCGATCGGGGCCGTCCTGGCTGCCGGCGCAGCCTTCGCCCAAGACGCCGAACCGACCGACCCGAACGCGATTGCGCGGTCAGAACTGATGAAGGTGCAAGGCATGAACGCCGGCATCCTTGGCAAGATGGCAAAGGGCGAAGAAGCCTATGACCTTGCGAAAGCCGAAGCGGCCAAAGCCGCCCTGATCGACAGCGCCGCGAAGATCGAGACCGTCTTCGCCGAGATGGGTGCGGAAGATGCGGCCTCCGAAGCCAAGCCAGAAATCTGGACCAACTGGGATGATTTCCTGGTGAAGGCCAAGGCACTTGGCGATGCCGCAACCGCCCTAGACGTCGCGTCCGCCGAAACCATCGGTGCGGGCATGGGGGCCATCGGCGGCACTTGCTCGGACTGCCACAAGGCCTACCGCAAGTAACGCCAGCCAAACTGAAGAAAAGCCCCGGTCGGACCGGGGCTTTTTTCATTTGGTGTCAGCCGCACCAGATTTGATGTCAGCCGCACCAGACCCGGGCGATGCGCCCATCCGCCCCGAACTCGATGTTCAACCGGCTGACCGAATAATCCTCGGTCACGGGCATCCCCGGCTCGATCACCCGCGTCCCTATTGGCAGGGTCATCGCAGCCAACACCTCGCGCCCCTGTCCAACCAGCCCCTGCATCCCCGCCGCCCCGCAGGCGTTGCGGTCCGGCTCCTCGGCGGCAACGCAGCCGCCCAGGACAAGCGCCAGCAGTGGCGCCCGCCCGATCATCCGCAGGTGACCTGTTCGATCCGGTCGAAGTCATTCAGCCAGATGTTCAGGCGGTCGGCCTTGAAATCCATCGTGACGGCCATCCCCGGCTGGATCACCCGCAGGTCCTGGCTGAACCGCATCCCGTCCAGAACCCGGCCGGGCTGGCCCACCAGATATTGCAGCTCGGACGCACCGCACAGATCGACCGGGTCCGCCGGTTCGACCGGCGTCACGACGCAACCTGCCAACAGCAGCGGGCCCAGGCAAAGGGCAGCAAGGACATGTTTCATTTTCGTTTCCTGAATTGCTTTCCCGGCCAGTTTGGCACAGCTTGCACCAAAGGATAAGGGAAGGAATACCAGATGCGCACCCGTGCCGCCGTTGCCGTTGCCGCCGGAAAACCGTTGCAGATCATGGAGGTGAACCTTGACGACCCGCGTGAGGGCGAGGTTCTGGTTGAGATCAAGGCCACCGGCATCTGCCACACCGACGAATTCACCCTGTCGGGCGCCGATCCCGAAGGCATCTTCCCCTCGATCCTCGGCCATGAAGGCGCGGGCGTTGTGGTCAAATGCGGCCCCGGCGTGAAAAGCCTGAAACCGGGTGACCATGTCATCCCGCTTTACACCCCCGAATGCCGCGAATGCCCGTCCTGCCTGTCGCGCAAGACCAACCTTTGCACCGCGATCCGGGCGACCCAAGGCCAGGGCCTGATGCCCGACGGCACTACGCGCTTTTCGATGCTGGATGGCACGCCGATCTATCACTACATGGGCTGCTCGACCTTTGCCCAGCACACCGTCATGCCGGAAATCGCGCTGGCCAAGGTCCGCGATGACGCGCCTTTCGACAAGATTTGCTACATCGGTTGCGGCGTCACCACCGGCATCGGCGCGGTCCAGAACACCGCCAAGGTCGAACAGGACGCCACCGCCGTGGTCTTCGGTCTGGGCGGCATCGGCCTCAACGTGATCCAGGGCCTGAAAATGGCCGGCGCGCGGATGATCATCGGCGTCGACCTCAACAACGACAAGAAGGAATGGGGCGAGAAGTTCGGGATGACCCACTTCCTCAACCCCAAGGAACTGGCCGAGGGCACGTCGGTCGTCCAGGCCATCGTCGACCTGACCAAAACCCCCTTCGACAAGATCGGCGGCGCGGATTACTCCTTCGACTGCACCGGCAACGTCAAGGTGATGCGCGATGCGCTGGAATGCACCCACCGCGGCTGGGGCCAGTCGATCATCATCGGCGTCGCCCCCGCCGGCGCCGTCATCGAAACCCGCCCCTTCCAGCTTGTTACCGGCCGCGTCTGGAAAGGCACCGCCTTTGGTGGCGCCCGCGGCCGCACCGACGTGCCAAAGATCGTCGACTGGTACATGGACGGCAAGATCGAGATCGACAGCATGATCACCCACATCCTGCCCTTGGAGAAGATCAACGAAGGCTTTGACCTGATGCATGCCGGCAAATCGATCCGCGCTGTCGTGGTTTACTGATGGCCCGCGATGGCGCAAAACTCCTCGCCGTCCTGATCGACGCCGACAACGTGCTTGCCAAGCATGCCGAGGCAATTCTGAAGGAAATCAGCACGATAGGCGAACCCGCCCTGCGCCGCGTCTATGGTGACTGGTCCAGCCAGCAGCTTGCCGGCTGGAAGACCCAGGCCCGCGATCTGGGCCTCGTGATGCATCAGCAGTCGGCCAACACCAAAGGCAAGAACGCCAGCGACATCGGCCTTGTGATCGACGCGATGGACATCCTGCACC
Source organism: Rhodobacter sp. (assembly GCA_027489175.1). Classification (GTDB taxonomy): domain Bacteria; phylum Pseudomonadota; class Alphaproteobacteria; order Rhodobacterales; family Rhodobacteraceae; genus Tabrizicola. The sequence goes on from JAIYAE010000019.1 coordinate 44,519, forward strand.
AGGGCAAGTTCGATGGCTTTGTGCTGGTCTCCTCCGACAGCGACTTCACCCGCCTCGCCTCCCGCATCCGCGAAGAAGGGCTGGAGGTCGTCGGCATCGGCGAAGCCAAGACCCCAGAGAGCCTCCGCAAGGTCTGCAACCGCTTCATCCTGATCGAGAATATCGTGGCCGAAGCAGAAATCGAGACGCAGGCCGTGGTGCAAGCGAAGCCTGCCGCCCCTGTCACAAAGGCTGAGTCGGTTCCTGTCCCGGCACCAGTCAAGAAGCCAATGACCGAGGCAATTCCCCTTATCTTCAAGGCGATGAAGAACATCGACCCTGACAGCGAGTGGTATCATTTGGGGCAATTGGGCCAGTACATGACCCGTGCCGACCCGGATTTTGACTCGCGCACCTACGGCGCGCCCAAGCTTTCAGACCTGATCAAGGGTCTGCCGAAACGGTTCGAAGTCAAAAAGGAAGGCAACATCCTGATGGTGCGCGACATCGCCTGACTGTGGCCTGATATCCAGGCCTGACGGGCTCAGAAAATCGTCGCCAACCACGCAGCGAACTGATCCACCGCCGCGCGCCTTGGACCCTTTGGCAGCACCACCGCATAGGTGACCGACGGCAACCCGGTCACCGGCAGCACCACCAGCCGCCCGGCCTCCAGGTCGGGCAGGCAGATGATCTCGGTCGCCAGCATGGCCCCCAGGCCCTGCCGCGCTGCCGACATTTCAAGATGCGGACTTCCCAGCTGCACCCTCTGCAACCGGTTCGGATCAAGACCAGCAACGCGTAACTGGTCCATATCCCACTGGCTGTCCGCCCCCATGACCCAAGGCAGGTCCTGCGGGTCCTTCCCTGACCGCGCCAGCACCGGGGCCGCCGTTGCCAGCAAGGGCGTCCGCCGCAGGGGCCGGACCTCCTGATCCGACCGCGCGACCCAACCGTCAGCCAGCACACGGATCGCCATGTCAAAGCCGTCCCGCTCAAACTCCGCCAGCGCGGGGCTTGGCGACATCGCCACCTCCACCCCCGGATGGCGCGCCCAGAAGTCGGGCAGCCGCGGCATGATATGGGTTTCGGCGATGAAGGTCGTCGTCGCCACCCGCAACACCCGCCGCGCCTCACGCTGGCGCAGGGTCTCGATCCCTTGCGCAATGGCACCAAACCCCTCGCCCAACGCCTGCGCCAGGGCCTCACCCGCCTCGGTCAGGCTGACCGTCCGCCCCGCCCGCCGCACCAGGGTGACACCAAGCTCTGCCTCCAACCCACGCACGGCTTGGGTCACCGCCGCGTGCGTGACGTTCAGCATCCGCCCGGCCTCGGCGAAACTGCCCTGCCGGGCCGTCGCATCAAAGGCCCGCAAGGACGACAAGGATGGCAGATCTCGCCAGCGCAACACGTAAGCTCACCTTTCGTCCCAAGGATTTTCCTGAGTCGGAGTATCACAGGTTTTCTGACATTCCCAAGGGACAATTCCACCGTCGGGACGAAAGCCATGCACAGCGTCAACCTTGACCTGCTTCACGCCACAGCCACCCACCACCCCGATGGCCGCCCGAAGGATCCGCACGCCCAGCACAGCGCAACGTGCGCGGCCCTAGACCGCGCCAACCGCCGCGCCCTCTGGCGCGCCTGGGCAGCCCGCCTGCGCAAGGCCATGACCTTGCGCACCGCGAAACCCCAGAAGGAACCCCAGCCTTAGCCCTTTCATTCTGGCCCAAATATCCCGGGGTCCGGGGCAGCGCCCCGGCGGCCAGCCAAGGGCGCAGCCCTCAATCCACCTCAACCGTAACCCAGGTTTCGAAACACACGCCCCCTGCCAGCGCCATCACGCCAATCGTCGCCCGGCCCCCAAGCCCGCGTTCTGGCCCGAACACCTCGACAAACAGGTCCGACAGGCCCGATGAGACCTTGTGTACCTCTTCATACTCCGGCGTGCAGACGACAAAGTTCAGGCTGCGCACGATCCCCTTGACCCGGTCCAAGGACCCCACCGCCTGCCGGATGCCACCCAGCACGTTCAGCCCGGTCTGTCGCGCAGCCAGATAGCCCTGATCCGTCGTCACATCCGCACCAAGCCGCCCCTTGTGGGTGATCTCGGCCCCAATCTGCGCCACATGGCCGGACAGGAACAACAGGCTTCCCACCCGGTGGAAGGGCTTCATCGTGCCGTAATCGGCCCCGTAATAGCCCATAAGGTCAAAGTCCGGGATATCGAGGCCCATCTCCAGGGCCAGCCGTTCGGGGGATGTCATGCGTGTCTCCTTTCCCACCACCCTGCCCAGTGCGCCGATTCGCCGCCATGGTTAATCGCGCCCTCCGCCACCGCGCGTAGAGACGGAAGGAAGACGCACGGAAGACAAGGGCAAGACCGTAGAAAGACCCGAAATCCGCAAGATTACCCCAGCGTTCACAAGGGCTTGGCCGTCCCGTGCACCCCCGAACCAAAGCTCTCTCGAAATCTGCATTCACCAATCCTTCACCAGTCCCTACCTTCCTGCCAAAGGAGCTTCATCATGACTCAGGTATCCCTTGGCCTCGACACTTTCGGCGACGTGACCCACGGCCCCGATGGCCAATTGCAAGCGATGGACGTCACCCTGCGCGAGGTGTTGGATCAGGCCACGCTCGCCGATGAGATCGGCATCGATTTCATCGGCCTTGGCGAACATCACCGCGCGGATTTCGCGATCTCGGCGCCGGAAATCGTGCTGGCCGCCATCGCCGGGCGGACGCAGCGGATCAAGCTTGGCACCGCGGTCACCGTCCTGTCGACCGACGATCCCGTCCGGGTCTTCCAGCGCTTTTCCACGCTGAACGCGCTGTCCGGCGGCCGGGCCGAGCCGATCCTCGGGCGCGGGTCCTTCACCGAAAGTTATCCGCTCTTCGGCCATGATCTGAACGACTACGAACAACTCTTCGAAGAACGCCTTGACCTCTTCGCCCAACTCACCCGCTCCCCCACCGTCACCTGGTCGGGTGAGACGCGCAGCCCGTTGAAAAACCAACCAGTTTTCCCGACCTTGGGTCAACCGATGACCGTCTGGGTCGGCGTCGGCGGCAGCCCGGAAAGCGTGGTCCGCGTCGTGCGGCACGACCTGCAACTAATGCTGGCGATCATCGGCGGCGATTCCGCCCGCTTTGCCCCCTACATCGACCTTTACCACCGCGCCTGCGCCCAGCTTGGCCGGCCCGTGCGCCCCGTGGGCGTCCATTCCCCCGGCTTCGTCGCCGAGACGGACGACGCCGCGCAAGAGGCCCTCTGGCCGCACTACGCCGACATGTTCGGCCGCATCGGGCGTGAACGTGGCTGGCCCCCGGTCACCCGCGAAAAGTTCCTCGCCGAAGTACAGCACGGCGCGCTTTATGTAGGCTCGCCCGAAACCGTGGCCCGCAAGATTGCCAAGACCGTCCGGACCTTGGGCATCCAGCGCTTTGACATGAAGTATTCGACCGGCCCGATGCCCCATGCGGCGCTGATGAACTGCATCCGCCTTTACGGCGAAAAGGTCATCCCGATGGTGCGCGACATGCTGACCGCCAAAGCCGCCTGACCCGACAGCGGGGCCGGTCAGACGTGCCCGCCCCGTTTCGCCTTGCCTCAGGCACCCAGATGGTGAGTTCCGCGCTTGGCCGCCAGCAACATCTGCCGCTGCCGCTCCCGAAACCGGGCGCGGTCGGCGGCGGAGAATTCGCCCACGCAAGCCGCGCAGCACACGCCTTCCTCATAGTCCGGATGGTGCCGACCTTCCGCAGTCACCGGCCTGCGGCAGGCCCCGCAGGCGGTCAGCCCGCCCGGCTTCAGCCCGTGGCCGATAGACACGCGGTCATCGAAGACAAAGCACTCACCCTGCCACAGGCTTTCGCCTTCGGGCACCTCTTCCAGGTATTTCAAGATACCGCCCTTGAGGTGATAGACCTCGTTAAGCCCCTGCCCCAGAAGGTAATTCGTCGACTTCTCGCAGCGGATGCCCCCGGTGCAGAACATCGCCACGCGCTTGCCGGCAAAGCGGTCGCGGTTGGCTTGCCACCATTCCGGAAACTCGCCAAAGCTCCGGGTGCCGGGGTCCACCGCGCCCTGAAACGTGCCAATCGCCACTTCGTAGTCATTCCGGGTGTCGATCACCACCGTATCGGGATCCGCGATCAGCGCGTTCCAGTCGGCAGGCCGCACATAATTGCCAACCCGCGCCAAGGGGTCCACATCGGGCTGGCCCATCGTCACGATTTCACGCTTCAGGCGCACCTTCATGCGGCCAAAGGGCATGGTCTCGGCCGGGCTTTCCTTCCATTCCAGCCCCGCGCAACCGGGCAGCGCCTTGATCGCCTCCAGCACCGCCTGAACCCCTGCAGAAAGCCCGGCGATGGTACCGTTGATCCCCTCGGGCGCCAGCAGAAGCGACCCCTTCACCCCGTTCGCGGCGCAGACCTCCACCAGCCCTGGCCGCAAACTGGCAGGGTCAGGAAAGCGGGTGAACTGGTATAACGCGGCCACGGTCAGCATAGGGTCTGTTAGCGCCGATGGACCCGGAACTTCAAGCACTTCGCTTGACGCCCCGATCAGGCGCACTTACGCACGTTGCGTGAACCCCGCACCCTAGGGAGGCCGCGATGAACGCCGCAACCGAAGCCTTGATCGTGATCGACGTGCAGAATGACTTCTGCCCCGGCGGTGCCTTGGCCGTGGCTGGCGGGGATGAAATCATTGGCCGGATCAATGCTCTGATGGGCGACTTCGCCACCGTCGTTCTGACGCAGGACTGGCACCCCGCTACCCACGCCAGCTTTGCCGCGAACCATCCCGGCGCGGCCGCGTTCAGCCTGACCCAGATGCCCTACGGCCCGCAGGTCCTGTGGCCCACGCATTGCGTGCAAGGCACGGTGGGGGCGGCCTTTCACAGCGCCCTGCGCACCGACCCTGCGCAACTGATTGTCCGCAAAGGCTTTCGGCCAGAGATCGACAGCTATTCCGCGTTCTTTGAGAATGACCAGACCACCCCCACTGGCCTTGAGGGCTATCTGCGCAGCCGGGGCGTGACCTCGGCCACCTTTGTCGGTCTGGCGACGGATTACTGCGTGGCCTACTCCGCCCTCGACGCCGCGCGGCTGGGGTTCAAGGCCACGGTCCTGATGGGGGCCTGCCGCGCGATTGACCTGAACGGCTCTCTCGCCGAGGCGGAAACGAAACTGCGCGCCGCCGGCGTCACCCTGGAGGCCTGAACATGGTCGACATCGCCACCCGCGTCTGGAACCACAAGTGGAAGATCGACCCCATCGTGCGATCGCTGATCGACACCGACTTTTACAAGCTGCTGATGTGCCAGTCGATTTTCCGTAACAAGCCGGAAACGAACGTGGTCTTCACCCTGATCAACCGGTCGACTAAGATCCGTCTTGCCGACCTGATCGACGAAGGCGAACTGCGTGAGCAGCTGGAACACGTCCGCTCTCTTTCGCTGACGCGCGGCGAAAGCACCTGGCTGCGGGGCAATACCTTCTACGGCAAGCGCCAGATGTTTCGCCCCGACTTCATGGAATGGTTCGAAGGCCTGCGCCTGCCCGCCTATCACCTCGAAAAGCACGACGGCCAGTTCCAGCTGACGTTTGAGGGCACTTGGCCCGATGTCATGCTGTGGGAGATTCCCGCCCTTGCCGTGCTGATGGAACTGCGCAGCCGCGCCGTCCTGAACACCATGGGCAAGTTTGAGCTGCAGGTCCTGTACGCCCGTGCGATGACCCGCGCCTGGGAAAAGATCGAACGGCTGCGCAAGATCGACGGCCTCAGGATCGCCGATTTCGGCACAAGGCGGCGGCATTCCTTCCTGTGGCAGGACTGGACGGTGCAGGCGATGCAAGAGGGGCTTGGCGCCAAATTCATCGGGACCTCGAACTGCAAGATCGCGATGCTGCGCGACATCGAGGCGATCGGGACCAATGCCCACGAACTGCCCATGGTCTACTCTGCCCTCGCCGACAGCGATGCCGAGTTGCGCCAGGCACCCTATCAGGTGCTGGCCGACTGGCAGGAGGAACACGACGGCAACCTGCGGATCATCCTGCCCGACACCTATGGCACCGAAGGGTTCCTGAAGAACGCGCCCGACTGGCTGGCTGGCTGGACCGGCATCCGCATCGACAGCGGTGACCCGGCCACCGGCGCGGAAATCGCGATCCGCTGGTGGCAGGACCGCGGCGAAGACCCGCGCCAGAAGCTGGTGATCTTCTCGGATGGTCTTGACGTGCCCAAGATCGAAGAGCTGCACGCCCAGTTCAAGGGCCGGGTAAAGGTGTCGTTCGGCTGGGGGACGATGCTGACCAACGACTTCCGCGGTCTGGTGGACGGCGACGCGCTGGCCCCGTTCAGCCTGGTCTGCAAGGCGCAAAGCGCCAACGGGCGGCCGACGGTCAAGCTGTCGGACAACCCGGCCAAGGCGATGGGACCGGCGGATGAGATCGAGCGCTACAAGCGGGTCTTCGGCGTCGGCGCACAACCGGCGCTGGAGGTGGTGGTTTAGACCACCGGGCACGATTTTTCTGCGAAAAATCAACCTTGGTCAGGCGTTCAGCACAACCTCGGCCCAGTGCACCGCGCGCGCCAGATGGCTGCGGTGGATCGGGTCATCGGCCCCGAGGCGCGGCATCGTCCAGCCGACCGAGGCGCAGGTGCGGGCCAGCGTGAACGCCTCGACCAGCGCGGTGTCGGTGGTTCCGTAGCCCGCCATCAAGGCGTCACGGATGGCTGGATAGGCCGGCTCATACAGGTTCTGGCTGAGGACCGTGCCGAGGTCATAAAGCCGAAAGCCAAAGCCTGAATCGTCAAAATCGATCAGCGAAACCGCCTGCCCATCCACCAGCACGTTTTCCCGCAGCACATCGGCATGGATCAGCCCTTGATCACCCGCCAACCGCTCCCGCAGGGCGTCGCGGGCGCGCAAGAGAGCCGCCCGCTGGTCGGCACTCGCCACCGGATGATCCCAGAACCGGCCCCAGAACGGCGCCTCACCCACCAGCCCCTGAAGGTCCCATTTGGGCCGTGTAAAGCCTTCCGGCAGCACCAGCGCGTCGGTCGCCCGGTGCAGCCGCGCCAGAAGCCCGCCCAAGGTGTGATGAAGGTCCAGCGTCTGCGCCAAGGGCCGGGCGAAGGGCACCCCAGCCTCGCCCAAGGCCTCTCCCTCAAGCCAGCCGATGGCCGAGGCGTGGCGGCCAGTGGACAGCGTCACCAGCACCCCGCCCCCAAGCGAAGGCAATGCCGCCGGCACCGGCAACCCGGCCCGCGCCAGCGCATCGCACCACCAAAGTTCCGACCCGATTGCCGCCGTGGACTGATATCCCACCCGGTGCAGCCGCAAGGCCGCGCGGCCCGAAGGCAGGGCCATCTCATAGACCACATTCTCACGGTCCCGCAGCAGGCGGGTAAGCCGCCCGCCCCACAGCGATGCCGCCTCAGCCGCCAGCCTTGCGGTCATTCCTCATCGCCGATCTTGCCGCGCAGCGACTTCACCTCGCCCCGCTGAGTTTTCGCCGCGATCCGGCGGCGCTGGCTGCCAAGGGTCGGCTTGGTGGCGATCCGGCGCTTTGGCACCACAAGGGCGGCGCGGATCATTTCGACCAGACGTTCGCGGGCAATCTCGCGGTTGCGGGCCTGGCTGCGGGTGTCATCGACCTGCAGCACAATCGCGCCTTCCAGCGTCCATTTCCGCCCGGCCAGCTTTTTCAGCCGCGTTTTGACCGAGGATGCCAGATGCGGCGACCGCTCTGCCTCAAACCGAAGCTCAACCGCAGTGGATACTTTGTTGACGTTCTGCCCCCCGGGACCGGAGGCGCGCATGAAGCTTTCCGAAAGCTCCCAGTCGGCGATTGCGATGGTATCGGTCACAAAAAGCATGGCGTCACGATAGTGAAGCGGGGGCAAAAGAGAAAGGGTTGCCGGAGTGCGGCAACCCTTTCCGAGATCCAAGGAGATGAGCCAGTTAGGCATCAAAATCCAATTGGTGGTCTGTTTACCTGAAGGGCTGCCTTCAGAAAACAATCCCTCCAACTGTCCCGACACGTCTCTCCACTATCACTCTGGACACTGGATCACCTCCTTTCAAATGGTTGCCGATAAGGGGAGGTTGACACAGATTTTGTGTTTGTCAAAACAATTTACGCAAGCCCTGCGATGAACCTGGCAACTGCCAATCGGAATGGCACAAGTGCCAAAACGGCAAGCAAAAGCTTGACTAGCCAATCGGCCAGGGCAAGCGAAACCCAGAACGGCGCCTCGGGCCCAAGGCCCAGAAGCGGGGTGGCGGCGGTGGCCCAGGACACGTAATTGCCGGGTTCCAGCACGGTCAGGGTGGCCGAAAACGCGATGCTGAAGAAAAGCGCGGTATCAACGCTGGAAGAGACCAGCGTAGAGACCAAGGGGGCCCGCCACCAGGCCCCCGCCCGCAGCCGATTGAAGACGGCAATGTCCAGAAGCTGAGCGCAAAGGAACGCGATCCCCGACCCCAGCGCGATGCGCAAGGTAACGAGGGGGCCAAACTCACCCATCACCTGCGTGCCGATGAAGGAACAGATGACCCCCACCGCAAACCCGACCAGCACCACGCGGCGGGCGACGGCGGGGCCAGCCAGCCGGTTGGTCAGATCGGTGACCAGGAACGCAAAGGGATAGGTCAGCGCCCCCCAGGTGAGGTAAGCGCCCAAGGGATATTGGACGAGGATGTTGGATGCGGTGACGACCACCGCCATGGCGATGACGCCGGCAAGAAGGATGCGCATGGGCATGTTCCGTTTTTTGCAAGGTTGCGGAGACTTGGCCCCTTCTGGGGCGAGGGCCGCCTATACCCGCCCGGCACCCCTGTCAACCGGGACGGTTACTCCAGCACCGACTGGCACTGCTTCGGCAAGTCCGCCATAGTGAATTCGCGCGGGGTTTTCTTGCGCGGCGTATCCTCATCGTCCGGTTTCTTCTTCTTGGTCGGCTTTGGCGGGTCGAGGTAGTCGGTCACCCACCACATCAACGTCTCATCACAGCCATTGCCGTTCTTGGACAGTTCCGCCACCGTCGGGGTCTGCGTTTCGCACAGCCGTGCGCCCTTGGGGCATTTCAGGCGCACGTGGAAATGCGTGTCATGGCCTGCGACCGGGCGGATCTTCTGCAGCCATTTCTTGTCGGATGCGCGGGCAGTCTTGCACATCTCGATCTTGACCGCCGCCGCCACGAAAATCCGGTCCACCCGCGGATCAAGTGCCGCTTCCTGCAGCAGGCGGTGATGCACCTTCGTCCAGTTTTCAGTCACCGACCGTTGGTCGGCTGACCGAACGGGGATGGAGCTGATATCCTCGCGCTCGCCCTCGCTTAACCCCAGACTGCGGGGCGGCAGCATCCAGATGTCGGCATCGAGGCCGATCTGGTGGCTGGCATGGCCGGATGTCATCGGCCCGCCGCGCGGCTGGCTGATGTCACCGATATAAAGCCCGCGGCCATAGCCGATTTCCGCAGCCTTGGCCGAAAGGTCCATCAGATACTGGATCATCACCGGATGGCCCCAGTTACGGTTGCGCGACAGCCGCATCGCCTGCCAGGTCGGCCCGGTTTCTGGCAGTTCCACCAGCCCCGCCCCACAGCCCCGCGCATAGGACCCAATCGGCATCGCATCCTGTGCCGAAGGCTGGTCCTTGGCCCCGAACAGCTTGTTTGCCAGCGTTTCGGCCGCAGCCGGAGAGGCCAGCATCATGGCAATGGCAAAGGCGCGCACCAGCATCACGAGGCCAATTCTCCCTTTGGTTTCACAAAGGATAGCAGGATCAGCCCAATCAGGAACAGCCCGATCAACGGCGCAATTCCAATGCGCTGCGATCCGCTGACAGTCGTGGCCAGCGCGATCAGGGCGGGGGCCATGAAACTGGCCACCTTGCCGGACAGGGCATAAAGCCCGAAGGCCTCGGTCGCGCGGTCGGGGCTGGTGTGGCGGGCCATCATCGTCCGGCTGGCCGCCTGCAGCGCCCCCCCTGCCGCCCCGATCAGGGCACCGCAGGCAAAGAAGATCTGGTCCGGCAGGCTTGAGGCTGGGTCCAGCGCCACCCCCCACAGGCTTTCCCGGGTCATGCCCACCATCAGCGTGCAGACCCCGATCAGCACCAGGATCGACAGGATGATCACTGGCTTCGGGCCGAACCGCCGGTCCGCCCGCCCGCCGATGAACGCCGCCACCATCGCAGTCACCGCGCCCACGATCCCGAAGATGCCGATCTGGATGATCGACCAGCCCAGAACGCCCGAAGCATAGACCCCACCAAACCCGTAAAGCGCGTTCAGCGCGTCGCGGTAGAAAAGGGACGAGGCCAGATAGGCCGCAAGGCTGCGCCGATACCGCAAGGACCGGATCAGATCCCGCAGGCTGGCCATCGCGCGGCCCACATGCAGCGGGCGTGCGTCGGTTTTTGGCTCTTTCACCCACAGAAAGAACGGGATCATGAAGACCACGAACCAGATCGCGGTGAACGGCCCCACTGCCCGAGTGCCTTCGCGCGCTTCGGGGTCAAGGCCGAACAATGGCTCCATCCCCAACAGGGTCAACCCGCTGTCCGCCCCTTCGGCAAAGAACAACAGCATGATCACCAGCGCCAGAAGGCCGCCCAGATAGCCAAATGCAAAGCCCGAGCCGGAGATCGCCCCCAGATCGTCAGCCTGCGTAAGGGACGGCATAAGCGCGTTGGTGAAGATGGTGGCAAACTCCATCCCGATGAAGCCGATGCCGAACAGGCAGACTGCCCAGAACAGCATGCCGGCCTCGCCGCCCGGTGCCACCCACCACAGACCGAACGACCCCACCACGTAGAAAAGCGAAAAGATCCAGACCCAGATCAACCGCCGCCCGGTCCCGTCAGCAATCGCCCCCAGGATCGGCGCCAGAACCGCAATCACCAATGAGGCGATGGCCAGCCCCCACCCCCAATAGGCCTGCGCTGCGGCCTTGGCGGCCTCAACTTCCAACCCAGTGCCCATGTAATAGCTGCGGGCAATCTCGGCGAAATAGGGGCCGAAGATAAAGGTGAGCAGAAGGGTACTGAAGGGTTGGCTGGCCCAGTCGAAGAAATACCAGCCCCAGATGCGTTTGCGCGCGGTTACCATGCCTGCTCCCTTGGTTGCGGACATGTGAAGCCGGAAACGGCCGCTTGCGCAAGCGCGCCCTTAGCGGGCAGGCGGCCAGGGGCGTGTGGCCTCGGCCTCGATCCAGGCCTGCACCCAAGGTGGCAAGGGCGGGCCGTCCGGGGCCGCGCCCAAAGCCGCCGCCATTTCGGAGGGGGGCACGATCCCGGCCTTTGACACGATGGCCGAGCGGATGAGGACATGCGAAGTGCATTCCTCGCCCTTCCACATCGACTGTTCCATGTAGACGAAGCGTTTGTCCCAGCCGACGCAGCGCGTGTGCATCGTCAGGCGCGAAAAGACCGTGACCCGGCGGCGATACCGCGTGGTGGACCCCGCCACCGTCAGCCCCCAGCCCTTTGCGCGAAGCAGCGCCTCAAACCCCGTGCGCCGCGACAAGGGCAGTCGGCCAAGATCAAACAAGGTCAGCGTGCGGCCATTGTTCAGCTCAACCCAAGGGTCAAGGTCCCAGGGCCAGCAGGTGACGGTGCTGACATGGGTTTCAAACAGACCAAGCGGCGGCATCCGGCGCGCCCGCGCCATTTCGATAAACATGCGGATGAAGGGGTACATCAAGACCTCCGGTTGCGCCGCAGGCGTGGCCCGGGCGCGCGTCCGCGTCAAGTCAGACGCTGCGGAACGGGTCGCATGGGGCATTGCCCTTCGCGCGCCCTGCGGCTACCTCTGGCCAAACCCGCAAGCGGAGCGCCCGATGACCTCGATCTTCCAGATCCTGATGCTGATCCTTGATGTCGCGCAGTTCATTCTGATCGCCCATATCATCATGAGCTGGCTGATCAATTTCCAGGTCCTGAACCTGCGCCAGCCGCTGGTCGCCTCGATCTGGGACGGGTTGAACCGGCTGTTGGAGCCACTTTATTCCCGCATCCGCGCGCTTTTGCCCAACATGGGCGGGCTGGATCTGGCCCCGCTTGTGGTGCTTTTGGGGATCATCGCGCTCAGGATCGTGCTGACGAACAACGCCGCCGTCTTCCTCTGACCGCCGCCTGACGTCAGTGGACCGCGCCGCATCGCTTTTGCACTCCGTCTTCGGCTTCCCCGATTTCCGCCCCGGTCAGGCTGAAATCGTGCAGGCCGTGCTGGAAGGGCGGAACACCCTGGCCATCATGCCAACGGGTGGCGGAAAATCCTTGTGTTTTCAACTTCCTGCCCTCTGCCGCGATGGGGTGACCGTCGTCATCTCCCCCCTCATCGCCCTGATGCGGGACCAGGTCCGCGCGTTGAAGGCCGCGGGGGTTGAGGCGGGGGCGCTGACCTCGGGCAACACCGATGAGGAAACCGAAGAGGTGTTCGCAGCCCTGGATGAAGGGCGGCTGAAGCTGCTTTACATGGCCCCGGAACGCCTCGCCTCGCCCGCCACGGCCACCCTCCTCCGGCGTGTCGGCTGCAGCCTGATCGCCGTGGACGAGGCGCATTGCGTTTCGCAATGGGGCCACGACTTCCGCCCCGATTACCTGCGGATTGGAGAACTGCGCCGCAGCTTGCGCGTCCCACTCGCCGCCTTCACCGCCACGGCGGATGAGGAAACCCGGGCCGAGATCGTCACCCGCCTTTTTGATGGTGAAGCCCCGTCGACCTTCCTGCGCGGCTTTGACCGGCCGAACATCCATCTGGCCTTCGCGGTCAAATCCACTCCGCGCGACCAGATCCTGCGCTTTGCAGCCGCCCGCAAAGGCCAGTCCGGCATCGTGTACTGCGGCACCCGCGCCAAGACCGAGGTTCTGGCCCAGGCGCTGCGCGAAGCGGGCCACCCCTCCGTCGCCTATCACGGCGGGATGGAGGCCGAGGCGCGGCGTCAGGTCGAAATCCGCTTTCAGCGGGAAGACGGGCTGATCGTCGTCGCCACCGTCGCCTTCGGCATGGGGATCGACAAGCCTGACATCCGCTGGGTCGCCCATGCCGATCTGCCAAAGTCGATCGAGGGCTACTACCAAGAAATCGGCCGCGCCGGGCGCGATGGCTCGCCCGCCGAGACGCTGACCCTCTATGGGCCCGACGACATCCGCCTGCGCCGAAGCCAGATCGACGAAGGTGCCGCTCCGCCTGACCGCAAGGCCGCCGACCACGCCCGCCTGAACGCCCTTCTGGGTCTGGCCGAGGCGCTGAAATGCCGCCGCCAAGTTCTTCTCGGCTACTTTGGCGAGACGGCCGAACCCTGCGGCAACTGTGACCTCTGCGACCGCCCGGCCCAGCTGTTCGACGCGACCGAGGCGGTGCGCAAGGCCCTCTCCGCTATCCTGCGGACCGGGGAATACTTTGGCGCCGGGCATCTGATCGATATCCTGACTGGCAACGCCACGGCCAAGGTGCGCGAACGCGGCCATGACCAGTTGCCCACCTATGCCGTCGGGCGCGACCTATCGAAAGCCGCCTGGGGCGCGGTTTTCCGGCAGATGATGGGCCAGGACCTTGTCCGCCCCGACCCCGAACGCCACGGCGCCCTCCGCATGACCGAGGCCGCCCGCCCGATCCTGCGCGGCGAGGCGCAGGTCACCTTGCGCCGCGACACCGTGTCGTCGGCCAGCGAAAAGCCGGCAGTGCGCAGCCAGGTGGCCGACGAAGACGTAGGCCTTCTGTCCCTTCTGAAGGCAAAACGCCGCGCCCTGGCCGAGGCGCAGAATGTGCCGGCCTATGTGGTCTTTCCCGACCGCACCCTGATCGAGATTGCCGAGAAAAAACCCACCTCGCTGGACGAAATGGCCGGGATCACCGGGATCGGCGCGAAGAAGCTGGAAAGCTATGGCGCGGCGTTTCTGGAGGTGCTGACCGGCGCCTCGGAAATCCTTCACCCGGCGCGGATGCGGCTGGCGGGGCGGCCGGAGGGGGCGCTTTTCGACCGGCTCGCCGAGGTGCAGCTGGAGCTTTCCCGGGGCGAGGACGGGACGGGAAAGTACCTCTCCTGCACCCATTCCACCTTGCGCCAGATCGCCGAGCGGCGGCCCTCGACGCTGAGCGAGCTGCAAGAAATTCAAGGCATGGGAGAGCTGAAGGTCGACCGCTTCGGCGCGGCCTTTCTGGCTGTTCTGCGCGAAGGCTGAGGGGCTTGTCCCGGGCAGGGACAGATTCTCTTTTGATTTTATTTCAATGACTTACGGTCGCCATTTAGGCTTTCTTAACCAATCAGCGTTGCGCGCTGGGGCTGGCCGCCGGGGGTTCCACCCCCGGACCCCAGGAGCATTTATCAAAAGAGCAAATGCAAGGCGCAGCTTGCCGGACCACGTTTGCTCTCTTTGCAAATACTCCCCGCGGAGCGGTCCCCCGCCAGCCGCAAGCCCGCAGCCCCGGCCACAAGGCTGCACCGCCTACCCCAGGTACCGCGGAGCCAAGCGGGCTTTGCCCGCGCCGGCGACCTGAAAACCTTGCCGCGGAACGCGGCTCCGTTTGGCAAGCGTCAGGCGGCGTCTTCGGCCTCAATCACGGGGGGGCGGGCCTCGGGCGGGCAATGTTCGGCCAAGGTCGCCTCAATCGCGGCCTTGCGCAGGGGTTTCGTCAGATACTGGTCGATCCCGGACGCCAGAATTTCGTCCGCGTCGCCGTCCATCGCATGGGCGGTCAGCGCCACGATGGGGACATGGGTGCTGACCCCTTTCCCGGCAGCTTCCAGCGCGCGGATGGCGCGGGTGGCTTCCTTGCCATCCATCTCGGGCATCGAGATGTCCATGAAGATCAGATCGGGCTTGAAACTTTGGTAAAGTTCCACCGCGATGCGGCCGTTGTCGGCAAAGACCAGTTCGATGTCATGCGCGCGGACCATCTTCTGGAACACCAGCTGGTTGGTGCGGTTGTCTTCGGCGGCCAGGACGCGCATCTGCCGCATTTCGGACGGGGGCACGGGCGCCGGGGCCGCGACCGGGGTGGGCGCGGGCGCGGTCAGCGCCTGCAGATGCCGGTAAAGATCAGACCGCAGGATCGGCTTTTGCAGGATCGCGGCGAAATCCGCCCCCGCCTCCCCCAGGCCCGTGGTGTTGGAGCTGAGCAGGATCACCGGCATTGCATGCCCCGCCGCCCGGATATGGCCAAGCAGCGTCGCCCCGTCCATTTCCGGCATTGCGTGATCCGTCAGCACCACATCGTAGGCAAGGTCGGCGGCCAACCGCTCCAACGCTTCGGCGCCCGAGCGGCAGAGCGTCACGGCAATGCCGCAGGGTGCAAGCTGGCGTTCGAGTATTGTGCGGTTGATGAACTGGTCATCCACCACCAGCACCCGGCGCACCGCGACCGGCACCTGCACCGGCCCAGCGTCTTCGGCCACCGGCAGCGTGACGCGGAACCCGAAGCTGGAGCCGTCGCCAAGGACACTGTCCACCCAGACCGACCCGCCCATATGTTCGATCAGGCGGCGGGTGATCGCCAAGCCAAGCCCGGTGCCTTCGAACTTGCGGTTCTGCTCATCCTCGACCTGATTGAACTCGCCAAAGATGTGGTCAAGGTAGTCGGCCGGAATGCCGATGCCGGTGTCTTCCACCGTGACATGCAGGGTTTGCTGACCATCTTCCGCCTCAACCCCGACGACGCGGGTCAGGACGTGGCCGGTGTCGGTGAACTTGACCGCGTTGCCGATCAGGTTGGTCAGCACCTGCCGCAAGCGCCCCGGATCACCGACAAAGCGGGTGGGCAGGAACATGTCGAAGTCGATCATCAGGTCGATGCCCTTTTCCCGCGCGCGGGGTTGCAGAAGCATCGTCACCTCATGGATCGTGCGTTCCAGATCAAAGGGTTCGGGGCGCAGGGTCAGGCGCTGTGCCTCGATCTTCGAGTAGTCGAGAATGTCGTTGATGATGACCAAAAGCGCCTCACCTGACGACCGGATGGTTTCGGCAAACAAGCGCTGTTCCTCGGTCAGGCCAGTGTCGCACAGAAGCTCCGCCATCCCGACGACGCCGTTCATCGGTGTGCGGATCTCATGGCTCATGTTGGCAAGGAAGGCGGATTTGGCACGATTGGCGGCTTCGGCCGCGGTGCGGGCGGCTTCCAGCGCGGTTTCATGCTCCTTCAGCTGGGTGATGTCGACGCGCAGGCCGACGCGACCGCCGTCCGGTGTGGGGTGGTCATGCGCGCGGATCCAGCGGCCGTCTGACAGCTGCTGTTCCGAGGTGCCACTGCCGTCGCGGTGGCGCTTAAGACGGTCCTTGATCCACTCCTCCTCCCTGCCGATGGCATCGGCGTGCTGGCTGTTGGCCAGTCCATAGCGCAGGATATCTTCGAATTTGGTGCCCGGCTGCATGGCAGGGGCCGAGGCGGGATAGGTATCGCGATAGCGCTGGTTGCAGGTGAGAAGACGTTCTTCCCGGTCGTACAGCACGAACCCGTCAGGGATCGCCTCAATCGCGGCCCAGATGCGCATCTGGTCGGTGATATCCAGCGCCAGGCACACAAGGTCACCGTCGCGCGCGCGGCGATCCTGCAGCTTGACCCAGGTGCCGTTGTGGAACTTCAGCGTGACGGGCTCAATCGGGTCACTTTCGACGCGGGCCAGCATGCGGGCGACGAAAGCCTCCGGTGCCTCATCGCCCAGATCAATCGCGCCGGAGGTGCCGATCAGCTGCACCATATCGGCGTAAGGAATGCCGGGGGCGACAGGCTTGCCCTCAAACGGGGCCATCCAGGCGCGGTTGGCGGTGATCAGCTTCATCGAGACGTCAAAGACAGCGAACCCGTCCCGGATGGTGTTGACCGAATCCCACAGGCGGCGTTCGGCCATCACGGCCTGGGTGTGGGCGCGGTCAAGATCGTCGACAAAGCGCAGGTTCTGGTCCTTCAAAAGCTCCGCCTCGGACAGGGCGGAGCGGACGACCTGCCGCTGTTCGACGATCTGGTCGGAAAGCGACCGCGCGTGGATCGCCAGCTTTTCGTTTGCGGCGAAAAGTTCGCGACTTTTCTGTTCCAGCAGGCGTTCTGCCGCGAGCCTTGCGCGCCGTTCCCTGAGCAACCGTTCCGAAAGATCCATGCCTGCCCTGTCGACATTCTGTGCGGGTGCCGGACCCCCGCAGGTCCGGTTTACGCGACTACCCTGCCGCATCGAAGTGAACCAAGACTTAACGCCGGAAGGGCAGTTGCCACGTTCTGCACGCTTGCCAGCGCGGCGCGGCCCATGCGACATTCAGGGCAGTGATCCGGGAGGCATTTTCGATGCGTTGGTTTCAAAAACTTGGTCTTGTGGCGGCCTTTTGCGCGCTTTCGGGGCTGGCGCAGGCGCAGGACCTGATTCCCGAACGACGCGCGGTGCTGACCCAGGATCAGGACCTGCCGGGGGGCGACATCGCGTCCGTCTTCGACACCACGATCGAGGCGTGTGAGCGGGCAGCGCTGACCAATCCGCGCGCGACGGCCTTTGTCTACAACACCCGCAACGGCAGCTGTTTCGTGAAAAGCGGCCCGGGCGAAGGCGTGTTCTTCCAGGGGGCGTTCTCGGCCTATCTGGTCGAAGGTGACGCGGCCATTCGCGCGCAGGCGGCAGACCGGCGGGCAGAGATTGCCTTCCTGCCGGATTGGGACATCCAAAGCGCTTATGAGCAGGCCCAGAACCTTGGCCGCCAGCACACCACCGGCCCTTGGACCGCCGAAGAGCACCTGCAGGCCGCGACCGAGGCTGAGGGTCGGGGCGATTGGGCGGGGGCGGCAGCCTTCACCGGGGCCGCGCTGAACCTGACCGACGATGCTGCCACCTGGGGCGAATTTGCCCGCCGCCAGCTGGCTGCTGGCGTCGCTGACACGAACCAGTCGGGCTATTTCTTCTATCAGGCGCTCCAGTCGTCGATGAACGCTTATCTTCGCGCCGAAAACCCGGCGCTGCGCCATACGATCCTGGTCGTGATGGCCGACGTCTTGGAACGCAACGGGCGGGGCCGTGACATGGTGCAGGCGCTGCGCCTGGCGCAGTCGCTGCAGCCCCGCACCGATACCGAGGCCGCGCTGGAAGTTGCCATCGGCAAATACGGCTTCCGCATCACCGAAACCGTGGTGCAATCCGACCTTGCCCGCCCGCGCATCTGTGCGACCTTCTCGGAAGACCTTGTCGCCTCGGGCGTGGATTATTCCAGCTTCGTGCAGCTGACCGAAGCCGGAATGGTCGTCGAAAGCGGCGGCTACCGGCAGCTTTGCGTGACGGGGCTGGAACATGGCAAACGCTACAGCCTGACCTTCCGCGAGGGCCTTCCGGCCGCTGACGGCCAGGTGATGGCGAAATCGGTTGAGGTCACGCAATACATCCGCGACCGTGCGCCCGGCGTGCGCTTCCCGGGCCGGGGCTATGTCCTGCCCAACACCGCCGATGTGGCCCTTCCGGTTGAGACGGTGAACACCGACAAGCTGGACCTGACCCTCTTCCGGGTCACCGACCGCAACCTTCTGCGGTCGATCCAGGATTACTATTTCGGCGCGCCGATGCAGTCCTATTCCGAAAGCTATTTCGCCGACACCGTGGGCGAAGAGCTGTGGACTGGCACCGCCACCGTGGGCCAAGAGGTCAACCGCGACGTGACCACCCGCCTGCCCTTGGGCGACGCGTTGGAAGGGCTGTCTGCGGGCATCTACGCCCTGAAAGCCTCGGTCCCCGGGGTGGACCCTTACGTTGTCCCGGCGGGATGGCAGTGGTTCGTGGTGTCTGACCTTGGGCTGACCACGATGTCGGGCGTCGATGGCCTCCATGTCTTTGTGCGCAGCCTTGGCACGGCGGGCGCGAAGCCTGGCA
This sequence comes from Rhodobacter sp., assembly GCA_027489175.1. Classification (GTDB taxonomy): domain Bacteria; phylum Pseudomonadota; class Alphaproteobacteria; order Rhodobacterales; family Rhodobacteraceae; genus Tabrizicola. The sequence continues at coordinate 63,361 of JAIYAE010000019.1, forward strand.
TCACGGTGGAACTGCTGAACCGCGCCAATGCTGTCCTTGGCACGGCGGTGACCGACGACATGGGCTATGCCCGGTTTGACGCTGGCCTGACGCGCGGCCTGGGTGGCAGCGCACCGGCGATGGTGGTGGCGCGGGATGGTGATAGCGACATTGCCTTCCTGTCTTTGACCGACCCGGAGTTTGACCTCTCTGACCGCGGGGTTGAAGGCCGTGAGGCCGCCCCGCCGGTTGATGTGTTCATCACCACCGACCGTGGCGCCTATCGCGCCGGGGAAACCGTCTATGCCACCGTGCTGGCGCGCGATGCCCAAGCGGCGGCAGTGGAAGGCCTGCCCCTGACCGCCGTGGTCAGCCGTCCTGACGGTGTGGAATACGCCCGCGCCGTGGTGAACGATTGGGGCGGCGGCTATGTCTTTTCGCAGCCCATCGCAGGGTCCGCTCCGCGCGGCGTCTGGCGGCTGGAGATGTTTGCCGACCTTGAGGCCCCCGCCCTCTCCTCACGCACCTTCCTGGTTGAGGATTTCCTGCCCGAACGCATCGACTTTGACCTGACTCTGGCGGACACGCCCCTTTCGGTCGGCACCGACAGCACCGTCGATCTGACCGTCGCCGCGCGCTACCTGTTTGGCGCGCCGGGCGCGGGCCTTGCCATCGAAGGTGAGGTCCTCCTCCGCGCGACCGAAGGGTTGGAGGCCCACCCCGGCTACACCTTCGGCCGGCACGACCAGCCCTTCAGCGCCCAGATGACCGCGCTGGATGCGGCCGAGACGGATGCCGAAGGCAATGCGACCCTTCCCGTCTTCCTGCCCCAAGTCGCTGACCCCCACCGCCCGCTGGAAGCGCAGGTCACGATCCGCGTCGCCGAAGGCTCGGGCCGCCCGGTGGAGCGTGTGGTGACCAAGGCGCTGACGCCAGCTGAGCCGATGATCGGCGTGCGCAGCCTGTTTGACGGGGTCGCCCCCGAAGGCGGCGAAGCGCGGTTCAACCTGATTGCCGTTGATGCGGCCGAGGCACTGGTGGCGATGCCCGTGAAGTGGCAGATCGTCAGGGTTGAGACGAATTACCAATGGTATCAAAGCTATGGCAATTGGAACTGGGAACCAGTCACCACCCGCACCCCGGTTGCCGAAGGCGAAGTGACCCTTGGCAGCGCGCCCGTCGAAGTGGCCGCCCCGGTTACCTGGGGCAGTTATGAGATCCTGGTGGAACGCGCCGATGGCGGCCAAGCCGCCACCTCGACCGAGTTCTACGCGGGCTGGTATGCCCCCGCCGACGCCAGCGCCACGCCCGACACACTTGAACTGTCGCTGGACAAGGAGGCTTACAAGCCGGGCGACACCGCCACCTTGCGCCTTGTGCCCCGCGCGGCGGGCACGGCGCTGGTGACGGTGCTGTCGAACCGCCTGGTGACGATGCAGGCGGTTGAGGTGGTTGAGGGTGAAAACCTGATCACCCTGCCCGTGACCGATGAATGGGGCGCGGGCGTCTATGTCACCGCCTCGGTCCTGCGGCCGATGGATGTGGCGGCGGGGCGCGTGCCGTCCCGCGCGCTTGGCCTGACCCATGCCAGCATCGACCCCGGCGCGCGCGCACTGAAAGCCACGGTCGAGATGGCGGCCGAGGCTGCCCCGCGCGGGCCGCTTGAGGTGGCCGTGAAGGTTGATGGCGTGACGGCGGGTGAAACCGCCTATGTCACCATCGCCGCGGTTGATGTGGGCATCCTGAACCTGACCGGCTTCAAGGACCCCGATCCGCAAGGCCATTACTTCGGCCAGCGCCGCCTTGGTGTCGGCATCCGTGACATCTATGGCCGTCTGATCGACGGGCTGAACGGCGCCGTTGGCGAGGTCCGCTCCGGCGGAGACGCGGGCGCGCAGGCGCGGCTGCAAACCCCGCCCCCGACAGAAGAGCTGGTGGCCTATTTCACCGGCCCGCTGACCGTGGGCGCGGATGGCTATGCCCGCACGAGTTTCGATCTGCCCAGCTTCAACGGCACGGTAAAGGTGATGGCCGTGGCGTGGAGCAAGACCGGCGTCGGCCAAGCATCGGCTGAGGTTCTGGTGCGTGACCCGGTCGTGGTGACCGCCAGCTTGCCGCGCTTCCTGTCGCCCGGCGATGAAAGCCGGCTTCTCTTGGAGATTGTCCACGCCACCGGTCCTTCGGGCCGGATGAGCCTGGATGTCGTGGCCAATGGCCTTACCCTCGGCGCGGTGCCGTCGGGCTTTGACCTTGGCGATCAGGCCAAGGCGGTGTTCGAAGTGCCGGTCACGGCGGGCGAAGTGGGCGTGCATACGATTGACGTGAGCCTCACCACACCAGACGGCAAGCAGCTGAAGAAGACCCTGACGATCCCGGTGCAGGTGAACGACCCTGAGGTTGCCCGGATCACCCGCCTTGACCTTGCCGCCGGGCAAAGCTTCACCTTTGACGAGAATGTCTTTGCCGGCCTTGTGGCAGGTTCGGGCAAGGCGACGATGGCGATTGGCCCCCTTGCGCGGCTGAACGCACCGGGGCTGCTGGCGGCACTCGACCGCTATCCCTATGGCTGCACCGAACAGATGACCAGCCGCGCGCTGCCGCTTCTCTACTTCGATGAGGTGGCGCAGGTGATGGACCTTGAGGGTGACGCCACCCTGCAGGGCCGCATCAATGAGGCGCTGGTGGAGATACTTGCCAATCAGTCCTCGACAGGCGGATTCGGGCTTTGGGGGCCGGGCGAAGGCGACTTCTGGCTGGATGCGTTCGTGACCGACTTCCTCAGCCGGGCCCGCGCGCAGGGCTATGCGGTGCCCGATCTTGCCTTCAAGAACGCGCTGGCAAACCTGCGCAATCAGGTGAACTACTCCCCCGATTTCAGCGCCGAGACGAACGGCGGGGGTGAGGCGCTGGCCTATGCCCTCATGGTGCTTGCCCGCGAAGGGGCGGCAGCCGTGGGCGATCTGCGCTACTACGCCGACGTGAAGGGTGACGACTTCGCCACGCCCATCGCGCAGGCGCAGCTTGCGGCGGCGCTGGCGTCCTACGGCGATCAGGCACGGGCCGACGCGATGTTCCGCAAGGCCGCGGCCAAGCTTGCGGGCCTTGGGCCGGATGAAGGCCAGATCTGGCGGGTGGACTATGGCACGCGCTACCGTGACGCCGCCGCCCTGCTGACGCTGGCGGTGGAGTCTGGGTCAACCGCCATTGACCGTGAGGCGCTGACGGACCGTCTTGCAACCGCCGGCACCAACCTGTCGACGCAAGAGGCGACCTGGGCGCTGCTGGCCACCAACGCGCTGATCGACCGGCCCGGTGCTGATGGCATCACCATCGACGGCCAGCCCGCCGATGGCCCCCTTGTCCGCGTGCTGGACGCCGGGGCGGTGACGCCGGTGGTAGTGAAAAACGACGGCGTGGATACGACGCTAACCGTCACCACCTATGGCGTGCCATCAGAACCCGAGCCCGCAGGCGGCAACGGCTATGCCATCAACCGCACCTACTACACGATGGACGGAACCGAAGTGTCGCTGGACGGCATCACCACGGGCACCCGTCTGGTGACGGTTCTGACGGTAACGCCCTTCGCATATGGCGAAGCGCGGCTGATGGTGGCAGACCCCCTGCCCGCCGGCTTCGAGATCGACAACCCCAACCTGATGAGCGCAGGCTCCACCTCTGAATTGGACTGGCTGGATACCCTGGCCGACGTGCAGCACAGCGAGTTCCGGCAGGACCGGTTCCTGACGGCGGTGGACTGGACCTCGGATCAGCCGTTCCGGCTGGCCTATGTGGTGCGCGCGATCAGCCCCGGCACGTTCCACCATGCAGCGGCGTCGGTCGAGGATATGTACCGCCCCGACTTCCGCGCCCGGGGGGAAACCGGGTCGGTGACGATTGCGCCGTAACCAATGACTCGCCAATCGAAAGGCGAAACACAGGGCCGCGCCCTCCCTCGGGTGGGCGCGGCAAAGATGGATGTGGGCGCTTTATGGTGCAGATACTCCCACTGCAGTTCGGGTTTGAGACGCTGCAAAGCGCCCTCCCAAGGGCGAGGGAGGGCGCGGCCCGGCGGGCTTACGCCCTTGATTCCGGGCTGGGAAAGAACGTCGATCTAATGCGCGCGCGCTGGATCATCGCCCTTGTCGCGGCCCTGACCCGCCCCGGATCTGATCCGGGGCGGGAAAACCTGTGGTCGGGCGTGTAGGCATGCGCGCGCGTTGGATCATCGCGGCTGTCGCCACCCTCTGGCTTGCCGCCTATGGCCGCGACCGGCTCGACCTCTGGATCGACGCCACGATCCTGCCGCCCCTGGCGGTTGAGACCTCTATCGAGGTGCTGGACCGCGACGGCGACCTTCTGCGCGCCTACACCGTGGCTGATGGCCGCTGGCGGCTGGCCTTGCCGCCCGACAAGGTGGACGCGGACTACATCGCCATGCTCTTGGCCTATGAGGACAAGCGCTTTTACGACCACTCCGGCGTGGACCCAAGGTCCATGCTGCGGGCCGTCTTGCAGGCCGCCTCGAACGGGCGCGTCATATCGGGCGGGTCGACCCTGACCATGCAGGTCGCGCGACTGCTGGAGGAAGGCACAACCGGCCAGGTTGGCGGCAAGCTGCGCCAGATGCGCGTGGCATTGGCGTTGGAGCGGCGGCTGACCAAAGACCAGATCTTGCAGCTTTATCTGCACCTTGCCCCCTTTGGCGGCAACCTTGAAGGCGCCCGCGCCGCCTCGATCAGCTATTTCGGCAAGGAACCCCTGCGCCTGACCCCGGCCGAGGCGGCGCTGCTGGTCGCCATCCCGCAATCCCCCGAAACCCGCCGCCCAGACCGCGCCGCTGACCGGGCCGAGGCCGCGCGCAACCGCGTCCTTGCCCGCGCTGTCGGTGAAGGCGTGCTCGACGCCGACGAAGCCGAAGCCGCCCTGCGTGAGGTGGTTCCTGGCCTTCGCCTGCCCTTCCCCGCCTTCGCGCCGCATCTGGCCGACCGGGCGCTGGCGGACAATCCCGCGCTCTTGACCCACAGCCTGACCATCGACCGCGACCTGCAGGCCAAGCTTGAGACGCTGGCGGTTGAGGCTGTCGCCGACCGGGGAGAGCAGTTGCAAGTCGCGATTGTCGTGGCCGACCATGCCTCGGGTCAGATCCTGGCTTCGGTCGGGTCGGCAGGCTATCAAGCCGACCTGCGGCAGGGGTTCGTCGACATGACGCAGGCCCTGCGCAGCCCCGGGTCGACGCTGAAACCGCTCGTCTATGCGCTGGCTTTCGATGAGGGCCTCGCCCATCCCGAAACGATGATCGACGACAAGCCGACCAGCTTTGGCACCTATGCCCCGCAGAACTTTGACCGGATGTATCGTGGCACGATCCGCTTGAGGGAAGCGCTCCAACTGTCGCTCAACATCCCCGTGGTGGCGCTGACCGAGGCTTTGGGTCCGGCCCGCCTGATCTCGGCTATGGAAAAGGCTGGAATGCGCCCGGTGTTTCCGGGTGACCAACCGGGTCTGGCGATTGCCCTTGGCGGCGTGGGCGTGACGCTGGAAGACATGGTGCAGCTCTACGCCACCCTCGCCCGCGGCGGCGTGGTGCGGCCCCTGACCTGGCGGATGGATGGGGACGGGGCGGAAGGGCAGCGTGTGGTATCCGCCGTGGCCGCCTGGCAGGTGGGGGATATTCTGGCCGGCCTCGCGCCACCCCCGGGCGCGCCGAGCAACCGGCTGGCCTACAAGACCGGCACGTCTTACGGCCACCGCGACGCCTGGGCGATCGGGTTTGACGGCACCCATGTGATCGGCGTCTGGATGGGCCGGGCCGATGGGACGCCAGTGCCGGGGGCCTTTGGCGCGGATGTGGCGGCACCGGTGCTGTTTCAAGCGTTCAACCGGCTGAAGCGCAAGCTTGACCCGCAGCCGCCCGCGCCTGCGGCGACGCTGCTGATCTCAAACGCCGAACTGCCGCAACCCTTGCAACGCTTCCGGTCCCGATCCGCCGCGTTTGAGCCTGCGGCGGATGCCCCCGCCGTGGCCTTCCCACCGGATGGGGCGGAGGTCGAACTCCTTCCCGCCGGTCTGAAGGTGAAAGTCACCGGCGGGACGGCCCCCTTCACCTGGCTGGCCGATGGCGTGCCGGTCCTCGTGGCGCTGGAGGCACGTGAGGCGATGCTGGCCCTGCCGGGTGCTGGCTTCGTGACACTCAGCGTGATCGACGCCGAAGGCCGCTCCGCCCGCGCTCAGGTGCGGGTGCGGTAGCGCCGGAGTTTTCAAAAACTCCGGACCGGAGCCTTCAAAGGCTCCGGAGCGATTTCTTCAAAGAAATCGCTTACCCCTGTTCGATGGCCAAAGCGATCCCCTGCCCCCCGCCGATGCACATGGTAATCAGGGCGGTCTTTCCCCCGGTCCGCTCCAGCTCATGCAGAGCCTTCACCACCAGCATCGCCCCCGTCGCCCCCACCGGATGGCCCAGCGCGATGGCCCCGCCGTTGGGGTTCACGCGGGCCGGGTCCAACCCCAGCACGCGCGACACGGCCAGGGCCTGTGCGGCAAAGGCCTCATTCGATTCCACCAGGTCGAAGTCCTGCGGCTGCATCCCCAGCTTGGCACACAGCGCCCGCACCGCCGGGATCGGGCCGATGCCCATCACCTTGGGGTCCACCCCCGCATGGGCATAGCCCATGATCCGCGCCCGTGCCTTGCCGCCGTGGTCACCGTGGCACAGGACCAGCGCCGCCGCCCCGTCATTGATGCCCGAGGCATTGCCGGCCGTCACCGTGCCGTCTTTCTGGAACGCCGGGCGGAGGCCCGCCAGAGCCTCGGCGCTGGTGGCCTTGGGGTGTTCATCGGTGTCAAAGACCGTGGGGCCTTTGCGGCCCGGCACCTCCACCGCAGCGATCTGGTCCTTGAACCGTCCCTCGGCAATCGCCCGGGCCGCGCGGGTCTGGCTTTCCAGCGCAAAGGCATCCTGATCTTCGCGGGTGATGCCGTGCTCGGCGGCGACGTTTTCCGCCGTCACCCCCATATGGCCGGTGCCAAAGGGGCAGGTCAGCGCGCCGGTCATCATGTCCACAGCGCGGGTGTCGCCCATCTTCTGGCCAAAGCGGGCGGCGGGCAGGCTGTAGGGGGACCGGCTCATGCACTCCGCCCCGCCCGCCAGAGCCATCGCCGCATCGCCCAGCATCAGCGCCTGCATCGCCGACACCACCGCCTGCGCGCCGGACCCGCACAGCCTGTTGACGTTCATCGCCGGAGTCGTCTCGGGGATGCCCGCCTGCATCGCCATCACCCGTGCCAGATACATGTCGCGCGGTTCGGTGTTGATGACATGGCCCATCACCACATGGCCGATCTGGCCGCCCTCTACCCCCGCACGCTCCAACGCGGCACGGGCGGCCACGGTGGCGATGTCGATGGGCGGCAGTCCCGCCAAAGCGCCGCCAAAGCTGCCAATGGCGGTACGTGCGGCGGACAGGATGTGAATGTCAGTCATGGGAACCCCTCCTCGTTTCCTGCATCCTGCACCAAAGCCGCGCGGGGACACATATCTGTCGTTGCGTCACACGAGCCTGCCCGCCCGCCATTGACAGTGCCGGTCGGGCGGGGGAGATCAGGCCCGTCAGCGGGAGAATACTGTGAAAGACCTGATCCGGGCCCATGCCGGGCTTCTGTTTGCCGGGGTTGCGACCTTTGTGATGATGGGCGCGGGGCAGTCGCTCTACGGCCCTGCCCTGCCCGCCTTTTCGCGCCTCTTCGGGGTCACGGTGGCCGAGGCGGGGGTGCTGGTCTCCGCCCATTGGGTGGGCTGCTTCATCGGTGTCGGGTTCATGTATCTGAAGGGCGGGGTCGTCACGCCGCGCCACACGCTGGCGGCGATGGCCATCGGTGCCGCAGGGGTCGCGGCCCTTGCCAGCTGGTGGGCCACCATCGCCGGGGCGGTGGTTTTCGGCATGGGCTATGGCATGTCGACAGCGGTCTTCAACCCGCGCGTGATGCGGGCCTTTGGCGACAAGGGCCCCTCCATGCTCAGCCTCTTGAACGCCACCTTCGGGATCGGTGCGATTGCGGCGCCCCTGGTCTTCGTCGCGGTGGGCAGCGACCCGCGCTGGTCCTTCGGGCTGACGGCGGCGCTTGCGGCGGTGATCTGGCTTTTCGCCGGGCCAGCCGGGCGCGTCGGGGCTGCAGCGGTGGAAAAAGTGCAGGCCTTTCGCCCGCACTGGGGTATCCTTGCCTTCGGGATGGTTGCCATCGGGATGGAGGCCTGCCTGATCGGCCTTGGCCCCACCGCGCTGATCCAGGCCGGGGTGGCCGAGGCGACGGCGGCCGAACTCCTTAGTGCGTTTTTCGTGGTCTTCCTGCTGGCGCGCGTGGCGCTTATCTTCGTCGCCCACCGGGTAGAGCCTTTCGTGCTTTACACCGGCTCGATTGCTCTGGCCGGGGCCTGCGCCCTTGGCGCGGCGCTGGTGTCACCGGCGGTGTTTTTCGTGGCGATGGGGGCACCGGCGGGGCTGTTTTTCCCGGGCTTTTACGTCACCGCCAGCGGCAAGATGGGCGAGGATCTGCGCGTGCCGCCGACGATCATCGCCTCGGGCCTTGTCGGCGGGATCGGCGCGCCCTTGATCGTGGCGCCCCTGATGGCAGATATGGGCGAACGCGGGTTTTTCTGGCTGGTCGCGGGCGTCACGCTGACGCTGACGGTCGCAGCCCTGCTGTCGCTGCGGCGGATGAAGGTCTGACGGCCGGGCTGGCAGGGCCTTGGCCGAACTCAATCCGATTTTTCGCAGAAAAATCGTGGCCTAGCGGCCCGCCTGCCAGGTGGCAACCCACTCCAGCGGGTAAAGCAGCATCAGCACATTCAGCGCCAGCCCGTCGCGGATCAGCCAGATCGTGACACCCTCGGCGAGCACGATCAGCGCGACCGTCGCCCAGACCGGCAGGCGTGAGGCAAGCCAGAACCCCAGCACCATCGCCAGAATGTCCGCCACCACGTTCAGCACGGAATCGCCGTAGTAGTCCAATGAGATCGTCACCGCCCGGTAGCGTTCGATGATCGCGTCCGAGTTTTCGACAATCTCCCATGCCGCCTCGATCATGGTGGCGATGACCAGCCGCCAACCAAAGCTGAGCCGCCGTGCGATCAGCCACAACAAGCCAAAGAACAGGAAGCCGTGGATGATGTGGCTGGGCGTGTACCAGTCCGAGATGTGCTGCGAATTTTCCGAACTGACGACCTGCCCGTGCCACAGCTTGACATAGCCACATTTGCAGATCGGCTCGCGCCCGATCCACAACAGGTATGCGGCGGTCAGTAGGATAATCCCTACCAAGACAAGGGCGGGTGAGATGCGTCTGATCATCAGGCGAAGGAATCATGGGGTCCGCCCCCCGTCCAGAGGGAAAGAGGATCAGATGCGCAGGATAATGCTGGCTGTTGCGGTGGCGCTTCTGCCGGGGGTGGGCGCAGCCTGCACCTGGCTGAAGCCGTTCGAGATGACCCAGATCGCGGGGGCAGAGCTTGTGGTGGTGGGCAAGGTCACGGGATATCAGGACCTTGGCACGCCGCAAGGTACGGCCCTGGTCACGCTGCAGGTGGAAGAGGTGCTGAAGGGCAAGGCCAAGGACGAGATGCTGTTGGTCTGGAACGCAGGCATGGCGCAAGGCCCGCATGAAAGCCGCGCCACGGGCCGGGTGCTGGCTGGCGCGATGCGGGGCGGGCGGCTTGCGGTCAGCAGCATGGTGACGGATGAGCGGCCGGACTTGCCGGCGATCGTGCAGCCCTTATGTGGTGAGGTGTGGATGCAGCCCGCCACGAAGGCCAATGTGGCGGCGGCGCGAGAGGTGCTTGAATGACCGAAAAGAACCCCTACCGATATGGTCCGACCCGGGGCGAGCTGTGGTTCTGGCTTGTCCTCAGCATCGGCGGGCTTGGGCTGATCGCCGTCGCGCTTTTCAGTCGCGGCATCCCCACGGGCCCGGCGCTGGTTGAGGTCGTGGGGATCGCGGGGCTTCTCTTTGGCTATCTGGCCGCTCGGTCGGTCAAGCGGCTTCTCAGGAATGAACATCCCTGAGGCAGCGATGCGGGTCGGCCTCACACGCGGCGGTCAGTGCAACGCGGTGGGGTGCAGCTTCTGGCGGCCTGCGGGGGTCAGAAGCGCCGCCTCGCGCCCCTCGATCACCACGGCGGTCAAGGGGCCGCCATAGGCCGCACTACTGTCGATGTTCAGCCGGTTGCCGTAATGCGTGGCCTGATCGAGCGCGGTATGGCCATGCACGATCAGCGGGCCATGGCTGCCGGTGAAGGACAGGAACGGCTCACGAATCCAGACAAGGTCGGTTTCGGTCTGGTCGTCCAGGGCCACGCCGGGGCGGATGCCTGCATGGACAAAGACGCAGTCGCCCGCCCGGTGCAGCAGGGGCAAGGCGCTGAGGTAGGCCAGATGCGCCGCCGGCACCGCGGCAACCGCATCGGCATGGACCTTGGCCACCGGCCGGTCGCCCGCATTGGCCACGCCGTAAGAGGCCAGCGTGTCCGACCCGCCTAGCCGGGGGTGGAGCCAGGAAAGTTCCGCCCGTAGGCCAAGTTCCGGCTCATGCGGGTCGCGCAGGAACCGGGTGAACATGCGGTCATGGTTGCCCTTCAGGACCACCCAGTCGCGGCCATCCTGTTGACCCGTCATGAGAAAGTCGATCACACCGCGGCTGTCGGGGCCACGGTCGACCAGATCGCCAACATGGATCACCTGCCCCGGCCCATGCCGGGCGCTGTCGGCCGCGATAAGGTCATGCGCGCCTTGCAAGAGGTGGAGGTGACCGTGAATGTCGCCGATGGCGTAGTGATGCATGTGCCGACAGCCTTGCGCCTTGTTCCCAGCGCCCGGGGGGTTTCACACCCCCCGGACCCCCCGTGGGATATTTGGGCCAAAGTGAAAGGGCAAGGGGAAGCGGGTCAGGCGACCTCGAACTGCAGGGCCTTGACCTGTTGGAACATGCCGGTGCCTTCCAGGGTTTCGATGACCTTGGGGTCGATCGGCTGGTCGAGGTAGAGGATCGCGATAGCGTCCTGGCCTACGCCCGACCGGCCCAAGGTGAAGTTCGCGATGTTGACGTTGTTCTTGCCCATCGTCATGCCCAGAAGGCCGATGATGCCGGGCACGTCCTCGTTCGTGGTATAGAGCATGTGCTGGCCGATTTCGGCGTCGATGTTGATGCCCTTGATCTGGATGAAACGCGGCTTGCCATCCGAGAAGCAGGTCCCGGCGACTGACCGTTCGCGGCTGTCGGTGACCATGGTGACCTTGATGTAGGCGTCGAAGACACCGGTTTTCTCTTGCCGCGTGGTCGAGATCTGGATGCCCTTGTCCTTGGCCACCACTGGGGCGGACACAAGGTTGACGTCCGGGTTGTGCGCCTTCAGCACCCCCGCGATGACCGCCTGGTTCAGCGCCGCAAGGTTCATACCCGCAACGGTGCCGTCATAAAGGATGTTGATCGCCTTGATCGGCTCGTCCGTCATCTGGCCGATGAAGCTGCCCAGATGGCCGGCAAGCTTGATCCAGGGCCCCATCACGGCCGCCTCTTCCGCCGTCACGTTCGGCATGTTCAGCGCGTTCTGCACCGCGCCCGTCAGCAGGAAATCAGCCATCTGTTCAGCCACTTGCAGCGCCACGTTCTCCTGCGCTTCGGTGGTGGAAGCCCCAAGATGCGGGGTGCAGACGACGTTCGGCAGGTTGAAGAGCGGGTTTTCGGTGGCGGGTTCGGTCTCAAACACATCAAGTGCTGCCCCGGCGACATGGCCGGATTTCAGCGCCTCGGCCAGCGCCGCCTCATCGATCAGGCCGCCCCGGGCGCAGTTGATGATGCGCACGCCCTTCTTGGTCTTCGCCAGATTCTCGGCCGACAGTATGTTGCGGGTCTTGTCGGTCAGGGGGACGTGAAGGGTGATGAAATCAGCCCGGGCCAGCAGCTCATCAAGCTCGACCTTGGTGACGCCAAGCTGCTTGGCGCGGTCTTCCGACAGGAAGGGATCATAGGCCACCACTTTCATGTGCAGGCCCACGGCGCGATCACAGACGATGCCGCCGATGTTGCCCGCACCAATCACGCCGAGGGTCTTGTTGAAAAGCTCTACCCCCATGAAACGCGACTTTTCCCACTTGCCGGCCTGGGTGGAGGCATTCGCCTCGGGCAGTTGCCGGGCGACGGCGAACATCATCGCAATGGCATGTTCGGCGGTGGTGATGGAGTTGCCGAAGGGCGTGTTCATCACGATGACGCCCTTCTTCGACGCCGCCGGAATGTCGACATTGTCGACGCCAATCCCGGCGCGGCCCACGACCTTGAGGCGGGTGGCATTGGCGAGGAGTTTCTCAGTCACCTTGGTGGCAGAGCGGATGGCCAGGCCGTCATACTGGTCGATCACTGCAGCAAGCGCGTCCTTGTCCTTGCCGAGTTTGGGGAGGTAGTCGACCTCCACCCCCCGGTCACGGAAAATCTGGACGGCGGTTTCGGAAAGTTCATCGGAAACGAGGACTTTGGGCATTTGCGGAACCTGTGTGTTGGGGGACAACGCGTCCCGGGCTTGACCCGGGACCTCGTGTGAGGAAGGGAGGCCCCGGATCAGGTCCGGGGCGGGTTTCACGCAGCCTGCGAAAGCGCCGCGATCTCGGCGTGGAAGGCATGGGCGATCCAGGGCATCAGGTCCTGGACATCGGCCACTTCCACCGTGCTGCCGCACCAGATGCGCAGTCCGGGTGGCGCGTCGCGATAGGCGCCCATGTCAAAGCCCGCGCCGGCCTTTTCGATCCGCTTGGCGACGGCTTTGGCGAAAGCCTCACCATCGGTGATGCGGGGATCGGTGAACTTGAGGCAGACCGAGGTGGTCGAGGCCGTCGCCGGGTCCTCGGCCAGATTGGCGATCCAAGGGTTCGCGGCGCAGAAGTCCCAGACGACCTTGGCGTTGGCATTGGCACGGGCGATCAGGCCCTTAAGCCCGCCGATGGATTTGGCCCATTTCAGCGCGACGAGGTAATCTTCGTTCGCGAGCATCGAGGGGGTGTTGATCGTCTCACCCTGGAAGATGCCTTCGATCAGCTTGCCCTTGGCGGTCAGCCGGAAAATCTTTGGCAAGGGCCAGGCGGGGACATAGGTTTCCAGCCGTTCGACAGCGCGGGGCGACAGGATGATGACGCCATGCGCGCCCTCGCCGCCGAGGACCTTCTGCCAGGAGAAGGTGGTGACGTCGAGCTTGTCCCACGGCAGGTCCATCGCGAAGGCGGCGCTGGTCGCGTCGCAGATCGTCAGCCCTTGGCGGGTGGCGGGGATGGCATCACCATTTGGCAGGCGGACGCCGCTGGTTGTGCCGTTCCAGGTGAAGACCACGTCCTTGTCGAAATCGACTTCGGCGAAGTCCACGATCTGCCCATAAGGCGCGATGCGGACCTTGGCGTCCAGCTTCAGCTGCTTCACCGCATCGGTGACCCAGCCTTCGCCAAAGCTCTCCCAGGCCAGCATTTCGACCGGGCGCTGCCCTAGAAGCGACCACATCGCCATCTCCACCGCGCCGGTGTCGGAGGCCGGTACGATGCCGATCCGGTAATCGGCAGGCACGCCCAGAATTTCACGGGTAAGGTCGATCGCCTCTTTCAGCTTGGCCTTGCCGACAGCGGCACGGTGTGACCGCCCAAGGGGCGCATCGCCAAGCATATCAAGGGAATAACCGGGGATCTTGGCGCAGGGGCCAGAAGAGAAGCGCGGGTTGGCCGGGCGCTTGGCCGGCGGGGTCAGGTCTGTCATGGTAGCCTTCCAGCTAAAAGCCCTTCGGTGGGGAAGGGTGTCCCGCCGCCGGGGATAAGGGCGGTCCGGCTCTGGCGCAAGCGGAAAAATCGCGATAGTCCGACGCATGGTCGCGAAAAAGCGACATGCCCGTTCACTATCGGAAACTCGCCCCATGTTCGTTGCCAGCCTTCTGACCAACCCCGAAACCCCGCTAATAGAGCGGGTGACGGTGGAATCGCTCCGCAATGCCTGGGGCGGGGGGGACGCGCGCTGGCTTGACCCCGGCGTGGCGGCAGAGTTTGCACTGGACGCCCTGCCCGCCAACCTCTGGGATGTCTGGGACAGCCTGCAGGCCCTGCGCATCGACCTCGTGGTGCAACCGGCGGCTGGGCGGAAAAAGCGCCTGCTGATCGCCGACATGGATTCCACGATGATCCAGCAGGAATGCATTGACGAGTTGGCCGATGAGGCAGGCGTCGGCGCGGACGTGGCGGCCATCACTGCACGGGCGATGAATGGCGAGCTTGATTTCGAAGCCGCCTTGCGCGAACGCGTCGGCCTCTTGCGGGGCTTGCCAGCCAGCGTCATCGCTTCCGTCCTGCGCGACCGGATCACGCTGATGCCGGGGGGCCCCGCCCTTTTGGCGACGATGAAGGCCAATGGCGCCCATGCGGCGCTGGTGTCGGGCGGGTTCACGGCCTTCACCGAACGTGTGGCGGCGCGGCTGGGCTTTGACGAAAACCGCGCCAACATCCTGCATGTCGAGGATGGCGTCCTGACCGGCACGGTGGGGGAACCGATCCTGGGCAAGGACGCCAAACTGAAAGCGCTGCAAGAGATCAGCGCCAACCTTGGCCTGACCCCGGCCGATGCACTTGCGGTGGGCGACGGGGCCAATGACCTGCCGATGTTGCAAGGTGCGGGGCTTGGCGTGGCCCTGCATGCAAAGCCTCGGGTGCAGGCTGGCTGCAGCGTGCGGGTAAACCATGGTGACCTGACGGCTTTGCTTTACCTGCAAGGCTTTAGCCGCGATGAGTTCGCCCTGTGATCGTGCGACCCGCCATGTCCGAAGACGCCGCCGGAATGGCGGCTGTCCTGAACGCGGTGATCGCTCTGGGCGGCACCACGGCGCATGAGGTGCCCAAGACCGTGACGGAGGTCCGCACCGGCTATGTCAGCGGGCCAGATGTGCTGTCAGCCGTCGTCTGCGAAGACGCAGGTACCATCATCGGCTGGCAGTCGGTTGAGATGTACCACGGTGACCCCCATATCGGCACCTTCGTCCAGCCCGGCGTGCAGGCCAAAGGCGTCGGCGGCGCGATGTTCGACTTGACCTGCCGCATCCTGCGGGACAGGGGGACCACCTACATCATCGCCCACATCCGGGCCGACAACGTGCCCGGCCTCGCCTATTACGCCCGCATCGGCTTTCGCGACATTGGGCAGGACCCGGATTTTGCCTTATCGGACGGGCGCAAGGTCGGGCGCATTCATCGGCGGTTCGATCTCTGACCCGGCGTACCACGCGGAGCGCGTTCCGCGCGAAGTCCTTTTGCCTCGTCGTCGCGTGCCGCTCCTCCTCAGGGCGAGGGGCCAGCCCCTCGCGCTCCCCGGAGTATTTCTGAAAGGAGCAAATGCACTTGTTCTTTTCCCAAATACTCCCGCCGGAAGCAGCCTACGTTGCCATCCCGCGCACCGCTGATCTGCCCATCCCCGGCAGCGCCGCCGAGCGGGGCCTCGATGGCCCCCGATGCGGCACCCCCTTGCCCCCGGTCCGGTAAGCGGCGACAAGCGGGGGGATGTTCGAAATTGCCACCGACTTTGCCCTGCTGCTGATCCTGGCCGCCTTTTGTGCGGGGGTGGTTGACAGCATTGCCGGCGGCGGCGGGCTGATCACGGTGCCCGCACTCCTCCTCGTCGGGGCGTCACCGGTCGAGGCGCTGGCCACCAACAAGCTGCAAGGCACGTTCGGCTCCGCCACGGCCACCGTCGCCTATGCACGTGCAGGTCATGTGCAGCCTATGGCGCAGCTTGGGATGGCCGCCATTGCGGCCTTGGCGGGGGCGGGCGGCGCGCTGATTGCGCATCTGATCCCGGCCGAGGTGTTGCGGCTGGTGATGCCCGTGGTCCTGATCGGCGTGGCGCTGTTCTTTGCGTTGAAGCCGGGGCTCAGCGATGATGCCCGCGCCGCGCGGATCAGTCCGGCAGTCTTTGGCTTGACGGTCGTGCCCCTCATCGCGGCCTATGACGGGTTCTTCGGGCCGGGGACGGGGTCGTTCTACATGATGGGCTTCGTGCTTCTGGCGGGCTACGGCGTCTTGAAGGCCACCGCCCATACCAAGATGCTGAACTTTGCGTCCAACCTTGGCAGTCTTCTGATCTTTCTGCCGCTGGGGTCGATCTGGTGGGCGACGGGGCTGGCGATGGCCGCGGCGCAGGTCTGCGGGGCGATGCTTGGCGCACGGCTGGCAATGCGGATCGGGGCGGGGTTGATCAAGCCCCTTCTCGTTATCGTCTCGACCGCAATGGCGCTTCGGCTGTTATGGCAGGCACTGGCGGGCTGATCGGGCGCGTCCATAGTGTCGCACGGGGATTGAGCGGGCGGGATTTCCCCCCATGTCATGGCCAGGAAAGGAACCCTGCCATGACCGACACTTCTGCCCCCTCCCCGCTGCCGCTTGACCGCCACAAGGCCCCGGACGGGATTTCCGACCGCATCGCCCTTGGGATCGTCAAGTTCATGCGCGTCTTCGCCGATGCCTTCTTTTCCAAACGCTACGGCCACCGCGCCGTCGTTCTGGAAACCGTGGCTGCCGTGCCGGGCATGGTCGGGGGCCTTCTGCAGCACCTGAAATCCCTCCGCCACATCCGCGAGGATGAAGGCTGGATCCGCGAACTGCTGGACGAAGCCGAGAATGAGCGGATGCACCTGATGACGTTCATCCACATCGCGAAGCCCTCGCTGCTTGAGCGCGGGCTGATCATGTTTGGCCAGGCGGTGTTCTTCAACACCTACTTCTTTCTCTACCTCTTCGCCCCAAAGACCGCGCACCGCGTGGTGGGGTATCTCGAGGAAGAGGCGGTCGTGAGCTACACTGGTTATCTGGAGCAGGTCGACAGCGGCAATGTCGAAAATGTCCCCGCCCCGAAGATCGCCATCGACTACTGGAAGCTGCCCGCCGATGCCCGCTTGCGCGACGTCATCATTGCCGTCCGCGCCGATGAGGCCAAGCACCGCGACGTGAACCACGGCTTTGCCGATACGCTGGCAGCGGGTGCGTCCAAGCGCGCGGTTCCGGCAGGGCGTGAGATGGACGGCCAGGGCATCAGGCCCGACGACCCATCGAAGGTTCCGGGCGCGCGGTAATCGGTCCGCGGTCGCCGACAGGCGCTGAACAGGAATGATCCGTCGACAGGCCCCGCGCCGGGGTCATGACTTACCGAACGGCGCGGCCCTCCCGCCTCAACTGCCCCAACCGGCCGCCTGCATCTCGCGCAGGCGGCTGGCGGTACGTTCGAACTCGAACGCCCCCTCGCCTTCGATGTAAAGGCGCTCCGGTGCTTCGGCGGCGCTGGCGATCAGGCGCACCTTCGCCTCATACAATGCGTCGATCAGGGTGACGAAGCGCTTCGCCTCGTTGTAGTTGGCCGCCGATAGCTGCGGGATATCCTCCAGGATCAGCACCCGCACCGCCGCCGCAATCGCCAGAAAATCCCCCGGCCCCAGGGGTTTGGAGCATAGCTCCCAGAAACTCGCCCGCCCCACGCCATTGGCAAAGCGCGGCAGGGTCAGGGTGCGGCCGTTCACCTCCAGCACCAACGGGGCCTCTGGCGCCCCACCTGTCAGATCCGTCCAAAGCGCCGCAATCTCGGCACTCGCGGTCCGGGCGGGGTGGAAATAGACCTGCGCGCCCGCAAGCCGGTGCTGGCGGTAATCCGTCGGGCTTTCCAGTTCCACCACCTGCAGCCGGTCTTCCAGCATGGCGATGAAGGGCAGGAACAGTGCCCGGTTGAGCCCGGTCTTGTACAGGTCCTGCGGCGGCCGGTTCGAGGTGGTGACGATCACGATCCCGGCGGCAAACAGCTTTTCAAAGAGACGCCCGACGATCATCGCATCGGTGATGTCGTTGATCTGCATTTCATCAAAGGCCAGAAGCCGCGTGTCACGGATCACAGCATCGGCAACCGGGGCGAGGGCATCCTCCACCTCGCGTTTCCTCGCCTCATGCAGGCCACGGTGGATTTCCTGCATGAAGGCGTGAAAGTGGACGCGGCGCTTTTGCGGGATGTCCACGGCTTCGGTGAAAAGGTCCATCAGCATGGATTTGCCACGCCCAACCCCGCCCCAAAGATACATCCCCTTCGGCGGGGGGATCGGGCGGGCGAAAAGCCCTGCAAAGAGACCAACCCGGCGGGTGGCGTTTTCCTCAAGCCACAAGCGCAAGGTTTCCAGCGGGGCCAGAACCGCATGCTGCGCCGGATCTGCCCGCAGCGCGCCGGATGCGACGCGGGCCTCGTAAATCTCGATCAGGGTCTGGCGCATGGCGCTTCAGAGCGGTGACAGGATCAGCCCCTCGGGGCCTTCCACCGGTGCGGGCAGGCCGGGGACCAGAAGGCGCGACCAAAGGCCATGCGCTGCACGCACAGCGTCTTTCGGCTGGTAAAGCTCGATCACGCCGCCCGCAAAGGCCAGAAACCGCACCGGGATCACGCCTTCCGGGCGGGCAAGGTCGACCGCGGCGGTCAACTGGGCACCCAAACCTTCGCAGAAGGTTTGTACGCGGGCCAGATCAAGGCAAGGAATACCGATATGGTCATGGCCCACCTCAGGGGCGGCCCCGGTCACCCGCTGGCAAAGCTCGATCCGCGCGGTTTCCGGGCCGGAAAGGTAGACGAAGCGCAAGCCCTCGTCCCAGAATTCCGGGATCAGCTCGGCCCCGTTTGGCGTCACGCCCGCGTCAAGGCAGGCCCCTGCGGCCAGAAGCCCGGCCAGGGCCTTGTCCATGTCCGGCACCGTCAAGGCGATGTGGTCGATCCGGCCATGGCCCTGCGGTGCACCCGCCACCAGCCGCACCGCCTGACTGCCGCGTCGCATCAGCCCGGCGTCCGGCGCAAAGCCGAAGACCTCGCGCAGCACCTTTGCCGCGTGATCGGGGTTCTGGACGGTCAGTTCAGGCACAAGCACCGGCGGTCCCCCCCTCAGCCAAAGGTCATCGGATCAGGGCCGCAGCGCACGCCTTCGTCAAGCGTTGCCATCGCGGCCATTTCGGCATCGGTCAGGGCAAAGTCGAACACGTCCAGATTCTCGGCCAGCCCCGCCGCGCGGGTGGACCGCGGGATGACCGAGGCACCAAGCTGCACATGCCAGCGCAAGATCACCTGCGCGCGGCTTTTGCCCGTCCGCGCCGCCGCTGCCACCACCGGCTCGGCCGCAAAGCTGGCCCCTTGGCCCAAGGGCGTCCAGCTTTGGGTGACAATCCCCATCCGGTCATGCAGCGCGCGCAGTTCGGACTGCTGGAGACGCGGGTTCAACTCGATCTGGTTCAGGACCGGGACCACCCCGGTCTCATCCACCAGCCGTTCCAGATGCGCGCCCATGAAGTTCGACACCCCGATCGACCGGACCCGCCCTTCGTCGCGCAAGCGGATCAGCGCGCGCCAGGTATCGACATAGCGGTCCTTGGCCGGACAGGGCCAGTGGATAAGGCACAGGTCAATCCGCTCCAGTCCCAGGCGGTGCAAGCTGGCCTCAACCGCGCGCAGCGTGCTGTCATGGCCCTGTGCATCGTTCCAGACCTTGGTGGTGACGAAGACCTCATCCCGGGACAGGCCACTTTGGCGTATGCCCTCGCCCTGCCCCACTTCATTGCCGTAGATCGCCGCGCCATCGACCAGCCGATAGCCCATTCCCAGCGCCGAGGCGACAGTGGCGCCGGTGATCTCAGCCGGCACCTGCCAGATGCCAAGGCCAAGCTGCGGTATCATGTGGCCGTCGTTCAGGCGCAGGCGGGTGGGGGTCATCGGGCTTCCTCATTTGACGGCGTGACAAAGCGGCATGTGGCCGCTGATGGCAAGCGGGAAATGTCCTAGCGCGGATCACGAAGCGGCAGGGCCGCCCCCGCAGGCCAGGACAGCCAGACCTGCGGCCCCCCGGTTTCGGGCAGGGCTGCAAGGGCGCGGTCGGGGGCGGTCAGCTTCAGCGTCTGGCCCTGCCAGTCCAGAATGCAGGTGCCCATGGCGCCGGAAAAGATGCGCTGGACCAGCCGGGCCTGCAGCCGGTGCGGGGTGGCGGGCTGCTCTATCGACGCCGTCAACGCCTCGGGCCGCAGCGCGATCCTGGCGGTTGTCACCCCCGGCAACAGCGTGCCATCGGTCAGGCGCAGGCCTTGAGCCTCGACCCTGCCGGTCAGGATGTTCGCCTCGCCCAGGAAATGCGCGGTGAAGGCATCCTGCGGGTCGTCATAAACCGCGCGGGGTGGCCCGTGGCGCACAAGGCGGCCGTCTTTCAGAATGCCGATCTGGTCGGACAGGGTCAGCGCCTCTTCCTGGTCATGCGTGACGAAGATCGTGGTGATCCCCACCTCACGCTGAATGCGCTTGAGTTCGATCTGCATATCCACTCGCAGCGCGCGGTCCAGCGCCGACAGGGGTTCGTCCAGCAGCAGGACCCGTGGCCGCGTGACAATCGCCCGCGCCATCGCCACCCGCTGCCGCTGCCCGCCGGACAGGTCCTGCGGCTTGCGGTTGCCCAGGGGGCCAAGTTGAACCAGTTCCAGCACCTCAGCCACGCGGCGGGCACGGTCACCGGACGGAACCCGCCGCACCTCCAGCCCGAAAGCCACGTTTTCTGCCACGGTCATGTTGGGAAAGAGGGCATAGCTTTGGAACACCATGCCGATGTTGCGGTCTTCCACCGCCGTCCCTTCCACCGGCTGATCGCCGATGAAGATGCGGCCATGGTCCGGTTGGACAAACCCCGCAATCGCGCGCAGCAGCGTGGTCTTGCCTGAACCTGAGGGACCAAGAAGGCCAAAGAACCCACCCTCCGGAAAAGTCAGCGTCACATCATCCAGCGCCTTGGTCGGCCCATAGGCTTTCGTCAGACCCTCCACCCGAACCTCGCTCATCGCGTGCCCCCGAACTTGGCATAGCGGGCGGCGAGCACCATCACGGCCATTGAGATCAGGATGATGATTGTGGAAACCGCGTTGATCTCGGGCGTAAAACCCTTGCGGATGGCTGAGTAGATCAAGACCGGCAGCGTGCTGTCACCGGGTTCGGCCAGGAAATAGCTGACGACGAACTGGTCAAAACTGACCGCAAAGGCAAATAGCGCCCCGGCGATGATGCCGGGGGCGGCATGCGGCAGGATCACCTTCCGCGCCACCGTCAGGGGCCGGGCGCCAAGCGACCGCGCCGCCTCTTCCAGCGCGCGGTCAAAACTTTGCATCCGGGCAAAGACCGTGACGATGACATAAGGCAGCGCCAAGGCCACATGGCCAATGATCACCGCAGGCGTTCCGCGCCCGATGCCCACGCCGAAGAAGAAGATCAGCATCGCCGTCCCCGTGATCAGCCAGGGCACCGCGATGGGCGGGAAAAGGAGGGCTTGCAGGATGCGCTTTCCCGGGAAGTCATGCCGCCACAGCGCCAGCGTCGCCATCGTGCCCAGCGCAGTGGCAATAATCGCCACCACCACCGCAATCCAGACCGACCGCCACGCGGCGGCCAGGATCTCATCGTTTGTGAACAGGCGTTCATACCACTCGGTCGAGAAGCGGAACGGCAGGGCGTAGAACTCTGACGCGTTCAGGCTCATCACCGCCATGACGGCGATGGGGGCGTAAAGGAAGATCAGGATCAGCCCCAGATAGGCGCGGGCAAAGGCGTGGCGGATCATGTGGTGGCCTTCCGCAACGCGGGGCTTGCCGCAGCAAGGATCACCAGCACGACGGCCAAAAGGATGAAGGACAGCGCCGCGCCCAGCGGCCAGTTGAAGACCGCCACGAACTGATCTTCGATCAGCGTGCCGTAGGTCGTACCGACCCGCCCGCCCAAGAGGCGCGGCTCCATGAAGGACCCGACGACCGGCACGAAAACCAACACCGCCCCGGCGATCAGGCCGGGCATGGCCAGGGGCAGGATCAGCCGCCACAGGATGCGCGGAAAACGCGCGCCTAGGCTGCGGGCGGCCTCAATCACCGTATCATCAATGGCTTGCAGGGAGAGGTAGGTGGTCAGGATCACATAGGGCAGGTAGGAATGCACAAGGCCGATCACCATCGCCGTCTCGCTGAACATCAGGTTCAGCTTCACGTCCCATGGCAGTACCGCGTTGACCGCACGGTCCAAGACCCCGTTGCCGCGCAAGACGATGGCCCAGGAAAACACCCGCACCAGGGCGTTCGACCAGAAGGGCAGGATGACCAGAAGGAACAGCACCTCCCGCGACCGGCCCTTGATCATCCGCGCCAGGATATAGGCGCAGGGAAACCCCAGGACCACGCACCAGACCGTGACCCAGAACGCCAGCTTCAACGACTTCCACAGAAGTGTCGCATAGGTCGGGTTGGTCAGCGCCTGCGCGTAATTGTCGAATGTGAACGCCCATTCACGATCCCCGAAGGGGACATCGGTTAGGAAGCTGAAGAACGCCATCGCCGACAGCGGCAGGAACACCGCCACCGTCAGCCACAGGTAAGCGGGCGCCAGAAGTCCCAGCGCCCGCAGGCGTTCCGCCCCGGTCACTATTGCGCCGCCTTCAGCTCCTGCCAAAGGGCCAGATAGCTTTCGCGCACGTCATCGGGCACCGGGCGCATGAACTGCACGCGGGCCACCGTCGCCGGATCGCCCAGCACCTTGCGGTTGAAGCTTTCCTCGGGCAGCGCCGCAGCGGCCGCCGTGTTCGACGTCGCAGGCGCGCCCTCGGCCTCCCATTTCACGTAGAAATCCGGGTCGATCATCCAGTCGATGAAGGCATAGGCCGCATCCTGCTTGGTCGAGGATGCCGGGATCGACAGCCCGTCCAGCCAGCCAATCGCGCCCTCTTCCGGCACGACGAAGGCCACCGGCAGCCCTTCGGACATCGACCGCGCGGCCGAGCCTGACCAGTAGGTCGCCACCGCGAACTGCCCGGCGGCCATGTTCTGGTTCCAGTCGGTCTCGGCGCTCCAGAACGTGGCGATCTGGGACATCAGCTCGGTCAGCTTGGCCTTCACCGCGTCCATGTCGGTGATGTTGTTGATGTTCTGCCCGGTGGCAAGGGCTGCGAACTGCACCGCCTCCAGCGCGTCATCGCGGATCGAGACGCGGCCCTTCAGCGCCGGGTCCCAGAACACGGAAACCGAGGTCGGCGCTTCCGGGAAATCGCCGGTGTTCACCGCAAAGGATGTCAGCCCCCAGGTCCACGGCACGCCGTGCAGCGCGCCGCCGGCGTTCAGGTCTTCATTCGCCACCAGCGCTGGGTCCACATCGGCGAGGTTCGGCACTTTTGCCGCATCGATCGGGCCGATCAGCCCTTCGGCCTGCGCCTGCGGCGTGAAGGCCGAGTTGATCAGGACCACGTCATAGGCCCCAGGGTTGGTGCGCAGCTTCGTCAGCATCTCCTGTTCCGAGGTGAAGTATTCATGCACCACGGTATGGCCCGTCGCCTCGGTGAAGGCGGCAATCGCCCAGTCAAGATCGGTGCCGTAACCTTGCCAGTTCAGCACGCGGATTTCATCGGCCAGCGCCATCGGGGCGACAAGCACCAGCGCTGTGGTCATCAGGATCGTCTTCATTCAGATCTCCCTTTCGGATTGGGGTGCAAGGTCGGTTGACGGGGCAGTCCTGTGCAGCACTTCAAACAAGGGCAGCACCTCGGTCAAGCGCGGGGAGGTGGCAGGGCCTGCTTTCGTGATCGAAAGGGCCGCCGCGATGTTGGCGATCTGGCAAGCGTCCGCGGGCGCATAGCCCGCCGCCAAAGCAGCGATGAAGGCGCCAACATGGGTATCCCCGGCCCCGTTGGTGTCGATGGCGGCAACCTTGTGGGCCGGAACATGTTGTGCCGCCTGCCCCGGCAAGGCCAGCCAGGCGCCAGCCGCACCATCGCGCACGACGGCCCCGCCGGGACGGTCGGCAAGGGCCACGGCGGCGCGCGCCGGATCCGCCTGGCCGGTCAGCACCAAAGCCTCGGCCCGGTTGGCGCTGACCCAATGCGCCGCTTGCAAGCTGGCCGCCAGCGCCTCGGGCGGGATGGCGGCCACTTGCGGGCAGGGATCGAAGACCAGCCGCCCCGGCCGGGTCTGCAGCCAGCCGGTCAGTGCCGCCCGGCTGCCTGCATAGAAAAGCGCATAGCCGGACAGAAGCAGCCAGTCGCCCGCGATCAGCGGCAAGGCGGCAAGGTCGGCCTCGGTCACCACGCCATCCGCGCCCTCGCTGGCGATGAAGCTGCGCTCGCCCGCATCGTCGATCAGAACGGTGCAGCAGCCTTGATCCAGCGTCGGGTGGCGCGGGCGCAGCAGGGTGATCCCCTCATCCGCAAGCGCACCAGCGATCCGGTCGGCAAAGGCACCCGTCCCCAGCGTGCCGCCATACCCGACCGCCATTCCCATCCGCCGCGCGGCGACCATGGCGTTGAAGCCGCCCCCCGGCGTCAGGCTGGCCGAGCGGACGACCGCCTCGCCCCCCGGCGCGGGCACCGCCTGCACGCGGTAAACATGATCCATGATGACGCCAGAGAGCTGGACCAGTCGGGTCATCACCTGCCCCAGCGCAAGGCCAGAAGCCCGGTGACAAGCGGGCCAAGGTCAAGCCCGTTGCGGCGAACGACCGTCGCCACCTTGTCGGCAGGCAGGGCGGCGGTTCCGGAACAGGCGGCGGCCATGGCGCAGGCGATGGCGCCCATCGTATCAGTATCATCGCCGATATTGGCGGCGATCAGCGCGGCGGTCCAGGGATCGCCCTTCGCCAGCCGCAGGATGCCAAAGGCACAGGCCACCGATTGCAGGCTTTGGACCGAGGTGCCGATCCGCGCGGCCAAGACCGCCTCGCCCTGCCCGGCCAGATCAAGCGCAAGGCGGATCTGGTGGACCATGGCGCGGTGCGCCTCGGGGTTTGTGCCGGGCAGCGGGGTTTCTGCTGCAGCCAGCGCCAAAGGCAGGGAATCCTCGAACGCCACCCCCTCCAGCCCCTGACTGACCACCATGGCCACGGCCACCGCGGCGGACAGCGCCTCACCAGTACCATGGGTCAGGCGCGAGACTTGCGCGACCCGTGCCTGCATGCGCGCGGGGTCCGGCGGCGTGGCAATCCCCACGGGGGCAATCCGCATCGCTGCCCCGTTGGTCGTGCCAAGACGGCCAGCCTCTGCCTCGGTCGCGCCGGCACGCAGGGCGGTCAGCGCGGCCCGGGTCGACGGGCCGAGGATATCGCCCAACCTGCGGGCAAGGACATCGGTTTCCCAAAGGATCAGGTCCTCCGCCCAGGCTTTGGCGTCAAATCCGCCCTTGTCGGCAATCAGGCGGCGGGCAAGCAGCACGGTCTGTTCGGTATCATCGGTCACCTGCGCCGCTGTCAGCCCGTGTGACACCGGATGACCGCGGACCGGGTCGATGAAATCAGTGATCCGGTCATAGACGCCCCGGATCGTGGCCCGGTCCAGGGTCTGGGTCGGCATGCCAAGGGCATCGCCGATGGCCAACCCCTGCAAGGCCGCCAAAGCGCGGTCCTTGGTCATGTCCTGGCGCAAAAGGTGGATCAAAACTCCACCCGCAAGCCGAAATGCGCGGGGTCCAGCAGGCTTTCGACATATTCGATGCAGGCGCCCTCGGCGTCGCGCACCAGCCGCTCCAACCGCAGCATCGGGGTGCCGGGTGACCGGCCCAGCACCTTGGCCTCCGGCTCGGCCAGCGCGGGCAGGACACCCGCCCCTTCGCATCCGCTGGCGGGGATCAGCCCGAATGCCGACAACGTCGAGTTGATCGACCCACCCGGCAGGCCCGTCTCCAGCAAGGCCTCAAACCCCTCGCGCCAGGGCAGACGGCTGCGTTCCAGCGAGATGCCCTGCCCCGTCCCCCGGCAAAAGCGCATGCGGTCCACACAAAGGTAGTCGCCCCCCGCCCCATCGTCGCGGAACGCATCGGCCCGCGCGCAAGGCCCCCGGCGGATGGTCAAAAGCCGCGTTTCCACCTCGCCCCCGGCGCGCGACAGGGCCACCGACCAGCCTTGCGCGCCGTCGATCGTGCTGCCGTCATAGGTCACGAAAGACCCGATCCCGACCCGTGTGGTGATCAGCCCGCGCCCGACCAGCAGTTTCAACCCGCGCCGCACCGTGTTGCGGCTGACGGCAAAGCGCCGCGTCAGTTCGGTTTCGCTGGCTAGGGCGGTGCCGCGCGGTGCCTGACCACGGCGGATTTCGCCTTCAAGGATCAGGGCGACATGCTCGGCCTTGGCAACCCCGATGTCCTGCGTTTTCGGGCTCTGCATCGGGCACCTCGTGACCTGTTCCAACCTGTACCTTACCCGATATGCGACCCTTATCAACCCCTCGTTGTCTGGCCCCCAACTTTCGGTTGCTCCACCCCGCCCGGCACGGGGGCTTCACCCCGCCGCCGCAAAGGCCTACACCGGACCGGACCCGAACCCCGCAGGAACACGCATGTCCGACGCCTATTTCCTTTACCACTCCATCGGGATGTACCCCGGCAAGACCGCCGACCAGACCCGCGCGATGACCGAGTTTGCCGAAATCTGGGGCCGCCCGGATGATGCGCAATGGGGCGCGGTCCTGCCGCTCCGCCAGCGCTTCATCGACCGCTGGCGCGCGATCCTGAACGCGCCCGAAGGCAGCGTCACCACCTGCGAAAGCGTCACCCAGGGCTTCCATATGCTGGTTGAGGCGCTGCCCGACCATCATCTGCGCGGCAAGACCGTCCTTGTCGCGGCTGACTGCTTTCCATCCAACAACTTCCTCCTGGCCGGAATGGCCGAGGCGCGCGGCTTTACCCTGAAGACCGTCCCCCTCCGCCAAGGTGCGGCCTGGGTTGAGGATGAAGATATGCTTGCCGCCTGGACGCCCGACGTGGGCCTCGCGCTCTTGACCTGGGTCTCCTCCACCTCGTCCCGCCGGATCAACCTGCCCGCATTGGTGGCGCATGGCCGGCAGATGGGGTCGCTGGTGGGCGTGGATACCACCCAGGCCGCTGGCCTTCTGCCATTTGACGTGGGCGCACCTGCGGTGGATTTCGCCCTCTCCACCTCGCTGAAATGGATGTGCGGCACGCCCGGCGCGGGCGTTCTTTACGCAAGCCCCCAGCTTACCGCCACCTGCCAGCCGCAACTGCGTGGCTGGTTCAGCCAGCCTGACCCGTTCAACTGGGACATCACCCGCTTTACCTATGCGCCTGACATCCGCCGCTTTGATAGCGGCACGCCCTCCTGCATGGCCGCCCTCGCCTCGCTGCCAGCACTCGACTGGCACGCCGGCCAGGACATGGCGGCGATCCTGGCCCATAACCGCACCCTGACCGACCGGCTCTTCCAGATTGCCGAGGCTTGCGCCCTGCCCCCCGTCACCCCCCGCGCCGAAGCCGACCGCGGCGGCTCTGTCATGCTACGCCTGCCCGAGGACCGGCCAGCCGCCAGCATCGTGACCGCCCTGCGCGCCGAAGGCATCACCACCGACGCGCGCGGCCAGACCCTGCGCCTGTCGCCCGGCGTGCTGACGACGCTGGCAGGCTGCGACCATCTGGCCGCCGTCCTGCCGGGGCTTCTAAGGGCCTAACGCCTTAGCGAAGCGCCTGCAGCAGGGCCAGCGACGGCTCACCCGTCACAGCCATCCCTTGGGCGGACTGGAAGGCGCTGATCGCGGATTTGGTCTTGGCCCCGATCACGCCATCACTGCCGCCGGTGTCAAAGCCTCGCGCAGTCAGAAGGCGCTGCAATTCTTGCCGGTCGGCCTTGGTCATCCCCGTGACATCGGGGCCAAAGCTTGCCTGCACCGGCCCACGGCCCAAGATGCGGTCCGACAGATGCCCCACGCCGATCGCGTAGTTCTGGGCGTTGTTGTAGCGCAGGATGGTGGCAAAGTTCTGCGTCAGCAGGAACGCAGGCCCGCCCCGGTCAATGATCGACCCGCCCGCCAGTGCGCCGCCGCCAGCGGCCCGCACGCCCAAAGCCTGCCACTCCGCCGCCGACTTACCCTTGCCGCGCCCCAGAAGCCCGGCGTTGAACCCTGCGGGCAGCGTAACCTCCATCCCCCAGGGCAGACCGCGCGTCCAGCCGGACCGCTGCAGGTAAGCGGCGGTTGAGGCCAGAGCATCGCTTGGGTCATCGCTCCAGATATCGCGCCGCCCGTCGCCGGTGAAATCCACCGCGAATTCCAGATAGCTGGTGGGAATGAACTGAGTATGGCCCATTGCGCCCGCCCAGCTTCCCACCATCGCGGAGGGCGAGGTATCGCCCGATTGCAGGATGCGCATCGCTGCGGTCAACTGGCTTTCAAAGAACTCGCCCCGCCGCCCGTCATAGGCCAGCGTTGACAGCGCGCTGACCACCGGCACATTGCCGCGCCTGGTGCCGAAAAAGCTTTCCAGCCCCCAGACCGCCGCCACAACATGCGCCTCAACCCCATAGCGCCCCTCGATGGCGCGCAGGGTCGGGCCATATTCCGCGAACTTCTGGCGGCCAAGGCCAACGCGTTCGTCCGAGGCGGCGATGCTCAGGTAATCCTCAAGGCTGCGTTTGAATTCGGTCTGGTTGCGGTCGCGCTCGATCACGTCTGGCAAAAAGCCAGCCCCGCGAAACGCCGCATCCAGCGTGCCTTGCGAAATCCCCCGCCCCGCCGCGCGGGCCTTGAAGCCTTCCACCCAGGAATCCCAACCGGCATTCGGCACCGCCACCGGCGCCGGGTCCGGCGCCCGGTAGCCAGCCCCGCCCGCCCCGCGCGAAGTAGTGCCGCGCCCAGGCATACAGGCCGACAGCAGCCCCGCCGCCCCCGCCAGAAGCGCCCCGCGCCGTGTCAGAAAATCCATGCCCATCGCCTTGCCCGCCTCTGCTTCTTGTTTTGCCGGGATGATACCCCGGTCGGGTCCCAAAGGCCAAGCCCCCACCCCGGTCGCACGGCGGTCCAACGCCGCCCCTCTCGTGCGGCGCCTTCCTCTTCCTATCTCTCTTGCATTCATACTGGCGAAAATATCCTCCGGGGGTCCGGGGGTGGAAAACCCCCGGCTCCAACGCTGGCCCCGGGGCCGCCAACTTGGTTAGCACTTCCTGAAAATGAAAACGCAAGCCCTTGAAATCATGGGGCCCGCGTCATGTCCCTGCCCGGGACACCCCTTCAGTCGCCCTTGTTCTTCAAGGTCCAGGCAATCTGGCGCAGCATGCCGTGGAAGGTCTGCACCTCGGCCCGGGTCAGCCCCAGCCGCCCCCACATGTTGCGCAGGTTGGCCTTCATTCCTTCGGCCTTGGTCTCGGGAAAGAAGAACCCCGCCGCATCCAGCCGTTCCTCGAAATGATCCGCCAGACGCCCCACATCCTCGCGGCTGGCAAACTCGGTCCGGGCCAGTTCCATCACCGAAGCCGGGACCTCTGCCCCCTGCCGCTGCCATTCGTACCCCAGCAAGAGCACGCATTGCGCAAGGTTCAGCGAAGGGAAATCCGGGTTCACCGGCACGGTGACGATGGCATTGGCATGGATGATGTCGTCATTCTCCAGCCCCGCACGTTCAGGGCCAAAGAGGACACCCACCTTCTTGCCCTCAGCCCCCAGCGCGCGGGCCATCGCCATCGCGCGTTCGGGGGTGACGACCTCTTTCACCAGCTCTCGCCCCCGGGCGGTGGTGGCGAAAACGAAGTCGCAGTCGGCAATCGCCCCCGGCACATCGGCAAAGAGGCCAGCATGGTCCAAAAGCCGCCCCGCACCGCTGGCCATCGCAACCGCCTTCGGGTTCGGCCAGCCATCGCGGGGACCGGTCACGCGCATCCGCTCCAGCCCGAAGTTCAGCATCGCCCGCGCAGCCGCGCCGATGTTCTCGCCCATCTGGGGGCGGACAAGGATGAAGACGGGCGGGATCATGCGGAACCTGTGGGCCAAGGGAAACCTGCCCGCAGATAGGCCAGCCGCGCGGGGCTGGCAAGCGGCCGCCACAGCGCCCCCGGTAGCCAATCCCGCGAAAGGCTGCTAGATGAGCCGCCACACCCTTGCCGGAGCCGACCATGGCCAACGAAGACCGCCCGCAGATCACCCTGATCACCCCGCCCGTCTTTGACCCCGAGGTGTTCTCGGACCGGATCGCGCGGGTGCTGGATGGGATGGCGATCGCCTGCCTGCGGCTTTCGCTTGGCACCAAGGACGAAGACACCCTGATGCGCGCCGCCGATGCCGCGCGGGAAGTGGCCCATGCCCGCGACGTGGCCATCGTGATCGACAACCACCTGATCCTGGCCGAGCGTCTGGGGCTGGATGGCGTCCACCTGACCGACGGCGCGCGCACTGTCAGGAAGGCCCGCAAGGACCTTGGTGCCGATGCCATTGTCGGCGCCTTTTGCGGCACCAGCCGGCATGAGGGGATGTCGGCGGGCGAAGCCGGGGCCGACTATGTGGCGCTGGGTCCGATCGGCGCCACGGCCTTGGGCGATGGCAGCAGTGTCGAATTTGACGTGCTGGAATGGTGGTCCGAAGTGATCGAGGTGCCGATGATCGCCGAAGGGGCCCTGACGGCAGAGCTGGTGGCGAAATATGGCCCCGTGACCGATTTCTTTGCGGTGGGTGAGGAAATCTGGGGATCGGATGATCCCTTGGCTGCCCTGAAGGCGCTGCTCGCGCCGTTGGGTTGACCTGCCTTCGCCGGGCTGAAGCCCGCCCTACGAAACAGCGTTCACATGGGCGGTGCGGATCACCCGTTCGCAATGCTGGGCCAGGACCTTGCGGTTCTGGAAGGCGTCCACCGGCACCTCGGGGTGGAAGGTCACTTCGACCCGCCCTTGCCGCCGGGTGGCGAGGGTCTTCAGCAGGTGGCTGGCAAAATCCATGTCGCCCCACCAGCCGTAATGCCGGGGGTCCTCGCCTTCCGGGGCGTGGAACACCACTGTCACGGGCTGGATGTGCATGGCACTTACAAGGCCGGGGGAAAAGAACGCCTCAAACAAGGTGCTTTTGAAGGGCAGCACCCGGACGGCGTCGGTCGACGTGCCTTCGGGGAAGAAGAGGAGGCGGTGGCCGGCGTGCAGGCGGCTTTCGAAAACTTCCTTCTGGCGCTTCGCCTCGGTCCCCTTGCGGGCGATGAAGACGGTGCCGGTGGCGCGGGCCAGCCAGCCGATCCCGGGCCAACCGGCCACTTCGGACTTTGCCACGAAGTAGACCCGCTGCGCCGCGTTCAGGGTGAAGATGTCCAGCCAGCTGGAATGATTGGCGACAATCGCCCCCGGGGCGGTCATCGGGCGGCCATGGATCACCAAGGGCAAGCGCAGGATGCGCAGGCCCATGCGGCAGACAAATTGGGTGATGTAGGGCGTGACCGGGCGGGCCTGACCGAAAAGCGGCCATTCCACGAGGCGAACCAAAAGCAAAAGCGCCAGCCCGCCATAGGTCAGCGACCCGAGTAAAGTGCCGCGCCAGATCACGCGAATCCATCCAGCAAGCCCGATGCGCAAGGGGGGAACCGGGGCCTCAAGCCAGGTGCTCATGCCGCCCCCGCCTTGCGCAAATAGAACTCCCGGTGGCGGGCGGACATTTGGCCGGTGTCCATCACCAGGCAGACATCGGTGGTGTTGAAGGCCCGGTCGATGAACGCCCCTTCGCCGACAAAGCCGCCCAGCCGCAGGTAAGCCTTGATCAGCGCCGGGGTCGCGGCCAAGGCGGTCTTGCGGTCAAGCTGGTGTGCCGGAATCAGGTTCATGTCCTGACGTTGCGGCGGACGGGCGCGGACGCGCATGTTGGGCGGGGCCAGGTGGTGGTGATGCAGCCAGGACAAAGGCCCGGCCAGTGCAGAAACATCCGTGCCGTGAAAACTTGCTACACCAAAGAGCACTTCGATCCCGCGCTCAAGCACATAGTCGGCCAGACCGTTCCAGAGGTGGAACATCGCCGTTCCGCCGCGATGATCGGCATGGACGCAGGACCGCCCAAGCTCCAAAAGCCGCTTGCCGGACGCAAGGAGCGGCGTCAGGTCATATTCCCCTTCCGAATAGAATCCCCCCGCCGCGGCGCGCCGGTCACCGGGCAAGACGCGATAGGCCCCGATCACATGGTCAAGCCCGGCCGGATCACGGCGGCGGTCAACCAGCACCAGATGGTCGAAGTAGGGGTCATAGGCGTCCCGCTCCAGCCGCGCGTCATGATCGACCAGCGGGCCAGAGCCGCCAAGCTCGGCCACGAACACCTCATACCGCAGGCGTTGTGCTGCGGTCAGATCTTCTGCCGAAGCGGCCAGGCGCAGGGTGTAGGGAGTGTCGTCGGCTGTCATGTGACATCGCAGCAAGGGGGCAAGACCGTGGGAGGAGGGCGGGCTCGGCTTCCGCTGACTTAGCCATGCGCCGGGTGCATTGCAACCATCCGGCCTACCGCGCCGGAATATGGCAATTGCAGGTTGAATTCCCATGGCGAATTCGCACTATGGTCGTGAAGACCCAAAGTCAGGAACAAGCGCAATGCGATTGCTGTCGATCACCACTTTTCCAGCATGTTCAAAGTTCACCGTGACCCGTGCGCCGACCACCGATTGCACCTGACCCAAGCCCCATTCCGCCTGATCCGGGTGACGCACCAGCATGCCCGGTTCCAGAATTGACGACATTCCCGCCCCTTTTCCCGGTACCCAATGCAAGACAAGCCTGACCTCGCCGCCCTGATCGCCTCACGCATTTGCCATGATCTTATCAGCCCGATTGGTGCCATCGGCAATGGGGTGGAGTTGCTGGCCATGGATGGCGGGGCCCAACGGCCCGAAATGGCGCTGATTTCCGAAAGCGTGGCCAATGCCAATGCGCGAATCCGGTTTTTCCGGATCAGCTTTGGCGCGGCCTCGGGTGACCAGCGGATCGCCCGGTCCGAGGTGATGTCGGTCCTGACCGACCTCACGCGCGGGGGGCGGGTCAGCTATGCCTGGACCAGCGTGGCCGACCTGCCCCGGCGCGAGGTGCGGCTGGCGTTTCTCTTGCTGCAATGCGTGGAAACCGCGCTGGCCTATGGGGGAAAGGTGTCGGTCACGCGCGAGGATGATGGCTGGACCATTCAGGCAGAAGCGCCGCGCCTGCGGGTGGATCCGGCCCTGTGGGAAGTGCTGACCGAACCCCGCCCCCCGGCCGAGATTGGCGCAGGCCAGGTGCATTTCGCGCTGGTGCCGGAAGAGCTGGCCCGTCAAGGCCGCCGTCTGGTGACCGAGATCGGCGAAACGGCGATCAAGCTGACGTTCTGACCGTTCACGGACGGATAGTGCCGTCCCCGGTGACGAGATATTTGAAGCTGCACAGCTGTTCCGCCCCCACCGGCCCGCGCGCATGCAGCTTGCCGGTGGCGATGCCGATTTCACCGCCCATCCCGAACTCGCCCCCGTCGGCAAACTGCGTGCTGGCGTTGCGCATCAGGATCGCGCTGTCCAGCCGTTCGAAGAAGCGGGCGGCCGTGGCATCGTTTTCGGTCAGGATGCTTTCGGTGTGGCTCGATCCATAGCGGCGAATATGGGCGATCGCCTCATCCACGCCATCCACCAGCTTGGCCGCGATGATCATGTCGAGGAATTCGCGTCCGAAATCATCGGGTTGCGCTTTCACGGTGCCGGGGATCTTCAAAAGCTCGCCCTCGGTGCGGACCTCAACGCCCGCTTTCAAGAGATCCTCGATCAGCACCGCGCCGTGCTTGGTGTAGAACTGCCAGTCGATCAGCAGACACTCCGCCGAGCCGCAAACGCCGGTGCGGCGGGTCTTGGCGTTCAGGACCACGCGGCGGGCCTTTTCCAGGTCGGCGTCGCGGTCGGCGTAGACGTGGCAGATGCCTTCCAGATGCGCAAAGACCGGCACCCGCGCCTCACGCTGGACAAGGCCGACAAGGCCCTTGCCCCCACGGGGGACGATCACGTCGATATACTCCGTCGCCTGCAGCATGGCGGTGACCATGTCGCGGTCGCGGGTCGGAATGAACTGGATCGCCGTCTCCGGCAGGTTGGCCGAGCGCAGGCCTGCGACCATGCAGGCGTGGATGGCGGTAGAAGTCTCGAAGCTTTCGCTGCCGCCGCGCAGGATGACGGCGTTGCCAGCTTTCAGGCACAAGGCTCCAGCATCGGCGGTCACGTTCGGGCGGGATTCGTAAATCACGCCC
The DNA here is from genome assembly GCA_027489175.1 of Rhodobacter sp. GTDB lineage: Bacteria > Pseudomonadota > Alphaproteobacteria > Rhodobacterales > Rhodobacteraceae > Tabrizicola. The sequence continues at coordinate 97,397 of JAIYAE010000019.1, forward strand.
ACGACCCCCAAAGGAGTGGCAACGCGCTGAATGTGCAGGCCGTTCGGACGGTCCCATTCGGCCAGCACGCGGCCTACCGGGTCCCGCTGTTCGGCGATCTGGCGCAGCGCATCAACAATACCGCGAAGCCGGTTGCCGTCCAGCCGCAACCGGTCAAGCATCGCCGGCGAAATGCCTTTCTGTTCGGCGGCATCAAGGTCCAGCGTATTGGCATCCAGCACCTGATCGCGCCGTTGCCAAAGCACATCAGCTGCCGCGATCAGCGCCGTCGCCTTGCGTTCGGACGAGGCAAAGGCCAGTTCAGCCGCCGCCGCGCGGGCCTTCTGGCCGATCTCGGTCATTAGGTCGGTGAACTGTCCGTCCATGGCTTTCCCTTCCGTTCAGCAAGCGGAGTTTTCGAAAACTCCGCACCGGAAATTTCCAAATTTCCGGACCGATTTCTTTGAAGAAATCGGTGTCTCACACCACCATATCGTCCCGATGCACCAAGGCAGCGCGGCCTTGGTAACCAAGGATCGCCTCAATCTCGCCCGACCGGTGACCGGCGATCAGCTTTGCCTCAACGGCAGTATAGCGCACAAGACCCTTGCCCAACACCACGCCATCCGGCGACAGGATCGACACCGGCTCACCCCGTCCGAAAGTGCCAGTCACGCGGGTGACGCCTGCCGGAAGCAGGCTTTTGCCCGCCTTCAGCGCGGTCACGGCCCCGGCGTCCAGCACCAGCTCTCCGCGCGGCTTCATCGCGTTGATCCAGCGTTTGCGGGCAAGCTGGGGGTCGCCCTGCGCGACAAACCAGGTGCGGTTCGCGCCTTCGGCCAAAGCCTTCAGCGGGCGCAGCATGGAGCCTTCCATGATCGCCATCGCACACCCACCCGCAACGGCGGTCTTCGCGGCCAGCAGCTTCGTCTTCATCCCGCCCTTGGACAGACCCGAGATTGGGTCGCCTGCCATCGCTTCAATTTCGGCCGTGATGGTTTCCACCACGTCAAAGCGGGTGGCGGTCGGGTCTTCCTTGGGGTTGGCGGTGTAAAAGCCGTCCACGTCCGACAAGAGGATCAGCTGATCCGCCCCCGCCGTCACGGCGATCTGGGCGGCCAGGCGGTCGTTGTCGCCAAAGCGGATTTCATCGGTGGCGACCGTGTCATTCTCATTCACGATCGGCACGACGCCGAGGCCAAGGAGCGTCTCCATCGTCGCGCGGCTGTTGAGGTAACGGCGGCGGTCTTCGGTGTCTTCCAGCGTCACCAGGATCTGGCCCGTGGTGATGCCGTGGGGGGCCAGCACTTCTTCATAGGCGCGGGCAAGGCGGATCTGGCCAACGGCGGCGGCGGCCTGGGATTGCTCCAATGTCAGGACGCCATCAGGTAGCCCCAGCACTTTGCGCCCCAGCGCGATGGAACCAGAGGAGACGAGGACGACATCGGTGCCCCTCGTCTTCGCATCGGCCACATCCAGGGCGAGCGCAGAAAGCCAGGCTTGCTTCAGCCCCGTCTTGCGGTCCACCAGCAGGGCCGAGCCGATCTTGACGACCAGCCGCTTGGCCTGCCGGATATCTGGGGCGGTACGGGTGGTGCTTTCGGTCAGGGTTGCCATGGGCGACCCTCCACCACCTCTTCGACAGGCGGGTTGATCTGGGCATAGAGGGCGCGCAGCACATCGGTCAGGCCCTTGCCGGACACGCCCGAGATGACATGCACTTGCCCCCCGCTGGCCTTTTCCAAGGCACGGCGGCGGTCGCTGATCTGCTTGGCATCCATCGCATCGGTCTTGTTCAAAGCAACGATGCGGGCCTTGTCGCCCAGAAGGTCGGAATAGGCCTCAAGTTCGGTGACGATGGTGCGGTAGTCCTTGGTGATCGTGGCCGAAGTGCCGTCAACGAGGTGCAACAGGACCTTGCAGCGTTCGACATGGGCCAGGAACTGGGTGCCAAGGCCGCGCCCTTCGGAGGCGCCTTCGATCAGGCCGGGAATGTCGGCCATGACAAACTCATGTCCATCGACGCCGACGACACCAAGGTTCGGGACCAGCGTGGTGAAGGGGTAGTCGGCGATCTTGGGCCGGGCGTTGGACACGGCGGCGAGGAAGGTCGACTTTCCAGCGTTGGGCAGGCCGACAAGGCCCGCATCAGCGATCAGCTTCAGGCGAAGCCAGATCGTCCGCTCCACTCCGTCCTGCCCGGGATTGGCGCGGGCCGGGGCGCGGTTGGTCGAGGACTTGAAGCGCAGGTTCCCCCAGCCGCCATTGCCGCCCCGCGCGAGAAGCACCCGGTCGCCCGGGTTTACGAGGTCGGCGATGACGGTCTCTTCGTCTTCATCCAGGATCTCGGTCCCCAGGGGGACCTTCAGCACCACGTCATCCGCCGTCTTGCCGGTCTTCTGGCTGCCCATGCCGGGCTGGCCGGATTTCGCAAAGAAATGCTGCTGATAGCGGTAGTCGATCAGGGTGTTCAGCCCGTCAACCGCCTCGGCCCAGACGTTGCCGCCATTGCCGCCGTCGCCGCCATCAGGGCCGCCGAATTCAACAAACTTTTCCCGCCGGAACGAGACGCAGCCAGCCCCGCCGCCGCCAGAGCGGATGTAGACTTTGGCGAGGTCGAGGAATTTCATCGGACAGGCTTTCGGGAAGGGATCAAGGGTGAGGGGATACAGGAAGCGGGGGCAATCCTCAAGCGGGGCTGAGGTTGGGGAGTGTCCACGGTGGACAATCCTTGGAGTGCAAATAAAATCAATATCTTGTCCGTGGACGTTTACCGTATCTTAACCCGCGCCAACCGGGTGTCAGGGCGGGCTGGACAGTAGCTTGGCCCAGAAAGCGGCCAGATCGGCCTGACGTCGGCGGCAAGCCAACCCTGCGGCCACACGCGCAGGGCAACAGTAGCACCGTCGGGGCGGGGAACCTGCCGGAGCGCGGGCCCCGGCATGGCCAAGAGGACCGGCCCGCTTGTCACAATTTGCACCTTCCCGTAGGAGCCGGATTGCAGGAAGCCCGGAGGGCCAGGCTGGTGGCGCGGCGAGCTTGGGCGCATCACGTTCGTTTTGGCCCTAGATGTCCTGACGACTCCCCCCGTTCTCGACATGATCCTGCCTTTGCAATACTGCCGCGGGCGTAAGGTGGGTGATTCACCCGCCCTACCCGATCCCCGGCCGGGACATCGGTCGCAGGTGGCTAGCCCAGCTTGCGGATATAGGTCCAGGTGGGTGCCGTGGTCCCCCTGGCGACGGAGAAGCTTTCGGCGTCGCCAAGATACTGGAAGCCGGCGTTGGTCAGCACGCGGGCGGACCCGGGATTGTCCTGAAACGCTTCGGCAAACATGGTGCAGTTGGCTTGCGGGTTGGCCGCGACCAGTGCCCCGACGGCCTCGGACGCGATGCCGTGGTTCCAGAAGGCGGGGGCGACCCAGAAGGCCACCTCGGACTGGGCGCGATCCATCTTTTTCAGGGAGAGCACGCCCAAAACTTCGGGCAGGCCAGAACGGGTGCCGTCCATGGCCCAGATATCCTCATCCCCGCCGAACACCATGGCGCGGGCGACGAACGCCTCAGCAGCCCCAGGGGGCAGCGGGTGGGGAATGCCTTGCGTGGCTTCGGCCACACGTTTGTCACCAGCATAGAGCGCGAACAGACCAGCATCTGACCGGCGCACCGGGCGCAGGGCCAACCGTTCGGTCACGATGTCAACCGGGGGTGCCGGTTGCGGGACAAGCTTCTGCAGTATCATGGCTTCCCTCCTTCGAAGCGCATGTGGCAAGCGCCGGATAGCCCGGCATTCGCCCGATTTCTTGACCCTTTCGCGGTGATGGCAAGGCAGACTGCCTTGATCGCGTCAGGGGCGCGTCCGGTCCGGACGCACGCCCCGCTTCCGGCAGGACGCCGGAAACGAGAAGGGGACCGGCCTTTCGGCCGATCCCCCCTCTACAAGTCAATTGTAAAGGTTCGGCTTACTCGGCTGCCTCTTGCACGGGAAGCACCGAAATGAAGGTGCGGCCCTTGAGGCCTTTCTTGAAGGTCACGCGGCCTTCGACCGTGGCAAAGATCGTATGATCGGTGCCCATGCCGACGCCGGTACCCGGGAACCAGGTGGTTCCGCGCTGGCGACAGATGATGTTGCCAGGGATAGCAGCCTGGCCACCGAAGAGCTTGACGCCCAGGCGACGACCGGCGCTGTCACGACCGTTGCGGGATGAACCGCCTGCTTTCTTGTGTGCCATGGGGGATTACTCCTTCGGGGCGGCGGCGGCTTTGGCCGCGCGCTTCGGTTTCTCGGCAGCTTCAGCAGCCACAGGTGCTTCGGCCTTGGCGGCTTTGGCGGGCTTTGCAGCCTTGGCGGCGGGCGCTTCGGCCTTGGCGGTGCCGGGGGCTTCATGCGCGGCCTGGCGAGCGGCGACGGTGCCGATGGCAGCCTTGACGCCGGTCTTGTCGGCGCCTGCGGCCAGCACGTCGGTCACGCGGACCAGCGTCAGGTGCTGGCGGTGGCCCTTGGTGCGCTGCGACGAATGCTTCCGGCGGCGCTTGACGTAGTGGATGGTCTTTTCGCCCTTGATCTGGTCGATGACCTCGGCCTGGACGGCCGCGCCTGCAACCATCGGCGCACCGATCGTGGTGCCGACCATCAGGATCTCGTTGAACTGGATCTTGTCGCCAGCGGCAGCATCAAGCTTTTCCACGCGCAGAACGTCACCCGCCTGCACCTTGTACTGCTTGCCACCGGTCTTGAGGACCGCAAACATGGGTCGTATCCTTCTTTTGCTCCGCGCCCTGTGGCCCCCATTTCTGGGCGTTCCGGGGGTTTCCCCCGCCGTCGGACAGCGCGCCCCTGTGGAGGGCGTCATGAATGAATCACCCGGCGAAGGGAGGCCCTCGCCGGGATGCGCGCTTATGGGGCGAAGTGGCGCGGCTGTCAAGCACAGGCAGGCGGGTCTTCACGACCCCAATCGCATCAGATGTCAGTACCCAGCATGGCCCGACCTGCCGCGCGGCCAAGATCATGCGAGACGGTGCGGAACACCTGATCAAAGGCGGTGAAGATGGCGGCATTCAGGCGCTTGCCGGCCGGGCTTTCCATGAAGTCGATATAGGCCTGCAGCTCGGCCTCGGTCAGAGGGTCGTAGGCGAGGCCGAGGTAGGCGTAAAGCCAGGATGTGGTATCGTCGCGGATCTGGTCTTCCTGCGCCCAGACATCGGACATGAGGTCCGCCTCAGGCAGCGGCTGGCCGTAAAGGCCAGTTTCCGACATGCCGGTCAGGAAGGCAAGGTTGCCGGACAAAGCACCTGCGACGTTCATCTCGACCAGATCGCCCGCAGTGATGAAGCGTTCGACGAGGGCAACCTTGGGGTCACGGTTGGCGCGGCGGTCATCGGCGGCCACGCGGGCAGCCTCTTCGGTGGCGGTGTCGGTGAAGGCGCGGCGGGCGTCGATCTCAAGCCCGACGACGCGCTGGCCAAGGTCCGAGGTGAAGAAGGCAAGCATGTCGGCCACGGCTTCGGGATCGCTGGCAAGTTCGGCCTGCAGCGCGGCCTCAAAGGCGGCGCGCAGGGGGGCGGGGTCGTAGATCGCCGCGACCGCTGCGGCCCATTCCGGACCGCCGCCGCCGGGGAACATGTCTGCTTCCAGCGTCTCGCCGTAGCTGACCCCCTCGTCCCGAAGGGCGTCAAACAGGGCGTCAAGCTGCAGGGCCTGCCCAAGGGCCGCAACCGAGGCCTCTGCGGCGGGCGCTTCGACGGCCGTCGTCTGCGCGCTGCCGGGCAAGACCAATGCGGGAAGGGCAAAACCGAGGCTTGCGACGAGAACGAGGCGATGGAGCAGCATGGGACCCCCCTTGGCATGGCCGGACGACGGGGAAGAGGTAGCCGCTCTGCCCGCTGTTGCCAAGGCGCGCGTTCCGCAACTGGCCGTGATCGGCCGGTTCGCATTGGGCCTTGCGTATCGCGCGGCACCCGGCTACATCGCCGCCCACGACGACCCCTGAAGCGCGGAGAGGTGGCAGAGTGGTCGAATGCGGCGGTCTCGAAAACCGTTGTCGGTTTGCGCCGACCCAGGGTTCGAATCCCTGTCTCTCCGCCACTTACCCTTGATATAATTACACTTTTGCGGCTTTCTTGGAGCCCACCCCACAAAGAACCCAACAAAGAAAAAACGCTTGCGTGTGGTGCTACGCCAAACCGTTGTTCTGGCGATTTATGACGGATGAGCCTCCCATGCGGTCCTTTGGTACGCAACTTCCAAAAATTGACCTACCCCGGTGGGCTGTGGGACGCCTTGGCCTAGTCACAGTCCTTAAAGTCAGTGTCCAAGCAAATCCTAGCCCGTCTTTGGGCCTCTGAGATATCGGCGGGCGTCATCTTGGCGGCAACGTTTGCACGTCCGTCAGAAGAAGACTTTTGCAGGTCGGAATCTTGCCCGTCCACAGCAGCCAAGTTGTACCACATGTGCGCTGCAACGTAGTCCTGCGGCACACCCGTTCCGGTGAAGTACATGTAACCAAGACTGGCCTGAGCAAATGCATTGCGCTTTCTTGCGGCCAGCCGGTACCAGTTGAAGGCCTCAGCATAGTCCTGCGCAACACCTTCCCCTAATGAGTACATGTAGCCTAGGCTGGCCTCTGCAACCGAATCTCCTTGCTCTGCCGCAAGTCGGTACCACCTGAGAGCCTCCGCGTCATCTTCCGGAACACCTTCTCCTTCTGCGTACATGTAGCCAAGGTTTCTCTGTGCAGACGCATCTCCTTGCTCTGCCGCAAGCCGGAACCATCTGACAGCCTCCGCATCATCTTCCGGCACTCCTTCCCCGACTGAATACATGTAGCCAAGGCTGACTTGTGCAGAGGTGAGTCCTTGCTCCGCCGAAAGCCGGTACCATTTGACCGCTTCCGCGAAGTCTTTCGGCACGCCCTCGCCTTTGGCATAGCTCAGCCCAAGATTGTGCTGCGCCTTCGGGTCGCCTTGCTCCGCGAGAGGCCTAATTTCGCGCACCGCTGTTTCGTAATCGCCAGCCTCGTATGCAGCTATTGCCGCATCCCAATCCTGCGCCCGCGCAACTCCCGCACAAAGTAGGATCGCCAAGTTACCCCAAAACAATGCTTTCATCGCGTAGACCGCCTCTGTACATTGCCACTTGTTATTCAACTGTCGCATCCATCGCTTTTCAGATGCAACCACATCGGCCTGTCCTGGTCAGCTAGGCTCCAGACTCATCGATCCTCAAAGCCAGAACATGACGGTTGCAGCGAGTGCGACGGCGGAGAGGAAGGTCTTGGCGCACCTGTCGTAGCGGGTTGCTACCCTGCGCCAGTCTTTCAGCCGGCCAAACATGATCTCAATCCGATTTCTGCGCCGGTAGCGCCGCTTGTCGTAGCGGACGACCTTTCCGCGAGACTTCCGGCCGGGGATGCAGGGGCGTATCCCTTTGTCTTTCAATGCTTCCCGGAGCCAGTCGGCATCGTATCCCCGGTCTGCGATCAACCATTCGGCAGCAAGCAAGCTACCCAGAAGAGCAGCTGCTCCGGTGTAGTCGCTCACTTCGCCTGCGGTCATAAAGGACTTCAGCGGACGCCCCTTCGCATCCGTCACAGCGTGCAGCTTGGTGTTCAGGCCGCCCTTCGTGCGTCCGATCAGACGCCAGCGCTGATCGTCGGTCCCCCCTTTTTCACCCGCAGGCTCGATGCCGTGCGGTACGCCTTCAGATAGGTTGCGTCGATCATGATGGTCTTTTGCTCGGTTCCTTCGGAGGCCAGGCCCTCCATCATCCGGGCGAAGACAGCCATGTCGCCCCACCACTTCCATCGGTTGTAGAGCGTCTTCGGTGGCCCATACTCCCGTGGGGCATCGCACCAACGCAACCCATTGCGGTTTATGAAGATTATTCCACTCAAGACGCGCTGGTCATCTACCCGCGGCTTGCCATGGCTCTTCGGAAAGAATGGCCTTAGCCGCTCCACCTGCGCGTCGGTCAGCCAGAATAAGTTGCTCATCATCACCCCCGTCAGTTCGGGAGCTTGAATCACGCGGCAGCGGCAGCCTCAAGCAGATCAATGGGTCCTGACCCTAGTATATCTATTTAACTTCAATAGGTTAACGGATTCATGGGGTCGGCACGTTCGCGAGATAATCCGGTGACGGCGATCCGTCGTAGAGCATCCGCTTTGTGACTTCACCACTCACTGCCATCCTGATGGGCTGGTGTGCTGTCTGCCTCGCTTAGACCGTGAGCGGCTTCATAGGCCAGATAGCTTTCTGCGGACTCCTGCTCGACCGCTGCAAGTCGAGCATCGGCCGCTGCCAGATACGAGATCAGATCGTCGGCATCCTGCGGTCCGAGCCCGAGATTGGGCATCACCACATCCGGGTAATCTTGGTCTAGAAGCACGGCCATCGGATCGCCTGCGCCAAGCATCAGGTCGGGGTCCATGATGAATTTGCGCAACCAGTCTTGGTCTCGCCGAACGGTCACGGCAGCAAGATCAGGGGCATACTTCTTGCCAAGACCGATCGTGTGGCAGGATGCACAAGCGCGCAGGAAGATCGCCTCGCCAGGATGTGCGGAAAGGTCATATTCTGTATTGATATGCAGCGATCCTGCCAATGCGGTTGGACCAGCCTGCACGCCAGCCTGAAAGTCGGGGTCAAGCTCCAGTATCGATTGCAGTGCGATCACAAGGCTGCCCATGACCGAAGAGCGGCGCCATACCCCGGTTCGGGCATTGCCAATCACCATATCGCTCCGATGCAGGTTCAGCGCACGCGCACGCTCGCCCAGCTTGGAACGGATGATGTCGATGTTTTCGCGCGATCCGGTCAGGAAGGTCCAGCCCTTTCCAATGTCAAAACCCGCAGCAAACCGCGCCAGGCGTTCGGGAGTGTCGGTTTCGGGGTCGAGAGTGATGGACACGAAGAAGACGTCGCGCCCCATGCGTTCGCCCAGCCATTCGTAGATCTGGGCCATCCGGGCGGTGCTGAGCGAGCAGAGGTCAGTACAGGACGTGTAGAAGAAGTTCACTGCGACGATGTGATCCTTCAGGACGTCGTCGAAGAACTTCACCTCTTTGCCTTCCGACGTGGTGAGGGTCAGATTGGTGAAGTAGTCTGCGCCACGGACGTCGGCCTGCGCGGGCCTGGTCAGAGGCCCGCCCAGGAAAAGAATGCACGAAACCAAAAGGATCAGCGTGTGCAAACCGGCTGCCCATCGGGTAGAGGCCTTTGGCATGTTGTGCCTCGCTTGCTCAGTTGCCATCAGACGCGTGGACGCGGATTGAAGCTTGGGTGAAACGGATTACCCTCTGGCAATATTTCAGGCATCACATAGGTCACACCTTCCGGCGTGGGGTTCGGTGTCGGGATGACCTGCACATGGGTCTGCGACGTCTTCGGGTTGTTCGGGTCGGTCAGGATGTCGTAGCGCATAAGCATGGCGGCATCTTCGTGAACCGTGTTGTGGCAGTGCGTGACATAAGCCCCGCCGTATTCGCCGAACCGGACCTGAACAGTGACCGTGCCATTTTCACCCAGACGCCAGACGTCCTTGCGGGCAAGGCGTTCCATCGCGCTGAAGGATGACCCAGTACGCGCGACGGTGACGGCCTCTTCGAAGTGCAGGTGAACCGGGTGATCCCATCCGCCCCCGCCGTTCACCAGGACCCAATGTTCGACTTCGCCCGGGCGCGGCACCAGCATTGAGACACGGTTCGCATTCAGGGAATGGGTATCCTCGCCATTGATGCGGATGCCCCACGGATAGGTTTCGCGTTCCGGGCAATCGGGGAAGCAGGCGCCGAATTCGTTGTCACGCGGGTCGCCTGCGCCGCGCTTGAATTCGATGACCCTGGTGCGGACCGGCGTCACGACCGGGATCTGGTCGGTCAACTTGGCCGGCACAGTGCTGAGATCGCGGTCATCGTAGCGCTGACTGTCGTAGACGTAGCCCGGGTTGTCGACCGAGGCCACAAAGCGCGACACGCGGAATTCCATGACGACGCCGATGGCCGGATCCAGCGACTTTTGCCGCAAGGCATCGCCTATCGACAGCACGTCCTTCGGGCCACGGCCGTCCTCGAACTCCAAGAGGTTCACAAACCGCAGCTTGTCACCCGGGCGGAACTGCGAGAAGTCGATGATGATGTCGAAGCGCTCGCCCGACGCAATGCTGTCGAGGCGAGTCATGGTCACCGGCGCGGGCAGCAGATTGCCGTCGTTGGCAATGACCTGAACGGGGACCACTTTGCCGCTCTGGTTGACCAAGGCCAGCCGATACCAGCGCGACATCGAGGCGCAGAGAAGCCGGAAGCGATACTTGCGCGGCAAAACATCCATGTAGGGCTTGTACTGGAAGTTGACCATCAACAGGTCGCCGAGGAAGCCATCTGTGTCGAAGATGTCGAAGAAGATTTGGCCTTCCTGATCGGTTGCTGCATCCGAAATCATCAGGTTCACATCGAAATCGGTGTTGCCCCAGTCAAGGAAGCGGCCCGACGGCAGACGCAGGTTCACGTCGTCGGAAATGATCTCTGAGGCACGATCCTTGCCGCTATAGTAGTTCAGCGCGCCGACATGGCCCTTGTAGACGTTTTCGGCGGTATAGAAGAACCGATGGTCATGGAACCACAGCGACGACTGCAGTTCGCGGTAGTCGCCCGGGACATGAACCAGCCCGCCGTTCCCGTCCGGCCCGGAGGCGAGCGGGTTGGTCCGGGTCATGTTGATGCTGTCAGCGCGGGCCAGCGTGGTCGACCAGTGGTAATCGTAGAACTGGCCGGGGAAGAAGTGCGCGTTCGACGCGCCATCCGAAGTAGAGGCGTTGTGGCCGTTGTGGTTGTGGGTGGTCTGGCTGACCGAGCCGAAGCCGCCGTTGTCGGCATGGTCCAGGACCGTGTTGTTGTAGTGCCGGAAGATCGCCGGTTCGCCATAGCGCAGCTTGATGAGGGGCGGTGGCAGCACACCTGACGTGAACCGGCCATTTCCAAAGCACCAAAGCTTGTTTTCTGCCTGTGTGATCAGGTCCTTGTGCAGCCGCGCATCGTCGGGGCAGCCGAGCGACATGATGTAGCCCTTCTTCGGCAGGTATTCCAACCAGCGCTGGTGGGCAAAGTATTCGCCCGGCGGGCGGCCTTCCATCGGGCCGCGTCCGGTCAGCGGATTGGCGTAAAGCGCTTGGGCAGAGGTGCCCGCCGTCCGCGAGTATTCGGTGTGCCAGGATGTGCGCTTGGAATAGGGTTCGTCCGGCAGGTCCTTCCAGGCCAGCATCGTCTCATTGTTGGCAACCACCGGCATCAGATCGACCGGCTTCTGCTCGGCAAGACGCATCAGCGGTTGCGTGAAAGGAAGTGCGGTGAAAAGGGGGCTGGGCGGCGTGCCGGTCGGGATCGACGGCAGGATCTGGCTATGCGCCATGGGGTTGAGGCCATTCGTCATGGCCAGAGCGCCCGTGGCGGTGAAAATACCCCACTTCATCAATTCGCGTCGCGTCACTTGCCCGGTGGACAGCGCCTTCACGATCTCCAAACGGTTCCTGCGGGCATTCTCGGCCTCGCGGACCCGTGCTCGACTGGCATTTCTGCTAAGATACATCATGCGAATAATCCGTATGTTCGAACTGGAAATCAGTCCGCGACAATTCAACTGAAATGAGTGCGTCATGACCAAGGACTGACCACCGCCGCACTTGCAACCGACGCGTGTCAAATCGGACTTTTGGCAGCCTGAAAGCTGGAGATTTCGTCCGTCCAATGTGCAATACGCCTGGCATTAACGATAGCAACTGGACGCGAATCCGTCCTCCGCCCAAGGTCGCTGATGTTTATTGGACCAAAGTCCTAATTTTCAACCTAGGCGAGAAATTGCCTAGTCGATATCACGCTTAACGTATTGCAATGGTGACATTTTTCTGGTCGCTGAGTCTCAATTCCTCAGGTGAACGCAAGAAGTTCGACCTCGAGTCTCCGCGCCGTTGCGCCAGAGAAGCCACATGTCCGGCATCCCTTGCCCTTGCATTCGGGGCATTCGATGACGACCAGGTTCTGCGCCAATACGCCCCGAAGGACGTCGTCGACGACATAGCCAGGAACGCCGAGATCAACCAACCTCATATGCGCCGACTGCGCATCCCGGGTATGCAGCGTGGAGAGCACGATGCGACCGACCTGTGCCGCCCGACAAGCGATTTCGGCTGTCTCAGCGTCCCGGATTTCACCGACCATAATGACGTTCGGGTCATGTCGGAGGATCGAACGAAGGATCCGTGCGAAGGACAGTCCGATCTCGTCCTGCACCTGCACCTGCTGGATGCCGGGAAGGGTGTATTCCACCGGGTCCTCGACGGTGATGATCTTGGAGCGCCGCGAATTCAGGTGATGTAGCGCGGTGTACAGCGTCGTCGTCTTGCCCGATCCGGTTGGACCCGTGACTAGGAAAAGCCCGGACGGCCGTTCGATACACCGCGTGATGTCCTTCACCATCTCAGGCGCGAACCCAAGCCGGTCCCAACCAAGCCGAAGAGCCTGCGGATCCAGAATACGAAGCGCAAGGCTTTCGCCATGCTGTGTGGGCAAAACAGAGACCCGGAAGTCTACCTTGCGCCCAAAGAACACCCCAGAGAACCGGGCATCTTGCGGCAGTCTTCGTTCTGCAACATTCGCCCGGGCCAGAACCTTCAGCCGCGCAAAGACTGCCGCGACGGGAATCGCAGGATCAACCGCCAGCGGCGCGAGGAGCCCGTTCACCCGCATTCGGACGGCCAATCCCGCCGCCATGCTTTCGAAATGCAGGTCTGAGGCACCGGCAGACACAGCCTCGGCAAGCGTTTCGGTAACGAAGCGGATCACCGGACCATCCTCGGCCTCAGCTTCGGGGGCCGGATCCGGCACGGCGGATAACGTCGGCGCCAGTGGTGACGCAAATGAAGTGTCCGCCAGGAGGCTTCGAATGGTCCTCTGGGTGGCGCCGCGCGGTTCGATCTGGCGATCAAGCAGGAAGGCCAGTTCCGCCAGGACCGTCTGGTCATGCGGATCGGCAAGCAGCACGGGCTGCGGCGCTTCTGGCGGGGCGAGAAGCGGCAGAACGCCACGTTTGCGCAGCCAGGGCAGCGTCAAGCGCGCAATGGCGATCGCGTCGGCAGGTCCCACCTGCTGACTGTCTGCCACGAAAGTCACACCAAGAGCCTCGCACAGCGCCGGGATCACCGTCTCTTCTTCCGCCAGACCGCGGTCAATGAGGATCCGGTGCAGCGGCTGCGCTTCTGCCAAGGCGATTGCCTCGGCCTTTTGCAGGTCCTCTGGGGCAGGGGTTTTCAGGCCGACAAGCAAGCGAGCAAGTTTGGCATCCACAGGTGACACAGTCTTGCCCTGTCTTAATTGCGTTGGCTAACGTTGCGAGCAGTGAAGGCGCGTGTCTTCGCCTCGTCAATGGGGATTACCGTGAATCTTGGGCCGGCTATTGGACAGGCGGGGGCGTGGCTTGGCGAAACACTGTCGCGTGTTTTCCCGGCCAGCCTGATCCGTGCTGGCCTACCGCCAAGAAAGGTGCGGGTGGTCGAGATCCGGACCTTCCCCCTGACCGAGCCTTCCAGGGCTGCGCTTGCCCTGGCGGGTCGCGGCGGCACCCCGGTCGACGTCCATCTGCCTCGCGACGTCTTCTTGCACCGGGAACTTACCGTGCCGCGTGCGGCGCAAAAACATGCAGAAGAAATTGTTGACCTTCAGATACGTCAGTCACTGCCCGGGCAGGCAGATGGATTGATCTGGCGGCATGTCACGGGGCCTGGGACTACGGTTCAGGTATACATTTTGAAGGCGGCATGGCTGGCCGAGCTGGAGCAGGCGACCAATGGCCTGTTGCGTCGCGTCGTGATCGATGGGGTCAAGGCTTCGCCCTACTACGATGCGCGCGAAAGGACGGACAGGATCGAGCGGTTCTGGAACAGCGCGACGGTGGCTTTGACAGCAGGCACATTGGTCTTGGTGCTAGCGGTCCAGGGCTTTGCCGTCCTGCGGGCCGAAAATGAGGTTGTGGAAAAGGCGGCACAAGTCACGGCGTTACGCGAAGAGGCTACGGCTGCACGCAGCGAGGCAGAAGCGCGCAGTGCCCGCAGCACTGCGCAGTTGGCAGATGCCAGGCGCCTAGTGGAGGAGACCCAGCGCCTGACCCTTCTTGCCGATCTGACCCGTGTCCTGAGTGATGACGTCGCTTTGTCATCCTTTGCATTGGATGGGCAAGTATTGCGACTGACAGGCGACGCAGGCGAAGACGTCTCGGGCGTCGTGGATGCGATCCGGTCGCTTTCGTGGGTGGACGCGGTAGAACTTGATGGAGCGGTTGCGATCGAGACTGGATCGGGTGACCGCCGGTTTCAGATGCGGATCACCTTGAAAGGTGGAGGCACCCCGTGAGCGTGCAAAGCACCACTGCCTTGCTGTTGGGCGCAGTCGCCCTTGCTGCCGGAGTGTTCTGGGCTGCGACCGTGCCATTGCAGGCGCGGCTCAAGGCGGCGCAGGTCGAGCAGGCAGCACTGGTCGCCGAAGCCACAGCGTTGCAGGGGCGGATCCTGGACCTAAGCGCAATGGGAGAAGGCGCGGGCCTGCCGACTGAGCTTCTCCTGATCGGCTCCAGCCGTGTCGAAGCTGCTGCGGCCTTGCAAGAGCGTTTGGTCTCGCTTGCACAAGCCCACAACTTGCTGGTCGCTTCTGTTGGCGATGCCACCGGGCCTGAGGGGCTGTCGCACCCTTCTGCAGCTGTGGTGATCGAAGCTGCAGGGTCGCAAGAGGATGTGATCAGATTGCTCGCAGCACTTGAAGCGCAGTCTCCTCCTATCGGGCTGGGCCAACTGATGATCCGTCGACAGGGCGCCGGTCAGCTTTCCCTACGGCTGCTTGCCTGGGGGCTTCTGCCGGAGGAGGCAGGCTGATGCGCTGGTGGCCGCCCCTTTTGCATCTGTCCTTGATCGCTGCCCTGGTGCCGCTGGCCTGGTTAAGGATTGGCAGTGTTCTGGACGACGCGCCGGCCATTCAGGCGGCGTCGGTGCAGGCGCGCAATGATGGCCTGGCAGCGGAACTTCCGGCCGTCCCGTTGCCGGTCGACCTTGAAATGCTTTTTGCTCGGCCGCTTTTTGAGCCTGATCGGCGACAGGAAGCCCCAGTCCCCGACATCGCACCTCCGGCCGATGACGATATCGATCGCGCTGACGATCTGCGCATGGTGGGATACGTCAACGACGGGGGGGAATCCCGTGCTATCCTGATGCTCGATTCGAACGGCGCTCAGGCTACAGTTCGTGAAGGGGATGTTTTCGAAGGGTTCAAGATACGCAGCATCCAGTCCAGTTCAGTGATCGTGGCGGACCAAGGGAAAGAAATAACTATAAAAATGTTTGACCAGTAGCTATTCGAAATGGGGGTTGGGGACTGCCATGATGTGTTTGCGGGGATTCTTTTTTGTCATTTTCGTCGGGGTTGGTCTTGCCCTCGCAGCTTGTGTTCCATCGGACCGGGGGAAAAGTGCGGGCGCTTTCGGCCCGGACGGAAATCGGAGTTCTGGCAGTGAACGGGACGGCACAAGCTTTGGACTGACGGAAGACGGTGAGCGTTCGCCGACACGGCGCGGATCGGACATCTTTTTCGACGCGGATGCCTTGGACAACAGCGCCTCGCGTGCGGAAATCATCCCCGTCGGCGGCAGCAATGTGGAGATCAGCCTTGTGAATGCCTCGATAGAGGCGGCGGCAAAGGTGGTCCTGGCCGACACTCTTGGTCTACAGTACGTTATCGCGGACGGAGTGCAGGGGCGGGTGACAATTCAGACCACAAGTCCTGTACCACGCGATGTCCTTCTGGACCTTTTCGAAGCGGCACTTGGGGCGAATGGCGCCCAGATGCGCAAATCCGGCGACACCGTACAGATCGTCTCGGGCGTGTCCGGAAGTTCAAGTTTCCGGCTGGCGGGTCGGGAAGGAAACAGCCGGTCATCCATCATCGTCGCTCCGCTGCGGTATGTGTCTGCCTCGGAAATGCTGAACCTGCTCAAGCCGCAGATAGACGAGGGGCTGAACGTCGTCCCAGACTCGCGGCGCAACATCCTTCTGATGTCGGGACCATCCCAGGTGACAGAAAGTGCGCTTGATGCTCTGAACATCTTCGACGTCGATGTGCTTTCCGGAAAGTCTGTCGCGCTGGTCCGTCTGACCTCGGGCGAACCTGAGGCGGTGGTGGAACAGGCCGAGGCTCTGTTCGAGACGCAGGAAGGCGGCGCGTTGCGCGGCGTCGTCGAGTTCGTTCCGAACGAGCGTCTTGGCTCGGTCCTCGTCATATCGAATCGCTCCACTTATCTGGACCGGGCGGTTGGCTGGATTCGTGAGCTTGACAAGCCGGGACCGGGATCAGGAATGTATCTGGCCACCTACAATTTGCAGAACCGGTCTGCCATCGAGGTTGCCCCCATCCTGGCCGGGCTTCTTGGGGCGGGTGAAGTCGCGGGCGAAGGCGAAGACGATGCGGCGCTTGCCGAAGGAGACGGCCCGCGGGTCGCCGCGGATGACGGTCGCAATGCACTGGTCGTCAGGGCCCCCCGGGCACAACACGCTGAAATCGCCGCGCTGTTGCGAGAGCTGGACAGCCCCGCAAGGCAGGTGTTGCTTGAGGCAACCATTGCCGAAGTGACGCTCAATGATCGGCTGGATATCGGGACACGATGGTTCTTTCAGAGCGGAAACTTTGATTTTCGGTCTTCGGATCGGGATGGTGAGATTGCCGGGAACGAAACGGGCTTCTCGGCAGTCTTTGGATCGGGAAGTGCAGAGGTGGCGCTTTCGGCTTTGGCCGCCGCCACGGATGTAAAGATCATTTCTGCCCCGACCCTGATGGTGATCGACAACAAGGAAGGCATCCTGCAAATTGGCGATCAGGTGCCGATCGTCACCTCTCAGGCGCAAGACCAGAGTGCTGACGCACCGATCCTGACTCAGGTCGCCTATCGCGACACCGGCATCATCCTGCGGGTCAGGCCGCGCATCGGCGACGGCGGCCGAGTGACGCTCGACATAACCCAGGAAGTCAGCGATGTCGCCGAAACGAGCACGTCCGGGATCGACAGCCCGACAATCAGGCAGCGCAAGGTGCAGACCTCGGTTTCACTGACCGACGGGCAAACGCTGGCACTTGGGGGATTGGTGCAGGAATCGGACACCAACAAACGCTCGGAAGTGCCGGGGCTGGGCCGGGTCCCGGTCGTGGGCAACCTGTTCCGCAATAAGGACAGCCGTCGCGCGCGCACCGAGCTGCTGATCCTGATCCGACCACGAGTCATTCTGACCGAGCAGGACGCGAATTCGGCAACGGCCCACTGGCGGACAAAGCTATCTGGCGCTGACGTGATGTTGGAGAACGGACTCGGATCTCCACGACACACCATATCTGACATAGCGAATTGATGCCGGAGGGCAGCCCATCCCTACCTTTTCCTACAGGGCCTATGGCGATGAAGGACGGATCGAGTCGGGACAACTGGACAGTCCGACCGAAGCGGCCGCTTTCGATACGCTGCGCGCGCTTGGATTGACGGTCATCGATCTGCGCGAGGGGGCCGCGCCGATTGCCGCCGAGGCGTGGTGGAACCGCGACCTTGCCTTGGGGAGCGGGGCCTTGCCGCTGGCAGAGCAAGCAGCGCTGGCCGAGCAAATGGCAACGATGTTTCGTGTCCGTCTTCCTGTTCTCGACGCTTTGAACATTCTGGCACAAGGGGCCGAACGACCCGATATTCGCAGGCGTCTCGAAAGGGTGGCAAGACTGGTGGCAGGTGGCACGCCCCTGGCCGAGGCCTTTGCTCGCTCTGGTCCGAAAGTGGCCCCAGTGTTCCTGTCCTTGCTGCGGTCAGGAGAGCAGGCGGATGCGCTTTCTGGACAGTTGACCGATCTTGCACGGCTTTTGCGACTGAAGGACCAGGTGCACGGTCAAGTCACCACGGCGCTTCTCTATCCGGCGATCCTGATCGCTGCGGCGGTCGCTGTGATACTGATCGTTGCTTTGACGCTTGCCCCGGCTTTGGCCCCCTTGTTTCAGGACGAAGGCCGTCAGATGCCGGGATCGCTGGCCTTCTTTCTGGTGTTTGGAAAGTTCGTTTCGAACTGGTGGCCAATCATTCTTCTGGGCTTGTTGACCTTGGCTGCCGCAGGTCTGTGGGCGTTTCGATCCTGGGGACGCGGGGCCTATTGGTTGCCTTTGCTTGGGCCCCTGCTCCACTACTCCGATCTCTTGACGCTCGTGCGTTCCCTCGCGCTTATGCTCAAGTCGGGCTGGCCGCTTGCCGAGGCCTTGCGTGGGCTTGAGAAGTCGGACGCAGGCGGCCCGTTCGCCCATGATCTGAGAGCGGCGATTTCCGCGTTGGAGCGGGGTGAGCGGGCGCATCCTGCATTGGCAAAAGGGGGCAGGTTTCCGGCCGTCGTGCGTGAGTTGTTTCGGGTCGGCGAAGAGACGAACGCGCTTGTGCCGGTTCTTGAGGCGCTGTCCGAGTCTCTTCAGGGTCAGCTGGAACAAACCACGCAGCGCTTCTTGCGTTTGCTGACGCCGATTCTGACCCTTGTGATCGGTGGTGCCGTCGGCGCGCTGGTGTATTCGATCATGGGGGCGGTTCTTTCGATAAATGATCTCGCATTCTGAACGGTCGCGGCGGAAAGGCTTCACAATCATCGAAGCGATGATCGCTATGGCTATCCTCGCCATGGTGCTGGGCACAGCGATGGGGGGTGTTGGGTTCACGATTGGGCAGGTGGCGCGGCGGACGGAAGCCGCCTGGGCCACGGAACTGGCAAGATCGGTCATTGATGAGTTTGTCGTCACACGGGATGCGGCCTTGTCGGAAGGTGCACTTGGTGAATGGCGCTGGCAGTTGGATGAGGCTGCGGCGGGCGGCGGGCTTGTCGAAGTGACCGTCATGGCCTGGCGCGGTGATGACCGCGCGCTAGCGGTTTCATTGTCGGTCATCGTGCCGGAGGCCCAGCCATGAAGCGCAAGCCCAAAGCTGGCGTTACCCTGCTGGAACTTCTGATCGCCCTGTGGGTGATGGCGGCCGCGGCAATGATCCTGTCCTCGACGCTGGGACTGGTCGGGCGGGCGCTGGCCCGGGTCGGGGCGGTGTCGCATGAGGTCGAGGCGATGACCGCTCGACTGATGCTGCGACGGTGGCTGGAAGCGATGCCACTCAGGGCGCGACTGACCGGCAACGATAGCGCGATGACCTTCGGAACGCTGATTGACGAACCGCCGCTCACGGTTGCGCGGCTGACCGAGGTGCTGGTGTCGGGCGATGGCGGCGCTGTTCGGGCAAGCGCGGCAGAGGCCGTGGTGGCTGAACTTGCCCCGGTGGGCGTTCTGCTGGCCTTGCGCTATTACGGATCGCCCGTTCCGGGAAACCAGCCCGAGTGGCGGTCGGACTGGCCGGTCAACGCAGAGCAACTGCCGGATCTCGTGCAAATTTCATATGCAGACCGCGACAGTGTCTTGCCGCCGCTTACAGTCATGCCGGCGCGACTTGCCCGTCAGAGCGAGATGTCGCTGTCCTCTCCCTGACCGCCGGGCGTCCCATCACGGCCAAGCGTTGTCAGCGAAAACGGCGACGATGAGCCAGGAGAGGCATAGAGGAACGGTCGCCCCCAAGGATCCGTCAGGTCGGACTCGCCGTCCAAATAGGGGCCCCTCCATCCCGCGGTCGACGCCGGCATGGCAAGAAGGGCTGCCAGGCCCTCAGCCTCGGTCGGGTAGCGCCCGGTATCGATATAAAAGAGTTGCACCGCGCCCTTGAGATTGGCCATGGCCACTTCTGCCGCCTGCGTTTTGGCGCGCCCGAAACTCTCCATCAAGCGCGGCGCACCAAAGCCTACGATCAGGGCGATGACCGCTAGCACGATCATGATTTCCAACAGCGTGACGCCAGATCGCGGATTGCGGGAACTGCGTGTCATGGAGCGAAAGGTCCGGAAACGGGGAAGAGGATGAATACCAGTATTGAGTAAGCCAGGAACGGGCCGAAAGCGAGGCCCTTGGTGACACCATCTCTTTTGCGCGCAATCAGGGCTGCAACAATGCCGCCGCTTGCCGCCACAAAGATCATGGCCCAGACAGAATCGATGCCTACGCAAATCGCCCCTGCGCCGATCAGCTTCGCGTCGCCGATCCCAATCGCCTCTACAGCATTGCGTTCGTAGTAGCGCTGTCCCATCAAATGGAACACGACGTAAAGCATGCCGGCCAGAACAAGGGTCGACAAAAATGCCAGGCCGATACCGTGGAGTTTCCATTGAAAAGCGGCACCGACCAAAGCTACCGCCAGGGTAGCAGTGTCAGGAATCTCTTGGGTCGCAATGTCGCTCACGCTGAGCCAGATCAGCGGGATTGCGATTATTCCTGATATCACCAACTGATCCACCGAGGCATACTGGCTGGCGATGCCCCAGGTGAGGGCATAGCAGAAGGCCAGGATGCTGGCGGGCTTGTATCTGGAAGGGCTCATGGCGTTGGATCATCAGGCGCATCGAAACCGACGGCAAGGCATCGTTCTTCTGTCCGTATTGGCCGGGGTCATTCTGCTTGCCGCGCTGGCCGGAACGCTTGGTGCACGCGCCGCAGCCACCACGGCTGTCCTGGGGCGGTTGGCAGAACAGCACCGCCTTGCTTTGGCCGAAGTCTCGGTTGTAAGCCGCGTCCGATCCGGCGGGGTTACTGCAGACGGTGTGCCCGTCACGTTTGAACAGGGCGGTTACGTCTTCGAAGTCCGCGCCACCGACGTTGAGGGGTTGGTGGACCTTTACCTTGCGCCGGAACAAGTGCTGCGGTTGTTGCCAGTGGACGAAGCGGTCGTGTCTCGCCGAAATGCCATGCGGTCGCAATTGCCGCCCGGGGACCGCTATCTTTCAGAAGCCCAGACGATGGCTGCGATGGGTCTGGATGCGGCCGACCGCGCGCGGCTTGCCCCCCTTGTGACGCAACGCGCGCGCACCGGCGAGATCAACCAAGCACTGGCTCCGCCAGAAATTCGTAGAAAAGATATGCAATTGATTGAACAGGATATAGCGGGCGGGGACCTGGCTGAAGTCACAGTTCGCTTGTTACCCTGAAGGCCGGGAAGGGTACTGTCATAAGGACTTCGCTTGAGACGAGCGCGGTGCCTGGCTAGCCTTTCGGGATGACCAAACGCTCCCCATTCCGGTCCTTCAAGACGAGCGCCGAGATCATTCGCTTGGCGGTGATGCTCTACATCCGGTTCCCGCTGTCGCTCAGGAACGTCGAGGATTTGCTGCACGAGCGTGGCGTCGAGATAAGCTACGAGACTGTGCGGTACTTGTGGAACAGGGTCGGCTCGATGTTTGCCTCGGAAATCAGGGTCGATCGCGACGGATCGGCTTCGGTCCTACGGCGCTGCCCTGAAGGACCTGGGGCGCGGCGATGACCGCGAGATGGGACGCTTGCTCAACAACCGAGCGGAGAACTCTCACCTGCCGTTCCGACGACGCGACCGTGCGATGTTGCGGTTCCGGCGCATGCATACGCTACAGAAGTTCGCTTCAGTCCATGCTTCGGTCCACAACCACTTTCCGAAGGAGCGCCACCTCCTGAATCGCAACACCTGCAAGCAGACCCGCGCAGCCGCACTCGCTGAGTGGCGCGGCCGTCTCGTTGCCTGATTGAACGCTGGGGTTGGGGTAACGGAGACTGGTTCTCATTCGTCCCGTCTCTCCGCCACTTACTCTTGAAAACGTTGATTATCTTGCAGCGTTTTGTCGCTCAGGCCCAATAGAGAGCTCTTTGCATTAGGAAAGACGGCAAACCCGTCTTTGCTTGGGGTCCCTGACTGGCGGGCCTCCCCGGCGGTTCCGCCATGGTATTCGTTGGAAAATCGCCCTGCCCCTTGGCCTTTTCTTGCGGTTGGAACGACTGAAGCCTGCAAGCCGAAATGCGCCAGTCGGGGCAGTTGAGGCAATGCCTTGCAAGTGCGATAGTGCTACCCTGCCGGCATAGCTCCAAGTGGCTTGTTTTCACCTTCCAGGGTTTGCGGAAGGTAATGGAGGTCTAGGGTGGTCTAATTTGCAGAGGGGGCCGCACTGTCCGAGATGGGTCTACCCTGGTCTGACGGTGCCACCCTTGCCAGGCGCTCAATCTCTTTTCTTGTCGCTGCCCATATCTGGGCAAGGTCGAGAAGCCGCGTTTCGGCAGCGGTGGTCTGGCCGCTACGATAGTTGTCTTCCAGCGCCTGAAGACAGGTCCGAAGGTGGGTCGCGCCCAGGACCGATGCGGATCCCGCCAGCTTGTGAACCGCCTGGGCACGGGCCACATCAGGCTCGGCTGCCCAAGACGCCGAAGTGGTGCGGTTGACCAGCGCTTCGGCTTCGGTGCGGAAGGCAGTCAGGAGTTGCGCGGCCTTTGCGGGGCCAAGCTGTTCCGAAAGGTCGGCGAAGACGGTCGAGATGCTGGATGAAGCTGTGTCAGCGACGGGCGGCGCATGGTTGGCCCGGGCCAGTGCCCGCTGCAGAGTGGACATTGACAGGGGCTTTAGCAGGATGTCGTTGATCCCGGCAGCAAGAAATCGGCGTGTGTCTTCTGGCAGGGCATGGGCGGTGAGGGCGATGATCGGGGTGGCGTGGTTTGGCCCTTCGGTGCCGCGCACAATGCGGGTCGCCGCCACGCCATCCAGTTCGGGCATGCTGACGTCCATCAGGATCACATCAAAGGCCTGCATGTTGGCCAGGTGGACCCCTTCGCGGCCGTCATGCGCCTCAATCACCTGGTGTCCGGCCTTCTGCAGCATTTCGCGCGCCACAAGCCGGTTGATCTGGTTGTCCTCAACCAAAAGCACGCGCATCGGCTGCAGAGGGGTGACGGGGTCGGACGGCGCAGGAGTGAGCGTGCCGGCAGCATCATCTTTCAGGTCGGGCTGGACGTGAGAACCGATTGGCAGGCGGACCCAGAACAGGCTGCCTTCGCCAGGCTCGCTGTCGACCCCGATCTCGCCGCCCATGGCCTCGACGAACCGACGCGAGATCGCAAGGCCGAGGCCCGTTCCCGCAGCCTGGCGGCTGTAGCTGGTGTCAAGAGTCTGGAACTCATCGAAAATGCGCTCATGGTCGGATTCGGCAATGCCGATGCCGGTGTCTATGACCCGGAATTCCACCTGCTGGCTATCAGCGATCGTGTCACATTCGACAAGGATCTCGCCGTGGCGGGTGAACTTGTTGGCATTGCCGACAAGGTTCAGGATCACCTGACGCAACCGCAGCGGATCGACGAGGATCTGGTCCGGCGCAGACGAGGTGTTGCACTTGATCTGGTTGCCGTTTGCTTCGATCATATGACGTTGGCTTTCCACCAGTTCCTGAAGAAGGCCGGCTGGATCGATCTCGGTTTCCTGCAGGTCCAGTTGCCCCGCCTCGGCGCGGGACATGCTGAGCACGCCGTTGACATGGTGGAGCAAAAGCGAGGCTGACGTCTTCATCGCCGCGATGAACCGCTCTTGCTTTGCTGAAAGGGTGGAGTCTTGCAAAAGTTCGATCGTGCCGAGGATGCCATTCAGCGGCGTGCGCATCTCATGGCTCATCACCGCAAGAAGCTGGGCTTTCGCCAGCTCTCCGGCAACCGCGCGGTCGCGTGCCAGGATCAGTTCCTGTTCAGAGGCAACCCGGTCCGAAATGTCGCGCAGGAACGAGACGAAGATTTCGCGTCCGCCAAAGGTGGCCGAGGACAGCGAGAGTTCGACGGGGAAGATCGTTCCGTCCTTTCGGCGGGCTTCCATCCGGATCAGACCCTTGCCGACGACATGGCGTTCTCCGGTCTTGCGGTAGCGTTTCATGCCGGCGTTATGGGCGGCCCGCATATGTTCAGGCACCACGAGATCGGCCATGTCCTGACCGATAGCCTCGGCGCGCGCATAGCCGAAGACCCGCTCGGCCGCGCCGTTGTATTCGATGACCCTGCCGTCGATATCCGTTGCGATGATCCCGTCCAGTGAGGTGGCGATCACCTCTTCAAGCCGGTTGCGGGCATCGCCAGCCACCCTTTCCGACCGGATGCTGCGGCGGAACATTGCCATCAGGATCGCGATTCCGCCCAGAAGCGCGAGCACCAGCGCGAGGGTAAAATAGCCGATGCTGGCAAGGGTTCTGGCGACACTTTCGCGCTTGGCATCTGAATCGGCGGCATAGAAGCGGACGCCAAGCAGCGAGAAATCCCGTCCGGTGGCCCGAAGGGCTTCGACGTCGCGGGACAGGTCAGGAAGATGGGCAACAAGGGCGTCGTCTGGCCCGTCGATCGACGGGGTGTGGCGGTCAAGAAAAGCGCTCAGTAGGGCCAGGCTTTCCGCAGCTTCGGGGCTGTTGCGCAGGTTGGCGAACTGGTTGCTTTCGGCAATCAGGCGGATACGGCTGTAGACAATGTCAAAGCGACGCCGAACCTCGGCAAGGTTTGGCACCAATTGATGTTCGGCGTCGTGGATGGCCACCTGAAGCGCCAGAAGCTCGACTTCCGACTGCACCAGCGACCACTGCGTCGTGTCCGAGTTTGCCACGGCCAGCGCTTCGACTTCGCGTTGGACGGTGTTGGCAAGGAAGGTGATGGAAAGGACGCAGAGGACGATCCCGACCAGCGCTGCCGAGAGCACGACCGTCGGCAAGGCCCGCATCCGGCGCCTGCGCGATCTGTCCTGTTTGATGCCCAATGCCATCTTCGCCTCTTGCCGACCGCCGCGCCCGGTCAATCGTCCGTGACGTCAAGCCTGACCAGCTGCCAGATGCTGCGCGAGAAGATCACTTCGGCCTGATAGTCCTTGTTCAGATCATAAGGATAGACCACCCAGAGCGGACCTTTCTCACGAACCGACATTGGCTGGCCGTTCTGAAGATAGGCCAGGATCGGGCCGTTTTCGACCGCGTCAGAGACGGGAATGTCGATGGCGTAGTCATTGATCGCCGTTGCCTTGAGCGAGCCTTCGGCCACGCCCAGCACCTCCATCAGCCGGTGCAGCGAGACGCCCGTGAAGGACTGCACGCCGTCGGTCCAGGGGGTTGAGGTCTGGTAGGTGACCTCTCCCAGGGCCTTCAGCATTTCGGCATCAAAGACCGCGCTGTCACCCTGGTTGGTGACCTGAATGTCGCCGGTCACGGTCAGCACGATTTCACCGGTTGGCACTGGCAGGGCTTCGGCGGCAACGGGTCCGGCGGCAAAGACAGCGACCGCTGTTGCGGCAACAATGTTTCTGATCATGGCAAACATCAAACAACCTCACGAGCGTACGAGCTTGATATGTCCTTTCGCATACTTGGACCGATCGGTCACCCGATCATCGGGATAGGTCGCTATCCTTTCGTATAGGATCTGCGCGCAATCGAGACGCCCCCCTCTTCGTTTGGCACCGCGACGCCGTGCAGGATAACGGTTAACTCTGTTCCCCTGCGGCAGCTTTGCATCCGCATAACGCAAGATACCCGTTGGAGTATGAGTCACATGCAATCCGTTCCCCTTGCCAGACAACGCCAGTTGACGGTCGTTTCCCAAGCGCCCAGAGTTGCTGGCATGCGTGTGATGATTGCCGATGACCATGATCTTGTGCGCGAGGCGATCGCCTCGTTCCTGCAAGGCGAGGGTGTCGCAGAGGTTGTGACCGTGCCAAACCTGCAGGATGCGATCCGGGCCGCCGATGAAGGTGGCAGCTTCGACCTGGTGCTCCTTGACTACAACATGCCCGGCATGAACGGCCTTGAGGGCCTGGCGCTGATGATCGCCGCCAATGACCAACGCCCGGTGGCGATCTTGTCTGGCACCGCCTCGCGCGCTTTGGCGGAACAGGCGATCAAGGCCGGTGCGGCGGGATTTGTTCCGAAGACGATGTCCTCACGCTCGATGGTCAGCGCGGTGCGGTTCATGGCTGCGGGCGAGGTCTATGCCCCGTTCAACTTCATGCAGCAAGCCGACACCAGCAGCGGAAACCTGAGCCAGCGCGAGACGGATGTGCTGCGCGGGTTGAGCGAAGGCAAGTCGAACAAGGAAATCGCCCGCGACCTGGATCTTCAGGAAGTGACGATCAAGCTGCATGTAAAAACGCTCAGCCGGAAGCTGAACGCGAAGAACCGCACGCATGCCGCGATGATCGCACGCGAAATGAACCTTATCTGATCTGACGGAAGGGATGCGCTGTCTGCCCGGGCCCGGCTTTTGCCGCAGGCCGCGGTGTCGGCTTCGCCCAGCCATGACCCAGACCCTTGACCAAACCCAAGAGCTTGACCCCGGCGAAGACAGTGCCGGGCTGCGACTGCTTTTGGTCGCGCTGGCGGCGACGGCCCTGTTTCATGGCGGGCTTTTGCCCTTCACCCATGGCAATACCTACGACGCCTTCATCCACATGTTCTTTGCCGACCATTACCACCGCAGCTGGTTCGACCCGTGGGAGCCGCGCTGGTACACCGGCTTTTCGGTAACTTCGTATCCGCCCGGCACGCATATGGCCATCGCGGCGCTGAACAGCTTGGTCCCCCTTCGCGCGGCCTTTGTGGTGGTGCAGCTTGGTGGGCTTTTGCTGCTGATCACGGGCGTCTACCGATTTGCGCTTCTGTGGGTTCCCCCGCGGGCGGCAGGTTATGCGGCGCTGTCGGCGGTGCTGGCCTCGTCGATCTCCGAGACGGTGCATCTGTTCGGGCAACTGCCGACGATCTGTTCGCTGGGCATCTTCCTGAACGGCCTGCCTTATGTCTATCGCTGGATCGTGTACGGCGGTTGGCGCAGTTGTGTGGCGGCAGTGATCTTTTCGGCCGCGACGACGGCGGCGCATCATGTGACGACGATCTTTGGCGGCGTTCTATTCATCCTGCCCTTGGGCCTGCATGCGCTGAAGGCTGTGTCCGAGATCCGCCCGGCCAAGGGACGTTCATGGTTCTATGCGGGCTGGCGTTTTGTTCCGCCTCTGGCCCGGGGCGCTGTGCTGGCAGTCCTGATGCTGGGCGCGATCGTGCTGACCGTGTTCCCGTACTGGTACTGGTCGGTCACCGACCCGATCACCCAGGTGTCGATCCCGCACGGCAGCCGGGAAAGCTTTCTTGAGCGCCTCGACCTTGGCCTTGTGTTCTTCGTCATCCCTTGGGGCGTGGCGATCCTGTACCTGCCCTATGCGATCTACAAGACGGCGACCACGCGACTGTGGCCGCTGGGCCTGTCGCTGATGCTTTGCGTTCTTCTGGGCACTGGTGGCACTACCCCCCTGCCCCGCGTGATCCTGGGCGGAGCTTTCGACATCCTGACGCTTGACCGCTTTACCTTCTGGGCGACGATCCTGATCCTGCCGTTCCTCGGCCTCATGTTCGACGGGCTGCTGCACGGCCGGTCGCGCCAAGCCATCGTGCAGGCCTTTGGCAATGGCAGTCACCGGCTTCTGGTCGGCGGCATCTTTGCCGCGATGGTGGGGATGGCGGTCCTGCCCGCCGTTCTGCCGCGCATGCAGCCGACCCAACCCGAGTTTGTCGACCCTGCCCCCGTTGCCCGCTTCATGGCCGAGGATGAGCATGACCGCTGGCGGTATCTGACCCTCGGCCTTGGTGACCAGTTTGCGTATCTGTCGTCCCAGACGACGGCGCTTTCGGTCGACGGCAACTATCATTCCGCCCGCCGCCTGCCCGATCTGACGCGGTTTTCGGTCGAGCGGCTGGAGAATGCCAAGTACCTGGGCGTTCCCGGGCTTGGGTCACTTCGCCAGTTTCTGGTCAACGCCGAGCGGTACAACCTGAAATATGTCTTCTCAAACGACGCGTTCTACGACCCGCTTTTGCACTTCACCGGCTGGACGCGGCTGAACCGGCTGGGCAATGGCATCGTGGTCTGGGAAAAGCCCGACATCCCGCCGCTGCCTCTGGTCCTGCCCCGCCGCGACATCCCGGCCATACATGCCTTGATGTGGGGTGTGTTGCCGCCACTGGCGTTGATCGCGGCGGCGCTGGTGTTCCTTGGCTCGGCCCTGCAGCGGACCTTTGGTGCAAGGCCTGGTGAGTTCCGGCCCGTTGCGCGCGGTGAGACCGGGTTCAGCAATCCTGCCCGCGTGCAGCGTGTGGTTCTGGGGCTGGCTGTCTTTGCCCTTGTCGCCGCAGCATTTCTGGGCTGGACGATCCGCGAAAGACTGCTGCGCCCCGAACCTGCGGAAGCGGTGATTACCGCCTATTTCGGCGACCTGGATTTCCGCCGGCATGAGGCGGCCTTTGCCCGGCTTGACCCTGAAACGCGTGGCCGGTTCGAGGATGCGCAGTTCAGCTGGCGCTGGACCGGCGGACTTGTCGCGTCCTATGGCAAGCTGTCCGGCGTTACAGTCACCCCCTTGCGGCGCGACGGGGCCATCGCGGACTTTACTGTGGCGCTGGACTGGCTGACCCCGCTTGACCAGCACCGGCAGACGCTGACGGTCCGCACGATCCTGCGCGATGGCATATGGTACATCGCGCCCACGGCCTTGCGCCCGGTGCAGACGCCGCTGCTTTTGCTACGGCAAGAGGTGCTGGACCTTAACGTTGTCGGTCGCCGTCAGCCCCGGCCCGAGACCGACCTTCACCGTGACCGGCTGGACCGCCCACGCATCGCCATCAGCGGCGCGCGTCTGGTCCGCCATGATGAC
Source organism: Rhodobacter sp. (assembly GCA_027489175.1). Taxonomy (GTDB): domain Bacteria; phylum Pseudomonadota; class Alphaproteobacteria; order Rhodobacterales; family Rhodobacteraceae; genus Tabrizicola. The sequence goes on from JAIYAE010000019.1 coordinate 126,001, forward strand.
CGTTATGCGGTGGTTGGCCAGATCACCAACGCCGACGCCGATCCGGCGCATCTGACGCTTGAGGCGGTGCTGCGCGGGCCGCGTCTGGCGCTTTCGCAGGCAACCTCGGGGTTGGTGAACGCCCATCGGCTGCTGGCCGCGGAAACCGCAGGCTTCCGCATCGACTTTGAAGGCGTGCTGTCCCTGCAGGACGCCCAGACCGATGGCGAGTTTGACCCAACCCTGTTCATCCCGCCCGAATTCGCCGAGCCACCGGAAGCGGCCAGCCTGACCGCCCGCGCCTTGGTCACCGGCACCAACCTTTACCGTGGGATCGCGCTGAACGGCCTGCGCACGAAGGTTGAGGGCGGGTCGCTGATCCTGACCGGGCTTGCGGTCAACACCGGCACGGAAACCGCCAGCATCGTCGGGCTGAACCTGCTGCTCTACGGCCCTGACGGCCTGCCGCTCTGGGCCGAGACGGGCTTTGTCGAGACGAATATCTACCCGGGCCAAAGCACGCCGTTCCGCCTTGTCCTGCCACTGGGCAGCGAGATCACGGTGGTATCGGACCTGACCGATGCGGTGATCACCGTCAATGGCCGGGCGCAAGAGCCCGACCTTGCGCTGCCTGGCGCGGCCGACGGTACGATCCCGCTGGATCCGGCCACCGGCTTTTCCCACCTGCGCCTTCTGGCCACGAGCATGACCCATGACCCGCTGTTCTGACTTTGGCCTTGCCCTTGTCCTGATGCTGGCGGGCATGCCCGGACTGGCAGACACCCTCGTCTCCGACGCCTTTGGTCTGTTCGACCCTGCCACAACTGCCCCCGAACGCCACGACTGGGCAGGCTGGACTGGCGCGGGCACGGTCGTCGCTCCACTAGACCCCGACCGTCTGGTCATCTTTGCCGGGCCGAAAAGCATGGTGGCAGGCAAGGACCCCGGCCATGTCATGGCAACGGTTGTTGACCGCTTTGGCAACCTTGTGGCGGACGGCACCACCGCCATGGTCACGGTCGCAGGCGCGGCCACGCCCGGGCAAACCGCTGGCGGCATTGTGGACCTGCTGGTCCCCCCACAGTCGCGGGCTTGGGTGCTGTTTGTGGGGGTCACCTCGGGGGGACGGCAAAGCCCGCAGGCGATGCTTGGCATCACGGCTGACATCGCGTCGATCCAGCCGGACATTCCCGGGGCCGTGGCGGACGCCCGGTCGGATACTGAGTTCGTTCTGACCTCGTCCCCGATGGCCGACCGGTTCGGCAATCCCGTCCCCGATGGTACTGGCATTACAACCGTCCTGCGCCATCCCGATGGCAGCTACAGCATTGCCCAAGGGATGACCTTGCAGGATCAGAGCCTTGCCCGCTTCATCGCGCGCGACATGCCGGGCGGGGTGGAGGCCACGATCACGCTTGGCACCAAAACCTCTCAGTCAGCGGCATTTTCCGTGCAGGCTCCAGTGTCCGCGGGCGCGCCGCCCCTTGAGGTGGAAAGCCTTCCTGACATCGATGCCTTGCGGCTGACCCTGGGGCCGTTTCTGACCACGGACGGTTACGCCCTGACGGATGGCGCTCAGGTGACCGTGACGGCCAACCTTGTCAGCGGACCGCCGGTGACGGGAACCGCCTGGGTGCTGGACGGCGAGGTCAGTCTTTTGCTGCCGATCACCACGTCAAGCGCAGTCCTGCGCCTGACCGTCGCATCGCCGCTTGGCCCGATGGACCTGACGCCGGATTGGCACGCTGCCGTCGCCGCAGAAGCTTCCACAAGGATCAGCCCATGACGCGCCCTTTTGCCCGCAGTCTTGCTGTGCTGGCTTTTCTTGGCCTTACTGCGGCGGTGCTTTGGACCGCCGCGCAATCCTTTGTGGCGTCGCAAGAGCGCAGCCGTGAATACCGCTACCTTTCGGAAGCGCTTGATCCCGTGGAACTCCCCGCCCGGACAGTGGCTTGGACCGCGCCGGTCCGTCCGCTGGTGCGCGAGGTCACGCCCGGCGATCAGGCATTGGTCGGGACCGCGCTGACCGAAGCCTGGCGCGCTTTTGCTGCGGCCTCTGACACCGGAGAGACTGCCCTTCTGGCGGACCATTTCGCTGGCATAGCCCTTGGACGGGCCAACCTTGCCGCGCAAGAGGCCTTGCGGGACGGCAGCCGCATGGTCGTGCTGGAACAGACCGCGCGGCCGGAGTTTCTGCATCTCGACGGTTCGGTCTTTCAGGTCTCGGCCAGTGCCGCGACGGTGCGCTATGCCTTGCGTGACGGGGCTTTGACGCAATACGCGCTGACGGTGGACGATGTCCGGACGACGCTGACCAACGAGACGACCGGCTGGCGCATCTTCAGCCATGAGAGGACCGGCAGCCGGGATCTTGCGGCCCCGACGCGGCCGAAGCTGGAGCTGCCACGGCTTGTGGGCGTCAACTATTACCCCGCAAAGACCCCGTGGCGGCAATTCTGGGCCGAGTTCGACCCTATGGTCATCGCTGGCGATTTGACCCTGGTCGCTGGTCTTGGCGGCAATTCCGTCCGCATCTTCCTGCCGGTCGCCGACTTCGGCCCCGACTCCGACGGAGAGAGCAACCTTGAAAATCTGGAGGTCTTTCTCGATCTTGCTCATGCCCGTGGGATCCGGGTCATCCCCACACTTTTTGACATGAAGCCCGGCTATCGGCCTGCGCTTTGGGCGGATGACGTGGCCTACCTGCGCCGCGTGCTGCCCGTTCTTGCCGCAAAGCCCGCCGTGGTGCTGGTTGACCTGAAGAACGAGCCTGACCTTGACCGCGACACCCAAGGTGCGGGGCTGGTGGACGCCTGGCTGACCACAATGGCGCTTATGGCGCAGGACATCGCACCCGGGCTTGCCCTGACGATCGGCTGGTCAAGTGCCGAAGCAGCGCCCGACCTGGTGCAGCTTGTCGATGCGGTGTCCTACCACGACTATGCCGAAGTTGCCGGCACCGCCGACCGGCTGGCCAAGGTTCGCGCCATGGCGATGGACAAGCCCGTTCTGGTGACCGAGGTCGGGGCAAGCTCTTACACGTTGGCACTTGGTTTTCCCGGGTCCGAGGCCGCACAGGCCGCCGCTCTTCAAGACAGGCTGGCCCAGCTTGCCAGCGCGGATGGGGTCCTGATCTGGACGCTACATGACTTTGCGAGCCCCGATGCCGCAGCCGTAGGCGCCTCGCCTTGGGTCCGGCGGCTGCAGTCGCGCTTTGGCCTTTACGACGCAACCGGCGCCCTGAAGCCGGCTGGTCACGTGGTGTCACAGGCCTTCGCCTTGGCGCCGAAAGCTCCCTGATAGTCGGCCCTATACCGATCAGCCCGAACCTATCCTTTTGGTGCCGGGACAGGGACGGCACCCCTCCCGCATAACCTTGCTGGGACCGAAGCGGCGGCCGAAGGGCTTGGCTGGGGATGCAAGCTCAGCTCTGGGCAGAGCGCGGCGCTGCTTCGGGACCCTCAACCTGTTCAGTGCAAGGAAACCCAAATGTCCGTCGTCTTTTCGCCCCGCCGCATCGCGCTTGTCACCGCCTTTCCGCCGGGCCGGCTGACGCTGAACGAATACGGCCTGCACCTGGCCAAGGCCTTCGCCGCCCGGGCCGATGTGTCCGAAGTCGTCGTGATCGCCGACCGTCTTGACCACCCGGAAGCCGAGCTTGAGCTTGGCCCGAAAATCCGCGTGCGTCGCGTCTGGTCGTTCAATGCGCCGCTTTCAGCGCTTCGGATCGTTGCGGCGCTGAAGGCCGAGCGGGTAGACGGCGCGGTCTTCAACCTGCACATGGCCAGCTTCGGCAGCAGCGAGATTCCTGCCGCCCTTGGCCTTTGCGCGCCCTTGGCCGCCCGGCTGGCAGGTGTTCCGTCGGGGGTCATCGCCCACAACCTGATCAGCGGTGTGGATCTGGAGCAGACCCAGCTTAAGGGGCAAATCTTGCGGCAACGCGTGGTGCGGCTTGGGGGCGCGGTGATCACCCGGGCGCTTCTGGCCGCGAACTACCTGACCGTGACGCTGGCAAGCTACCGTGAGGATCTGGCCCGCCGTTACCCCCACGCCCGGGCGATGTTGGTGCCGCATGGCACGTTCGACACCGAAAGCCGCAACCTGATGCCCAGCCGTGACCGGCCGCTGCGCATTGTCACCATGGGCAAGTTCGGCACCTACAAGCGGCTGGAAACGCTGATTGCCGCTTTCCAGAAGTTGCGCAGCCAGCCGGGCCTTTCTGGGTTGGAGTTGGTCATCGGCGGCTCTGACCATCCGAACACGCCGGGTTATATGGCTTCGGTCGCAGAAAGCTGCGCGGACCAGCCCGATATCCACTTCCACGGCTATGTGGCCGAGGATGATATTCCCGCCTTCTTTGCCAAGGCGCGGGCCAGCGTTTTCGACTACAGCGCAACCACGGGCAGCTCAGGCGTGTTGCACCAGACCGCCACCTACGGCGCAGTGCCGGTCTTTCCCCGCATCGGCGACTTTGTGGACGTCTGCCGGGATGAAGGGCTGGACGGCGCGAACTACGATGCCGGCGAAGTCGACGGCATGGCCCGGGCCATCACTGCACTCCTGGACGATCCCGACCGCGCCGACCGCCTGGCACGGGCGAACCGCGCCGCAGCCCTTGGTATGCCAATCTCGGAAGTGGCCGAGGTGCATATGCGTGAGTTGTCCATGTTCTGGCGCAGCCCGGAAGAAGAGACGCGAGGGGCCGAATTCGCCAGCTGACACGACTTGGCGATCTATACGAAAGAACAGCACGGGGTTCCGAAAGGAGCCCCGTTTCGTCTTTCGGGATAGGTCGCCTACCCGTTGGAAACCCGTTCATATCCAGAGGGTTGCGAGACGCAGGCGCGCATCGGTGGCATCTTTCGGTCAAGCTGGAAAGGACCCCGAAATGACCGACCTCGCCCTCATCGCCGCCCAAGGTTCAAACGTCGTTACGCTGTTTCACGCCGCGACCCCGTCGCTGGCCGTCAGCGCGGCGGTCGTGGTGCCCTGCTACAACGAAGCCGAGCGCCTGAACCTTCCGGCCTTCTCGGCTTTTCTGCAGGAAGTCCAGGGGATCAGCTTCGTCTTCGTGAACGATGGCAGCCGTGACGCAACGCTTGCGGTTCTGGAAACCCTGCACGCCGCGCATCCCGACCGGGTCGAGGTGCTGTCGCTGAGCCGCAATTCGGGCAAGGCTGAGGCCGTCCGCCAGGGTCTGGCCCATGCCGCCGCCAGTGGGGTCGATTTCGTTGGCTATTGGGACGCTGACCTTGCCACGCCGCTTGACGCCATCGTGGACTTTTTGCGCCTTGGCCAGCGCTATACCGAGATCGAGGTCGTCTACGGCGCGCGCCTGCAGCTTTTGGGTCATTCCATTGATCGCAAGCTGTCGCGCCGCATCATCTCGCGCATCTGTGCCAAGCTGGCCCGCATCGCGGTGGGCCTGCCGATTGGCGACACGCAATGCGGTGCCAAGCTTTTGCGCAACACCCCGCGCCTGCACCAGGCGCTGGCGCAGCCCTTCTCGGCCGGGTGGCTTTTCGATGTGGAGCTGTTCAGCCGCCTCGCCGCGACTGCCGCCTCGCGAACCGGCGCCTTCTATGAGTATCCGCTGGCGGAATGGACTGAGGTGCCCGGCTCGAAGATCACCGGTCGGGCCATCCGCCGCGCCGGCTTTGCGATGCTGCGCCTGATCGCTGAGCGCCACCTTGGCCTGCCCGCACGCGCCATGGCTGCCGACCTGCCGCAGTTGGTCATTGCGCATGGCCTAGCGACCGTTGACCAGAAGGCCGCCTGACATGCCCGCCTTCGCCTTGTCCCGACGGATGCGTCCTGCCCTGTTCGCGGGACCAGTCTTTGCGATCTTCCTGTCGGCCAATCTGGTCAACCTTGGCAATCTTGGCTTCAACGTGCTTTTCAGCCGCTGGATGGGGCCCGCGCTTTTCGGCCAGCTTGCCACGCTGCTGACCCTGTTCTTGGCGGTGATGGGTGTCCTTGGGGCCTTGCAGCTTGCCATCAGCCAGCGCATTGCCGCGGACCCTGACCAAGGCGAGGCGCTGCTGGCCAAGCTGGCGCGGCTGTCGCAGCGTGGTCTTGTCATCGGGTTTGCCGCCCTGCCCGTCCTGATTGGTGGGACGCTGGCCGTTAACCTTGGCCCCGGCCTTGGTCTTGACCGCCCGCTTCTGCCGCTTCTTCTTCTGTGCCTGCCCTTTGCCTTGCCCTTGGCACTGGCCCGGGGTGTCGTGACCGGCCGCCTTGACGCCCACCGCGTCATCGTTTCGGCGCAGGTCGAGATGTGGGTCCGCCTGATCGGGTCTGCGCTGACATGGCAGGCCGGCCTTGGTCTTCCGGGGGTCACGGCAACCATCGCCCTTTCGGTCCTTGCAGGCTGGTTGCCGCTTCGGACAGCCGTTGGCCCGACCGGCATTACCGAGGCCACCGTTCCCACCGCCGCCACGGCTGGCCTGTTTCTGGCGGCCCTGCCCTTCGCCGTCTTGCAGGCCGGGCAGATCATTCTGATGGACGGGGATGTGATCCTTGCCCAAAGGCTTCTTGGTTCTGAAGAAGCGGGTTATGTCGCTGCCCTTGGTCTTTTCCAGCGCATCCAGTTCTTCGGCTGCTTCAGCCTTGCCGCCATCCTGCTGCCGGTCGTCGCGGCCGAGGTGTCCGCTGGCCGCAACCCGTTGAAGGCCGCCCGACCCGTCTTCGCGCTCTATGCTGCCGTGACCGCCCTTCTGATCGGCCTTGCCTGCGTGGCACCCGGCCCGGTTCTGACCTTGCTGGTCGGCCCCGCCTTCCTGCCCGCCGTGCCCTATCTGCCGGTGATATCGGCCGCTGCCGGTGCCTTCACGCTCAGCTACCTTCTGGCGACTTACCTTGCGGCCCTTGGCGACCGGTCGGGCATCTGGGCCATCGCCTTGGCCTGCCCGGTCCAGATCATCGTCCTGGCCCTGCTGTCTGACAGCCTTGGCACCCTGATCGGCGCGAAACTTCTTTGCCAGCTGGTGCTTGTGGCCTCGCTTCTGTTTCGCGCCGCCCGCCGCAGCCTTTCCACCCCGACCCCATCCCCCCAACCCCTGAACGCATAAGGAATCTGCCCATGTCCCAGCCCAAGATTCATCCGGTCATCCTGTGTGGCGGCTCTGGCAAGCGCCTCTGGCCTGCCTCGCGCAAAAGCATGCCCAAGCAGTTCGTCCGCTTCGGCGACGATGACAGCCTTTTGCAGCAAACGATCCGCCGTCTGGAAGACATCAGCTGCGCCCCGCCGGTCCTGCTGACCGCGAACGACTATCGCTTTGTCGTCGCCGAACAGGCTGCCGAGCTGGGCGTGAAAGGCCACCGTCTGGTGGTCGAGCCCGAGCAGCGCAACACAGGCCCCGCTGTCTGTGCCGCAGTCGAGCTGATCCAGGCGCAGGACCATGATGCGCTGGTGCTTATCTGCCCGGCCGACCACGTGATCACCGATGTCATGACCTTCGCAAATGCCGTCGCCGCCGCCATCCCCAACGCCGTGAAAGGCGAGATCGTGACCTTCGGCATTCGCCCCGATCGTGCGGAAACTGGCTTTGGCTACATCGAACTGGCCAATGAAGCTTCTCCCGATGGCGTGCCGCAGCCGTTCCACAGGTTCACCGAAAAGCCCGAAGCGGTGAGCGCCGAGGAAATGGTTGCAAGCGGCCGTTTCGTCTGGAATGCGGGGATTTTCCTCGCTTCCGCAAAGACGCTGATCTCGGCCTTTGGCCGCCACGCGCCTGGCTTGCGCGCCGCCGTCCGCCGGTCGATCCGCGAGGCGAAGACTGACCTCGATTTCCTGCGCCTTGGGCCCTGCTATGCCGAAGCCCCTGACCTTTCCGTCGACTACGCGGTGATGGAACATGTGAGCGGCACGGTCGTGCCGATCTCGGTCGGGTGGAGCGACATGGGCAGCTGGCGCGCGGTCTGGGAAGCCACCCGGCGCGATGCTGCCGGTGTGGCTTTGACCGGTCAAGCGCTGGCGCTGAATTGCCAGGATACGCTTCTCAGCGCGCGGGATGACCAGATCCAGATCGTCGGCATCGGCCTGCGCAATATCGCCGCCATCGCAACGCGCGACGCTGTCCTCATCGCCGATCTCGACAGTGCGCAATCCGTGGCGGACGCCGTAAAGGAGCTGAAGTTGCGCAAGGCGCCGCAAGCCGAAAGCTTCCGCCAGGAATACCGCCCCTGGGGCCATTACGAGACCTTGGCCCTTGGCAAGCGCCATCAGGTCAAATGCATTGTCGTGAAGCCGGGCGGTGAGCTGTCCTTGCAAAGCCACGTGCACCGGTCGGAGCATTGGGTCGTCGTAGAAGGCACGGCCCGTGTCACCATCGGCGACACCGTATCGACCCTTTCGGAAAACCAGTCAGTCTACATCCCGCTTGGGGAGGTTCACCGGCTGGCCAACCCCGGCAAAGTGGAATTGCGGCTGATCGAGGTGCAGACCGGCGCCTATCTCGGAGAGGATGACATCATCCGCTACCAGGACATCTACGCCCGCGCCTGACCCTGTCATGCCGGGCGGACTGCCCCCCGCCCGGCCCTTTACAACGTTTGCCATCGGACCCCACCCATGACCCGTATTCCCTGTTTCAAAGCCTATGACATCCGCGGCAAGGTCGGCATCGAGCTTGACCCCGACTTTGCTGTCCGCCTTGGCCGTGCCGTGGCCGTCTGCCTCACACCGGGTAAGGTCGTCATCGGCCGCGACGTGCGCGAAAGCTCGCCCGAGCTTGCGGCGGCCCTTGCCTACGGCCTCAGCGCCGGGGGTGTGGATGTCCTGAACCTGGGTCTCTGCGGCACAGAGGAGGTCTACTTTGCCACCGACAATATTGGCGCCGGTGCGGGGATCATGGTCACCGCTTCGCACAATCCGATCGAGTACAACGGGTTCAAGCTGATTGGCCCCGGTGCCCGGCCGCTGACCGATGCCGAGTTTCGCGGGATCGAGGCTATGATGGCGTCCCCAATGCAACCAAAGCCTGAGATTTCAGCAGGCACGGTCATGCCGGTTGACCTGCGCCAGGCTTACGTCGACCGGGTCCTGTCCTTTATCGACCCCGCTTCGCTTGCGCCATTGCGCATTGTCGTCAATGCCGGAAATGGCGCTGCTGGCCCGACGTTCGACGCGATTGCGGGCGCGCTGTCAGACAAGGGCGCACGGCTTCACATCATTCGCGTCCATCACACTCCGGACGGGCGTTTTCCGAACGGCATCCCGAACCCGCTTTTGCCGGAAAACCATGCCGCGACGGGCGACCACGTCTGGGCATCCGGGGCGGATTTCGGGGTGGCTTGGGACGGCGATTTCGACCGCTGCTTCTTCTTCGACGCTACCGGCGCGGCGATACCTGGAGAATACGTTGTAGGCCTTCTTGCGCGAGCCATGCTTGAACGCGATGGTCCGGGTGCTATCGTCCACGACCCACGCGTCGTCTGGAACACCCGGAGCATCGTCGAGGCGACGGGCGGTCACGCCGTGCCCTCTCCGGTCGGTCATGTCTTCATGAAAGACCGGATGCGGCGAACCAATGCCTGTTATGGCGGCGAGATGTCGGCCCACCACTACTTCCGCGACTTCATGTATTGCGACAGTGGAATGATCCCTTTGCTGCTGATCCTTGAGCTTCTGTCGCGCACCCGGCGCAGCCTTGCAGGCGAAGTCGCAGAGATGCGGCGGAATTACCCGTCGTCGGGTGAGATCAACTTCCGCGTAGCCGATCCTGCCCGCATCGTCGCCGCCATCCGCGCGCATTTTGCCGACCGGGCCGTTCTGGTAGACGTCCTCGACGGTCTTAGCCTGGAGTTCCCTGACTGGCGCTTTAACTTGCGCTCGTCGAACACCGAGCCGCTGCTGCGACTGAACGTCGAGACGGCTGGCTGCCCGACTCTGCTTTGGGAGCGTCAAGAAGAGATGACCCAGTTGATTCACCTTGCGGCTGTCAGCCCAAATCTGGCTTTTCTGGAGTCCTAGGATGCGGACTCACCCGGTCTGAGGCAGGTGGTCTCAGGTCTGCTAACTCCCGAGCCGAAGGGGTCGACGATCAGCAATTCTTTCTGGCTGACCAACGAGCTTATGGAACGGCTGTAGCCGTTCTGTCCCAAGAGCCATGGAAACATGTGTCGATGACTGTCGCGTGCTGAACAGCATAATCTTTATCAATCGCATGGTCGCGACATGCGATGCTGCGCGCGAGTATGGTCTTCCCAAGACCCTCTACAACGAATGGAAGCGCTGGTGTGATATGGGTGTCTTTGCCCGAATGATGGAGGGCCTGCACTTCGAGGGTAACCATCAGAAGAGCATCATGATCGACGCGACCTATCTGAAATCACACCCTACGGCTTCGGGCCTTCGGACGTAAACGGAAGGCCCGACGATCAGCGCGGTGGTCTGAACTGGCGCACGAAGGAAGGGCGGAACATCAATCGGCACGGCGTCAGGGACGCCAAGAGTCGTCCGTTAATGTTCTTCATTTTCGTAGGTCAAGTTGGTGACTTCACCGGCACTTCGATCCTGACGAGCAGTCTGCTTGCTGCCGACTGGGTGATCACAGATCGCGCCGGTGACGCCGATTGGTTCCGAGATGCTTGGAAAGACGAGCGGATACGCCCCTGCTTCTGCGGTCGGAAGTTGCAAGGCAAAGCTGTCCACTTCGAAAACCACCACTATCGCCTCCACAACCGCATCAAGATAATGTTGGGTCGATCGAAGAACTGGCCGAGGGTCGCCACGCGCTGTGACAGTTGCGCCAAGACCTTTCTTTCCGCCGTTGCAGTCGCGGGCCTGTGCAGAAGACCTCATGCAATCCCACACGTCCTTTAGCTTTTGGCCTCGCCTCCCGAACTGTTGAGTACGATCCCTTGGCCCGTTACCGTACAGTGCCGAAAACTGGAGTGGAGCATATGGCCCTGACAACTCGACGGACGTTCCTATTGGCCATATCGGCTTTTGCTTTGGCGTCTCCGCTGGCAGCGGAGGGAGAATTGTCCATTCATGTGGTCAAGGATCCTGGCTGTCCCTGCTGCAACGCTTGGATCGGTTACTTGCGCGACAACGGGTTCGCAGTCAGCTTTGAAGAGCGCAGCATCGATGACCTGGCGGCGTTTAAACGACAGCAAGGCATTCCGGACACGTTGGCATCTTGCCACACCGCCACTATAGGCCGCTACACGATCGAAGGGCATGTGCCCGCCGCCGATATCCGCAGACTGCTGGCTGAAGCCCCCGATGCCATCGGCCTGGCAGTTCCAGGCATGCCATACGGCTCTCCCGGAATGGGCCCGGAAACGGAGCGTGACGCCTATGACGTCATCCTGATCGGCCGCGACGGGACGGCCACGGTCTACTCACGGTATGAGGCGGCCTGACACTTTGTAGCAGGTCGTCTCGGAGTGGGCACCGGCAGATGGGGTGTTCACCTGCCGGCGCCGAATGACTTACATGCCTTTCTTCGCGAGCCAGGCTTTCATCTGTGCAATCTCTGTCTCTTGCGCCGCGATCACAGCTTCGGACAGGGCGCGGATTTCGGGGTCGGTGCCATATTGCAACTGCACTTTCGCCATGGCCACTGCCGCCTCGTGGTGCGGGATCATGCCCTTGACGAAGTCCACATCGGCATCGCCGGTGTAGGGGATCATCATGTCCTTCATCATGACGTCCATCGCCGCTGCATAGGCCACGACAGCCGGGTTGTCCGCCAGTTCGGGCGGGATCATCGAAGCGTGGTTCATCATGCCCATGCCCTCCATCCCGGCCATGCCGGAATGGTCCATGTTCGAATGATCCATGTCTTCCATCGTGGTTTGGGCAAAGGCCAGCCCGCCCGCGATTGCAATTGCGCCAGCGATCAGCGCGAGGTTCCGGTTTTTCATCTTCATCGTCCTTTGATTGATTTTCAGTTACGCAGGCGCAAAGCCGGCGTCGGCCAGCACTGCTGCCAATTGCTCGCGAGGGGCGGTCGTCGTCACATCAACCCTGTGCGTCGCGGGGTCTGCCTTCACTACGGCCAACGGATCGACGGACTGGATGGCCTTGGTAACGCCACGCGCGCAGCCACCGCAGGTCATGGTTTCGATATGGAACTGCATGGGTAACTCCTTCTTGGGTTTCGCCTCATGCAAACACAGATAGGGCTTCCAACGGTTGTAAGGTCAAGAGCACAAGCCTGTGATCAACTTCCTTCATCAACCCTCTTGACCTTACCATCATGGGAAGGACTATCTGAGGAGGCGGAACAGAGTCGAAAAGGTGGTCCGCGATGAACATCAGCCCCAAGAACATGCAGCCCGATCTGGCTGCGACAGTTGTCCTCGATGTCGAGGGCATGACCTGCGCGTCCTGTGTCCTCCGGGTCGAGCGTGCCTTGAAGGGCGTTCCGGGAGTTACGGCCGCATCGGTCAACCTCGCCACCGAACGGGCAGAGGTCACCGGCCTTGGGCTGGACCGGGCAGCCCTGGTGGAGGCGGTTGGCGCTGTGGGCTACGATGTTGCCTCGCCCCCCATTGACCTTGAAATCGAAGGGATGACCTGTGCGTCCTGCGTTGCGCGCGTGGAACGTGCGCTGAAATCCGTGCCGGGCGTCACCGACGCAACCGTCAACCTGGCGACCGAGCGGGCGCATGTCATCGGACTTGCCGATCCAACGGCGCTGATCAGGGCTATTGAAGCGGTTGGCTATGATGCACGGCTGGCGGTGCCGGCCTCAGGTGTATCGGATGAATTGGCGGCCCGGAAGGCGGCTGAGGAAACGACCCTCAAGCGTGATCTTTGGATTGCCGCAGCGCTGTCCCTGCCAGTGTTCCTGCTGGAAATGGGATCGCACCTGTTCACGTGGGTGCATATGGCGGTGATGAACACCATAGGCATGCAGAACAGCTGGTATCTGCAGTTTGCTCTGACCACAGTCGTCCTGCTCGGCCCCGGGCGGCGGTTCTACATCAAGGGCTTTCCGGCACTGGCGCGTCTGGCCCCCGACATGAACAGCCTGGTCGCCGTCGGCACCTCCGCCGCCTATGGCTACTCGCTCGTGGCGACCTTTGCGCCTGCTGCGCTGCCTGCGGGCACCGTAAACGTGTACTACGAGGCGGCAGCGGTGATCGTGACGCTGATCCTTCTTGGCCGCCTACTGGAAGCGCGCGCCAAGGGGCGCACCTCTGAGGCAATCAAGCGGTTGGTGGGCCTCCAGCCCATGACCGCCCGTGTTCTGAAGGACGGCACCGCCCTTGAAGTGCTGATCGCCGAGGTACGACCCGGCGACCTTGTCGAGGTGCGTCCTGGTGAGCGGGTGCCGGTGGATGGCGCGGTGACTGCAGGCGCAAGCTGGATTGACGAAAGCATGATCTCGGGCGAACCCCTGCCCGTCGAAAAGACCCTTGGCAGCGCCGTCACCGGCGGCACCGTCAACCAGACCGGGGCCTTCACCTTCCGCGCAACTGCGGTGGGTGAGGCAACGATGCTGGCGCAGATCATCCGCATGGTCGAGGCAGCTCAGGGCGGCAAACTTCCGATTCAGGCGCTGGTTGACCGGATCACAATGTGGTTCGTCCCTGCAGTGATGGCGCTGGCCGCGCTGACCTTTGCCGTCTGGCTGGTCTTTGGCCCCGATCCGGCGCTGACCTTCGGCCTCGTGAATGCTGTGGCCGTGCTCATCATCGCCTGCCCCTGCGCCATGGGCCTTGCCACGCCGACCTCGATCATGGTCGGCACCGGGCGGGGGGCGGAACTCGGAGTGCTGTTTCGCAAAAGCGAAGCCCTGCAGGCCCTGCAGGACGTGCGCGTCGTGGCCTTTGACAAGACCGGCACGCTGACGGAAGGCAAGCCCCGCCTGACCGACCTGCACCTTGCCCCCGGTTTTGACCGGGCGAAGGTCTTGGCGGCCGTGGCGGCGGTCGAGGCAAAGTCCGAGCATCCGATTGCCCGCGCCATCGTCGCGGCGGCAGTCGAGGAAGGTCTCGTCCTGCCGGATGTGACCGGGTTTGCATCGCTTACCGGCTACGGTGTCGAGGCAAAGGCGGGGGGCGCCCAAGTCGAAATCGGCGCTGACCGTTTCATGACGAAACTGGGTCTGGACGTGACGACTTTCGCCGAGGTTGCGGTCCGGCTGGCGGATGAGGGCAAGTCGCCGCTTTACGCCGCCATTGACGGCCGTCTGGCGGCGATCCTTGCGGTTGCGGATCCGGTCAAGGCGACGACACCGCAGGCCATCCGCGCCCTGCATGGGCTGGGGCTGAAGGTCGCGATGATCACCGGTGACAACGCCCGGACCGCGCAGGCCATCGCGCGCCAGCTTGGCATCGACGAGGTGGTGGCTGAGGTTCTGCCCGACGGCAAGGTGGAGGCCGTGAAACGCCTCAGGGCGCTGGGCCCGCTGGCCTATGTCGGCGACGGCATCAACGATGCGCCTGCGCTGGCCGAGGCGGATGTGGGGCTGGCTGTCGGCACTGGCACCGATATCGCCATCGAGGCGGCGGATGTGGTGCTGATGACGGGACGGCTGACAGCGGTGTCCGATGCCATCGCGCTGTCCAAGGCCACGATGCGCAACATCCGGCAGAACCTGTTCTGGGCGTTCGCTTACAATGCGGCGCTGATCCCGGTGGCGGCGGGTGTGCTGTGGCCGTCGTTCGGCATCCTCTTGTCGCCGGTTTTTGCCGCCGGCGCGATGGCGTTGTCATCGGTCTTTGTTCTTGGCAACGCGCTGCGACTGCGGCGCTATTCGCAAACTTTGTCCTGAAGGAACCCGTCCCATGAACATCGGTGAAGCGGCCAAAGCCTCGGGCGTGTCGGCCAAGATGATCCGCTACTACGAATCCACCGGCCTGATCCCGACGGCTGGGCGCACGGGATCAGGATACCGGGTATACTCGGACACCGAGGTGCAAATGCTGCGCTTCATCCGCCGGTCGCGCGACCTGGGCTTTCCAGTCGAAAAGATCGAGGAGCTTCTGGCGCTGTGGCGTGACCGATCCCGCCACAGTGCCGACGTCAAGCGTTTGGCGCAGGAGCAGATCGACGGGCTGGAACGCAAGATCAACGAGATGCGGGCGATGAAGGAAACCCTGCAGCACCTTGCCGATGCATGCTGCGGCGACCAGCGGCCCGACTGTCCGATCCTTGCAGATCTTGGCAGTGGACCGACCACAATGAATGGCGATGCAGGGGCTCGCGGCCGGCAGCGCAGGCAACCAGAGCCGCACCGCGCCGCAGAGTGACCGGGTCGCTTCTCGCGCGTGTTGTCCGATGAAACCAGTCTGCTACGCTTGTGGACGTTCGGTTGTTGGGTTGCGCGGCCCGGGTTCACGGCAACTGCCTTGGAAGACGCCAGGTTATGCCCCCGGTTCCAGTTTAGCGGGCGTCAAGCAGTCAGTCTGGCGATTCCTCTGACACGGCCGCATGGCTCGCTTTGACGGGTTCGCCCGACATACCGTCGGCACTCTTGGTCAGCGGATGCATGAGAAGAACGACCGGATCATGCGAATGGCGACGCAGCAGGTCGAGCAGCGGATGCCCGACGCCCGCTAGCAGCTGATAAACCAGTCGGGCCACCAGCGCGCGATCGGGATCGAGATCGACTTTCCGGTCAGCCAGCAGGACCTGTCAGAGATGAGTGGCACGACCCTGCACACGGTCAGCCGGGTTCTGAGCGCCTGGCAGAAGTCAGGCATCGTTCAAAGCGAGCGCAGGACGATCACAGTCGTTCAGCCGCACCAGCCTCTGCTTTTAGCGCAGGCGTCGTCGATGACCTGAAACAGCCCGACCAGACAGCCGAAGCAGAGCATGTCTTGACCAATGATGACCGGGATCGTTTCCGGCCACCGGCGTAGAATGTCCGCGATGGACAGGTCCGCATCGTCAAAATGTGGATCTCTCATGGGTCTGCCTTTATTTCCGAAAAGCCCGACCAAGAAGTGTTGCAGACGTTGTTCCCGCACAAACTTCGCGCAGGTGTTCAAATGCTGATCCCGACCGCGCTGTTCGCGGCCTGACCTTGGTTGGCCTTGTGGCGCGAGCAGGTAGCGTTCCGGCCGACGGTTGAAAACGTGCAGCCTTCGCGATCCGGCAGTTGTCCCCCTAAAGGCTCTCCGCCTTGGCCACATGACCCTTCACCGCAACAAAGCTGTCCGGCGTGACCGAGATCGAGTCGATCTTCGCCTTTACCAGAAGGCGGGCGAAGGCGGGGTTGTTGGAAGGGGCTTGGCCGCACAGGCCGACCTTTGCCCCGGCCTTGTGCGCCCGGGCGATCAGGCTTTCGATCATCCAGAGCACGGCGGGATCGGACTCGTCGAAAAGATGCGCCAGATCTTCGGCGTCGCGGTCGATCCCCAAGGTAAGCTGCGTCAGGTCGTTCGAGCCGATGGAAAAGCCGTCGAAGCGGGAAGCGAAGTCTTCGGCGAGGATGACGTTGGACGGTATCTCGCCCATGACATAGATCTGCAGTCCGTCCTTGCCACGTTTCAGGCCGTGTTTCGCCATTGTGGCAAGGACACGGTCGGCTTCCGTCGGGGTGCGGCAGAAGGGGATCATCACGACCACATTGTCGAAGCCCATCTCCTTCCTCAGCCGTTTGATCGCCTGGCATTCGAGCGCAAAACCCGCCTCGTAGCGCGGCGAGTAGTAGCGCGAGGCACCGCGGAAGCCGATCATCGGGTTCTCCTCGTGTGGCTCGAACTCACGTCCGCCAAGAAGCTCGGCATATTCGTTGGTCTTGAAATCACTCATCCGGACGATGACCGGTTTCGGATAGGCGACGGCAGCGATCTGGGACAGGCCGCGGGCGAGGCCGTCGACAAAGTATTCAGTCTTGTCCGCGAAGCCTTTGGTCAGTTCGGCGATTTCGGCTTTGGCCGCCTCGTCCTTGAGCGTGTCGAAGTGGACCAGCGCCATCGGGTGGACCTTGAGGGCGCTGTTGACGACGAATTCCATCCGCGCGAGGCCGACACCGTCAATGGGCAGGCGCCACCAGCGGAAAGCGGCAGATGGGTTTGCGAGGTTGAGCATGACGTGGGTCCGGGTCTTCGGCAGGTCATCGACGCGAACTTCTTCGGCAGAATACTCGGCGATGCCTTCGTAGATCACGCCTTCGTCGCCGCCCGCGCAGGAGACGGTAACCTCTTGCTCGTCATGCAGGATCTGGGTCGCGTTGCCGGTACCGACAATGGCGGGAAGGCCAAGCTCGCGGCTGACGATGGCGGCGTGGCTGGTGCGGCCGCCGTGGTCAGTCACGATGGCCGAAGCGCGCTTCATGATCGGGACCCAGTCGGGGTCGGTGGTGCCGGTGACAAGGATCGAGCCATCGACGAACTGGTCGATTTCATGCGCGCTTTCGATGATGCTGACGCGGCCAGTGGCGACGGCGGACCCGACGCTGAGGCCTTTCAGGAGGGGCTTGCCGGCCTTCTTCACCGTGTAGGATTTGATCGCCCCGGCATCGATGCGGGATTGCACGGTTTCGGGGCGGGCCTGGACGATGAACAATTCGCCCGTGTCGCCGTCGCGGGCCCATTCCACGTCCATCGGCTGACCGTAGTGGTCTTCAATGGTCACGGCCATGCGGGCAAGATTGAGGATTTCCGCGTCGCTGAGGACCCAAGCTGCGCGTTCGGCCTTGGAGGTGGGGACGTTCTTCGTCTCGCCGCTGGCCGAGCCGGCGTAGATCATCTTGATCTCTTTCGCGCCAAGCGATTTCTTCACGATGGGGGTGAGGGATTTCTTCGCCAGGAAGGGCTTGTAGACCTCATACTCATCGGGGTTGACCGCGCCCTGCACGACGTTCTCCCCAAGACCCCATGCGGCGGTTATCAGGGCCACCTTGTCAAAACCGCTTTCGGTATCGATCGAGAACATGACGCCCGAGCCGCCAGTGTCCGACCGGACCATGCGCTGAACGCCGATGGAAAGCGCCACCTTGGTGTGGCCGAAGCCCTTCAGCTGGCGGTAGGTGATCGCCCGGTCGGTGAAAAGCGAGGCGTAGCAGCGCCGGCAGGCGGCAAGGACGGCCCTTTCGCCGCGCACGTTCAGGTAGGTTTCCTGTTGGCCCGCAAAGCTGGCATCCGGCAGGTCCTCAGCCGTGGCAGAGGAGCGGACAGCGACGGGAAGGTCAGTGGTCTTGGCGCGGCGCGACAGCTCACGATAGGCGCTCAGGATGTCGCCTTCGATGTCCTTGGGCCAGTCGCCGTGAAGGATCATTGCGCGGACCTGGGAGCCTGCCTCATGCAGCGTGATCTTCTGGTCATGCCAGCGCGAGATCACATCGTCGATCCGTTGGTCGAGGGTGTTCGCGGTAAGGTAGGCCCGGTAGGCATCCGCCGTGGTCGCAAAACCACCAGGCACCTTGATGCCCTTCTTGCCAAGCTGGCGGACCATCTCTCCCAATGAACTGTTTTTACCGCCGACCAGGGCGACATCGCCGCGCGACAGGTCCTCGAACCACATGACATTGACAGATTTCTTCAGCATCGGGTGCTCCTCCGGGGCCTGAGTAACTGCACTCGGGATCATGCGCCCTTCGGTCAGTCTCGGAGTTGACACGGATCAAGGCGGACAGCGGAAATTCACGCTTTACTGGACGGGAACCAGACATGAGGTCCGAAGATGATCAAGGCTGACATCCTAAACGTGATGAACCGGGTCAGGGGCGCTTCGTCGCTGGATGCTGCGTTGCTGGTTGACGCGGCCGAGGTTGTTCGGCGGGTCTTTCCGTCGGTGCCCGTCCTTTCGCAAGCCACGCTTGAACCGGTTGAAGCGATTCTGCATCTGATCGACCTTTGCCTGCCGGGCTGGTCGATCCAGCTGACCGGCAAAGCGACGGAGCCGAATGGTCACTGGCGGTGCTCGTTGCGCGAAACCCGGGGCAGCGACGAGATTGATCTTGTCGGTCTAGGGGCTGGCAAGGTGGTCGCGCTGGCCCTTCTGGAAGCGCTGTTGAACGTGGCCCAGCAAAAGGCGCGGGGCTGAAAGCATTCGCAAGCTGCCGCGACGCCTGGCGGACAAGACCTCGCTCGTTGGTTCTTGCGTTTGACCTGCTTCGGCACCTGCGCCCGACCTTGGCAATGTGGTTTTCTATACCGGAGGCCCTTACGGCATGACGGCCGAGATCGTCTTTCGCGCTAAAGGACTGACCAAGGTCTACCGCAATGGGGCCTTGGAAGTGCATGCTCTGCGCGGCATCGATTTCCAGGCGCGAAAGGGCGAGTTCATCGTGATCCTCGGGCCATCCGGCTCGGGCAAGTCTACTTTCCTGAACATTGTAGGCGGGCTTGATAAGGCGTCTGCAGGAGAGGCGTGGTTCGAGGACCACCAGCTGACTGCGCTTGATGAAAAGGGACTGACCCAGTACCGGCGCGACCATGTCGGCTTTGTGTTCCAGTTCTACAATCTGGTCCCCAGCCTGACGGCCCGTGAGAACGTCCAACTCGTCACCGAAATTGCCCGAAAGCCCATGTCGGCCGATGAGGCGCTGGCGTTGGTCGGCCTTTCGGAACGCGCTGACCACTTCCCGGCCCAGCTGTCCGGTGGCGAACAGCAACGCGTCGCCATTGCCCGGGCCATCGCCAAGAACCCCGAGGTCCTTTTGTGCGACGAACCCACCGGGGCGCTGGACAGTGCGACGGGGATCAAGGTGTTGGAGGCGCTGACCCAGGTCAACCGGGCGGTTGGGGCGACCACGTTGGTCATCACCCACAATGCCGCGATCCGCGACATTGCCGACCGTGTGATCCGCTTTGCCGATGGCCGGATCGTTGAGGAAAGCGTGAATGCCACGAAGAAGGCAGCGGCGGAGGTCTCATGGTGATTGCACCGCTCAGACGCAAAGTCCTGCGTGATCTGGTCAGGCTATGGGCGCAGGTCCTGGCCATCGCGCTCGTTCTTGCGGCGGGTGTCGCGACGTTGATCCTTGGGAACGGCGCCTATTCCTCGCTCTATGAGACCCGCTCCAAGTACTACGAGGACAACCGCTTCGCCGATGTCTTCGCCGACGTCACGCGCGCACCCCGCGCCCTTCTGGCCGAGATCGAGGAAATCGAAGGCGTGCTCGACGCCGAAGCGCGGATCGTGAAGCTTGGGCTTCTGGATATCGACGGGATGAAGGAACCGGGGTCGGTGCTTTTCGTTTCGCTGCCGGGGAACGGGGCAGGATTGAACCAGCTTTATCTACGGCTTGGCCGGCTGCCGGACGCGCAATCCGCCAAGGAGGTCGTGGTCGCGGACGGGTTTGCCAAAGCGCATAACCTCGGCCCAGGAGATACGCTGCCGGTGCTGATGAATGGGCAACGACGGGAGCTGCAGATCACTGGCGTCGCCCTGTCGCCGGAGTTCATCTATGCCCTCGGCCCCGGCCAGATGATGCCCGACCCGCGCCGTTTTGGCATCGTTTGGGCCCCTCGTGCCAGTCTGGAAGCGTCGTTTGATCTGGAAGGCGCCTTCTCGAATGTTGTCCTGAAACTTGCTCCCGGCGCCAACCCGGACCGTGTGATCGAGACGCTGGACCGGCTGACCGCGCCTTATGGCGGGGTCGGCGCGTCGCCCCGCAAGGACCAGATCAGCCACGCATTTCTGGATGCGGAATTGAAGCAACTTTCGGCGATGGTAAAGGTCCTGCCACCGATCTTCCTTTTGGTGGCTGCGATGCTGGTCAACATGACCCTGTCGCGCCTCATTGCGCTGGAGCGCGAGCAGATCGGGCTTCTGAAGGCGATCGGCTATTCTTCGCGTTCCATCGCGCAGCATTATGTCGAGTTTGTCGTCGTGATCGCCTTCGTTGGCATCTTGATCGGCATGGCGGCTGGCACCTGGCTTGGAACAGGGATGGCGCAGATGTACGCGCGGTTCTTTTCGTTTCCCTATCTGGTTTTCACCCGCGATCCGCAAATCTACGGGCTGGCCGCTGTCATCACCCTGGCTTCGGCCATCGGCGGGGCGCTTTACGCCGTCCGCACCGTGTTGCGTCTGCCGCCTGCCGTCGCGATGGCGCCGCCTGCACCGGCGGTCTACCGGCAACGGATGGGCTGGTTTCGCAGGCTTTTGCCCATGCCCCAGACAGGCGTGATGGTGGCGCGCCACCTGTTCCGCTGGCCGTTTCGCACCGCTTCCAGCACGATTGGTGTTGCGATGGCGGTGGCGATCCTGGTTGCGTCCCTTTGGTCCTTCGGGTCGATCAACTACATGATCGACATAACCTTTTTTCGCACTGAACGGCATGACGCTCAGGTGGTCTTCGGCGCGCCTGAGCCATATCGCACCCTCTTCGCGGTTCGCCAGATGCCGGGTGTGCTGGTGGCCGAACCCTTCAGGTCGGTCTCGGCGAAGATCAGCCACCAGAACCTTTCGAAAAAGCTGGCCATTGTCGGACGGCCTGCCGGATCCGAGCTTTCCCGAGTGCTTGATGCTGACTTGCGGCTGATGGAACCGCCCGCGGCTGGCCTGATCCTGACCGAAGCGCTGGCCGATGCGCTGGGCGTACGGCCCGGCGATCTGGTCACGGTCGAGGTGTTGGAGGGTGCCCGCCCGACCGTAACCCTGCCGGTCAATGGCGTTTCCCTCGGCTATGTCGGGCTTGGCGCGGCCATGGAAATCGGTGCGTTGAACCGGCTGATGGGCGAAAGTGCCCTTGTTTCGGGCCTGAACCTGAAGATCGACAAAGCTCAGGACGCCGCCTTCTACGCCGCCGCGAAGGCAGCCCCCAAGACTGAACACATCACAGTCACGGCGCTGATGCTGGGCCGCTTCAAGGAAACGCTGGCCGAGAACATCACCGTGATGATCACCGTCTACGTCAGCCTTGCCACCATTATCGCCGTTGGCGTGGTCTACAACTTCTCGCGCATTGCGCTGTCCGAACAGGGGCGCGAGCTGGCCAGTCTGCGCGTCCTTGGCTTCACCAACCGCGAGGTGGCGGGTGTTCTTTTCGGCGAGCTCGCCGTCGTCGTCCTGCTGGCCCAACCCATCGGCTGGCTGATCGGCTATGGCATTGGCCTGGCGATGGTTGCCGCCTTTTCCTCGGACCTTTACCGCGTGCCCTTCGTCATGGGGCGCGATGTCTATGCGACCGCAAGTCTGGTCGTTCTGGCCGCAGCTCTGGTCTCGGCCTTCGCGATCCGGGGCCGGATCAACAATCTCGACATGATCGAAGTCCTGAAGACACGGGAGTGACCCATGCGCCGCCTTATCCCCGCCGCCGCCTTGCTTGTCTTGATCGGGTTTCTGGTTTGGGCCTTCCTGCCCCGGCCCGTTGAAGTTGATGTGGCTGAGGTCGCACCCCGCACGCTTGAAATCATCGTCGAAGAAGAGGGAGAGGCCCGCATCCGCGAGGTTTTCACCGTGTCGGCAACGATCACCGGCAAATTGCAGCGCATCAGCCTTCATGCAGGCGACAGCGTAACCGCTGGCGAGACCGTTGTTGCCTCGATTGGTCCCGCTGCACCGGTCCTGCTGGACAGCCGGTCACGGGCAGTGGCAGAGGCGTCCGCCGCCGCTGCGCAGGCCGCAATGGACCTGGCCCGCGCCCAGCTTATGCAGGCGGAAGCGACCTATGAGTTCATGACCACCGAGGCCAACCGGGCCACCGCGCTTTACGAAAAGGGTGCGATTTCGCAGCGGACCTATGACAACGCCATTCTAGCGCGGAAGACTGCGCAGGCCGCGGCCAGCAGCGCGGTTGCCAATCTGGCCGTCCGGGAGAAAGACCTGGAAAGCGCCCTCGCCGTTCTGCGCCCGGACAAGTCCGACGAGGCGGGCAGATGCTGCGTCGAGATCGTGGCACCGGTCTCAGGCCGGGTGCTGCGGGTCCTTACCGAAAGCGAACAGGTGGTCCAGTCCGGAACGCCGATCCTGGAAATCGGCGATCCGCGCAGTCTGGAAATCATGGTCGAGCTTCTGTCGCGCGATGCGGTCCGGGTAAAGGAGGGCGCGGCAGCGATGATCACCGGCTGGGGGGGCGCGCCGGTTGCCGCAGTGGTGGAGCGGGTGGAGCCTTCCGCTGTGACCAAGGTCTCGGCCCTCGGGATCGACGAGCAACGGGTCAAGGTGATCCTAGCTCTGACTGGCCCGGCTAAAGAATGGAGCCAGCTTGGCCACGGTTTTCGGGCCATCGCCCGGATCGTCCTTTGGCGAGAGGACGAGATTCTGACAATCCCGGTCGGCGCCCTTTTCCGCGATGGCTCAGACTGGGCAACTTATGTCGTGCGGGACGGTCGGGCGCAGTTGCAGACCATCTCTCTTGGCGAACGTAACGAGAGCTTTGCACAGGTGCTCGACGGCCTGCAGGCCGGTGACCTGGTCGTCCTCCACCCCAGCGACCGTGTGGCAGACGGCGTAACCGTGGCAACTAACGCGAGTGCTGACACTTCGAAGGGTCAAAACTGAGGTTGGGCCTGCCCATCCGGCAAATCCGAGCAGGATCCGCCTGGCGGTGATGCACCCATCCGCTTCCCGCTCTCGGTGCGCACTGTAGCGGATCTTCTGCACGAACACGGCATCGAGATCCTTCATGAAACTGTGCGGTACTGGTGGAACAGGTTCAGCCCGATGTTCGCCGCCGAGATCCGGGGCAAGCGTGTCGAGGCGATGCGAGGAGCCGCTCTCGCCGAGTGGCGCGGCCTTCTCTCGGACTGGTCGAAAGCTGGGGCTGGGGTAGCGCAGACTGGTTCGCATTCGTCTTATAGACCCTCAGGGAGTGTTCCCAGCATGGTCCTGGCGAACGTCAGCACGCTAGAAAAGCCAGATCCAGGGTTCGGGCCAGGATTGCGGGGCGAGGAGATCAAACAGACTGTACATCACCGTAGCGACGAGGCCTGCAGCCAGGGCCGCGCGGGGGACTGTTGGGTGGCGATGTGCCAGGGCCGCGAGCAGGATGAAGATGGCGGGCCCTGCGAGGTGGCCGACAGCAAGCAGCAAGAGCGCGAGCCCTGCGGTCGTTTCAAGAAAACGGGCGTCCGCGGCGATGCCCTTCGTCTCGCCCTCACCCGCTTGGGCGGCGTGGCGCAACAGGCGCGGCAGTATGGGCACTGCGGCCAGCATCAGCGCCAGTGCCACGACCGCCGGAAAGAGTGCCGCGCCTGCAGGGAGCTTTGTGCAGGCGATCAGGCATCCCACGGCCACCAACACGGCACCAAGGCCCAAGGCCGCATCACCGCGACCAAGCGATTGGCCAGTAGACCCGGCGCTGTCCCTGCGAAAACGCCGGACCTGGCGCAGGATCAACAGGGTCGACGCACCCAGGATCAGGATCACCAGCGGCTGCGCCAGCCATGACCAGCCCGAAATCTGCCAGGACAGGAAGAAGAAGCGTTCAAGGTTGGGCCCAAGCACCAAACCCAAGGTCAGCGCCGGACGCGACCAGCCATAGCGCTTCATTGCGAGGCCAAGCGCCGAAAAGACAAGCAACACAACAAGGTCACGCGGGTCCTTCGATGTCTGGAAGGCCCCGACAACCACGAAGGCCAGCGCCACGGGGACAAGCACCGTGGCCGGCACAAGCGCCAAACGTGCGAGTTGCCGTGTCATCAGGAGGCAGATCACCGCGCCAAGGACATTGGCAAGCGCGATGGTCAAGACCAGCGACACGACAAAGGGCGCCTCGTCGCGCAAGAGGTCGGGCCCGGGCGTCAAGCCATGGATCGTGAAAGCTCCGAGAAGCAGCGCCATGGGGGCCGATCCGGGAATGCCGAAAGCAAGCGTCGGCAAAAGCGAGCCGCCCTCCTTGGCATTGTTGGCACTTTCGGGAGCGATCACGCCTCGGATGTTGCCCTCGCCAAACGCGGGGCCCTTGCCGGGTCGACGGGCAGCATCGCCGTAGGCGACCCATTCGATCACGATCACGCCGATGCCAGGCACCGCGCCCAAAAGGGCGCCAAGCCCACCACTGCGCAGGACGAGGGGCAAGTTGCGCAAGGTCTCGCCAATACCCTGGCGCAAGCCCTTCGGGTCGGGCGTCGTTCCGACATCCGCGATCCGGCCCTTGGCGATCAGGCCGGCAAGCTCGGGGACGGCGAAAAGCCCAAGGAAGACAATGGCCGTCGGAAAACCATCCCAAAGGTAGATTTGGCCGAAGGTCCAACGCTCGGCCCCTTCGTAGGGATCAAGCCCGGTGAACGCGATCAGCGCGCCCAGAAGGGCTGCGATCAGGCCCTTCACCGGGTCCTTGCCGGCAAGCATGGCTACAAGTGTCAGCCCGAAGGCGGTGATGGCGAAGAGGTCGGCGAAATTCAGGAACAGAACCAGAGGCCGCATGATCGGCAAAGCCAGCGCCAGAAGAAACGCGCCGAAGAGCCCACCGATCAGGGACGCCGAATAGGCTGCACCCAACGCGCGCGCTGCTTGTCCCTGCCGTGCAAGCTGGTGCCCGTCGACCACTGTCGCCGCCGCGCCCACAGTGCCCGGCACCCCGATCAGGACAGCCGGAATCGTGTCGGAGGTCGTGGTGACCGACGCCATCCCCAAAAGCAGGGCAAAGGCCGCGATCGGGTCCAGTGAGTAGGTCAACGGGATCAGCAGCGTCAGCCCGAAAATCCCGCCAATCCCGGGAATGACCCCGATGACCAGCCCAAAGCAGACACCGGCCACCAACAGGGCTAGCCGATGCCATTCCATCAGGGCGGTCAGGGCTAGAAGAAACGTCTCCACCGGTGCGCGCTCTGGCGCTACTGCACCAGCGCCCGGGCAGCCTCTTGCAGGGTCGGGTCAGAGGCGAGATAGCCATCGATCATCGCCTCGACCTTGGTACCACTGGTCATGAACAGCTCGAATCCCTGGCGCTCGGCTGCCGCGGCGAATTCTGGATCTGCCGCAAGACCATCAAACGCTGCCCGCAAGCGCGCCAATGCCTCGTCCGATGTGGCGGGCGGGGCGATGAAAGGCAGATGGACCGTCCCCGAGGACATCACCAGCTGCAGCGCCTTGCGCATCGCCTCGTCCGGCACGCGGTCCAGCAGGAAGGCGACCCCCGGAATTTCGTTCTTCGGCGTCGGAGAAAGTTCAACGACCACGTTGAACCGATCCATCATGTCGCCCTTGGACAGGGTGGTCAGGCCAATGCCGCACCGCGCACCGATTTCCCCGCGCTCCATTGCAAGGTCGATCTCGGTGGCGCTTTCGAAGCCGGTCACAATCTCGAACTTCGCGCCGAGCGCGTTCTTGATCGCCGCCGGGTATGTGTAGGTCGTGCTGTCCTTGCCGGTCGCGCCGACCTTGAAGTCCTGCGTCAGGAAGGCGTCAAGACTGTCAATCCCCGCAGCCTTTGGCGAGATGCAGTAAGAGGCCGAGTTGGTCATGCTGACCAGATAATGCGCTTTGGTCGGGTCGAAATCCGTGCTTTCCGGGTCAAAGATCGGCATCAACGCCAGCGCCGAGCTTACCGTGGCGATCTGGCTGCCATCGGTGACTTCGCTGGCCATGACCATCTTTGCCAGCTTGACGCTGCCGGCACCGGGGACATTTTCGACGACCACCTCGGTCGTGCCGGGCAAGTGGCGCGTGATATGGTCGGCAATCAACCGCGCCGCCTCGTCGTAAGAGCCGCCGCTGCCATAGCCGACCTGAATGGTCAGCGTCTCGGCTTGGGCAAGGGAGGAGAGCGAAAGGACAAAGACACTGCTGAGAATTGTCGAACGCAGGAACATCAGGATTTCTCTTTCCGGAATAGGGGGTTCGGGCTAAGGGGCGGTCATGGTTTGCAGATGGGTCGAGAGGCTGGCGCGGTCGATCTTGCCCGCAGCCGTGACGGGAATGGCGGCAACGTTGATGATGCGGAACGGGTAGCGCGGGCCCAGTTTTCCGGCCAGCCAATCGGCAAGGGCTGCAGCCTTGAAAGCGGGACCTGGCACAACGGCCAGACCGACCATATCGCCCCCACCCGGGTCCGGCAGACGGAAAGCGGCGACATCCGCGATGTCCGGCTGGCCTTGCACAATCGCCTCGAACCATTGTGGCGCACGCTTGTTGCCACCGATGTTGAGAAACTCTGACCGTCGCCCCAGAAATTGCAGCGTCCCGTCGGCAAGGCGTCGGCAGATGTCGCCGGTTGCAACCCAGCCATCGGCATCGGTCAAAGAGGCGCCCGAGGGGAAATCGGTCACGCGGATCGGTTCGGGCACCCGCAACCAAAGCTCGCCCCCGGTTGTCGGGTCGGCCGGGGCGCCGCTTTCATCCACGAAGCGGTGGTCGAAATCAGGGTAAGGCTGGCCCACCCGGCCAGGAAGGTCCGGCTGTTCAGCCGGGCGCACATGCGCGATCGAGCCGGTTTCGTTGCTGCCGTAGCACAGGAACACCTCGGCCCCGAACAGCGCCTCGGCCCGCGCGGCAAGATGGGGGGCGACTTCGCCGCCGCCCACCATGATCCGGCGCAGACTGACGGGCGCTGCGGCCCCCGCCTCGACCGCGGCAAGCAGGCGGCGGAAGTTCCATGGCGACAGGAAGGCCGTCGTTGCGCCAACGGCGGCGATGCCGCGCAGGTTGGCGGCATCATCCGCGACTGTATGAAGTTGAAGGACCCCGGACAGGACGCTGCGCGCCATGTAGTTGAAAAACGGGCTTGATCCAGGGGCGTAACCAATGAAGACCGGACCCTCTGGCTGACCGCGCATCTCTTGCCCACGTTCGGCCCGCGCCAGAAGTCCGGCGTCGGTGATCAGGCGAAGTTTGGGCGTTCCGGTCGTCCCCGAAGTCGTCCGCACCATTGCGCCGCCCGGATGGATCGGCACGGCGCGGCGCGGCGAACGGATCCAGTCCGGGCCAACGGCGATATCTGCCACGCCAAGTGGCTTGGCGCCGGCGGTGACCAGATGCCAGTCCACGGCAATGCCCTCGCCGCTTCGCGGCATCGGTCCGATCGCCGTTGCACCGATCCGCAAGAGCGCCAGCCTAAGGGCGCTTCCGGCAATGGAATCCGACACATGGACCGACACCAGATCCCCGGCGGCAACCCCGTTGTCCTGCAGCGCCTCGGCAAAGGCGATCACGGTGAAGAAAAGGTTCCCAAAGGTGACCGGAGTGCCCGTCGGATCAATCATTGCGACCTTGGCCGCATACGACCGGCAGCTGGCCTCAAACGCTTCTGAAAAGCCCCTGATCATCTATTCCTTGCCCTTGGGTCACCATACTGGCCACCCACGCCACGCACAAGAAGCGTCATATGCAAATGCGCGTAGGCTTGACCTTGCCCCGGCACAGGTCAAGGTGCCAATGCCGCTGATCAAGACCGCCCGAGCCGGAGACCCGACGCATGACCCTGATCTCCTCCTTTGCCCGGATGGCGCTGACCCGTCCGCAGAAAATCGCGCTGATCACGGAAAAGAGCCAGATGAGCTATCATGACCTGCTGCAGCTGGTGCAGGTCATGGATCTGGAACTTGTCACCCGTGGGCTGCGGACCGGGCAGACCGTGGTCATGGCCAGCAAACGGCCCGAACTTTGTGTGGCCCTGACGCTTCTTTTGTCCTGGCGCGGGCTGACGGTCATCTTCGCGCCGCCGGAGCAGGTGGCAGAGGCGGGCCTCGCGTTTGACTATGTGCTTGCCACCGAACCAAGCCCGTCCGTGCCGCGTGCCCGCCAGATCATCGTCGAGCCTGCGTGGTTCGGTCTGCTTGGAACACTGACGCTTCCGGATTTCACGGGGCCGACCAATCGGCAGCCTGGGATCTTCGTCTATCGGTCCTCGGGGTCGACCGGAGTGCCGAAATTCATCCGCTCTTCCGAGGCTGATCGCGTGGCCGATGCGCCGCGCCATGCGTTCATGGGGGAAGTGGACCTTGGGTCGCGCCGCCTGATCTCCACGCTTTCGCTGCATTCCGGGTGGTCGATGTCCGTGGTGCTGGCGACGCTTCTTGCGGGTGGATCGGTCGTTGCACTTGCGGAAGGTGCTGCAAACGCCCTGCCCTGGATCGACCTTTATCATGTCGACACGTTGGCTGCCTCACCTGCCCTCCTGCAGCTTTACCTGCAGGAGGCTGGGGCGGCTCAGTATCTGTCCGGGCTGCGTGATATCCGGCTTGGTGGCGCGCAGTCAGGGCCGCGGTTGCTTGAAGACTTCTCGCGTCTTTGCAGCGCGCGGCTGCACCTTGGGTACGGGTCCGCAGAGATTGGCCCCTGTTTCCGTTGGATTTACGACAGCACGCAACCGCGCCCGTCAGGATATCTGGGACCGCTGCGCCGCCCGGATCTGGAGTTGGGCTTTTTCGACGAGGATCTGAAGCTGCTTCCGACGGCAAGCGAGGGGCTGGTCGGTTTTCGCCCGGTCAAAGGCAGTTTCCAGCGCCAATACCTTGTTGAAGGGGCGGACGCCAAAACCGGGTTCATCAACGGATGGTTCATCACAGGCGACATCCTGCGCCGTGAAGGGGATGATTACTTTATCGTCGGACGCGCGAAAGAGGTCGTGAACTACGGCGGGAACAAATTCGCACTTTCACAGGTGCGACAGGTGCTGGAAGCCGCGTTTCCTGGAGCGATGCTCGCCCCGGTGGCACTTGCCGATGCGGACGGGATTGAACGCCTCGGCGTGGTCTATAGCGCAGCGCGCACCCTGTCCGAAGCGGAGCTGACGGCCGCCGTCGCCCCCTATTTCAAGGGTCTCAAGGTGTTGCAGTCCTTGCGGGTCGATCGGCTGCCGTTGACCGAAACGGGAAAGATTGATTTGCGCCGCGCCAAGGCCATGCTGACGCTTGGCTAGTCGATCAAAAGGAAAAAGCCGCACCAGAGGACTGGCGCGGCCATTCATTGCAAGATCAGCGGCAGTCCTGCCCTAGAAGCGGAAACCCACCCGGATGGAAACCGTCGTAAGATCGACGTCGTCCATGTAGTTCTCAGCCGGGCCACCATAGAGCGTGCCGCCAACATCCAAATTGCGCTTGGTGATGTCGCCGCCGATGAAGATGTTGTCGGTGACCGAAGTTTCAAATCCAGCGCCGAAGTTGAAGCCCGAGACGTCGCCACCGGTTTCATCGTCGATTTCAACGGCCACATCGCCGACACTGTACCCAAGCGAACCGTAGAACAGGGTGTTGCCCACCACGGTCCCAAGACGGCCCTTCAGGTCAATCAAGTTGCTGATGGAGCCTGCGTACACTGCGTCTGGATCATCGGACTCAGCTTTGCCGACCAAGCCAAGCTCAGCCCCGTAAACCAGATTGCCAGAGACGAAGTTGTAGCCGGCGAAAAGCGACCCGCTCGGTCCACCGTCGAAGGAATATTCGTCATTGCCAAAAGCAAGAAAGTCACCGGCCTTGGCACCAACCCCGACGCCCCCGTAGAAGCCTCCGACATCCTGCGCTTGGGCCAGACCCGCCGAACCTGCGAGGAGCGCTGCAGCACCACCGACAACTCGAACAGCAACATCTGTTTTTGCCATGATTTTTCCCAAGCAAAAGAATTCGTCTATGCGGATGTTAGATGAAAATCTGACCTTGGGGAAGTTTGATATTCGCACCCCGGTGCACGGTTTTTGCATGCGACAAAGCGGCAACAGCGGATCTGGCTCCGCTAATCAGCCAGGACGTCCCGCGCCTTTGCCTGGCGCCGGAACTTGCCGTCAGCCACAAGCTGCACGCAGGCGCGGCGGTCGGCCTTGCCGTTGGCATTTCGCGGCAGGCTGTCGGCGAACAGGAAGCGTTTGGGCACAATCGCCTCTCCGCCCAGGGCAAGCAGGGTCAGGCGCGCTTGCGACAGGACTGCAGGCATGTCGGCCCCGGCTTCGAGGCTTAAGAAAGCGCGCAGGCCATCGGTCCCTTCGACATCAGGCAAGGTGAAGGTAATGGCGTCCTTGACCCCAGGAACGCCCAGCAGCGCAAAGTCGAGGAGCTGGGCGTTTACCTTTTGGCCGCCCAAGTTGAACTGCTCATTGTTGCGACCCGTGATATGGAACTGTCCCTGTGCATCCCAAAGACCCAGGTCGCCGGGATAGAACCAACCGCCGCGAAAGCTTGTCGCTGTCGCTTCGGGCGCGTTGATGTAACCGGGGGCGAGGTAGCTGTTCCTGACCCGGATGATCCCCTCGGCCCCTGTAGGGAGCGGGTGGTCTTCACCGTCCACCACCTGCACCTCTGCCCCCGAAGCCAGTACCGTCCGGCTATTGACGCTGCCGTCGGGCGCCAAGGTCTTGATGGTCGAGAGGGCGTTGAAGCCCTCTGTCGATCCGTAGCCGACCCAGACCGCCTGGAATCCGTCCAGCAGCTTTCGCACCAAGGGTTCTGCCGCCGGTCCGCCGGAAAGCTGGATCGCCGGGACCTTCCCCTTCCAGATGATGGTCCCAAGCCCGCTCATCGCCTGCGCCGGTGAGGCAAGCGCAAAGCCGACGCCGTCGTCAAACCAGTTTTCAGCGTCGCGCCCGTGCCGGACCGATCCTGCGTGCAGCAGCGCGGTGACCGCATAGGTCAGCCAAACCGGTGCCGAGACCGGAAAAAGGCTTGCCAGTCTTTTCTGCCCCCAGTCCAGCCGCGCGGAATTGGCGACAATCCGGTCTTGGACAATCCGGTGTGACAGGCCGACCAGCTTTGGCGTCCCCGTCGTGCCCGAGGTCTGGCTGATCATCCAGATGTCGTCATTACTCTTGAAGCCCGCGAATGGCAGGGCCGTCCCGGGCGCAACCGAACCGGCGCTAAACCAGCTTTCGTCCAGCAAGGTTACAGGCACCGGCGAAGGCGCTGGCAGGCTGCCATCGTCCAGCACCATGTCGAGGGCAAGTCGGTCCGTCCCAAGAAGGTTGCCGTGGCCGAAAATCCAGCGCGCGCCCAAGAGGGCAGTTGCGAACAGCGAGGCCAGGGCCACGACGGGATCTGCGGTCCGGACCGCGATCGTGCTGCCTGGACCGAGGCCGCGGTCATGAAGGCCCAAGGCGATGCGCAGGCTGGCCTCAGCCAATTGACCGTGGGAAACCATCAGACCGGAGCCGACGATTGCTGGCCGGTCCGGATGGGCAGCCACGCCGCCAATATAGCGCCGGGCGAGGTTTGATGGATTGAGGGTCATGTGGGGCTGCTTGCCTTGTCAGATGGAGCCAGACTGGCCTGATGGACCAGAAGCGTCAATCCACGGCGTCCGTGACCGGAAGGTCAGGGGAAGATGGGATGCCGCAAGCGCGGGCCGTCAGCCGAAAAAGCCAATCTGCAAGACGCGCCCGAACCCAGGGGGTGGCGTATCGGTTGGCGTTGCCCAAATCACCGGAAAGCGGGGGGCGGGGGGCAAAGGAGCATCAAGGTCGGTAAGGACAATCAGCACCGCGGGACGGATCGCGGCAGCGCGGGCGAAAAGATCGCCGTAGTCGGTGCCGCCCCCACTGCGCAGGGGGGTTCTTGTCAGGGCCTGCCAGCCATCGGGATCAAGACGCAGTTCCTGGAACACAGCCTCATCAAAGGCCAGAAGATGCGCCTCGGCCCCGGTGCGGCGGGTGATCCCCTCAGCCTCGGCCAGGAAAAGGCGAAGGGTTTGCGGGTCGATGGATGACGAGGTATCAAGCCCGATCACGATCCGCGGACACTGGCTTTGGCGCAGGCGTCCCGGTTCATATACCGGGGCGGGGGTGCCGCGACGCTCGGCCTCGGCCATGCGGGCGACCCAGGCGCCCGAGGGGCGACGCCAGCTGGTTTGCGGCCGGTCTGTCAGAGCCAGGGCCAGAAGGCGGCGCAGATGCACTTCCCAGGGGGTGGCTGCGGGGGCGAGGTCGGCAAGGATCGCGCCCAGTCGACCGATCCCCTGCCCCGCTTTCCGCCCAGCCTCGATCGCGCGGAGCATCTGGTTGCGCCAATCGGCGGCGGATTGGGGTTTGGCGTCATCCTGCGGGTCACCCGCGCCCAGGTCCTCAGCAAAACCCCGGGTCTTGGCCCAATCTTTCAGGCGCTTGGCGCGACCCGCGTCGCTGTGCAGCGCCATGGCAAGACGGTCCGCGTCCCAGCGTTCCAGAGCTGCGATGGGGGTAGGTTCGGGGATGCCCGCCTGCTGCAAGAGGTCCGTCAGTGTGACGGCAGGGCGCGGGATGGCGTGTCCGGCAAGGATCAGCGTGTCGTTGATGATCCCATCTGCCGCCAGACCGTAAAGAGAGGGATCAAAACCGTCGCCCAGCCGTTCCCGAAGCCCCGCCATCCGGGGGGAATGGCGCAAGGCGACGTGCAGGATGTGATGGGCAACGAGGCCCACCTGTTCGGGCAGGGCAAGCTGGTCAAAGGCGGGGCCGTAGGTGATGACCTCACCCGCGGTCACCGTCGCACCGTCGCCGTCGCGGTGGCGGCACCACAGGCCAAGGACGGCCAAGGCTGGGTCCACCTCACCCAGATGGGCCAGCGCGCGGGCGGCGCGTCGGGTATGCGCGCCCGTGGGCTCCGCCCTCACGGCAAGCCTGCGGCCTGCCGGTCGGCGGCATAGGCGGCATAGGCGTCTGACGTGGCGAACGCGTCGGCCCACCCCTTTTCCAGCGCGCGGCCGATCAGAAGCTCGAACCCGAAGGTGGCAAGATCGCTGAGCGGCAGGCCCTTCGCCATGGCCCCCTGCCCCCGCAGATCGGCAAGGATTTCAATGGTGGCGGGCAGGGTCTTTTCGCTGGCCGCGCCGACCAGGCCATAAACTAGGGCGGTCAGACCATGGAGCGTGGCCGGGTAAAGGGCGGCGCGGTCAGCGCGGGGGGTGGCAAGCATCAGGTCGATCTGCACCGTGGCCGCGATCTCATCGGCCAGAAGGGCAAACTCGGCGGCGGGGGCAGAGCCCACGGTGCCTGCAATCATCACTTGCCGCAGGGCGCGGTCCGGCACGGCAGACATGATGCGGCTGACACGGGTCCAGCTGCGCGGGGTGCAGGCGATCATCTGGCCCCGGCGCAGGGCGTCTTCGGTGGTTTCCAGAAGGTCTGGCCTGGTGCGGATAAGAGCCGCGACCGTGGGGTGGATGCCTGCAGGCAGGGCATAGTGCTTCAGCCAGTCCTCGGCCGAGGCCTGAACGATCACATGCACCAGCCGGTCGCTGAGCGCCGTGCCCATGTCATAGGCAATCGCCCCATCCTCAACCTGGTTGCCCGCGGCCACGATCATCACGTTTGCGGGCAAGAGGTGCCGCCCGACGCGGCGCTCCTGCAACAGGCCGTAGACCGTGGGCTGCAAGGATGGCGCGGCTGAGGTCAGTTCGTCCAGAAACAGGATCGCGGGCGCGTCCGTGTCAGGCAGGTCCTCCGGGCGATACCAGACCGTCTTCGACGTGGCATGGTCGAAATAGGGCAGGCCGCGCAGGTCCTGCGGCTCGATCGTGGTCAGGCGCAGGTCATAAAGCTGGGCACCGATACGGGCGGCAAGGGTCTGCACCACCTCGGTCTTCCCAACACCTGGGCGGCCGTGCAGCATCCAGGATGTGGTCAGGGCACCTGCGACCTGCGCATCCCAAGCCGCTTGCAGCACCCGAAGCGCCTCACCTGCGGAAACGGTGGTTGCGTTGACGGTCATGAGGCGGCCTTTCGCTTTTCAAGCACTGCCGCCAACCGGGCATGGGCGCTGACGGCGCGTGCCTCTTGGGTGATGCTGCGCAGATAACGGTTCTCACGGTGATTGACGGCAAGGAGGTCACGCTCAGTAAAGGCACTGTCAAAGAGCGTGCTCAGCGTGGCGCGGTCGGCGGCGTCCAGCTTCAAAAGCCGGGGCTCTGGCTGGTCCGTTTGCACCGAGACCAGCGTCAGCGGTGGCGCGCGGCCAAGTTCGGACTGTTCGATCACAAGGTGAAGCTGGCCTTCGGTCAGGTCATGGCGGGCGGCCAGGCTGCGCAGGATGGCGCGGGCACGAAAAGTCAGGGTGTCCAGCCTGCGCGCGCCTTCATCCAGGGTGACGCCCCTTTCCCGCGCGGCTTTGGTCGGACGCATCACGCGCAGTTCCACCCAGGCCACGACGATCACCATGACCAAAGGCGCCTGCATCACCGGCATGGCCCATTCGCGAGAATAAAGTGGCACCAGAACAAAGGGCAGTAACGGGACAATAAAGCGCAGAAACTCCATCTCGAACAGAAGGCGCAGCCAGAGGCCAAGACCGCCCCCGCGCGGGATGACCTGCACCCGGCCCAGGAATTTGCGCGGCAAGCTCTGGGTCTGCAAGATGCCCCGGTTGGCAATGGTGGCGTCAGTCATGATGAGCATGGTCAAGGAAGAATAGCGCCGGGCGCGGGGTTTGCCAGCGCGCCGGACAAATGGTCCACCTCAGGCGCGCAAGGTGAAGCCGCGGGCGATGTGGTTGCGGACGAACCAGATCATCGCCACGCCCGGCAAAAGCGACAGGCAGGTCATGGCCATGACCATTCCGATATTGGTCTGAAAGGTGAACATGGCCTGAATCGCCATGGTGATCGGCTTGCCGCCGGTGACGGTCAGGATGCGGGCAAAGACCACCTCGACCCAAGAGAAGATGAAGCAGAAGAAGGCTGCGACCCCGATCCCCGGCGCGATGGCCGGGATCAGGTGGCAAAAGAAAAAGGCGGGGCCGCTGTGGCCGTCGATGAACGCGGTCTCATCCAGCTCGCGCGGCACCGCACGGATGAAGCTTTCCAGGATCCAGATCGCGACCGGCAGGTTGAAAAGGCAATGCACCAACGCGATTCCCACCGGGGAATTGACCAGCCCAAGCTCGGCAAACAGAATGAAGATCGGCAAGGAAAGGACAACCGGAGGCGTGACGCGGAACACCAGGATCGCCAGCAGGAAATGCCGGTCGCCCATGAAGCTGTAGCGCGCCAGGGCATAGGCTGCGGGCAGGGCCACGGCGATGCACAGCGAGACGTTCAGAAGGACATAGATGGCCGAATTCAGCATGGCGGCCCGCAACTCGGGCGACGCAAGGACAGCGGCATAATTCATCAGGCCAAAGCTGCCGCGCGTGACACCTTCACCGCCCAGGGTGGCCGTGAAGCTAAGAAGGATCGCCTGCGCCAAGGGCAAGAGGATGAAAGCGGCCAGCGCCAGCAGGGCAAGGACGCGCATCATGCCCCGCGCCGCCGCGTGGCAAGGACAAAGGCCCAGACAACGCACAGCACGATCAGGAAATACAAGACCGCGCGGGCCGCGGCCTGGCCGTAGGAGAAACCCTTGATCTCTTCGCCAAGCTCGATCGACAGAAAGCGGGTGGCGTCGCTGGGGCCTCCGGCGTTGATGGCGAAAGCCTCGGTGTAAATCATGAAGCTGTCGACAAAGCGGAGGAGAAAGACGATGGCCAGCGCCCCCGCGATGCGCGGCAGTTCGATATGGCGGAACACGGCCAGGCGACTGGCCCCGTCGATGGCCGCGGCCTGCCGGTAGGCGGGCGGGATCGAGGACAGGCCCGCATAGGCCAGCACGACGACGAGGCCCAGCCAGTGCCAGGTATCAACGGTCAGGATCAGCGCCCATGTGTGCCAACCGGTAAACTTGTAGTCAAAACCGATGGCCGCAAGCCCAGGGCCCAGCAGCCCGGTGTCGGGGTTGATCAGGCCCAGCCACAGCATCGGGATCATGTTCCAGGGCACCACAAGCGGCAAGGCGACCATCATCAGCCCCCAAACCGCCCAGCGCCCGCAGCCAAGAAGCACCAGCGCCACGGCGATGCCCAAGGGCACCTGGATTGTCAGGACCAGCGCCGAAAACAGCAGGCTCCGGCCAAGCGAGGCCCAGAAACGGTCAGATCCAAGGATGTCGGCAAACCATTCGACCCCCACCCAATGCACGTCGCTAAGGGTGAAGATATCGTGGAACCCGTAGTTGATGACCGCCAGCAACGGCAGCGCACCCACGACGCCCAGAAGCAGCAGGGCGGGCAGCAGAAGCCACCAGGCACGGTTGTCATATGGTGGCATCGGCTCCCCCGGTTGGCACCAGCCGACAGGCAAGCGCAGCGGGTGTCAAGGGTGAACCGGTGCCTCTAGCGGCGCCAGACCACCGCGTTTTCATGCCGCTGGATCAATTGCTTCATCGTGTCGAAGGCCTCGACGACGAAATCGGCGAAGATTGCGGCGGCGGGGTTCTGGTCCGCTTCGGACAGCCGCAGGATGCCCAGGTTGCGCTGCGGCTGGGGAATGTCGACAGGCAGAACGGTGATCCGGCTTTGCTTGCGTTCAGCAAAGGCGACCGAGAAGGGCAGCACGGCCAGCGCGTCGGTTTCCGCCAGATAGTTCATGAGGCTAAGGAGGGAGCCGCCCGAATAGCGGATGTCGAGGTCGATCGAGCCAAGCGAGGACCGGATGGCGAAAAGGTCGGCCAGAAGCGGTGACCCCGGCAGTGGCGCGACCCAAGGGTAAAGCGCCAACTCACCGAGATCGAGGCGCTTGGTGCGGATCAGGGGGTGGCCCAACCGGCAGCAGACCACGTTGCGCGCGGCAAGGATCGGCTGGAACCGCAGGCCCTTGGGTTCACCCGAAGTGCCAAGCGGCACGATCCCAAGATCAAACTGGGCGGCGCGCAGGCCCGCGCTCACCTCGGCCAGATTGCCATAGCTTTGTTCGACCATGACATCGCTGTGCTTGTTCTGAAACTCGGCAATGATCCGGCTGATCATCGCGTCCATGAAGAAGGGCACGCCACAGACCCGCACCATCCCCCGCGTGCCGCGAAGCAGGCTTTGCACGGCTTCGGCCGCGCGGCGGCTTTCAATCAGGATGCGGCGGCCGTGCGTGGCAAGCTGAATGCCAAGCTGGGTCGCCTGCAGGGGGCGATGACCGCGCAGGAACAGCGGTTTGCCAACCCTCGCCTCAAGCTGCGCCAGCGAGCGCGAGACGGCGGGCTGCGCCAAGCCCAGCGCTTCGGCGCCCTTGCTGACGCTGCCTGCGTCGACGACTGCAGCAAGCTGGATGAGGTGCGTTTCGCTCAGCTTCATAACAAAATGGTATATAGACTGACAGTAAACTTATCAACCAGCCGGGTCGCGCCGCCTAACCTTCAATCTCCGGGGGGGAGATCGGAAATGGACGGACGGCCAGCCATTGGCGGTGAAAGCAGGGTTGCCGCAGAATTGCGGGCACGGCTGCAGTCCGCTGGGCCCGACCGGCTCAGCCAGGCCGTCGGCATGATCCTGGGCCACGCCTTCGCCGTGCTTGAGGACCTGAAGCCAACCGAGGCCGAGTTCGAGCAGCTTTTGCAGTTCCTGACCGATGTCGGCTACGCCACTGATGCGCGGCGGCAGGAGTGGGTCCTTCTGGCCGACATCTTCGGCTTTTCCGATCATGTGGCCGGCTGCAGTGACCGCGGCGATCCGGTGGCCACGCCCACCACCCTTGCCGGGCCGTTCTACCGCCCCGACGCCCCCCGCCTGCCGCATGGCGCAAACATCAGCCGTGATGGTGTGGGGGCGCCGCTGTCGGTGACCGGGCGCGTCACCTCAACCTCTGGCCAGCCGATCTGCGGCGCCGAGGTGGAGGTGTGGCACGCCAATGGCGAGGGGCGCTATGAAAACCAGGACCCCGATGGCCAGCCCGAACACAACCTGCGCGGCCGGTTTGTGACCGAAGCCGATGGCGGCTTTGCTTTCCAAACCGTGCGGCCCGGTGGATATTCCCTGCCAGACGATGGCCCGGTGGGCCGTCTTGCGCGGCGGCTTGGCCTGTCGCTCGACCGCCCGGCGCATCTGCATTTCGCCGTGACGGCCCCCGGCCATCACCGGCTGGTCACAGCGATCTTTGACGGCAGCGACAACGCCATCAACCGGGACGCGCTTTCAGCGGTCAAGCCCGGCCTGATCGGCACTTTCCAGCCCGTGACGACGGGCCATTCATTGGACGTGGCGCTTGTGCTTCTGCCCACCGCCCCGTCCCAAACCCACCCCGCTTTGAAAGGATGATGTCCATGGCCCTTGTCTCCGGCTACCACCACCTGACGATGAGCACGCATGGCGTGCAGGAAGATTTCGACTTCTACACCAAGATCCTCGGCCTGCATTCAGTCAAGCGCACGGTGCTGTTTGACGGCACGTTGCCGGTCTATCACCTGTATTACGGCTCACCCAACGGCGACGCCTCCACCATCATCACGACCTTTCCGTTCAAGAAGCCAGGCATCTACGGGCGGCGCGGCAGCAACCAGACCCGGACCATCATGCAGGCGATCCCGATGGGGTCGGCCAGCTTCTGGCTGGACCGTCTGAACCGCATGGGCGTGCCCGCCACCATGGGCGACCGGTTCGGTCTGACCCGGGTGATCTTTGCCCACCCTTGCGGCATCCCGCATGAGCTGGTCGAAAACCCCGGAGACACTCGCAAGCCAATCACCAACGCCGCCCAAGCCATTGGTGAGGCGCATGGCATCCGTGGCATCTTCGGCGGCACGGTCGCGGTGATGGACGCCTCCGCGATGGAGGAATTCCTCGACATCGGCATGCAGTTCCGGCGCGAGGCGACGGATGACAACGGCAGCCTCTGGGTCGTGCCGGAAAACAACGGCCTGCATTCGGTGATCGAACTGGTCGTCGACAAGGGCCCGCAAGGCACCTGGACGCTGGCAGGCGGCACGGTCCATCACCTCGCCTTCAACACCGGGACCGAGGACAACCAGATTGCGCTGAAGGCGCGCCTCGAAGGCATGGGGTATACCGATGTCAGCGAGCAGAAGGATCGCAACTACTTCAAGTCGATGTACATGCGGTCGCCCGGCGGGGCGCTGTTCGAGCTTGCCTGGACGGTTCCGGAAGGCTGGGCCAAGGACGAACCCGCCGACGCCATCGGCAAGTCGCTCGTCTTCCCGCCGTGGTTCGAAGACCGCCGGGCCGAAATGGTGGCGGGCCTGGAGCCTGCAGACTTCTGATGCCGGGGATCGTGGAC
Source organism: Rhodobacter sp. (assembly GCA_027489175.1). GTDB lineage: Bacteria > Pseudomonadota > Alphaproteobacteria > Rhodobacterales > Rhodobacteraceae > Tabrizicola. The sequence goes on from JAIYAE010000019.1 coordinate 165,710, forward strand.
ATCCAGCGCCTTGGCGTGACGGTTGACCGGGCAAGGGTGCTTTGCATCCTGCTGCACGGCCGCAACCAATCGCCCGAGGCGATGGAGGCGGCGGTCCTACGTCATCTGTCCACGCCGGATGTGGCCTTTGCCCTGCCCCGCGCGGGCGACAAATGCTGGTACACGGCACTGGCCGTTGATCCCTTGTGCGCCAAGACCTGGGCCGAGCTGGGAACCTCGCTTGGGCATCTTGCGACACTGGTCCAAAGCCTGCGGGATCAGTTTCCTGGCAGGGCGGTGGTGCTGGCGGGCTTCAGCCAAGGGGCCTGTCTGGCACTGGAGCACGCTTTCACCGGCAAAGCCCCACCCGACGCCGTTGTGGCGCTGACCGGCTGCCGGGTGGGCGTGGCGGGCGATGACCGCCCCTCGCAACTGCAGCGCGGCCTGCCAGTTTATCTTTCGGCCGGGCAGGATGATCCCTGGATCCCCTTGCCCGCCTTTGCCCAAGCCGCCATCGAACTGGGCGCTGGTGGAGCCACCCTGCGGATGGACGTCTTCCCGGACCGCCCGCATGAGGTGTCGGCGGCAGAGATTGGGATGCTGGACTCGGTCTTGTCAGACCTTGCCGCCGGTCGCGCGCCATCTTTTGGAGGCGCAAGATGACCCGGCCCTTCACCTTCCCCGGCCTTGCCACCCGTGTGGTCTTTGGCCACGGCACGCTGGCACAGGTACCGGAGGAAGTGGCCCGTCTTGGCCACAGCCGCGCGCTGGTCCTGAGCACACCCCAGCAAGAGGCGCAAGCGCAGGCCTTGGCCGCAGCGCTTGGCGCTCGTGCCGCTGGCGTCTTTGCCGGAGCGACCATGCACACGCCGGTTGAGGTGACCGACACCGCCGTTGCCGCCTACGCCGCCATGCGCGCGGATTGCGTCGTCAGCCTGGGTGGCGGATCGACCACCGGGCTTGGCAAGGCCATCGCCACCCGCACCGGGGCGGATCAGGTTGTGGTCCCCACCACCTATGCCGGGTCCGAGATGACCGACATCCTTGGCGAAACCGCAGGCGGTGAGAAAACCACCCGCCGCGATGCCAGCATCCGGCCCGAGGTGGTGGTCTATGACGTGGACCTTACGCTGACCCTGCCGGTGGGCCTCACCGTCACCTCAGCCCTGAACGCCATCGCCCATGCGATGGAGGGGTTCTATGCCCCCGACCGCCACCCGATCACCGAAGCGCTTAGCCGCGATGCGATGACGGCCTTCGCCCGCGCCCTGCCGGTGCTGGTGAAGAACCCCACGGATGCAGCCGCCAGGGCCGATGCGCTTTACGCCGCCTGGGGGTGTTCCACCACCCTCGGACACGTCACCATGGCACTGCACCACAAGCTGGCGCATGTCCTTGGTGGCAGCTTCGGCCTGCCCCATGCAGAGACCCATGCGGTCCTTCTGCCGCACACCACTGCGTACAACGAAGGAGCGGTCGACGGCCTTCTGACCCCGATCCGCGATTCCTTTGGGCATGGTACCGCCGCGAAGGGCCTGTGGCACTTCGCCAAAGCCTGCGCAGCACCCCTGCGATTGGCCGACCTCGGCCTGACCGAGGCCGACCTTGACCGAGCCACCGACATTGCCACCCGCAACCCCTATGCCAACCCGCGGCCAGTTACCCGCGACGGCATCCGCCACCTGCTGCAAAACGCCTATGACGGGGAATGCCCCTAAAACCACCAGAACTGAAAAAAGGGAGGAATGACAGATGATTACCAGACGCAAACTGCTCCGCTCCGGTGCGGCGACCGGCCTTGCCCTCGCCACCCCCGGCCTTTTCGCCCCCGCCATCGCGCAAGGGGCGAAGATCCGCATCGGCTATGTCAGCCCACAGTCCGGGCCGCTGGCCGGCTTTGCCGAAAGCGACGCCTACAACATTGAAAGCTTCCTCGGCACCCAGGTCGGCGCGAACTTTGAGGTGATCGTCAAGGACAGCCAGTCCGACCCGAACCGCGCCGCCGCCGTGGCCAAGGAACTGATCGTCGATGACGAGATCAACTTGATGATCGTCGCCTCTACCCCCGAAACCACCAACCCGGTCGCCACGACCTGCGAAGCGGAGGGGATGCCCGTCATCTCGACCAAGGCACCGTGGCAGCCCTGGTTCATCGGCCAGCAAGGCAACCCGGGCGACCCGGCCAGCTGGAAGCCGTTCGACTTCGCCTTCCACTACTTCTGGGGGCTGGAGGATGTGATCGCCGTCTTCCTGAACATGTGGAACCAGATCGAGACCAACAAGCAGGTCGGCGGTCTGTTCCCCAATGACGGCGACGGCAACGCCTGGGGTGATCCGAACGTGGGCGTCGGCCCCGGCTTTGCGGCGCAGGGCTATACCCTGAACGATCCGGGCCGCTACCAGAACCTGAACGACGATTTCTCGGCCCAGATCAACGCCTTCAAGGCCGCGAACTGCGACATCGTCACCGGCGTGGTGATCCCGCCCGATTTCACCACCTTCCGCAATCAGGCGCTGCAGCAGGGCTTCAACCCCAAGATCATCACCGTGGCCAAGGCCATCCTCTTCCCGCAATCGGTTGAGGCTTTGGGTGAGGCGGGCCACAACCTGTCGTCCGAGGTGTGGTGGTCCAACACCCACCCGTTCACATCCTCGCTGACCGGGCAGTCGGCCGCAGACCTTGCGGCGGATTACACCGCCAAGACCAGCCGCCCCTGGACCCAGCCGATCGGCTTTGTCCATTCGCTTCTGGAAGTGGCGTCGAACGTCATGGGCCGCGTGTCGGACGTGACCGATGCCGAAGGCGTCGCTGCGGCGATTGCGGCGACGGACATGGACACGATGGTCGGCAAGGTGGCCTGGAACGGCGCAGGCGTGCCGCCCTTCGCCGCGGCCAACGTCTGCAAGACCCCGCTCGTCGGTGGCCAATGGCGCCGCAATGCCGACGGGACCTTCGGCCTTGTCATTGTCGACAACCAGACCGCGCCGAACATTCCGACCGGCGGCACGATGGAGGCGCTGGCCTGACGCCAGTGCTGCCACCCTTGCGCTCCGGGGCTTTTCCCGGGGCGCGTTTTCAACTGGGACTTGCCCTGTGACCCCTCCCGTGACCGTTCTCGACCTTGCCAATGTCTCGAAAAGCTTCGGTGCCTTGAAGGTGACCGACGACGTGTCCTTTTCGGTCCCGAAGGGACAGGCGCTCGGGATCATCGGGCCGAACGGTGCGGGGAAATCAACGCTTTTCAACCTGATCACCGGCAACATCCTTGCCGACACCGGTCGCGTGACCTTCCTTGATCAGGATGTGACACGCACCCCCGCGATGACCCGCGTGCGCATGGGCGTGGGGCGCAGTTTCCAGATCCCCCAGCCGTTCGAGGGGCTGACCGTCTTTGAAAACCTGCTGACCGCCGCTGCTTTCGGTCAAGCCAAACGCGAGGCCGAGGTCGAGGCGGAATGCGCCCAGATCCTTGCGGACACGGAACTCCTCCGCCGGGCGAATGACCTTGCAGGGTCTTTGTCCCTGCTGGATCGCAAGCGGCTTGAAATGGCACGCGCTATGGCCACTGGGCCGGAACTTCTCCTTCTCGACGAAATCGCCGGCGGGCTGACCGAAGGCGAATGTCAGGCGCTGGTCGCGACGATCCAGGCGCTGCACGCCAAGGGCACGACAATCATCTGGATCGAACATGTGCTGCACGCCCTGACCTCGGTGGTTGAACGCCTTCTGGTCCTTGATTTCGGCAAGGTCATCGGCATCGGCGCGCCGGATCAGATCATGGCCTCACGCGAAGTGCGCGAGATCTATCTGGGGCTGGAGGTTTAGCGATGCTGGAAACCCATAGCCTCACCGCCTCCTACGGCCAGTTCAAGGCGCTGTTCGGCATCGACCTGACGATCGGCGCCGGCGAATGCGTGGCGATCATCGGGGCCAATGGTGCGGGGAAATCCACGCTGATGCGGTCGATCAGCGGTGTCCTGAAGAACGCGCCCGGGATGGTGGTCCACAAAGGGACGCCCATCGGTGACTTGCCCGCTGACGCCGTCCTGCAACGCGGCATCGCCATGGTGCCCGAGGGGCGCAAACTTTTCCCATCCTTGTCGGTCGAGGAAAACCTGCTAATCGGCGGGCAAATCCGCCGCGGGGACGGACGCTGGACCCTTGAGACGGTCTACGATCTTTTTCCCATCCTGAAGGAACGCCGCCTGTCGCCCGCCACCGCCCTGTCCGGCGGCCAGCAGCAGATGGTGGCGATCGGCCGGGCACTGATGTCCAACCCCGAACTCCTTCTTTGTGACGAGATCAGCCTCGGCCTTGCCCCGGTGGTGATCCGTGACATCTACGCCGCCCTGCCGCGCATCCGCGAAACCGGGGCGGCAGTGGTGATCGTGGAACAGGACATCACCCGCGCCTTGGCCGTGGCCGACCGGGTCTATTGCCTGATGGAGGGCCGCGTTACCCTGACCGGCCCCACCGCCAGCATCACCCGCGACGCCGTCCACGCCGCCTATTTCGGGGATGCCGCATGACCCCTGCCTTGCTCTTTTCGGCAAATACTCTCCGGGGGTCTGGGGGCAGAAGGCCCCCAGCGACCGAGCCGGTTGGCGCGCTTGCGCGCCAGAGGCGAGACAAAGGCTTGCGCGCCAGCGCTCCGGTCAGCAACCGCTGGACCCTGCGAGGTGCCGCATGATCTGGCTTGATACCATTGTGCAGGGCCTTCTCCTGGGCGGGCTTTACGCCCTCTTTGCCGCGGGCCTCAGCCTTGTGTTCGGGATCATGCGGCTGGTGAACCTCGCGCATGGCGATTTGATCGTGCTGGCCGCCTTCATCGTCCTTGTGGTGGTTGAGGCGACAGGCCTGAACCCTTTCCTGTCAGCCCTGATCGCGGCCCCTGCCCTTTTCGCCTTTGGCTGGGCGCTGCAGTGGTTCGTCTTCAACCGCGTCCTCGGCAAGGACATCCTGCCGCCGCTCCTCGTCACCTTTGGCCTGTCCATCGCCCTGCAGAACGGGATGCTTGAGGTGTTCTCTGCCGATAGCCAGCGCATCCCCGCCGGTCCCCTGGAAAGCGCCTCGGTCGATCTTGGCGCCGTCACGGTCGGGATCATGCCGCTTTTGACCTTCGCCTCCGCCGTGGCGGTGATCTTTGCCCTCAACCAGATCTTCTACCGCACCGCGCTTGGCCGCGCCTTCCGCGCGACGTCCGATGATCCGGTCACGGCCAGCCTGATGGGCATCAACCCAAGGTCGGTCTTTGCCATGGCCACGGGACTGGCGATGGTCATCGTCACCATTGCCGCCCTTTACCTTGGGATGCGGTCAAATTTTGACCCCTCCATCGGCCCTGCCCGCCTGATCTTCGCGTTTGAGGCGGTGATCATCGGCGGCCTTGGCTCGCTTTGGGGCACGCTCGTGGGCGGGGCGATCATCGGGGTGGCGCAGACCGTTGGCGCGCAAATCAACCCGGAATGGCAGATCCTTGCCGGGCATCTGGCGTTTCTCGCGGTTCTCCTCGTGCGGCCAAGGGGCCTGTTCCCCCGGGCGGTGGATTGATGGAGCACGCCATGCAAGTCACCGTCACAACCCGCACCCGCGCCAGCACCGTGGCAGGTTTTGTTGCGCTTGGGCTCATTGCGCTCGGGCTGATCCTGCCGGCCTTCGCCTCGCGCAGCCTGATCCAGGATCTGTTCTTCATCCTGACCATGCTGACGCTCGCCCAACTGTGGAACCTGATCGCAGGCTATGGCGGGATGGTTTCTGTCGGCCAGCAGGCCTTCGTCGGGATCGGCGCCTATGCGATGTTCGCGGGCGTGATCCTTTGGGGTTGGGACCCGGTTCCAGCCATCCTTCTGGGCGGCGTCGCGGCTTTCCTTCTGGCGATCCCGATGGCATTTTTCGCCTTCCGCCTGCAGGGCGCCTATTTTGCCATCGGCACCTGGGTCATCGCCGAGGTGACGCGGCTGGTCATCGCCCAATGGAAAACCCTTGGCGGCGGCACCGGCACGTCGCTGCCGCGTGAAGCGACATCCGACATCATCGGCGTCGCCACCATCGCCGAGCTTTTCGGCCTGCGCGACGCCGCCGCCCGCGATGTGCTGGCCTATTGGCTGGCACTGGCCCTCGCCGTGGGCACCATGGCCGCGATCTATGCGCTTCTGCGGTCCCGCAACGGCCTCGCGCTGACCGCGCTTCGCGACAACGACAATGCCGCGCGGTCGGTCGGCGTGGATGCAGGTCGGCTGAAATGGCTGGTCTTCTTGGCCGCCGCCGCGATGACCGGCTTGGTCGGTGCGCTGATCTACATGCAGACCGCCCGCATCTCTCCCGATGCGGCGTTCAGCGTCACCAGCTGGACGGCGTACGTCATCTTCATCGTGGTCATCGGCGGGATCGGCCGGCTTGAGGGGCCGATTGTCGGCGTCCTGGTGTTCTGGGGCCTGCAGACCGCGTTCTCCGACTATGGCAGCTGGTATCTTCTGGCGCTTGGCCTGATCGCCATTGCCGTCATGCTCTTCGCCCCGCGCGGGCTGTGGGGGCTGTTCGCCAGCCGCACGGGCATTGCTCTCTTTCCTGTCCAGCGTCGCCTTGTAACGAGTGGCCTTGTTACCGGCCAACCAAACACTCAAAGGGAGGAAGTCACATGACCAAAGACACGTCCAGCCTGACCCGCCGCGATGCCCTTGTCGGGGTGTCCGTGGCCTTGGCCGCAACTGGTGCCGCAACAGCCGTTGTGGCCCAGTCGGCAACCGATGAAGAAAGAAAGGCCGTGGCCGAAAGCTACCTGAAGTCGCTTGATGCTGGTGGGGTATCGCCCACCACCGGGCTTGGCCTCTTTGATCACTTCGCCGATGATGCCGAGGTCTTCTTTCCCAAATGGGGCGTCGCGCGCGGCAAGGAGGAGGTCATCCAGATGTTCACCGATGTGGGCGGCACCCTGAAAGGGATCAAGCACAACTACGATGGCTTCATTTGGTACATGAACGGGACCGACAGCTTTGCCGTCGAGGGAACCTCCGAAGGCGAGCACCGCGACGGCCCATGGGTCGCCGACCAGCCCAAATGGGGCGCGGGCCGCTTCTGTGACTGCTTCACCGTTTCGGGCGGCAAGATCACCCGTCTGTTCATCTATCTTGACCCCGATTACGCCGGCAAGGACACCGCCCGCTACGGCTGGATTCCCGCCTGAGACCATTCCGCCTGACGACCCTTGGGGGCAGGCTTGCCCCCAGTTTTCCTGCAGCGAAGGCAGCGCATCATGACTGATATCTCGACCGACGTTCTGATCATCGGCACCGGACCTGCGGGCAGCGCCACGGCGGCCTTGCTTGCGTCCTACGGGGTGGAGACCCTGGTAGTGAACCGCTACCGCTGGCTGGCCCACACGCCCCGCGCCCATATCACCAACCAGCGCACGATGGAGGTCTTGCGGGATCTGGGACCAGAGGTTGAGGCCGAGGCCTACATGCACGCCGCCGACCAGGACCTGATGGGCGAAAACGTCTTCTGCGAAAGCCTTGCCGGGGAAGAGCTTGGCCGGATGAAAAGCTGGGGCAACCATCCCTTGTCGCGCGCCGAACACCTGATGTCGTCCCCCACCCGGATGAACGACCTGCCGCAAACCTTCATGGAGCCGATCCTCTTCAAGACCGCCTGCGCACGCGGCGCGCAAAGCCGGATGAGCATGGAATACCTTTCCCACGTGCAGGACGACAGCGGCGTGACCACCACCTGCCGTGACCGGCTGACGGGCAAGGATGTGGTGATCCGGTCGAAGTTCCTTGTGGGGGCCGATGGCGGCAATTCCCTTGTAGCCGAACACTGCGGCCTACCGTTTGAAGGCAAGATGGGTGTCGGTGGGTCGATGAACATCCTCTTCCGGGCGGACCTGTCGCGCTATGTCGCGCATCGGCCGTCGGTCCTTTACTGGGTCATGCAGCCCGGCGCGGATGTGGGCGGCATCGGCATGGGTCTGGTCCGCATGGTGCGGCCCTGGAACGAATGGCTGATTGTGTGGGGTTATGACATCAACCAGCCCACCCCCGTGGTGGACGCCGCGATGGCGACCCAGGTCGCACGGCAGCTGGTCGGCGATCCGGAGCTTGAGATCGAGCTGATCAGCGCCAACACCTGGACGGTGAACAACCAATACGCGACCCACATGCAAAAGGGCCGCGTCTTCATCATGGGCGACGCCGCACACCGGCATCCGCCGTCGAACGGGCTGGGCTCCAACACCTCGATTCAGGATGGATTCAACCTGGCCTGGAAGCTGGCAGCGGTCGTGAAGGGCCACGCGACGACGGCGCTTCTCGACAGCTATTCCCCGGAACGCGCTCCCATCGCCAAGCAGATCGTCACCCGTGCCAACCAGTCCATCGGCGAATTCGGCCCGATTTTCGAGGCGCTGGGGATGGATGGCGGCGTCGACCACCAGAAGATTCAGGCCAGCATGGCCGCGCGCTGTGATGCAACCGAGGCCGGGGCCAAGCAGCGTGAGGCGCTGCGGAAAGCCATCGAGTTCAAGAAATACGAATTCGACTGCCACGGGGTGGAGATGAACCAGCGCTACACCTCCACCGCCGTGGTGACGGATGGCCAGCCCCAGCCTGCCCCAAATGGGGACATGGAGTTGCACTACCAGCCCACCACCTGGCCCGGCGCGCGCCTGCCGCATGTCTGGGTCTTCGGCGCAGATGGCAAGCAACACTCCACCCTCGACCTCTGCGGTCGCGGGCAGTTCACGCTTCTGACCGGCATCGGCGGTGAGGCTTGGGTTGCGGCGGCCAAGGCCGAGGCGGCAAAGCGCGGCATGACCATCCGCACCCATGTGATCGGCCCGCGTCAGGCGATTTCTGACCACACCGGCGACTGGGCCCGCGCCTCGGAAATCGCCGATGACGGCTGCCTTCTGGTGCGCCCCGACCACCACGTCGCCTGGCGCAGCCCGCGCCTGTCGAAAGACCCCGCTGCCGATGTCGCGCGGGTCCTGACCTCCATCCTTGGCAAGTGAGGCCGACCATGACCACTGAAAGCGGCTATTTCACCGAAAGCACCTCTGACAAGGTCGTCACCGCCCGCAACGCGGCAGCGCAAGACCCGCGCCTGAAGCAGGTGATGGAAGTCATCACCCGCAAGCTGCACGAAGCGGTGAAAGAGATTGAACCGACCGAGGCGGAATGGTTCCGCGCCATCATGTTCCTGACGGAAACGGGGCACACCTGCACCGACTGGCGGCAGGAGTTCATTTTGCTATCGGACGTCTTGGGCGTGTCGATGCTGGTAGATGCGATCAACAACCGCAAACCCTCGGGCGCGTCGGAAAGCACGGTCCTCGGCCCGTTCCATGTGGCCGACGCCCCGGAACTGCCGATGGGCGCGGACATCTGCCTGGACCAGAAGGGGGATCCGATGCTGGTGCATGGCCGCATCCTGGACACCCAGGGCAACCCGATTGCCGGGGCCAAGATCGATGTCTGGCAGGCCAATGACGAAGGCTTTTACGACGTCCAGCAAAAGGGCCTGCAGCCCGATTTCAACCTGCGCGGCGTGTTCCGCACCGGGGCGGATGGCAGCTATCACTTTCGCGGGGTGAAGCCGAAGTTCTACCCGATCCCGGATGACGGCCCGGTTGGCAAGCTGCTGGGCGCGCTTGGCCGCCACCCCTACCGCCCCGCGCATCTCCATTTCATCATCGAGGCACCCGGTTACTCCCGTCTGGTGACACACATCTTCGACCCCGATGATCCCTACATCCATTCGGATGCCGTCTTTGGCGTGAAGGAAAGCCTGATGGCCGAATTCAAGCCCGTCTCGGACCTCGCCAAGGCCAAGGCCGCAGGTTTTGACGGCCCCTATTTCGATACCGAGTTTGATTTCGTCCTGGCCCCGGCATGAAACCCTGCATCATCTGCGTCGCCATCACCGGGTCGTTGCCACGCAAGGCGCATAACCCGGCGGTGCCGATTTCCATTGCCGAACAGGTGGAAAGCACCCATGCGGCGTTTGAGGCAGGCGCCTCCATCGCCCATTGCCACGTGCGCAACGATGATGAAACCCCCTCCTCCAACCCCGAGAAATTCGCGCGGCTGCTGGAGGGGTTGCGCGCCCATTGCCCCGGTCTGATCGTGCAGTTTTCGACCGGCGGCCGGTCCGGTGCGGGGCGTGAGCGGGGCGGGATGCTGCCCCTGCGGCCCGACATGGCGTCCCTCACCGTGGGGTCGAACAACTTTCCAACCCGGGTTTATGAGAACCCGCCGGACCTTGTGGATTGGCTCGCCAGCGAAATGCTGACCTACGACATCAAGCCGGAGATTGAGGCCTTCGACCTAGGCCACATCCACCAAGCCGCCGCCATGGCGCGGGATGGGCGGCTGAAGGGCCCGCTGTATGTGCAGTTCGTGATGGGCGTGAAGAACGCGATGCCTGCAGACCGGGACGTGTTCGACTACTACATCCGCACGGTGAACCGCCTTTTGCCGGACGCCGAATGGTGCGCCGCCGGGATCGGGCCGCATCAGATTGAGCTGAACGAATGGTGCGTCGCCGCTGGGGGCCACGCCCGCACGGGGCTTGAGGACAACCTGCGGCTGGACCGCAATACCCTCGCGCCCTCAAACGCGGCCTTGGTCCAGCGTGTGGTGGACCTGTGCGACAAGTACGACCGCAAGGTCGCCACCCCGGCTGAGGCGCGGGTAATGCTGGGCTTGCCCGCGTAAGCCATTACAAGGGCTTGCGCGCCACACCCATGTAGAGCACCGCCGTCAGCGGCAAGGGGCCAAAGGTCAGGTCCAACCGCCGGTTCACCCCGCGCGGACCAAGACCGGTGACCTTGCCCGGCACCAGCCCCGCGCCTAACATCGCTCGGCGCAGCTCATCCGGCTTGATGAACATCGCCGGGTCATGCGTGCCGCGCGGCAGAAGGCGCAGCACATCCTCGGCCATGGTGATCGTGGCCAACTTCGCCAACGGGTTGCGGTTGATCGTGTCGTAAAGGAACATGCCACCAGGGCGCAGGGTCCGCGTCACCTCGGCCAGGACCTTGTCCAGATCTGCGACATGCTCCAGCACATCGACGCAGACCACGGCGTCAAAGCTGGCAGCGGGATAGGGCAAATCCTCACCCACACCGGTGTGATAGACGATGTCCAGCCCCCCTTCCAGGGCATGGATGCGCGCCGCGTCAATCGCGGCGGCGGCAGGGTCGATCCCCGTCACCCGCGCCCCCCTCTGCGCCAGCGCCTCGGCCATGAAGCCACCGGCGCAGCCAAGGTCGAGGACATCCTTGCACCGCCAGTCGATCTGCCGGTCAAACCAGCGCAAGCGGCCCGGCACCAGGTTTTTCAACGTCCGCACCCACCGGATGTCATCCGACCACCATTGATCGGCGACACGGTCATAAATCGTCAGGTCATTGCGGGTCATGGCGGTCCTTCGTCAGGCGCGGCAGCGCATAGGGGACAGCGGCGCGATAGGCCTCAAACCGCGCACCATAACGCGCGGCAAAGCGGCGTTCCTTCAGGCGGGGGGCGACCAAACAATAGGCGGTCAGGCTGATGGCAAGGGCCAACTGGTCCGGCGTCCAGACCGGCACCGTCCACAAGGTCAGCGCGAAGGCCACGTAAATCGGCTGGCGGATCAGCCGGAAAAGCCCTTGCGTCGGCATGTCGGGAAAGACTGGCCGGATACGCGCCAAAAGTGACAGCCAGCCCAGCGCCCCCGACTGCACCTCGGCCCCGGCGTCGAAACTGGCTTTCAGAAGCAGCAGCCAGCTTGCCCCGTAAGCCACGCTCAGCACCCAGAAAACCGCCCCCTCCGCCCGCCACCAGACAATGCCCGACGGCGTCCAGAGGGCAAAAAGCGCAAGGAGTTGGAGAGAGGCGATGATTGCGTAAGTCGTCGTCGCCAGCGTCGCGCCATGCGCCCCAAGCCGGGCAAGAAGCCGGCTACCGGGGCCGGTCAGCAAGGCCGAATGGGCCAGCGGAAACTGCAGGATCAGGGCGGCATTTGCAACGGCCGCCCAAGGCCACGGCACAGTCCCCAGGCTTTCGCTCAGGCCAAAGAACATGGCGACGATCATCGCCAGCACCCCGGCGGCAAAGGCCACATGACAGATCATCCCCATGACCAACGCAAGCGCAATCCGCCCTCCGCCTGGCGAAGGGTGCAGGCTTGCGCGGACCAGCGCGATCAATCGGGCAATACGGGGATCAGCGATCATGCTCACTGCGCCAACAGATCCTCGGCAATGGCGGTTCCGCTTGCCCATGCGGCCTCAACCCTTGGGCCGATGCACCAGTCACCGCCAAGGTAAAGTGAGTCGTCAGCACTGCGCAGGAAGGGCTTTCCCAACGGCGTGGTCACCCGGGCATAGCGCCAGCGGTGCGCCTCGGCATGGGTCACGGCGTCCGGCGACGCCCCTAGCCGGTCAAGCAGCAGCGGCAGCATCAGCGCCACAATCTCAGCCGGGGTCTTCTCCAGATGTGCCTCACTGAATGCAGTGCTGACCTGCGCGACCCATGCCGTCGCCTCTCCACCAGGGCGGCCAGGTTTCTGGCTGTCCTGCGCGATCCATGACAGCGGATCACCAGCGTCCTTCCGCGTCACGAAAGGCGCAGGACGCCGCACGGCAGCCATCAGCGTCAGGCAGGGGGCAATCCGCACCCCCGCCAAAGGGGCAACCAGTGGATGGACGGCCCCCAGAAGCCCCGCCACCTGCGGCGCGGGGACCGTGATGACCACCCGCTCCGCTGCAAGGTCACTGTCGCCAACCCGCAAGGTCCAGCCACCGGCCACAGCCGTCAGACCCGTGACCAAGGCGTTCTGCCGCACCTCCAGCCCCGCACCCAGCGCCTTGGGCAGGGCCGACATGCCGGGCGTGCCGACCAGATGGCTGCGCCCGCTGCCATCGGCCCAAAGGGCAACCGCACCCTTTTGAGACAGCTCCTGAAGCACCGCCGCGAACCTGGCCCCCTCCGCCGTCACGTATTGCGCCCCATGGTCGAACTGCAGCCCTGCGGCCCGGCGCGTGGCCACCCGCCCGCCAATGCCGCGCCCCTTGTCCAGAATGACCACCGACACCCCGGCATCTGCCAACCGCCGCGCGCAGGCAAGGCCCGCGATCCCGGCCCCGATCACCACAACCGGGGTCACTGGACCACCAGCTTCGCCAATATCTGCGGGATCTGTTGCTTGACCTTGAAAAACCCAGCCGAGGCATAGGGCCAGATCGTGCTGTCCCAGTCCCGCCGCCATTCGGCCAGCACGATGCCCTTCGCGGCCAGATAGGGCGCGGCGTCATTCATCCAGTCCTTCAGCGGCCCGCGCGTGACGTAAGGTGTGGCGATCTGCGTCGCCCCGGTTGCGGCCGCCCATTTCGCCAACACATCCGGGTGGTCGGCCCGCAGGGCCACCGGTGTCACGCCTGCGCGCGCGGCGGCATCGGTCAGCGCACCGGCCTCAAACGCGATCACAGCGTCAGACACCTCCAGCGGCGACCGAAGATGGCTGGCGGCCAAGGTGGCGGCGCCGACGATGCTCAGACCCGCAAGGTCGAACTCCTCGATCCGGCAATCCTCATCCGTCAGGAGCAGCGCCGTCGGCCGCCCGCCTTCGGGCGCGCGGAAGCTGCGCAGCGGCATCAGGGGGGGCAGACCATCCGGCTCAGTCGCCTCCAGCCCTTGGGTCACCTCCACCAGATCGCTTTCGCGTGGGGTAAAGCGTTGGCCGGTGAAGGTGGCGATATTCCAGGCCTGCGCGTGATAAGGCTTGCCCCGCGTGTGCAGCCCCGCCACCCAGCGCCAGCCCAGCGTGTTGGACGCCGCATCGCCATCCAGAAGATGCCGGTAGAAGAAATCCGCCCCAAGCCGCCACGGCAGCCCGAGTGTGAAAATCCAGATCGACGCGAACCACATCCGCGCGTGGTTGTGCAGATACCCCGTCTCCACCAGTTCTTCCGCCCAGGCATCCATGCAGGCCAACCCGCTTTGCCCGTCCATCGCGCGGTCGACGTCGCGCCGCAGACGCCGGTCGCGGTCAAGGGAAGCAAGGTCCGCCTCAAGCCCCTGACGGTAGCTGGCCCAGACCTGCGGGCGACGCTCCAGCCAGCCCTTGAAATAGGTCCGCCAGATCACCTCTTGCACGAACTTCTCAGCCGATTCCGGCCCATGCGCATCAAGGGCGGCGGCGACCACTTCACCTTCCGTAACCAGCCGACGGCGTATCCAGGGCGACAGGACCGACACCGCCTTGTGCTGCCCCGGCCCCCGGTCATAGTTGCGGCCGCTGGCATAGCGCAGCCCCATGCCGGGCACGAATGCCGTAAGCCGGGCCAGCCCTTCGGCGCGCGTTGGGGTGAAGCTGCTGGTCATGCCGATCCTCTGAGTCCTCTCACTCAGAAGCTGTTCTGCCCGCGCCCGAATTCAACCCGATGCGTCAGCTTGCCCTCCCCCTGCCGCGGGTGATTTGTCGGCAAGAAACTCGGCTCCGTGCCGCTGCACTCTGCCCCGCTGGCTGCAAAGTCTGCGGTGGGCGCACAAGTTTCAGGCAATCTCTGATCAACTCAGGTCAGAAGAACCATTCCTTGTGTCGAATCGTGTTGGGCTTTTACTGTTTGGTCAAAAGAAGACGTCACTTCAACAACGGGGACACCAAACACATGACCATCGGGACATTCACCCTCTCGCGGCGCGGCCTGCTTCTGGGCGGCGGCGCTGCTCTTGTTGCCGCGAACCTGCCACATGCGGCCCGCGCGCAAGAGGCGATCAAGATGGCGGGCATCTATACGGTGCCGGTCGAACAGCAGTGGGTCAGCCGCATCCACATCGCGGCCGAAGCGCTGAAGGCGGCGGGCACGGTCGATTACACCTACACCGAAAACGTTGCCAACACCGACTACCCCCGCGTCATGCGCGAATATTGCGAGGCGGGCGTCAAGCTGATCGTCGGTGAGATTTTCGGCGCTGAGGCTGAGGCACGTGAGGTCTGCGCCGAATATCCGGACGTGGCCTTCCTTCTCGGTTCCAGCTTTATGCCGGACGAAGCCGCGAACCCCAACCTCGCGGTTTTCGACAACTACATCCAGGACGCGGCCTATCTGTCGGGCATCGTCGCGGGCGGCATGACCAAGGGCAACATCGGCATGGTCGGCGGCTTCCCGATCCCCGAGGTCAACCGCCTGATGCATGCCTTCATGGCCGGGGTGCGTGAGGTGAAGGCCGATGCGACCTTCCAGGTCAGCTTCATCGGATCGTGGTTCGACCCGCCGAAAGCCAAGGAAACCGCCTTCGCCATGATCGACGGCGGTGCCGACCTGCTTTATGCGGAACGCTTCGGCGTCAGCGATGCCGCAAAGGAGCGGGGCGTCCTTGCCATCGGCAATGTGATCGACACGCAGGCCGATTACCCGGATACCGTCGTCACCTCGGCTCTCTGGCACTTCGAACCCACGCTGAACGCGGCCGTTGCCGCCGTGCAGGCCGGTACCTTCAAGGCCGAGAATTACGGCACCTACTCCTACATGATTGCCGGGGGCTGCTCCCTTGCCCCCCTTGGCACGTTTGAAGGCAAGGTTCCGGCCGAGGTCATGGCCATGGTGGCCGAGAAAGAGGCCGCCATCCGCGCAGGCACCTTCACCGTGACGATCGACGATACCGAACCGAAGTCGTCGTGACCCAAGCGCAAGCAAAGGCGGAGGTTGTCCTCCGCCTTGACCTCATCACCAAAAGCTTCGGTCCATTGCGGGCGAATGACGCCATCTCGCTCACGCTTCGGCGGGGCGAGGTGGTGGCGCTGCTGGGCGAAAACGGTGCGGGCAAGACCACGCTGATGAACATCCTCTTCGGCCATTATGTGGCCGATTCCGGGGAGGTGGACGTGTTCGGCCAGCCCCTGCCGCCCGGACAGCCCCGCGCGGCCCTGAAGGCAGGCGTCGGGATGGTCCACCAGCATTTCACCCTTGCCGGCAATCTGACCGTGCTGGACAACATCACCCTTGGGACCGAAAGCCTCTGGTCGCGCGGCCGCGGGCGGGCAGTGGCGCGGGCGAAGGTTGAAGCCCTCGCGCGTGATTTCGGGCTTGTGGTGGACCCGATGGCCAAGGTCAGCCGCCTGACGGTCGGGGAACGCCAGCGGGTTGAGATCCTGAAAGCGCTGTACCGTGATGCAAAGATCCTCATCCTCGACGAACCCACCGCCGTCCTGACCCCGCAAGAGGCCGAGGCCCTGTTCGCCACCCTGCGCAAAGCCACCGCGCTTGGCCTCTCTGTCATCTTCATCAGCCACAAGCTGCATGAGGTGATGGCCATTGCCGACCGCTGCCTTGTGCTGCGCCATGGCCGTGTGGTGGGCGAGGTGGACACCCACGCCACCGACAAGGCCCGTCTAGCAGCCCTGATGGTTGGGGGCGAACTGACCCTGCCCAAGGCCGAAGCAAAGGTCGCCGGCCCGATGCTGATGGAGCTTCAGTCGGTCAGCACCCCCGACCGCGGCCCTGCTCCGGGGCTGAAGGCGGTAAGCCTTGCGTTGCGCGCAGGCCAGATCACTGGGCTTGCCGGCGTGTCCGGCAACGGGCAGGCGGCGCTGGCTGACCTCATGTCCGGCCTTGCGCAGCCGGCTTCGGGCACACTGGCGTTGAACGGTGCGCCAGTCACTCAGTGGTCGCCACGGACTGCCGTGGCGCAGGGAATCGGCCGCATCCCCGAGGATCGCCACCACACGGGCAGCATCGCCGACTTCGACCTCACCGAAAACGCTGTGCTTGAGGGCTACCGGAGCCGCTTTTCCAAGGCGGGCTGGATGAACTGGCCCGCGGCCCGCGCCTTCGCGGAAGGGATCATCGCCACCTATGATGTGCGCTGCCCGGGGCCTGCGACCCGCATCCGCCTTCTCTCCGGCGGCAATATGCAAAAGCTGATTCTGGGCCGTGCGCTGGCCCCCGGCCCGCAGATCATTTTGGCCAACCAACCGGTGCGGGGCCTTGATATCGGCGCCATCGCCTATGTGCAAAGCCAGCTGATCGCCGCGCGCGACCGGGGCGCCGCAATCCTTTTGATCTCTGAAGACCTTGATGAAATCATGGGCTTGTCAGACGTTCTTCATGTAATGTCTCAAGGTCGCCTTAGCCCCGCTTTCCCGCGCGGCAGCATGTCCGCACCCGAGATCGGCCTCTGGATGGCCGGTCAAGGGTTCACCGAGGGTCGCCATGCGGCTTGAGCCGATTGCCAACCCAAGCACCCTTCGCCGCCTTGGCTTGCCCGCCCTTGCGCTGGCCGCAACGATGGCCGTCGCCACCCTGCTTGCGCTTGTTGCCGGGGCCGATCCTTTCGCCACCCTCGGCCAGATTGCCACCGGGGCGCTGGGGTCGCGGCTGGCAGTGCTTGAGACGCTGAACCGCGCCACCCCCCTGATCTTTACCGGCCTTGCCGTCGCCGTCGCCTTCCGGGCCAAGCTTTGGAACATCGGGGCCGAGGCGCAGCTTTATGCGGGCGCTATCGCCGCCGTGCTTCTGGGGACCGGCGAGCTTGGCAGCCCTTGGGTGCTGCCCGTCTCTGCCCTCGCCGCAATGCTCGCAGGGGCGCTGATCCTCCTTGGCCCGGTCCTTCTGAAAACCCGCCTCGGGGTGGATGAGGTGGTCACCACACTCCTTCTCAACTTCATCATGCTTCTTTTCGTCAGCTACCTGCTGGAAGGCCCGCTGAAAGACCCGATGGGCATGGGCTGGCCCAAATCCCCCGCCCTGATCCCCGAGGCGCGCCTGCCCCGCATCGTTGAAGGCCTGCGCCTGCATTGGGGCTTTGCGCTGGCGCTGATCGCCGCCGTCCTCGTCTGGATCATCCAGACGCGCACCACCCTTGGCTTTGAAATCCGCGCCGTCGGGCAGAACCCCGCCGCCGCGCGCTTTGCGGGCATCCCGGTCAACAGGGTCCTGCTCAAGACCGCGCTTCTGTCCGGGGGCCTTGCAGCCCTTGCGGGCTGGTCTGAGGTTGCGGGGCTGAAAGGCCACCTCTCCCAAGACCTTTCGCCCGGCTTTGGCTACACCGGCATCATCGTCGCGATGCTGGCCCTTCTCCACCCACTTGGCGTGGTCATCAGCGCCCTCTTCGTCGCCGGAATCTTCGTCGGATCGGATGCGATGAGCCGCACCGCCGGCGTGCCGACTTACATCGCCGACATGCTTCTTGCCACCGCGCTCCTCTTCATGGTCCTGGCGATCCTTCTGACCAAGATGCGCGTGGTCCGGGGATGAGCGACATCATCGACATCCTGATCTCCGCCAGCTTCTGGGCCGCTGTGATCCGCATCGCGACGCCCCTGATCTTCGCCACGATGGGCGAACTGATCTGCGAACGCGCCGGCGTGCTGAACCTGGGGATCGAAGGGATCATGGTCATCGGCGCCTTCACCGGCTGGATGGCGGTCTACCAGGGCATGCCCCTTTGGGGCGGCGTGGCCACAGCCATGGCGGCCGGAATGCTGTTCGGCCTCCTCCACTCCACCCTCACCGTGCCCTTCGGTCTGTCCCAGCACGTCGTCGGCCTGGGCGTGACGCTCCTAGCCACCGCCACCGCCTCTTTCGCCTACCGCCTGATGCTGCCCGAAGTGACCAGCCCCCCGAAGATCGAACCGTTTCAACCGCTTGACCTGCCAGTCCTCAGCGATCTTCCCTTCCTGGGTGAGGCGATCTTCCAGCAAACCGCCCTGACCTGGGCCGCCTTCGCCGTGGCCGCCCTGACCGCCTTTACCCTCTACCGCACCCCCCTTGGCCTTGCCCTCCGCGCCGCGGGGGAAAACCCTGCGGCGGTTGAGGCGCAAGGGCTTTCCGTCACCGCCCTGCGGATGGGCGCGGTCATTGTCGGTTCGGGCCTCATGGCCTTGGGGGGCGCGTTCCTGACCCTCTCCGCCTTCTCAAGCTTCTTCTTTGAGATGGTCAACGGCCGCGGCTGGGTCTGCGTGGCGCTGGTCGTCTTCGGCGCGTGGAAGCCCGGCAAGGCTGTCCTCGGTGCGATCCTTTTCGCCGCGTTCGACGCCCTGCAAATCCGCCTGCAACAGACTGACCTCGGCGCTGTCCTGCCGTACCAGCTGTTCCTTGCGGCGCCCTATATCCTCTCCATCCTCGCCCTCATCCTGATGTCGCGCCGGGCCGAGGTGCCTGCAGCCCTAATGCTGCCCTACAACAAGGGGGAACGCTGAATGTTCGATCTTCTGGTCAAGGGCGGCACGCTGCCCGATGGCACGGTGGCCGATATCGGCATCACCGGTGACCGCATCGCCGCTGTGGGCAGGTTGGACGCCGAAGCGGGGCGCGTGATCGACGCAACCGGCGACCTTGTGGCCCCCCCCTTCGTCGACCCGCATTTCCATATGGACGCAACGCTCAGCTACGGCCTGCCCCGGGTGAACGCCTCCGGCACCCTTCTGGAAGGCATCGCACTTTGGGGCGAGTTGCGCGACATCGCCACGGTCGACGACATGGTCACCCGTGCCGTCACCTATTGCGACTGGGCGGTCAGCATGGGCCTGCTGGCCATCCGGACCCATGTCGACACCACCCCCGACCATCTTCGCGGGGTCGAGGCGATGCTGGAGGTCAAGCGCCGCGTCGCCCCCTACCTTGACCTGCAACTCGTTGCCTTCCCGCAGGACGGGCTGTACCGCACCAAGACCGGCCGCCAGAACCTCCTCCGCGCTTTGGACATGGGCGTCGATGTCGTCGGCGGCATCCCGCATTTCGAACGCACGATGGAGGAAGGCGCTGAGTCTTTGCGCGACCTAGGCCGCATTGCCGCCGAGCGCGGGTTGATGTGGGATGTCCACTGCGACGAAACCGATGACCCGATGTCCCGCCATGTCGAGACGATGGCGCGAGAGGTGACACGGCACGGCTTGGGCGGGCGGGCGGCGGGCAGCCACCTCACTTCCATGCACTCGATGGACAACTACTATGTGTCCAAACTCCTCCCCCTCATTGCCGAATCGGGCATGACGGCGATCCCGAACCCCTTGATCAACATCACCCTGCAAGGCCGACACGACAGCTACCCCAAGCGGCGCGGCCTGACCCGGGTGAAGGAAATGCAAGCGTTGGGCATCCCCGTCGGCTGGGGCCAGGATTGCGTGCTTGACCCCTGGTATAGCCTTGGCACCGCCGACATGCTGGATGTGGCCTTCATGGGCCTCCATGTCGCGCAGATGACCCATCCGGCGGAAATGGCGCGCTGCTTTACCATGATCACCGAGACGAACGCGCAGATCCTGAACCTCGCAGGCTACGGCCTGAAATCCGGCGATCAGGCAAGCCTGGTGGTTCTTGACGCCGGTACTCCGGTTGAGGCGCTGCGCTTGCGGCCAGACCGGCTTGCGGTCGTCTCACGCGGGAAGGTGGTAGCGGAACGCCTGCGCAACGACTGTCGGCTTGCCCTGCCAGGCCGTCCGCCAGCCGTGCGGCGGCGGCACGGCTGACGGACGGCCCGAAAGCGGCATGTCAAAAGCCATCAGCGGGGCCCTTTCCGGATCATATTGTCGCCATTGAATAATCTGCCGGATCGCTGGGCGTCAGGCCCTGTTGCCCCGGGAAAGCCATAAAAGTCCTGCTTCATCCCATGGTTGAGCGCACCGGTCCTTCATTATTCCATCCAAGCGCCCCATTTTCGCCGTCATCCACAACCAAGCATCAAACTGTAGATTGGTGCGCGGGCGTGGACGATGCCAGGCGATGCGCGGGAAATGTTTGTATCCCCCGCTGCGTCGCTGTTGCTGAGGCATCCAGACAGGCCGCGCTTTCGGGAAGGATGGGCAAGATGGCGCAGCAGAAAGCTGTCGAGGCTCCTATCGAGGATGCTGACGATCTCGTTGACGAGCTTCAGCCCGGCACGAAGCTGCTGAAGGGCCAGTACACGATTGTCCGTTACATCAACAGCGGCGGCTTTGGCATCACCTATCTGGCCAAGGACAGCCTTGATCGGGACGTTGTGATCAAGGAATGCTTCCCCAGTTCCTTCTGCCGCCGGTCGAAGACCATGGTGACGGCCCGGTCGCGAGCCCATACGGCTGAGCTGCGCTCGGTCATCCAGCTTTTCGTGCGCGAAGCGCGGCACCTGTCGAAGATTGTCCATCCGAACATCGTCGCCGTGCACCAGGTCTTTGAAGACAACGGCACCGCCTACATGGCGATCGACTTCATCAACGGGCTGGACCTGCAACAGATCATCGACGGTCAGGGTCCGATGCCCCAGGCCGAAGAGATCGTCCTGATGACCGAAAAGCTGTTGGCTGCGGTTGGTTTCATCCATTCCAACGACATGCTGCACCGCGATATCTCGCCCGACAACGTGCTGATCGACCACAAAGGTCAGCCGATCCTGATCGACTTTGGCGCCGCGCGTGAACATGCCAGCCAGACCGGCCGGGCCATGTCGGCGTTGCGCGTGGTCAAAGACGGCTACTCGCCGCAAGAATTCTATATCGCCGGGTCCGAACAAGGCCCGTGGAGCGACCTTTACGCTTTGGGTGCCACGCTTTACCACCTCATCAGCGGCGAAGCCCCGGTCAACGGCCAGGCGCGGCTTGCCGCTCTGGCCGAGGACCAGCCGGACCCCTACACTCCGCTGGTCGGGCGATATGAAGGCTATCCGCCGGGTTTTCTGGCCGCGATCGACAAAGCGCTCAGCACCCTGCCCAAGCAGCGCGTGCAGACGGCACAGGAATGGCTGGCGATGTTCCGGCCCGGCGTCCACTTGCCCATCGACCCGAACGACGACATCGCCGCCGCCGTGCAGGCCATGGTGGCCAATGCTCGGGCCGAGGCTGCCACCCGGATCGAAGCGCAAGGTGCGACGGCCGAGTTCGGCGGTCCGCCACAGCTGGCGCGGCAGGTGTCTCAGCCCCAGCCAAAGGCGGCTGACACGCAGGCAAAACCAGCCGTGGCGCCACAGTCCAAGCTGGCCCCCGAGGCCGGCACGACGCGCCGCAGCGGCATGACGGTCCAGCTTGTCGGCGGTGTGGCGGCTGCGCTGGCGATCGTCGGTCTTGGCCTGATCCTGATCGGCGGCGAAGAGGCGGCCGTGCCAAGCGCCGAGACCGCTGCGGTCACCGGCACGGCAACCGCTTCCCTTGCGGCCGGGCAACCGGCACCCGCCACCGAAACTGCGGAAGAAACTTCCGCCGAGAGTGCCGCAGCGCCCGCCGCCCCCGAAACGGTGGCAGCTGCGCCTGCCGAGGACGCCCCAGAGGTCAGTGCTGCCGATCCGGTCGCCGCTGTTGCGGCCACCGATACTGCCGCTGAACCGACCGCTGACTCTGCAGGCGAAACCGCGGCAGCTGCGCCCGAAACCGCCCCTGCCCCAGCAGAAACCGCCTCGGCCGAGGCTGAGGAAACGGCCGCCGCCGAACCCACCCCTGCGCCCGAGGTGGTGCCAGAGGTGGCTGCCGAGCCAATTGCGGAAGAACCCGCCGCCGCCGTTGCGGCCGATAGCGGCGTTGCATTGCTTGAAAACCAGGTCGGCTTTGCCGCTTGGGACGCCAAGATGCCCTTCCTTGAAGACAACCGCATCATTGGCGGCAAGCGCGTGGCGGTCATCCTGCGGCTTCTGCCGGATGTTGACGTCGCCTCAGTCGGGGATTGGTTGTCCAACGGCCTGATCGTCTATTCCGTCAACGGCGTCGACGTTCAGCAAAGCGGCAGCATCACCACCGCGGTCCTGAATGCGATGCGGGTTGATCCCGACGGCAAGGCGCGCGTCGTGGTGCAATATGCCGGCTCGTCGCTGGAACAGCAGACCGGTCTGATGACCGTCACTGCCACACGCCTGATCAGCCTGGCCAATGGCGTCAACCTGTCTGTCAGCACGATTGATGGCGAATGGCGCAGCGTGGTCACGGCGGTGAACGCGCCCAACACCACCACCTTGCGCCCAGGCGACATTCTCTTCCGTGACAAGACCACCGGCGTCGCGCTCGACGCGCCGATGTCGCTTGAGGCCATCATGACGTCGCTGGTCGAAAGCGGCACCGCCACGACCGAGTTCGCGATCATCCGCGACAACAAACTTGCCGATGCGACCATGCAACTGGCCGCCAAGTCCGGACAATGAGGCCCGCCGTGATCGACCGCCTTCGCAAACCTTCTGCAACCGCCCCCGCTGTCGAGGAGACGCAGGCACCGGCACCCATGCGGCCTTCGGCGCCCGCCAAGCTTGACCCTCTGGTCGAAGCTTTGGGCCTTGCCGTTGCGCGCAATGCAACACGGGAACGAACGCTTTCCGCGGCTTAACCCCCGCTTAGGACATGAACAATACCAGCAAAAGTCATCAGCCTGCCGCTGCCGCGCGTGACCACCTCCCCGTGACCACCAAGGCACCCCAGCGCAACGGGCCGTTGACCAAAGGAGTGCACGTATGACGATTTCGGCGAAGACCCTCTGCATCGGCTGTACAGCCGCTTTTCTGACCAGCGGCTCGGCCTACGCGCAAGAGGCCTGCAAGACCTACACCGTCGTGGCCGGCGACAACCTGCGCTTCATCGCCCGCGCAGCCTATGGTGATGCCGACATGTACCGGGTCATCTACGGGGCCAACGTTGATGTCATCGGGGCCAAGGCCGATCTGATCGAAGTGGGCGTCTCGCTGGCCATCCCTTGCGACCCCCGGTCCGAAGTTGCCGCAGCCGCCACGCCGTCAGTCGGGCTGGCGACCGATGTGATTGATCCTGCAAGCGAACCGGTCGCCGTTGTGCCGGACCTTCCAGTGGTCAGCGCCGGCAGCACCGAGGTCGCCGCCGCGACGCCCGTCGCGGCCACACCGACGCCCGCCGCCGATGAACCGCCGATGGTCTTCCCCTACCGCTTTGTCACCGGCAACGGCTATGCCCCCTTCGCCGACGAGATGCTTCCAGGCGGCGGGATGTTCACCCAACTGGTTGAAATGGCTGTCTTCCGTGCTGATCCGGGCGTGCCCTACAACATGACCTTCGTGAACGACTGGCAGGCCCACATCGATGCGCTCCTGCCGTCCGGGGCCTATGACCTCAGCTTTCCCTGGGTCCGCCCGGATTGCGAATCAACGGGCATGCTGTCCACCAGCGACGCGGCCCGCTGTGAGGCGTTCGTCTTCTCTGCCCCGCTCTATGAAATCGTGGACGGCTTCTTCGCGCCGGTCGGAAGTGACCTTTTGTCCGCCACCAGCTACACCGCCTTTGAAGGCAAACGCATCTGCCGCCCCGAAAGCTATACGACCGGGGTCCTTGAAGAGGCGGGCCTGCCCAGCGACAAGATTGACCTGACGCGCCCGGTCTCGGCGGTCGACTGTTTCGAAGCGATGGCCGCTGGCAAGGTTGACCTCGTCTCCATCGATGCCGAAGTGGGCGACTCGGCGATTGCCGAACTTGGAATGGTCGGTGATTTCGCCCAGAACCCGCATCTGATGACCTTCGACAGCCTGCATGTCATTGCCCATAAATCCAACGCCCGCGCGGTTGAGATGATCGGGATGTTGAATGAAGGCGTGGTCGAAATGTACGAATCGGGCGAATGGTACGACATCGTGTCCTCCGCGCTGGAGCGTAACGCGCAGCAAAAGTGATTTCTCGCTGCAGCTTCCAACAGACCGGCCTCAATTGGCCGGTCTTTTGCTGTCTGCTATCCGGGTGATTGCCGCAATTGCCAAAGCGCGAGAACCCGTAACTGCGCAAAGATAACCTTAGGTTGTGCGTTTGTTTCCGAACCGTCTTCACAACTTGTCGCAAAAGACTTTTGAACCCATGAATCCTTTGAATTGCCTTATTCGTGCCACTTCCAAACGTCTTCCTGTCAACAGTTGGCGGATTGTTTCGGAATGCCGAACGCCCCGCCATTCGCAACTGTCGTCAGAAGGACATGACATACATGAGAACTGTATCTGACAAATACCGGACGACGGCTCTGTCGGCGTTGCTGCTTGCGTTTCCGGTTGTCGCCTCGGCACAAGAAGCCTGCACCACCTATACGGTCAGCGAAGGTGATACGCTGGGCACGATCGCCCAGGCCGCCTACGGATCTTATGATTATCAGATGATCTTCAACGCCAACCGCGATGCCTTGGCGGCGAACCCGAACAGTCTGCCGGCCGGCCTGCAGCTGATCCTGCCCTGCGAAGATGGTCGCCTGACCCCGGATTCCGAACTTTCCTCGATCATCCAGCAAGAGACGCAGGAACAGGAAGCGTCGCGGACCAACACGAACCTGTACGAACCGCCGCTGAAATTTGTCAGCTCGAACAACTGGATGCCCTTCACCGATGAATCGCTGACTGGCGGTGGCATCTTCGTCCGGATGGCCGCAACGGCTATGCAGCGCGGTGGCAACGACCGTGGCTACGAAGTGTCCTATGTCGACGACTGGATGTCCCACATCGACGTTCTCTTGCCAACCGGGGCGTTCGACGTCTCGATCGCCTGGGAATCGCCCGACTGCTCGAAACTCGACCTCTTGGGCGAATTCTCGGTCCGCATGTGCACCGAATTCGACTTCTCGCTGCCGATCTATGAAACCGCCTATGCTTTCAACACTCTGGTCGACAGCAAATACGCCGCCGCCCGCGAGTTTGCGGACTATGCCGGAGCCAAGATCTGCCGGCCTGAAGCCTGGCCAATCAGCGACCTTGAAGTGCAGGGTCTGGTTGAACCTCTGGTGACCTATGTTCACCCGAAGTCGCCCCTGGAATGCGCGGAAATGCTGCTGTCGGGCGAAGTTGACCTCTATTCGATCGAGGCTGAAACAGCATCGTCCAACTTCACCGAATTGAATGCCAATGACCGTGTCGCTCCAAACCCGGCTTTGGCGACGTTCATCACCTATCACTTCCTGACCTCGAAGAGCAATCCGCGCGGCCGCGTCTATATCGCCATGCTGAACCGTGGGATTACCGAAATGCGCGAGTCGGGCGAATGGTATGACATCGTTGCCACCGGCCTGGCCGAGTACAACAAGCTTAGCCAGTAGCACCCGCCCCGCCTCCTTGAAGATCCCCCCGCGCTGAAGGGCGCGGGGGTTTTTCGTTCCGGCTGCCCCCTACACGCTGCATCTTCGGAACAGACTTGCCGTCTTGGAACATTTGTTCCATTCTGCAGGCCCGTCGCAGCAGGTGAGCGCATGTCGGAAGTCCCCACCACCACCGCCGCCCCGCCACCTGCGTCGGTTGAGGCTTTTCGCGATCGCCTCGCCCAGGTCAGCGGCCAGCTGCCACGCCGCCTGCAGCAATGCGCCGACTACCTCGCCGAACATTCCGACCGGATTGCCCTCTCTACCGTCGCTCAGATCGCCAAAGGCGCGGGGGTGCCCCCGTCGGCGGTCATGCGCTTTTGCCAGGTTCTGGGGTTCAGCGGTTTCGCCGAACTGCAGCGCCTGTTTCGCAGCGCCATGCCTGTCGGCCTGCCCGACTATGCAACGCGCCTGGCCAACCTGAAGGCCGGGCCCCGCGGCGCACCGGCGGCCTTGGTGGCCGAATTTGTCGATGCCGGCCGGCAATCGCTGGAGGCTTTGGCGCTGAATCTGAGTGAAACAACACTGGAACAGGCCGTTGGCCGCCTTGCTACAGCCCGCGTGATCCATCTTGCGGGGTTGCGGCGGTCCTTCCCCGTGGTTGCGTATCTTGCCTATGTGTTCGAAAAGCTGGACGTTGCTGCACAGCTCCACGCAGGCACCGGAGGCGTCAGCGCCCGGGCTGCCATGCGGCCGGGCGATGTGCTGCTGGTCGTTTCCTTCGCCCCCTATTCGGCCGAGACCCTGGCCCTCGCCCAGTCCGCCAGGGACATCGGCCTTCCGGTTGTGGCCCTTACAGACCGCAGGGACAGTCCGCTGTCCCGCCTTGCCGATACCGTCCTGACTGTCACCGAAGTTGACTTCGGTGCCTTCCGGTCGCTGTCGGCAACGATTGCTCTGGCCTTGTCCCTGGCGGTGGCCACTGCTGCGCGGCGGGAAACTTAGGGCTTCCACGATCGACCAAAATGGAATATTTGTTCCACGCACAGGGCCGACTCGGTCAGTGATCCCTCAGCAAAGGCGATGCGGCATGGACAAAGTGGCAGGCGCAGACCCCAAGAGGCTGGATGTCATCACCATTGGCCGGTCCTCGGTTGACCTCTACGGCGCGCAGGTCGGCGGCCGGCTAGAGGATATGGGGTCGTTCCAGAAGTATATCGGTGGCTCTCCCACCAACATGGCGGCGGGCACGGCGCGGCTTGGCCTCAAGTCCGCCCTCATCACCCGCGTCGGCGATGAACACATGGGCCGTTTCATCCGCGAAGAGCTTGCAAAGGAAGGCGTCGACACACGCGGCGTCAAGACCGACCCCGAACGCCTGACCGCGCTGGTCCTTCTGGGCATCCGCGACGACAAGCAGTTTCCGCTGATCTTCTACCGCGAAAACTGCGCCGACATGGCGTTGTGTGAAGACGACATTGAGGAGGCCTTCATTGTTGAGGCACGATCCGTCGTCGCCACCGGCACGCACCTTTCCCACCCGCGCACCGAGGCGGCGGTCCTGAAGGCCCTGACCCTGGCCAGGAAACACGGCCTGCAAACCGCGCTTGATATCGATTACCGCCCCAATCTCTGGGGCCTTGCGGGCCATGGCGACGGCGAAAGCCGCTTCATCGAAAGCGCGCAGGTCACCGCCAAGCTGCAGGCCACGCTCCACCTTTTCGACCTCATCGTCGGCACCGAGGAAGAGTTTCACATCGCCGGCGGCACCACCGACACCATCGCCGCCCTCCGCGCGGTGCGCGCTGTAAGCGAGGCCAACCTTGTCTGCAAACGCGGCCCGATGGGTGCTGCCGCCTTCACCGGCCCGATCCCCGACTCACTGGATGATGGCGAAACCGGCCCCGGTTTCCCGATTGAGGTGTTCAACGTCCTTGGCGCGGGAGATGGGTTCATGTCGGGCCTCCTCAAGGGCTGGCTTGACAATGAACCTTGGCCCACCGCCCTGAAATACGCCAACGCCTGCGGTGCTTTCGCCGTCAGCCGCCACGGTTGCACCCCCGCCTACCCGTCCTGGGAAGAGCTGCAGTTCTTCCTGCAACGCGGTGTCGTGACGCCAGCCCTCCGCAAGGATCAGGCGCTGGAGCAGATGCACTGGGCCACCAACCGCCACCACGATCTGTCCACCATGCGGGTCTTCGCCTTCGACCATCGCCTGCAGCTGGAACAGATGGAGGGTGCCACGCCGCAGAAGATCGGCCAGTTCAAGCAGCTTTGCCTGCAGGCCGCCCTGCAAACCGCCAACGGCAAGCCCGGCCACGGCATCCTTTGCGACAGCCGCCTTGGCCGTGACGCCCTGTTTCATGCCGCAGGCACCGGCCTCTGGATCGGCCGTCCGGTGGAATGGCCCGGCTCCCGCCCGCTGACCCTGGAGCCCGAGCTTGGCCCTGACTACGGCGGTCTGCAGGAATGGCCGCTGGACCATGTCGTGAAGGTCCTGTGCTTCGCCCACCCCAATGACGACGCGGAAACGCAGGCAAAACAGGAAGAGACCATCCGCCGTCTCTTCCATGCCGCCCGCCGCAACCGCCTTGAATTCCTCCTGGAACTCATCCCGTCCAAGGTCGGCCCCGTCACCGACGACACCAGCGCCACCCTGATCCAGCGGTTCTATGACCTTGGCATCTACCCCGATTGGTGGAAGCTTGAACCCTTCACCACCGCCAAAGCCTGGGCCAACGCGTGCGCCGCGATCACCGCCAACGACCCCCACACCAGGGGCATCGTCGTCCTCGGCCTTGACGCCAGCGAATCCGATCTTGCCGCCTCCTTCGCCCTTGCGGCGCAGCAGCCGCTCGTGAAAGGCTTCGCTGTCGGCCGCACGATTTTTGCCGACGCCGCCCGCGCCTGGCTTCAGGGTCGGATGACCGACGCCGAAGCCGTTGCCCAGATGACCGAACGCTACACGCGGCTTTGCACCCTTTGGGACAAGGCCCGCCAGGAGGCCCAGCCATGACCACGATCCGCCTTACCGCCGCGCAAGCAATGGTGCGCTGGCTGTCGTTGCAGTCGTCCGAGGATGGCGGCCGTTTCATCGAGGGCGTCTGGGCGATCTTTGGCCACGGCAACGTCGCGGGCCTGGGTGAGGCGCTTCACGCCCACAAGGACACGCTGCCCACCTGGCGCGGCCAAAACGAACAGACCATGGCGCATGTCGCAGTCGCCTATGCCAAGGCCAACCACCGCCGGAAGGCCATGGCCGTCACCTCCTCCATCGGCCCCGGGGCCACCAACATGGTCACCGCCGCCGCCGTGGCGCATGTGAACCGCCTGCCCGTTCTGTTCATCCCGGGCGATGTCTTCGCCTCTCGCGCGCCCGACCCGGTCTTGCAGCAGATCGAGGATTTCGACGACGCTACTGTCAGTGCCAACGACTGCTTCCGCCCCGTCGTCCGCTATTTCGACCGGATCAGCCGGCCGGAGCATATCCTGACCGCCCTCCCCCGCGCCCTTCGCGTCATGACCGACCCCGCCAACTGCGGCCCGGTCTGCCTGGCCTTCTGCCAGGACACGCAAGCCGAGGCCTACGACTATCCCATCGACTTCTTCGAACCCCGCATCTGGCACATCCGCCGCCCCGAACCCGACCAGCGTGAGCTTGAGGCCGCCGTCGCCGCGATCCAGGCCGCCAAGACGCCCCTCATCGTCGCCGGCGGCGGCGTCCTCTACTCCGGGGCCGAACAGACCCTCCTGACCTTCGCCAAGGCCCACAACATCCCCGTCGTCGAAACCCAATCCGGCAAGGGCGCAATGGACTGGGAAGAGGCCCTTCACTTCGGCTCCCCCGGCGTCACGGGCACCGGCTGCGGCAATGACCTTGCCGCGAAAGCTGACCTTGTGATCGGGGTTGGCACCCGTTTCCAGGATTTCACCACCGGCAGCTGGACGGTCTTCTCTGCCCCGGGTCGCAAGCTTCTGTCGATCAACATCCACGGCTACGACGCCCACAAACGCGCCGCGCAACCCCTTGTCGGCGATGCGAAAGTCACGCTGGAGAAGCTGTCGGCAGGACTTGGAACACACCGCTTCCCGGACGCCGATTTCGCCAATCGCGCAAAGTGGTTCCAGACCACCGACACCGTTACCGCCGCGCCGAAGGGGAACGAACTGCCCTCCGACGCCCAGGTCGTCGGGGCCGTCCAGCGCAGCACCGGGAAAGACGCGCTGATCATGTCTGCCTCAGGCTCCATGCCCGGCGTGCTCCACGTCCTGTGGAAGGCCGCGCAGGGCGGCTACCACATGGAATACGGCTTCTCCTGCATGGGGTATGAGATTGCGGGAGCCATGGGCATCAAGATGGCCAAGCCCGAGCGTCACGTCATCTGCATGGTCGGCGATGGCAGCTACATGATGGCGAACTCGGAACTTGCCACCGCCGTGATGATGGGCGTGCCCTTCACCGTGATCCTGACTGACAACCGCGGCTACGGCTGCATCAACCGTCTGCAAAAGGCCACCGGCGGGGCACCGTTCAACAACCTTCTGGCCGACAGCTACCACGTCAACCCCGCCGACCTCGATTTTGTCGCCCATGCCCGCTCCATGGGGGCGCATGCCGTGAAGGCGGGCACGATTGCCGAACTTGAAGCCACGATTGCCGAGGCCAAGACCGCCACCCTCCCCACCGTCATCGTGATCGACACCGACCCCGCCCCCGGCACCGGCGCAGGCGGCACCTGGTGGGAGGTGGCCGTGCCCGAGGTTTCGGATCGCCCCGAAGTCAACAAGGCCCGCACGGCCTATGAAGAAGCGACCAAGGCCCGATGGCTGGTCAACTGAAGAGAGCATGATGATCCAATTCGGCACCAATCCCATCGCCTGGGCCAATGACGACGACCAGACCATCGGCGCGGATATCCCCACCGCCCGCATCCTGGACGAGGCCGGGCGTCAGATCGGCTTTGACGGGATCGAGAACGGCCACCGCTGGCCGGATGAGCCTGAGGCCCTGCGCGCACTTCTGGCCCAGTATGGCCTGAAGTTCATCTCCGGCTGGTATTCGACCGAGCTTCTGGTTCGGTCAGTTGAGGATGAGATTGCCGCGGCCCAGGCCCATATCGCCAAGTTGCGCCACAACGGCTGCAAGGTGATGATCGTCTGTGAAACCTCAAACGCCATCCACGGCGCGGCCAAGCCGGTGAACGACCGCCCGCGCCTAACAGCGGCTGAGATGACCGCCTTCGGGGCCAAGCTTGAGGCCTTCGCGGCCTACCTTTCGTCGCAAGGCCTCACGCTGGTCTACCACCACCACATGGGCACGATCGTGGAAAGCCCTGAGGATATCGACGCCTTCATGGCTGCGACCGGCCCCCACACCCACCTTCTTTTCGACGCCGGCCACTGCGCCTTTGGTGGCGGCGATCCGGTGGCGGTGCTGACCAAACACATCGCCCGCGTCCGCCACTTCCACGCCAAGAACATCCGCCCTGCCATCACCGCAAAGGTGCGGGCCGAGGGGCTGAGCTTCCTGCAAGGCGTCGTCGCCGGGGCCTTCACTGTGCCGGGGGATCAGGAGGGCGGCATCGACTTCGGCCCCCTGCTGAACATCCTTGCGGGCGCGAAGTATGACGGCTGGATCGTGATCGAAGCCGAACAGGACCCGCAGGTCCGCAACCCGCTTTTGTACCAGACCCTGGGCCTGGCCACGCTGAAACGGCTTTCAAAGGAAGCCGGTCTCATCTGACGCGCGGCAGACCGGGGGTCAGCCCCCAGAACATTGGTTTCTTGAACCAATGGCGATACCAATGTGCTACCCCCGGAGTATTTTTGAAAAGAGCAAGCCATGGCCGATCTTCTTCGTCACCCGACCGGTACCCGCGGCAAGGTCCATGACATCACCCCGGCCAGCGCGGGCTGGGGCTATGTGGGCTTCACTCTCTACCGGCTGGCAGCAGGTGAGGTTGCGGCCGAAGCGACGGGCGACCGCGAAGTGATCCTGGTCCTCGTCGAAGGCAAGGCGGGGGTCCAGGCCGCAGGGCAGGACTGGGGCGAGATGGGCGACCGGATGGATGTCTTCGAGAAGACCCCACCACATTGCCTCTATGTCCCGAACGGCAGCGACTGGCGGGCGGTAGCAACCACCCCTTGCACGCTTGCCGTTTGCAGCGCCCCCGGCAAGGGCGGGCACCAGGCGCAGCGTCTGGGGCCAGAGGGGATCACCCTCACCCCCCGTGGGAAGGGTACGAACACCCGCCACGTCAACAACATCGCGATGGAGGGGCGCGAAGTAGCCGACAGCCTCCTCGTGACCGAAGTCTTCACCCCGGCGGGCCACTGGTCCAGCTACCCCAGCCACCGGCATGATGAAGATGACTTCCCCCGGATGACCTATCTGGAGGAAACCTATTACCACCGCCTGAACCCCGACCAAGGCTTCGGCATCCAGCGAGTCTATACCGAAGATGGCACTCTGGATGAGACGATGGCCGTCAAATCCCATGACGTGGTGCTTGTCCCGAAAGGCCACCACCCCTGCGGCGCGCCTTATGGCTACGAGATGTATTACCTGAACGTCATGGCCGGGCCGATCCGAAAGTGGCGGTTCCAGAATGACCCCGACCATGACTGGATCGCCAAGCGCGACGCCTGATCAGGGTGGCGACGCGAAAAAGACCCGCGAGAAGACTGCTTCACCATTCGCAGGATAGAACCGGCCCATCCCGCCGGCTGGAAGATTGGTCAACTCGCCAAACATCAGCCGTTTGCCATCAGTGTAGAAATCCACGCGGATATAAGACAGCTCTTGCGACAGTTGCGCCGCAGCCGCGAGCAGAGGGGCAAAAAAGGACCAGTCGGGCAACTGGAAATCGGTCGTGGGAAAGGCAAGGCTGACCCCCAGCGGCCTGCGGTCCGTGTCGAAAGACTGGCGGTCCTTGCTGTAGCGCTCGATGATCGAGACGACCTTCGGCACGCCGTTGCGGCAGTGCACCGACCCTTCAAGCCGCATCGCCTCATGAAGCCACGGCTCGACGATGACGCGCTTTGCCAAGCCCGCGTAATTCCTTTCCAGCGACTCCCGGAAGTAATCATGCGTCAGCCAGCCCGACATCTCGGGCAGCGCTGCCAACCATTCCGCCTCAGACCCGATGCGCAGAAACCGGCCTGAACTGTGCGTGGGCTTCACCGCCACCGGCCAGTCCGGCGGGCGCCAATCCGCAATCGCGCTGGCGGTGTCGAACACTGCCAAGGTCGGCACCGTGGTTCCGGGGCCGAGAATGCTGGTGATGTAGGCCTTGGACAGCACCTTGTCAGTGATCCGTTGGCGCAGGGGCAACTCAAGCTCCGGCCCGACCTTCAGCCTGTAGAGAAAGTCGTTGAAAAGACCGTCGCCCGGACCTGGTGCCCGCCGCATGTAAAGCACCATGTCCAGCCAGCACCGCACTCGCAGCACGCGCCGCGCAAGGCCCCGAAGGCCCGGTCGGTCCCAAAGGGCCAGAAAGACCCAAGACAAGACCTTTTGCAGCCGGATCACTGGATTCTCGGCTCGGCGCTTCACGGGCGGGGGCAAGTGCGGCATTCCTGCAGCCCCATGTGATCAGGCCAGCTTTACCGGCACGCGGCTTTCCAGCCACCGGAACAAAAGCACGATCAGCCCGGCGATCGCCATGTAGACCACGGCCAAAAGCAGCAGCGGTTCATAGACCACAAAGGTGTCTTGCCGGATACGCGAAGAGACAGCGTAGATGTCGACCACGGTGATCGTGGCGACCAGGGGCGTGGCCTTCAGCGTCAGCACGGTTTCACCACCCAGCGTCGGCAGCACACGCTGCATGGCCTGCGGCAGCCAGATGCGGCGGAAAATGGTGAAGCGGGGCATGCCCATGGCCTTTGCCGCCTCAAGCTGGCCATGCGGCACGCCCTTGAAGGCGCCGCGCATCACCTCGCCGGAATAGCCGGCCACGGACAGGGTCAGCGCCAGGACGGCATAGGGCCAGGCCTGCCGCAAGATCGGCCAAAGGTCGGATTGCCGGATCCAGGGGATCGACGGGAAGAGGGACCCCAACCCGTAATACAAAAGCCAAAGCTGCAGGAGAAGCGGCGTGCCCCGGACCAACCCGCAAAAGCCGTTGGCGGGGGCAGCCAGCCACCAAGGGCCAGCGGCCTGCGCCAGGCCAAGCGGGATCGCGAGCAAGAGCCCCAGCACCATGGTGACGACCAAGAGCCAGCAGGTCGTCCAGGTTCCTTGCAAGAGCAGCACCTGGTACTTCGGGTCGGCCAGCCAGGTCCAGTTCAAGGCCGTGGCGCACCAGACGACAAGGCCCGCCGCAATGACGGCCATGACAATGCGGCGGGGCAGCCAAAATCCCTGCATCAGCTTGACCTTGGCCGGGTCTGGCCCCGGCGCGCCCAAGCCTCGGCCCGGGCAAAGAGGAGCGACGAGACGATGGAGATCAGCAGATAAAGCACTCCCGCCGCCATGAAGAAGGTGAAGAAGGCCTTCGTGGTGCTGGCGGCCTGCCGGGTGACCAGCGTCAGTTCGGCATAGCCCACGACGGCCAGAAGGGCGGTGTCCTTCGTGGCGATCAGCCAGAGGTTTGCCAGCCCCGGAATGGCCGCGGCCAGCATCTGCGGGAATGTCACGCGCCAGGCCAGCATCAGGGGCGGCATGCCCATGGCGCGCGCCGCCTCAACCTGACCAGAGGGAACCGACAGGATGGCCCCGCGCAACACCTCGGTCGCATAGGCGCCCTGGACAATGCCAAGAACGGCGATCCCGGCGAAAAAGCCGGAAATCTGGATCCTCTCAAACCCCCAGGACATCAACAGGTTGTTCAGCGAGGAGGTGACGGCGAAGTACAGGATCAGGATCAGGATCAGTTCCGGCACGGCGCGGACAATGGTGGTGTAGATCCCCAGAAGGTCACGGGTGACGGGGCTGCCGTAAAGTTTGCCATAGGCCCCACCGATGCCGATAAGAAGGCCCAGCGCAAAGGCCCCGATGGCGATCAGGATCGACTTGCCCAAGGCGACCATCAAGGTGGCCCCCCAGCCGGGCGGGGCCCAGGCAAGAAGATCGAGGGTTGAGGTCAGAAGGGCGGCCCCGATCATGCGGTGGCCTTTCGGCTTGCAGTTACAAGGAAGCGGCAGTGGGATGCCCCTCCCTTCCCCACGGGGGGGAAGGGAAGCGTTTGTCTGACAGCGCCAGGGGACATGGCCATGCCGAAGGCACGGGATG
This sequence comes from Rhodobacter sp., assembly GCA_027489175.1. GTDB lineage: Bacteria > Pseudomonadota > Alphaproteobacteria > Rhodobacterales > Rhodobacteraceae > Tabrizicola. Next base: position 200,867 of record JAIYAE010000019.1, read on the forward strand.
CGCCGCCCCCCGCCCATTGAGGCAAGGGGATAGGGGGCACCCGGCCCGGCATCGGCATGGCCCTAGCGCCCCGCCATTCCCTTACCCGCCGTAGATCGACGAAGCGAAGTACTTGGCGGTGATCTCGTCATAGGTGCCGTCGGCGATGACCTTGGCGATGGCGGCGTTGATCTTGGCCTTCAACTCTTCCTCGCCCTTGCGGATACCAGCGCCGACGCCCAGGCCAAGGATCGTCGGGTCATCGGCCACAGCACCCTTGGTTTCGCAGCAGGCCGCCCCCGCCTCGGACGCAAGGAAAGCGTCCATGGCGATGCTGTCGGCCTGGGTCGCGTCGATCCGGCCAGCGGCAAGGTCTGAGTTCGCCTCATCCTGGGTCTGGTAGATCTTCACTTCGGCGGCGGTGGCGGCGAAGTATTTCTCGACATAATCGGCGTGGATGGTCGAAGCCTGAACGCCGATGATCTTGCCCGCCAGCCCTTCGGGGGTGGGGGCCATCTCAACACCCTTGGCCCCGACGATCACGGTAGGGGTGTTGTAGTATTTGTCCGAGAAATCAATGGTTTTCGACCGCTCTTCGGTGATCGACATCGAGGCCATGATGACATCGATCTGGCCCGAGGTCAGCGAAGGGATGATGCCGTCCCAGGCCACCGGGGTGATCACGCATTGCATTTCACCGGCGGCGCAGACGGCGTTGATGAAGTCCACCTCCCAGCCGACCCAGTTGCCGGATGCATCGGGGCTGGCGAATGGCGGGTAGGCTTCGGCGGCGATGCCGATCTTCACCTCTTGCGCGGCGACAGGGGCTGCCATCAGGCAGGCGGCGGCGAGAAGCATCTTGAAGTTCATGGTCGTCTCCAGGTTGGTTGGTGGTTGGTTGGTCCGTCGTTCCGTTAGGTCTTCAGGCGACGGTTTTCAGGAACTGTTTCAGCCGTTCGGATTTGGGCGCGCCGAACAGCTGGTCGGGCGGGCCCTGTTCCTCGATCTGGCCATTGTGGAGGTAGATGACATGGCTCGCGACCTCGCGGGCGAATTTCATCTCATGCGTCACAAGGATCATCGTGCGGCCTTCGTCGGCCAGGGTCTTGATGACCTGCAGCACCTCGCCCACCAGTTCGGGGTCAAGCGCAGAGGTCGGCTCGTCGAACAGCATCGCCTTCGGCTCCATGCACAAGGCGCGGGCGATCGCGGCGCGCTGCTGCTGGCCGCCGGACATGAAGGCGGGATAGGCACCCTCTTTCTCGGCCAGCCCCACGCGGGCGAGAAGTTTGCGGGCACGGGCGATGGCTTCATCCTTGGGGGTCTTCATCACGTGGACCGGCACTTCGATCAGGTTTTCCAGCACGGTCCGGTGGGTCCAGAGGTTGAAGGACTGAAACACCATGCCAAGGGACTGGCGGATGCGCTCCAACTGGCGCCGGTCCGAGGGGCTGCCATCGGGGCGCATGGCCACCGCCTCGCCCGCGATGGTGATCGCGCCCGAGGACGGCGTTTCCAGAAAGTTGATGCAGCGCAGCATGGTCGACTTGCCTGACCCCGACCCGCCGATGATCGCGACCACATCCCCTTCTTGCGCGGTCAGGGACACGCCCTTCAGCACATGATGCGTGCCGAAACTTTTGTGCAGGTCCTGGACCCGGATCGCTTCAGACCGACCTTGCGTGCTGTCCGCCATGTTCCCCCACTGCGTTCCTGTCATCAAACCGTTGAAATCGGCCCCGCGCAAGCCTTTCATTCAGGGCCCGACGCGATAGCGCGCGCTTGAAGGGGCCCATGGCGTCGTCTAAGCAGGGTCACGCCGGTTTCTTGGCCATATGGGACAAACGATGCGCATTCTGATTACCAATGATGATGGCATCAACGCCCCGGGCCTTGAGGTGCTGACCGAAATCGCCACCGAAATTGCCGGGCCCGGGGGGGAAGTCTGGACCGTCGCCCCCGCGTTTGAACAATCCGGCGTCGGGCACTGCATCAGTTACACCCACCCGATGATGATCGCCGAACTGGCCCCGCGCCGCTTTGCCGCCGAAGGCAGCCCGGCTGACTGTGTGCTAGCCGCGATTTATGATGTCCTGGGCGGCCAAAAGCCCGACCTTGTGCTGTCGGGCGTGAACCGGGGCAACAACTCGGCCGAGAACGTGCTTTACTCTGGCACTATCGGCGGCGCGATGGAGGCAGCCTTGCAAGGCGTGCCCGCAATTGCGCTGTCGCAGTTCTTCGGGCCTGACAACGCGGGCCTGGCCGATCCCTTTGAAAGCGCGCGGGTGCATGGGGCGGGCGTGGTGCGCGCGCTTCTCGACAAGGGCCTCTGGGCGCAAGAGGACTACCGCGTGTTCTACAACGTCAACTTTCCGCCCCTGGCCGCAGCGGCCACGCAGGGGATGCGGGTCGCGGCCCAAGGCTTCCGCCGCGACACGGCCTTCAGCGTTGAGCCGCACCAATCGCCCTCTGGCCGCAAGTTCCTGTGGATCAAGGGGGGCCCACAGCAGACGCCCACCCTGCCCGGCACCGATGCGGCCGTGAACCTTGCGGGCTACATCTCTGTCACGCCGATGCGCGCGGACCTGACGGCGCATGACCTTCTGGCCGATCTGCAGGCGAAACTGGGATGACCGACCGGCCGGAGGATGACGGCGAAACCTCCGAAACGCGTGCGGAACGCAAGATGCGGTTCCTGTTTGCGCTGCGGTCGCGCGGGGTGACGGATGCCCGCGTGCTGACCGCGATGGAACGGGTAGACCGCGGCCTTTTTGTCCGCGGCATCTTTGCCGACCGCGCGTATGAGGACATGCCCCTGCCCATCGCCTGCGGCCAGACAATCAGCCAACCCTCGGTCGTGGGGCTGATGACGCAGGCCTTGCAAGTCAACCCGCGCGACACCGTGCTGGAAGTGGGCACAGGGTCGGGCTATCAGGCGGCGATCCTCGCGCAGCTGTGCCGGCGTGTCTACACCGTGGACCGCTACCGCCGCCTGGTGCGCGAGGCGGCCGAACTTTTTCGCCAGCTTGACCTGACCAACATCACCCTGATGACCGCCGACGGGTCCTTTGGCCTGCCCGATCAAGGGCCCTTTGACCGGATCATCGTGACCGCCGCCGCCGAAGACCCGCCGGGGCCACTCCTCGAACAGCTGAAGCCGGGCGGGATCATGGTGCTGCCGGTGGGCCAGTCCGATGCGGTGCAAAGCCTGATCAAGGTCACCCGCACCACACGCGGATTTGACTATGAAGAACTTCGCCCAGTGCGGTTTGTCCCTCTGGTCGAGGGCCTCGGGTCCGAGTAGGATAGCCCCCCGAACCCGGACATAACCGGGGCGGTGTGGTGCAGAGGCGTGACATGCGGACATTGGGCAGATTTCCCCGGATTGGTCTGGTACTTGGGGCAAGCGTTCTGGCGCTTTCAGCCTGCGTGCAAACCAATGCGCTGGACTGGGACTTGCGGGCCGGTGGCGGCAACACGTCCGATGCCGCGCGGCAGGCCACGGCGGCGGTCCCCACGCCCGATGCCAACGGGATCCTGTCCTATCCGGACTATCAGCTTGCCAAGGCCCGGCGCGGCGATACCGTCGCCGGAATGGCCGCACGGCTTGGCCTGAACCCCGAACAACTGGCCCAGACCAACGCGCTGCGCCCGACCGACCCCTTGCGCGAGGGTGAGCTTCTGTTGCTGCCGAACCGCGTCGCCGCCGCACCGCAGCCTGCGGTGATCGCGGGCACCGGTCTGCCCGGCAGCACGGGTGGCCGCGTCGACATTGGCGCGATTGCCACCACCGCGCTGGATGAGGTGGGCCCCTCGGCAACCTCGACCGCCTCAGCCCCGATTGCGAACCAGCCCGCGACCCACCGCGTGGCCCGTGGCGAAACCGCCTTCACCATCGCGCGGACCTACAACGTCTCGGCCAAGGCGCTGGCGGACTGGAACCAGCTTGGCGCCGACATGGCGGTGCGCGAAGGCCAGACGCTGATCATCCCGGTCGCCACCGCCCCGGCCCCGCCGCTCGAGCCAGTGGTCACCCCGCCCGGTGCCGGGTCGCCGACGCCTGAACCCCCGTCCGCCGCAAAACCGCTGCCGGATGAAGAGCCGGTGGCCGCGGCGCAGAAGCCCAAGGAAACCCCGCCCTCGCCCGATCTCGGGGGGCAGGCGACCGGCGCTTCGGCGGCGAAATTCGTGATGCCGGTGCAAGGCAAGATCATTCGCGGCTATGACCGCAAGTCGAACCAGGGCATCGACATCGCAGCCCCGGCAGGAACCGCCGTCAAGGCCGCCGATGCGGGGACCGTTTCCGTCATCTCGGCCGATACGAATGGCAAGGGCATCGTCATCATCCGCCATGCGGGCGATCTCTTGACGGTCTATGTCGGCATCAGCGGGGCGACGGTGGCCAAGGGCGCCAAGGTCTCGCGCGGGCAGGAAATCGGCAAGGTTGCGGCGGGCGATCCCGCCTTCCTGCATTTTGAGGTGCGCAACACGTCGAAGGAAAGCTTCGATCCGGTCACCTATCTGCAATAGCCCCGGGGCACGAATTTTCTGCGAAAATTCAGGCCTTTCCGCAGCCGAAGCCTTGCAAGGACCGCGAATTTTCGCAGAGAATTCGTGCTGTCACCCAGGGATGCGTGACACCAGAACCTTGTCGATGCGGCGACCGTCAAGGTCGATCACCTCGAACCGGTGGCCTTCCACGCTGAAGACCGCGCCCAGTTCCGGGATGCGGCCCAGCTGGTGCAGGACAAGACCCGCGACGGTGTCATAATCCCCCGCGATGGCGCGGGGCAGGCCCAGCTTGTCGCAGAATTCATCCGCAGGCATCCAGCCCGCCACCAGATGGCTGCCATCCTCCCGCAGGACCATCGCGGGTTCATCCGCCTCGCTTGACGCGACGGCCCCGGTGATCGCTTCCAGCACGTCATCGGTGGTGATGATGCCTTCGAAATGGCCGTATTCGTCATAGACCAGCGCCATGTGATGTTCGGCCTTCTGCAGCACCTCCAGCACATCCAGCGCCTCGGCCCGGTCGGACACCACCGGGACCTCTTTCAGCAAGGCCTTGATATCCAGCGGTTCGCGGCGCGACACCGCCTGGAAGGCGTCCGCCAGGAGGACAATCCCCACCACAGCGCCATCGGCGTCGGCCACGGTCATCCGCGGCCTTGCGATGCGGCGGATGGCGGCCAGCGCCTCGGCCCCGGTGGCGGTCAGGGGGATCATGTCCACCTCATGCCGGGGGGTCATCAGGGCGCTGGCGGTGCGGTCCGACAGGCGCATAACGCCTGCCATCATCTCCCGCTCTTCGGTTTCCAGCACGCCGCCTTCATGGGCCTCGGCCAAAAGGACATGCACTTCTTCCTCGGTCACGCGGTTTTCACTCGCCCCGCGCTGGCCCAAAAGGAACAGCACCGTCTTGCCTGACCGGTCCAAAAGCCAGACCACCGGCGCGCCGATGACCGACAGCAGCGTCATCGCCGGAGCCATGCGGATCGCCACGGCTTCGGGGTTGCGCAACGCCAGTTGTTTGGGGACCAGTTCGCCGATGATCAGGCTGAAATAGGTGATGGCCAGCACCACCCCGCCCACGCCCAGCGTCGTCGCCCAGTCGGCATCCACCCCTTGCGCAACCAGCCAGTTTTCCAGCCGAAGGCCCAGCGTCGCGCCCGACAAGGCCCCCGACAGCACGCCCACCGCCGTGATCCCGATCTGCACCGTGGACAGGAACTTGCCGGGGTCTTCCCCCAGCCGCAGCGCCATGCGCGCGCCCCGGCTTTTGCCCTCAAGCGATTTCAGCCGCCCCGGGCGGGCGCTGACGATGGCAAGTTCAGACATGGCCAGCACGCCGTTCAGAACGATCAGCGCCAGGATGACAAGAATTTCAGTCCACATGATGTGCGCGGAGGTAGGGCCTTGCCCCCTGCATTGCAAGCGGCGTCTGTGCCTATGCGCGCAATGCCACGCCTTCCCGGGCGGCAAGGTCACAGAAGAACTGCCATGCCACCCGCCCGGAACGTGAGCCGCGTGTGGCCTGCCATTCCACCGCTTCGGCTCGCAGGCGGTCTTCGGGCACCACCACCCCATGCGTGGCACAGTAGCCGCGGACCATGTCAAGGTATTCGTCCTGACTGCAGGGATGAAAGCCCAGCCACAGGCCAAATCGGTCGGACAGCGACACCTTTTCCTCAACCGCCTCACCGGGGGTGATGGCGGTGGAACGTTCGTTGTCGATCATCTCACGCGGCATCAGATGGCGGCGGTTGGAGGTGGCATAGAACAGCACATTCTCCGGCCGCCCCTCGATCCCGCCATCCAGCACGGCCTTGAGGGATTTGTAGTGCTGGTCATCGTGGCTGAAACTCAGGTCATCACAGAACAGGATGAACCGGTGCGGCGCCACCCGCAGATGCGCCAGCAGGCGCTGAACCGAGGGCAGGTCTTCACGGCTCAGCTCCACGATCTTGAGTGCCAGCCCTTCGGCCCGGACGGCGGCATGCACGGCCTTGACCAGGCTGGACTTCCCCATCCCCCGCGCGCCCCAGAGAAGCGCGTTGTTCGCAGGCAGTCCCCGGGCGAAGTGCCGGGTGTTTTCCAAAAGCGTATCCCGCGACCGGTTCACTCCGATCAACAACCCGATGTCGACCCGCGACACCTTGGTCACCGGCTCCAGCCGGTCGGGTGCCGTGTGCCAGGCAAAGGCATCGGCGGCGGCAAAGTCGGGCGCAGGCATCGGTGCCGGGGCCAAACGCTCCAACGCCGCCGCGATCCGCTCAAGGGGATCGGTCACTCGTCCGGCTCCGGCTCCACCCAGGTGCCATCGGCCTTGGCCTCGGCCTCACGCCGCTTCTCAATCCGGCGGATCAGGAAGATCGAGACTTCGTAAAGTGGGTAGACTGCGAAGAACAGGATCAGCTGGCTCATCACGTCAGGCGGGGTAACGATGGCCGCAACGATCAGGATGATGACGATGGCATAGCGGCGCATGCCCGCAAGACCTGCCGAGGTGGCCAGTCCCGCCTTGCCCATCAGCGTCAAGAGGACCGGCAGCTGAAAGCACAGCCCGAAGGCGATGATCAGTTTCAGACTGATGTCGAGGGTTTCATTGACCTTGCCCTGAAACACGATGTCGATGCCGGTGTCGGCCACTGGCACAGCCGGGTCAAGGATCGGCGCGTCGGACAAGCTGGGCAACAGGGCTGCGATCACCGAATAGGTATCGGCAAAGCCCAGAAAGAAGCCCATCGCAAGCGGCGTCACGACGTAATGCGAAAAGGTGGCCCCGATGAAGAACAGGATCGGCGAGGCAAGGAGAAACGGCAGGAATGCCTGCTTTTCGCTGCGGTAAAGCCCAGGCGCCACAAAGCGCCACAGCTGATAGGCAATGACCGGAAAGCTGACCATCAACCCGGCCACAACCGAAATCTGGACCAGGGTGAAGAAATATTCCTGCGGTGCGGTGTATTGCATCACCGGGTTCGGGTCGCCCAGCGCCCGCATCGCCTGCTCGATCGGCTCAAGCAGGAAATCAAGGATCGGCTCGGCCACGACGAAGCACAGGATCATCGCGATCAGGAAGGCGGTGACCGACCAGATGAGGCGATTGCGCAGCTCGATCAGGTGTTCAACCAAGGGCGCGGCGCTGTCGTCGATATTGTCCGCCTTCATGCGGGGTCTCCCGGTTCGGCTTTCTTGCGCACCCGGCCACCGCGCTTAACGGCGGGGGCTTCCGGGGTCGCGGCGGGTGCGGCTGCCACAGGTGCGGCCTTCGCTTCACGCAGCTTGGTCACCGCGTCGGCCGAGGCTGCCTTCTTGGCGGCAACCTTTTCGGCAAGCGCAGCGGTGGCAGGCCCCGGGGCCGCCGCAGGGGCCGCCACGACCGGTGCGGTGGTGGGCATTGGCGGCATCGGCGGCGGGGTCAGCGGGGCCGCGGGCTTGGCGCCTGCCGCAACCGCCGGCTTCATCGGGTCCCATTTCTCGAACTTGTCGGCGGCGTTGCGCACCGCGTCCAGGCCCATCGACTTGGGGTTGGAGATCTTGCGTAGATCATCCGCCACGTCCTTGACGCCCGACTCCTTCGCCGCTTGTTCCATCGCCCGCGAAAAGTCGCGCCCCATGGCGCGCACCTTGGCCATGAAGCGGCCAATCTCGCGGAACATGCCGGGCAGGTCCTTGGGGCCGATGAAAATCAGCGCCACGATGCCCACGACCAGAAGTTCGGACCAGCTCAGTTCCATCTTGCGTCCTCTAGGCGCGCGTCAGCCGCCTAGACCTTGTCTTTCTCGGCGGGCGTCACGTCCTTGGCGGTTTCCGCCTTGGCAGCGTCAAGCTCGGCGGTGCCTTCGCTCACGCCCTTCTTGAAGGCAGTGATGCCCTTGCCGACTTCGCCCATCAGGGTGCTGACCTTGCCCCGGCCAAAGAGGACCAGAACCACGACGGCAATCAGGAGGAGGCCGGGCAGACCGATATTGTTGAACATGGAAACTCTCCATTCCGCAGCCCCTCAAGCGGGGCGGTTGCTTGCATTGTCCCCAGATACGACCTTGTGCCACAGCTTTCCAAGGGTGAAGCGGGTTGCGCGATGCATTCTACTGACAGTATTTTGTCAGTAGGGCACTGACGCCCGGTTCCGGAAGGCCCCGATGAAACGCGACGCGCGGCTTTATGATATCGTCCAGGCCTTGCGGGATGGCCGGCTGCACACGGCGGCGGAACTGGCGCGGGCGATGGGGGTTTCAACCCGCACCATCTGGCGCGACATGGAGATGCTGGCGGCCACCGGCATCCCGGTGACGGGGGAACGGGGCTTGGGCTACATCCTCCGCTCACCCTTGATGCTGCCGCCCACGATGCTGACCCCGGAAGAGCTTGAGGCGCTGGTCGAAGGCCTGCGCCACGTGGGTCAGGAGGGGAACCCAAGGGCAAGGGCAGCGAAAAGCCTGCTCTACAAGGTGGCAACCCTGCTCCCGCAGTCTGGGGTCGAGGCGGACGGCTGATCCCCGGGCCCAAATTCCTTGAGGAAGGAATTTGACGATTTCTTCCTCAAGAAATTTGCGGCCCTGACACCCGAACGCGATCATTGCTGACAGGGTGTTGTCAGTTGGCCCCTGCCAGAAAAGCCCCATCGCAACCGATGGAGAAACCCATGCGCCTTCTGCCCGCCCTCAGCCTGATGATCCTCATGGCCCCCACCGACGCCGCCCGCGCCGACGGGGCTGCCGCAGAGGAACCGGTGATGGAAATCGTCAGCTTCCGCCTGATCTCCGGCACCACCGACGCGGCCTTTCTTGCGGCCGCTGCAGCCACCGCCGCGCCATTGCAGGCCCAGCCCGGCTTTCAGAACCGCCACCTCACCCGTGCCAAGGATGGCAGCTGGACCGACCACGTCCGCTGGTCCTCCATGGCCGCCGCGATGGCGGGCGCGGATGCGATGATGGCAGAGCCCGCTTTCGGCCCGTTCATGGCACTGATCGATGGCTCGACGGTCACCATGCGCCACGACACCATCGCCTTCGCAATGGACTGATCCAAGCCGGGCATCCAGCCGCTCCCCTTCCCCTCTTGGGGAGGGGAGCGCATAGGGGGGCAACCGTTAGCCACCCGACTTTCCCCTTGCAGCCCCGCGCACCCTAACCCAACCCTTGCCCCATGCGCCGCACCGACCGCCTCTTTGACCTGATCCAGATTCTGCGTGACGGACGACTGCACACCGCCCGCGCGATGGCCGCACGGCTGGAAGTCTCGACCCGCACCATCTGGCGCGACATGGCCACCCTCATCGCCTCCGGCCTGCCGGTTGAGGGCGAACGCGGCGTCGGCTACGCCTTGCGCGAGCCGATCACCCTGCCGCCCATGACCCTGACCCCGGATGAGGTGCAGGCCCTGACCCTTGGCCTGCAACTTGTCCGAAACGGGGCCGACCCCTCGCTCACCCGCGCCGCAGAAAACCTGCGGACCAAGATCGCCGCGGTGGTACCCGCCCGGCTGATGGACGGCGACGGGCACGACACCTGGGTCTTTCCGGGGGCCGAGGCGCTGGCCGCAGCCCGCCACCTCCCCGCTCTGCGCCGGGCGATCCGCCTGCGCGAACGGGTGGTCTTGGGCTACCCCGACAGGGACGGGCAGGTCACGCTCCGCCCGGTGCGGCCGCTGATCCTGGAATTCTGGGGCCGGGTCTGGACACTCGCCGCCTGGTGCGAAACCCGCGCCGCCTTTCGCAGCTTTCGCGTCGACCGCCTCGACAGCCTTGCCGGCACAGGCGAGTCCTTCCCGGATGAGGCCGGCCGCAACCTTGCCACCTACCGTGCAAGCGTCAGCGCCTGAGGCCGCACACCATCCGGCAGGCATCAAGGCTGGTCTTTGCGCCTTGCTTTGCCAAGCAGTCGGATCAGACCCCAGACCAGATAGAACAGCGCCGCAAACCCGAAGGCCGTGGCGCAAACGACGATCCAGAACACGTCGGGCCGCTCGGCCGCTTGGATCAGGCCATCATTGACCGGCCCCGGGCCAGCGCCAAGGCTGACAAGCGCCAGGAATTTGAGGGCGACCTGCGCAAAGAGCCCGGCAACCAGGCCCAGTCCAGCAGCTGCGCCGATCAGGATAAGGTGTTTGGTCATGCTGTCCCAAATGGCCCGGGTGACGTCTCTGCCCCCCGTGACGGTCCGCGTGGTCCCCGTCAATCCCCCTTCAAGGATCTGCCGGATCGCAAGCCTGCTTTCACCCGGTCGGGCGGCCGCCGATGGCCGGGGCAAGCCCCGCTGCAGACAGGCGGAGCGATTCGATCCGAATGGTTAACCGCCGTTGGACCCAGCGCGCGTAGAGACAAAAGGAAGACGCAAAGGAGACAGGAAAAAGAGTGAGGATTGTCCGCCAAGTATCTGAATTAACGCCCAGACCTCTGGTGTTGCGTCAGACGCCGAAAACAAAGCAGCGATCCCGCCGGATCATCAACCACAAGACGGTGCCGGGCTTCGGCAGGAACACCCCGGGGACGCTGGCGGTCAGCTTTGCGCCCTCGAAATCCATCGCGAAATCGACCAGGCTTTCGCGGCCCAGATAGCGGCTGCGCAGCACCGTTCCCCGCGCGGGAACCCCTTCTTCCGGCGTCGGATTGGGGCCGCGGCCGCCCCGGTCAAAGTCGATCCGCAAGTGCTGCGGGCGGATCACGATCTCAACCGCGCCGCCATCGGCATGGCCCGGGGTCAGGAAGGCGCCAAAGGGTGTCTCGGTCAATGCCCCCTTCGACACCCCACGGATCACGTTGATATCGCTGAAGAAAGCCGCCGCCGCCTTGTCCACCGGCGCGTTGTAGACGTTGTAAGGGGCGCCGCGCTGCACGATCCGCCCGGCGCGCATCAGCGCAATCTCATCGGCCATCCGCATCGCCTCATCGGGTTCATGCGTGACCAGAAGGACGCCGGTGCCCTCTTCCTTCAAAAGCTCCAGCGTGCGGTCGCGGATGCCATCGCGCAACCGGTTGTCGAGGCCCGAGAACGGCTCGTCCATCAGCATGACCCGCGGTTTCGGCGCCAGCGCCCGGGCCAAGGCCACCCGCTGCTGCTCGCCCCCCGAAAGCTGGTGCGGGTGCTTTGGGCCGAACCCGTGAAGGTCAACCTTTTCAAGGAGTTCCCCAACCCGCCTGGCCTTTTCCGCCTTGTCGATCCGCAGGCCGAAGCCGACGTTTTCCGCCACCGTCAGATGCGGAAACAGGGCGAAATCCTGAAACATCAGCCCGACTGACCGTTGCTCGGGCGGCAGATGCACCCCCGGACCTTCGACCAGCCGCCCGTCGATCCGGACCGTCCCGGTATCGGCGCGTTCCACCCCCGCGATCATCCGCAGCGTGGTGGATTTCCCGCAGCCCGAGGGGCCAAGAAGGCAGGTCACCTGCCCTGCCGCGACCGCCAGCGACACGTCATTCACCACCGGCCGCCCACCGAAGCTGCGGCCGAGATGCGAAACCTCAAGACGAAGGGGAAGGGCGTCGGGCATGAAAACTCAAGTGATTTGGTCAGGCATTTTCTAGCAGCGCCGCCCGCGCATCACAAGCCGCCGCCCGGAGCCCTAGCCACCCGGCTGGACCGGCCCGTAAAAGGCGACGATTGCGCGTTTCACATGGCCCAACACCGTATCCGACCAGATCAGCGTGCGACCATGCCGGTCCGTCAGACGGCCGTTGTCGGGCAGCGCCAACAGCACCTCGGGCTTGACCGTCATCCCGCAAAGCGTGACCGCAACCAGCCCCCGCCGCCGCGCCCTGACCCAAGGCAGTACCGCCCAGACATAGCCAAGCAGCGCGATCCGCGACATGTATTCCGTCGGCAGTTTCACCGCAAAAGACGTCGGCACCGCAGCCGCCACCGCCTGGGCAGCCCAACTCATGAACCGTTCGTCTGCGCGCATTGGTGGGAAGCCGAACGTCGGATACTGGCGTTTAAGCTCTTGGAAACGCGCAGCAATATAGCCGCAGTTCGCAGGGTGATAGACCACGACCGAGGAATTGCCCCGCGCATAGCGCTTGCCCCCGCTCAGCCGGTAGGCCAGCCGACCCAGGGGCCCAAAGGGCAGGACGGCGCTTTGCAGCAGCATCAGCCCCCCTGGCTGCAAAAGGCCAACGGCCTGGCCGACATCGCCCAGAATGACGGTATCAAGGTCCAGATAGACCGCCGGCAGATCATCCGGTACGACGCCGGGGTCGAACATGCACAGCTTGGCCTGACAGCCGCCGCCCCGCATGTCAGGCTCAAGCCAAACCTCGGGGATCGGGCGCGGCGTCACCCGGGCGTCCAGCCCTGGGCGCGCGCGGTCGGTCAGCAGCACAAAGCGCGGCTGCCGGGTCGCATGCAGTGCAACGGCGGCGACAAGGCGGTTGACCGTATCCACCCCGTATTTGCCGCCCCAGAGGATCATCACGCATTGCCAGGTGGGCGAGACGCCCCCTGCGCCGTCAGAGGGTGGCATTCGTCGCCCCGCCATCCAGAAGGATGTTCTGTCCGACGATGAACCCCGCGTGTTGCGAGCAGAGGAACGCGCAGGCCGCGCCAAACTCGGCCGCGGTGCCGTAGCGCCCGGCGGGAATCGTGGCGCTGCGCTCGGCAATCGCGTCTTCCATGCTGATGCCGCGCGCCTTGACAACGGCCCCGTCCAGCGCGATCGCGCGGTCGGTGGCATGGATGCCGGGCAGCAGGTTGTTGATCGTCACCCCCTTGCCCGCCACCTGGCGTGAGGTGCCGCCGACAAAGCCCGTCAGCCCCGCCCGCGCCGCGTTCGAAAGGCCCAGAACCGGCACCGGCGCCTTGACCGAGACTGAGGTGATGTTGACCACCCTGCCCCAGCCCTTGGCCATCATCCCGGGCAGGCAGGCCTGCATCAGCGCGATGGGCGTCAGCATGTTGGCATCCAGCGCCTTGATGAAATCCTCACGCGCCCAGTCTGACCACATGCCCGGTGGCGGCCCCCCGGCATTGGTCACCAGAATATCAAACGGGCCGTGTTCCAGCACCGCTGCGCGCCCCGCCTCGCTGGTGATGTCGCCCGCAATGGTGACCACATTCACCTGAAACCGCGCCCGGATCTCTGCCGCCGCCGCCTCCAGCGCCTCGCTTCCGCGGGCATTCATCACCAGATCAACGCCCGCTTCGGCCAGTGCTTCGGCACAGCCGCGCCCCAACCCTTTGGACGATGCACATACCAGCGCCCGTTTGCCTGCTATTCCCAGATCCATCCGCATCCCCCAAGCTTTGCGCGCAACCCTACCAGCGCAAGGGCTGGGGGCAAGCCTGCCCTTCAAGCTTGCGCTTTTTCCAAACACTCCCGCCCGAGGCCGACGCGGAGCCGGTTGGCGCGCGCCCTTCGCGCGCGCCAGAGGCGACACAAAGGACTTCGCGCGGAACGCGCTCAATTTGGCAAGCGCTGGTCGGGATCAGCTGGAATAGAAGAACTCTTCCCGCGTGATCTTGCCGTTCTGCACATGGTAGACCGCGACTTCGCGTCCCTGGCTCCGCTCACCTGTGGCCTTGTTGGTGGTATCCATCCCGAAGATCACTGCAAACCGGTCATCGCCGTGCAGAAAGGGCCCCTCAACCGTCAGGCCATGGGTGATGAAGGCCCCCTCCCACCAGTCATGCTTGCCGTGAATCCCGGCCACACCCTTGGTTTCGCGCCCGCCGCCCATGTCCATCGCTTCAACCGAAACGGCATCAGGGGCGTAAAGCAGGTCAAGGTTCTGCCGCGTGCGGTCTTCGCGGCAGCCGGCCACCAGGGCATCTGCAATCTCTTTGACGGTCATTTCAACCCTCCATGTTCTATTAATGTTCTCATGTTTGCGTAAGTTGCCGAGTCGCACAAGCCCTCGCTTTTCGTTGCGGCCAATCCTTGCGCAGCCTATAGGGGGGCCATGTCGAACCATGCCCCCCTGCCGCCCGAAATCGCCCGCCGCCGGACCTTTGCGATCATTTCGCACCCCGATGCCGGCAAAACCACGCTGACCGAAAAGTTCCTCCTGTTCGGGGGCGCGATCCAGATGGCCGGCCAGGTCCGCGCCAAGGGCGATGCGCGGCGCACCCGGTCGGACTTCATGAAGCTGGAGCAGGAGCGGGGCATTTCCGTCTCGGCCTCGGCCATGTCCTTCGATTTCCGGCAGTATCGCTTCAACCTGGTCGACACCCCCGGCCACAGCGACTTTTCCGAAGACACCTATCGCACGCTGACCGCCGTTGATGCCGCCATCATGGTGATCGACGGTGCGAAGGGCGTGGAAAGCCAGACGCGGAAGCTGTTTGAGGTCTGCCGCCTGCGCGACCTGCCGATCCTGACCTTCTGCAACAAGATGGACCGCGAATCCCGCGACGTGTTCGAGATCATCGACGAGATTCAGGAAAACCTGGCGATCGACGTGACCCCGGCGTCCTGGCCCATCGGCATCGGGCGGGAGTTTGTCGGCGCCTATGACCTTCTGCACGACAAGCTGGAGATCATGGACCGCGCCGACCGCAACAAGGTGGCGGAATCGATCAAGATCAGCGGCGTGAACGACCCGAAGCTTGCCGAACATATCCCGGCTGAGCTGCTGCAGAAATTCCATGACGAACTGGAAATGGCACGGGAACTGCTGCCGGCCTTTGACCGCGCGGCCTTCCTCAACGGGTCGATGACGCCGATCTGGTTCGGGTCGGCGATCAACTCGTTCGGGGTGAAAGAGTTGATGGACGGCATCGGCGAATACGGGCCGGAACCGCAGCCGCAGCGGGCGGCCGAACGCCAGATCGATCCGGAGGAAACCCCGGTGACCGGCTTTGTCTTCAAGGTGCAGGCCAACATGGACCCCAAGCACCGCGACCGGGTGGCCTTTGTCCGCCTTGCCTCGGGGCACTTCGAACGGGGGATGAAGCTGCATCACGTGCGGACCAAGAAGCCGATGACGGTGGCCAGCCCGGTCCTGTTCCTGGCCGCCGACCGCGAGCTGGCCGAAGAGGCCTGGGCCGGTGACATCATCGGCATCCCGAACCACGGGCAATTGCGGATCGGCGACGCGCTGACCGAAGGCGAAGCCCTGCGCTTCACCGGAATCCCCAGCTTTGCGCCGGAGCTTCTGCAGACCGTCCGCGCGATGGACCCGATGAAGGCCAAGCATCTGGAAAAGGCGCTGACCCAATTCGCCGAAGAGGGGGCCGCCAAGGTCTTCAAGCCGATGATCGGGTCGGGCTACATCGTGGGTGTCGTGGGCGCCCTGCAGTTCGACGTGCTGGCCAGCCGGATCGAGCAGGAATACAGCCTGCCCGTCCGGTTCGAAGGGTCAAACTTCCAAAGCGCCCGCTGGATTGCCGGGGACAAGGCAGCGATCGAACAGTTGGTCAACGTGAACAAGGGCCATATCGCGCATGACAGCGATGGGGACCTCGTGTTCCTGACCCGCCTGCAATGGGACATCGACCGGGTGGTGCGGGACTATCCGGGCGTCAAGCTGACCGCGACGAAGGAGATGATGGTCTGATCCCCTGTCCCGGGCTGGGCAGTTTTGCGCGGGCATAAAGATCAATGGCTTGCGGGATAGTTTCATCTTTCGGTAACCTTTCCGCAGACTTGACCCGGCATTGGGCGGGCCATAGGCTTGGCCGATGCTGGCGGCCAGCACGTCGTCGGAGATGGCCATGACCCAACCCCCGGCCCCCCCTGCCACTGCCGGGCCGGACCCTGTCAAGGGCGCTGATCAAGGCATTGCCCCAAACGCTGGCCCAAACCTTGGCCCCACCCCGCAAGACCCGCCAGCCGAATCCAGCCCTGCCGATCCCGACCCCTTGGCCGCCTTTCCGGACGAGGAAGAAGATGACGACGGTCCGACCGTCACCTACCCCGATGCGCCCGACAGCCTGATCGAGCTTTGGATGGCGCGGCGAAAGCGCATGGCACTCGGCCCGGGCGAGGCCCTGCCGCCGCTGGATGTGCCGCTGCAAC
The DNA here is from genome assembly GCA_027489175.1 of Rhodobacter sp. Lineage (GTDB taxonomy): Bacteria > Pseudomonadota > Alphaproteobacteria > Rhodobacterales > Rhodobacteraceae > Tabrizicola. The sequence continues at coordinate 217,298 of JAIYAE010000019.1, forward strand.
CGCTGCTGGAGGCGCGGATCGAACCGCTGCCGCCGCCCCCAAAGCCCGACCCCGAGGCAGGCCCCGACGCGGGCGAGCGGCAGTCCATCCACGGCCAGAAACTGCGCGCCATCCGGGCGGAACTGGTGGGCAAGCCGGAACTTGCGGCGCTGAATGCGATCCTGATCGCGCATCTGCGCAAGCGCAGCTATCCGCGTGAGGCGCCACTTCTGTTCCGCCGGATCTGGACCGAGGCAGGCCCAGCCCTGATGCAGGAACTGCCGGGGCGATGGCTGATCTCCTCCATCATCACTTTTGGCGACCATGGCGAAACGGAAGCGCAGCGCCGGATCGGCCTGTCGATGAACGTGTTCTTTTCGTTGATGAAACTCTACGAGTTTGAGCGCTTTCATTCCGGCGTCTGGCCAGAGCGTGCCTTTCCGGCCCGGCGCACAGGAAAGAAGAAACTGCCGCTCGACATGCCGCAATTTGCGCTTCTGGGCGGGGGCCTTGACGTCAACCTGCTGGCGCAGCTGTGGCATGAAGCGCGCGAGGAACCGGTGGCCGGTGCCCTTGCCTGCCATCTTCTGCAGCGCCTGAACGAAGACCCGCGCAACCTGTTCCGCCGCATCGGCCTGATGCGCGCCGACAAGCATATGGACCGGATGGAAGCCGACGCGGCCGCAGCACCAGTGGCCCCCACCCCGGACGTGCCACCCGGCTGATCTGCCGGGTCAGGACCCGATGGCCGCCATGGCCGAAGACCGCGCCCCGTGGTCAGGCGAGCGCTTGGCCAGGGTCACCCGCCGGACCAGGGCGGGCAAGGTTGCGCAACCCTCGGCCACGATGCGCAGCATGGTCTCGCCTTCGGTGAAGCCGTGGCCAATGCGCACGACCGCCACCTCACCCGGATGCAAGGCCGGCGTGTGACCCAGAAAGCCTTGCGCCACCGTTTCCACCCGGAACCGGACGCGCAGGCAGCCCTTTGTCGGGGCGGCCAGCAGGATGCCGTAAGACGTTGCTTCGGACACCGAAGACAGCGGGAAGTTCTGCCGACAGCCGGAGCGCGGGCAGGGATCAGCCTGACTGGGGGTTGCAGACAGCATAGCCGAAAGGACAAGCCCGGCCAGAAAAGCAATGCGCATCACAAATCACCTGAAAAACGGGATAGTCGGAAAGAGATCGTTCAAATGCCATTCAGTCTATCACGGCCCGGTCATTTTCCAAAGCGGCTTGGGCCCGCCTTGACCCACTGACGCAATTACGTTATGCGCGAAGCGCGGCCATTGGGGCCGAGACGCCGGGGCGCCCGGAAACTAGCGTCCCACAATCCTGCGGTCCGATACCGCATCCATAGGACGCTTATGACCAAATTTTCCGACCTCGCGCTGGACCCGCGCGTACTTCAGGCCGTTTCCGAAGCTGGCTATGAAACCCCCACCCCGATCCAGGCACAGGCCATTCCCGAAGCGCTGAAGGGCCGCGATGTCCTGGGGATCGCCCAGACCGGCACCGGCAAGACGGCAAGCTTTACGCTGCCGATGATCACGCTCTTGGGTCAGGGCCGCGCCCGCGCCCGGATGCCGCGCAGTCTGGTGCTGGCGCCCACCCGCGAACTGGCGGCGCAAGTCGCCGAGAACTTCGACATCTATGCCAAGCACACAAAGCTGACCAAGGCGCTCTTGATTGGCGGCGTGTCCTTTGGGGAGCAGGACAAGCTGATTGACCGCGGCGTCGATGTGCTGATCGCCACGCCCGGCCGCCTGCTGGACCATTTCGAACGCGGCAAGCTGTTGCTGACCGGCGTGCAGATCATGGTGGTGGATGAGGCGGACCGGATGCTGGATATGGGGTTCATTCCCGATATCGAGCGGATCTTCCAGCTGACCCCCTTCACCCGTCAGACGATGTTCTATTCGGCCACCATGGCTCCGGAAATCGAACGGATCACCAACACCTTCCTGACCAATCCGGCCAAGATCGAAGTGGCGCGTCAGGCGACGGCCTCGCTTACGATCACCCAGGCGCTGGTTGAGGTGAAGCCTGCGCGCAAGGACCAGACCTTTGCCGAAAAGCGGTCTGTCCTGCGGGCACTGATCCGCGCCGAGGGTGAGGCCTGCACCAACGCGATCATCTTCTGCAACCGGAAGATGGATGTGGATGTGGTGGCGAAGTCTTTGAAATCACATGGTTTCAATGCGGCCCCCATCCATGGCGATCTGGAGCAGTCGCAGCGCATGAAGACGCTGGACGCGTTCCGGGATGGCACGCTGCATCTCCTCGTCGCGTCAGACGTGGCGGCGCGGGGTCTGGACATTCCGGCGGTCAGCCATGTGTTCAACTTTGACGTGCCATCGCATCCCGAGGATTACGTCCACCGCATCGGCCGGACGGGCCGTGCCGGGCGGCTGGGCAAGGCCTATACGATCTCGGTCCCGTCGGACGCGAAGTATCTGGCGGCGATCGAAAGCCTGGTGAAGATGGAAATCCCGAAGGGCAGCCTGCCCGAAGGCTATGTCCCCGACACCAGCGAAGCCGGACCCGAGCGTCCGCGCGAAGAGCGCAGCCCGCGTGGCCGTGACCGTGAACGCGGCGGTCGTGGGCGCGAGCGCGACCGCGCACCGAAACCGCATGACGAAATGGCGGCGATGGCTCCGGTGGTTGTGGCCGCGAAAGTTGACCAGCCAGCCCCCGTCGTGGCTGTTGCGGCGGCCGAGGCCGTTGCCGAGGTTCGGACCGAGGTCCGGTCCGATGTCAGGTCTGGGGCCCGGCCCGAACGGTCGGAACGGCCCGAACGGTCGGAAGGTCGGCGGGATGGGCGGGATCGGCGCGATGCCGCTCAGCGGGACGAGCGTCCGCGTGAGGACCGGCCCCGGGATGACCGCCAGCGCGATGATCGTGCCCGGGATGATCGGTCTCGGGATGATCGGGCGCGCGACTATCGCCGCGACCGGGACCTTGGGCCAGCAGTGGTCGGCATGGGCGACCATGTGCCGGATTTCATCCTGCGCAGCTTTGCGATCAAGACCGTGACCCTGGACGAGGTGGAAGAAGCCGCGACCGGCACGGAAGGCTGATTGCCAGCCCTTTGAACGCAAAAGGCCCCGACTGTGTCGGGGCCTTTGTCATTTCAGGTAGCTGGGTTATTCGGCGACGAGGCGGCTGATGACGACCGTCACTTCGGGTTTTTTGCCGATCTCCTCCATCGCGATCTGGCGCAGGACCTTGCGGATCTCTTCCTCAAGCTTGGCGTCGTCCTTCAGCAGCTTCTTGCCGGCGCGGTCGATGAAATCGGCCAGATCCGCCTCGATCGTCTCGACCAGCGGGCGGTCGCCGCGGCCAGTGGTGGGCAGGCCCATGAGTTCGACCCAAGGCTCGCCCATTGGCTCGTCGGTTTCATCCAGGATCACCGTGACCAGCGCATGGCCGTTCAGCGCCATGCGGATCCGGTCGCGCACCACGCCATCCAGCGCGCCGATCAGGGCGGTGCCGTCAAGGTAGACGCGGCCAGTCTCGATATACTCAGCCACTTCGGGCACATCGCCGCTGAGGTCGATCATCATGCCGTTCACGGCCACGGTCGCGGCAATCCCGGCCTCGGTCGCGATGCGGGCGTGTTCGCGCAGATGGCGGTGTTCACCGTGCATCGGGATCAGCATGTCGGGCAGGACAAGGCGGTGGACGTGTTCAAGGTCCGGGCGGTTCGCGTGGCCCGAGACGTGGTACTTGCCGCCCGCGTCATCGACCACGTTCACGCCCATTTCCGAATAGGCGTTCCAGATGCGCAGCACGTCGCGTTCATTGCCCGGGATGGTCTTGGAGGAGAACAGGAACGTGTCCCCCTCTTTCATCTGAAGGCCAAGGTATTTGCCACGGGAAAGCTGGGCGCTTGCGGCGCGGCGTTCGCCCTGGCTGCCGGTGACCAAGAGCATCAGGTTCTTGCGCGGGATTTCCAGCGCCTCTTCCGGGCTGACGGTCCGGGGAAAACCAGACAGAACGCCCGTCTCTTCCGCAGCGCCGATCATCTTCTTCATCGACCGGCCAAGGACACAGATCGTGCGGTCCGCCGCGCGGGCGGCTTCGGCCAGCGTCTTCAGGCGGGCGACGTTCGACCCGAAGGTCGTAGCAGCGACCATGCCGGCGGCGCCCTTGATCAGCTCGGTCAAGGCCGGGCCGAGGGTGCTTTCCGAGCGGCCTTCATGGGTGGAAAACACGTTCGTCGAATCGCACATCATCGCCTTGACCGGGCGTTCCTTGACGATTTCGGCAATGCGGGCGTCTTCCCAAGCCTCACCCACCACGGGGTTGTGGTCGATCTTGAAGTCAGCGCTGTGGAAGATGCGCCCGGCGGGCGTGTCGATCACGAGGGCCGAGCTTTCCGGGATGGAATGCGAGACGGGGACGAACTGCACCTTGAAGGGGCCAACCTCAATTGCCGCAGGGCGCGCCTCAACCGTGACGATCTGGTCAACCGGCAGACCCGCCTCGTCAAACTTCAGCCGGCCAATGGTGGCGGTGAAGCGGCGGCAGTAGATCTTCTTTTGCAGCTGCGGCCAAAGCCGACCGATGGCACCAATGTGATCTTCATGCGCGTGGGTGATGAAGATCGCTTCCAGCCGGTCAACCCGTTCCGCCAGCCAGGAAATGTCGGGCATGATCAGATCCACCCCCGGTGAGCCGTCCATGTCGGGGAAGGTGACCCCGAGGTCGACCAGGATCAGCCGTTCCTTGCCGGCAGGCCCGTAGCCGTAGACGTAGGCGTTCATGCCGATCTCCCCGGCGCCGCCGAGGGGAAGGTAGATCAGGCGGTTCACAGTCATGCGGTTTCCTTGTTGTAATCGTGAATCAGGACGAGGCCATGCATCGTCAGATCATCCTCGATAGATTGAAATAGCGTTGTTCCTTGGGCGAAAAGAGAGGCAAGCCCCCCGGTCGCAATCACTTTCATGGGCCGGTCACGTTCACGCCTTATGGCGCCAATGATGCCGTCGATCAGCCCGACATAGCCCCAATACACGCCAGACTGCATGCAGGCCACCGTATTCGTGCCGATCACCCGGTCGGGTTTCGCCACGTCGATATGCGGCAGGGCGGCAGCGGCGTTGTGCAAAGCCTCAAGCGACAGGTTGACGCCGGGCGCGATGACCCCGCCGACATAAGCGCCGTCATGGTCGACGACGTCAAAGGTGGTGGCGGTGCCGAAGTCGACGACGATCAGATCGCCGCCGTGCCGGTCATGGCCTGCCACGGTGTTGACCAGCCGGTCGGGGCCGACGGTCGTGCCCTGATCGACGCGCGGTGGGACGGGCAGCTTGCAGTCAGGCTTGCCGACGACCAGCGGGCGACAGCCGAAGTAGCGGTCGCAGAGGACGCGCAGGTTGAAGACGACGCGCGGCACGGTCGAAGAGATGATCGCCTCGGTCACCGTGGCTTCGGTCTTCGTCAGCGCCAGAAGGCTGGAGAGCCAGACGAAATACTCATCCGCCGTGCGCTTGTGGTCGGTGGCGATGCGCCAGGTGGCGATGAACCTTGTCCCGTTCCAGATGGAAAAGACGGTGTTGGTGTTGCCGCAATCGATGGCGAGAAGCATGGGCACCCCGTTATAAGGTCAGCGAACCACGATTTTTCGGCGAAAAATCGTGCCCGGGTCGGGTCAAAAGAACACCTCGGCAGCGGGGATGGCAAGGGGTCCGGCGGGCGTGCCGAGGATCAGGTTGCCCGTCGCGTCGATGGTCTGGAAGGTGCCTACATGGGTGTCGTGCCCAGTGCGGGCGCGGATCGGCTCTCCCAACCGGGCGGCGTGGGACAGCCAGGCCGTGCGCAGGGGGGCGAAACCTTCGGTCTGGAACGTGGCCTCCCATCTGGCATAGGCGGGGGCGAGGGCGTGAAGGAACACCTCGGGCGTGATGCGGTGGCCGGTTTCTTGCAGCAGGCTGACTGGCGGGACGGCGCCGGGTTCGACTGTCGCAGGATCAGGGGCGGCGATCAGGTTGACACCAATGCCGATGCAGAGGACCGGATTTGCGGTGCCGAGGCCCGCGCTTTCCAGCAGGATGCCCGCCAGTTTACCACCGTTCAAGAGGACGTCGTTCGGCCATTTCAGCGTGAAGCTGTCCGGCAGACCGGTCAGCGCCACGCAGGCATCCTGCAGCGCAAGGGCGGCGGCGAAGGAGCGGAGGGCGACGGTCTCAGCCGGTTCCACCGGCTTCAGGACCAGGGTGGCGTAAAGGTTGCCAAGCGGGCTGGACCAGGGCCGCGACCGGCGGCCCCGGCCTGCGGTTTGCAGCCCGGCGCTGATCCAGGTTGGACCGGTCAGCCCGGCTGCGCGGCGGAAGCCTTCGGCGTTGGTGCTGTCAATCTCGGCCAGGGCAATATGGCTCGCCCCGGCAGTTGCGTCAGAGGACAAGCGCGTCAGCCGCGATTTTGGCGGGGCCTTCGATCCCGAACAGGTTGATGACGCCCAGCACCATGATCGCGGCGACGGCCATCAGCATGACCCACTGGACCGGCGCCATGCGGCTTTCCGCGGGCTCCTGCTCGGCGCCGAAATACATGAAGTACACCAGGCGCAGGTAGTAAAAGGCCCCGATGACCGAGGCGACCGCGCCGACCAGCGCCAACCAGGTCATGCCCGCATCGACCGCGGCCTTCAGGACGTAGAACTTGCCGAAGAAGCCCAGCATCGGCGGCACGCCTGCGAGCGAGAAGAGGAGGACCAGCATGGCGAGGGCCTTCAAAGGCTCCGCCTTGGCGAACTGGTTCAAGCTGGCGATGTCGCTGACCGGGCGGCCGTTGCGTTCAAGCGACAGGATGAAAGCAAAGGTGCCGATGTTCATGGTAACGTAGATCGCCATGTAGATCAGCGTGGCCTGAATGCCATAAGCGGTGCCGACCGCGACGCCGATCAGCGCATAGCCCATGTGGGCGATGGAGGAATAGGCCATCAGGCGTTTGATGTCCTTCTGGCCGATGGCGGCGACGGCCCCGAGCGCCATGGACGCCACCGCAAGCCCCGCCAGAACCTGGCCCCATTGGCCGGGCACCCCGCCGAACGCATCCTGCACAAGCCGCGCGATCAGGGCCATGGCGGCCACCTTGGGCGCAGTTGCGAAGAAGGCGGTGACGGGGGTGGGCGAGCCTTCGTAGACGTCCGGCGTCCACATGTGGAAGGGTGCGGCGCTGACCTTGAAGGCCAGACCCGCCAGCATGAACACAAGGCCGAAGAGCAGGCCCAAGGGCACGCCATCCTGCACGGTGGACAGGATGCCCGCGAATTGCGTGGTGCCCGCATAGCCATAAACCAGCGAGGCACCGTAAAGGAGGAGGCCTGACGACAGCGCGCCAAGGACGAAATACTTCAGCCCGGCCTCTGACGACTTGGCACTGTCCCGGCGCAAGCTGGCGACGACATAGAGGGCGAGGGACTGCAGTTCCAGCCCCATGTAAAGGGTCATCAGGTCAGCGGCTGACACCATGACCATCATGCCCACGACCGACAGGGCGACCAGGATCGGATATTCAAAGCGCAACAGATCCCGCCGCGACATGTAATCCTGGCCCATCACCAGCACGGCAGCGGCGGAAAGAAGGATCGTCACCTTGGCAAAACGGGCGAAAGGATCGTCGACGAACAGGCCGTTGAACACCAGCCGCTCGCCCGTCCCGCGCACGCCGATGTAAAGCGCCAGCGCCACGAAGAGGCCCGCCGTGGCCCAGACCAGCGCCACGGCCATCTTGTCCTTGGTGGTGTAGACCCCGAACATGAGGGCGGCCAGCGCATAGCCGGACAGCAGGATCTCGGGCAGGAGGGTCTGGAAATCAACGGACGTCATCGGCGCAACCTCAGTGCAGGGCCACTTGCGCGCCATCGGCGGGCAAAGCGGCAGTATAGTCGGACACAAGGGCGGTCACCGACGGCCCGATGATATCAGTCACGAGGCTTGGGTAGACGCCAAGGATCAGGGTCATGGCGATGAGGGGGGCGAAGATCACCTTCTCGCGCCGGTCCATGTCAGTGATGGAGCGCAGCGCCTCTTTGATGAGGTCCCCAAAGACCACCCGGCGATAGAGCCAGAGGGCATAGGCGGCCGACAGGATCACCCCGGTGGCCGCTACGGCGGCGACCCAAGTATTGACCTGGAAGACCCCCATCAGCGTCAGGAACTCACCCACAAAACCGCTGGTCCCGGGCAGGCCCACGTTGGCCATGGTGAAGAACATGAACACCAGCGCATAGGACGGCATCCGGTTCACAAGGCCGCCATAGGCCGCAATTTCCCGCGTGTGCATCCGGTCGTAGATGACGCCGACGCAGAGGAACAAAGCACCCGAGATGAAGCCATGGCTGATCATCTGGAAGATCGCGCCATCGACCCCCTGCTGGTTCACAGAGAAGATGCCCATGGTCACAAAGCCCATGTGCGCCACCGAAGAATAGGCGATCAGCTTCTTCATGTCGGTCTGCGCCAGCGCCACCAGCGAGGTGTAGACGATGGCGATGGCGGACATCCACAAGACCAAAGGCGCCATCACGTCCGACCCCACCGGGAACATCGGCAGGCTGAAACGCAGGAAGCCGTAGCCGCCCATCTTCAAGAGGATCGCGGCCAGCACCACGGACCCGGCGGTCGGGGCCTGGACGTGCGCATCGGGCAGCCAGGTGTGAACCGGCCACATCGGCATCTTCACCGCGAAGCTGGCGAAGAAGGCGAGGAACAGCATGGTCTGCGACCCGCCGACGACGTGGAAGCCAAGGACCGAAATCGTCTCGGACCCGAAGTCATGCACCAGGAGGTCAACAATATCGGTGGTGCCGGCATCGAAATACATCGCGATCATCGCGACCAGCATCAGGACCGAGCCGAGGAAGGTGTAAAGGAAGAATTTGAAGGCGGCGTAGATCCGTTCCTTGCCGCCCCAGATGCCGATGATGAGGAACATCGGGATCAGGCCCGCCTCGAAGAAGAGGTAGAAAAGCACAAGGTCAAGCGCGCAGAAGACGCCCAGCATCAGCGTTTCCAGGACCAGAAACGCGATCATGTATTCCTTCACCCGGGTTTCCACGTTCCAGCAGGCGTAGATCGTGATCGGCATCAGGAAGGTCGTGAGCATCACGAAGAGGATGGAAATCCCATCGACCCCCATCTTGTAGGTCAGGCCAAGGATCCATTCCCGCTCTTCCACGAACTGGAAACCGGTGTTTGACGGATCGAAGCGGAGGAGCACGAAGAGCGAGATCACGAAGGTCGCGCTGGTGGTGAAGAGGGCAAGCCACTTCGCCCCCTGACGCGCCGCCGCGTCATCGCCCCGCATGAAAAGCGCAAGGATGATGGCCGCGACAAGGGGCAGGAAGGTGATGATCGACAGAAGCTGGTTTTCCATGATGCGCGCCCCTTAATTCGCGCCGCCGAAAAGCGTCATCCAGGTGACAAGGATGACGATCCCCATGACCATCGCCAAGGCGTAGTGAAAGACATACCCGGACTGCGCGCGCCCGGCGAGGCGGGTGAAGAAGGGAATGATCCCCAAGGCCACCCCGTTCAGCGACCCGTCGATGACATCGCCGTCACCCTTCTTCCAAAGGAAGGCGCCAACGGCCTTGGCTGGGCGCACGAAGAGGACGTCGTAAATCTCGTCGAAGTACCACTTGTTCAGAAGGAACAGGTACAGCGGGCGTTGCTGGGTGGCCAGACGGCCCGGCAGGCTGGGGTTCTTGATGTAGAAGAGCCAGGCCAGCGCAAAGCCAAGCACCATGGCGATGAAGGGCGAGACCTTGACCCAGTTCGGCACGAGGTGCGCCGCGTTGATGATCGTGGTCGGCGCGTGTTCGGATTTCTCCACCTTGGCGGGGTCAAGCCGGTCATCGACCATGGCCTGTTCGCTTTCGGTGAAGGGCAGTATGACCAGCGCGCCTTGCGGCACAGTGCCAGTGGCCGCGCTATGGCCTTCAGCGGTGTCGCTGTGGGCTTCCGCCGGGGCGGCCTCGGTTTCCGTGGTGGCGGTTTCGACAGGCGCGGTTTCGGTTGTCGCGGTTTCGGTGGTCGCGGTTTCGGTGGTGGTCGCTGGTGCGGCCTCAGTGGCGGTTTCAGTGGCGGTTTCGGTGGCGTGATCCTCGCCATACGCCTCGCCGTGGGCGGCGGTTTCCATGCCGAACCATTGGCGGACGGCGGTTTCCTCGCCGAAGAACACCTTGTACCAGATCATACCCGAGAACATCGCCCCAAGTGCCAGCACCCCAAGCGGGATCAGCATGACCAGCGGGCTTTCATGCGGCTCATGATGGTCGTCGTGGCCGTGGGTGTCGTGCACGGCGCCATGGTGGTCGTCATGGCCGTGGGCCGAGTGGTGCGCGCGGCTTTCCCCAAAGAAGGTCATGAACATCAGGCGCCAGCTGTAGAAGCTGGTCATGGCGGCGGCGATCACCAGCATCCAGAAGGCGTAGTTCGACCCGACATAGGCGCTTTCAATCACCGCGTCCTTCGACAGGAACCCAGCAAAGCCGTAATGCGTCAACGGGATGCCCACGCCCGTAATGGCAAGCGTGCCAATCAGCATGGCGGCGAAGGTGTAGGGGATCTTTTTCCGGAGGCCACCGTAGTTCCGCATGTCCTGTTCATGGTGGGTGGCGTGGATCACGCTCCCCGCCCCAAGGAACAGCATCGCCTTGAAGAAGGCGTGGGTGAAAAGGTGGAACATCGCGACCGAATAGACGCCCACGCCCGCGGCCACGAACATGTAGCCAAGCTGCGACATGGTGGAATAGGCGATGACGCGCTTGATGTCGTTCTGCACGAGGCCGATGGTTGCGGCCACAAAGGCGGTGGTGGCCCCAAGGAAGGTGACAAATCCCATCGCCTCGGGCGCGTATTCCATCAGGGGCGACATGCGGCAGACCAGGAACACCCCGGCGGTGACCATGGTTGCGGCATGGATCAGGGCGGAAACCGGAGTCGGCCCCTCCATCGCGTCCGGGAGCCAGGTGTGCAGGAAAAGCTGCGCCGATTTGCCCATCGCCCCGATGAAGAGAAGGACGGCAATCAGGTTCGCCGCGTTCCATTCGGCCCAGAGGAAGGTGAGGTTGGTTTCCGCCAGCGCGGGGGCGGCGGCGAAGATGTCGTCAAAGCGGATGCTGTCGGTCAGAAAGAACAGCGCAAAGATGCCAAGCGCAAAGCCGAAGTCACCGACCCGGTTGACCACGAAAGCCTTGATCGCGGCGGCGTTGGCGGTGGGCTTGCGGTAGTAAAACCCGATCAGCAGGTAGGACGCGACGCCCACCCCTTCCCAGCCAAAGAACATTTGGATCAGGTTGTCGGCGGTCACCAGCATCAGCATGGCGAAGGTGAAGAACGACAGGTACGCAAAGAAGCGGGCCTTGTAATGCTCACCCTCATGCCAGTTGTCGTCATGCGCCATGTAGCCGAAGGAATAGAGGTGGACGAGGGCCGAGACCGAGGTCACCACGACCAGCATGATCGCGGTCAGACGGTCCAGCCGGATCGCCCATTCGCTGCCCATCGTGCCGGATTCGATCCAGCGCATCAGGACAATGCGCTGCGTCTCACCGTCGAAGGTGACGAAGATCCACCAGGACAACGCGGCGGCAAGGAACACCAGCGAGGTCGCGATGACCTGTCCGGCCTTCTCGCCAATCAGACGCCAGCCGAACCCGCAGATCAGCGCCCCGATCAGGGGGGCAAAGAGGATGATCGTTGCCATTCTCGTGTCAGCCTTTCATCACGTTGACGTCTTCCACCTCGATCGACCCGCGGTTGCGGAAGAAGACGACGAGGATGGCAAGGCCGATTGCCGCTTCGGCGGCGGCCACGGTCAGGACGAACATGGTGAAGACCTGGCCAACAAGGTCCTCCGAGAAGGACGAGAAGGCGACAAGGTTGATGTTCACCGCCAGCAGCATCAGTTCAATCGACATCAGGATGACGATCACGTTCTTCCGGTTCAGGAAGATCCCGAAGATCCCGATGACGAAAAGGGCCGCAGCCACCGTCAGGTAATGTTCAAGTCCGATCATCTGTCCGTTCCCTCTTGGGCGTCTTGCGGCCCGTTCGTTCCGTGCGACCTTGCGGCCGCTGCCCTTTCAAGGGGCGATCATTGCATCCGCGCAGGCGCAGTGGCTTTGCGGCAGGTCCTGCAGCTCAACCGTGAAGCCGGCAGCTTCCAGCGACTGGGTCAGTGCCACAAGGTCACCCCCCTGGCCGGCCTGCCCGGCGGTCCACAGGATTTCGGTCGCGCCGGCCAGCGTGTCGCTGCTGGCCAAGGTCGAGGACCGCAGCAGTTTTCCACCCTGACAATCGGCATAGATCACCGCCTGATTGCCCAGTTTTTCGCCCGGCTTGTCCCACCAGTCGAAAAGCGCATAGCGGCTGTCAAAGCCCTGGATGAAGGCCGCTAGGCCGACGCCCGGCATCTCGCAGGTGCGGTTCTCAGGCGTCAACGCCTGCGCCGCCCCGGCGGTCAGCAGCATGGCGGCAAGGGTGCAACGAACCATGGTCACAGCCCCTGCCCCGGCTTGACGTCCTTCAGCTCCATCGCCTTGGCCGGGTCGCGCCACATCTGCTGCAGCACGTTCTGCCGCTTGATGTCTTTCCGGTGCCGCAGAGTCAGCAGGATCGCCCCGATCATCGCGACCAGAAGGATCAGGCCCGAAATCTGGAACAAGAGGAAATAGCGGTCATACAGCAGCAGGCCGATGGCGCGGGTATTCTCAATCTCGGTCGGCGCGATGGCCTGGCGCAGGGCATCAGCCTCATCGGCCACTTCCCAGACGCCGATGCCGATGGCGACCTGCATCAGAAGGATGACCCCGATCAACAGGCCAAGCGGCATGTAACGCGCCATTTCGCCCTTGAGCGCGGCAAAGTCGATGTCGAGCATCATGACTACGAACAGGAACAGCACCGCCACCGCGCCAACGTAGACGATGATGAGAAGCATCGCCACAAACTCCGCCCCCAGAAGGACGAAGAGGCCCGAGGTGGAGAGGAAGGTCAGGATCAGCCACAAGACCGAATGCACCGGGTTGCGGCTGACGGTGACCATCAGGCCCGCAGTCACGGTGACCACGGCGAACATGTAGAAGGCAAATTCGGCGGCGGTCATGCGTCTTTCCCTTCGGTCTTGTCGTCAGTTTCGGCGAAGACGCCCTGCGCGATGTCCAGCGCCTTCTGCATGGCGGGCACACCGGCGAACATGCTCATCTGCCAGATCACCTCGGCCACTTCGCGCTTGGTGGCACCGGCCGCAAGGGCATTCTTGATCGTCATGCGCAGTTGCGGCTCACCCATTGGGCCAAGCACGGTCTGCGCGGCGATGGTCACCAGAAAGCGGGTGCGGGCGTCTAGACCTTCGGGGTTGAAGGTCTTGCCGAACCACATTTCCAGCAGTTCCTTCGGCATGGCCGGGAACATCTTTTCGAACGCCTTGGGATCAATCGTGTCCATGCCCGGCATGAAGGCGCTGGCCATCTTCTGGCCCTGCTCCAGCATCGCGGCGAACATCTTGGTGAAATCGTCGGTCATCTGTAGGGCGCGTCGATTTCAAGGTTGCGGGCAATCTCGGCTTCCCAGCGGTCACCATTCGCAAGGAGTTTGTCCTTGTTGTAGAACAGCTCTTCCCGGGTCTCGGTCGAGAATTCGAAGTTCGGGCCTTCGACGATGGCATCAACCGGGCAGGCCTCCTGGCAGAAGCCGCAATAGATGCACTTGGTCATGTCGATGTCATAGCGCGTGGTACGGCGGCTGCCGTCCTCCCGCGGTTCGGCGTCGATGGTGATGGCTTGCGCCGGGCAGACCGCCTCACACAGCTTGCAGGCGATGCAACGCTCCTCGCCGTTCGGATAGCGGCGGAGCGCGTGTTCGCCCCGGAAGCGGGGAGAAAGCGGCCCCTTTTCATGCGGGTAGTTCACGGTGGATTTGGGCGCGAAGAAGTACTTCATCCCCAGGCCAAAGCCTTTGATGAAATCCATCAGAAGGAAATAGCGGGTCGCGCGGTTCCAGTCGATGTTGGACATCTTCAGCCTCCAATCGCCCAGCGGGCCCAGAAGCCGCCGAACACTTCGAATTTCGCGAGGAACGCCACCAGCACGACCCAGCCCAGCGACATGGGCAGGAAGACCTTCCAGCCGATCCGCATCAGCTGGTCATAGCGGTAGCGGGGGACGATGGCCTTCACCATGGCGAACATGAAGAAGAAGAGCCACATCTTGGCGACCATCCACCACCAGCCATCGGGCAAGCCGGGGATGGGCGAGAGCCAGCCGCCGAAGAACAGAAGGCTCATCAGCGCGCACATCAGGAAGATCGCGATGTATTCGCCGGCCATGAAGAGGAGGTACGGGGTCGAGGAATATTCGACCATGAACCCGGCGACGAGTTCGGATTCCGCTTCCGGCAGATCGAAGGGCGGGCGGTTCGTTTCGGCCAAGGCGCTGATGAAGAACAGGAACACCATCGGGAAATGCGGCAGCCAGTACCAGTTGAAAAGGCCCCAGTCGCCGTCCTGCGCGGCCACGATGGCCGAGAAGTTCATGCCCCCGGTAGAGATGATGACACCGATGATGATGAGGCCGAGCGAGACCTCATACGAGATCATCTGTGCGGCGGACCGCAGCGACCCAAGGAACGCGTATTTGGAGTTTGAGGCCCAGCCGCCCATGATCACGCCGTAAACCTCAAGCGAGGAGACGGCGAAGACGAAGAGGATCGCCACGTTGATGTTGGCCAGCACCCAGCCATCGTCAAACGGGATCACCGCCCAGGCGAGGATCGCCAGCACGAACGAGGCCATGGGTGCAAGGAAGAACACCGGCCGGTCCACGCCCGCCGGGATGATAATTTCCTTGACCACGTATTTCAGCGCGTCGGCCACCGATTGCAAAAGGCCAAAGGGGCCCACCACGTTCGGGCCCCGGCGCATCTGCACGGCGGCCCAGATCTTCCGGTCGCCGTAGACGAGGAACAGAAGGCTGATCATCACGAAGGCCACGATCAAAAGCGACTGTGCCGCGATCAGCACCGCCGTCCCGAACCCCGTGGAAAGAAACTCCGTCATCTCAGCCCCTCATCCTCAAACCGCCAGCCCTACGTTGTCGGTATTCCAAGTTCTGCACAGTTCGACACCGCCACTTCGGCATCGATCGTGCGCAAACCCTGCGGCAGGCTGGCCGAGATGAGGTAGACCGCATCCCCGTACCATGTCTGCCCGTCCTTCTTCACGATGGTCCGCACCTGGCGCGCGAACCCGTACCCTTGATCCAGCGCATATTGCGCTGCTGCACAGCGACCATAGGCCTCGACATCCGCCTTGCCCGCCGCGCCGCGCATGGCGAGGTTGAAGCTGACAAGGCCGTCATCAAGGCGGATCGTCGAGACCCCCTCATAGACCGGCTGGCCGCGACCGTCTGTCACCTCTGTTCCCGAGGTGCAAGCCCCGAGCGCCGCCGTCGCGGTGCCAAGGGTCGCAAGCAGGGCCAGCGGGTGCGCCAAGGGCCTATTCCGCCGCAAGAGGCTGTGCCGCGCGGGCCTTGGCCATGGCGGAGAGATCCGCCATCACCACCGAAGCGCGGGCGATGGGGTTTGTCAGGTAGAAGTCCTTGATGGCATTGCGGAAGTCGGCCTTGCCAAGGGGCTTGATCGGCAGCGCTGGCCCGTCGCTGACGGCCACCTGATCCACCCGGCCCAAATGCGGATGGGCCTTGACGATGGCGGCGCGCAGCGCGGCCAGGCTGTCCCAAGGCAGGGTCGCCCCGACCTCGGCCGACA
The DNA here is from genome assembly GCA_027489175.1 of Rhodobacter sp. Classification (GTDB taxonomy): domain Bacteria; phylum Pseudomonadota; class Alphaproteobacteria; order Rhodobacterales; family Rhodobacteraceae; genus Tabrizicola. The sequence goes on from JAIYAE010000019.1 coordinate 233,053, forward strand.
GGGCACGCAGGATGGCCCAGTTTTCCTTGGCTTCACCCGGCGCGAACCCGGCGCGGAAGGCTAGTTGCGGGCGGCCTTCGGTGTTGACGAAAAGGCCGTTTTCTTCGGTCCAGGCGGCGGCGGGCAGAATGATATCGGCGCGGCTGGCGCCCCGGTCGCCGTGGCTGCCCTGATAGATCACGAAGGGGCCTGCCGCGATCTCAACCTCATCGGCGCCAAGGTTGTAGATCACCTCGGCCCCTTCCGTCGCCGCGGCAAGGCCACCCTCGGTCACCGCGCCCACATCCATCGCCCCGACACGGGCAGCGGCCGAGTGCAGGATCAGAAGTTTGGAGTTGGAGTTTTCGGCCAGCTTCATCGCATGGGCCAGAACCGCCTCACCATCCGCTTCATTGATCGCGCCCTGCCCCACGATCACAAGGGTCGGCTTGGCCTTGGTCTCCTCGCTGATCGTCTGGCTGGAGAGCCTTTCCAGCGCGGCCCGGTCGGTGCCGACATGGGCGTAGTCATAGGTCAGATCGACCGCTTCACCCACCAGCCCGATGACCGCGCCGTTCATCCAGGCCTTGCGGAGGCGGGCGTTCAGGACCGGTGCCTCGACCCTCGGGTTGGTGCCGATGAGCTGGATCATCTTTGCGCTGTCGATGTCCTCAATCGTGGCCGTGCCGACATAGGCGGCGCGGTTGCCTGCGGGCAGCTTTGCGCCATCCGTGCGGCATTCGACATGGCCGCCAAGGCCTTCGATCAACTGCTTGAGGCTGAACGCCGCCTCAACCGGGGCAAGGTCACCGACCAGCGCGGCAACCTTCTTCCCCTTCATCGCGGCGGCGGCACGGGTCAGCGCTTCGTTCCATCCGGCCTTCCGCAGCTTTCCGTTCTCACGGACATAGGGCGTGTCCAGCCGCTGGCGGCGCAGGCCATCCCAGACAAAGCGGGTCTTGTCGCTGATCCATTCCTCGTTCACGCCGTCATGGTTGCGCGGCAGGATGCGCATGACTTCGCGGCCCTTGGTGTCGACGCGGATGTTCGACCCCAGCGCATCCATCACGTCGATGGTTTCGGTCTTGGTCAGTTCCCACGGCCGGGCGGTGAAGGCATAGGGCTTGGAGGTCAGCGCACCAACAGGGCAAAGGTCGATGATGTTGCCCTGCAGGTTCGAATCGAGGGTCAGGTTCAGATAGCTGGTGATTTCCGAATCCTCACCGCGCCCGGTCTGGCCCATCTGGGTGATCCCGGCGACCTCGGTCGTAAAGCGGACGCAGCGGGTGCAGGAAATGCAGCGCGTCATGTGGGTTTCAACCAGCGGACCAAGGTTCAGATCCTCGCTCGCGCGCTTCGGCTCGCGGTAGCGGCTGAAATCGACGCCGTAAGCCATCGCCTGATCCTGCAGGTCGCACTCGCCGCCCTGATCGCAGATCGGGCAATCCAAGGGGTGGTTGATGAGGAGGAACTCCATCACCCCTTCGCGGGCCTTCTTCACCATCGGCGACTTGGTCTTGACCAAGGGGGCCTCACCATTCGGCCCCGGGCGCAGGTCTTTCACCTGCATCGCGCAGGAGGCGGCCGGTTTCGGCGGGCCGCCCACAACCTCGACCAGGCACATCCGGCAGTTGCCCGCGATGGTCAGGCGCTCATGGTAGCAGAACCGGGGGATTTCCACCCCCGCCACTTCCGCCGCCTGAATGATGGTCATCGCGCCATCAACCTCGACTTCGATGCCGTCGATGCTGATTTTCTTGAGGTTAGACATGGGCCCGGTCCTTCCGCAGCAGCCAAAGCGCCGCAACCCGCAGCCGGGCGAGCAGCCCGACTGGGCGCGCGGAGGCTGCCTGTTTCGTCGTATCCTGTTCAAATGACAGGTGTTTCACACGCGCGTCCATGTCGCGCATCAGATGCTTGGGGTCAAGGTTGCCGTAGCACATCGCCCCTACTCCGCCGCCACTTGGGTGCAGCCATGGGTCTTCCAGAGTTGCGCCTCTTTCAGGTATTTCCAGCCGAAGGCATGGTCGCTGTCACCATGCGCGCGAAGATGGTCCAGCCGTGCCAGCGCCTCATCAAGGCTGGGCTTGTGGCCCGCAGGCACCCACCACATGACGAAATGCATCTTTCCCAGAACCTCAAACCACTCTTGCCGCCGTTCATAGAAGGCACGGTGGACGGTGTTCCAGACGAAAGCTTCCAGCGTTTCCACGTTTTCCCAGACCGTCAGGTTCGACACATATTGCGGGTCGCCGCCGATCTTGGCTTCGGTGTTTCCGGTCCCCGGCTCACCACTGCCTTCCATCATCCAGACAAAGCCCGGCATCCGCTTGCCCAGGCCATTCACCCGGTCAAGCGCATGCATGAACTCGGCCACGCGCGGGTCGTCCGTGGGGGCCAAGAGGCGCCCCACGTTCAACTCGGCCAGGTGATGTCCGGCAGGTTGGATCATTTGGTGGACCTCAAGAGATAGCCGATCAGGCTTTCCTTGGCGATTTCCTCTTCGCCGATCTTGCAATAGGCGGCCTCGTTGCCCGGTTCCGCCCCGCGTTCCTTCAGCCATTCAGCGGCCAGGGCCTTGCCCCGCGCCTTTTCTTCCTTGTTGGTCACAAACTCCCGCACCTGGGCCGAGGTGTACCCCTTCGAGAGCGCATAGTCGCGCAGCTTGTTAAGCTCACCAAGCGCGCGCAGCTTGCGGGCTTCGATGGTCGAGCAGTTGTCATCGATCGCGTCGCCGATGAAGCCCTGCAAGAGGGTGTTGTTGATCGTCGGCTCTTCGTTGATTGGGACCAGCGCATAGGCCGGGGCCGCGATGGCAAGGGCAGCGAGGGTAAGGGTGATGCGTTTCATGAAAGCCTCCTTGGCGATTTCTGCCGCAGAGATGGGGGCAATGCCCGTTGATATGCCATGACAAACCGGGGTTCTCAGCGGTTTGTGACCGGGGATGACAGCATTCGTCATTCGCAACCCCCCGGATAGACCCATTCTCCGGTCGCCCGGTCGAAGCGGTCATAAATCGAGGTGTTGACCCTGCCGTCACAGACCGCGTCGGCGGCCTTCCGGGCTGCGGCGCCGTCCCACATCTGGTAGGGTTGGCCCACGCCGGACACGCGCACCGGGCCCTTGACGGCGGGCGTGCCCGTAGGCGCGGCGGGGCCCGTGGCCACGCAGGCGGCTTGTGCCAGCGTCAGGGAAAGGGCCACGGCCATGCGCATCACTCTGCCGCCACAGCCGACACGCGACCGGTCTTCTTGGCCTTGATCCGGTCCTCGATCTCATCGCGGAAGGCGCGGATCAGGCCCTGGATCGGCCAGGCGGCGGCGTCGCCCAAGGCGCAGATCGTGTGGCCTTCGACCTGTTTGGTCACCGACAGCAGCATGTCGATCTCCTCGACCTCGGCCTCACCGCGGACGAGGCGATCCATCACGCGCATCATCCAGCCGGTGCCTTCGCGGCAGGGGGTGCACTGGCCGCAGCTTTCGTGCTTGTAGAACTTCGACAGCCGCCAGATCGCCTTGATGATGTCGGTGGACTGGTCCATCACGATCACCGCCGCCGTACCCAACCCTGAGCGTTGTTCACGCAGCCAGTCGAAATCCATGATCGCGTCGTCGCACTGCGCCTGGGTCAGCAAAGGCACCGACGACCCACCGGGGATCACCGCCTTGATGTTCTTCCAGCCGCCGCGCACGCCGCCGCAATGCCGGTCAAGGAGTTCCTTCAGCGGGATCGACATCGCCTCTTCCACCACGCAAGGGTTCATCACGTGGCCGGAGATGCCGAAAAGCTTGGTGCCGGTGTTGTTCGGCCGCCCGAAGCTGGCAAACCAGTCTGACCCGCGCCGCAGGATCGTCGGCACCACTGCAATCGACTCCACGTTGTTCACCGTGGTCGGGCAGCCGTAAAGGCCAGAACCCGCCGGGAACGGCGGCTTCATCCGGGGCATGCCCTTCTTGCCTTCCAGGCTTTCCAGCAGCGCAGTTTCCTCGCCGCAGATATAGGCCCCTGCGCCGTGGTGCAGGTAAAGGTCGAAGTCCCAGCCCGACTTCGCGGCGTTCTTGCCCAGAAGGCCTGCGTCGTAGCATTCGTCGATGGCCGCCTGCAGCGCCTCACGCTCACGAATATACTCGCCGCGGATGTAGATGTAGCAGGTGTTGGCGCTCATCGCGAAGCTGGCGATCAGCGCACCTTCGATCAGGGTATGCGGATCGTGCCGCATGATTTCCCGGTCCTTGCAGGTGCCAGGTTCGGATTCGTCGGCGTTGATGACCAGATAGCTGGGCCGCCCGTCCGACTGCTTGGGCATGAAGCTCCACTTCAACCCCGTCGGAAAGCCCGCCCCGCCCCGCCCGCGCAGACCGCTGGCTTTGACCTGTTCGATCAGGGTATCCCGCCCGCGCTTGATGATCTCGGCGGTGCCGTTCCAATGCCCACGCTTCATCGCACCCTTGAGGGAGCGGTCATGCATCCCGTAAAGGTTGGTGAAGATCCGGTCCTGATCCTTGAGCATCGCTTGCCTTCCTAACTCTGGCCTAACTTTGGCGTCCACGCCAGATCTGATACGTCACGACCATGGCCCAAAGGAATGCGGCCAATGCGACGAAGTCGAACAGAAACACGAACCGCGTTTCCCAGCCCAATTGCCCGCCAAGCCATTGCGCCCCCATCCACAGGATCACGGTTGCCACCAGGACGATGGCAACCAGACGCGCCTGCGAGGCACGCCTGATCTCGGCTTCGGTGGGGGGCTTGGGGGTCATGCGGCCCTTAGTAGTTGTTGGTCTTGGCGCGTTCGCGGAACGCCTCAAGCCCTTCGCTGACGATAAGTTTGGCCTGCGCCACCCAGCGGTCACGGGTGATCCGGCCCTTGAACGACTTCATTTCACTATCGACCACGGCGACATCGGCGTCAGACCAGCTGGCGATCTGGTCGAAATGGTAAATGCCAAGCTCGTTCACCAGCTTTTCCATCGCCGGGCCGATGCCTTCGATTTCCTTGAGGTTGTCCGCCGTGCCGCCGCGCGGCCCTTTCAGGCGCATCGGGCCAGCGCCAGTGGCGGCCACAGGTGCCGCAACAAAGGCAGCGGGCATTGCTTCGGGCATCGGGGCCGCGGCAGGCTTGGCGACCGGGGCCTGCGCAGGGGCGGCCGCCGGGACCGGGGCTTCTGCGCCCCAGGGCATGCCAAGGATCAGACCGGCCACGGCAGCGACGACCGCGCCAAGGGCAGCCGCGGGGAAAAGGTCAAACTCACCCACAACAACAAGGGCGCCAAAAGCCACCAGACCGGCGGCGGCCCCGATGACCCAGCCCGTCAAGTTCGGGGCATTCATGTTCTCAGCCTTGCGCATTTAAAGTCCCTCTCTCCCTCTGCGGCCCTTTGCGGGCCTGATTGCCGTGATCCGTCTTCCTTCCACTATGCCTTAGCGGCCTTCTCGGCCTCGGCGACGGTGCCGCCTGCAGCCAGAACCTTGGCCTGCACCACCCAGCGGTCGCGGGTGACACGGCCCTTGAAGCCTTCCAGATTGTCATCGACCCAGGCGATTTCGGCCGCACTCCAGCTGGCGATCTGGTCGAAATGGTAAAAGCCAAGCTTGTGGCACAAGGCTTCAAGCTTCGGCCCGATCCCGAGGATGACCTTCAGATCATCCGCCTTGCCGCCACGCGGCGCAGACAGGGCGGCGGGCTTGATGCCCATGGTCGTCGGGGCTTTGGCTTCGGGCGTCGCAGCGGGCGTCGCGATGGGTGAGTTTCCGTCCGACACCGGCTTGCCCTTGGACACCGCCCGCGCCTCTTGCACGGTGGCGCCGGTCGCGTCGGCAGGTTGGCCTGCCGCGGGCTTTGGCTCGGACGCTTTGGCTTTCGCGGGCTTGACCGCCGCAGGCTTGCCCAGCCAAGGCATGGTCAGCGGCACTTCGGTCCCGTCGATCCGCTTGACGGTATCGCCGATGTCCACCGCCGCTTGCGCGCTGGCGTTATACTTCGGGCGGCCCGCAGCGTATTCGGTCAGCGAGGTCAGCCCCCCCGCCGGCTCTGCCGCATAGCGCCCGGCTTGCGGCCCGGGAACCGGAACCTCGCCCTTGGAGAAGCGCGCGATCAGGTCGCGCAGCATCTGCGGGGTCAGGTCTTCGTAGTAATCCTTGCCGATCTGGGCCATCGGCGCGTTGGCGCAGGCGCCCATGCATTCAACCTCTTCCCAGCTGAATTTCCCGTCAGCAGAAAGGGTGTGCGGCTGCTTGGCGATCAGCTCTTTCGCGACGGCCACAAGGTCTTCGGCGCCGCAGATCATGCAGCTGGTTGTGCCGCAAATCTGGATATGCGCGACAGACCCCACCGGCTGCAGCTGGAACATGAAGTAGAACGTCGCCACTTCCAGCGCGCGGATATAGGCCATGCCCAGCATCGCGGCGACATGCTCGATCGCGGGACGGGACAGCCACCCCTCCTGTTCCTGCGCGCGCCACAAAAGCGGGATGATAGCCGACGCCTGCCGCCCCTCAGGGTATTTGGAAATCTGGCCCTTGGCCCAAGCCTCATTCGCCGGGGTGAACGCGAAGGACGCGGGTTGGTCTTTGTGCAGGCGGCGCAGCATTCAGATACTCACAGCAATCAAGAGGGGCAGGACCGGACCTGCCAATGGCATGGCAGCGACGAGGATCAGCAGAAGCGGGCTGAGGGCGATCATCGGTCAATCTCCCCGAAGACCACGTCCATCGTGCCGATGATGGCGCTGACGTCGGCCAGCTGGTGGCCCTTGCAGATGTAGTCCATCGACTGCAGGTGCAGGAACCCCGGGGCGCGGATCTTGGCGCGGTAGGGTTTGTTGGTGCCGTCAGCCACCAGATAGACGCCAAACTCACCTTTCGGGGCCTCAACCGCCGCGTAAATCTCACCTGCCGGAACGTGGAACCCTTCGGTGTAAAGCTTGAAGTGGTGGATCAGCGCCTCCATCGAGGTTTTCATCTCACCGCGTTTCGGCGGGGTGATCTTTCCGCGTGCCAGCACGTCGCCCTTCTCCACCCGCAGCTTGGCGCAGGCCTGACGGATGATCTTGGTCGACTCGCGCATCTCGGCCATCCGGCACAGATAGCGATCATAGCAGTCGCCGTTCTTGCCGACGGGGATTTGGAAGTCGAACTCGTCATAGCATTCATAGGGCTGCGCGCGGCGCAGGTCCCATGCAAGGCCCGACCCGCGCACCATCACGCCGGAATAGCCCCACTTCTGGATATCGGCTTCGGTGACCACGCCGATATCAGCATTGCGCTGCTTGAAGATGCGGTTTTCGGTCAGAAGGCCGTCGATATCGTCCAGAAGCTTCGGGAAGGCCACGGCCCAGGCGTCAATGTCTTCCACCAGTGCGTCCGGCAGGTCGACATGCACGCCGCCGGGCCGGAAATAGGCCGCGTGCAGCCGCGCGCCGCAGGCCCGCTCATAGAAGACCATCAGCTTTTCGCGTTCCTCGAAACCCCACAAGGGCGGGGTCAGCGCGCCCACGTCCATCGCTTGCGTGGTCACGTTCAGAAGGTGGCTGAGGATGCGGCCAATCTCGGAATACAAGACCCGGATCAGACTGGCGCGGCGCGGAACAACCGTGCCGGTCAAGCGTTCAATCGCCAGACACCAGGCATGTTCCTGGTTCATCGGAGCCACATAATCCAGCCGGTCGAAATACGGCAGATTCTGCAGATAGGTCCGGCTTTCCATCAGCTTTTCGGTGCCACGGTGCAGAAGGCCGATGTGCGGATCACAGCGTTCGACAATCTCGCCGTCCAGCTCCAGCACCAGCCGCAACACGCCATGCGCCGCCGGATGCTGCGGCCCGAAGTTGATGTTGAAGTTGCGGATGCGCTGCTCGCCCGTCTCAAAATCGGTTGAACCGTCGTCGTAGGTGTTCACGCGGATATCGCCGTCCATGTTACTTGGCCCCCGCCTTCTGGTCACCCGGAAGGATGTATTCGGCACCCTCCCACGGGCTCATGAAATCAAACTGACGGTATTCCTGCACCAGGTTCACCGGCTCATAGACCACCCGCTTCAGGGCCTCGTCGTAGCGGACCTCGGTATAACCCGTCGTCGGGAAATCCTTGCGCAGGGGGTAACCGCGGAAACCGTAGTCGGTCAGGATCCGCCGCAGGTCGGGGTGGCCCGAGAAGAGGATGCCGAACATGTCGAACACCTCCCGTTCGAACCAGTTGGCGCTGGGGTGCAGATCGACCAGCGAGGGGACCATCTCCTCCTCCTCGATCGCGACCTTCAGGCGGATGCGGTGGTTCCGGTACATCGACAGGAAGTGGTAGACCACATCAAAGCGCTGGCTGCGTTCGGGGTGGTCGATGGCGGTGATGTCCACCAAGGTGGAAAAACGGCAGGCCGGATCTTCCCGCAGGAATTCGACCAGATCTTTCAGGTTGGGCAGATTGACGACCAGCGTCAGATCGCCAAAAGCCACGGCGGAAGATTGCACCGCATCGGGCTGCTTGAGGCTGATGAAGGCCGCCAGTTCCTGCAAAGCGTCGCTCATGGCTTACCTCACCAACGTGCCGGTGCGGCGGATTTTCCGCTGCAACTGCAAAATTCCATAAAGCAGCGCCTCGGCCGTGGGCGGGCAGCCGGGAACGTAGATGTCCACGGGGACGATCCGGTCACAGCCGCGCACAACGCTGTAGGAATAGTGATAATACCCCCCGCCATTGGCGCAGGACCCCATGGAGATGACATAGCGGGGTTCCGGCATCTGGTCGTAGACCTTGCGCAAGGCCGGGGCCATCTTGTTGGTCAGGGTGCCCGCGACGATCATCAGGTCCGACTGGCGCGGGGAGGCGCGGGGCGCGGTGCCAAAGCGTTCCAGGTCATAGCGCGGCATCGAGGTGTGCATCATCTCGACCGCGCAGCAGGCCAGGCCAAAGGTCATCCAGTGCAACGACCCGATGCGCGCCCAGTTGATGATGTCCTCGGTCGAGGTGAGGAGAAACCCCTTGTCCTGCAGATCGCGGTTCAGCGCCTGCACCGTGGTGTCGTGATCGGCCCCCACGGCGTTTCCGGTCATCACTCCCATTCCAGGGCCCCCTTCTTCCATTCGTAAGCGAAACCAACGGTCAGAACGGCCAAGAACAGCATCATCGACCAGAAGGCCGCCATGCTGATGTCCGCAAAGGCCACAGCCCAAGGGAACAGGAACGCCACTTCCAGGTCGAAGATGATGAAAAGGATCGACACGAGGTAAAACCGCACGTCGAACTTCATCCGCGCGTCGTCAAAGGCGTTGAAACCGCATTCGTAGGCCGACACCTTTTCCGGGTCCGGGTTGCGCACGGCCAGAACGGCGGCGGCAAGCAGGAGGACAAGGCCAAGTCCGATGGCGATGGCCAGAAGAATGAGTATGGGAAGATACTCTCGGAGAAGCAGATCCACGAGGGGCTCCTTGATGCTGGCGACACGCGAGCGTGCGAACTCGAAGGCGGTCCGCTTGATCTCATCGTCCGTTTACTCCGCCCCCCGGTCGGGGTCAACCGAAGGCGGCGTGAAAGGCATGGCTGCACGTGCAGAAAATCGGGGGCGCGGCGGGCGCTTGGCCGGTCGCGGATCAGGGGCGCATGGGGAAGGGTTCTCCCCACCTTGACCGCGCGGGGCTTCCGGCCTTTTGTCATGGCCAAGCGGCCTGCGCGTCCATGACCGGGTGCCACGAGCCAGCCACCGAAAGGATCGACGATGCGATTTCCCCTTGCCCCCCGCCTTGCCCTGTGCCTTTGCGCCCTGCCCGCCCTGCCCCTGCAGGCCGCCAGCTGCGGCGTCGATCTTGCCGCCGTGGAGGCCCGGATTGCCGAGCTTGAAGGGCGCTACAGCCTGATCCTGTCCGATATCGGCTGCGATCTGCCCCAACTCGCCGCGCATCAGCTGATGTGCACGGCGGCCGAAACCCCCGGTGATGACCTGTGGCGGATGGGTCGGCTGGATGATCTGGCCTGGGTCTATGCGGTCGAAAATGCCACCGGCCAGGAGGTTGACCTGACGAACCCGCCGCGCGACGAGGCTTTCATCGCCGCCCGCGACGCCTGCACGGATGCCGCCTGCCTGTGCTCGGTCCTGACAGACCACACCAACGGCAGCCTCGGCGGCACCTCCCCCTACCCGCAGTGACCCTGCCCAGCGGCGACCATGCAGCGCGGCGTTCCGCCGCAAGCCCTTGGTCTCGCCTCTGCGCGCAAGCGCGCAACCGGCTCGGGCGATGGGGGCATTCTGCCCCCAAACCCCCTGAGAGTATTTTCCGAAAAGAGCAAATGCATTTGCTCTTTTGAGAAATACTCCGGGGAGCGCGAGGGGCTGGCCCCTCGCCTTTGAGGAGGAGCGGCACGCGACGACGAGGCAAAAGGACTTCGCGGCGGAACGCCGCTCCGCTTGGCACGCGCTGGATCAGGTGCTGCACGTGGCGGGGTGGAAGGCATAGCCATCGCCCGCGCGGCTGATATGGCCTAGCCCCGGGTCCGGCAGATGCGCGCCCGCCACCAGCCAGCCTGCCTCCACCGCCTGTTCCATCAGCGCCAACCGGCTGGCCCGAGCCTCATCGGGGGCATCGTCAAAGGCCCAGGTCACCTCCGGCCTTGGAAACTGCACCGCCGCGTGATGGACCAGATCGCCCCAGATCAACATCCGCCCCTCGACCAGAAAGGCCATGTGCCCGGGCGAATGCCCCGGCGCGTTGATCGCCGTCACCCCGCGCATGGGGCCGTCGCCCTGCTCCAGCGGCATCAGCCGCGGCAGGACGGGGATCATCCGCGGCTCTGCCCGGAAAGCGTTCAGTTCTTCTGTGGCCACGAACACCCGGCAGGCGTTCGGAAAAGCCAGTCCGCCATCTTCGTCGACCAACCCGCTGACATGATCGACATGGGTATGGGTCAGCGCGATCACCGTGACCTCAGCGGGTCCGACCCCGGCCTCGTTCATCGCAGCCGGCAGACGGCCCAGCGTCGGATGCCAGGCCCGCGCGGCCCCGCTGTCGATCAACAGGCACCCCGCCTGCCCCTGCACCAGAAAGGCCCGCACCGGCAGGCGCAGCTTGTCACCTGAATGGTCCGCCCCAGCCAAGTCTGCTGCAGGCAGCGCCGCCCCATCCAAGCCGCGCAAGTGGGTCAGCGGCATCGCCGTCTCGCCATCCAACAGCATGGTGACCGTCAGCTCCGCCAATTCCACCGTCAGCGACAGAGGGGTTTCGCGCACAATCCGCATCAGCACCAACTCCCCCTTGGCCCGCCATTGTTCACCCGGGCATGGCCCGCCTGCACCATCAGCCCCGCCACATCCATACCGTCCAGTTCCAGCTTCACCAGTGCGCGGCCATATTGGTCGATCCCGTCATGGGTCAGCGACAGCCGGTCGGCCTTCTGGATCAACGTCCGCAGGGCCCAACTCGCCCGTTCCGCCGCCACGAATTCCGCCATGCAATTCGGCGAGAATTTCTCGGGCGTGTCAAAGCCCAACAAACGAGCGCTGTGCAGCCCCTCCTCAGGGCACATCAAGGACACCGTGTCGCCATCCACCACCCGGATGATCCGGCACGTCCCCCCATCACCCGCCACCGGCTTAAGTGCTGCATTGGCAAGGTCGGCCAGCGTCGGAATCAGGATCAACCCCAGCACCGCAACGCCCATGACCAGCTTGAGGTAAAAGCGCGGGTCCACCACCCGCCGCAAGGCGCGGGTCAGAATGCCAGGCGGGCGCGCTGGGCGAAGAAGGCGCGCCAAGCCGCTAGTCCGCTGCCGGAAGCGGGGCTGCCGCGGCCTGCGGGGCGGTTGAAGCGCGGGCAACCTCCTCTCGCAGGATGAGAGTGATCAGGCCCACATCCTCGACCGTAAAGGTCAGCGGCAGGCGCATGTCGATCAGCCCGGCGAGGATGCGGTCGGTCTGCGGCAAGGCCTCGGGGGCGGCATAGCGCCAGTGGGCGTAGCGGCTGGTGAACCCCAGGGGATCCGCCGCGCCGAACCATTTCAACTCAACCCCCCGTGCGGCTGCCGCCGCCACAAGGGCCGCTACCCGGTCAGGCCCCCAGCCCGGCAGCAGAAACTGAAAGCTGGACCCGACATAGTCTTCATGCTGCGGCCTTGGGATCAGCTTCACCCCAGGCACGCCCGAAAGCCCTGCCTCCATCGCCTGATAAAGCGCCCGCCAGCGCGCACGGCGGTCGTCCAGCATGCCAATCTGCGGCCGCAGGATCGCCGCGCGCAAATTGTCCATCCGGCTGGAGACGTTGGGGACATCCAGCTTCAACGCCTCGAATACCTCCGGCCCCGGGGCCGCGCGGTGGCGGGCGTACAGCATGTAGGACCCCGACAGAAGCACCGCCCGCGCGGCAAGCTCGGCATCATCGGTGACCAGAAACCCGCCCTCACCCGAATTCATATGCTTGTAGGTCTGCGTCGAATAGCAGCCCACCGCGCCATGCCGGCCCGAGGGTACGCCCTTCCACTTTGCCCCCATCGTATGCGCGCAATCTTCGATCACCCGCACCCCCAGCCGGTCACACAGGGCCATCAGCGCGTCCATGTCGCAGATATGGCCCCGCATGTGCGACAGAAGCAGCACCTTCGCCCCAGACGCCCGCGCCTGGGCTTCAAGATGGGCAAGGTCAATCGTCAAGTCTTCGGTCACATCGACAAAGACCGGCTTCGCGCCAAGGCTGGCAATCGCGCCCGGCACCGGGGCCAGAGTGAAGGCGTTGGACAACACCGGATCGCCCGCCTGCACCTCGCACGCCCGCAAAGCGCAGGCCATCGCCGCCCCACCCGAGGCGAGGCCAAGGCAATACTTCGCGCCCACATAAGCCGCGAATTCCTCTTCCAGCAGCACCGTTTCCGCCACTTCACCCGGCGCGGTGTTGTACCGGTGCAGCCGCCCATGCCGCAGCACCGCCAGCGCCGCCTCGATCCCCGCTTCAGGGATCGGCTCTTGCTGGGTGAAGCTGCCGGTAAAGCGGTCTTGACCTGCCATGTCAGACTGGAACCGTTCGTTCATGCCTTCTCCGCCCGCTTCAGCGCTGCAAACATCAGGGTTGTTACCGTCATGCAGCCCCCCGCCACAAGATAGGCGATATCCGGCGATTGCCATGCCCGGCCCTCGGCCATGAAATGCCCGAACAGGAAAGCGAAGAAGACCGTCCCCAAAAGCATCGCCACATTGGTCACGGCCGAGATACCGCCCTGCAATTCGCCTTGCGCATCTTCCGGCACGCGCTTGGTCAGCATCGCGGTCATCAAGGGGTGCACGAAGCCTTCAGGCCCATGCAAGATCATCAGCGCCACCACCGCACTTAAAGTGCCGACCGTGCCATAGCCGAAGAGGACAAGCGTGGCACAGACCATCCCGAACAGCGCCATCCGCCATTCGCCGAACCGCGCCGCCGCAGGGCCGGTCAGGAACCCCTGAAACCCGCCCGCGATCAGCCCGAAGATTGCCAGCGTCAGACCAACCATCGCCTCGGACCAGCCGAACTTGGCGATGCCCCAGAAGGCCCAGATCGCCGGATAGACCGAGGTGGAGAAGAAAAAGAGCCCCATGACCAGCACCATCGGCAGAACGCCGGGATAGGTCGCAAAGACCCGGAAGGCGCCAAAGGGGTTCGCACGCCAAAGCTCAAACTTCCTGCGCTTTTCGGGGGGAAGCGATTCCGGCAGGACCAGCCAGCCATAGACGAAGTTCAGAAGCGAAATCCCTGCGGCCACCCAGAACGGTACGCGCGGGCCAAACTCGCCCAACAACCCGCCAATCGCCGGGCCGATCACGAAGCCCACACCGAACGCCGCCCCCATCAGGCCAAAAGCGCGGGCGCGTTCCTCGGGGGCCGTGACATCGGCGATGAAGGCGCTGGCGATGATCCAGCTTGCCCCACAGATGCCCGCGAAAATTCGCCCGACGAACAACCAGAACAGGCTGGGCGCCACCGCCGACAGGACAAAATCCATCCCCAGCCCGAAGATCGCCAGCAGAAGAAGTGGCCGCCGCCCGAACCGGTCCGCCAGATTGCCCATAAGGGGCGCAAACACGAACTGCGCCAGGCTGAACCCGGCAAACATCCAGCCGCCAATGACCGCCGCCCGGTCAATGCCAACCTCGCCCACCTCCTCGATCAGCGCAGGGAGAACAGGCATAATCAGGCCAAAACCCACCATGTCGAGAAATACCGTGATGAGCACGAAGGTCACCGCATGGCGGCTGACCGTGGGGGCGATATCGGCGGTCTGGCTCATGCAGGGCAGCCTAGGCAGCAAGCGGGTCCAAGTCAAACAACCCGCAGATCAGCGCAGCCGTGCAGACGCTGACCATGCCTGCACAGCGCACCCTCCAAATCGTTGAATTTGAATAAAATTATGCTTGCTCTTTTGACAAATGCTCTGCGGAAGGTCTGGAGGGTGCAAAACCCTCTAACCCGCCGCCAGCCATCAGCGCAGCAGCCGGTCCGCCAGCCCCGGCAGATCCTCATACCGCTCCAGCAGGGCCGCAGGCTGAAACCGGCTGACCCCTGCCCCTTCCGGCCCGAAGGTCACCAAGGCCACCGGCACCCCGGCGGCCACCCCGGTCTTCGCATCCGTCTCGGTGTCACCCACCAGCATCGACCGCGAAACCACCCCCCCGGCCCGCTCCACCGCCGCGCGGTAGGGGGCGGCGTCGGGCTTTCGCACCGGCAGCGTATCCGCCCCGATCAGCGCGCCGAACGCATCCCGCACGCCCAGATCGCGCAATAGGATCTCCGCCAGATCCTCGGGCTTGTTGGTGCAGATCGACACGGCAAAACCCTGCCTCTTCAGCACCTCCACCGCCTCCATCGCGCCGGGGTACAGCCGGGTGTGCACCGCAATCGCCCCCCGGTACGCCTCCAGGAGCCGCGGATAGGCCGCGTCGATATCGGCCTCCGACCAGTCCCGCCCCAGGCGCGTGAACCCCAGCCGCAGCATCGCCCGCCCGCCTTGAAACGCCGTCAGCGCATCGGCGGGCCCCAGAACCGCCCCCCCCGGCAGACAGGCATTCGCCGCCGCCAAAAGGTCAGCCGAGGTATCGGCCAGCGTTCCGTCCAGATCAAAGACAACGCAGCGCATGGCGTAAAACCCCGAATGGCAATGCTGAAACATCGCGTGAGGGGATGGCCCCTTGCCACCCCGCGCCACGGGGGTAAAACGGGCGCAACAATAAAGGAAGGGGCAGAATGCAGGTTTCGGTCATTGTGCTGGCGGCGGGACAGGGCACGCGGATGAACTCCGACCTGCCCAAGGTGCTGCATCACGTCGCTGGCGCCCCCCTTCTGCATCACGCGCTTGCCACCGCGCATAGCCTTGAGCCGTCCCGCATCGTGGTCGTTACAGGCCACGGGGGCGAGGATGTCGCGACCTCCGCCCTTGGTTATTCCGAAGCGGTCGATACTGTCCTGCAGGACCCCCAGCTTGGCACCGCCCATGCCGTGGCGCAGGCAGCTCCCCTGTTGGCAGGGACGGAAGGCGACGCCATCGTTCTTTACGCCGACACCCCCCTGATCCGCGAAGACACCCTCCGCGCCATGCTGGAAGCCCGCGCCCGGCATGCCGTGGTGGTGCTTGGCTTTCACGCCAAAGACCCCGGTCGTTATGGACGCCTCATTACTGACGGCGACGATCTTCACGCGATCCGCGAATTCAAGGACGCAAGCCCTGAAGAACGCAGGATAACCCTGTGCAATTCGGGTGTCGTCTGCGCCGATGTGAAGGTTCTGCTGTCGCTGGTGGCCGAGGTGGGCAATGCCAACGCCGCTAGCGAGTACTACCTGACCGACATCGTCGAACTTGCCCGCAAGCGTGGCCTCAGTGCCGGGGTCGTCCTGTGTGATGAGGCCGAGACGCTGGGCGTCAATACCCGCGCCCAGCTGGCCGAGGCTGAGGCCGCCTTCCAATCCCGCGCCCGGGCCGATGCCTTGGAAAACGGCGTCACCCTGACCGCCCCCGAAACCGTGTTCTTCGCGCTGGATACCTGGATCGGCCGCGATGCGATCATCGGCCCGAACGTGATCTTCGGCCCCGGCGTCACCATTGAATCCGGTGCGGAAATCAAGGGCTTCTGCCATCTGGAAGGCTGCCACATCAGCCGGGGTGCGACCGTCGGCCCCTTCGCCCGCCTGCGCCCCGGCGCGGAATTGGCCGAGGATGTGCACGTCGGCAACTTCGTCGAAATCAAGAACGCCATCCTGGGTGAGGGCGTGAAAGTCGGCCATCTGACCTACCTTGGCGATGCCGACATTGGTGATTTCACCAACATCGGCGCGGGCACCGTGACCTGCAACTACGACGGCGTGATGAAGCATCGCACCACCATCGGCAAGCGCGCTTTCATCGGGTCTGATACCATGCTGGTGGCCCCGGTGACGGTTGGCGACGGGGCGCTCACCGCTTCAGGCTCGGTCATCACCGAGGACGTTCCGGCCGAGGCTGTGGCCATCGGGCGCGCAAAACAGGTGAACAAGCCGGGCCTCGCGACCCGAATGTTCGAAAAGTTAAAGTCCATCAAGGCCAGCAAGGCAAAAGGGCAGTAAAAATGTGCGGTATTGTTGGGGTCTTGGGTAACCACGAAGCAGCCCCCCTGCTGGTTGAGGCGCTGAAACGGCTGGAATATCGCGGCTACGATTCCGCCGGGATCGCCACCATCCACAAGGGCAAGCTGGACCGCCGCCGCGCGGTCGGAAAGCTCGTGAACCTGTCGGACCTTTTGGTGCATGAACCCCTCGCGGGCAAATCCGGCATCGGCCACACCCGCTGGGCCACGCATGGCGCGGCCACCGTGACCAACGCGCACCCGCACCGCGCGGGCGGGGTGGCGGTCGTTCACAACGGCATTATCGAAAACTTCCGCGACCTGCGCGCCGAACTCGCCGCCGATGGCTACGCGCAAGAGTCGGAGACAGACACCGAAACCGTCGCCCTCCTCGCCCGGCGCGAACTTGACCGTGGCGCCACCCCGGTTGAGGCCGCCCGCGCCACGCTGAAACGCCTGCACGGTGCCTTTGCGCTATGCTTTCTGTTCGACGGCCAGGATGACCTGATGATCGCCGCCCGCAAAGGCAGCCCGCTCGCCATCGGCTGGGGCACGGGTGAGATGTTCGTAGGCTCAGACGCCATCGCCCTCGCCCCGATGACCGACCGCATCACCTATCTGGAAGAGGGGGACTGGGCCGTCATCACCCGCGCCGGCGCACAGATTTTCGACGCCGCCGACCGTCTGGCAAACCGCACCGAGACGCGCATCCAGATCGACGCCGCCCGCATCGAAAAAGCTGGCTACAAGCATTTCATGGCCAAGGAAATCGCCGAGCAGCCCCTCGTCATTGCCGAGGCACTGAAGCATTACACCACGGCCGAGGGGCAGCTCCGCCTGCCGGAAGGCATTGATTTCCAAGGCGTTGACCGGATCACCTTGGTCGCCTGCGGCACGGCCTCCTACGCCGCACACATCGCGAAATACTGGTTCGAACAGATCGCGGGCCTGCCCGCCGAAATCGACATCGCGTCCGAATTCCGCTACCGCGAGCCGCCCTTGTCGCCCACCTCCTGGGCGCTGTTTGTCAGCCAGTCGGGCGAAACCGCCGACACGCTGGCCGCGCTCCGCTATGCCAAGGAAAAGGTCGCCAAGGTCCTGTCGGTGGTGAACGTGCCCACCTCCTCCATCGCGCGGGAAAGTGACCTGGCCCTGCCGATCATGGCGGGGGTGGAGGTGGGCGTCGCCTCCACCAAGGCCTTCACCTGCCAACTGGTCACCCTCGCGCTCCTCGCGCTGAAAGCCGCCGTTGACCGGGGCCGCCTGACCACGGGCGACCTTGTCCAGCACATCGCCGATCTGAAGGCGCTGCCCGGCCTGATGAACCATGCGCTGAGCCTTTCCCCCCAGATCGCCGCCATCGCCGATGACCTTGCCAAGGCGCAGGATGTCCTCTTCCTTGGCCGGGGCACGATGTATCCTCTGGCCCTGGAAGGTGCGCTGAAACTGAAGGAAATCAGCTACATCCACGCCGAAGGCTATGCATCGGGCGAGCTGAAGCACGGCCCCATCGCCCTGATCGACGCCGCCGTTCCGGTGATCGTCCTGGCCCCCAAAGACGCGCTGTTCGACAAGACCGTGTCCAACATGCAAGAGGTGATGGCCCGCCATGGCCGCGTCCTCCTCCTGTCCGACGCCAAGGGCATTGCCGAGGCTGGTGCCGGCACCTGGAAAACCATCACCCTGCCCGAGGTCGCCGCCGCCTTCGCGCCGATCCTCTACGCGGTGCCAGCGCAGCTTCTGGCCTACCACACCGCCATCGCCAAAGGCACCGATGTGGATCAGCCCCGCAACCTGGCCAAGTCCGTCACCGTGGAATAACCCTTCAAACTTGTCTAAAATTTGCCTGCTCTTTTGACAAATACTCCCCGCGAGGTTTGGAGGGTGTGAAACCCTCCAGTCCCCGGCCAGCCGAAGGTGCCCGCCATGACCCGCACATCCCGCCCCCGCGCGGCCCGAGAGGCCCGCCATTGACCCCGCTGGACCAGCTGAAAGCCCTGGAAAATCCCGCCAAGGCCTTGGAAATGCAGGCCTATCACAAGGCCCCGCGCGAATACCTTGGCGTGACCGTCCCCGAGGTTGAGGGTCTGACCGACCAGTGGCGTGCCGACCTGACCCTGGACGACCGTCTCGCCCTCGCAAGCAGCCTTTGGCAGACCAACATTCACGAAGCCCGTGTCGCAGCGGCAAAACTGCTGACCCAGGCCCGCATCCGCCCCGATGACGCTGCCTGGGCGCTGATCCTGTCCTGGGTGCCGGACTTCGACGCCTGGGCCCTGGCCGATCATGCCAGCATCGCCGGGCAAAAGCGTCTGGTCGCCGACCCGACCCGGCTTGAAACGGTCGAAAGCTGGGTCACCTCGCCCCACATGTGGACCCGCCGCGCGGCCCTGGTGATGACCCTCCCCTGGACCAAGCAGAACCACCCCAAAGCGGCCGAGCTTGCGATCCGCGACCGCGTCCTTGGCTGGTGCGCGACCCTAAGCCCCGACCCCGACTGGTTCATCCAGAAAGCCGTGGCCTGGTGGGTGCGCGACCTCTCGAAACACGACGCCCCCCGCGCCCGGGCCTTTCTGGACGCGCATGGCGCGACCCTCAAACCCTTCGCCCGCAAGGAAGCCGCCCGCCACCTTGGCGATTGACCCGCCACGCCCTGCTTGCTCTTTTGAAAAATACTCTCGGGGGACCGGCGGTGGAAACCCCCGGCGGCTGGCCCGCGAACGCCCAGATTACGGGCCGAAGACCGACACTTCGGGCAATCCGGTCAGGCTAAGCCCCAGCGCCTGGAACGCGGCCAGCGACAGAAGCGCGCCGCCGGTCCCCGGGCGCAGTTCCAGCGTCAGGCTTTGCCCGGATGCCGTCACGACACGCCCCTGCACCGGCGCCGTCACCAAGGCCGTGCGCAGCCAAAGGCCCTGCTCGGCCGGCGGGCCCAGGGCCACCACAACGCGGCCCAGTTCCCGCTCACCACTTGCCGCCGGCGCGGCCAAAGCCGCGGCCTTTTCAGCGGCGCTGGTGGTATCCAGCACCTCGGCCCGGACCGCCTGCGCGCCGAGCGCCGTGGTCCCCGCCGAAGGGGTGGTCTCAACCGCGGGATCGGGCGCCGCAGGGCCTGTCAGCGCCGTCGGCCCGGCCTTGGGGAACAGGGTCGCACAGCCCGGCAGGGCCAGCACAACCATCAGGGAAAGCACGATATGTTTCATGCTCTGACCCTACCGCGCCGCCCCGGCCCCTGCAATTGCCGCTTTCCGCCTTGTGCGGTCCTTCGCGCAGGCCTACCTTCCCGATATGGTCCCGCTGATAGATCCCTTCGCCCGCGCCATTTCCTATCTGCGGGTCTCGGTCACCGACCGCTGCGATTTCCGCTGCAGCTATTGCATGTCGGAAAACATGACCTTCCTGCCGAAAGCCGAACTCCTAAGCCTTGAGGAGCTTGACCGCCTCTGCAGCACCTTCATCGGCATGGGCGTGCAAAAGCTCCGCATCACCGGGGGTGAGCCTCTGGTCCGCAAGGGCATCCTTACCTTCTTCCGCGCAATGTCCCGCCACCTTGCCTCGGGCGCGCTGAAGGAACTCACCCTCACCACCAACGGCAGCCAGCTGACCCGCTTCGCCGACGAACTCGCCGCTGTCGGCGTGCGCCGGATCAATGTCTCACTCGACACGCTCGACCCCGACAAGTTCCAGCAGATCACCCGCTGGGGCCGCCTCAATCAGGTGCTCGAAGGGATCGAAGCCGCCAAATCCGTGGGCCTGAAGGTCAAGATCAACGCGGTCGCCCTGAAGGGTTTCAACGAGGATGAGCTTTTCGCCCTTGCCGACTGGTGCGCTGAAGAAGGCCATGACCTCACCTTCATCGAGGTGATGCCGATGGGCGAAGACATGACCGCAGGCCGCCTTGACCAGTATTGGCCCCTGAAGGACCTCCGCGCCCGCCTTGCCCAGCGCTTCACCCTTACCGACCTGACCGAACGCACCGGCGGCCCCGCACGCTATGTCCGGGTTGAGGAAACCGGCCAGAAGATCGGCTTCATCACCCCTCTCACCCACAATTTCTGCGAAAGCTGCAACCGGGTGCGGCTGACCTGCACGGGTCAACTTTACATGTGCCTGGGCCAGGAAGACATGGCCGACCTCCGCGCGCCTTTGCGGGCCAGCCCGGATGACGCGCCCTTGGAAGCCGCCATCCGCGCCGCCATCGCGCGCAAGCCCAAGGGCCATGACTTCGACTACAGCCGCCAAAAGGTCGCCGGTCAGATCACCCGCCACATGAGCCACACCGGCGGCTGACCTCCTTCCTTCGACGTCATCCAAGCATCCGCAAGCAGTGACGATGTGATCAACACCCGTCTCGGTCTTGGTCCGCGATGGTGTCGGCCAAGGCAAGACCAGCGACTTGCGCTCTGACGTGGTCCGCTTATCCTTTCGCGTCCTAATATGCCAAAAGGTGAGCATGCCAATATCCCGGGACGACCGTGGATTTCTGTTCTGGCCCGACGCGTGGGGAACACCCAGCTTGGGGCTCGAATCGGCATGTCTTTCGGCCACCGTCGCTGAGGCGCGTTCCCGGAAACTGAACGGCATCTTCGGCCGCTATCCCGATTTTCTGGAAAGTGACCTTTCCTGCCTCGGCGACCTGCCCGACCTGACAAGCGTCCAACTCTGGGACATTACCTTGAACGATGTGTCGGCGATCTACCGGTTTCCGAAGCTGACCCAGTTCCGGATATCGGGGAAACGGCCACCGATCGACTTTGCCAGACTGGCGTCCTTGAAAGAGCTTGTGGTCGAACACCACCAAAAGGACCAAGGCCAGTTTGACCTGCCGCACTTAAAGATGCTACGCCTCTGGCGCTTCAAGGGCGGCATCAGTCAATTGGCGGCGGTCAGTCTGCCAGACACTCTGCAAGACCTGGGTCTGTACTGGAGCGATGTGGAAACGCTCGACGGCCTTCAAGTTTGCCCGAAGGTGACGCACCTCGAAATTGCGCGCTGCCGCAAGCTTCAAAGCCTGGGAAATCTTATGGTCACATTTCCGGCGCTTGAACATCTGACCGTCCATGCCTGCGGCAGACTGACTGCCGACGAAGCCAGGCGCGCCTTGGCTGGGCACCGACGCATCAGACATGCCTTTGCGGGCGGGAAGCTATTGGTCAGTTCTTGATCCACCCGCGTCTGGTCCTGGCGACTGCCCGGCACGTTGGCTGAAGGATGCGCGGCCCCCCTCTGGCCTGCAAACTGAGCCGCAAAAAGGTTAACGGCCTGTCGCCCGGCCGCGCGTAGAGACGGAAGGAAGACGCAAGAAAGACGCGAAGCAGACAGTTCCGGCAGCCAGTATTGCCCCGGTTAATCCAGCGTTCCGAATGGCTTGTCAGGCGAACCTGACGTTTTGCGTCGCCCGTTGCCGAACGCCGGACTGGACCCGTATCCCGCCCCCTCCGGCCGTCGGGGTGGGCGGGTGGGCGACGGCCGGAGGGGGCCTTGTCACTTCGTCAGGATCAGCTTCCCCGCCCGGGTGATCCGCAAGGAATAGACCTGCCCGTCCAGCACGATCCGCGCCAGGCTGCCACCTTCGGTCAGCACGCGCGCTTCATGGATCGGCGTGGCATCCGTGGTCAGCCAGGTATCGATTTGTACGTTCATCTTCCTGCCTCCAGCCGCGCGATCAGCGCCTCAATCACTGCGCCGGGGAAAATCCCGGTCGCGGCGGTTTGCAACAGGTCCAGAAGCTCGGCCCCCGGGGCCGGTTGGCGGGCTGCGCCTGGCACAGGGCCGCGCGGATAGGTTAGCATGGTGAACTCCACCGGTTGAAGGACACCGGGCGCGCCATCCTTGCGGGCGGCTGGCTGGGCATTGGGATTAACCTGACTGTTTTACTCAGTCATGTCAAGCCACCGCTTTCCGCTGGCCCCTTGCCCGGCAAAGCCGCTATCCTTGGTCTTGGAACCCGCTGACCCCTGACCTCACCCCGCCCCCCGGATGCCCCGCCGCATGACGCCTTTCGCCCGGTCCACGTCGCCCGACCCTGCCCTTGGGGGCCCTCAGTCGCAGGCGCCCGCCGGTCCGGACCCCGCAGGCCAGCTCCTCAGCCTGCCCCCTCCCAGGATGGGCGCGGAGACTCTTGCCCGCCTTGTCGCCGCCCATTGGGGACTGACCGGCACCCTTACCCCCCTCACGTCCGAACGTGACCTGAACCACCGCCTCGACACCGCTGGCGCCAGCTACACCGTCAAGCTCTCCAACCAGGCCGAGGCACCGGCCCTGACCGATTTTCAGACCCGCGCGCTTCTCCACACCGCCAGCGCCGATCCCGGACTGCCCACGCCCCGCGTCCTGCCCACCAAGGATGGCCACCCGATCGCCTTCCTGCCCGAAAGCACGCTGCGCCTCCTCACCTGGTGCCCCGGGACACCCGTCGCCCACCTGCCCCGCACCGAAGCACTGGCCCGCGCCACCGGTGCAGCCCTTGCCCGCTTGACCACGGCCCTTGAGGATTTCGACCACCCCGCCGCCGACCACATCCTCCTGTGGGACCTGCGCCAATTCCCCCGCCTCGCCCCCCTGATGCCCGCCCTGCCAGAAGACCTGCGCCCCACCGCCCAAGCCTTCCTGCACCACTTCGAGGCCAACATCGCCCCCGCCTTGACCCGCCTGCCCCACCAGATCGTCCACGCCGATTTCAATCCGCACAACCTGCTGGCCGATCCCGCCCAACCCAACACGCTGACAGGCATCCTCGATTTCGGCGACATGGTCCGCAGCCACCGCATCTGCGACCTCGCCACCGCCTGCTCCTACCAGATCGACCCCGATGACCCGCTCCGCCTCCTCAGCCCGCTCCTCTCCGCCTACCACGCCCATCTGCCCCTGACCGAAGCCGAAACCGCGCTATTGCCCTCCCTGATCACCGCGCGAATGCTGACCACGCTGACCATCTCCGCCTGGCGCGCGGCAAGGTATCCGGAGAACGCCGCCTACATCCTGCGCAACGCCCCCTCCGCCCGCGCAGGCCTCGCCGCCGCCGCCACCCTGACGCCTGCCCAGATCCAGACCGCCTGCGAAAGGCCCACCCCATGATCCCGATGCCCAACGCCTATATCCCCGGCGCCGCCCCCCTTCCGGCAGAGGATGAGGCGCGCATTGCCCGCCGCGTGGCCCTCCTTGGGCCCGCCTATCGCCTCTTCTATGACCAGCCCCTGCATCTCGTGCGCGGCGAAGGCGTCTGGCTATATGACCGGGACGGCCGCGCCTACTTGGACACCTACAACAACGTGGCATCGGTCGGGCATTGCCACCCCCGCGTTGTCGCCGCCATGGCCCAGCAGGCCGCGACCCTCGCCACCCATACCCGCTATCTCCACGACGGCATCCTTGACTATGCCGAACGTCTCCTCGCCCTCTTCCCCCCCGCCCTCTCCCACGTGATGTTCACCTGCACCGGGTCCGAGGCGAATGATCTGGCCTTCCGCATCGCCCGCGCCGCCACCGGTGGCACCGGGATCATTGTCACCGACAACGCCTATCACGGCGTCACTCTCGCCACTGCCGAGGCATCCATGTCGCTTGGCCCCGCCATGGCCCCCGGGCCGACCGTCTTTCCGATCCCGGCCCCCAGCGCCGCGAACTACCCCCACGGCATCGCCAAAGGCTTCGCCGCCGCCGTCACCGCCGCCTGCACGACCATGGCCGCCCAAGGCATCAAGCCCGCCGCCCTGATCGTTGACACTGTCTTCTCCTCCGACGGCGTCCTCCCCGACCCCGCCGGGTTCCTAAGCCCTGCCGCCGAGGCCATCCGCGCTGCAGGCGGCCTTTTCATCGCGGATGAGGTGCAACCCGGCTTTGGCCGCACCGGTGGCCATATGTGGGGCTTCGACCGCCACGGAGGGATCCCGGACATGGTCAGTCTCGGCAAGCCGATGGGCAACGGCTATCCGATGGCGGGCCTCGTCCTGCAGCCAAAGGTTATTGAATCCTTCGGCACAAAGGCGCGCTATTTCAACACCTTCGGCGGCAATGCCGTCGCCGCTGCCGTGGGCATGGCGGTGCTGGATGTGATCCGCGACGAAGGCCTGATGCAGAACGCCGCCACCGTGGGCAGCGCATTCGCCACCGGCCTTCGCGCCCTCGCCCAGCGCCACGAGACCTTGGGCGAAACCCGCGCGAGCGGGCTCTTCCTCGGCCAGGACATCCTGACCAACGGCCAACCCGACGCCACGCGCGCCACCCGTCTGGTCAACGCCCTCCGCCAGAACGGCATCCTGATTTCCGCGACCGGCCCCAAAGGCCACGTCCTGAAAATCCGCCCACCGCTGCCCTTCTCCCTGGTCAACGTCGATCAGTTCCTGACCACCTTCGACAAGGTCCTGACCGAAGCCTGACCTGCCAGCCTTTCACATTTGCACAAATATCCTCAGGGGGTTTGGGGGCAGAATGCCCCCACGTCCGAGCCGGTTGGCGCGCTCGCGCGCCAGAGGCGAGACAAAGGCGCGCGCGGAACGCGCTCAATTCAGGGGGCGCAATTCACCCCAGCGCATAGCCCGCGCCGCGCACCGTGCGCACCGGATCGTCCCCGCCGAACTGCATCAGGCTTTTGCGCAACCGGCCCACATGCACATCCACCGTCCGGGTGTCGACATAGATGTCGCGGCCCCAGACCAGGTCCAACAACTGCTCGCGCGAAAACACTCGCCCCGGCCGCTCCATCAGCGTGACCAGTAGCTTGAACTCCGTCGGCCCCAGCTTCAGCACCTTGTCGCCCCGGTAGACCCGGTGGCTTTCGGGATCAAGGCGGATATCCTCATGCTCCAGCACCACCCCGGCGGTCGAAGGCCGCACCCGGCGCAGCTGTGCCCTGGCCCGCGCCATCAACTCCAGCACCGAATAGGGCTTGATCACATAATCATCCGCACCCGTTTCCAGCCCGCGAATCCGGTCCACTTCCTCGGCCCGCGCGCTCAGCATGATGATCGGGATGCTGCGCGTCTCGGGCCGCATCTTCAGCCGTCGGCAGACCTCGATGCCCGAAACCTTCGGCATCATCCAGTCCAGGATGATGATATCGGGATCTTCCTCGTCGACCAGCACCATCGCGTCTTCGCCATTGTCTGCCTGCGTCACCGCAAAGCCCTCGGCCTCAAGGTTATAGGCCAGAACCGTCCGCTGCGCCGGTTCATCCTCGACCAGAAGAACCCGTGGTTGCCCGCTGCGTGCCATCGCTTACCCCCTAGCCGCCACTGTGCCGGTACTGTCGACTTTCGGCCGGTCGTCCTCGGGCATCGACCCGGTCACCAGATAGATCACCTGTTCCGCGACAGAGGTCGCATGGTCGCCAACCCGCTCGATGTTCTTGGCAATGAAGTGCAAATGCATGCAGGGCCCGATGTTGCGCGGGTCTTCCATCATATGGGTCAGGAACTCGCGGAAGATGGAGTTGTACATCTGGTCAATCTCGCGGTCGCGCTGGCGCACATCCTCGGCCAGCTTGGCGTCGCGGCGGATATAGGCGTCCAGCGCATCGGTCAGCATGACGACCACCGCCTTCGCCAGCCGGCGGATTGAGCCTGAGGCCCCCGGCACCTGCGGCATCTGGCTCAGAAGCGCCGTCCGCTTGGCCAGGTTCTTGGCATAGTCCCCGGCACGTTCCAGCGCGGCGGCAATCTTCATCACCGTCAGCACGGTGCGCAAATCGCCCGCCGTCGGCGCGCGCAGCGCGATCAGCCGGGCACAATCGCTGTTGATCTGGTCTTCCAGCGCGTCGATGGCGGCGTCCCCGGCCCGCACCCGTGCGGCCAGATCCTCATCCCGCGCATCCAGCGCTTCGGCGGCGTCCAGAAGCGCGGTTTCCACCAGCCCGCCCATCCGCAGGACCAGGGCCTGCGTCGCCTCCAGGTCGCGGTCAAAGGCCGTCATGATATGCGCGGTGTTCATGCTGTCGCTCCTTACCCGATCCGGCCGGTGATATAGGCTTCGGTCCTTGGGTCTTTCGGATTGGTGAAGATCGATGCCGTCTCGCCATATTCCACTAGGCTGCCCAGGTGGAAGAACGCAGTTTTCTGGCTGACCCGGGCCGCCTGCTGCATCGAATGGGTCACGATGACGACCGAAAAGGTCGCGCGCAATTCGTCGATCAGTTCTTCGACCTGCGCCGTCGCAATCGGGTCCAGGGCCGAGCAGGGCTCGTCCATCAGCAACACCTCGGGCGAGGTGGCAATGGCCCGCGCGATGCACAGGCGCTGCTGCTGCCCGCCGGAAAGCCCGGTGCCCGAAGCAGCAAGCCGGTCCTTCACCTCACCCCAAAGGGCCGCCTTGCGCAAACTGGCCTCAACGATGGCATCCAGTTCCGCCTTGTTGCGGGTCATCCCGTGGATCTTCGGCCCATAAGCCACGTTGTCGTAAATGCTTTTCGGGAATGGGTTCGGCTTCTGGAACACCATTCCCACCTTGGCACGCAGCTGCACCGGGTCAACCTTGGGGGAATAGATATCCTCACCATCCAGGGTGATCTTGCCCTCCACCCGGCACGAGGCGACGGTGTCGTTCATCCGGTTCAGGCAGCGCAGGAAGGTCGACTTGCCGCAGCCCGACGGCCCGATAAAAGCGGTCACGGCCTTGTCGAGGATCGTGACGTTCACGTCCTTCAGCGCGTGGTTGGTGCCATAATGGACCTCTACGCCGCGCGCCTCGATCTTGGCCGTCTGGGTGGCGCTCTCCTGCCCCGCCCCGCGCATGTCGTCCATCTGCCTGCTCCGTCCCTTGCCCTTGTCGGTGGTAAGGATCACCTATGGTTGCGCATAGGCCCCTTGGGTGACGACTGTGCGTCGTTTTTGTAACAAAGACATGACAAGGCGCCAGGGCGGGTCTACCAGCCTTCAGCTTTGGGCCAGCAGCGCCTCGATCTCGGCCCGGTCGGGCATCGCCGGCGCGGTTCCGGGACGGGTGACCGAGATGCCTGCCGTGGCGCAGCCGAACCGGACGGCGTCGACCACATCGCGCCCTTCGCTCAGCGCCACCGCAAAGCCGCCGTTGAACGCGTCACCCGCGCCCGTGGTTTCAACCACCGGCCCCGCGCTGATCACCGGCACATGGACCGACCGGGTCCAGTCGCGGTAAAGCGCCCCGTTGCCGCCCAGCGTGATGACACAGGCCCCCACGCCCTTGGCCAACAGCGCATCCGCCGCGCGTTCCGCCTCGGCCACGCTGGTCACGGCCATGCCGGTCAGCGCCTCGGCCTCGGATTCGTTCGGCGTCACGAAATCGCACAAGGCCAGCATCGCATCATTCAGAGGGGCTGCCGGGGCCGGGTTCAGGATCGTCACCACCCCCGCCGCCCGGGCAATCTCCAGCCCGCGCCGCGCGGCCGGGATCGGCTGCTCCAGCTGCGTCACGAACACCGCCGCGCCTTCGATCAGGCCGCGCTTCGCCTCGACATCCTCGACCGACACCCGCCCCGCAGCGCCCGGCGCCACGATGATCGCGTTGTTGCCCGTCGCCTCCTCCAGAAAGATGAAGGCCGCCCCGGTATAGCTGTCCAGGTCTTCCGTCACCTCGGGCTGCACCCCCGCCGCAGCCCAGGTGGACCGGGCGATCTGGGCGAAATCATCGCGCCCAAGCCGGGTAATGAAATGCGTCTTCCCCCCGGTGCCCCGCTGCGCCATCGCCGCCGCAACGGACTGGTTTGATCCCTTGCCCCCGGGGCCAAGCACAAAGGTCCGCCCCAGAATGGTTTCACCCATCTTCGGCATCCGGTCCGCGCGATAGGCCGTGTCGGCCACGAAAATCCCAAGGATCACAACGGGTTTCAAAGCCTTACTCCTCTGGCGGGATCACGCCCTTGCGCAACATGAAGCAGCCGTAGAACCGCCGCTCTCCGGTCTGGATTACCGCATAGGACTTCCGCGCCATGTCGTAAAACGCAAACCGCTCGATCCGCACCATCTTGCGCGGCTTGCCTTCGGCGCGGTCGATCTCGGCCTGCACTTCCTTCTGCACCGGCGGGATTTCCTTGGGCTTGCCCACAACCTCCATCCGTCCGGCGAAATCATCCACGAAAGTGTCCAGCGGCAGCACCGACAGGATCGCGTTCATCGCCTCGGCGCAGGTCAGATTCTCCATCCGCAGAAGCTTGCCTGTCACCGTCGCCCGCGCGACCGAATCCGCCGGGAAGTTTGTGTCACAGACAATCACCACATCGCCATGCCCCATCGCCCGCAGACAGGCGAGCACCTCGGCATTCAGCCGATTGTCGATCCCTTTCAGCATCCCAGACCCTCCCTAAGCCCTTTCATTCTGGCACAAATATCCCGGGGGTGCGGGGGCTGGCCCCCGCTCCGCCAGAGGTCACGAAAGCCGCACGCCCGAGGCCTTGTCGAACACATGCACCGATCCCGCCTCGGGCGCAAAGGTCAAGGCGTCGCCGGGCCGGAACGGCACCCGGTCGCGGAACATCGCAACCACCTCCCGCCCGCCGGTGCGCAGGACGACATGGGTTTCCGACCCCGTCGGCTCCACCACCGCCACCGTGCCGGAAATCCCTTCGGCCGCGACTGTCAGGTGTTCAGGCCGCACGCCATAGGTCACTTCGCGGCCATCAGCCACCGCCAGCCCCGGCGGCAGGGGCAGGAGCGTACCGTCTTCCAAAACGAAAGCACCCCGCGAGACCTCGCCCGGAAGCATATTCATCGCCGGGCTGCCGATGAAGCCCGCAACAAAGGTGTTCGCCGGTCGGTCATACAGCTCCAGTGGAGCGCCCACCTGTTCAATCCGCCCGCCCTGCATGACCACGATCTTGTCGGCCATGGTCATGGCCTCGATCTGGTCATGGGTCACGTAAACCGTCGTGGTCTTCAGCCGCAAATGCAGCTCACGTATCTCGGTCCGCATCTGGACGCGCAGCTTTGCGTCCAGGTTCGACAGGGGTTCGTCGAACAGAAACACCTGCGGGTCGCGCACGATGGCCCGGCCCATGGCAACGCGCTGGCGCTGGCCACCGGACAACGCGCGCGGGTAGCGGTCAAGATAGGGCGTCAGCCCCAGAATCTCGGCCGCGCGCTTGACCTTTTCGGCGATGGCCGCTTTGTCCATGCCCCGCATCTTCAGCGCAAAGCCCATGTTCGCGCCCACTGTCTTGTGGGGGTACAGGGCATAGTTCTGGAACACCATCGCGATGTCCCGCTCACTCGGCGGCAGGTTGTTCACCCGCCGCTCGCCAATCCTGATGTCCCCGCTGGTGATCTCTTCCAGACCGGCAATCATCCGCAACAGCGTGGACTTGCCGCAGCCCGACGGGCCGACCAGCACGACGAATTCGCCATCCGCAATATCCAGATCAAGGCCGTGCACGACCTGCACCCCGCCGTAGAACTTCTTCAAATCGCGGATCGTGACTTCGGCCATCGGCCCTTCCCCTCGCCCCCCAGTGCAGACCCAAGGCTAGCCGCGACGGGCGGGCCTGTCCATCGGCTGATCATACTAACATGTTAGAATCTTGACAGGCCCTTTGCCCCTTGCCAAGCTGCCCCAAGGGAAGGTTGCCGCCGGGGAGGGGAGGCCCCGCATTTCCGCTTGGCCCCGCGCCCGCGCGGCCAGGCGCCAAGATCCTGCAACACGATCCAGAACGACGTCGACCGCAACAATGAAGGACCCCGCCTGTGGCTTTGCTGCCCGGGACGCACCGGTCCACACTCAGGGAGGATGAAACGTGAAGGTTGGAATTTACAACGCGCTGATGGGGGCGCAGATCAGCCGCCGCCGGATGCTGCAGGGTGCCACCGCACTCAGCGCCATGGCAGCCCTGCCGATGACGGCCCGCATGGCCTCGGCCCAGGACAATATCCGTGCCGAAATCCTGAAGATCCCCGGCGTCGGCATGGGCTCGCCCACTGATGCCGATTGGCAGAAAGTGGGGGAAATGTGCCTTGGCGCCACCAAGGCTTCGGTCGCCGAAGGCGAATTCGCCGGGGTTGAGCTGACGTTCATGGGCCTCAACAACCAGAACCTGCACAACTTCCTGTTCCGCGGTTTCCTGACCCCGTGGGAGGCCTATACCGGCGCCAAGATCAACTGGATTGACCTTGCCCAGGCCGACTACAACTCGCGCCTGCAGCAAAGCATCGCCACCGGCACCGTCGATTTCGACATCATCGAAATGGGCGCGCCGTTCGAGGGCGACACCGCCGGCAAGGGCCTTCTGGATGAAATGCCGGACTGGGTTTCGGCCCAGATCGACGAGAGCGACCTTGTGGGCTATCTGCAGCCCCCAGTCGGCACCTGGAACGGCAAGAAATACCGCATCACCATCGACGGCGACTGCCATACCTTCGCCTACCGCAAGGACTATTTCGGCGAAGGCGCGATTGGCGGGGCCGAGGTTCCAAAGACCTGGCAGGACGTCAACGCCGTGTCGAAGGCCCTCATCGGGAAGACCGACCCGCTGACCGGCCTGCCCGCGCATGGCTATCTTGATCCGCTGAAAGGCTGGGGCGGCTTCGGGATGTATTTCATCGCCAACCGCGCCACCGCCTACGTCAAGCACCCGGACGATCCGGCATGGCTTTTCGACCCCGACACCATGAAGCCGCGCGTCAACAACCCCGGCTGGGTCCAGGCGATCCAGGACGTGATGGACCTGATCGCCGCCGGCGCTTACCCGGCCGACCAGATCAACGCCGACCCCGGCACCACCGCCTTCAGCCAGTTCCTTGCCGGAACCGGGTCCATGCTGATGTGGTGGGGCGACGTCGGCTCCTCGGCGCGCACCTCCGACACTTCGGTCGTCGGCGATGTGGCTGGCTTCGGGATCAACCCCGGCTCCACCCGCCGCTACAACTCCGCCGCTGGCGCTTGGGAGGAAACCGCGAACGAAGCCCCGCTCATGGCCTATATCGGCTGGGGCATCTACGTCACCTCCCGCGTGTCGGGCGATGAGAAGAAGCGCAAGGCCGCCTGGTCCGCCGCTGCCCACCTCGGCGGCAAGGACCTGTCGCTCTGGACCGCCGCCTATCCGTCCGGGTTCCAGCCCTACCGCAACTCGCACTTCGACTATGCGGAATGGGAAGCGGCAGGCTACGACCGCGCCTATGTCGAGGATTACCTGTCCTCGAACGCCGACAGCTACAACCACCCGAACGCGGCGATCGAACCCCGCATCCCCGGCATCTTCCAGTACTATTCGGTGGCCGAGGATGAGCTGTCCAAAGGCTTCGCCGGTCAGTATGCCTCGGCGCAGGAAACAGCCGATGCCATCGCCGCCGCCTGGGAGAAGATCACCGACCAGATCGGCCGCGAAAGCCAGATCGCGCTCTACAAGGCCAGCTTGGGCATGTGACCGCCTAAGGTGGGCAATCCGCCCACCTTGCGATGAAAAACGGCGCGCCGGGTAACCGGCGCGCCTTTTCCATTCTGGTCCTTGCCAACCCACCTTTACCCGTTGCACGCTTTCAGACCCGGAAAGGGCCGCTGATGTCGCGCCGAAATCTCATCCTGCTGCTTCTGTTTTCTCCCTTCATTGCTTGGGCTCTCCTCGATGTCTTCGCGGCGCGAAGAGAAATCTGGCGCACCCTGCCAGACACGTTCGAGGCCACCCGGGTTGGCTACATCGGACGCTTCGCAAACGGCTTCGGCCCCGGCGCGAACGAGTCCGGCTTCGCGGTCATTGACCTGTCCGAAGCAGGTGCCGCCCAGATTGCCAAGGGCGGGATCCCCTGGCTCAACGCCCAACCCGGCGGGCGGCTTTGGCCCGATTGGTTCGCCACTCCTGTCCCCCGTGACGAATTCTGGATGGGTCGCCCCGACAGCGCCATGGGCGCGTCACCCGACCCCACGGTCAGGGCCGTTCTGGACCGTTACGGCCACGGCGTCGATGTTCCGGCAAAGCATGAAACCGCCCTCAACGCCGCGCTGAACGCCCCCGGCAGCTTCTACGCCTTCGGCCCCGGCGGCCTTGTCGCCGTCATCGTCCCGACAACCCGCCGCGCTTATGTATTCTACGCCGGATAGCGCTTGCGTCACGCCCCCCGCCCGCTAACATGTCAGTCATGAGCGGCGCAGATCACCTTCACATCGTCACCTCAGATGACATCAGCCCCGGTCGCGTCCGGGCGGGCAAGCTTCTGATCTGGGGCAGTGCCGCACTCATGGTCGTCATCGCCCTTGTGCAGCTTGGCCAAAGCCTTGGCTGGTGGAACGCGGGCTTCACCACCTGGCGGCCCACGCTCTACGCCTATTGCCTCTGGGCCACGGCAGTCTGCTGGGCGCAGGTCCTGATCCGGGGCGAACAGGGCAAGCGGACCCTCTTCGTCCTGCCTGCGGCATTGTTCGTGATTTCGCTTACTGTCTTCCCGCTCCTCTTCGGCCTGATCATCGCCTTTTCCAGCTGGAACCTTTCCAGTCCCGATGGCCGCCAGTTCAACGGCGTGGCAAACCTGGTGCAGATGTGGAATGACCCGTTCTACTGGAACGCCATGGGCAACATGGTCTGGTATGTGCTTGTCATCATTGTCGAATATGCCATCGCCTTCGGGCTTGCCCTTCTCCTCAACTCCCAGATCCGCGCCCGGAAATTCTTCCGTGTCGCCTTTCTTCTGCCCCTGATGCTCTCGCCCGTCGCCGTCAGCTGGATGGTCGGCAAGTCGATGCTTGAGGCGCGCTTCGGCCCGATCTCGCGCCTTGCCCGCGCGCTGGGTGTCGACAACCCCAGCTTCTTTGAAAGCCCCTGGATGGCCAAGGCCACCATCATGATCCTGGATGCCTGGACCTTTATCCCCTTCATGATGATCATGCTGCTTGCGGGCCTGCAGTCGATCCCGAAAGAACTGACCGAGGCGGCAAAGGTTGACGGCGCCAAGGGCTGGAAGGCGTTCTGGGAAATCACCTTCCCCCTAATGCTGCCGGTCAGCGTCACCGCCATCCTGATCCGCATCATCTTCAAGCTGAAGCTGGCCGATATCGTCATCAACGTCACCTCCGGCGGCCCGGGCGGGGCGACCGACACGGTCACCAGCTTCATCTTCCGCGAATACCGCGAACGCTCGAACGTCGGCTACGGCACGATGCTGGCGATGGTCTACCTCGTCCTCATCGTGATCTTCATGACCATCCTGATGAAATGGGCCGCCCGCTATGCAAGGCCCCAAACATGAAAGTGGTGGCATGACGGCGCAGATCTTCCACGACAGCCCCGCCGACCGCGGCCACAGCGCCGCCTGGTGGACCAGCCGCATCGCGATCTACGGTGCCTTGATCCTCTGGGCGATCATCTGCCTTTTCCCGATCTACTGGACCCTGACCACCAGCTTCAAACTGGCCCCGGACGTGATGAAGGGCAACATGATCCCATGGGTCGACTTCACGCCGATGTGGAAGGGATGGGAGGCGATCGGCCTTTCCCCCGGAACCATCGGCCAGGAAAGCACCGTGCGCGAGGAGTTTCTGAAGCGCTTTTACAATTCCACGATCATCTCGCTGACCTCCTCGGCGCTGGCGGTCCTGCTCGGCTCGCTTGCGGCCTATGGCCTTAGCCGGTTCAGCTACAAATGGGCCTGGATGCGGAACGACGACATCTCGTTCTTCTTCCTCAGCCAGTTGATCCTGCCGCCGGTCGTCCTCGCCCTGCCGATCCTCGTCCTTTACAAAGAGCTGGCCCTTCTTGACACACAGATCGGCCTGATCCTCCTCTACACCCTTTCGGTCCTGCCCATCGTCATCTGGATCATGCGCGACCAGTTCTCGACCATCCCGACCGAGTTGGAAGAGGCGGCAATGGTTGACGGCCTTGGCATCTGGGGCGCGTTCTTCACCATTATCCTGCCCATCGCGCTCCCCGGCATGGTCGCGGCCTTCATCCTGTCGCTCGTCCTTACCTGGAACGAATACTTCTTCGCCGCCCTCCTCACCTCCACCCACGCCAACACCCTGCCGGTGATGGTGGCCAGCCAGACCGGCAGCCAGGGCATCAACTGGTGGTCAATGGCCGCGCTCAGCTTCGCCGCGATCCTGCCCCTGATCGTGATCGGCGTGGCGTTGGAGCGGTTCATCATCAAGGGCATGGCCGCCGGTGCGGTGAAGTGACCGGTTAACAAAGCCTGAACAGGTCCGGCAAACCATTGATTTCACAAGGTGCAGGGCCGCGTCCCTGCCCGGGACAGGGGAACAGGATGCTGAAAGGGATCGACCAGCGCCTCTCGGCCGAAATCGTCCATGTCCTGATGCTGATGGGCCATGGCGATGACCTCGTGATCTGTGACGTGAACCACCCTGCCGCCACCATCGCGGCCGCCACCACCTACGGCAAGCTGATCGACATGCCCGGCTGCGACATCCCCACCGCCGCCCGTGCGATACTGACCCTGATGCCCTTGGACAACTTCGTCCCCGCCCCGATCACCCGGATGCAGGTGGTGGGCGACCCCACGGCCGAACGGCCGATCTTCGCCCGAATGCAAGCTGTCGCAGACAGCGCAGAGGGCGCCCCGGTGCAGATGCAAAGCCTGGAGCGTTTCGCCTTCTACGAGGCCGCCAAGCAATCCTTCGCCATCATCCGCACCGCCGACTCCGGCCCCTACGGCTGCTTTATCCTGAAAAAGGGCGTCATCACCCTGCCCGAGCTTTAACGCCCGGCGGAAAGCGGCCGGTTGGCAGTTAACTTCCCCCCAGCCATCGCAATCCGCCCGACCCGCCCCATATCAGGGGAAGCGAGCCATCCGCTCGCACAAAAGGACTTTCATGAACATCGTTGAAACTGCAGCCGGTAACCCGGCATTCTCGACTCTTGTCGCAGCCCTTACCGCAGCTGATCTTGCCACAGCCCTTGGCGGCGCCGGCCCGTTCACCGTCTTCGCCCCCAGCAATGACGCCTTCGCCAAACTGCCCGCCGGCACCGTCGAAGAGCTTGTCCTGCCCGCCAACAAGGACAAGCTGACCGCGATCCTGAAGCTGCACGTCGTGTCGGGCACCCACAAGGCGGCCGACTTCACCGACAAGACCACCGACGTTGCCACCCTTGGCGGCGAGAAAGTCACCGTCACCGGCAAAGACGGCGCGGTCCATGTTGGGGCTGCCAAAGTCGTCACCGCTGACCTTGCCGCTTCGAACGGCGTGATCCACGTCATCGACACCGTCCTGATGCCCGCATAACAGCGGGTCCCGAGTGTAACGATTTCGGGGGGCCCCTTGGCCCCCCTCTTTCATGGCGCGTCGGTCAGCCCAAGGCAGTGCCGCAGATGCTCCAACGCGATGGCCACGCCCGTTTCGCCCAGCGCGGCAGTGGCTGCGGGCGCGGATTCAGTGTACCAATGCCCGCCCTCGCCCACCCGGTCCATGTCCACCGTCTCGGGTGCCAGCGCCAGCATCAGTGCGGTTTCCCCCACCCCCGCATGGTCGAACGGAAAGTCGGCGCCCTTGGGGAACAATGGGTGGATGCGGATCCAGTTGAACGGGTCCGCCCCCGCCGCGTGCTGGGCGTAGTAGTCCTGCATCCCCCGGTCGCCCCACCAGCCCGGCCCCCGCGCGCCCTCCAGATGCCGGAAGATCGCGTTGCGGGCGGCCAGGCGAAAGGTCAGGTCGGTCGGCATGCCTTGGGCAAAGTTTTCCGTCTGGTGGTGGATCACCCCATGCAGATTGCGAAACCCTGTGGTCAGGAGTGCTGAAAACAGCGCCTCGGCCAAAGGCAGAAAGGTTGCTGGCTCCAGATGCAGCGTCCCCGCCCCCGGCCCCGCCACGGCATGGCTGGCCGCCCCATAGGCGAAGGGGGGCAGGGTGATGATCTGGTCCCCCAGTCGCCGCAGCGTCTCGGTCACGATCAGAAGGTCCACCCCGGCGGGCAGATGGGCCCCGTGATACTCCATCACCCCAATCGGCAGCACGACCGGGGTCCCCGCCGCGACCGCTTCGGCAATCTGGTCCGGGCGCATCCGGTCAAACTGCATCACCCAGCCCCCAGCGCGTGGGCAATGTCCTTGGTCTGCAAGTAAAGCGCTTTCCACAGCGGGTACTGCCTGTCATAGGCCGCCACCGGTTCCGGCGTCACCGTGCGGGCGACCGGGTTCCAGCGCGTGATCTCATCCGGCATCGCGGCCCCAATGGCGACGGCGGCAAGGAACGCATCGCCATAACTTGCCCCGATGGTCCTTTCGCAGACCAGTTGCGGAACGCGGCCAATGTCTGAGGTCGCCTGCATCCAGACCGCGTTCTGCGTGCCCCCGCCCACAGCCAGCACCCGCGACGGCGCAGCGCCAACCTCGCGGCAGGTATCAAGGACATGGGCCGTGCCCATCGCCACCCCCTCAATCGCCGCACGAAAAAGGTCGGCGCGGGTATGGGTCAGGTCCAGCCCAAAGAACGCCCCCTTGGCAAGGGGGTCATGGATCGGCGTTCTCTCACCCGAGAAATAGGGCAGGCAGATCAGCCCCTTGGCCCCCTTCGGACTGGCCGCCGCCTCCGCCGCAAGGGTGGCAAAGTCACTGTCCCGCGCCAGCTGATCGCGGAACCAATGTGTTAGGGTGCCCGACGTCGCCAGCCCCGCCATGCTGGCGTGCAGGCCGGGGAAAAGCCACGGCGCATACCAAAGCCGCGCATCCCGCACCGGGGCCGCGGTCACCTGAATGATGAAGATGGTTGAGCCATACATCAGCATCATCTCACCCGGGGCCAGCACCCCAACGCTGACTGCCTCCGCCGCCGCATCAATCGTGCCGCAGGTGACAGGCGTGCCCTCGGCGAGTCCGGTTTCAGCGGCGGCAGCGGCGGTGATGTGCCCGGCAATGTCGGTGGACCACATCAGCCGTGGCAGCCGTTCCAGCGGCAGGAAATCGGCCAGCGCGTCCGTCCAGTCCAGCCGGTTCACGTCGTAAAGGGGTGAGAAGTTGGCGGCGGTATAGTGGTCGATGGCGTACTCGCCGGTCAGCTTCCACGTTAGGTAACTGGTTGAGGTCAGGACCTTCGCCGTCCGCGCAAAAAGATCAGGATGGGTTTCCTTCAGCCAAAGGATCTTCGGCCCCACCGATTGCGAGGTCAGCGCATTGCCGCAGGTCTGCAGAATGACCCCCTCACCAATCGCCTCGTTCAGACGGGCAATCTGCGCCGTGGCGCGCGTGTCGACCCCGTAAAGAACGCCGTTCATCAGGGGCGCGCCGGTGCTGTCCACCGGCAGCATGCAGGGGCCAATGGCGCTGGCGGCCACCGCGCGGATATCCTTCGGGTCCACCCCCGACTGCGCCAGCAGCGCACGGGTGACATGGACGAAATCGTCCCACCAATCCTCCTCGGCGCGGTGCTCGGCCCAGCCGGGGCGCGGCACCAGCATCTTGTGGGGGCGGCTTGCGGTGGCGGTGATCGTGCCGTCACTGGCGACCAGCACGCCCTTGGTTTCAAACGTGCCGATGTCGATGCCAAGGGTATGGGTCATGGGCAACGCACCAGTTGCAACGCGGGGGTTATGCCATCCAGCATCAGGTCCACAAGCCGGGTCAGGCCGTCCAGATCGGCCAGATCCACCACCTCAAGTGCGGAATGGGAATAGCGCATGGGGAAACCTACGTCGAGGCAGGCGACCCCTTCCGTCCCCATGAACTGGATGTA
Organism: Rhodobacter sp.; assembly: GCA_027489175.1. Taxonomy (GTDB): domain Bacteria; phylum Pseudomonadota; class Alphaproteobacteria; order Rhodobacterales; family Rhodobacteraceae; genus Tabrizicola. Next base: position 271,145 of record JAIYAE010000019.1, read on the forward strand.
GCTGAGGTCCGTCAGCGCCCCGGTATGGGCCGACCGTTGCAGGGGCAGCCCCCCGGTCTCCGCCGCGCGTTCCGCCAACTCCACCAATGCGGGATGCGGGATCACCCCGTTCAGCGTGCCGCGCCCGTGGAAGGAATAAAGGCTGATACCCGGGCCACCGCCCAAGGCAACCTCACCCCGGCCCGCCATGTCGGGCGTGTCACAGGCCAGAAGAAGGTCAATCTGCAGCGCGATGTCGGGGGCAAGTGCGGTCGCCGCGGGCAGAACGCCGCGCAGATTGAATTCCTCCTGCACCGACCAGACAAGGTGCAGCGTCGGCCCCGGCTTGCCCTGCCGGGCCGCCGCCAGCGCCAGTAGCACCGCACACCCCGCCCGGTCATCGACCGAGGTGCCCGCGAGCCGCCCGCCTGCCAGCGGGATCACCCGGGGCAGATAGGTGACGGGTGTGCCGATCCTGACACCCGCCGCCTCGGCCTCGGCCGCCGAAGAAAACCCCGCATCGACGTAAAGCTCGGCATAGGGCAGGACCTTGTATTTCTCCTCCGGCCCGGTCGCGTGGTGCGACTTGTTGGCGATGACGCCCGGAAGATCACCGTTGCGCGTCGACAGGACCACCGCTTGCGCCGGCAGCGCGCGTTCCGGCACGCCGCCAAGGCGTTCAAGGCGGATCAATCCGTTCCCCTCAACCTTGCGCACGATGAAGCCCAGCTGGTCCATATGGGTGAAGACCATGACCGAGGGGAGATCAGGGTGACCCGGGATCGTGGTCATCAGGTTGCCCAAGCGGTCTGACCGATGGGCCAGACCCATCCGGTCCAGATGCGCCGCAATGGCAGCCGCCACGCGGTCCTCATACCCCGAAAGGCCCGGGATCAGCATCAGTTCGGTCAGGGTGTGGCGGATCATTGGCAGCCCTCGCGCGCAAAAGTTTTCGAAAACTTTTGCAAATTCCTTCGAAGGAATTTGGCCCGGCCCCCCATCACGCGCCTCCCCTTGCCGCACGGACACGGTCCATGAAATCCTTCGCTCGCTCCGGGTCCACCGCCGCCCAGGTATCGCCGCCATGCTTCAGCGCCGAGCCGACGATGCAGCCATCGGCGATCCGCAGCACATCGGCCACCGTGGCATGCTTGACGCCCGTGTTGGCCAGGACCGGCGTCGTCGGCAGGACGCGCTTGACCGCCTCCAGATCCTCCATCCGCGCGGCCTCACCGGTGATGGCCCCCGATACCAGCACCGCATCGGGGATCGAAGAGAAGACCGCCGACCGCGCCCGGTCGGGCAACGGGCGCGGGTCAAGCGATCCCGCAAATTCGGCCGAGACGTTGTAAAGCGTTGCCACCCCGCCTGCGCCAATCCGGCTGCCATAACGCCGCGCGGCCCCCGCGTCGGGCGCCCAAAGGCCCATATCGCTGGCATAGGTGCCGGTGAAAATCTCGCGCACGAAGGCCGCACCGGTAGCGGCGGCAAGCGCCATCGTCGCCATCGGGTCCCACAGCACATTGACGCCGAAGGGCACAGAAATCCGGTCGCGCAACCGGCCGATCACATAGGCCATCGTGGCCGTGCTGGCGGGGTCCACCTTCAGCTCGTAGGGCCTGTCGTTTTCATTCCCGAACATCACCGCATCGACGCCCGCCGCCTGCAGCGCGGCAAGGTCCGCCTCGGCCCCGCGCAGGATGGCATCAACCCCGCCCGCGCCGTCATGCAAGGGCGTTCCGGGCATCGCGCCCAGATGCACCATGGCGATCACGGGCTTGGCCCGCCCGAAAACCTGCTCGAACCGTGTCATTGTCAAACTCCCCCTTGCGGCAAGGCTAGCGCGAAAACGGGTGGCCGGGGAAGGTGCTACATACTAGCATGTCAGCAAAGCAGGTGGAGGCTTCGATGCAACCAACACGGCACTGGGACAGGCGCGGCACCGGGGGGCTGACCTTCACCAAGCTTGGCTTTGGCGCGGCCCCCTTGGGCAACCTTTTCAAGGCGATCTCCGAAGATGAGGCGCAGGCCCTGCTTGAGGCCGCCTGGGCTGCAGGCGTTCGCTATTACGACACTGCACCCCTATACGGGCTGGGCCTGTCGGAAACCCGGCTGAACCACTTCCTGCGCGGCAAGCCTCGCGGGGACTATGTGATCTCAACCAAGGTCGGGCGGCTTTTGACGGCGGTTCCGCCGGGCAAGGGCGATGGGGCTGGCAAGTGGATCGACGTGCCAAGCCGGGTGGAGCGGTTCGACTACAGCCATGATGGCGTCTTGCGCAGCCTTGAGGCCAGTCTGGAACGCCTGGGGCTGGACCGGATCGACGTGGTCTTTGCGCATGATCTGGACGTCTTCACCCATGGAAGCGAGGCGGCAAAACTCGCGCGGCTGGAAGAGTTCATGGCGGGTGGCTACCGCGCCCTTTGCCGCTTGCGCGACGAAGGGGTGATCGCGGGCTTTGGCGCGGGCTTAAACGAAGGCGCGCCCTGCGACTGGCTGATGGAGCGGGGGGAGTTCGACATCTTCCTTCTGGCCGGGCGCTATACCCTTCTGGACCAAAGTGCGACCGGGTTCATGGACCGGGCGGCGGCGCTCGGCGTGGGGGTGGTGATCGGCGGGCCCTACAATTCGGGCATCCTCGCCACCGGCCCCCGACCCGGCGCGCGGTTCGACTATGGCCCCGCGCCGCAGGCGATGCTGGACCGCGCGGCGCGGCTGGAGGCGGTTTGCAGAGCACACGGCCAGCGCCTCTTGGACGCGGCCTTCCACTTCCCGCTGCGCCACAAGGTGGTGGTCAGCGTGATTCCCGGCGGGCAAGGTCTGGCCGAGATGGACAGCAACGTGCGTGCGGCAGCGGCCCGCATCCCCGAGGCACTGTGGCAGGACCTGGCGGCTGAGGGGCTGATCCCCTGACGTCTTCGCAGGTGACCGGCGGCTCTCAAAATGAGCGCTGACGCGCGCTGGTCTTGTCTCGCCTCTGGCGCGCAAGCGCGCCAACCGGCTCGGGCAATGGGGGCATCCTGCCCCCAAACCCCCTGAAAGTATTTCTGAAAAGAGCAAATTCCGGGGCTGTCAGGCGCTGGCGAGGGCCGCGCGGATCATGGCGGCATCAATCTCGTGCCGGGCGTCCGGGGCAATGCTGACATGCAGGCCCGCTGCCGCCTGACCGAAGGCTGCCGCCTCTCTCAGCGTGGCGCCACCGGCCCAGGCGGCCGCAAGGGCACCGATGAAGGCATCGCCCGCGCCATGGGTCGAGGTGACCTTGACCGATTGGGCCGCCTGCCGGTCGGTGCGGCCGTCCTGATGGACCACCAGCCCGTCTCCGCCCAGGGTCACGATCACCGCGCGGGGTCCAAGCTGCGCCAGATCAGCGGCGGCGCGGGCGGCGTCCAAGCTGGCCTCCGGGCGACGCAGAAGATCGGCCGCCTCACCCCGGTTGACGACCAGAAGATCGGTCAGCGCCAGAAGGTCACCCGTCACCTGCCGCGCTGGCGCTGCGTTCAGGATCACGCGCACACCCTCCGCCCGGGCACGGCGGGCGACGGCCAGGTTCGCGGCCTCGGGGATCTCGCTTTGCAACAGAAGCGCCGCACAGTTGCGCGGGACCTGCACGGCATCGGCGCGCAGCAGAAGGTTCGCGCCCGACACGATCACCGCGCCATAGCTGCCATCGGGAAGGGAGATTGCCACTGACATCCCCGACGGCCCCGGATGGGTCTGTACCCCGGACCGCCGTACCCCGGCATGGTCCAGCGCACTGCGCAGCAGCATGGCCGCATCATCTGACCCGACCGCCCCGGCCATATGCACCTCGGCCCCGGCGCGGGCGGCGGCGGCGGCCTGGTTGCCGCCCTTGCCGCCGAAGGCATAGCGCACGCTGTGACCCGCAAGGGTCTGGTCCGCGCGGGGCAGACCCGGAGCTTCGACGATCACATCGTGGTGCAGTGATCCGACGCACAAAAGAACCGGATTAGGGCGCATCGGGGCAGCTTTGTGACAGGGCGCTTTGGGTCATTCCAGACAGGCGGCAGAGGGACATTGGCAGCGGTTTTGCGAAATGTAGACGATGGTATGCAACTGGCAAGACCCGAAACACGCTGCACCGCCGCATCACGCCCCCAGAAGGGCGACCATCACCAGACCGGTCGCCGCTGCCGCATCCTGCCGGGCTTGGGCCGCTGACAGCGCGGGATCGGCGGCCAGCCTTGCTGCCAGATCGACCAGCCGGTCGGTCAGGCGGATGTTCATCCGCGCCTCGGCCACCGGGTCCAGACCGGACAGATCGGGGAAGGTGTCGAAATAGATCACGCCGGCGTAGCCCGCCCGCGCCATCGCGACCAAAAGCTCCACCGTCTGCACCGGATGCACCGACCCCGCCATCAGCCCGTCATCGCGCTTGCCGTAGCCGTCGTTCAGATGCAGCCCCAGCACCCGGCTTTTCCGCGCGGCGAGCATCGCGGCCTTGGCCGGCATCTCGCCCGCGTAAAGCATGTGGGCAAAATCCAGCGTCACGCCGGTGTTTGGCCGCCCCACCTCCTCCAGCGCCAGCAGCGTGGTCGCCATATCCGGCATCAGCGCATGGGCGCGGGGTTCGTTGGGTTTGTATTCCACGGCAATGTCGATGGCGGGGTTGTGGTCGGCGACCTCGGCAATAGCGGCGACGGTGTCATCCCACATCCGGCCATAGTCAGCCTGAAACGAGTAGTCGAACCCGTCCTGCCCCATCCACAGCGTCATCTGAGTCCCACCCATCGCGGCGCAGGCATCAATCCCGCGTTTGGTCAGGTCAATCGCAGCCTGCCGCAAGGCGGGGTCCGGGTGGGTGAAGGCCCCCAGCTTGAAACCGCTTTCAGTGTAATACCGCATCGCAAGGCCGTTCAGCGCCAGCCCCTGATCGCCCAGCAGGCGCGACAGCTGCCCCGCATCATGCGCGGCGAAATGGTCGGGATAATTCAGATCGGCCGCACTCAGCCCCCCCACCTGCCCCGCCCCGGCGATCATCTCGGCCACCGACCCGCCCTTGACCTTGAAGGCGTTCAGCCGCGCGGCATAACGCGGGCGGTTCGGGATCATGCTTGCCCCCGGTCAGGGCTGAAAAGCTCGGGCCGGTCCCGCTCCAGCGGTTCGAGATAGGTGATCAACTGGCGCAGATGGGCCTGCACCGCCATGCGCGCGGCGTCAGGGTCCCGCGCCTCAAGCGCCTGCAGAATCGTCTGATGTTCGGCCAGCGTCGCGGCCACCCGGCCCGGCACCGGCAGGATCAGTTGGCGCGCGCGGTTCACATGCAGCCAGGCGGTTTCAGCCACCTGCGCCAGCTTTGGAAAGCCGGTGAAGGACAAGAGAAGTTCATGCATCGCCGCATCCATCGCGTAAAAGCCCGGCGTGTCACCATCGGCCACCAGCGCCGCCTGCACCGTCAGGTTCCGGCGCAGAAGCTGCAGTTGGTCATCGGTGATCCGCGCGGCGACATGGGCAATCGCTGCCACCTCAATCGCCTCACGCAGGAAGGCGCCCTCACGGATTTCCTGCATCGAAAAGCGCGCGACGAAAGTGCCCGCCTGCGGGATCACATCCACCAGCCCCTCGGCCTGCAGCCGGGCAACCGCATCGGCCACCGGGCTGCGGCTGACACCAAGGGCGGCGCAAACCTCGGGCTTGCGCAGAATCTCACCGGGGCGATAGTCAAGCGACAGGATACTGTGCCGCAGCGTCTGATAGACGCGCTGGCCCAGCGACCCGGAAAAGGCCGCCAAGGGCCGCAACCGCCGCACTCCGGCACCCTGCGGCGCGGTGGGGTCTTGTTTGGCGGCGGCGGCTGGTTGTAACATGCTAACATGTTAGGTAACTGCGCCGCCTTGGTCAATCATCCGACTGACCGCAGCGGGCTTTCTGGAAAGGGTCGGGCATGGCTGATGGGGTGATCCGGCTGCACGGGTCCGACAATGTGGTGATCGCCCTGCAGGACCTTGCACCGGGGGCGGTGGTGGCGGCAGTCGCAGCACCCCTGCCTGGTGCAGTGCCGCGCGGCCACAAGATCGCCACGCAGGCCATTGCCAGGGGTGACATGGTCATCCGCTATGGCCAGATCATCGGCCAGGCCACCGCCGACATTCCAGCCGGCGCGCATATCCACAGCCACAACCTAGGGATGGGCCCGCATTCCAGCGACTATGCCATCGGCGCGGAATGCCGCCCCCTGCCCGCGCTGCCGCCGCGCAGCTTCATGGGCTACCATCGCCCTGATGGGACCGTCGGCACCAGGAACTACCTTGGCATCCTGACCTCGGTGAACTGCTCCGGCTCCGTCGCGCGCTTCATCGCCGAAGCAGCTGAGAAAGACCCGGTTCTGGCAGCCATGCCAGGGATCGACGGGATCGTGCCCATCGTCCACCAGACCGGCTGCGGCATGTCTGGCACCAACGAAGGCTACGCCACCCTGATGCGCACGCTGAAAGGCTATGCGAGGAACCCGAACTTCGGCGGCATCCTTCTGGTGGGTCTGGGGTGTGAGGTGATGCAGGTCCCCGATCTTGTCGGCCAGGGCCGCCTGCGCCCCGATGGCAACTTCCGCTACATGACCATCCAGGGCGAAGGCGGCACCCGCGCCACCATCGACCGGGCCCTGACCGTGTTGCGCGAAATGGCCGAGGTTGCAGGGCGGCTGGAGCGCGCGCCCGCCCCGGTGTCAAAGCTGGTCGTCGGCCTGCAATGCGGTGGGTCCGACGGATATAGCGGCATCACCGCCAACCCCGCCCTGGGTCATGCCTCGGACCTTCTGGTCCAGATGGGCGGCACCACGATCCTGTCGGAAACGCCTGAGATTTACGGCGCTGAACACCTTCTGACCCGCCGCGCCGTCAGCGCCGAAGTGGGCGAGACGCTGTTGGAGCGGATCCGCTGGTGGGAAGACTACACCGCCCGGAACGAGGGTGAGATGGACAACAACCCCAGCCCCGGAAACAAGCGCGGCGGGCTGACGACGATTCTGGAGAAATCCCTTGGGGCCGTGGCAAAAGGCGGCACCGCCCCCCTGTCCGGCGTCTACAAGTTCGCCGAACCGATCACCACCCCCGGCTTTGTCTACATGGACAGCCCCGGCTATGACCCCTGCTCCGTCACCGGCCAGATCGCATCCGGCGCCACGCTGATCGTCTTCACAACGGGCCGCGGGTCCGTCTCGGGCTACAAGCCCAGCCCCTGCATCAAGCTGGCGACCAACTCGGAAATGTACGCTCGGATGAAAGAGGATATGGACATCAACTGCGGCGACATCCTTGACGGCATCAGCATCGAGGCGAAGGGGCAAGAGATCCTCGACAAGATCATCGCCACCGCAAGCGGCGCGCAGACCCTGTCCGAGGAACTCGGCTTCGGCGATGCGGAGTTTGTCCCCTGGCAGATCGGGGCGGTGATGTGATGGGGCCGTTCTTCGGTCCTCACGTCCCGCATCGCTGGCGCAGCGCAGCGCTGGCAGCCCTTGCTTTGCGCAAGCCATGACCCAGCCCCCCTACCGCTGGCCCGACCCCGACCGCGACTACATGAACGGGGCCTTCATCCCCGGCGGCGCGGACTATCCCGCCCGCTGGCAGGCGCAGGCCGCCGCCTTCCGCTCAGCCCTCGGTTCCCGGGCCGAGCTTGAGCAGCCCTACGGCCCCGCCCCCCGGCAACGGTTTGACCTCTTCCTGCCCGAAGCCGCCCCGCGCGGTACGCTCATCTATGTCCACGGCGGCTACTGGCATCTCTTTGACAAGTCGCTCTGGTCCCACCTTGCCGCCGGCGCGCTGGGGCGGGGCTTTGCCGTCGCCATGCCCGGCTACACCCTTGCGCCCGAGGCGCGTCTGGCCGAGATGACCGCCGAAATCGCCGCCGCCTGCCGCAGGGTCGCCGCCCGCATCCCCGGGCCGATGGTGGTCACCGGCCACTCCGCCGGCGGCCACCTTGCCGCCCGCATGGGCTGCGCTGACCTCGCGCTGCCCGTGGCCCGCGTGGTCCCGATCTCGCCCCTGACGGAACTTGGCCCCCTGATGGCCACCGCGATGAACGCGACCCTGCGGATCGACGAGGCCGAGGCGGCGGCGGAGAGCCCGGCCCGGCGCGCCTTGCGCCCGGGCACCACCGCCCATGTCTGGGTCGGCGCCGCCGAACGCCCCGCCTTCCTCTGGCACGCCCGCACCCTGGCCGAGGTTTGGGACTGCCCCTGGACCGCCACCCCCGACCGCCACCACTTCGACGTGATCGAGGCGTTGGAGAACCCGGCCTCAGCTTTGTGCGAGACGCTCTTCCAGGGCCTGTGACGCCCGGCGCGTCGATGAGCGCGGCACCCATCGCAACGGGTAAACGCGGTCAAACGAAAAGCCGCAGCCTACAGCATCGCCTCTTCCGCGCGCCGTGCCTCGGCCTCACGTGCGGCTTCAATCCGGGCGCGGCGGCGGCGGTTGATCTCGTAGATCACGGCCAGGACCAGCGTCACGCAGATCAACAGGAAGGCCAGCGCGTTGATCGTCGGCGTGATCCCGGCGCGGACCTTGGAGAAGACATAGACCGTCAGTGTATCGGCCCCGCCCCGGGTGAACTGCGTCACGTTGAAGTTCTCGATCGACTGGAAGAACGCGACCGCCGCCCCGGCCCCGATGGCCGGGTAAAGATGCGGCAGCAGGATCCGCCGCATCACCTGCGCATGCGAAGCCCCCAGATCCAGCGCCGCCTCTTCCAGCCCCGCATCAAACGACTGCAGCCGCGCCAGCACCAGCAGCATCACCATCGCCGCGATATAGCTGACCTGGCCTAGCACGCTCAGATGCAGGCCGGGATTGAACAGGAAGAACTCCGTCCCGACCGCATTGCCCATCTTGGTCCACAGGATCATCGTGGAAATGCCGATCACCACCCCCGGGATCAAGATGGTCGAGATCATGAGGCCGTAAAGCACCGTCCGCGCCCGCCCCGCGATGGAGTTGATGACGATGGCGCTGGCCGTCCCGATCACGACCGAGATCAACGCCACCGCAACCGCCACCCACAGCGTGTTGGCAAAGGCCCACATCATCCGCTCATCCGCGATCATCTCGCTGAACCACATTGTGGTCCAGCCGCGCCATGGCACGATGGAAGGCAGCTTGCTGTCGTTGAACGCCGCCCCAGACATCACGATCAGCGGGGCCAGCATGAAGATCAGGAACAGCACCATGTAGACATGGGCAAGGGTCTGGCGGGTCTTGTGCATGGGCGGCCCCCCTACTTCGCGATGTCAGACAGCTTGACCCGGAACAGCCACATCGCGACCGACACGAACAGCGTGCAGAGGATCAAGAGAAGGAAGGCGTAGGCGCTGGCAGTGTTCCAGTCGAGCGCGTCATTGAACGTCTCGTTGATCGTCTGGGTGAACCATTGCGAGGTGGTAGACCCCAAGATCGACGGCACCAGCAACGACCCCGCCGACAGCATGAACACCATGACGCAGCCGCTGGCGATGCCGGGCTTCGCATGCGGGATCACAATCCGCCAATGGATCTTCCACCACGGCGCGCCCAGGTCTTCCGCCGCCTCGATCTGGTTGGTGTCCAGGGACTGGATCGCGTTGTAGATCGGGAACAGCATGAAAAGGACGTAAGTGTAGATCAGCCCGATCACCACGCCGGTAAAGCCCATGTTGGTCCAGCGGATCGGGTCCTCGATCAGCCCCACCGCCAAGAGCAGCGCGTTGAGCGGCCCCTTGAAGGCCAGGATGATCCACCAGGCAAAGGCCCGCAGCACTTCGGACACCCACAGCGGGATGAAGAGCAGCAGGATCAGCGTCGGCAGCGACTTCGGGTTCACGATCTTGGCCATGTAATAGGCCAGGGGATAGGCCAGCATCAGGCACAGAACCGCAACGACCATCGAATACCAGATCGTCAAAAGGAAGGTCCGCACCCGGACCGGAATCTCGAACTCGATCCCGAACAGGCTGGACGTGACCTGCCCTTCGAACACTTTGAGGTAGTTGTTCGCGCTATAGACGTCGCGCGGCCCGCCGATTTCAGAGACAGGCAGGTAGGGACGGAAGCTTTGTTCAAACAACGTGATGTTCGGCACGATCACCAGCATCAGCAGCCAGAAGGCCACCAGAAGGCACATGATCAGCGTCAGGCCGGACCCATAGCGGCGCAGAAGCTCTTGCATGGGTCAGCCCCTTACGTTCGCATCGGGCAGGATCGCGGCCCGCGCGGCATCAAAGGACATGAACATCTTTGCGCCCAAGGCCGGCACCGTGGCCGACCCGTCGTTGCGCAGTTCCGAGGTCAGCGTTGCGCCACTGTCGCTGGTGGCGTGGACGGTGATGAAATTGCCCTCGAAGGACACATCGCCCACCGTGACCGGGATCGCGTTTTCCGCGCCTGCGGTGGCGGAAAGAAGGGTGTGTTCCGGCCGGACATAAAGCTTGCCCGCCTTGCCCGTCACCTCGCCCAGCCGGGCGCGGAACTGGCCATGCGGGGTGGCAAAGCTGGCCATGCCGCTTGCGGCCTGCTGCACTTCGCCGGTGAAGATGTTGTTTTCACCGACAAAACTGGCAACGAAACCGTTGACCGGGTTGTTGTAGATCTCACGCGGGTCGGCGATCTGCTGGATCCGGCCTTGGCTCATGACGCCGACGCGGTCGGACATCGCCAAAGCCTCGCCCTGGTCATGGGTGATGTAGATGAACGTGACGCCGGTTCGCTTCTGGATGGCGCGAAGTTCGGCCCGCATGTGCTGGCGCAGCTTCAGGTCAAGCGCCGACAGGGGTTCGTCCAGCAGCATGACCTGCGGTTCCACCGCCAAAGCACGGGCAATCGCCACGCGCTGCTTCTGGCCGCCCGAAAGCTGGCTGACCATCTTGTCCGCCGCCCCGGGCAGGTCGACGAGCTTCAGGAGTTCCTCGGCCTTCCTGCGGCGCGTGGCCTTGTCGACGCCGCGCACCTCAAGGCCAAAGCTGATGTTCTCCCAGATCGGCATCAGCGCGAACAGGGCAAGGTTCTGGAAGATCAGGGCCGTTGGCCGCTGGTTCGGGCGCTGGCCCTTCATGTCGTTGCCGCCGATGCGGATCGTGCCTTGCGTCGGCTCGATGAACCCCGAGACCATGCGCAGGATCGTCGTCTTGCCACAGCCCGAGGGGCCGAGGAACGAAAAGAACTCACCCGGTTTGATCGACACATTGGCATTGTCCACGGCTCGGAACGTTCCGAAGTCGCAGCACACGTTCTCCAGATCAATTCCCGCGCTCATGGCCGTCGTCTTCCCCTGATGTCGTCTTTTTGCTGCAGGCTAGCAGGCAGCATTGCCCGTTCAATGGCTATCGCCAGATCAGTCCCGGGATTGGGTCCAAAGCGACAGGCCAGCGCGAAAATGAGGCACGCCGAGCCCCTTCGGACCCGGCGTGACCAATTGGCTAGTGTCGCACTCAGGCGGCCTTGTACTTGTCGGCGTATTCGGCGCGCTTGGCCAGGAACTCGGCCGACTGGTCGGGCCACCACCACAGCTTGGCAAGCGCCTCGTCGTTGAAGGTGCCGCTGTAGTAGGCGGCGACTTCCGGGTCGAGGAGGTCGGCCGCACCCTTGCCCACCGGGTTCGACGAGAAGGCCGAAGCCCAGCCCGCAGCACCCTCGGCAGTAGAGACGTATTTCACGAACTCATGCGCCTGGTCGACGTTGGCCGCGTTCTTCATCATGATGAAGCCCTGGTGCCAGGCAAAGGCACCTTCCACCGGAGCAAGATAGGCATAGCCGTCCTTGCGCAGGTTGAAGCCGGTCGAATCCCAGCACAGGCCGACCGTGGCGCCGTTGGCGGTGAAGCCGGCGTTGGCCTCGTTCTCGCCCGACCACCACTGCACGACGTTGCCCTTGGCTTCGATCGCCTTGGCCAGCGCAATGTCCCACAGCTCGGCCATTGCGGCCATGTCGGTGTAGCCGTCCATCCACGGACGCGGCAGCTGACCGGTCGCATCCAGCCAGCGGCCCATCGCGGCCAGTGCCGAGTGCGGGCGCACAACGGCCGAGTTTTCGGCGTTGAACAGGTCACCCAGGCTGGGCGGAGTCGACAGCTTGGCATCGGCGCTGTTCACCACCAGCGATTCGGTGCCCCAGACCGACGGCACGTATTTCAGCGCGCCACCGGGACGCGAACGCTCGCCCGCCGCACCGTCCGCCAGACCCGGCAGATAGTTGTCCATCGCCAGCTTCGATTCGTCGAACGCGCCCAGAAGGCCGTTCGAATCCCAGGCCCCGACGCGGTCGATCGTCGGCTCGATGATGTCGATCCCGCCCGCTTCCAGCGCGACCTTGCCTTCGGCAAACATCGTGTCCTGGTCGGGCAGTTCCTTGAAGTTCACCTTGATGCCGGTCGCGGCTTCAAACGCCGGGAAAACCTTTTCCACCAGCGCAGGATAGCCGGCCCAGCCGACAAAGTTGATCTCGCCCGAAGAGGCGAGCGCCTTGGACGAGATGATCGCCGGGGCGGCAAGAAGGCCCGCACCCGCGGCAGAGCCTTGCAGGAACCGGCGGCGGTTGAAGGCAGAGGTTGATTTTTTCACAAGTGGTCTCCCTGGTTTGATCAGATCAGAGGCTCGGGCTGTCCCCGGTTTTTCTGGTTGTGGTCGTCCATGTCCGGCACGCTTCCGTTCGCTAACTCTGACCGGTAACAGCCAGATGTCATCCACCGAAAGCGGTCCCCGGGCGCCAGTCTACTCTGGTTTCCACTGCCCCTGTCAACGTGCCTGTCACGTTCCGGCAAGAATGAAGGTAGCGGCCGGATTTATGCATGTTTTCCAGTCGCTTGCAGGATGAATCCCGATCTGTCCAGCCAAGCCCCGGGCGAAGCGATTCGCCCGACCGCCTGCCGTCCGCAACCCAAAGGCGATCCGCCCGCCATGCCCACATCTGCCAAGGCCCGCCGCCTACGCGCCTGCCCTTCAGGTTTCGCTTGCACCCCGCGCCAAGCGATTGCATCCCTGCACCCGAAATGGCCTTCAGGAAGAAAGGGATTCCATGACCATCCGTGTCACCGTCTGGGGCGAGAACGTCCATGAACAGAAGAACAAGGTCGTGGCCGAGGTCTATCCCAAAACCATGCACGGCACGATCGCCGAGGCGCTGAACCGCGAAGACGGCATCACTGCCACGACCGTCACCTTGCAAGACCCCGAACACGGGATGACCGCCGCGAAACTGGCCGAAACCGATGTCCTGATCTGGTGGGGCCATGCCGCGCATGGCGATGTCGCTGATGCCGTCGTCGAACGCGTCTGCAACGCCGTTTGGGGCGGCATGGGGGTGATCTTCCTGCATTCCGCCCATTTCGCCAAACCGTTCAAGCGCCTGATGGGCGCGCCCTGCAACCTCACCTGGCGTGAGGCGGGGGAACGTGAGCGTCTCTGGGTCACCAGCCGCCAGCACCCCATCGCCCGCGGCATCCCCGATCATTTCGAGCTTGAGACCGAAGAAATGTATGGCGAACCCTTCGGCGTCCCCGAACCGCTGGAAACCGTCTTCATCAGCTGGTTCGCCGGGGGTGAGGTGTTCCGCTCGGGCCTGACCTACAAGCGCGGCGCGGGCAATATCTTCTACTTCCGCCCGGGGCATGAAACCTATCCCACCTATCACCAGCCGCTGGTGCAGCAGGTCATCGCCAATGCCGTCCGCTGGGCGCATAACCCCGAAGCGCGCATCCAGAACCCGAATGACGCGCCGAACACCCCGGTGACACAGGCGCTGGAGCCGATCACCGAACGCGGCCCCCGCCTGCACCATGATGGCGAGGAAGGATACCGCTGATGCAGCCCGTCCGTCTTCTGATCCTTGGCACCGGCGGCATGGCGAAGAACCATGCCGAAGCCTTTGCCGCCATTCCCGGCGTCAGCCTTGTGGCCGGGATCGACACCCGCGCCGAACCGCTGCAGGCCTTTCAGGCCGCCCACGGCATCCCGCATGGCTTTGCCTCGGTGGCGGACGCGCTGGCCTGGGGGCAGTTTGATGCCGTGACCAACGTCACGCCAGATGCGGCACACTATGCCACCACCCTGCCCTTCCTTGCGGCGGGCAAGCATGTCTTGTGCGAAAAGCCCCTGGCGACCAATGCTGCAGACGCGGAAGCCATGACCAGCGCCGCCGCAACCGCGGGCGTGGTGAACATGGTCAACCTCAGCTACCGCAACGTGCCGGCCTTGCAAAAGGCAGCACAGATGGTGCGGGACGGGGCCATCGGCACCATCCGGCATTTTGAGGCGTCCTATCTGCAAAGCTGGCTGACCCAGCCCGCCTGGGGCCATTGGGACCGTGAGGCGCAATGGCTGTGGCGGCTGTCCACGGCGCATGGCTCCAAGGGGGTGCTGGGCGATGTGGGGATACATATCCTCGACTTCGCCACCTTCATCGCCGGGATGGACGCGGTCGAGGTGTCCTGCCTCCTCCAGACCTTCGACAAGGCCCCCGGCGGGCGGATCGGCGACTATGTGCTGGACGCCAACGACAGCGCCACGCTGCAACTGCGGCTGGCCAATGGCGCGCTGGGCACGGTTGCCGCCACCCGCTTTGCCACCGGCCACCTCAATGACCTGCGCCTCAGGCTTTACGGCCAGACCGGCGGGCTTGAGGTCAGCTTTGAAAGCGCCACCAGCCGCCTGCGCGCCTGCCTGGGTGACAACATCACCGCAGGCCGCTGGGAAGACATCGATTGCCCAGCCGTGCCCACGATCTACCAGCGCTTCATCGCGGCCATCCGCAAGGAAGGCGTGGCCGACCCTGACTTCGCCCGCGGGGCCGCCCTCCAGCGCCTTCTCGACCGGGCCGAAGCTTCGGCGGCGGAGGCTGGTCGCCTGCTGCCGGTCGCACCTTAGGCTGCCAGCAGGACGGGGGGCAGGACGTCCCCGGGGTGAACCGCGTCCCGGGCTGATGACAATGGCCCGGCCCAGCCGCGCAGCGTCCCGTCATGGGGACGGGCCGGGCACGACCGGGCCACCCGCACCCGCCCCCGAAAAGCGCTGCCAGCGCGGGCTTCTGGTCGGGCAAAACCTTAAGACTTCCTGAATTTCGAATCCCAACCCATTGAAATCCTTCGCACGAAAAGATGTCCCCGCCCGGGACACTCTCCCCTTTTCCCGCAGCGCCGACCCGTCTATCCTCACGGCGATTGCAGGAAAGAGGTCCCCCATGCAGACCATGCTCGGCATCATCGGCGGATCGGGGGTCTACCAGATCGACGGGCTTGAGGGGGCGGCCTGGGTCAAGGTGCCCACCCCCTGGGGCAAGCCATCGGATGAAATTCTGGTCGGCCGCCTGCATGGCCTGCCGGTGGCCTTCCTGCCCCGCCACGGCCGCGGCCATGTCCATGACCCGGCCACAGTTCCCTACCGCGCCAACATCGACGCGCTGAAGCGGATCGGCTGCACCGATCTGCTGGCCGTGTCGGCCGTCGGCTCCCTGCGTGAGGATTTCGCTCCGGGCGACTTCGTGATCGTCGACCAGTATATCGACCGGACCAGCCAACGTCCGATGTCCTTCTTCGGGTCGGGCTGCGTGGCCCATGTCAGCCTGGCCGATCCTACCTGCCCCCGGCTTGGCGCCGCCGCAGCCGAAGCCGCGCGCCTGCAGGGGCTGACGGTCCATCGCGGGGCCACCTACCTGTCGATGGAAGGTCCGCAGTTTTCCACCCGCGCCGAAAGCCGGATGTACCGGACCTGGGGCGCGGATGTGATCGGGATGACCGGCCTTTCCGAAGCCCGCCTCGCCCGCGAGGCCGAGCTGTGCTATGCCTCGGTCGCGATGGTCACAGACTATGACTGCTGGCACGATAGCCACGGCGCGGTCGACGTGGCGCAGGTGATCGCGGTCGTTCATGCCAATGCCGATGCCGCGCGGGGACTGGTTGCACATCTGCCGGGCCTGCTGGCGGCTGATCGCGCCCCTTGCCCGCACGGCTGTGACCGCGCGCTGCAAAACGCCATCATGACCGCCCCGGACAAGCGCGACCCCGCCCTGCTTGCCCGGCTGGACGCCGTCGCCGGGCGGGTGCTCTAGGGCCGCCGCGATGAGGATCCGGGCCCTTGCCGCCATCCTGTGTCTGCTGTCCGGCCCACTGCTGGCCGAGGCCGCCGAGACCGACGGCGTCGCGGTCGCCACCCTGTTGCCGGATGCAGCGCTTTACCGGCTTGCCACCTGCGGCGCACCCCCCGGCGGGGCCTGCCAGGGCAAGGTGCTGCGCTGGCAAAAGCCCCACCTGACGCTGCGGATTGATCCCGGCGGCGACCCACTGCCGCCCGGCTTTGTCGAACGGATCGAGGCGGCCCTTACCCGCGCGATCCGCGAGGTCAACAGTGTCGGCGCCGGAATAAGTCTGGCCCTTACCGACGCGCCTGAGGCGGACATCACAATCCGGCCGACGACGCTGGCCGATGGCACGGTCCTGACCGCATCGCCCGGCTTTTCGGGGCGCGGGACGATGGGCGTGGGGTACATGACGGTTTGGTATGACCGCTCGAACCGGATCGTTGAGGCGGTCATTCTGATTTCCACCTCGATCACCGATGTTGACCTGCCATCGGTCATGCTGGAAGAGGTGACACAATCGCTCGGCTTTCTCTACGATATCGAAGGCCCAGCGTATGAGGGGGTGTCGATCCTGTCGCAGAGCTCGAATGCAACCGTGCGGATCACCGGCCAGGACGCGACCTTGCTGCGCCTGCACTATCCGGGCAGGGACTAGACAATGGTCAGACGTGCGGCCCACTTTGCCTTGGTCCTGGCAGCCACCCTGTATCTGGCCGCTGGCCATGTCCGCGCGCAGGAATATGTTATCGCCAAAGGAAAGCTTTCGGACGACGATTTCTACCGGCTTGTCGCCTGCGCGGCGCCTGCGGCTGGGGACTGCCAGAAGCCCTTTGTCCGATGGTCGCCGTCTGATGCCCGCGATCTAACGGTCAGCCTTGTGCAGGTCGATCCGGATTATCCGAAACGGGTCAGCGCAAGGGTCGTTGACCTGTTGGACGGGACCCTCTCTGAGTTGAACGGGTCTGGCGCGAACCTGCGCCTGCGCCGCGTGGCGCCAGATGTCACACCCGACATCAGCCTTCACCTTCTTGACCTGCCACGGAACAGCAAGATTTCAGGCACCGGCTTGCCCTGGTTCGATGGCAATCCCCTCTCCATGGCGCGAATGCAGTTGGGCTGGCGCAACGACGGATCGATCTTCATCTGCGCCGTTGCTTTCAGCCGCGATGTTTCGCCCAAAGCGGTGCAGCGGATCCTTCTTGAGGAAATCACCCAATGCCTGGGCCTCATGACCGACATTCGCGGTAGCTATTACGCAAGCCGCTCGATCTTTTCTGAAGACGGGATGCAGGCAACCACACTAAAGGGTCAGGACCTGATGGCCCTGCGCCGACACTACCCGTAATCCCAAGGGGCAAGCATGTGATGCACAAGACCGTCAAGGACTATATCCGCACCATCGTGGACTTCCCGCATGAGGGGATCCTGTTTCGCGATGTGACCACCCTCTTTGCCGACCCGCGCGGGTTCCGGATGTGCGTGGACCAGCTTCTGGCGCCCTATGCCGGGATGCGGATCGACAAAGTCGCGGGACTTGAGGCGCGGGGCTTCATCCTGGGCGGGGCGGTGGCGCATCAGCTCTCGACCGGGTTCGTGCCGATCCGCAAGAAGGGCAAGCTGCCGGGCCAGACGATCAGCCAGGCCTATACGCTGGAATACGGCGAGGCGGTGGTCGAGGTGCATGATGACGCGATGGCCCCGGGCGAAAAGATTCTGCTGGTCGATGATCTTCTGGCCACCGGCGGCACAGCCGAGGCGGGCATCCGCCTGATCGAGCGTCTGGGCGCCGAGGTGGTGGGCTGCGCCTTTGTCGTTGACCTGCCAGACCTTGGCGGGCGCAAGAAGCTGGAAGCGATGGGCATGGATGTGCATGCCTTGTGCGCATTCGAGGGGCTTTGACCCAAACGCCGGGTCGCGACCGGAGTTTTCGAAAACTCCGGTCCGAAGCCTTTGAAGGCTTCGGTGCGATTTCTTCGAAGAAATCGCACGGCGCGCGGCGGGACGTCGTTCTGTTAACCTTGCCGAAAGAGAATCACTCTAGACCAATGCTTGTCAGGCCTACCCAGCCTGGCCGCGCTGCTACCCACAGCGTGATCCACACACCCCCCAAAGCACCCCGTCGCAGGTCCTGCGGCGGGGTAACTTTTTCCCGGTGGGCGTTACGGCGGGGACAGATCAGCCAGCACGGCACCCGGGTTCATGATCCCGTTCGGGTCAAGAGCGGCCTTGATCGCCCACATCGCCGCCAGCTTGCCCGGATCAGCGTAGCGCTGCAGGTCGCCCACTTTCAGCCGACCCACCCCATGTTCCGCCGCAACCGACCCGCCAAGCGCATGCACCATGTCATGCACCGTGGTCTTCACCCGGTCGCGCACGGCG
The DNA here is from genome assembly GCA_027489175.1 of Rhodobacter sp. Classification (GTDB taxonomy): domain Bacteria; phylum Pseudomonadota; class Alphaproteobacteria; order Rhodobacterales; family Rhodobacteraceae; genus Tabrizicola. Next base: position 289,561 of record JAIYAE010000019.1, read on the forward strand.
TCATGGTCCTGCCGCCGGCCGCCCTTGGCCGGAAAGACGTTCCAGTGCAGGTTGCCATCGCCGAGATGGCCAAAGCAATTGATCCGGAAATCGCCCAAAGGCCGCAGCGCCTGAGGTGCGGCGGCAATGAACCCCGGGATTTCCGACAAGGGCAGGGATATGTCATGGCTTGAGATCGCGCCGATCCGGCGATTGGCCTCGGGGATCATCTCCCGCAGATGCCAAAGGCTTGCGGCCTGCGCCTCGGACGTGCCGATGACGCCATCGGTGACCAGTCCTGCGTCGTCCGCCGCGTCGTAAAGATTGGCCATCGTCACCTCAGGCTCCAGTCCTGCGGGCAGGCCCAGTTCGACCAGCACCAGCCAGTCGGGGACCGGGTCAAAGGGGGCCGCGATTTCGGGCATGGTTTCGGCCAGGAAGTCAAAACCCATCCGGTGGATCAGCTCAAAGCTTGAGATCATCCCCCCGAGCCGCCCCTGCGCCAAACCCAGAAGATCCAGCGCCGCAGCAGGCGACGGCACCGCCAGCAGCGCCACCACTGTGGCGGCCGGGATCGGGAACAGCCGCAGGCTGGCCGCCGTGATGACCCCGAGCGTGCCTTCCGACCCTATCAGTAGGTGGCGCAGGTCGTAGCCCGCATTGTCCTTCCGCAGCCGCGACAGACCGTTGAAGACCGTGCCATCCGGCAAGACCGCCTCCAGCCCCAGACACAGGTCGCGCGCATTGCCATAGCGCAAGACCGCAGTCCCCCCGGCATTGGCCGCCAGATTGCCCCCGATCCGGCAAGACCCTTCCGACGCCAGCGACAAGGGGAAGAGCCGCCCGATCCGCGCCGCCTCGGCTTGCACATCGGCGAGGATCATCCCCGCCTCGACCACTAGCGCATTTTCGGACGGGAAGGCCCCCCGCAGCGCCCCCATCCGTTCAAGCGACAAAAGCACCGGCGCGGGGCCGCCCGGCATGATCTGACCACCGACAAGCCCCGTGCCACCGCCCCAAGGCACCACCCCCACCCGCGCCGCGGTGCAGGCCCGCAGGATCACCGCGACCTCGGCCGTCGACTGCGGCCGGGCAAGGACGCCCGCCTGCCCGTGCCAGCGCGCACGCGGTTCCTCCAGATGGCGCGCATCGGGGACGCTCAGCCGCCCTTCGGGCAGGCTGCCGCGCAACAGGGCGACGAAAGCGTCATCGCAGGGGTTCAGCATCGGGGTTCAGGCATGGCACGCTCCTTCCCGCACAGTCCTAGCGGGCGGAGCGGCCCTTCGCCAGAGGCCGGATCAGTCCAGATAGGCTGGCTCCAGCACCATGATCGTCGGTTCCGACGGCAGGTCGTCCAAGGACAGCGCCAGTTGCGCGCCACCGGTTTCCACAACGGTGAACTCGCCCGACATCTCGGTCAGAAACGCCTCAAGCGAGGCTTGGCTGAACCAGTGCATCGGGATCACCACCGAAGATCGCAACCGCCGCACCACGCCGGCCATGTCGCCCAGGCGAAGCGTATAGCCGCCGTCCACCGGCACCATCACGATGTCCAGCCGCCCGATCGCCGCATATTGTGCGTCTGACGGGATCTGGTGCAGATGACCAAGGTGGCCGATGCAAAGGCCCCCAGCCTCAAAGACAAAGATTGAGTTGCCATTGGCCCGGGCCCCTTCGCCAAAAGGGCCACGGGTGTCAGTGGTCACGTTGCGCACCAGCATGGAGCCAACGTCCAGACGATGATCGGCAGGCGTGGCCCCCTCGCCCCAGCCAAACAGGACATGGGGGATACGCGGGTCCGGACTGGCCGTCCAATGCGTGGAATGGGCGTTGTTCATCGTCACCACGTCGGGAACGATATCCTGGGTGCCGAGGTAGCCGGTGTAATCCGTGACCGCGACCGTGCCATCCGCCGTCACGATGGCAAAGCTGGCGTGGTCGATGTAGCGGATCAAGACACTGTCCGCCTCAAGCCCGTCATTCAGCGCCACGGGCTGCACCGTGGCCTCCCCCGCCGCCAGCGCGATGCAATGCGACGGAATGCGCGCCTCTTGCGCAAGGGCGGGCGTGGCAAGCAGTGTCAGGGCAAGGATCAGGCGCATCAATCACCTCCGGCTGATACGAAGGGTAACCCGGATTGCCGCTGCGTCACCCACTCTCAAGATCACGGATGCGCGAGAATCCCACGAACCGCGTCAAGCCTTACCACCTGAGGGCTTTGCCTTTCACATTTGCGCAAATATCCCCGCCCGAGGCCGCCGAGCGCCTTCGCGTTCTTAACGCGAAGGGGCGAGATAAATGGCTTGCGCGGCACGCGCTCAATTTGACACCCGTTCCGCCTTCAGCCGACGTCGGTCCGCCCACGCCGGTCGCCGCGCAGGTTGGCGTAAAGCACGTGGTTCCTCCAGCGCCCGTTGATCTGCAGATAGCTTTGCGCAACACCTTCATACTTGAAGCCGCATTTCTCCAGCACCCCGCGCGAGGGCGCGTTTTCCGGCAGGCAGGCGGCTTCCATCCGGCTCAGGTCAAGCCTTGTGAAGGCGTGATGCGTCAGGGCCAGGATCGCCTCCCGCATGTAGCCTTGGCGCGAATAGGGCTGGCCGATCCAGTAGCCCAGCGTTCCTGCCTGCGCAGGCCCCCGGCGGATGTTGTCCAGCGTCAACGCCCCCAGAAGCTGGTTATCCTCGCGCCGGATCAGCAGCATCGGTAGTGCTGTTCCCTGCGCCTCGGCCCGCTGCGCCCAGTAGACGCGGTTGGTAAAGGACCGCCGGGTCAGGTGATCCGTGGCCCAGACCGGTTCCCATTTCGACAAAAACTCGGCCGATGCGTCGCGCAGTTCCGACCATTGCCGCCAGTCGCCGTGTTCTGGCAGGCGCAGGGTCATCCGCTCGGTCTCAACCCGGACGCGGCGTTTGAGGCCAAGCATCAGTGGCCCAGACCGCGACGGATCTCCTCGATCCCGGGGGCGGTGCTGACCGGTCCGTAGATCGCCAGCGCCGATTTCGCCGTGGTCAGGCCTGCGGCATAGGCGCGGACCATGCCGGTGTCGACCGCGTCGATCTTGGCCACGGCTTCACTGACTGCCGGAATGCGACCCCAGATCGACATCAGCCGCGCATTGCGCTCGGCGCGGGAGGACGGGCTTTCCAGCCCCATCAACAGGCCCGCCCGCAGTTGCGCCCGGGCACGGGCCACCTCAGCCTCGGTCATGTCGTCGGCAGCGCGTTTGAGTTCATCAATCGTCAACTGGGTCAGATCGCCGATCTCTTCGGCCGAGGTGCCAGCGTAGATCGTGATATGCCCGGTATCTTCATAGGCGCTGGACTGGGCGTAGATCGAATAGCACAGGCCCCGGTCTTCGCGGATCTTCTGGAAGAGGCGGCTCGACATGCCGCCGCCCATCGCCGTCGCATAAACCTGGGCCGCATAGACCGCATCGTCGCGGTAACCCGGGCCCTCGAACGACAGGGCAAAGTGGACCTGCTCCAGGTCTTTCACTTCCCGCCGCTCACCACCCTCAAACTGCGCGGGCTGCACTGTGGGCGCGCCAACCGGCTTCAGACCACCAAAAATGCGCTCCGCAGCAGCGACGATGGCGGCATGGTCCACGCCCCCGGCGGCCGACAGGATCATCTGGTCGGGGCTGTAGTGATGGCCGACAAAGCCCTCAAAATCCGCCTTCTTGAACGAGGCGACGCGTTCTTCCGGCCCGAGGATGGTGCGGCCGAAGGGCTGGTTGGGATAACTCACCTCATGCAGCCAGTCGAAGATGATGTCGTCAGGCGTGTCCAGCGCCTGGCCGATTTCCTGCAGGATCACATGACGTTCGGTTTCGATATCGGCCTTGCGAAACAGGGGGTTGAGGACGATATCGGCAATCACGTCCAGCGCCATGACCACATCCTGGGACAGGACACGGGCGTAATAGGCCGTCATCTCTCGGCTGGTGTAGGCGTTGATGTAGCCGCCGACATCCTCAATTTCCTCGGCGATGCGCAAGGCAGACCGCCGCCGGGTGCCCTTGAACGCCATATGTTCCAGAAAATGGGCGATGCCATTCTGGGCAGGCGTTTCGTGCCGCCCGCCCGCTTCGACCCAGAGGCCGATGCTGGCCGATTGCAGGCCGGGCATCGCCTCGGTGACGATGCGAAAACCGTTGGGAAGGGTGTGAAGCTGTTCGGTCAACGCGCAATCCTTTCACGCACCAGCGCCTGCAGCGCGGCAAGGTCATTCGGCGCGCGGGTCATCCGTTCGGGCCTGTCGAAAAGGTCAGCCATATGCGGCGGCAAAGCAGGGCGGATGCCGGTCGCGCGTTCCACCGCATCGGGGAACTTCGCGGGGTGGGCGGTCGCAAGCGTGATCATCGGGGTCGCCCCCAGATGATCTTCGGCCACCTTCACGCCGACGGCGGAGTGGGGGCAAAGAAGCTCACCCGTTTCCGCAAGCGTACGAGTAATGGTGGCCAGCGTCTCCTCTTCGCTGCAGCGGCCCGAGGCGAAGGTGGCTCGCAACGTCTCAAGCGCCCCCTGGCTGATGTGGAAACCACCGGTCTTCATCTCGGCCATCAGTTGCGCCACAGCGCTGCCATCGCGTCCATAGGCATCAAAGAGCGCGCGTTCGAAGTTCGAGGACACCTGAATGTCCATCGACGGGCTGATCGAGGGGCGCACCCCGTTCGTCCGGTAATCCCCGGCCCGAAGCGCACGGTCGAGGATGTCATTCTGGTTGGTCGCGATCACCAGCTTTTCAATCGGCAGCCCCATGCGCCGGGCGATGTAGCCGGCGAAGATGTCACCGAAATTCCCCGTGGGCACGGTGAAGCTGACCGCGCGGTGCGGCGCGCCAAGGGCAGTGGCGGCGTAGAAGTAATAGACCACCTGCGCCAGAACCCGCGCCCAGTTGATGCTGTTCACCCCGGCCAGCCGCACCCCATCACGGAAGGCGAAGTCGTTGAACATGTCCTTCACCCGGGCCTGGGCATCGTCAAAGTCGCCGTCAATCGCAACGGCGTGGCAGTTGCCCTCAACCGGCGTGGTCATCTGGCGGCGCTGCACGTCCGACACCCGGCCATGCGGGAACAGGATCACCACATCGACGTTCGCCAGACCCCGGAACGCCTCCATCGCCGCAGACCCGGTGTCGCCGGACGTGGCACCGACGATCGTGACCCGCTCACCCGACTTTGTCAGCGCGGCCTGCATCATCTGGCCGATCAGCTGCATGGCGAAGTCCTTGAAGGCCAGGGTCGGCCCGTGGAACAGCTCCAACAAGAAATGGTTCGCGGCCAGTTGCACCATCGGCGCGCGGGCGGCGTGGTGAAAACCCTTGTAGGCCGCGTCAATCAACCCGCGGAATTCGTCATCGCCGAAGAAGCTGCCCAGATAGGGGCGCATCACGCGGAACGCGACTTCCTCATAAGGCTGGCCCGCCAGCGCCGCGATGTCGGCCTGGGTCAGCACCGGCACGGTTTCGGGGACATAAAGCCCGCCGTCCCGGGCCAGGCCGGTCATCATCGCCTCGCCAAAGCCAAGAACGGGGGCGCTGCCGCGGGTCGAGACGTAGTGCATCATGCTGCCTTCAAGGGTCTTGCCGTCAAACTGTCCGGAACCTGATACGCCAGAGAAGAAAGACTGTCATCCCCAGCCAGACCGCCGCCAGCGAAAACCACGTCACGGCATATTGCCAGTGGTTGTTGCGAAACCCGGCCACGGTGACGGGCTGCGGGGTGATCCCATCGCCTGTGTCACTGCGGGCGATCACCAGCACGGGTTCAGTGTCGAGAAGCGCAGAAATCCCGGGCAGGTCGCGGCCATACCAGATGGCGCGGGTGGCGTCATAGGGCGGGGTCGATCCGGTAATGTCATCAGGCCAGGCCAGGTTGCCGGTTACCGTCACCTCACGCCCAGGGCGCGGGGTGGTCTTTTCCGTTTCCGGCACGAAACCCCGGTCGATCAGGATGCGGCGGCCGTCGTCGGTCAGGTACGCGGCAATCACCAGGAACCCCGGCCCCGCCTCACGCGATGAGGTAAGGACATGCGCCTCCTCGCCCGTAAAGGCGCCGTTCACGACAACCGCACGGTAGCGGTCGGCCACCGGATCAAGGCTGGACCCAAGCGCCACCGGACCCGCTGCGATCATCGCCTCGGCCCCGGCGATGATGCCCTCTTTCCACTCCAGCCGCTGCATCTGCCAGATGCCAAGGCCGATCAGAACCCCCGCCCCCGACAGCCCCAGCACCAAAGCAAAGATCGTGTTGCGCAGCATCATTCCCCCGAAATGCACAGCGCAGGCCCGAAGGCCCGCGCTGCAGGTCGTCCAGACCGGATTGTCGCGTCAGCCCTGGCCCCAGACATAGACGGCGGCGAAGAGGAACAGCCAGACCACGTCAACGAAGTGCCAGTACCAGGCGGCCGCTTCAAAGCCCACGTGCTTTTCGGGGGTGAAGTGCCCCTTCAGCGCGCGGATCAGGCAGACGGTCAGGAAGATCGTCCCGATGATGACGTGGAACCCGTGGAACCCCGTCGCCATGAAGAAGGTCGCGCCATAGATGTTGCCGGAGAAGCCGAAGGCCGCGTGGCTGTATTCATAGGCCTGCATGCCGGTGAAGACCACGCCCAGACCGATGGCCAGGATCAGACCATTCACCAGGTCCTTGCGGTTGTTTTCATGCACCAACGCATGGTGCGCCCAGGTGGCCGCGCAGCCGGACAAGAGCAGGATCAGCGTGTTGATCAGCGGCAGGTGCCAGGGGTCAAAGGTCTCAATCCCCGCCGGGGGCCAGACCCCGTCAACCGCCGGGCTGTTCGGCCCCATCGGGTACATGCGGTGCTTGAAGAAGGTCCAGAACCATGCCGCGAAGAACATGACTTCGGACATGATGAAAAGGATGAAGCCGTACTTCAGCCCCAGCCGGACGACCGGCGTGTGATCGCCGACATGGCTTTCCTGCACCACCTCGGCCCACCAGGCATACATGACGTAAAGCACTGCAGTGAGGCCGACCAGCGCCAGCCAGTAGGCGCGGATGTGGTCAAGGACGCCGTAAGCCGTGTCCGGCGTCGGGTCTGAGGCATGCATCCCAAGGACGGCCCCGAACAGCATGATCAGCGCCGCAAGCGCGCCGGCCAGCGGCCAGATCGACGGTGGCAAAACGTGATAGTCGTGGTTCTTTGCGTTGGCCATGGCCGACGGTTCCCTCGTGTTTATTCGGTCAGTTCACCGCGCCTGCGTTGGGCGCGACGGGAGTTGGAAGGGCCGCCTGCTCTTCCGGCAGGGGCGTCTCGTGGAAAGTGTAGCTTAGGATGATCTCTTTCACAAACTGACCCTCAACGTCGGTCACCATCGCGGGGTCGACGAAAAAGCTGACCGGCATCTGCACGGTTTCACCGGGCTGCAGGACCTGTTCGGTAAAGCAGAAGCATTCGATCTTGGTGAAAAATCCACCGGCCGCGTAGGGGTAGACGTTGAAGCTGGCCGTGCCGGCAACCACACGGTTGGTCGGATTGTGCGCCTCATAGAACGCCAGCCCGGTTTCGCCGATGCGGACATCCATCGAATGCACGACGGGCTTGAAGGTCCAGGGCATCCCCTGCTCCAGCGAGGCGTCAAAGCGCACCTTCACCGTCCGGTCAAGGATTGTATCCGCCCCGGTTTCGGCGACTGCGGTGGTGCCGCCAAAGCCGGTCACCCGGCAGAACCAGTCATAGAACGGCGGGATGATGACGATTGTGGTGAAGGTCAGCGTCACGACCATGGCCACCAGCTGCGCCAAGGTGCGGTTCTTGCCTTGCAGACGGGGGAACATCATCCGGCGTCCTCCTGCGGCACGGCTTCGGGCTGAATGACATGGTCATAGCCCTGCAGCGGATCGCCGCGCTGCACCTTGACCACGGTCAGCGCAAAGACCAGCACTACGAAAGCCGCCAGCGTCAGGCCAAGGCCAAGATTGCGCGAGAACCGGCGCTTGTGCAGCTCATGGGTCGGGGGGAAAGCCATCACCAGCCCCCCATGCCAAAGGACCGCAGCGCCGCCTCAACCAGATAGGCAGCGAAGTGCAGGAAGAGATACAGGAGGGAAAAGCGGAAGAAGGCCTTTTCGACGGCGTACTTGTCGGCCTCGGCCACCGCCTCGTCCCGGCTCCAGATGCGGTAGGCACCCAGCAGGAACCAGGCGTTCAGCGCCACCGTGATCGCCAGCGTGAACGGCCCGCCAAGCGAGGTCAGCGCCGCCCCCACCGCGACCGGCACCAGCAGAACCGTGTAGACCAGCACATGCAGACGGGTCGACTTGCGGCCATGCGTGACTGTCAGCATCGGGACGCCAGCGGTGTGGTAGTCGCCCTTCATAAAAAGCGCGAGCGCCCAGAAATGCGGCGGGGTCCACATGAAGATCAGCGCGAACATCAGCGCCGCCTCGACCGAGATCGACCCCGTCGCGCAGACCCAGCCAATCATCGGCGGGAAGGCCCCGGCAGCACCGCCGATGACGATGTTCTGCGGCGTCAGGCGCTTCAGCCACATCGAATAGACCACGGCGTAAAAGAAGATGGTGAAGGCCAGAAGCCCCGCCGCCACCAGATTGGTCGCCAGCCCCAGCATCACGATGCTGATGCCCGACAGCGCCATACCGATCCCCAGCGCCTCACCCGCCTGGACCCGGCCCGAAGGCACCGGGCGGCGGGCGGTGCGCGCCATGACCGCGTCAATATCGGCGTCCCACCACATGTTCAGGGCACCCGAGGCCCCTGCCCCAAGCGCGATGAACAGGATCGCGGCAAACGCCTCAACCGGGTGCAGGCTGACGGGGGCAACCAGAAGCCCGACCAGCGCGGTAAAGACCACCAGCGACATCACGCGCGGCTTCAGAAGCTGCACATAGTCGCCAAAGCCCGCCTCATGCGGGGCGGTCGTGGCCTGATATGCTCCGATGTCGCTCATCCTGATCCTGCTTACCTTACCCTACCGTGCGGCAGGGCCTGCCGTTGCTGGCCCCACCACCTTTGTCGCCCTGCCGACGGATCAGTCGGCCAGCGCCACGTCGACCGGTTCGGCAGCACCCGAATGCGACAATTGCACATCACCGGTCTTGGCCTTGGCAAGCCATTCGGCATAGGCGGCTTCCGACACGACCTTCACGGTGATCGGCATGTATGCATGCATCTGTCCGCAAAGCTCTGAACACTGGCCGAAGTAGATGCCTTCCTGCTCCGGCTGGAACCACAGCGCTGCGATCCGTCCGGGCACCGCGTCCTGCATCACGCCAAAGGCCGGGATCTTCCACGAATGGATCACGTCGGCTGCCGTCACCTGAATGACGATCTTCTTGCCAACCGGCACCACAACGGCGGTATCGGTTGCCAGCAGGAACTGTTCCTTGGTGTAGCCGGCGGCTTTCAGCTGCTCTTCCACTTCAGGCGTCAGCATGTTGCTGCCACCCAGCGAGGGCGACCCGATCATGTAGCTTTCAAAGGCCAGAACCTCGCCGTCGGCATTAACCTCATCGACGTATTCATAGCCCCAATACCACTGATAGCCGGTGGCCTTGATGGTGACATCGCCAACCGGAATCTCCTGATCCTTGAAGAGGACCGGCAAAGAGAACGCGCCGATGAACACCAGGATCACGATCGGGATCACCGTCCACGCCACTTCAAGCGGCGAGTTGTGGGTGAACCGCGCTGGCGTCGGGTTCGACTTGGAGTTGTAGCGGACGATCACGTAGATCAAAAGCGCAGTGACGAAGATCACGATGGCGGTGATGATATAAAGGATCATCGCATCCAGCCATTGCAGGTCCCGCGCGCCCGGCGTGCCGGCGGGCTGGAACCCCATCTTGCCATCGACCGGCTGGCCAATGATCTCAAGGGCTTGCTGGGCCAGGGCGGTGCCTGCCACAAATGTTGCAGTCGAAACCGCTGCAATACCGGTCATCGCAGTCGAAGCGCGCATGTCTTTTTCCCGTTCGTGAGACGGCCTGTCGCCGCCTTTTTCAGGCCTGCCGCGAAGGACAGAATCCCGTTGTATCCTGACGCCTTAAAACCATAATGCGCCAAGCGGAACAAGCGAAACCGTTGCGACATAGCAGCGCCCCGGCGCGCCCGTCCTCCAACGGACTGAACGGGCAAGGCGGGCTGAAAAGGGGCGCTTCATGGCCTTTGTCAAACTGACGCTGGTGACCTTCGGCCTCCTCTACGCCGCCGCGCTCTCAGGGCTTTACGTCTTTCAACGCGACCTGCAGTACTTCCCCGCCCGCCATGACCCCACCCCGGAAGCAGTCGGCCTGCAGGGGGTGGAGCGGGTCTTGCTGCCCACCCCTGACGGTGAAGCGCTGGTCCTCTGGCTTAGCCCCGCAGCGCCAGGCCAGCCGACCATCCTTTTTCTACACGGCAATGCCGGGGCCATCGCAGACCGGGCCGACCGGTTGGCCTTTTACCAGGCGCGCGGGTTCGGCGCGGCGTTCCTGTCTTGGCGCGGCTATGGCGGCAGCACCGGACAGCCAACCGAAGCGGGCCTCCTGATCGACGCCCGCACCGCCTATGACGCCTTGCGTGCCCGTGGCATCTCTCCGGGCCAGATCGTGCTGGTCGGCGAATCCCTTGGCACCGGCGTTGCCGTCCAGACGGCCGCCAGTGTCCCAGTTGGTGCCGTAGTGCTTGAAGCGCCCTTCACCGCCGCCGTCGACATTGCGGGCCGGGCCTATCCGTGGGTTCCGGTGCGGCTCCTCATGAAGGACCAGTTCCGATCTGCCGCCCACATCGCCGGCGTCCGCGCGCCCCTTCTGATCCTGCATGGAGAGGCGGATACCGTCATCCCGATCAGCTTTGGCCGCGCCCTCTTTGCGCTGGCGAATGACCCAAAGACGTTCCTTCCCCTCGGCCCCGTCGGACATGAGGCGCTGTTTGACCCCGCCACCTGGGCCAAAGGGGCTGACTTCATCGACCGGCTTGCCCTGTCCGGGCCGTGACCGCGCCTTGACCTTGGCCGCCGCCCGGCCCATCTGTATCATCTCCCCGGCAAAAGGCATTCCGATGACCGACGCACCCTTCCGCCCGTTCGACACCCATCTGGATGAGGCCGCTGCCTTGGCCACCTTGCGCGCGGCCACTGATGGGGCTGACGATGGCGAGTTGTTCCTGGAACGCCGCCGGGCCGAGGCGATCGTTCTGGACGATGGCCGCATCCGGCAGGCGACCTATGACGCCTCCCAAGGCTTCGGCCTGCGCGCGGTGCGGGGAGAGGTTGCCGGCTACGCCCATTCAACGGAAATCACCGAATCCGCCCTCCGCCGCGCCTCGGAAACCGCACGCCTTGCCGTGGGCGCAGGCGGCGGCACCCTTGCACCCAGCCCCCGCGGCACCAATACCCGCCTTTACCGACCCGATGACCCGATGGCCGACGCGACATTCCCGGTGAAGATCGAACTTCTGCGCGAAATCGACGCCCATGCCCGCGCGCTTGACCCCCGCGTGGTCCAAGTCTCCGCCACCCTGTCAGCCTCCATCCAGGAGGTTGAAATTCTCCGCCCCGATGGCCTGCGTCTGGCGGACATCCGCCCGATGGCCCGGCTGAATGTATCGGTAATGATCGAAGAAGGCGGTCGCCGCGAACAGGGCGGCACCGGCATGGGCGGCCGGTACGGTCTGGCACAGCTGATGCAGGCGCAGACGTGGAAACCCCTGTTGGCCGAAGCCCTGCGCATCGCGCAAGTGAACCTGGGCGCGGTTGAGGCCCCTGCGGGCGAGATGGACGTGGTTCTTGGCCCCGGCTGGCCCGGTATCCTGCTGCACGAGGCCATCGGCCACGGGCTGGAAGGCGATTTCAACCGCAAGGAGACCTCGGCCTTCGCGGGGCTTCTGGGGCAGCAGATCGCCTCTAGGGGCGTGACCGTGCTGGATGATGGCACGATCCCGGACCGGCGCGGCAGCATCTCCATTGATGACGAAGGCACGCCTTCAGCCAAGAACGTACTGATCGAGGATGGTATTCTGGTCGGCTACATGCAGGACCGCCAGAACGCCCGGCTGATGGGCGTGGAGCCCACCGGCAATGGGCGGCGCGAAAGCTTTGCCCATATCCCGATGCCCCGGATGACCAACACCTACATGCTGTCGGGAAAGGATGACCCCGCCGGGATCGTCGCCTCGCTGAAAGACGGGATCTATGCGGTGGGCTTCGGTGGCGGTCAGGTGGATATCACCAGCGGCAAGTTCGTATTCAGCTGCACCGAGGCGTACCGGGTGAAGAACGGCGTCATCGGGGCCGCCGTGAAGGGGGCCACCCTGATCGGCGATGGGGCGACGGCGCTGAAAGGCATCCGCGCCATCGGCAATGATCTGGCACTTGACCCCGGCATCGGCAATTGCGGCAAGGCCGGGCAATGGGTGCCGGTCGGCGTGGGGCAACCGACCCTGCTGATCGGCGGCCTTACAGTGGGCGGTGCTGCGGCCTGACCGGCGCAAAAGGCCGATTTCTTCGAAGAAATCGGACCGGAGCCTTCAAAGGCTCCGAACCGGAATTTTCGAAAATTCCGGTGCTTCCCTACCGCCCGAACTTGCCCTTCAACGCGTCCGCAAAGGCATTGCCCCCTGTCTGAGTCGCCCCGGCTTGCGGCCCCGCCGCCATCGGCCCGCGCACCGGTTTCGCCGGGGGCTCCCCACGCTCGCGCACAGCCTCCCGCGCGTCGGCGCTGCCGGATTTCATCGTCAACCCGATGCGTTTCCTGGCCACATCCACCTCCACCACACGGACCTTGACCACGTCCCCCGCCTTCACCACCGCATGCGGGTCCTTCACGAAGCTGTCGGACAGCTGGCTGACATGCACCAGCCCGTCCTGATGCACCCCCACATCGACAAAGGCCCCGAAGGCCGCCACGTTGGTGACCGTGCCTTCCAGGAGCATCCCCGGTTTCAGGTCCTTGATGTCGTCCACCCCATCGGCAAACGTCGCCGTGCGGAAACTTGGCCGCGGGTCGCGCCCCGGCTTTTCCAGTTCCGCGAGGATGTCCTTCACTGTTGGCAAGCCAAAGCGGTCATCCACGAAATCCCTCGGCTCCACCGCTTTCAGCACCGACGGTTCCGCCATCACCGACCGCAGGTCGCGCCCGCAGGCCGCCACGATCCGCCGCGCCAGATCATAGGCTTCCGGGTGCACCGATGAAGCATCCAGCGGTTCCTTGCCCCCCGAAATCCGCAGGAACCCCGCCGCCTGCTCAAACGCTTTCGGCCCCAGCCGCGCGACCTTCAGCAAGTCCTTCCGCGTGGCAAACGGGCCGTTCGCATCGCGATGCGCCACAATCGCCTCGGCCAGCCCCGGCCCCACGCCCGACACCCGCGCCAGAAGTGGCGCGGAAGCGGTGTTGAGGTCCACCCCCACCGCGTTCACCGCGTCTTCCACCACCGCCTCAAGGCTGCGCCCCAGCCGGTGTTGGTCCACGTCATGCTGATACTGGCCGACGCCAATCGCCTTGGGTTCGATCTTCACCAGCTCCGCCAGGGGGTCCTGCAGCCGCCGGGCAATCGAGACCGCCCCGCGCAGAGACACGTCCAGCCCCGGAAACTCCTTCGCCGCCAGTTCACTGGCCGAATAGACCGAGGCCCCCGCCTCGCTGACGATCACCTTCACCGGCTTTTCCCCCGGCAACACCGCAAGGATATCGGCCACCATCTTTTCGGTCTCGCGGCTGGCGGTGCCATTGCCGATGGAGATCAGCTTCACCCCGTGCTTTCCGATCAGCTTCGCCAAGGCCACCTGCGCCCCGCGCAAGTCATTCTTGGGCTGGAAGGGATAGACCGTGTCCGTCTCCAGTACCTTGCCGGTCGCATCCACCACCGCGACCTTCACGCCCGTGCGGATGCCGGGGTCCAGCCCCATCGTGGCCTTCCCCCCCGCCGGGGCCGCCAAAAGCAGGTCCTTCAAATTCCGCGCAAAGACGCGGATCGCCTCGGCCTCAGCCGCTTCGCGCAGTTCGGACATCAGGTCCAGCGTCAGGCTGGTCCGCAGCTTCACCCGCCAGGCCCAGGCGGCAGCCTCACGCAGCCAGCGGTCGCCAGCCCCCTGCCCCGTGGCCGACAAAGCCGCCCCGCAAGCCCGCTCCGCCGGGCTGTCGCCCCGTGCCGCATCGGGATCAACCGCAAGGTCCAGCGTCAGAAAACCCTCATTGCGGCCGCGAAACATCGCCAGCGCGCGGTGGCTTGGAGTGCTTGACCACGGCTCGGAATGGGCGAAGTAATCGGAAAACTTCGCGCCCTCCGCCTGCTTGCCCTCAACCACGGTCGACGTCAGCCGCGCCACCTGCTTCATGTGCCCGCGCAACCGACCAAGGAGGGAGGCATCCTCGGCCAGCCCCTCCGCCACGATATCCCGCGCACCTTCCAGCGCTGCCTTCACGTCCGGCACCGCCTCGGTCACATACGCAACAGCCAGGCTGGAAGGGTCCGCCGCCCGATCCGCAAGGATCGCATCGACCAGCCCCTGAAGCCCGTTCTCCCGCGCGATCATCGCTTTCGTCCGGCGCTTGACCTTGTAGGGCAGGTAGATGTCTTCCAGCTCGGCCTTGGTGACGGCCTTGGCAATCGACGCCTCAAGCGCGTCAGTCATCTTGCCCTGCTCGCGGATCGACCCGGCAATCGCGGCCCGCCGCGCCTCCAGCTCCCGCAGGTAGACCAGCCGTTCCGCCAGATTGCGCAGCTGCGTGTCATCGAGGCCCCCCGTCACCTCCTTGCGGTAGCGGGCGATGAAGGGAACCGTGGCGCCTTCGTCCAGAAGCGTGATCGCGGCGCTCACTTGGGCGGGTGTGGCGGCAATTTCAAGCGCGATGGTGCGGGGGATCAGGGCAAGGCTCATGCGAATCCTAAGGATGGTCAGGGGGCAGGGATTGCCACCTTAGCCGCCCCGCCCGCGGGGGTGAAGGCCGTCAGCCCGCCCTCCACAAGCGCCGCCCCAGATCGCGGATTCGCAGGGCCAGCGACTGGTTGGAGAAATAGACGACAAGGATCACCGCAAGAATTGGCCCCGACACCCGCCAGTTGGCCAAGAGCGATTCCACCCACAGCATGGCCCAGCCCGGTACCAGCCCACCCAGGATGGCACCGACACCGCGCACCCAACCGTTGACCGGCGGGTTCGCGGTCAGAAAGGGCAAGGCCACCAGCGCGAGCACGCAGAAGATGGTAACCCAGTTCGTGGCCTTCCTGCGCCGTACCAACCGCCGCAGCCCGGCCGCCGCCTCCTCGTCCTGCACGAGGCCCGAGGGCAAAAGCCCCGCCGACCGACGCCCGCCTTCCGGAAACACCCGGAACTCTGGCGGCAGGCCCAAAGGGGCATAGCCATCGGCCCCGCTGGCCATCTTTTCGGTCACCGACTGATGCACCACGGGCGAGCCACCCTCGGCCTCGGACGCGCCGATCACGCGCGGGGAGTAGCGGTAGATGCTGGCCAGCCCCTGCCGCGAATCGTGGATCAGCGCCTGCGGATAAAGCCGCGCGCGGTAGCGGTTCAGCACGTCCGTGTCGAAGACCAGCTCTTGCCGGGCCGCCTCATCCGCGATCCAGAGAAGCGGCTGGAAGGCGGTTTCGTCATTGGGATAGCCACCCCCCACATCGGAATGGACCCCGGCGAACCAGACTTCCTGCGTCTCTGGCACGGGCTTGCCATCCGGGCGGGGGGATTGGTCAAATCGGATCGGGTGGAAGCTCAGGCGTTCGTCATCGAGGCTAAGGGCATGGCGCACCTTGCCCACCACCCAGGAACAACGCCGGTTGCGAAACTTGATCGGCCAGATCAGGCGGTTCCAGACCGACCGCAACTCCTCCACCGGCATGCCGTAAGCCTCGACCGTGTCGAACAGGCCCATGAACCGGACCGGCACCGCCTCCGCGCGCCGCTCTGGCTGCAATGCCTCCAGCACCTCAGCATGCAGACGCTGGCGCAAAAGCCGCCGCTTGGCCCAAGTCACCGCGTCCCGCAGTCCCCGGATGACCGAGATCAGCGGACTCATCTTCCAGTTCAGTGGGTTCCAGACCGACCTCCCGGGAAGAACCAAGGGCGCGGTCATGGTCCGGTAGGCCAGCCACGCACCCATCGCATTGCGGTCCATCTCGGCGCTGGTCACCGGCCGATCACCAACGCGGACCGGCATCAGCCCTTGCATCGCCACCAATGCGGCCAAGGTGCGCACCGTGAACGCGCCCCGCGAAAAGCCGAACAGATAGATTTCGTCGCCCGGCTGCCAGTTCCAGCACAAAAAGCGATAAAGCTTGCGCACATTTGACGGCACGCCAAACCCTGTCGCCCCGTCGATCAACCGCAGCACCGCATTGCCTGAGGTGCCGACTCCGGGAATGTAGCGTGCCAGCTGCAACGCCACCCCCGGCCGCTTGTCCAGCGCCTGATACAGCCGCCAGACATTAGATTCCTGCGACGAAAACGCATTGCCCGTGCCATCGGCAAACACCACGATCCGGCGCGGTTTGCGGGTCAAAGGGTTTGCGGTCAAAGCATCCTGCACACTCGCCTCCTGCAATCTTGCCGATCAAATGGTCTTTGGGAAACAACTCCCGCATGATGTGACAGGATGGCAGAGGGCCGGGCTTGTGCAAGGAAAACCTTGCCCCGGTCAAAGCGCCAGAACCGTCTGCAACGGCCAAAGCGGTCAATGAAGGCATTGGGGGGAATGGTACAGCTTCCCCGGCTCGAACGGGGGACCCCCAGATCCACAATCTGGTGCTCTAACCAACTGAGCTAAAGCTGCACTCGCGGGCCTGATACCGCCAGACCGCGCGCGATGCAAGTCTCAGAGCGTGATTTCCCAGTCCTGATCCACCACGTCCTGCCCATAGGCCTTGCCCGGCACAGACTGGACCAGCCGCCAGCCGTTGCGGGCGTAAAGCGCGCAAGCGGCCTCCAGGCCTTGATGCGTCCAAAGGACCATGCGCCGATACCCGGCCTGTCGGGCAAACCCAACGCAAGTGTCGTGCAACCGCTGGCCAAGGCCAAGGCCGCGCGCTTGCGGCAGGATCAGGAACAACCGCAGCCGGGCGGTCTGGTCATCCTCACGCATGCAGGAAATCGTGCCCAGCCGCTGAGGGGCTTCCGGTCCCCCCACCTCGGCGATCCAGGTGTGTTCATGGACGGTATCGCCCCGGTCAAGCTGGTCCGCCATGATGCGGGCGACCAGCGCTTCAAAGCCTTGGTCATAGCCCTGCTCGCGGGCGTAAAGCGCGCCGTGCTGGCTGATGATCCAGCCGGCGTCACCGGGCTGCAAACTGCGGATCGCCACCGCACCGGGCGCCATCAACTGGCGCACCCCGGCCAGCGCCTCGGCCAGCGCCACGCGCCGTTCCGCCGGGATCAGCGCCGCCAGCGCCGCGCGTGACTGGGCGGAGAGCCCTTCGAGGAGCGTCCGTCCCGCAGGCGCCAGCCGCAGAAAAGCCTGCCGCCCCGCCGCCTGCCGTTCCACGACCCCGCTGCGCTGCAAACGCGCCAGCATCCGTGACAGCTGCGCTTCGTCCAGACCCAGCGCCTGCGCCAGCTGCCGCGCGGTCACCGGTCCCAAGGCGCCAATCTCATGGATCAGACGCACTTCGGCCAGGCTGCGCCCCGACTGCAGATAACTGCGCCCGGTCAGCCCAAGCGCCCGGGTGTAGAACCGGTTGAAGTCGCGGATCTGGTCAATGGCGTCCATCCCGTCAGCCTGCCACACTGTTTGACTAAGTCAAGCATCGCCCCTCTGGACAGAGCCCGCCACCTGCGGTAGCGAATCCCCATGGGGATCAACTCACCAAGCGATATCGCCGCCAACATCCAGATCGGGCCAACCGACACTGGCATGGTCCGGATTTACATCGAGGCGGAGGGCGGCATCGACCTGCCCTTGGACTTCGATCCCGAAGAGGCCGAGGAAATCGCCGAAGAACTGCGCGCCGCCGCAGAGGCCGCCCGCGCGCTGGGGTCCAAGCCGAAAAAGCGCTAGGCCTGACCTGACGGTCACCGCAGCGGCCCCAATTCCTTAAGCAAGGAATTTGACAATTTTCTTCCTCAAGAAAATTGGGGGATGCTGCCGAATGCCGGGTCACGCATCCCTTGCAAGCGCGCTGCCGCCGTGCGCGCGAAGGTCCGCAGCACAACCTTTCGCCGGGCCGGTGACAGCCCCACTTCGGGCGCCATGCGCACCACTTCGGCGTCGTAGGGGTCAGCCAGTATCAACCCGGTGCCTTCCGGCAAAAGCTCCACCGGAAAGGCCGCGTCGACCGCCCAGAAGAACCTGTCGCACCAGTCCAGATAGCCCTGCCATTTCCGGTCCGTCTGGTAATCTGCCCGGCCGGACTTGCATTCGACCACCCAGACCTCGCCCCGCGGGCCCAAGGCCATCACATCCACCCGCAGGCCGGGGGTGGGGACCAATTCCTCGACGCAGACGAAATCCAATGCCCTCAGCCCCCGGCAGACGCCGCGCTGCAGCCGTTGCCCGGGCAGGGCCGGCAGGATTTCCGGGGTGATGTCAACCTTCTGGTCCATCCTGCATTTATGAACCAAAGGTGAACATCTGTCCAGCCTTGCGCCGCCCCCCCATGCGCCCTATCTTGATCAGTGGCGGGTGCTGCTCCTCTCGTGCGAGGCCTTTTTTCCAGTGGCCGATAAGCAAACGCACGGGGGCTGGCTCTGACAGGATCCTGGTCCTGTTACCTGGTTCCCACCTGAGACCTCTGGCTCTCGGGAAAATCCCGGCACTCCACGGTTGCTGCGGGCCCGCCACCCAATCCACACCCCAGAAATGGAAAACGGGGCAGATTCCCCTGCCCCGTTCCCCGCTGGTTATGGCTTCCGGGCTTAGAAGCCGACGACCAGAGACACGCCCAGACGGTTGTCCGTCTTGATGGCACGGGCGTCATTGTAGTCCGTCAGATAGCTGACCCGGGTCGACAGGCTGTCGGTGATCTTGAAGTTCACGCCCAGATCGTTGTTCGCCCGCAGCGCCGATTCCGACGACAGAACGTCAGTGTCGTTGGTCACGAACATGCTGTCGCTGAATTCATAGAAGAACCGCGACGACGCGATGTAGCCGGCTTCGGTTTCGGAATTGCCCAGACCGTCGCGCAGGTAGCTGACACCGACACCGGCCTGCAGGCGCCAGGCGGTCTGCGGCGTGTTGATCACGCGGTAGCCCGGACCAACCCCAATGAACCCGTCACGGCTGATTTCGTCCGCTTCATCGGCAAGACCGTCCCGCTCGGCGCGGGCAAGGGCGAAGACGTAGAACCGCTCGTTGAAGTAGTAGTTGCCGTCATAGACCGCAAAGATGCTCTCTTCGTCCTTGGTGCCGTCGGTTTCCGAAAAGTCGGCCGCGACGCCAAGGGTCTGCACCCACTGGCCCTGCGCATAACGCATCCGCACGCCAAGGGCAAAATCCTGCGTGTCGGTGTTGCCGGTCTGCGCCGAATAGCCAAGCGAGGCGCTGCCGCTGAAGCCCGGCTGGTATTCCGGGAAGCCAAAGCGCGCTTCGTCGTTCGAGCGGTCCATATCGTCAGCCACGTCGTCTTCGATGTCTTCCAGACGGTCATTCAGGCCACGAATGCCGGTGACGCTGTCCTGCGCGAAGGCGGGCAGCGACATGGTCATCGCCAGCACCGGAACGGAAAGCAAAAGATATGCCTTTTTCATGGTCAGTCCTTTCAAGGGTAAGCAGGCCGTCTTGGCGCCGCTTCGGTGACGGGTAGGTAAGGCGCTGATCCTCTTAGGAAAAATTGAGAATACTTGAGGGGGTCACAAGTATTACTCGTGGGGTGCTTTCCTTGCAAAACGACAGCGCCCGCCCCAGTGCGGGGCGGGCGCTGATAAATCAGGGTATTGGACGGGGTTCGGTCCCGACAGTTCGGCCGCTAGAGCTGCTCGACCACTTCGGCGGTGTCCTCTTCGGCCCGCGCAACGGCCTCGGACAGTGTCCTTGCTGCAACAGCCTGCAGAGCCGGGTCCATGTCCTCGCGCCAGATCACCCAT
Organism: Rhodobacter sp.; assembly: GCA_027489175.1. Lineage (GTDB taxonomy): Bacteria > Pseudomonadota > Alphaproteobacteria > Rhodobacterales > Rhodobacteraceae > Tabrizicola. The sequence goes on from JAIYAE010000019.1 coordinate 309,534, forward strand.
GACGGGTGCGCGAAGGTCGGCGCATCCTTGACCAGAAACACATGCCCCGCATCCAGCGCCTTCCGGGCATATCGGGCCGGCAGATAGGCCGCAAAGGGCCGGTTCTGCAGATACCAGGCCGCAAGCGTGCCCATCCCCAGGATCAACTTCGCCTCGGCAAGCTGCGGCAGCGCCTCATCATGTTCGCGCTGGAACTCCGGGCCCCAGTCGACCATGGCATAACGCCCGACGACACTGTCCACCGACGCATCCGCCCATGGGCTGATCATGACCAATTGGTCCTCCATCAGCGGCTGCGCCGTCAGACCCGGCCGCACCACCGCCTCATAGGACAAGACCGCCTGCACCGCGCCCGACAGGATCATCTGGGCCAAGGCGTCAGGCCGCGCCATATCGGCCCGGATGACGAGATCCGGCATCTCCTCGCGCAACCGGTCCAGCCAGCGAAACCCAAAGCGCGGCCACAGCGATGACTGCGCCGCGACCGCCAAGGTCGTCGGTGCGCCGTTCATCGCGCTGACGCGCTGCCGCGCCTGTTCCCAGTTGCGCAGGATCAGCGTGGCAAAGCCCCGAAACTCTCGTCCGGCCGAGGTCAGGGTAACCCCATCCTTCCGACGGTCGAAAAGCGGGCGGCCCAACTGGTCTTCAAGTCGGTGCACCCGCAACGACACCGCCGATTGCGTGACGAACAGCCGCCCCGCCGCTGCCCCGAAGGACCCCGTCGCCGCCACTTCCAGAAAGGTCTTCAACAGTTGCAGATCCAAATCACTACCTCCGGACGTTTACGTCCGGAAACGTGTGGGATCAGGATCAGTTGCCAAGGTTCCACATGGTAAGCAGATCGTGATCCGGCAAAGCTTTGCCTGACCGCGTTCTGCGCAGGAAGGGTGCTGTCGGGCTTACCGCTGCCGCGGTGCGCGCCGTTTTGCGGTCGCTTCGACCCGGATCGGGATCAGCACGCCTTCTCGCAGGCCCGTGCCGCCGGTCGGGGCGTCATCCTCGGCCATCGCCATGATGCGGAAGGCGAACTGCACCGCGCCAAAGATGATGCCGTTGAAGAACACCATCATCAGCGCCGCGACCCAACCAATGTCAGACCCAAGGATCAGATGGCCAACCCCCGCCACGTCCAGCCAGACGACGCCAGCGGTAAACACCACCGCGATGCCAAAGCCAAACGCCACGCTACGAATGTAAAGACGGACAAGCTCGGGCATCGGAACCTCCATGCTGCCTGACAAAGCTAGGCCTGCAGGACCCGCTTGCCAAGGCTTAGATGACAATTCTTGCGAAACCGTCACGCAGGGCCGTCGACCAGGCCTCGCTCATCGCACGGAAGGCCGGGTCGCCCGCCTCGATCCGGCGCTTCAGCGTGACGCGCAGTGCATCACGTTCAATCACCGCCAGATCCAGAGGCATGCCCACCGACAGGTTCGACCGCAGCGTCGAATCCATCGACAGCAGAACCGCCTTCTGCGCATCGGCAATGCTGGTCGAGGGCTTCACCACCCGGTCAAGGATCGGCTTGCCATATTTGTGCTCACCGATCTGCAGAAAGGGCGTGTCCTCGGTCGCCTCGATGAAGTTGCCTTCCGGGTAGATCAGGAACAGCCGCATGCCCCCGCCCTTCCTTTGTCCGGCGACGATCATGCTGGCGCTGGCGCCTTGCGCGATCGAAAGCTTGTGGTCGATCTCTTCGCGCACCTTCGACAGCTTCTCACCCACGATCTCGGCGACCTTCAGCATCGTCGGCGCCAGCATGATCGAGGTGTCGGGCGTGGCATCCGGGTCATCAATCGCGTCATGCAGCTGCGCGATGGTAGTTTGCGTGACCGACAGGCTGCCCGCCGTCATGATGACGATCACCCGCTCGCCAGGGTCTTCGAAGGTGAACATCTTGCGATAGGTGGAAATATTGTCGAGCCCCGCATTGGTGCGCGTGTCCGACAGCAGCACCATGCCTTCATTCAGCAACAGCCCGACGCAGTAGGTCATTCCCGTCTCCCTATTCCGGCGGTCAGCCTATTGGCTTGCCTGCAGGATCGCAACGGTCACATCCATCTCTTCCTTGCCACCGCCGCGCGCAATGCCGCGGATCGGGGCCGCATCCTGTGCGTCGAAACCGGACCCCAACCGGATATAGCGGTCATCCGGGCAGCAGCGGTTGGCCGGGTCAAACCCCACCCAGCCCAAGCCCGGCAAATACAGCTCCGCCCAGGCATGTGCCGCCTCATGGCTTTGCCCGTCGGCATCGGCGAACAGATAGCCCGAGACATAGCGCCCCGGCAGCCCCCGAACCCGCGCGACAGCGATCAACGCATGGGCATGGTCCTGGCAGACGCCCTCACCCAGGGCCAAGGCCTCCGCCGCCGTGGTATGGGCACTGGTGACGCCTGGCCGGTAGGCGATGGCATCGGCGACGGCCGCGCTCAGCGCATGGGCCAGCGCCAGCGGATCGGCCCCTTCCGCACTGCGGGCCAGACTGTCAAGCGCGGTGTCGGCCCGCGTGGGCAGCGTTGCGCGCAAATAGCATTCGGGGGCAGCCGTTTCCTTGTGGCCGCGCAAGACGCCGGTCAGATCGACAGTCTCCACCGTGCCCTGCACCCGCACCGTCACCTCAGCCACCGGGCCGGCCACCGTCCAGGCCTGCACCAGATCCCCCGCCCCATCGCGGAAGACCGAGCCCTGCGCCCCACCGGTCACCGTCACCTCCCAGGCGATGGTCTTCTGCCCGGCAAAGACCGACGGCGTCAGGCGGTGGCTTTGCACCACCGACCGCACCGGCCGGTCATAATGATAGCGCGTCACATGGTCGACCGTCAGGCGCATCAGCGCATCTCTCCGCTCAGGTAGGTGTCATGGATGCCCAGCGCGAGGTCGGCGCTGTCGGCAATGAAGCGGGTCAGGTATTCGTGCAGGCCTTCGTCAAAGATCGCCTCGACCGTGGCCCCCTCGACTTCGGCCAACAAGGCGCGGGCCTTCTCCTGCGCCACCGTCTCGCGGCCATAGGCCTTGGCCACGCGGGCAAGGTGGTTCACCAGCCCCGCCGCGCAAGTGGCCAGCGACCGGGGCGATTGCGGGTTCAGGATCAGGAAGTCGGCGATCTTGGCCGCCGTCACATCGCCACCGTAAGCCCAGTGAAACGCCCGCTGCGCCCCCATCGCGCGCAGAAGCGTGCTCCACTGATAATTGTCCAGGCCCGAGCCGACGAAATCCACCCGCGGCAGCAGAACGTAGTATTTCACATCCATCAGGCGCGCGGTGTTGTCGCCGCGTTCCAGATAATAGCCGATGTTCAGAAAGTTGAACCCGTCGTTGCGCAGCAAGGTCGCGTCGATCGCCCCCCGCACCATTGCCGCATGCCGCATCACCCAGTCGGTCAGGCGGGACAGTTCCAGTTCCGACCGCGGCGTCCGCTCCAGCGCCTTCAGCTCCTGGAACGCGGTGTTGAGCGCATCCCAGACCTGAGACGTCAGCGCTGTCCGCACGATCCGCCCATTTTCCCGCGCCGCCGTGAAGCAACTGGCGACCGAGGACGGGTTGTCATGGTCAAAGAACAGAAAGCTTTCAATGTTGCGCTGCACCGGGTCGCCGTATTTCTTGGCAAAAGACTCCGCCATCCCGGTTGCCTGCAACAGGCTGTCCCATTCGCTGCGGTAGCCATGGGCCGAGGGGATCAGGCTGATCCGGCTACCAACTTCCAGCAAGCGCGCCACCGTATCGGCCCGCTCCATATAGCGGGCGATCCAGTAGAGGTTGTCGGCCGTCCGGCTTAGCACGCGCCGCACTCCCCTACCCAAAGAGACGATTTTTCTGCGAAAAATCGTCCCTGCAATTCTTCGCAGAAGAATTGTGTTTGCTGCATGCTCATTCCGCCAGCACCCAGGTGTCCTTGACCCCGCCCCCTTGGCTTGAGTTCACCACAAGCGACCCTTCCTTCAACGCCACCCGGGTCAGACCGCCCGGAACCAGCTCGATCCGCTCGCCCACCAGGCAATAGGGACGCAGGTCCACATGCCGAGGGGCGACGCCTTCCTCAACGAAAGTCGGAACCGACGACAGCGCCAGCGTCGGCTGGGCGATGTAGTTGCCGGGGTTCTCCACGATCTTGGCGCGGAACCGCTCCACCTCATCACGGCTGCATTTCGGACCGACCAGCATGCCATAGCCGCCCGAGCCATGGACTTCCTTCACCACCAGTTCCGGCAGCTTTTCAAGGACGTATTTCAGGTCATCCGCCTTGCCACACTGCCAAGTCGGCACGTTGTTCAGGATCGGTTCTTCGCCCAAATAGAAGCGCACCATTTCAGGCACGTAAGTGTAAACCGCCTTGTCATCGGCCACGCCTGCCCCCGGGGCCGAACAGATGCTGACCCCGCCCGACCGGTACACATCCATCAACCCCGGAATGCCCAGCATGCTGTCTGGGCGAAAACACAAGGGATCAAGATAGGCATCATCAATCCGCCGGTAGATCACATCCACCCGGCGCGGGCCTTCGGTCGTTCGCATCCAGCAGTATTCGCCATCAACGAACAGGTCCTGCCCTTCGACCAGTTCCACCCCCATGAGGTCGGCCAGCAGGCTGTGCTCGTAATAGGCAGAATTGAAATGCCCCGGCGTCAGGATCACAACTGTCGGCTCACCCTTGCACTTCTTCGGCGCGACGCTGGCGAGGGTCCGGCGCAGCTTTTCGGAATAGCCATCCACCGGCTCGATCCGGTTTTCGCGGAACAGGTCGGGGAACATCCGCATCATGATCTCGCGGGATTCCAGCATGTAGCTGACCCCGCTTGGCGTGCGGCAGTTGTCCTCCAGCACGAAAAACTCATCCGGGCCGGTGCGCACGATGTCGATGCCAACGATGTGGGAATAGACCCCTTTCGGCGGCACGAAGCCTGCCACGGCCTTTTCATAGGCCTCGTTCTGGTAGACCAGCCGCCCGGGAATGCGCCCCGCGCGGATGATCTCGCCCCGGCCATAGACATCGACCAGAAACGCATTCAGCGCCCGCGCCCGCTGCTTGATGCCCTTTTCCAGCTTGGCCCATTCCGCCGCAGAAAAGACGCGCGGGAACATGTCGAAGGGGATCAGCCGGTCGGGGTCACCCCCTTCGCCATAGACGGCAAAGGTGATGCCGATCCGGCGAAACAGCGCTTCTGCCTCGGCCTGCTTCAGGCTGCGCAGTTCCTGAGGCATCGCGGCCACCCAGTCGTCCAGCCGCGCATAGGGGGGCCGTACACCGGTGCCCTGATACATCTCGTTGAATTGCGCCACGCTGCCACCCCCACGCTACAAAGGCACTAGATCAGCCACGCGGCGCGGCGAAAAGCCCCTCTGGCGGGAAAATCGCCCGCAGAGCAATCACCTGCGCAAATTTTAAGCCAAGCACCCCGCCCCAAACCGGCGCCGCGCGGCTGCCCACGCCCACGGCAGGGATGTTTTCCAGACTTGCCCGGTTCCTGCAAAGCGCCTCACCTCGGTCCGGTCGTGACCAAGACTGACCTAAACGCCTGCAATATGGGGACCCTGACGAATGCGCCTTGCCGGACTGACCCTTTCCACCTTCCTGACCGTGACCAGCGCCCACGCGCAAGACTGGAGCGGCTTTTACGGGGGTGCCAGCTTTGGCGCATCCGACGGCAAGCAGACCACCAGTGGGCGGGAGTTTCCCCTGTCCGGCTCGGCGCCCGGGCTTTTTGTCGGGCACAACTGGCAAAGCGGCAACCTGGTCTACGGGGCCGAGCTTGCCTATTCGGACGGCGGCATCACGCTGGATCGGTTTCCGCAAATCGAATACCACGACGTCATCGATCTCAAGGCGCGGTTCGGCTTGGCCCTGGGTCGGACGCTGGCTTATGGCGTGGTCGGCTGGTCACAAGCCGTTTACGTGAACGGAGCGTTCACCGACAAGCCGGACGGCGGGCTCTTTGGTGTCGGCGCAGATCGGATGTTTTCCGACAAGGTCTTCGGCGGGATTGAGGTTCTGTATCGAAGGACCGACTTTCCCCTGCCAAACGCTGTGGGCGGAAAGGCCGACAACGACATCACGACCGTGGCGCTGCGCCTTGGTATCAAGTTCTAGGCCAGTCCCTTTGCGCGGCCGCGGAGGGTCGGCCCCTGCACGGCGGTCACGGTTGCCCAGGCTTGCGATCGCTGCCCCGACGGAAGATCCCTGTTCCAGCCGCAGGCCCGTGCTATCATTCGCAGATGGTCCAGCCCGTCCTTACCTTCACCGACCGGGGCATCTACTGCCCCGCCGGGGATTTCCATATCGACCCCTGGCGCCCCGTTCCCCGCGCCCTGATCACGCATGGCCACAGCGACCATGCCCGCTGGGGGATGGGCGCCTACCTGGCCACCGATCAAGCACTTCCAGTGATCCGCAAGCGCCTTGGCCCGATCACCGCTGACGGGATCGCCTACGGCAACACCCGCCAGATCGGCGGCGCTAGCGTCTCGTTCCACCCCGCCGGCCACGTCCCCGGCTCGGCCCAGATCAAGGTGACCGTGGCGGGCGAAACCTGGGTCGTCTCAGGCGATTACAAAACCGAACCCGACGGCCTGGCCGAGACTTTCGTGCCCGTCCCCTGCCACGCCTTCATCTCCGAATGCACCTTCGGCCTGCCGATATTTCGCTGGGACCCGCAGCCCGTGGTCATGGACCAGATCGCCCGCTGGTGGGCCGCCAACGCCGCCGCCGGCAAAACTTCGATCCTTGGCGCCTACAGTTTTGGGAAGGCCCAGCGCCTGCTTGCGGGCCTGCCAAACCTTGGCCCGATCCTGACCCACGGCGCGGTGGAAGAGATGACCCAGACCCTGCGCGACCAGGGTTATCCCCTGCCCCCCACCATCCGCGTCACGGCTGAGGTCACCGCGAAAACTCATCCCGGCGCCTTGGCCATCGCCCCGCCCTCGGCCCTCGGCTCCGCCTGGGCCAACCGCCTTGGCCCAAGCGAAGAGGCCTTCGTGTCCGGCTGGATGGCCGTCCGCGGCATCCGCCGCCGCCGCGCGCTTGGCACGGGGTTTGTCCTGTCCGATCACGCCGACTGGCAGGGCCTGAACGACGCGATCCGCGCGACTGGTGCGGAAAAGGTCTTCGTCACCCACGGCTACACCACCCCCTTTCGCCAATGGCTGGAAAGCCAAGGCTACGACGCCGGTATCGTGGAAACCCAGTTCGGTGACGAGACGACCGAAGAGCCGCTGGTCAGCTGACCCTCAGCCTGCCTTCGCCCAGTCGTGCAGCGCGATCAGCACCCGCCGCAGCGCCGCGCCGCGCGGGGTCAGTTGATATCCCGGCCCGCTGTCCTCTTCGACATGGCACAGGATACCGCGCTCGACCAATTCCTTCAGCCTCTCGGTCAAGAGGCGGTCGCTGATCCCCGGTATCGCATTGCGGATTTCGCCGAACCGGTGCCTGCCATGCACCACCGCCCAGATCACCGCCGCCACCCAGCGCTTGCCCACCAGCTCAGCCGCACCCTGAAAGGCCGCATCAAACGGCCCTTTCCCGATCCAGCCCTGCTCATCGCCTTTGCGCTCCATCCCGCGACATTAGCCGATCTGCCACGGCGTTTCGACCCCACTTGCACGCCGCATCGCTTACTTATAATACTTATCTATAGTAATCAGATTCGGAGCCCTCATGCACACGATCAACGCATTCACCCCGCAGAACTCCACCCTCTGCCTGATCGACCACCAGCCCTGGGTCGCCTTCCCGATCAACTCCATCGCGCCCGAGGTCTTGACCAACAACACCCTCGCTCTGGCCAAGACCGCCAAGGCGCTGGGCGTGCCGACGATCCTCTCCACCATCAATGCAAAAGGCGGCCCGCTGAACGACCCGCTTTTCGCCGGCCTTGCCGAGCTTCACCCCGGGGTTGACCCGATCGACCGCCGCAACACCAACGCCTGGTCCGACCCCGCCTTCGTGCAGGCGGTCGAGGCGACGGGGCGCAAGAAGCTCGTCATGGCAGGGCTCTGGACGGAAGTCTGCCTTGCCCAGACCGCGCTGTCGGCGCTGCGGGCGGGGTATGAGGTGGCCTTCGTCTCTGACGCTTCCGGTGGCCTTTCGCCCGAGGCCCATGAACGCGCCTGCCAGCGGATGATTCAGGGCGGGGCGATCCCGATGACCTGGTTCGCCATGGCCGCCGAATGGTGCCCCGACAACACGGCGCCGGAATATCCCAGAATGTATCCGATCACGCTGGCCCATGGCGGCGGGGTGCAATGGGCGGTGGAATACATCATGGCGAACCTTCCCCGTTCCGACACGTAGGCACTCGCCAGTCCCGGGAAAGGCGCTATCTTTCCCGGGTCATGAACCGCTTTGCCGCCCTCTTTGCCGCCCTTGATGGCACCACCAAGACCGGCGCGAAGACGGCGGCCCTTGCCGATTATTTCCGCACCGCCCCCGAGCCGGACCGCGTCTGGACGATCGCCCTTCTCACCGGCCGCCGCCCCAAACGCGCCGTCAACGCGACCGAGCTTCGCCTTTGGGCAGCAGAAGGGGCGGGCATCCCCGATTGGCTTTTTGAGGAAAGCTACACAGTGGTGGGCGATCTGGCCGAAACCATCGCCCTCCTCCTGCCCCCCGCCACCGCAACCGTTGACCTGACCCTTGATCAGGCGATCCGCAGTCTTATGCAGTTGGCGGGCCAGCCGGTTGAGGCGCGCAAGGTCGCCGTCCTGACCGCCTGGTCGCAACTTCCCACGACGGAACGGTTCCTGTTCAACAAACTCCTCACCGGCGGTTTCCGGATGGGCGTGGCGCAGGGCTTGCTGACCCGCGCGCTGGCGCAGGCAACGGGGGTGGAAGAAGCCACCCTCGCCCACCGCCTGATGGGCAACTGGGACCCCGCGCGCACCGCCTTTGCCACCCTTGTCGCAGGCGACAGCCCCGAAGATGGTGGCGACGTGCGCCCCTACCCCTTCGCCTTGGCAAGCCAGCTTGAAGACGGCCCCGAAAGCCTTGGGTCCCCCGTAGACTGGCTGGCCGAATGGAAATGGGACGGCATCCGCGGCCAGCTGATCGCCCGCCCCGGCGCCTTCGCCCTCTGGTCGCGGGGGGAAGAGCTGATCACCGACCGCTTCCCCGACCTTGCCCCCCTCGCCGACTTCCTGCCCCCCGGCACCGTGATCGACGGCGAAATCCTCGCCTGGGACACCGCCCAGAACCGCCCCCTGCCCTTCGCCGCCCTGCAAAAGCGGATCGGCCGCAAGACCGTGCCGAAATCGTTGCTGGCGGAAGCCCCGGCAAAGCTTCTGGCCTATGACCTTCTAGAGGATGCCGGGCAGGACATCCGCGACCAGCCCCTGTCCCACCGCCGCGCAAGGCTTGACGCGATCCTGACCGCCCTCCCCCCCGGCCTGCCCCTCGCAGCCTCCACCGCCATCACGGCGCCGGACTGGGACGGGCTGGCAAATATCCGCGCCACCGCACGAGAGGAAGGCGCCGAGGGGTTGATGCTGAAACGTGCGACCTCGGCCTATTTCCAGGGGCGCAAACGCGGCGACTGGTGGAAGTGGAAGCTTGACCCCTGGACCGTCGATTGCGTGATGCTTTACGCCCAGGCCGGGCATGGGCGGCGGGCCAACCTTTTCACCGATTTCACCTTTGGCGTCCGCCACGGGAATGAGATCGTGCCCTTCACCAAAGCCTATTCCGGCCTGACCGACGCCGAATTCAACGAAATCACCCGCTGGGTGCAAAAGAACACCCTCGAACGCTTTGGCCCGGTGCGGAAGGTGCCGGCCGAACTGGTGTTCGAGATCGGGTTTGAGGGCATCCAGGCCAGCCCGCGCCACAAATCCGGCATCGCACTCCGCTTTCCCCGCATGCTGCGCTGGCGCCGCGACAAACCGGTCGATGAGATCGACAGCCTCGACAGCCTGCGCGCCCTTCTGCACGCCGCAAGCTGACGGCCGCCCGTCGATAACGTCGTCACTCCTCGCCAACCTTGCGACGAGAAGACGAAGTCGCACGAGGTGCGGCCCCCGCCTTCAGCGCAGCCCTTGCGCCTGGCCCCCCCTGGCCCCTAGATGTCACCCATCAGTTTACCGGAGCGCCCCATGACCCTGCCCCTGCCTCATCCCGTCTTCGACGCCAACGCCACCGGTGGCAGCTTCGGTGACCTCCCCGATTGGGACCTGACCGACCTTTACCCAAGCCCCGACGCCCCCGAATACGCCGCCGACATGGCCGAGCTTGACCGCGCCTGCCACGCCTTTGCCGCCACCTATGAAGGGCACCTCGGCGGCCTTGATGCCAAAGGCCTTCTGGCCTGTGTCGAGGAATACCAGCGCATCGACGTCATCGCCGGGCGGCTGATGTCCTATGCGGGCCTGCGCTACTACCAGAATACGATGGACCCCGAACGCGCCCAGTTCATGGGCAACGCGCAGGACCGCGTGACGAACGCGACCACGCCTTTGGTGTTCTTCAGCCTTGAATTCAACCGCCTGGAAGAGGCGCACCTGACCCGCCTCATGGCCGAAAGCGCTGGCCTTGCGCGCTACAAGCCCGTCTTCGACCGCATGCGCGCCATGCGCCCGCACCAGCTGTCCGATGAGCTGGAAAAGTTCCTGCATGACGAAAGCGTGGTCGGCGCGTCGGCCTGGAACAAGCTCTTCGATGAAACCATGGCGGGCCTGATGTTCACCGTGGCAGGTGAGGCCGAAGAGCTGAACCTTGAGGCCACCCTCAACCTTCTGACCGACCCCGCCCGCCCCCGGCGTGAAGCGGCAGCGCGCGCCCTGGCCGAGGTCTTTGACAAGAACGTCAAACTTTTCGCCCGCATCCACAACACCCTGACCAAAGAAAAGGAAATCCACGACCGCTGGCGCAAGATGCCCACGCCCCAACACGGCCGCCACCTCTCCAACCATGTGGAGCCCGAGGTGGTCGAGGCGCTGCGCAATGCCGTCGTCGCCGCCTACCCCAAACTCAGCCACCGCTACTACCGGCTGAAGGCGAAATGGATGGGGCTGGACAAGCTGCAGGTCTGGGACCGCAACGCCCCCTTGCCGACCGAAGCCCCGCGCCTGGTGAACTGGGTTGAGGCCCGCGCCACCGTGACCGACGCCTATGCCGCCTTTGACCCGCGTATGGCCGACCTTGCCACGCCCTTCTTCGAAAAGGGCTGGATCGACGCAGGCGTCAAACCCGGCAAGGCCCCCGGCGCCTTTGCCCATCCGACCGTCACCACCGTCCACCCTTACGTCATGCTGAACTACCTCGGCAAACCGCGCGACGTGATGACCCTTGCGCATGAGCTTGGCCACGGCGTCCATCAGGTGCTGGCGGCGGGCCAAGGCGAACTTCTCGCCTCCACCCCCCTGACGCTTGCTGAGACCGCATCCGTCTTCGGCGAGATGCTGACCTTCCGCAAACTCCTCGACGGCGCGAAAACCCCGGCCGAGCGGAAAACCCTCCTCGCCGGCAAGGTGGAGGACATGATCAACACCGTCGTCCGCCAGATCGCCTTCTACGACTTTGAATGCAAACTCCACGCCGCCCGCGCCGAAGGCGAACTGACGCCCGACGACATCAATGCCCTCTGGATGTCCGTGCAGGCCCAGTCCCTTGGTGACGCCTTCGAATTCATGGACGGGTATGAAACCTTCTGGGCCTATATCCCGCACTTCGTCCACTCGCCCTTCTACGTCTACGCCTATGCCTTCGGCGACGGCCTCGTGAACGCGCTTTACGCGGCCTACGCCAGCGGCATGCCGGGGTTCGAGGACAAGTATTTCGACATGCTGAAGGCCGGCGGGTCCAAGCACCACAGCGAACTTCTTGCCCCCTTCGGCCTTTCGCTGTCCGACCCTGCCTTCTGGGACAAGGGCCTGTCCATGATCGCGGGCTTCATCGACGAGCTTGAGGCGATGGAAGCCTGAAACCCACTGCCAGGACCGTGGCCCATCGGCCGCGGTCTTGGCGGAAATGCAACAGTCGCGCGGTTTGCACAGGTGCCGCTTGTGCGGTGGCGAAGGCTTCATACATCCCAGCGTCCGGAGGCAGCCTGGTTTCGCCAAGGGCCATCCGGGCCGGTGATGGAGAGCCCCGATGCCTCTGTTTCTGCAAGCCCTTCCCCTGTCCCTGAAAACCTTCTGGCGTTACCTCGCGATCCTGCCGATCCTTGGGGTCATCGCTTGCCTTCTCCTGCTGGCCAGCTTCATCCCGCTGGTCGGGCTGGTCGTCCCCGGCACGGTCTACGCCTACTGCCTGATGACCGGCCTGCGCTGCGCCCTTGCGGCGCGGGGGCACAGCACCGACCCCGGCTTTGGCCACATGCTGCGGGCGGGCGTGGTCTTCTGCCTGCTGACCATCGCCGCCACCTTCGTCATCGAATCTGCCGCCGTGCTGACGCCGTTGGGCCTAAGCCACGCCTTTGGCTGGCTGCAGGGGCTGGTGGACGACGATCCCCGCCTTCTTGCGTTTGGCGGCGGGGTCTTCGGCCTTCTGGTCCTGTTCTCCATGCTCTGGACCGCGGCGCTGGCCGTGCCGATGACCTATGCCGTCGCCGGGTCAAGCCAGCGGGCGGGCCTCAACCCGTTTGATGGGATCGGCACCGGCATGATCGGCCTCACGCTGATCAGCATTGTCTGGATGATCGGCGGCAGCTTCTTTTCGGTCTTCGGGGAAGTGGCGACCATGGTCGCGCTTTTGTTTGAGACGATCCGCGCCGTGATCGCCGCCGAAGACCCGGCCTGGGATTGGAGCATCAGCCCCCTGTCCCTCTTGGGCGGCACGCTCTGGATGGCCTGGGCTTCAAGCTGGTTCTTTTCCGCGGCAGTCCTCTATTGGGAACAGTCTCTCGCCCGCCGCACAGCCAAAGCAAAGGCCACCGCCGCAGAGACGCGCGTGTCATCCGAGGATCTGCGCGCCCTGCGTCACGCGCGGATGCGCGGGACGGACGGCCCACCGTCCTGACTACATCCGGCGGATCGCCAGTTGGGTCAGATCCGCCAGATGCCCCTCCAGCAGTGCCGCAGCCTCATCCATGGTGGCGGCACTGGCATCAGCATCCACGATGCGGGCAATGTCGGGGTCGTGGCCGACGATCTGACCCGCGACCAGGATCCAGATATGCGGGCAGCGGATGCGCAGCGCCACGATCAGCCGCGCCGTCGCAAAGGTCATCGATGGCAGCGAGGCCGAGAGGCCCAGCATCGCAGGCTGCATCCGGGTGATTTCCGCGACCAGCGCATCATGCCCCAGCCCCAGGCGCAGCGAGATATCCCAGCCCTTGCGCCGCATCGTGTCGGCCGCAATGGTCGCACCGATCCCGTGCACTTCGCCCGGAACGCTGGCAAACACCGCCTCGGCACCCGGGGGGGCGGTCAGCCGTTCAGCCAGAAAGACCGACCGCAAGTCGCGCAGAATGGCGTAGATCCGCCCTGCCGCCAGGATCACTTCTGCCGCAGTCGCCTCATCGCGGTCCCAGCGCGTGCCCAGCCGACGCGCGGCTTCGGCCAGATAGGCGTGATAGATCGTGTCGGCCGACATCCCGTCTAGCCGCGCGCTTTGCACAAGGTCCGCCGCCGCCGTGTCATCCTGCGACAACAGCGCATCGCACAGATGTTCGATCGCGGCATTGCCCGGCAGGTCCGGCGGCAAGGCCACCGGGCTTTCGCTGCGGCTGACCCGCAAGATCACCTCACGCGCCAGTACCCGCAGCGCAGCAACTGGCAGGGTTGCGCCGCGTCGTTCCAGATGCTCCTGCGCACGCGCCACCTGCGGCACCAAAAGCCCGGGGATCTGGTGATAACCTTCAGTCATCGGCGGGCCTTCCAGAGGAGGAAACGAGGGGGAACCGGTCAAAACGGCAACTCTTACGGTCAGACACAAAGGTGGCGCGCAAACCTTGGCGTGGTCGCTTGGCAAGGTCGGGTGGCAGCAGGCCCGGGGCAGCAATGCCCCGACATTCTCAGCGACTCAGCAAAGCCTATCACACCGCCGTGACCATGCACCCAAATTCGCCGCCGCACTGCAGCGGCGTTGGGGATCAGATCTCGACCGCCACGTCATAGACCCGGTCCATCATGGCCTGCGTGCCACGGACAAACTCCAGCGGGCAAGGATAGGCCGCACCGGTCCGCACCGACCGCCCGAAAGCCTCGACCTGCAGCTTGTAGTGGTTCGCGGTTGGGAAACGTTCGACGGTCACCCGGTTGCCGTTCTGGTGCAGTTCCACTTCTGCCAGGTCGTTGACATTGGCGTTGAATGGCCCGCCTTCCAGCCGGATCATGCCCGTGGTGCCCTGGAACGTCGCCACCTGCCGGTTGTACATCCGCATCGAAGTCATGGACCCATAGGTAAAGCGCCCCTTCGGCCCCTCCATCACCGCCGCCACTTGCGCGAAAGTGTCCACGCCGTTGTCCCGATGGATCCGGGCCGAGATGTCCACTGGCTCGGCCCCGGTGACAAAGCGCATCGACCCGAAGGTGTAGACCCCGATATCGCGCAAGCTGCCGCCCCCGGTTTCGGGCTTCATCCGGATGTTGCCCATGTCCGTCAGGTTGAAGCTGAAGGCCACATCGGCATGGACCAGCGTGCCGATCTCGCCCGCCGCCAGCCATTCCTTGGCACGCTGCCACTGCGGGTGGTGCACGATCATGTAGGCCTCGGCCGCCAAAAGCCCGCTGCGGTCACGCGCCGCGATGATCTGGTCAATCTCGCGCGCCTTCATCGCGATGGGCTTTTCGGTCAGCACATGCTTGCCTGCCGCCAGCGCCTTCAGCGTCCATTCCACATGCAGATGGTTCGGCAGCGGGATATAGACCGCGTCGATCGACGGGTCGGCCAACAGCGCCTCATAGCTCGGATGCACGGCAATCCCGGGGCAGAAGGCCCGGAACCCCTCCGCCTTTGCCGGGTCCGAGGTCGCAAGCGCCGCAAGTTCGGCACCCTCGGCGGCATGGATCGCTGGCGCCATATGCTCACGCGCGAATCTCGCAGCGCCCAGCACGCCCCATCTGACCGGTTTCATGACAACTCCCCCCGTTGGCTTTACGAGGGGCATTTGTGCCGAAATCCGCAGATCATTCAACCCGCCGAAACCGCAGAAACGTCATCAGGCCGAAGGGTCGCACCTGGACCTGCTCTTCCAGCTTCAGCCTTTGGTGGCCCAGCACCCGCGCCATCTCGAAATCGGCATGCCAGCCCAGAAGGTCCGCCAGGGGTGCCGCCAGCCGCTCGGCGAAAGACCAGCCCTCGGCACGGCCCGCAAAGTGGTTGGCAATCAAGACCGACCCACCCGGCCGGCAAACGCGGACCATCTCGTCCAGCACCCGCTCAGGTTCCGGCACCACCGACATGATGTGCATCGCGGCCACATGGTCGAAGGATGCATCAGCCAGGTCCATCGCCCGCGCGTCCATCTGGTGCAGCCCCGCAAGATTGCGAAGACCCAGCTTCGCCGCGCGCAGCTCAGCCTCACGCAGCATCTCGGCCGAGACGTCGATGCCCGTCACCGTGACCGAAGGCGCGTAATAGCCCAGCGCAAGACCGGTGCCGATCCCCACCTCCAGCACCGATCCGCCGGTGGCATTGACATGCCGGGCGGCCAGAATGCGGCCGCCCTGGGTGATCCGGCCAAAGGCAAGGTCATAGACCGGGGCCCAGCGGCGATAGGTTTTCTGGATAGCGTCTACTTGCATGCATATGATTCCCTTGGTCTTTCAACCCCAGCCTGCGCAGCCAGCACGGAAATGCAAGTCAGTTGGGCGTCAGCTGGACATGCCCTTGCGCATCGCCCGTAGGAAAAGCCACAGGATCGCCGCCAGATAGATCAGCGACAGCGCCAGAAGCGTGAACCAGGGATAGGTCAACAGCGCCGCCACCACCATCACCGACGCCACAAGCGCATAGCGCGCATAATCGGCGGCAATCGTGATCCGCTTCAGGGACGGGGTCCGCACCCGGCTGATCATCAGCACTCCGATGCCCACCATCCACAACGCCACAAGCACGGCAGGTAGGGCCACCACCTGGCCAAACCCGGCCTCGATGGCAAAGGCCAGATACATCGGCACCAAGGCCAGCATGGCCCCCGCCGGCGACGGCACGCCGATGAAGACCGTCTTTTCCGCCGCCTCGCCTTCCGCGCGGCTGCCGACGTTGAACCGCGCCAGCCGCAGCATGCAGCAGACGGCGTAGACCAGAACGGCAATCCACCCAAGGCTCGTTTCCGGCCGAAGCGCCCAGAGATAGAGCACCAGCCCCGGCGTCACCCCGAAGTTCACGAAGTCACACAGGCTGTCCAGTTCCGCCCCGATGGCGCTTTCCGATTTCAGCATCCGCGCCAAACGGCCATCCAACCCGTCCAGCGCCGCAGCCGTGCCGATCAACAAGACCGCCATCGCGAAATTGCCCGCAATTGCAAAGCGAATCGCGGTCAGACCCGCGCAGAGGGCCAGGATCGACACCAGGTTCGGCAACAGCTTCAGCACCAGCAGTTCGCGCGGTGCATCGGTCGGTTTGCGCGCCATCACTCGATCCGCGCGGCGCGCGCCGGGGCGTCCTGCCCGATCAGCGCAATCACCGTCTCACCGGCGCACATGGTCTGGCCCAGCGCCACCTGCGGCTGCACGCCTTCCGGCAGATAAACATCCAGCCGGCTGCCGAACCGGATCAA
Source organism: Rhodobacter sp. (assembly GCA_027489175.1). Lineage (GTDB taxonomy): Bacteria > Pseudomonadota > Alphaproteobacteria > Rhodobacterales > Rhodobacteraceae > Tabrizicola. Next base: position 326,180 of record JAIYAE010000019.1, read on the forward strand.
GCCAAAACGCTCACCCGTGCGCACAAGGTCGCCCGGCTTTTTCCAGCACATGATCCGCCGCGCGACGAGGCCCGCGATCTGCACCACCGCAATCTTGCGGCCATCGGCCATCTCGATCGCCAGGGCGTTGCGTTCATTGTCCGTGCTGGCCTTGTCCAGGGAGGCGTTGACGAAGGTCCCCGGCCGATAGGCCACGGCCATGATCTTGCCCGCAATCGGGGCGCGGTTCACATGGCAGTTGAAGACCGACATGAAGACCGAAACCCGGAGCAGCGCCTCGGGACCCATTCCCAGGCCTGGCGGCGGCACCGCGCGTTCGATCAGGCTGACCACGCCATCCGCCGGGCTGACCAGCAGCCCCGCATTCTGCGGCACCGCGCGCTTCGGGTCGCGGAAGAAGTAATAGCACCAGACCGTCAGGCCCAGGCCCAGCCAGCCCAGCGGGTCCCAGATCCAGAACAGGACGACGGTGACCGCGCCAAAAATGGCGACGAATTTCCACCCCTCGGGGTGCATCGGCTTCAGGAAGGTGTCGATCATTCTCATGGCTTGCCTCTACCCCCGCCTGCGCCGGTTATCAATTGAAAAGCCCGACCGATCCCACAGGTGGGCGGCCGGCGACCGGAGTTTTGCAAAACTCCGGACCGGAGCCTTCAAAGGCTCCGGTCCGATTTCTTTGAAGAAATCGGCGTCCGCTTGGCCTCAGGCCGGGATCACCATGCCCTTGCCTTTGGCCAGTTCACGCATCTTGGCCTGCAGCTTTTCAAAGGCCCGCACTTCGATCTGGCGGATCCGCTCGCGGCTGACCCCATAGCTTTCCGACAGATCTTCCAGCGTCACCGGCTCTTCCGACAGGCGGCGCTGCATCAGCACGTCCTTTTCCCGGTCGTTCAGCACCGAGAGGGCCTGCGACAACAGCGCACGACGGGCGTCAAGCTCGTCCTTGGCCTCATAGGCCTCAGCCTGGTCGCTGTCTTCGTCTTCCAGCCAATCCTGCCACTGCGCGCCGCCGTCTTCGCTGCCGACGGTGGCGTTGAGGCTGGCGTCAGACCCGGAAAGCCGCCGATTCATGTCGATCACTTCTGATTCCGACACGTTCAGGTCCGTGGCGATCTTGGCGACATTCTCGGGCCGCAGGTCGCCCTCTTCCAGCGCGCCGACCTTGGCCTTGGCCTTGCGCAGGTTGAAGAACAGCTTCTTTTGTGCCGAGGTCGTGCCCAGTTTCACAAGGCTCCACGACCGCAGGATGTATTCCTGAATGGATGCCCGGATCCACCACATCGCATAGGTCGCAAGGCGGAACCCCTTTTCCGGGTCGAACCGCTTGACCGCCTGCATCAGGCCCACGTTGGCTTCGGAGATCACCTCGGCCTGCGGCAGGCCATAGCCGCGATAGCCCATGGCGATCTTGGCAGCAAGGCGCAGGTGGCTCGTCACCATCCGATGCGCGGCTTCGGTATCCTGATGGTCCACCCAGCGCTTGGCCAGCATGTATTCTTCTTCCGGCTCCAAGAGCGGAAACTTGCGGATTTCCTGCATGTAGCGGTTCAGCCCCTGCTCCGGGCTGGGCGCGGGAAGGTTGGTATAGGTGCTCATGTCGTGCCCCCTGACTTTGCCCCGGTGCGATTGCGCCCCCGGGGACCGTGTAACCTATGGTGCAGCGGCAAGGCCTGCAAGGCCATGCTTTTACCACTGCATGTTTAACAGGAAATGTTGGTCCCCGTTCCCAATGTGAAGCTTTGTGACTTTCGCTTCACGGGATTGTCACTGCGCCCCCGTCACAGCCCGCGTCACAGCCCTTGCGCCTTCCGGAATCCCTGACCAGACAAAGCCGCCCGCGCCCGGTAGACCTGTGGGCGCGTTCCCGTTTCGACCGAAAGGATCCCCGCCATGGCTTTTGCCCCCCGCCTGCCCTTGGGCCTTGCGCTGACCCTCCTCTTCGGGCTTGCCCTGACCGGGCTGACGGCCGCGCCTGCGCAGGCCTATTACCCCTGCAACGGCCCTGGCCCGGGTGAGGTGCTGATCGGGATGGACAACAGCACCAACCCACCCACCCCGCTTTGCGAATATGTCGGCGAAGAGGGCAGCTATGCCGATCCCGGCCCCGGTGGCTATTGGGAAGAGCGGTTCGGCGCCATCGCCTGGGGGCGCGACAGTGCCGATGGGCCGACTTACAGCTGGTATGTCAATGCCACCAGCTTTGCCGAAGCCGAAAACGGCGCCCTCGCCCAGTGCCAGCAAAGCGGGTTCAGCAATTGCAACCTTGGCCCCTCGATCGCCAATGGCTCGATTGCGATTGTCGTGGCCGGTGACGGCGGGCTCTTTGCGGAATGGGGCGATGACAGTGGCCAGGCCAAGCGCAAGGCCCTGCGCCTGTGCAAGAAATCGGCCAAGGGCTGCAAGGTCGAACGGGTGCTGGACAGCCCCGCCGCCTGGATCAGCTACTAGACCCTCAGTGCGCGCGCAGCCCGTTAACGAGGGCCGCCATATCTGAGGGCAGCGGCGAAGTGAACTCTACCCGCGCGCCGGTGACCGGGTGGTCAAAGCCCAGGCTTGCCGCGTGCAGGGCCTGGCGCGGAAAGGCATTGGCCAGGGCAGCCCCGGCACCGAACAGCTTTTCCGACAGCCGCCGCGTGCCGCCATAGGTCTGGTCCCCCAAAAGCCCATGGCCGGCATAGGCCAGATGCACCCGGATCTGATGCGTCCGCCCGGTTTCCAGCCAGCATTCGACAAGCGCTGCCTCGGCCCCGAACGCCTCGACCACCCGGGCGCGGGTGACGGCATGGCGGCCCTGTTCCCAGACCACGGCCTGACGCTGGCGGTCGGTCTTGTGGCGGGCAAGGTGCGTGGCCAGCCGCAGGATGCCCCCCGCCTCGAAACTGACCCCGCGCAGGCCGCGCAGCCGGGGGTCACTCGCCTGCGGCACCCCATGCACCACCGCAAGGTAGCGCCGGGTGACAGAGTGATCCTCAAACTGCCGCGCAAGCCCCTGATGCGCCCGGTCGGATTTGGCGACGACCAGAAGCCCCGTCGTATCCTTGTCGATCCGGTGCACGATCCCGGGTCGCCGCGCACCGCCGATGCCAGACAGCGTGTCGCCGCAGTGATGCAACAGCGCGTTGACCAGCGTGCCAGAGGGCGTGCCCGGCGCGGGGTGGACGACCATGCCTGCAGGCTTGTCGATCACGATCAGATCGGCATCCTCATAGACCACGGACAGGGGGATATCTTCGGGAAGGGTCTCGATATTGACGGCGGGGGCGAGGGTCAGCACATAAACCTGCCCTTCGGCCACCTTGGCCTTGGGATCGGTCACCGCGACCCCATCCCGCAGCACATCGCCATCCGCGATCATCCGCATCAGGCGCGAGCGGGACAGTGACGCAGCCTCTGGCACCGCCGCCGCAAGCGCCTTATCAAGGCGGGGGGCTGCGTCCTCACCGATGGTGACGGTCAGGGTCCCGCCTGCAGAACCGGCCTCCGCATCGTCCTCTTCGTCGAACGCCTCTTCCCCGAAAGTCCCGCGCATGCCCGATCCCGCCCCGTCAGATGATCTGCCAAATGATCTTGGCGCCCTGCCGCCCAGCCTGCGGCTACTGAAGTGGCTGGTGATCGTGCTGACGCTGACCATGATCGGCGGTGTCATAACCGTGGTGGGGCTGCTTGTCACCCGGATGCCGCAAACCTTTGGTGCAAAGGCCCCGACCCTGCCGGAAGAGTTCACCCTGCCCGAAGGCACCCGCGCAGCGGCCGTGACCTTTGGCACCGGCTGGGTGGCCGTGGTCACGACCGATGACCGCATCCTGATCTTCGACGAAGACGGCGCCCTGCGGCAAGAGGTTGCGCTGGCGCCCTGACGCAGCACCCAGCCCGTGCGGCTATTGAATGGAGCGCCCTTCAGGCGCAGTCCTTTTGTCTCGCCTCTGGCGCGCGAAGAGGCGCGCCAACCGGCTCGGTCAATGGGGGCATTCTGCCCCCAAACCCCCGGGGAGTATTTCTGAAAGGAGCAAATCAGGGCCCTGGCTTCGGGTTGCGCGATGACCGGAAACCGACCCCGGAGTGACGGGGATGGGCATGCCCCAGGTGTGCTTGGGCTGCAGGGTTCAGGGGATGGATGGGGGACAGCGATGATCGGCGATCTTGGTGTGGCGGATGCGACGGCCCTTGCAGGTCTGGTGGCGGCGGGTGAGGTGACCCCGACCGAGCTTCTGGACGCGGCCCTTGCAGCGGTCGAGGCGCGCAATCCGGCGCTGAACGCGGTGGTGTTGCTGCAGGAAGGCGTGGCGCGCAAGGCAATTGCCGATGGATTGCCGCACGGCCCTTTCCGGGGCGTGCCCTTCCTGATCAAGGACCTTGGGATCGAGGCGAAGGATTACCCCAGCCACAACGGCAGCCGGTTGCTGGCCAATACGGTCTACCGCGGCGACAGCGCCATCTTCGCGCGGATCAAGGCGACAGGCGTGGTCACCTTTGGCCGCACCACCAGCCCCGAAGGCGGGATTGGGGCTGCGACCGAGGCAGCCGTTTATGGCGGGCCGACGCGCAACCCCTGGAACCTGGACCACACATCCGGCGGGTCCTCGGGCGGGGCCGGGGCTGCGGTGGCGGCGGGGATCGTGGCCTTTGCGCATGGGTCGGACGGTGGGGGGTCTGTGCGCATCCCGGCCTCAAGTTGTGGGCTGTTCGGCTTCAAGCCGACGCGGGCCCGGCTGCCGGATGGTCCCTATGCCGGCGAAGGCTGGGCGGGGATGGCGATTGACGGGTTCCTGACCCGGTCGGTCCGCGACACCGCCGTGATGCTGGATGCCTGCGAAGGCGCGGACCTTGGCGCGCCCTACTGGGCACCACCCCTGGCGCGCGGCCATGCCGATGCGATCAGCCGCCCGCCGCGCCGCTTGCGGGTGGCGATCTGCGACACCACGCTGACAGGGGAGCCGATCCACCCCGAGGTGGCCGAGGCCGTCCGCGCCACCGGCCGCCTGCTGGAGGCGATGGGCCATAGCGTGGAACCCGCCCTGCCCCGCGCCGATGTTGGGGTGATGATGCGGGCCTGGACCGATATTGTCGCGGTCGGCACTGCACTTGGCATCCGATCGGCGTTGAAGGGCCGGCCCCTGACCGACGATCTGGTCGAAGGCGTTGGTCGCGGGGCCTCTGCCCATGCCGAAACCCTGCACCCGACGCGGTATCTTGAGGCGGTGGGCGAGATCCATGCCTTCGGCCGCCAGATGGCGCGGTTCTTTGATCAAGGGTCGGATATCCTGTTGTCGGCCACGCTTGCGGAACCGCCAGCCAAGGTTGGGCGTTTCAATCATGCGACAGAAGATTACGTCGCCTACCGGACCGGGCCGCAGGGGATCTTTGCCTATTCCCCGTTCTGCGCGGTCTTCAATGCCAGCGGCCAGCCTGCTGCAAGCCTGCCCCTTGGCTGGTCCTCAGACGGGCTGCCCATCGGCATCCATCTGGCGGCGGCTTTCGGGCAGGATGAATTGCTGATTGCCTTGTGCGCAGAGGTTGAGCGGGCCGCCCCCTGGGGCGCAAAACGTGCGCCAATGGCTGGGTGACGGGGAAGGAATCGCTTGTCAGCACATAATCCGGCGTCTCAATATGATCAAATGAACATGAACCAACGGGGTGTGACCGTGGCCGATACGGTAACGATCTCTGCCCGCAATGTCGTCAAGGCCTTCGGGCAGGGTGCCGCGCAGATGCGGGCGCTGGACGATGTGTCGGTCGACATTCGGCGGGGGGAGTTCTTTACCCTCCTTGGCCCCTCAGGCTGTGGCAAGACCACGCTTCTGCGGCTGATCGCGGGGTTCGAGATGCCCTCGGCCGGGACGATCCTTCTGGACGGGGCTGATATCACCACCTTGCCGCCGAACAAGCGGCCGGTGAACACGGTGTTCCAAAGCTATGCCCTGTTCCCGCACCTGACCGTGGCCGAAAACGTGGCCTTTGGCCTCCAGATGCTGGGGAAGCCTGCGGCTGAGGTGAAGGCGACGACCAACCGGATGCTGGCGCTGGTGAAGCTTGAGGCGCTGGCGGGGCGCAAGACGGCGCAGTTGTCGGGCGGCCAGCAGCAGCGCGTGGCGCTGGCCCGGGCGCTGGCGCCGCAGCCGAAGGTCCTCCTTCTGGACGAACCGCTATCCGCCCTTGACCTGAAACTCCGCAAGGAAATGCAGATCGAGTTGAAGCGCCTCCAGCTTGAAACCGGCATCACCTTCATCTTCGTCACCCACGACCAGGAAGAAGCGCTGACCATGTCCGACCGGATCGGCGTCATGTCGAACGGCAAGCTGCAGCAGGTCGGCACCGCAAAGGACATCTACACAAGGCCCCTGAACCGCTTTGTCGCGAGCTTCATCGGCGAGACGAACTTCCTGACCGGCAAAGCCGAAGTGGGCGGCGTGCGCCTTGGCACTGGCGATCTGATCGCCCTGCCCCTGCAAGCTGCCGACACTGGTCGATCCGTCACCGTGGCGCTGCGGCCCGAACAGCTGCGCCTGGGGGCCGCCACCGACCCGGCCGCGATCAAGGCGCGCGTCGCCTCCCTCGTTTACTTCGGCACCGACACGCACTGCCATCTGCACCTTGCCGACGGGACCGAGGTTGTCGCCCGCCTGCAAAGCCCCGCGGATGGCGAAAGCGGCCTTATCCAAGGGCAAGAGGTCGGCATCACCTTCGTCCCCGGCGCCGCACAAAGGGTTGAGGAATGAGCCCCGCCGAGGAGAATGCGATCAGATCCTCGGCCCGCACCGGCTGGCTTTTGTCGCTGCCGGCCCTCCTCATCCTGTTCGTCGCCGCAGCCGGGCCGCTGATTATCGTTGTCATCTATTCCTTCCTGACCCCGGGCCAGCATGGCAACGTGGTCTGGGACTTCTCGACCGATGGTTGGGTGGGTGTCCTGTGGTCCAAGGACATCTTCACCGGGGAATGGGCGCTGGCCGATGCGCATCTGACGATCTTCTGGCGTTCGCTCTGGCTGTCCTTCCTGACCACGGCCTTCACCTTTCTGGTGGGTTTTCCCACGGCCTGGTTCATCGCCACGCGGCCCGCGAAGGAACGCGCGCTCTGGCTCTTTCTCATCACCATCCCGTTCTGGACCAACCTTCTGATCCGCACCTATGCGATCAATGAGGTGCTGCGGAAGGAAGGTCTGATGAACACCGTCCTCATGGGCCTTGGGATCACCGACACCCCGATTGAGGTGCTTTATACCCAGACCGCCATCTTTATCGGGATGACCTATGTCTACCTGCCCTTGATGGTCCTGCCCCTTTTCGCCGCCATCGACCGTTTCGACATGAAACTATTGGAGGCGGGATACGACCTTTACGCCAGCCGGATGCAGGTCTTGCGCCGGGTGATCCTGCCGATCGTCAAACCGGGCATCATCGCAGGCTCGATCCTGGTCTTCGTCCCCTCGCTTGGCGCCTATGTCACCCCGCGCGTTCTGGGCGGCGGCAAGCAGATGATGATTGGCAACTTCATCGAACTCCAATTCCTGCAAGGCAAGAACTGGCCGCTTGGGGCGGCGCTGTCGATGCTGCTTCTGGTCGTGGTGATGGCCGCCCTCTTGGTCTACGTCCGCTATGCCAACAAGGGGTCGTCCCATGGCTGAGCGAGGCTTTCAGGTCGCCCGCCTGCCGGGCTTTGCCACCACGGCAATCATCGTCTTCGTGGCGCTTTACCTGCCAATCTTCACGCTGGTCGCCTATTCCTTCAATGCCAGCACCTCGCTTGCGGTCTGGGGCGGGTTCTCGCTGGATTGGTATGCTAAGGCCTGGGACAACAGCCAAGTCAAAGACGCGACGATCCGCTCATTGATCATCGCAAGTTTTGCAGCCGTGATCTCGACCACCGTCGCCACGATGGCGGCACTCGGCACCACGCGCCGCCGCGCTTTCAAGGGCCAGACCTTCATCTATGTGATGATCAACCAGCCCCTGATGGTGCCGGAAATCGTGACTGCCGTGGCCCTGATGATCGTCTTCGGACTGATCAAGGTCTGGCTGACCAGCATCGGCATGGGCGGTCTGACCACCGGCCTTGGCTATCTGATCCTTGCCCATTCGGCCTTCTGCATCCCCTTTGCGTACCTGCCGATCCGCGCGCGGCTGGAAGGCATGGACCTGACGCTGGAAACCGCTGCCGCCGACCTTTACGCCACGCCGTGGCAGACCTTCCGCCGGGTGACCCTGCCCTTGCTCGCACCGGGGATGATTGCCGGTGCCATGCTCGCTTTCGTCATCAGCCTGGATGACGTGGTGATTACCGAGTTTGTGAAATCCGGCGGGCAGGATACGCTGCCCACCTACATGCTGGGCCAGATGCGCCGCCAACTGACCCCTGAAATCAACGCCGTCTCGACCATGCTTCTGGGCCTGACGGTGGTGCTGCTGACCGCGTTCTTCCTTCTGACGCGCAAGAAAACCTGAGAAACCAACCGGGAGACATCTGATGAAAAGACTGATGACCGCGACCGCCCTTCTGCTGGCGACGACTGGCCTCGCCTCGGCCGAAGGCGTGCTGCAACTTTACAACTGGGGCAACTACACCAGCCCGGAACTCTTGGAGAAATTCAAGGCCGAGACGGGGATCACCGTTACCGTGACCGACTATGACAGCAACGATGTGGCCCTGGCCAAGATCGAGGCTGGCGGCCACGGGTTTGACCTTGTCGTTCCCTCGGCCAACTACGTGAAGATCTTCGCCGACAAGGGCCTGACCGTCCCCCTCGACCTCGCCCGCCTGCCCAGCCACGCCAACATCGCGCCGGAATGGATGAATGTGGACTGGGACCCAGGCCGCACCAACTCGATCCCGTGGCAGTGGGGCACGGTCGGCGTGGCCGTTGATACCGCCGTCTACAGCGGCGACATCAACACCAGCGCCGTCTGGCTTGAAGTCCCGGATGAGCTGAAGGGCAAGATCAACGTCGTCCCCGAGATGACCGACATCGTGACGCTTGCGACACTGTATTACGGCGGTGAACCCTGCAGCGAAGACCTTGCCGTCTTGCAAAAGGTCCGCGACGGCCTTCTGGCCGCCAAGCCAAACTGGATCGCCATGGACTACGGCGCGACCGAGAAGATGTCGAACAAGGACTGGGCGGCGTCGGTGAACTGGAACGGGTCTTCGATGCGCGTCCGGGAAAACGTGCCGACGGTGGCCTACGGCTATCCGAAAGAGGGCTACACCCTCTGGATGGACAGCGTCATGCTGCTGAAAGACGCGCAGAACGTGGATGAGGCCTACGCCTTCATGGAATTCATCCTGAAGCCCGAGAATGCGGCCCTGATCTCCAACTTCGCGAAATACGCGAACGGGATCAGCGGGTCTGAACCCTTCATGGACCCGGCAATGGCCAGCGCCCCCGAAGTGGTGATCCCGGAAGAGTTCAAGGCCAATGGCGTCTTCATGCCGGTCTGCAGCGAAAAAGCGCGGGAATACATGACCGCAATCTGGACGGAACTGCAGAAGTAAGTCCCGGCTGATCTGCCGGAGCGGGGGGTTTCACACCCCCCGCACCCCCCGTGGGATATTTGTGGACGAAGAATGATGCTGGAGTGGTCTGCGACCGAACTGTCAGCCGCGATCCACGCCCGCAAGGTCGCCCCGTCCGAGGTGATGGCGGCGCATCTGGCACAGGTGGCGACGGTGAACGGGGCGGTGAACGCGCTGGTGTCGCTGCACGATCCCGATGCGCTGATGGCCGAGGCGCGGGCTTTGGACAATGTCGCGCCCACGGGCTGGCTGCATGGCATTCCCTTTGCGGTCAAGGACCTGGTGGCCACCGCGGGCTTGCGGACCACCTGGGGCTCACCCCTGTTTGCCGACCATGTGCCCCTGAAGGATGACCTTGTCGCCGCCCGCCTGCGCGGGGCGGGGGCGATCTTCACCGCCAAGACCAACGTGCCGGAATGGGGCCAGGGCTCGCACAGCTTCAACCCGGTCTTTGGCGTGACGCGCAACCCCTATGACCTGACACGCACGGCAGGCGGATCGTCGGGCGGGGCCGCGGCGGCACTCGCCACGCGGATGGTCTGGGTCGCCGACGGGTCCGACATGATGGGCTCCCTGCGCAACCCCGCCGCCTTCTGCAACGTCTACGGCTTCCGCCCGACCTGGGGTCTGGTGCCGTCGGATGCTGAGGGGGACACCTACCTTTCCACCCTTTCGACCGAAGGCCCGATGGCCCGCACAGTTGAGGACCTCGCCCACTTGCTCACCGTGCTGGCCGGCGAAAACCCCGCCGTTCCCTTCCCCCGCGCCCTTCCCGACCTCACCACCCTCGACCGTGACATCAAGGGCCTGCGCATCGGCTGGCTGGCCGATTGGGGCGGCGCTTACCAGATGGAGCCAGGCATCTTGCCACTCTGCGAGGCCGCCCTTCGCCAGATGGAAGCCCTCGGCGCGATCGTCGAACCGATCCCGCTCCCCTTCCCCGCCGAAAAGCTGTGGCAATCCTGGACCACCCTCCGCGCCATGCTGAACGCCGGGGGCAAGCGCGCGCTGGCCGAAGACCCCGCCAAACGTGCCCTGACCAAGCCCGAGACCCTGTGGGAGATCGAACAAGGCCTGAGCCTCTCCGCCCAGGCCGTCTACGACGCCAGCACCATCCGCAGCCGCTGGCACGCCCACGCCGCCCGCCTCTTCCAGACCTACGACGCCCTCATCCTGCCCTCGGCCCAGGTCTGGCCCTTCCCGGCCGGTTGGCGCTGGCCCGAAACCATCAACGGCCACCCCATGGACACCTACCACCGCTGGATGGAGGTCGTCGTTCCCGCCAGTCTGATCGGCCTTCCCGCCCTCTCCGTCCCCATCGGCTTCAGCGCGCAGGGCCTGCCGATGGGCATGCAGATCATCGGCCGCTCAGGCGACGACGCGGGCGTCCTGTCCATCGGCCAGGCCTGGCACCGCGCGACCGGCTGGCCGCAAAAGCGCCCCCCTCTGGCAGAAGCCCCGGTTTCGCGCTAGGCCTTCCAAAAAGGGGGGATCATGCGGGTTCTCGTCATCGGCTCAGGCTCCATCGGGCGCAGGCACCACGACAATCTCCAGACGCTGGGCGCCTCGTCGCGCCTTGTCTCCTGGCGGGCCGAGGGGATGGGCGGCGCCCTGGCCGCGCTGGACACCGCTGACGCCGTGGTCATCGCCACCGCGACCGACATTCGCCTTCCGCTGATCGAGGCGGCCGCCGCCCGGGGCCTGCCCCTCTACATCGAAAAACCCCTCGCCTTCCGCCCCGCGGATGTGGAGGAGATCGCCACCCTTGCCGCCCCCGTGGCAACCCGGTCGATGCTTGGCCTCATGCTGCGCTATCACCCCGCCGTCCAAGCGCTTGCAAACGCAGACCTTTCCGACGTCTTCCAATTCGCCCTGACCATCGGCCATGACGTCACCCAATGGCGGCAGAACTGGCGGTTTTCCGAAAGCTACGCCGCCCGGGCCGACGGCGGCGGCGTGCTTCTTGATCTCTGTCATGAGCTTGACCTGGCCCATTGCCTTTTCCCCGGCCTCACCGTCACCCGGGTCCAGTGCATCGGCCATCCGGCCTTTCCGGGCGTGGATTTTGCCAGCCGGATTTCCCTGCAATCCCATGGCCTTGCAGGCGATGTGTCGATGGATTACCTGACCCCGCAACTCCACCGCCGCACCACCCTACGCGGGCACCAGCGGATGCATGACTTCGACTTTGCCGCGCAAAGCTACATCGTCACCGAACCCTCTGGCCCCCGGCAACTGACGCTTCCCCTGGAGCGTAACGCCATGTTCCTGGACGCGATGCGTGATTTCCTTGCGCTTGCCTCCGGAACCACCATATCCGGCAACCCGCTGATGCCCCGGCTTGACCTCTGCCTGCCCTCGGCCCGTCTGGTGGCCGAAGCCTGGGCCGCGCGCGACTTCATCGGCGAGATCACGAAGGACATTCCATGATTTTGGGTCACATCGGCGCGCGCAGAGGCTCCAAAGGCGTGCCCGGCAAAAACTTCCGGATGATCGCGGGCAAGCCCCTGATCGACTGGTCGCTGGACCAGCTTTTCGCGCATCCCTTGGTCGATGCCGTCGTCGTCAGCACGGATGATGAAGAGATCTATGCCCATGCCATCGCCAAAGGGGCGCTGCAGATCGGACATCGGCCTGCGCATCTGGCGACCGACACCGCAGGAAAGTGGGGCGTCTGGCAGCATGCGCTGCAGGCGTCAGAGGCGCTGATCGGCCCGGTGGATGCCTTCCTTGATCTTGACTGCACCTCACCCCTGCGGCTGCCGGACGACATCACCGCAGCCCTGGAACTTTACAAAATCGAACATCCTGACCTGGTGATGAGCTGTTGTGAGGCTAGAAAAAACCCATATTTCAACCTTGTGGAACCTGACGCGACCGGTGCTTTGCATGTGTCGAAGCCCTTGCCCGGCGGGGTCGTCGCGCGGCAACAGGCGCCCACCGTCTATGAACATGCGGCCTCCACTTACGTGGTTTCACCCGATTACCTTCGCCGGTCGAACAGCCTGTGGGGCGGGCGGGTGATCCCGTACCTCATGCCCCCCGAACGCTGTGTCGACATCGACACGCCCTTTGACTTCCGCCTTGTCGAATTCCTGATGCAAGACGCTCAGAAACAGAAAGCCCAGCCATGACCAACCAACTGACCGGACGCACCATCTTCATCACCGGATCGGGCGGCGTCCTTGGCTCGACCTACGTCCGGCGGATGCTGGCCGAAGGCGCGCGGGTGATCGCCTCCGACCTGCCCGGCACGCGGGCCGACGCCTTGCAGGCGGCCCATGGGGAAAACCCCGATTTCCGCTTTTACGATCTCGACGTGGGGGATGAGGATCAGGTAACCGGCATCTTCGCCCGCATCCTGGCCGATGGCTGGCAGCCGAATGTCGTCCTGAACAATGCCGCCATCACGGGGGAGCTCTTGATGGGCGCGGGCAAGCCTTTCCCGTCTTTCGCCGATACCAGCGTGTCGGATTGGGAACGCACGCTGCGCACCAACCTGACCGGTGCCTTCATGATCGCCCGGCAGATGGACCGCGATATCGTGGGCAACTGGCCCTGCAGCCTGATCAACGTGGCCAGCATGTATGCGCTGAACGGCCCGCATCACCAGATTTACGAAGGCATGCCGTTCAAAAGCTTTTCGGCCTATTCCACCACCAAGGCGGGCATTCACGGGCTGACGCTGTGGCTGGCCGGCTATTGGGCCAAGCGAGGGGCGACCGTGAACACCATCGCCCCGGGGGCGGTGTTCAACAACCACTCCGAAGAATTCCAGCGCCGTGTGGGGGAACTCATCATGGCCGGACGCATGGCCGCCCCGGATGAAATTGCCGATGCGATGCTGTTCCTGTGTTCAGCGCAGGCGGGGTATATGACCGGGCAACTCGTGAATGTGGATGGCGGGTTCAGCGGCTGGTAGGCTCCCTAAAGAACCGTTAACGCCCACAGACAAGCCTTTGATTTAAATCTACCTTACAGGTTTGTCCACCGTGGACATCGCCTCAGGTCTGATCGCGGAAGGCCTTCTGCAGGCTCAGCTCCCAGAACTCCGGCCGGGCCAGGGTCTCAACAAACCGCTCCGCCGCCGACCCGGTGCCAAAGCCCGCATGCGGCGGGACCTGGCGGCCCCAATGGGCCTGCAGAAAGCCCAGGATCGCGCCGGTATCCCCAGCCTCGCAAGCCGTGACCGACGGCGCGTCCGACCGGTTCGTCTGCCGCGTCCCGATGTCCAGCGACGGCACCCCCAGAAACGGCGCCTCCCGCACCCCCGCGCTGGAATTGCCGACCATGCAGGCGGCATTCTTCATCAGCTCGGAAAAGTTGGAGAACCGCATCGAGGGCAGGATACGGAACCTGTCAGCAGGCAATTCGGCCAGAGCAGCGAAAATGTCCGCACTGCCGGGGTCGTTGTTCGGGGCAATCACCACAAAGTTCCGCCCCGACTGCGCCAGCGCGCCAAACAACCCCCGCGCCTGCGCGCCGATGGTGGCCTGCTCACTGGTGACCGGGTGAAAGACCGCAATCCCATAATCGGCAAAGGGAATGCCATAACGGGCGCGCACCTCGTCCAGCGTCACACCTGAAGGCCGGGCATGAAAGTCCAACTCGGGCGAGCCGATGACATGGATCGTCTCGGCGGGCTCTCCCAAGGCCATGACCCTGCGGGCGGCGGCCTCGGACGAGACGAAATGATGGGTGCAAAGCTTGGTGTTGCAGTGGCGGAAGACCTCATCAATCGTGCCCGACACCTCCCCCCCCTCGACATGGGCCGAGCGGACATAGTTCGTCGCCGCCACCAGCGCCCCCGCCAGCGCCTCAATCCGGTCACCGTGCAGGACGATCAGGTCAGGCCGCGCCGCCGAGATGAAGTCCGAAAAGCCAGTGATGGTCTGGGCCAGCACCAGATCCTGCGGCTGGCCTTCGGTCTGGTTCGCGACCTCATGCGTCGTCACGCCCTGCATCCGCCGCACCTCGTTCCGGGTCAGGCCATAGCGCTCCATCATGTGCATGCCGGTCACATAAAGCGTCACCCGGTGCCCAGCATCGCGCGCGGCGGCGGCCAGGGGTTCAAGCTTGCCAAAGTCGGCACGCGTTCCGGTCAGAAAAAGCAGATGGCGGGTCATGCGGGCAAAAGGGTCCTTGGCCGAACAGGAAAAGACAGGCACAGGCTTATGCGCGCAAAGTGCCGCCCCTGTCCAGTTAAGGGCGCCACGCCCCCCAGAAAGCCGCCACATCAAACGAACTGCCTTGTCCTCCAACACCCTTGCAAAGGCCGGGCTATCTTGGCAGAAGGGCGCGACGGACAGTTGGCCGAGTGGTCGAAGGCGCACGCCTGGAAAGTGTGTAGGCGGGGAACCGTCTCGAGGGTTCGAATCCCTCACTGTCCGCCA
>JAIYAE010000033.1 GCA_027489175.1 Rhodobacter sp.
AGGTACCTGCGAACCCCGCCCTACGCGGCTAAGCGCAGGGGCTTAAGTTTCGATACCTCGAACTGCTTACGCAGCCAGAGCCATCGGAGCACGGTTGTCATTGGCAACTGTACTTGCGGTCCGATAACGGTGGTACCTACCGAGCGAAAGCTGGCCTCTTTGGTCGTTCGTCGATCCTATTTCGGCCCCACACGCCCGCAATGAACGGGAGGTTTTGGTGGAGCCGCCGGGTACCGCCCCCGGGTCCGAGCCGATTATTACAGGTGCGTTTATCGCCATAGTCGGAGTTGCCCCCGACAGAGCCAATATAGGGGCCGGGGCGGGGGGGCGCAAGGGCGGTGTCCCGGGCTGGGACAGGAGCGGAAAAGTCCATCATTTCAAGGATATGGCTGTGGCGGTAAGAAATGCTTTAGGATTGACTTCGCCTGCGGTGTCCTGGGCGAGGTGGCGCTGTGCTTTGGCGGGTCAGACGGGGCGGCACTTGAGGCCATCAGGAAACTTTCAGAACTCCTTCAGGACTTCGGCGACCAGAGCGGCCAAGATGGCAGGCATAGTCACCATTTCCGGTTTAGATCATGCATTTCAAGGCTTTGCTCTTTCTGATCACCCTCGGCTCTGGAGGCATCCCCGCCTCTGGAGCCTTTGCATCCTGCCCTGATCTGGCGCTGGTTCTGGCCATCGACGGTTCGGGCAGCATCAATGACCATGACTTCGGCCTGCAACGGCAGGGCTATGCGGCGGCCTTCACGGACGACCGGGTGCAAGCGGCCCTGGCACTGGCCGGGGTGGTCGATGTGGCGGTTGTTCTGTGGGGGGACGAGCAGATCGCGCCGCAGGTCCTGCCGTGGCAGCGGATCGACAGCGCCGCTGCGGCGGCAAGGCTTGCCGACCGGATTGCAGCGCTGCCCCGGCGGGTCACGGGCGATACCGGCATCGGCAGCGGCCTTTGGAAATCGCTGGACCTGCTTGAGGCGGGCCGGTCCTGTGCGGCACGGCGGATCATCAACGTCTCAGGCGATGGCAGGGAATCGGTCGGGCCACGGCCGCGCCATCATGTGCCGCTGGAAACCGCCCGCACCCGGGCTGACGAAATGGGCGTGACGATCAACGGCCTGGCGATCACCCTGACCGACCCGGACCTGGACACGTGGTACAGCCGTTGGGTCATCACCGGCCCGGGGGCCTTTGTGATGACGGCAAATTCCTTTGACGCCTTCGGCGAGGCAATCATCCACAAGCTGGCCCGGGAAATCGCCATGCCCGCGCTGGCGGCTGCGGAAACCAGAAAGGCGGTGTGGCGATGAAGACGTTTTTGGTCGAACGCGACGTTGAAGGCATCTCAGCCACCGATCTGCATCTGTTGGTGGCGGCAAGCCAGCGCCAGGTGACGCGGATGCGCGATGATGGTGATCTGGTGCATTACCTTGGCAGCACGTTTCTACCAGGCGATGGCCTGTGCTATTGTCTTTATCAGGCCAAGGATGAGGCCGTTCTGTTCAGCCTGAACCAGGCGGCGCGGCTTCCGGTGACGCGGATCGTTCCTGCTGTCGCGCTGGCGCAGGGCTGACGGGGTAATCGGTCGTTTGGGGTCGCCCATGGCGGGAACGGATGCACGCATGTTTGCCTTGGGTGAGCTGACGCTTGACCTCGCGCAGAGCCGTCTTTTGTCGGCGAAGGGCGAGGTCGCGTTGCGGCCCAAAGCCATGCGGCTGCTTTCCGTGCTGGCGCAAAGCGAAGGCCGGGTGGTCAGCAAGGATGAGCTGATGGGCGAGGTCTGGCCCGATGTGATCGTGACCGAGGATTCGCTGACCCAATGCGTGCATGAGGTGCGTGAGGCGTTGGGCCCGCAGGCTGCGCCGCTGCTCAAGACGGTGCCTCGGCGGGGCTACATGCTGACTGGGCTGGCCTTGGGGGCAATGCTGGCGCCGGATGCGGGTGAGGCCGTCGCCCCCGGCACGATTGCGGTGATGCCTTTCGTTCTGCCCGACAGCATTGATCCGCATATGCGCATTCTGTTTGACGGGCTGACGCATGACATCATCTCGAATCTGGCGCGGCTGCGGGCCTATCGGGTGACCGGGCGGGGCAGCGTCTTTGCCTTGCGCCCCTTTGCCGAAGACGCGCTGCGTCTGCGGCATTTGCTGAACGTGGACACGGTGGTTTCGGGCCGGGTTTTGCCGGGTGGGGCCAAGGCGTCGTTCCGCGTGGTCCTGGATGTGGTGCGCACGCGCGATGGCAGCATCGACTGGTCCGAAGAGGTCCAGATTCCGACCGCGGATCTGCATCACTCAGCCCCCTGGATTGCGCAGCGGCTGGTCAACGTGATCTCGCGGGCGGTCACGGAAGGCGGGGTCCGGGCAGCGCTTTCCGGCGCATTGGACGGGCAAGACGCCTGGGAGGCGTTTCATCTGGGCCTGAACACCGCGTTCGCCTTCAGCCAGGATGGGATGCGAGAAGCGATGGGCCATCTTAGCCGGGCGACCGCGCTTGACCCGGGTTTCGCCCGCGCGCATGCCTATATGTCGTTCTGCCAGTATCATCTGGCCTTCACCAACCGGTTGGGGGACCGGCGGCAGGGGGCGTCGGTCGCGCTTGCCTCGGCCACCAAGGCGCTGGAGGCGGATGCGCTGTCCCCCGTGGGGCATTGGGCGTACGGGCGGGCGCTTTGGCTGGGGGGCGATCCCGAGGCCGGGTTGCGCCACATCGGTGAAGCGATCAGCCTTTGCCCCAGCTTTCCGAATGCGCATTACATGCTGGGCTTTCTGGAATGCCATGTCGGCGATCCGGCCCGGGCGCTGGACAGTCTGCAACACAGCGAAAACCTGAGCCCGTTTGACCCGTTCCTGGCCGCGATCCAGATCACCCGGGCGATTGCGCATCTGCGGCTGGGGGATACTGAAGCGGCAGCCTATTGGGCCGGACGGTCAACGGTGCACCGGTCGGCCTATGGCCATATGCTGGCCAATGCAGCGCTGATCCTGCAAGCGACGGGCAAGGACAGTGATGCGCAGCGCGTGATGGCAAAGCTGCTGCTGCGTGAGCCGGATTATGATCCGGAAAACCTGTTTGCCACGCTTTATTCGCTGCCCACCGACATTGCCCGGACGTTTCGGCGCGGGTTGCAAAGCCTGGGACGGTGACCGGTGCAGGGCCCCGCACGCAAAGGAAAACGCCCGGAGGGATCCCCGGGCGTTTCGGTGTCGTTTAGGCGCGGGATCAGAAGCCCGACTTGATCATCTCGAATTCCTCGATCATCCGGTCGCGCAGTTCGGTGGTGGGCGGCGACTGGACGAAGAGGGTGGTGGTGACCGGGTCGACATAGGCGGCTTTCAGCGCCTCGGCCGGGATTTCGGCCATGGCCGCGTCATTTGCCAGGGCGTAGCCGATCGCATCCAGCAGCGGCTGGGCCGAGCTGTGCGCCAGCAGCGAGTTGATGTGATCGTAGACCTTGTCCTCGTTGCCGGGGCCGTCCTTCATGTTGACAAAGCCGCAGTACCAGGTGGCAGCACCTTCGGCCGGGGCGCGGTTGAAGCCGACGGGGAAGTTTTCGGCCTGCAGGATGGCGACTGGGTCGTTCCAGGACCAGGCGACCTGCACCTCGCCCGAGGCCATGAGTTGCGACAGTTCCGACGGGTCGGCCCAATAGGCGCGGACGTTCGGATGCACCGAACGCAGCCAGTCGGCGGCGGCGGTGAACTGTTCGTCGGTCACATTGTCCCACGAGGTGACGCCGGTGGCGAGGAACGCCAGCGACCAGACGTCATCGGTGTTGTCGGGCATCGAGATACGGCCGGCATATTTCGGGTTGGTGAAAACGGACAGCGAGGCCACGTCTTCGGCCGGAACGGTTTCCGAATTGTAGGCGATGGCGGTGTAGGCGTAGTCGGTCGGGATGTAGAACACGCCTTCTTCATTGGTGAAGGGCGCGGTCATCCGTTCGGGGATATTGGCGAATTCGGGGATCTTGGAGATGTCCCAGGGTTCCACCAGGCCCGCTTCCTTGTAGCGCGGCACCGAAGCGGCGCAGGGGTGGACCACGTCGGCCTTGAAGCCCGAGGAGACTTTCTGGAACGCCTCGTCATCATCGGCGAAGAAGACATAGGTCGGCTTCTGGCCGTGCTTGTCGACGTAAGGTTGCAGCATGCCGTCGATTTCCCAGCCGGCCCAGTCGAGCACGGTCAATTCGGGGTCTGCCGCATTGGCGGCGACGGCGAGCGAAAGCACCGAAGCGGCGCTGAGAAGGGCAAGGCTCTTGCGGGACATGTGTGCTCCTCTGATGGGGTGCGGCCTCTGGATGACCGGCAACCGGATTGCAACCTGTTTTGACGGGCGCAGCTTCAGCCGCCACGCCCTTGGTGCGTGAAGGTGGGCGGCACCACGGCAAAGGACAAGGGGTTTTCAAAGTTTCCGCAGGGGAATGGCGCACAAAATTCCGTCAGGCGACCAAAATGGTGGCAGAGCGACCCGGAAAGGCAGGCTGTTGCCGCCGAAAAGGTCGTGATTCACCGCTGGTCGTGCGCTGTCCGCGACCCGGACGGCAACCGTCGCGCAGGGCCCCGTTGCCGGTTCCGCCGCATCGGGCCGGAAAGCCGGCCATCCGCGAAGTAAGGTCTCTGCCTGCCGGGGCTTGCAGGCCCGGCGGGGGGCCGCTAATCCTTGGGGTGACGCCGGGTGTGCCCGGCTCTGGCCTGCGGGGAGACATCCTGCTGGCCTGGCTGGAAGACCTGCCGCGGCCCGGGATGTTCCCCGCTTCGCGCGGGGGCGTTCCGGGACCGTGGCCCCAACAGGGAGCCCACAGATGGCGCTTGATCTTGACTTCGTCCGCTCACAATTCCCGGCGTTTTCGTCGCCGGTCTTGTCGTCCCACGCGTTCTTTGAGAATGCCGGGGGCAGCTATCCTTGCGCGCAGGTGGTGGACCGGCTGACGCGGTTCTACACCGACCGCAAGGTGCAACCCTATGGCCCCTATCCGGGGGCGCAGGCGGGCGGGGCAGAGATGGACGAGGCCCGCACCCGCCTTGCCGCGATGATGGGCGTCGCGCGTGAAGAGGTTTCGTTCGGGCCGTCGACCAGTGCGAACACCTATGTGCTGGCGCAGGCGGTGCGGACCTGGCTGGACGGCACCGGCGGCGCGGTTGTGGTGACGGATCAGGACCACGAGGCAAATTCGGGCGTGTGGCGGCGGCTGGCGGATGCCGGGATCGAAGTGCGGGAATGGCAGATCGACCGCGAGACGGGGGCGCTGGAACTGCCCGCGCTGGCCGCCCTTCTGGCGGATGGCATGGTCAAGTTGGTGTGCTTTCCGCATTGTTCCAACGTGATCGCCGAGATCAACGATGTGGCGGCCATCTGCGCCCTGGCGCGGGACGCAGGCGCGCGGACGGTGGTGGACGGGGTCAGCTACGCGCCGCACGGCTTTCCGGACATTCCGGCCTTGGGCTGCGATGTCTATCTTTTCTCGGCCTACAAGACCTATGGCCCGCATCAGGGGATCATGGTCCTGCGCGAGGCCTTTGGTTTTGAGCTGCCGGGGCAGGGGCATTATTTCAACCACGGGACCCTTTACAAGCGCCACACGCCCGCCGGGCCGGACCATGCCCAGATCGCGGCCTGTGCCGGAATGGCGGACTATGTCGATGCGCTGGCGGCGCATCACGGGGTGACGGGCGACGCGGCGGCGCGGAACCGGGGTGTGCATGACCTGATGCGCGCGGCTGAGGTGGCGGTGATCCAGCCTTTGTTGGACTACCTCGCGGCGCGCAATGATGTGCGCCTGCTTGGGCCGCGTGATGCGGGGCGGCGGGCGCCGACGGTGGCGATTGATCTGGGGCGCGCCGCGGAACCGGTGTCCGAGGCGCTGGGCCGGGACGGGATTGCCTGCTGGGCGGGGGATTTCTATGCCGTGCGGCCGCTGACGGCGCTGGGCGTGGACCTGAAGAAGGGTGTCCTGCGGATGAGCGGCGTGCATTACACCAGTGCCGATGAGGTGGCACAGCTGATCGCGGCGCTGGACCGGGTGCTTTGACGGGTTTCAAGCGGAGCGCTGGCGCGCAAGCCGTTTACTCACCCTCTGCGCGAAGAGTGCGCAGAGGGCTCGGCTGATGGGGGCATTCTGCCCCCAAACCCCCTGAGAGTATTTGAAAAAAGAGCAAGGTGAAGTGATCCGTCTTCCAGCGGGGGGCGTAAGGTCAGGACTTGGGGAAGGCTGGGGTATGTCTGAGCAACCGTTGATCCTGTGGGTCCGCCGCGATTTGCGGCTGGGCGACCAGCCGATGCTGGCCGCTGCCGTTGCCACGGGGCGTCCGCTTCTGCCGGTCTTTGTGCTTGATCCTGAGACCGAGGCGCTGGGTGCGGCGGCGAAGTGGCGGCTGGGGCTTGCGGTCGCGGAGTTTGCCCGGGCGCTGGAGAAGATCGGGTTGCGGCTGACCTTGCGGCGCGGGCCGGCGCTGGCGGTGCTGCAAGCGCTGGTGGCCGAGACGGGTGCCGGGGGCGTCTGGTGGTCGCGGCTGTATGACCCGGCTGCGGTGCCGCGGGATATTGAGGTCAAGGCGGCGCTGAAGTCGGCGGGTCTTGAGGCACGCAGTTTTGCGGGCCACCTGATGCATGAGCCCTGGGAGGTCGAGACCGGGCAGGGCGGGTTTTACAAGGTCTTCACCCCCTACTGGCGCGCGGTGCGGGATCGGGGCGTGGCAAGCCCGGCTGCGGCTCCCAATCGGGCTGTGGCGCCTGCGGTCTGGCCTGCCAGCGAGCGGCTGGAGGACTGGGATCTCGGGGCCGCGATGAACCGGGGGGCGGCGATTGTGGCGCCCTATCAGGCGGTGGGTGAGGCGGCGGCGCGGGCCAAGCTGGCCGCGTTTCTGGACGGGCCGGTCGACCGCTATGCCGCCGCACGCGACTTGCCGGGGGTGGCCGGGACCTCGCGCCTGTCCGAGAACCTGACCTATGGCGAGATCGGCATCCGCGAGGTCTGGCATGCGGGCCTGCGGGCGCGGGATGAAGGGCGGGCCGGGGCCGAGAGTTTCCTGCGCGAACTGGCCTGGCGTGAGTTTGCCTATCATCTGATGCACCACACGCCGCAGATCACCCATGCCAACTGGAAGCCGGAATGGGACAGTTTCCCTTGGCGCGGCGACAACCCGGATGCGCTGCGCTGGAAGCAGGGCATGACGGGTGAGCCCTTTGTCGATGCCGCGATGCGCGAGATGTATGTGACCGGCACGATGCACAACCGCGCCCGGATGATTGCGGGCAGCTACCTGACCAAGCACCTTCTGACCGACTGGCGCGTAGGTCTGCAATGGTTCGCCGATTGTCTAACGGATTGGGACCCGGCTTCAAATGCCATGGGATGGCAATGGGTTGCAGGATCTGGCCCGGATGCGGCGCCTTATTTCCGCGTGTTCAACCCGTCCGGCCAGGCGGAGAAGTTCGACGCCAAGGCCGACTACCGCCGGCGCTTCATTGCCGAGTTGTCGCGCAATCCCGGGCCCGAGGCGCTGGCCTTTTTCGACGCGGTGCCCCGGTCCTGGGGGCTTGATCCGGCGCGGCCTTACCCGGCCCCGGTCATTGATCTGGCGGAGGGGCGCGCGCGTGCCCTTGCGGCATATGGGGCAAGAAAGGCTTGAGCAACGCATGCCGTTTGAGGAAAGTGACCAGAATGAAAAGAACCCCCGGGGAGGGCCGATGGACGTGCTGACGACAATGAAGGGCCAGACCGGCCTGCCGCGCTATTTCGCCCGCGCCTTCGAGGTGGCCGGGCGGCTGGGCGAGGGCCGGATGGACTTTGTATTGCCCGACGGCCGCCGCTTTCGCGTCGAAGGCAAGGCACCCGGAATCGCCGCCGAGATCGAGGTGCACAACCCCGACCTTTTCGCCCGGCTGATCCGCGATGGGGACCTTGGCTTTTGTGATGCCTATCTGGATGGCTGGTGGTCCACCCCCGACCTGCAGGCATTCCTTGACCTGATCCAGCGCCCGGCGAACAACCCCTTGGGCGACAGCTACCCCGGGATGAAACTGGTGCGCGCCTATGAGCGGATGCGGTTCTGGCTGCAGTCGAATTCCAAGGCGCAGGCGAGGAAGAACATCTCGTACCACTACGACCTTGGGAATGAGTTTTACCGGCTCTGGCTGGATGAGACGATGACCTATTCCTCGGCCATTTTCGAGAACCCGCAGGAAAGCCTGGAAGCGGCGCAGAAGCGCAAATACGCCAGCATGGTGGACCAGATGGGCGCGGTGCCTGGGGACCATGTGCTGGAAATCGGCTGCGGCTGGGGCGGGTTTGCGGAATATGCCGCGGGCGAACGTGGGCTGAAGGTCACCGCGCTGACGATAAGCCAGCGGCAGTATGACTTTGCGGTGGAGCGGATCGCCAAGGCGGGCCTGTCCGACCGGGTGTCGATCAAGCTGCAGGACTACCGCGACGAGCGCGGCACCTATGACGGCATCGCCAGCATCGAGATGTTCGAAGCCGTGGGCGAGCGCTATTGGCCGACCTATTTCAGCACCTTGCGCGATTGCCTGCGCCCGGGCCGCCATGCGACCTTGCAGATCATCACCGTGGCGGATGACCGCTGGCCGCTTTATCGGCGCAGTGTGGATTTCATCCAGAAATACATCTTCCCCGGTGGCATGCTGCCCGCCCCTTCGGTCCTGCGGGCGGAAGTGGAAAAGGCGGGGCTGCGGGTGAAGGGGTCGATCGAGTTCGGGACCAGCTACAGCCTGACGCTGCGCCGCTGGCATGAAACCTTCACCGACCGCTGGGGTGAAGTGAAAAAGCTGGGGTTTGATGACCGTTTCAAACGGATGTGGGATTTTTACCTCGCCTCTTGCGCGGGGGCGTTTCAGGGTGGAAACTGTGATGTGACGCAAATTACGGTGACACGTCCGACCTGAGGGGATTTTCATGGCCACTCCGATGCCGACCGGTGCCAAGGCGATGGCAGCAATCAGCTTTGCTGTCGTGGGCTGGCTGACCGCAAATGCCTATGTGCCGAACATGCCGGAAGAAACCGCCGTGGGCGCCTTTCGGGAACTGACGGCGGTCTTGGGGGCGATCATCGGCTGGAAGGTGATGGGAAACTCGGTCGGGAAAGGCTATCTTGGCGCGGTCGGGTCGGGGTGGAAGACGGTCGTCGTGCTGGTGTTCTTTGCCCTGCTGTTCTTTGGCATCTACGAGATGCTGCGCCAGTCGGTGAAGATGCGCTATGACGGCCCGTTCGAGGCGGTGGTCGATGTGTTCAACCAGATGCTGACGCGGTCGGTGCCGCTTGGGTCGGTCGGGGTGATCCTCGTCATGGCGGTGGGCGGTGCGGTTGCCGGCATCCTGACCGAAAACGCCAGCCGTCGCTGGCGCTGAGGCCCGGGGGGCCGGATGCGAGTTGCCAGATGCAGGTGATCGGGTCGCCTGGCCTGCGGGCTGTGGTGGTGGGACCGGACCCCGCGCGGTTGGCGTTTTACTGCGATGTCATGGGATTGGCAGCCGCGCCGGTTGTGGACCTTGGCCCTGGTGGCCCCGAGGCCGAAGCGCTGGCGCGCGGGGTCATGGACGCCTATGGCCAGCTGTCCGTGGCCGAGGTGCGGCATCGCTTGCCATCCTTGCGGGTCGCGGCAGCAAGCCAGGCGCGGGCGGCCACTGGGCCGGCCCGCGGTCTGCGGGCCGGGAGCGGCGAGGTTCAGGTGTCAGGCAGGCGGCAGGCCCATGCGGGGTTCTTCGGGCTTGAGGTGCTGACCCTGAGCCACCGCCGCTTTGACGGCGCGATGAGCCCGACCCTGCAGCGTGAGGTCTTTGTCGCAGGCGATGCGGTCACCGTGCTGCCCTATGACCCCGTGCGCGACCGGGTGCTGCTGATCGAACAGATGCGCGTCGGGCCCTTGGGCCGGGGCGATCCCTTGCCTTGGCAGCTTGAGGCGATTGCGGGCCGGATCGACCCCGGCGAGACGCCCGAGGCCGCCGCCCGGCGCGAGGCGGTGGAAGAGGCCGGGCTGACCCTGGGTGCGCTGAAGAAAGTGGCGGAATACTACCCCACGCCCGGGGCGGTGACGGAGTATCTTTATTCCTACATCGGGCTTTGCGACCTTCCCGATGGGGTGGCCGGAGTCTTTGGTGCCGAGGAGGAGGCCGAGGATATTCGCGGCCATCTTCTGTCGTTCGACGCCTTGATGGAGGCCGTTGCGCGGGGCGAAATCACCAATGCGCCCTTGCTTCTGACGGTGCTGTGGCTGCAGCGCGAACGGGCGCGGCTGCGCTGACGTTTTGCGCTTGGCTGGCCCCGGAGGGTTTCACACCCTCCGGACCTCCCGTGGGATATTTGAGGACGAAGAATGACAGCTGAGCGAATATCTAAAGATTAAGTGTGACCCAAGCGCCGTTTCTGGCGGAGGAGCGGACGCAGGCATCGACGAAGGCGACGCCTTCCAGCCCCTCTTTCAGGCCGGGGAAGGTGGTGCCCTCGGGGACCGGGGTGCCGGACTTTGCGGCGCGGATGGCGCGGGCGGCTTCGGTGTAGATCGTGGCGAAGCCTTCAAGATAGCCTTCGGGATGCCCCGGCGGAATGCGGGAGACGCGGGCGGCCTCGGCGCCGGACCCGGCGCCGCCGCGGGTGATCAGGCGTTTCGGCTGGCCGAAGGGCGTGAACCAGAGGTAGTTCGGGTCTTCCTGCGCCCATTCAAGCCCGCCTTTGGTGCCATAGACCCGCAGGCGCAACCCGTTTTCATTGCCGGGGGCGACTTGGCTGCACCACAGCATGCCCTTGGCCCCGCCCTGATAGCGCATCAGGACATGGCCGTTGTCATCCACCCGGCGGCCGGGGACAAAGGCGGTCAGGTCGGCGGCCAGCGTGTCGAGCGTGAGGCCGGTCACGAAATTCGCCAGGTTGAAGGCATGGGTGCCGATGTCGCCGGTAGAGCCCCCCGCGCCGGACCGGGCCGGGTCGGTGCGCCAGTCGGCCTGTTTGTTGTCGACCGGTTCGGTCAGCCAATCCTGCACGTATTCGACATTCACCAAACGGAGGTCGCCAAGCTCTCCGTTCGCAATCATCGCCTTGGCCTGCCGGATCATCGGATAGCCGGTGTAGTTGTGGGTCAGCGCGAAGACGACGCCTGCGGCTTCGGCGGCCTTCGCCAGCTTCTTCGCTTCGGGAAGGGTCGCGGTCAGCGGCTTGTCGCAGATGACATGGATGCCACGTTTCAGGAACTGCATCGCGACGGGGGCGTGCATGTGGTTGGGCGTCACGATGGCGACGGCGTCGATCCCGTCCTTGCGGCGGGCTTCCTTCGAGGCCATCTCGGCAAAGCTGGTATAGGCGCGGGCGACGCCCAGATCTTGCGCCGAGGCGAGGGCTTTTTCCGGGTTGGAGGAGAACGCGCCCGCGACCAGTTCATACTGGTCATCAATCCGGGCGGCGATGCGGTGGACGGCGCCGATGAAGGCGTCGCGTCCGCCGCCGACCATGCCAAGGCGCAGGCGTTCGGGGCGGGCGGTGTGAGCGGCGTCGATGGGCATGTCGGTCTCCTTCAAGCAGCAAGGCCTTGGCGGATCAGGGTGATGGCCTCGGCATAGACGGCTTCGGTTGAGGTGAAAAGCGGCCGCCAAACCCTTGTGGCGGCGGCGATATCGGGCAGGGCATGGCCAAACGCCTCAACAGTGAGCCAGCCGGTGTAGCCGGCGGCTTTCGCAGTGGCGATGGCGGGAAGGATCGGGGCGTGGCCGCGACCGGGGGTGCCGCGGTCGTTCTCGGAGATATGGATATGGGCAACCTGAGCCATGGTGGCCGAAAGGGCGGCGATGGCGTCCTTCTCTTCAATGTTCGAGTGGAACGTGTCGAAGAGATAGCCGTAGTTGGGCCGGTTCACCGCCTGCACCAACTGCGCTGCCCGTTCGCAGGTGTTCAGGGCATAGCATTCAAAGCGGTTCAGGGGTTCGACGGCCAGGGTGATAGCACCTGTGGCATGGTCGGCCATGGCGGTCTGGGTGCGGATCAGGCGCTGCCATTCGTCCTCGGTCAGCGGGTGGCCCGAGAAGCTGGCGAGAGGCTGGTAGAACGGGCCGGCCAGCACCTCGGCACCCAGGGCGACCGAGCAGTCGACCAGCCATTTCAGGTAGTCGACCCCGGCGGATTCAGTTTGCGCAGAGAGCGGATTGCGCGCCTCGTCCTGGACAATGCCGACGACGGTGGACTGCAGCCCCTCACCGTCAAGCATGGTCTTGATGTCCCGGTAGTAGGCCGGGTCACCGCCGAAAATCGGCACTTCAACCCCATCGTAGCCCGCCGCCTTGAGGGCACGCAGCGTGGGCAACAGCGTGCCGTCCAGATGCGTGGTCCACAAGAGGAGGTTGAAGCCGATTTTCACCCTAGTCGAGCCCCAGCATCCGGCGGTTGGCGGCGCGGTCAGTGCCACTGTCGGCGAAGTCGTCAAAGGCCTTTTCGGTCACCCGGATGATGTGGGCGTTGACGAAGGCAGCGCCTTCGCGGGCGCCGTCCTCGGGATGTTTCAGGCAGCATTCCCATTCGACCACGGCCCAGCCGTCAAAGCCGTATTGCGTGAGCTTGGAGAAAATGCCGCCGAAATCGACCTGCCCGTCGCCGGGCGACCGGAAGCGCCCGGCGCGGTTGACCCAGGACTGGAACCCGCCGTAGACGCCTTGCCGCCCGGTGGGGTTCAGTTCCGCATCCTTGACGTGGAACATCTTGATCCGGTCGTGGTAGATGTCGATATGGTCAAGGTAATCAAGGTGTTGCAGGACGTAGTGGCTGGGATCGTACAGCATGTTGGCGCGTTTGTGCCCCTTCACGCGATCCAGAAACATCTCATAGCTGATCCCGTCATGCAGGTCTTCGCCGGGGTGAATCTCATAGGCGACATCAACGCCGCAGTCTTCGGCGTGGTTCAGGATCGGCAGCCAGCGGCGGGCGAGTTCGTCGAAGGCTTCTTCGACCAGACCCGCCGGGCGCTGCGGCCAGGGGTAAAGGTAGGGCCAGGCGAGGGCGCCGGAAAAGGTGGCATGGGCGGAGAGGCCAAGGTTCTTCGAGGCAGTCAGCGCCTTCTTGACCTGATCCACCGCCCATTCCTGACGCGCCTTCGGATTGCCGCGCACCGCAGGGGCGGCAAAACCGTCAAAGGCGGTGTCATAGGCCGGGTGGACGGCGACAAGCTGGCCTTGCAGGTGGGTTGAAAGTTCGGTCACTTCCAGCCCAGCGTCCTTCGCAATTTCCTTGAACTCATCGCAATAGGCCTTTGAGGCGGCTGCCTTTTCAAGGTCAAAAAGCCGCCCGTCCCAGCTTGGCACCTGCACGCCCGCATAGCCGCAATCGGCGGCCCAGGCGGTGATGGATTTCCAACTGTTGAACGGGGCGGCATCCCCCGCGAATTGCGCCAGGAACAGGGCCGGGCCCTTGATCGTCTGCATTGTCATCCTCCCAAACGGGCTGTGTCGCCCCAATCCACTTGCGCGGGCACTTCCAGGCCCTGTCGCGCCTCTGGCGGGCGCTTTTCAATCTCGGCCACCAAGGCGCGGGCCAGAAACTCACCCGCCCGGCCCACGTCTTCCTTGATGATGATGGTCTGCCGGCGGAAACGGCGCAACAGGGCGATGGCCTCTTTTGCGACCACGTCAAAGTCTTGGCCCAGCACACGGCCGTTGCGTTCGGCCCCGGCGATCGAGGACATGGCGGCGGTGGTGGAACCGACAAGGATGCCGTCCGGCGGATTGGCCTCGGCAAAGCGGGCGGCGACGGCTTCATCGACCGCCTCGCCACCAGAGTCGGAGGTGACCTTGTCGGCCACCTCGAACGGCAGGTTCAAAAGCGCGGCCTCATCGGAAAAGCCCCAGGTCATGTGGCGGGCGTAAAGGTGTGAACGGGGCGGGGCGATCAGCAAAAGCCGCTTGCGCCCACGCTGGACAAGGGTGCGCACGGCCAGGCGGGCAAAAGCCTCGTTGTCAAAGTCGTAATAGGCGTGGTCGATCCCCATGTCGGTGCGCCCATGCGTGGCGAAGGGGAAGTTCCGTTCGCGCATGTAGCGGACGCGAGGATCATCCGGCTTGGTCTGGTTCAGGATCACCCCATCCGCGCTTTCGGTTTCCACGATGTAGCGGATCGGCTCCATCGGGTCCTGGTCGGGGAAGAAGGGCATCACGATCATGTGGTATGCGGTGCCGCGCAGCGCGTTGGCGATGGAATAGATCAGGCGTGAGGTGTGGTTCATCACATCCGTTTCGGTCGACAGGACCAGCGCGATCACGTTGGTCTTGCCGGTGCGCAGGCGCACACCCGCGCGGTTCGGACGGTAGCCAAGGAGGGCCGCAGTTTCACGCACGCGGCGCTTGGTGTCTTCGCCGATGTCCGGCGCATCCTTCAGGGCGCGGCTGACGGTGGCGATGGCAAGGCCGGTGGCGGCGGCGATGGTCTTCAGCGTCGGACGCTCATGCTCCGAATCAGGGAGGGTCAGGATGGCGGGATCAGACGGCGATGCCATGACAGTCGTCCCTTCGTGCCGAGGCGTTCCGGCGAATCCCCGTGGGTGATTCGGTGCGCGCGGGGCCATTTGCAGCCGCAGAAACCTGCCGACCAGAGGCGACGAAAATCACCTGTGGTGCAAGCCCCTGACGGATGTTTCGGCACTGCGGCATCAAGGCTGTTTTTCCCCCGATTTGCCACGAAAAGGCGTGGTCCCCTCTCGCGATCAAATCTTTTGCGCGGGGGGCCGACAAGAGAAAAGATTGATTGATCGGCAAATCTATAACGTTATAGGAATGAGCTATAACGATTTAGAAACCGGGAGGAACGGATGAAACTGACCAGATTGACGGCCGTGCTTTGCGCATCGGTGGCCATGCCAGCCATGGCGACCGAGCTTGAAGTCACGCATTGGTGGACCAGCGGTGGTGAGGCCGCGGCGGTCGCCGAGCTGGCCAAAGCCTTCGACGCATCGGGCGACAAATGGGTCGACGGCGCGATTGCAGGCGGCGGTGGCACGGCGCGCCCGATCATGATCAGCCGCATCACCGGCGGCGACCCGATGGGCGCCACCCAGTTCAACCACGGCCAGCAGGCGCTGGAACTGGTCGAGGCTGGCCTGATGCTTGACCTGACCGATGTGGCCGAGGCGAACAACTGGAAGGAAATCGTCTTCCCGCCGTCGCTTCTGGATGCCTGCACCGTCGACGGCCGGATCTACTGCGCGCCGGTGAATATCCATTCGCCCGAATGGCTGTGGCTGTCGAACAAGGTCTATGAGGATATCGGCATTCCGGTGCCGACGAACTGGGACGAGTTCGTCGCCTCTGCGCCGCAGGTCCGCGAAGCCGGCAAGATCCCGCTGGCGCTGGGCGACCAGCCCTGGCAGTCGAACCTGGCCTTCGGCGCGATGCAGATCGCGGTGGCCGGGCTTGATGCCTGGAAGGCCGTGAACGTCGACAAGAACATGGATGTGGCCGCTGGCCCGGAATATGCCAAGGTCTTTGCCGCCGCCGCCTCGGCGCGGGAACTGGCCAAGGGGTCGAATGTTCAGGACTGGAACCAGGCGACCAACCTTGTCATCACCGATCAGGCCGCCGGCCAGATCATGGGTGACTGGGCGCAAGGTGAATTCCAAGTCGCACAGGAAGTGGCCGGGACCGACTATACCTGCCTGCCAGGCCTTGGCCTGAACGAGTACATCTCGACCGGTGGCGACGCCTTCTACTTCCCCAAGGTGGATGATCCGGAAAAGGAAGCCGCGCAGAAGCGTCTGGCCGCCCTTCTGGTCACCCCCGAAGTGCAGGTCGCGTTCAACCTGAAGAAAGGCTCGCTTCCGATCCGGGGTGACGTCGATCTGGCGGCTGCCAACGACTGCATGAAGAAAGGTCTGGAGATCCTCGCCGGTGGCAACATCGTCCCTTCGGGCGATATGGTCTGGTCCGCCGACGTCCAGAAGCAGGCCGAAGACCTGATGGTGGAGTTCTGGAAGTCCGACATGGCCCCGGAAGAAGCCCATACGAAATGGGTGGAAATCCTGAAATCCGGTCTCTGAGACTGTCTTGACGACAGGGGGCTGCCCGTATCGGGCGGCCCCTTTTCGCACCTGAAAGTCAAATGGGGGGCAGGGGCCGATGTCAGTGACCAGCGAAGCGGAGCGGGGCCGCATAACCTCAGCCGACCGCCCGCGTGCCGGGTGGCGCCGCAATATCAGCGCCAAGATCGCGGCGATCCCGATGATCGCGACGACGCTGGTGGTATTTGTGGGCGGCACGATCTGGACGGTCGTCTATTCCTTCACCGATTCCAAGCTGTTGCCCCGACTGCGCTGGGTCGGCCTGGACCAGTATGACCGGCTTTGGTCCAACAGCCGCTGGCTGGTGTCGATCGAGAACCTGTTGTTCTACGGCGTGATGTCGCTGATCTTCACGGTGGTCATGGGGTTCATCCTGGCCGTGCTGATGGACCAGAAGATCCGCTATGAGGACACGTTCCGCACGATCATGCTTTACCCCTTCGCCCTGTCCTTCATCGTGACGGGCCTGGTCTGGCAGTGGATCCTGAACCCTGACTTCGGCGTGCAGGGCATCGTGCGCAGCTGGGGCTGGGAAAGTTTCACCTTCGACCCGCTGCACAGTCCTGAAACGGTGCTTTACGGCCTGTTGATCGCGGGGCTGTGGCAGGGGACGGGGTTCGTCATGTGCCTGATGCTGGCAGGTCTGCGCGGCATTGACGAAGATATCTGGAAGGCCGCAAGGGTGGACGGCATCCCGACCTGGAAGACCTATGTCGTGGTCATCATCCCGATGATGCGCGCGGTCTTTGTCACCACGCTGGTGATCGTCGCCAGCGGCATCATCCGGCTTTACGACCTTGTGGTCGCGATGACGAGCGGGGGGCCCGGCGGCAACGCGTCCCAGGTGCCCGCGATGTATGTCTATGACTACATGTTTCAGGCGCAGAACCTGGGGCAGGGGTTCGCGGCCTCGACCATGATGCTGCTCAGCGTGCTGATCGTGCTGATCCCCTGGGCCTATCTGGAATTCGGGGGGAAGAAACATGGCTGACGCCGCCATCGCCATGACCGGCCCGCGCGGGGCCAAGCCGAAAAAGGCTCTAAGCCCGCGCAACATCATGCTGTACGGCATCCTGATATTGGTCTGCGTCTATTATCTCTTGCCCCTCTATGTCATGGTGATGACCAGCCTGAAGGGCATGCCGGAGGTGCGCCTTGGCAACATCTTCTCGCCGCCGGTCGAAATCACGTTTGAGCCTTGGGTGAAGGCCTGGGCCACGGCCTGCACCGGCCTGAACTGTGACGGGCTAAGCCGGGGGTTCTGGAATTCGGTCCTGATCACCGTCCCTTCGGTGATTTTGTCGATCATCATTGCAAGCGTGAACGGCTATGCGCTGATCAACTGGAAGTTCAAAGGGTCAGAGGTGTTCTTCACCATCCTGATCTTCGGGTCCTTCATCCCCTATCAGATCATGCTCTATCCCATCGTGATCCTGCTGCGCGAGGCGGGGATCTACGGCACGCTGGGGGGCCTTGTGATCGTGCACACGATCTTCGGGATGCCGATCCTGACGCTTCTGTTCCGCAACTACTTCAGCTCGATCCCGGAGGAGTTATTCAAGGCCGCAAGGGTGGACGGGGCAGGGTTCTGGGGCATCTACTTCCGCATCATGCTGCCGATGTCGCTGCCGATCTTTGTGGTGGCCCTCATCCTGCAGGTGACGGGGATCTGGAACGACTTCCTCTTCGGCGTCGTCTTCACCAAGCCTGACCTTTACCCGATGACGGTGCAGCTGAACAACATCGTCAACTCGGTCCAGGGGGTGAAGGAATACAACGTCAACATGGCCGCCACGTTGCTGACGGGCCTCGTGCCGCTGATCGTCTACTTCGTCTCTGGCAAACTTTTTGTCCGCGGTATCGCCGCCGGTGCCGTGAAAGGCTGACGCATGGGAAATTCGATTGAAGTCAAGGACCTGACCCTCAACTTTGGCTCGGTCTCTGTTCTGAAGAACATGAACCTTGACGTGAAGGAGGGCGAGTTTGTCGTGCTTCTGGGCCCCTCGGGCTGTGGAAAGTCGACGCTGCTGAACTGTCTTGCCGGGCTTCTGGACATCACCGACGGGCAGATCTGGATCAAGGGCAAGAACGTGACCTGGGCCGAACCAAGCGAGCGCGGCATCGGCATGGTGTTCCAGTCCTACGCGCTTTACCCGCAGATGACGGTGCGGGGAAACCTGAGCTTTGGTCTGAAGAACGCCAAGGTTCCGCAGCCCGAGATCGACAAGCGGATCGCCCGGGCGGCGGAAATCCTGCAGATCCAGCCGCTGTTGGACCGCAAACCGGCGGCCCTGTCGGGCGGGCAGCGGCAGCGGGTGGCCATTGGGCGGGCGCTGGTGCGCGATGTGGACGTGTTCCTGTTCGATGAACCCCTCTCCAACCTTGATGCCAAGCTGCGCAGCGAATTGCGGGTGGAGATCAAGCGCCTGCACAACCAGCTGGGCAACACGATGGTCTACGTGACCCACGACCAGATTGAGGCCCTGACGCTTGCCGACCGGATCGCCGTGATGAAAGGCGGCGTGATCCAGCAACTGGCCGGACCGCAGGAAATCTACAACCGGCCGTCGAACCTGTTCGTGGCCGGGTTCATCGGCAGCCCGTCGATGAACTTCCTGTCCGGCAAGACCGTTGACGGCGGCAAGACCTTTGTCTTCGGCGACCACCGGATCGACCTTGCCGGGTATGACGGTGGCGCAGTGCTGGAGCGGGATCAGGCGATCCTTGGGGTCCGGCCCGAACATGTCACCGTGTCGTCCAGCGCGCCTGCCGGGCCGTCGATTCCGGCGGTGGTCGAGATTGACGAAAACCTTGGCGCGGACAGCCTTCTGTGGCTGAAGGCCGGGACAAAGGACATCTGCGTGCGCGTGCCCGTCGAGGGCCGCTTGCCAGCAGGAACGAAGGTGCACCTTGGCCTTGATATCGCCAAGGCGTCGCTCTTCGACACAAAGACCGAACAAAGGATCTGATGGATGCTTGATCTGGCGGGCGGCTGGACGCTTTCGGATGAAAGCGGCGCCCATTCTGTGCCTTTTGACCTTCCGGGTGACGGTGTCACTGCGCTGCACGAGGCCGGGGTGATCCCCGACCCCTACTTTGGCCGCAACGAATATGCCTGCCGTTGGGTCAGCGAGCGCGACTGGACCGCGCGGCGCAGCTTCACCCATGATGGCAGCCCCTGTGATCTGGTGATCGACGGGCTGGACACCGTGGCCGAGGTGCGGCTGAACGGGGTTCTGGTCCTCAGCGCCGCCAACATGCACCGGCGCTGGCGGGTGGACGTGTCGCACGCCTTGCGCAAGGGTGCGAATGCGGTGGAAATCCTGTTCCGCTCCCCCGTCCGCGAAGCTGCCGTGCGGCAGGCGGGCATGCCGTTCTACATCCCCTACCAGCAGGTGAACGGCCCCATCCCCCATGCCAACATGCTGCGCAAGCAGCAGTGCGATTTCGGTTGGGACTGGAACATTGCCCTTGGCATCTTCGGCCTTTCCGGCGCGATCCGGCTTGAGGCGCATGGCCCCCGCATCGGCGACATCATCGTGACCCAGGCGCATCGTGACCGCGTGGCCGAGGTGACGCTGGCCATCCACGCCGAGGGGCTGGCGGAAGTGACCGCCACCCTGTGCGGCGTGACCAGGACGGCCCCGGTCCGGGCCGGTGTGGCGCGTGTTACACTCACGATTGCGGACCCCGTCCTGTGGTGGCCGTCTGGCCTTGGGCCGCAGGTGCTGCATGACCTTACGGTCACCGGGGAGGGTGCCAGCGCCACCCGCCGCATCGGTCTGCGCGACATGCGGCTGGTCAGCGAACCCGACGCCGCCGGGCGCAGCTTTGGCATCGATGTGAACGGGCGCGCGGTCTTTGCCCGGGGGGCGAACTGGATTCCGGCTGATGCGCTCTCGGGCCGGATAACCCCTGACGCCGTGCGCGGCATTCTGCAATCGGCCAAAGACGCCCACATGAACATGATCCGCATCTGGGGCGGCGGGCGCTATGAACCCGACTGGTTCTATGACCTGTGTGACGAACTGGGTCTGATGGTCTGGCAGGATTTCATGTTCGCCTGCCACCTTTATCCCTCCACCCCGGCGTTCCTTGAGGAAGTGGATGCCGAGGTGCGCGATGTCGTTTCCCGGATCAGCCACCACGCTTGCATCGCCCTGTGGTGCGGCGACAACGAACTGATCGGCGCGCTGACCTGGTTTCCGGAAAGCCGCAAGGACCGCGACCGGTATCTGGTGAACTACGACCGGCTGAACCGCACGGTCGAGGCGGCGCTGCAATCCGTCCTGCCCGGGGCGAACTGGTGGCCCTCCTCACCATCGCCCGGCCCCTTGGCCTTTGGCGACGCCTGGCATGATGACAGCAGCGGCGACATGCATTTCTGGTCTGTCTGGCACGAGGGCCGCGACTTTGACCACTACCGCGACGTAAGCCCCCGGTTCTGCAGCGAATTCGGGTTCCAGTCCTATCCGTCGATGTCCACAATCAAGGCCTTTGCCGCGCCTGGGGACTGGAACATCGCCGCCCCGGTCATGGAAAGCCACCAGAAGAACCCCGGCGGCAATGCCCGCATCGCCGAGACGATGTTCCGCTATTTCCGCTTTCCGGTCGATTTCCCCAGCTTCGTCTACCTCAGCCAGGTGCAGCAGGGCCTTGCGATCAAGACCGCCGTCACCCATTGGCGCGGGTTGAAGCCGCATTGCCAGGGCACGCTTTACTGGCAGCTGAATGACACCTGGCCGGTCTGCAGCTGGTCCGGGCTGGACCATGGCGGGAACTGGAAACTTCTGCACCACATGGCGCAGGGCTTCTTCGCACCGGTGACCGTGGTCGCGGTGCCGAAAGAGGGCTCCATCACCCTCAAGGCGGTGAATGACGGGCCGAACCCGGTGAAGATCACCGTCACTGCGCGGGCGGCGGCGATGGACGGCACCACGCGCGCCTTGGACAAGGTGAGCCTGACAGTCCTCACCGATGCCGCCATCCCGGCCCTCACTCTGGCCCCAGGCGCGCTGGCGGCGGATGAGGTTCTGGTCTTCGACTGGACGGGCGACGCGACCGGTACGGACACCTTCGCGCCGAAGCCGTGGAAGGCCTATGACCTGCTGCCGTCTGGCCTGCAGGTGGACGCCCGGCAAGAGGGTGCGGTTTGGAAATTGACCATGCAAGTCAACGTCCTCGCCCCTTATGTTACGGCGCTTTCTGAAGTGCCGGGTCGCTTTTCCGCCAATGCCGTGACCCTCCTGCCTGGGCAGCCGGTGACCATCACCTTCACCCCTAAGGACCCCGCAGCCTTGCCCGCTTTCACCTTCAAGGATCTCCATTCCGCCACTTATGGCGGCTGACGAAAGGCACGCCCATGTTCAGCTATCAGCTCTATTCCTCGCGAAACTTCCCGCCGATGGACGCGACTTTCCGCATGGTTGCGGCAGCGGGCTATACCGCCGTTGAAGGCTATGGCGCGCTTTACGCCGATGATGCGGCGGTGGCGGCGACCAAGGCAGGGCTTGCTGCCACCGGCCTGACGATGCCGACTGGGCATTTCGGCCTTGGGCAGCTGGAAACCGATGTCGATAAGGTGCTTGGCATCGCCAAGTCCCTGAACATGGAGCGGCTTTACTGCCCCTATGTCATGCCAGATGACCGCCCGACCGACGCGGCCGGCTGGGTTGCTTTTGGCAAGCGGCTGCAATCTGCGGGCGCGCCCTACAAGGCCGCAGGCTACGGCTTTGGCTGGCACAACCATGATTTCGAGTTCAAGGCGCTGCCCGATGGGTCCTTCCCGCAGGACCGCATCTTTGAAGGCGGCCCGGGCCTGGAATGGGAGATGGACGTGGCCTGGGTCATCCGGGGCGGGGCAGACCCTTTGGCGTGGATCACGAAATACAAGGACCGGATCACCGCCGCCCACGTCAAGGACATCGCCCCCGCAGGTGAGAACAAGGATGAGGACGGCTGGTCAGATGTCGGCCACGGCACGGTGGACTGGAAAACCATCCTGGCCGCGCTGCGCGGCATCGGTGTGCAGCATTTCGTCATGGAACACGACAACCCGAAGGATGACGCACGGTTTGCGACCCGCTCCATCGCTTCGGCCAAAGCCTTCTGAGGAATAGACAAATGGCAAATCTCGGCTTGGGTATCATCGGCTGTGGCAACATCTCGACCAGCTACTTGCGGCTGGCGCCCCTCTTCAAGGGGCTGGAGGTACGCGCCGTTGCCGATGTGAACATGGAGGCCGCGCAGGCCCGCGCGGCAGAGTTCAACGTGAAGGCGCAGTCGGTTGATGACCTGCTGGCGAACAAGGACGTCGATGTGGTCATCAACCTGACCATCCCCGACGCGCATTACGCGGTAACCAAACGGATCTTGGAGGCCGGCAAGCACGCCTATTCCGAAAAGCCGCTGGTCCTGACGCTGGAACAAGGCGTCACCCTGCGCGATCTGGCCAAGTCCAAGGGCCTCGCCGTCGGCTGCGCGCCCGATACCTTCCTTGGCGGGTCGCATCAGCAGGCGCGCGCGCTGCTGGACGAAGGGCGCATTGGCACCGTCACGGCGGCTGTCGCTTGCGTGCAGAACCACGGGCCGGAAGGTTGGCACCCCAGCCCGGAGTTCTTCTTCCTGCCCGGCGCGGGGCCGATGCTGGACCTTGGCCCCTACTACGTTGCCAACCTGATCAACTTCCTTGGTCCGGTGAAACGGGTGGGGGCGCTTACCTCCTCGGCCACACCGACCCGCACCATCGGCTCAGGCGCGCGGGCGGGGCAGGAGATCCCGGTCAAGACGCCCACCAACATCCATGCGCTCTTGGAGTTCCACAGCGGCGCGACGGTCAACCTGACGACGAGCTGGGACGTCTGGCACCACAAGCGCAACCATTTTGAGCTGTATGGCACTGAAGGCACCCTCTACGTCCCTGACCCGAACTTCTTCGGCGGCACGGTCGAAGTGGCGGGCCGGGATGGAACCCTTACCCCCATCGCCCCCTGGGACCACCCGTTCGGTGTGCCGAACCAAGAGCATCCCAAGCACGGCGCGCTGGCCAACTACCGCACCGCGGGTCTGGCTGACATGGTCGCCGCCCTGACCGAAGGCCGTGACGCGCGCTGCTCACTGGACCGCACGCTGCACGGGGTCGATGTGATGATGGCCTGCCTCACCTCGGGCGAGACGGGCCAGTTTGTGACCCTGACCACCACCTGCACCCGGCCTGCCGCGCTTTCGCCGGATCAGGCGCGCGCGCTTTTGGTGTAAGGCAAAGCCCGTCCGGCTCCTCCCTGCCGGGCGGGACCAGCGGGTGGGGGGATTGAGGGATCCCCCCGCCCGCGCTCTGCACAACCGCCCCCTGCCAAAGGTCTGATTATGCTGGAAAACCCCGTGCTGCGCGGCTTCAACGCCGACCCGTCCTTTTGCCGCGTCGGGGCGGATTACTATATCGCCACCTCAACCTTCGAATGGTATCCGGGCGTGCAGATCCACCATTCCCGCGATCTGGTGAACTGGACCCTGGTCAGCCGCCCGCTGCAGCGCGCAAGCCAGCTGGACATGCGCGGCAACCCCGACAGTTGCGGGATTTGGGCGCCCTGCCTGAGCCACGCCGATGGCAAATTCTGGCTGGTCTACACCGACGTCAAGCGCCTGGATGGCGCCTTCAAGGACGCGCACAACTATATCGTCACCTGTGACACCATCGACGGTGACTGGTCGGACCCGACTTATGTCACCTCATCCGGCTTTGACCCCTCGCTGTTCCACGATACGGACGGCCGGAAATACTTCATCAACATGCGCTGGAACCATCGGGGCAAGGGCACCGGCCTCAACCCCGCGCACGACGCCTTTGACGGGATCGAGCTGCAGGAATGGCAGCCCACGCGCGGCCTTCTGGGTGAGGTCACCACGATCTACACCGGCACCGACCTTGGCCTGACCGAAGCGCCGCACCTGTTCCGGCATGGTGACTACTACTACCTGACCACAGCCGAAGGCGGCACCGGTTACGACCATGCGGTGACCCTTGCGCGGTCCAGGGACATTCGCGGGTCGTATGAGACGCACCCGGCCAAGCACCTGATCACCGCGCGCTTCAGCCCGGACAGCCCGATCCAGCGGATGGGTCATGGCCAGTATGTCGAAGGTCCCGATGGTCGCCACTGGCACAGCTACCTTTGCGGCCGCCCGCAAACCGGCCCGCGCGGCCCGTTCTGCGCGACGGGGCGGGAGACAGGGCTGGCCGAGGTCGTCTGGCGCGACGGCTGGCTTTGGCTGAAGGACGGCGGTCAACTGCCCCCCGCCAGCATCGACCTGCCCACCGCGCGCATCCCCGAGGCCCCGGTAGAGTATGACTTCACCGGCCCCACCCTGCCGCCCGATTTCCAATGGCTGCGCACGCCCCATCCCGAACGCCTTTTCACCCTGACCGGCAGCGCGCTGCGCCTGACCGGCCGCGAAAGCCTAGGGTCGTGGTTTGAGCAATCCCTCGTCGCCCGCCGCCAGACCGAAGCCGCCTATGATGCCGAGGCGGAGTTCGACGCCGACCCGCCCAATTGGCAACGCGCCGCGGGCCTGATCACCTACTACAACCGCCACAAGTTCCACGCGGCCCTGATCACGCGCGAAGGCGGGCAGCGGGTCGTAACCCTCATCTCCTGCCAGGGCGATTGGCCGGGTGAGGCGCTGAGCTTCCACGGCCAGCAC
The DNA here is from genome assembly GCA_027489175.1 of Rhodobacter sp. Lineage (GTDB taxonomy): Bacteria > Pseudomonadota > Alphaproteobacteria > Rhodobacterales > Rhodobacteraceae > Tabrizicola. Next base: position 24,736 of record JAIYAE010000033.1, read on the forward strand.
CCGATCCCCGACGGCAAGGTGACCCTTGGCGTGATCGTTGACCGCGCCAATCAGCGCTTCAGTGTGAACGGGGTCCTGGTCGGCCCGGTGCTGGATGCCTCACTGGTGTCGGACGAAGGGGGAAGGGGCGAACATGCCTCGTTCACCGGGGCCTTTGTCGGCGTTGTGGCGCATGACCTGACCGGCCAAGGCTGGACGGCGGAAGTGACGCGGTTCCGCTATGCCAACAGGATTTGATCACATCTTGATTGCCGGGGCGTTGCCGTCATAAAGGGGGCCAAGCGAGGGGAGCCCCGATGGACGCCGACAACCGGAAGATACCCAGCCACGAGGTGACCTACACGCGCCTGCGCGACATGATCCTCTTTGGCCACCTCGCCCCGGGCGCGCCGGTGACGATCCAGGGCCTGATCGCCGATCTTGGCGCCGGCATGACCCCGGTGCGTGAGGCGATCCGGCGTTTGACCGCCGAGGGCGCGCTTCTGCCGCAAGGCAACCGTCGCGTGGCCGTGCCGCAACTGTCGTCCGAGCTGCTGGATCAGGTCGCCTTCGCGCGGCTGGCGATTGAGCCGAAACTGGCCGCCCTTGCCGCCCCCCGGCTGACCCCTGCGCAGATTGACCGGCTGGAAGCGATCGATGGTGCCGTGAACCGCGCCATCGACGCAGGCAAGCTGCCCGACTACCTTGCCGCCAACCATGCCTTCCACTTTGCCCTCTATGAAGCCGCCGACGCGCCGGTTCTTCTTGACCTTGCGCGGTCCCTTTGGCTGCGCGCCGGTCCGTCCTTGCGCGCCGTGATCGACCGCTATGGCCGCGAGGTCGCCCCCGACCTGCACCGCGAGGCCCTTGCGGCGATGCGTGCAGGCAATGCCGCCGCGCTGGCCGCAGCCATCACCCGCGACATCCAGCAAGGCGTGGACCATGTCCGCCAAGCGCTCGCCGAAGGCGCCTGATCCCACCCTTGCCAAATGGGGCGCGCAAGCGCGCACGCCTTTGTCTCGCCTCTGCGCGGCCCAAGGGCCGCGCAACCGGCTCGGGATTGCCTCCGGGGAGCGCGAGGGGATGGCCCCTCGCCCCTGAGGAGGAGCGGCACGCGACGACGAGGCAAAAACTCTTCGCGCGGAACGCGCTCCTTTCGGTTGCCGACGGAGCGGAAAAACAGTCGCGCAGAAATTTGATCAAATTTCTTGAAGCCGGGTGCATTTGATCATATCCTTGGCTCAACCGGGTGTGTGACGCCCGACCTGGACCGCGAGGGATTCCCGATGAACATGATCACCAACCACCTGCCGACCGCCGAACTGCAGCGCCTGGACGCGGCCCACCACTTCCATCCCTTCACCGACAAGGCCGGACTTGCCGCCAAGGGCGCGCGGGTGATCACTCGGGGTGAAGGCGTTTGGCTGACCGACAGCGAAGGCCACCGGATCATCGACGGGATGGCCGGCCTTTGGTGCGTCAACATCGGCTATGGCCGCAAGGAACTGGCGCAGGTCGCGGCGCGGCAGATGGAAGAACTGGCCTATTACAACACCTTCTTCCAGACCACCCATGTCCCCGCCATTGCGCTGGCCGCCGAGATTGCGAAACTTGCACCCGGCGATTTGAACCATGTGTTCTTTGCCGGTTCGGGGTCTGAGGCCAACGACACCAATATCCGCCTGGTGCGCCGCTACTGGGACGTCAAAGGCATGCCCTGGCGCAAGACCATCATCTCGCGCTGGAACGGCTATCACGGCTCCACCATGGGCGGTGGCAGCCTTGGCGGGATGAAGCCGATCCATGCCCATGGCGGCAAGATCGACGGGATCGAGCATATCGACCAGCCCTATTGGTGGGGTGAGGGTGGAGAGATGTCGGAGGATGACTTCGGCCTCGCCCGCGCGCGGCAGCTGGAGGAGAAGATCCTTGAGCTTGGCCCCCATAACGTCGCCGCCTTCATCGGGGAACCGATTCAGGGTGCCGGTGGGGTCATCATCCCGCCAAAGACCTACTGGCCGGAAATCCAGCGGATCTGCGACCAGTATGGGATCCTGCTGATCGCGGATGAGGTCATCACCGGCTTTGGCCGCACCGGCAACTGGTTCGGGTCGCAGACCTTTGGGATCAAGCCGCACATCATGACCATCGCCAAGGGGCTCTCCTCCGGTTACCAGCCCATCGGCGGCAGCATTGTCTGTGACGAGATCGCCGAGGTTGTCGGCGGCGCGGGCGAGTTCTTCCACGGCTACACCTATTCCGGCCATCCGGTCGCGGCGGCGGTGGCGTTGGAGAACCTGCGGATCATGCAGGATGAGCATATCGTGGAACATGTCCGTGACGTGGCGCACCCCTACCTCAAGGCGCGCTGGGATGCGTTGACCGATCATCCGCTGGTGGGTGAGGCGAAGCTGGTGGGCCTCATGGGCTCCATCGCGCTGACCCCGAACAAGGCCACGCGCGCTAAGTTCCCCGACGATGCCAATGTCGGCTACCGCTGCCGCGAGCGGTGCTTTGCCAATGACCTGATCATGCGCGCCGTGGGCGACCGGATGATCATTGCCCCGCCCTTGGTCATCACCACGGACGAGATCGACATTCTGGTCGACCGGGCGAAGACAAGCCTGGACGAATGCTGGCAGGGTCTGAAGGCCGACGGCCTGGTCTAAGGGCCGACTGTCCACGGTGGACAAAAGCGCCAACCCCTTTTAAATCAAGGGGTTGGCTTTGGTCATTCAGGAATTTTTAAGATCTGCGCGGGGCGATTGCCGCCAGATTTTCTGGCCTTAGCCAAGGGCGCCCATCACCAAAGGCTCTACCTCATGCCAGCCTTCCCACATCATCTTCAGCGCGACGTAGAGGATGATCAGCAGGCCGACATAGGCGATCCAGCGATACTTGTTCAGAAGGTTGGCGATAAAGCTGGCGGCAAGGCCCATCAGCGCGATCGACAGGACCAGCCCGACGATCAGCACGGTCGGGTGGCCATGCGCCGCCCCGGCCACGGCAAGGACGTTATCCAGGCTCATCGACACATCGGCGATGACGATCTGGGTCGCAGCCTGGGCAAAAGTCTTCTTCGGCGCACCCCCGGCGATGGTGCCATCGGCATTTAGGTCGGCGTTGGCCAAAGCCTCGGCCGCGGCGGTTTCCGCCACATGCGAGGTCGAAAGCTCACGCCACATTTTCCAGCAGACCCAGAGGAGTAGGACGCCGCCCGCCAGAAGCAGGCCCGTCACCTCCAGCAATTGGGTCGTGACCAGCGCAAAGCCGATTCGCATGATCGTGGCGGCGATGATGCCGACCAGAATCGCCTTGGCGCGCAGTTCTTTCGGCAGGCCCGCGGCGGCAAGGCCGATCACGATGGCGTTGTCGCCCGCCAGCACAAGGTCGATGCCGATGACCTGCATCAGTGCGGTGAATCCTGCGGCGGTGAAGATTTCCATGGTGTCCTTGAAGCGTTGGGCCGCCATCTCGCTACGCCTTTGGCCGGGCGGGGGCAAGTGCCGCCACTTTTCAAGGCGGCAAAAGGCGGCTAGGGCAGGGGGATGCTGTCCTATCAACATCTGTACCATGCCGGGAACCTGGCCGACGTGCACAAGCATGCCACGCTGGCCTGGGTGCTGGACTACCTGACGCAGAAGGACAAGCCGCTGTCCTATATCGAGACCCACGCCGGGCGCGGGGTCTATGATCTGGACGCGGATGAGGCGATCAAGACCGGTGAGGCGGCGGCGGGGATCGCTTTGGCCGAAGCCCTCTTTCCCGCCGATCACCCCTATCGCCAGCGGTTGGCCGAGGCGCGGGCCGGTTATGGCGCGCGGGCCTATCCGGGGTCGCCCCTGATTGCGGCGCTGGGTTTGCGCGAAGGCGATACGATCCATCTGGCCGATCTGCACCCGCTAGAGGTGGCGCATCTGCGGGCCGTCGCCAAGGATTGGGGCGCGCATGTCTACCAGCAGGATGGCTTTCAACTGGCGCAGGCGATCACGCCGCCCACCCCCCGGCGGGGGATGCTGCTGATCGACCCGTCCTATGAGGTGAAGGCGGATTATGAGGCGATCCCGCGCCAGATGGCGGCGATCCACCGCAAATGGAACGTGGGCATCCTGATCCTGTGGTATCCGATCCTGCGCGGCGGGGCGCAGGGGCCGATGGTCCGGGCGCTTGAAGACGCCTTTCCCGAAGGCCTGAAGCATGAGGTGCGCTTTCCCCCGGCGCGGGACGGACACCGGATGGAAGGCTCGGGCCTTTTTGTCGTCAATCCGCCTTACGGGCTGGCCGGAGAGTTCGCGGCATTGACCAAGCGTTTTCAGGCGCTTTCCAAACCTCGGTGACAGACCTAGATTGCCCCCCATGATCGACGCACTCCTTCGCCGTTTGCTGGCGCCCGCCCCCACCACCTTGCCTGAACCTGACGCCCGTCTGGCGCTGGCCGCCCTTCTGGTGCGGATCGCGCGGACCGATGGCCTTTATTCCGCCGAGGAGGTGGAACGGATTGACCGCGTCCTGGCCCGCCGCCACGGCTTTGGCCCGTTCGAGGCGGCAAAGCTGCGCAGCGAGGCTGAGGCGTTTGAGGCCGCGGCCCCCGACACCGTGCGCTTTACCCGTGCGCTGAAGGCCGCGACTGCGCTGGAAGACCGGGCCGAGCTGATGGTGGCGCTGTGGTCGGTCGCCCTTGCTGATGGCTTGCGCGATGCCGAGGAAGACCGGCTGTTGCGGCTGGTGGCGAACCTTCTGGGGCTAAGCGATGTGGAATCGGCCCAAGCCCGGCAAAGGGCGGAAAAGGCGTGAGCGGCAGCCCTGGTTCGATTGCCAGCCTGGGCCAGATTGCCAGCCTGGGAATGTATGATTTCGGGCCGGCGATGGCCGCGAATGACCGGCTTTGGGCCGGGCTGCGCGACCGGCTGCGCGCGGTCGGCGTTGCCGCGCCCGAGGCGCTGACCCGGGGCGAGGCGGCCTATTGGCCGGCTTGGGAGGCACCGAACCTGCTTCTGTCGCAGACCTGCGGCTATCCGTTCCGGGCGCGGCTGGTGGGCCGGGTGACCTATGTCGGCACGCCTGACTACGGGGTGGAGGGCTGCGCGCCGGGCCAATACCGGTCGGTCTTCGTGGTGCGGGCGGATGATCCGCGTGACGGGCTTGCGGCCTTTGACGGGGCGGGTTTCGCCTATAACGAGGCCCTGTCGCAATCGGGCTGGGCGGCACCCCAGACCCACGCCACCAAGCTTGGCCTGCGCTTGCCGCCGGTGCTGAAAACCGGCGAGCATCGCCTGTCTGCCCATGCCGTGGCCGAAGGACGGGCGGATATTGCCGCCCTTGATGCGGTGACCTGGGCGCTGTTGCAGGGGGTGGATGACGTGGTGCGGTCCCTGCGCGTGGTGGGGATGACGGACCCCACACCGGGCCTGCCCTACATCACCGCGCTGGGGGGACCGGCGGACCTGTTGCACGCGGCCCTGGCCGAGGCGATTGCCGACCTTGCGCCCGAGGACCGGGCCACGCTGCACCTGCGCGGGATTGTGCGTATTCCGCAGACCGACTATCTGGCCGTGCCCAATCCGCCCGCCCCCAATTCGCCCCTGCCGCAGGCAGATCAACCGGCCCGCTGATCACATCGCCGCGTTTGTCCGGGCATTTCGGGCGAATCTGCGTTGCAATGACCCGCAAACTCGGCCCTACTTTCGGCCTCACTGCCCCTGGACCCATCGCCCCATGCCCGCTGACAGCCCTGACACCCCGGTCATCGAAATCCGCGACCTGCACAAGTGCTATGGGCCGTTGGAGGTGCTGAAAGGCGTCGATCTGGTCGCCCCGCGCGGGCATGTGGTGTCGCTGATCGGGTCCTCCGGGTCTGGAAAGTCGACGCTGCTGCGCTGCTGCAACCTCTTGGAGGACAGCCAGCAAGGCGACGTGATCTTTGAGGGCGAGGCGGTGCACTGGAAAGGCCAGGGCCTTGCGCGCCATCCGGCTGACCGGGCGCAGGTGACGCGGATCAGGACCAACCTTTCCATGGTCTTCCAGCAATTCAACCTTTGGGCGCATCTCACGGTCCTGCAGAACGTGATGGAGGCACCGGTGACGGTGCTGAAACGCGATCCGAAAGAGGTCGAAGTGAAGGCGCGGGAATACCTCGCCAAGGTGGGCATCGCTGAGAAGGCCGATGCCTGGCCCGCGCAGCTTTCGGGCGGCCAGCAGCAGCGCGCCGCCATCGCCCGGGCCCTGTGCATGGAACCCCGGGCACTGTTGTTTGATGAACCGACCTCAGCCCTTGACCCGGAGCTGGAGCAGGAAGTTGTTCGCGTCATCAAGGCCCTGGCCGATGAAGGGCGCACGATGATCCTTGTCACCCATGACATGAAGCTGGCGGCGGATTGTTCGGACCACGTCATCTTCCTGCATCAGGGAAAGATTGAGGAAGAGGGCCCACCCGCCACACTGTTCACCAACCCGCAAAGTGACCGTCTGCGCGGGTTCCTTTCGGCCACGGCGGCCTGATGACCTGTCTTGGCACCATCGCCGCAGTGGCGACCAGCCTGACCCTTGCCGCCACCGAGCCGGTGGTGATCGGCACCGATGCGCCGTTTCCGGCCTATACCTATGTCGATGAAGCCGGCACCATCACCGGCTTTGAACGCGACGTGATGGACCAGATCTGTGACCGCGCGCGGCTGGTCTGTGCTTGGGAACTGGCGCATTTCGATCAGCTGATCCCCGGCGTCATGTCGGGGGAATTTGACGTCGTCCTTGGCGGCATGGCGGTGAATGACGAACGCCGGATGCTGGTCGACTTCACGCAAAGCTATTACGGCACCGACCCCGAGGAATGGTACATCGGCCGCCCCGGTGCGGCCCCGCCTGCCACTGCGCTGACCGCCGTCCAGTCCGGCACCGTGCATGAGGCGCATCTGCGCCGCCTTGGCCTGCGCTACAAAAGTTACACGACCGAGCCTGAGGTGCTTGAGGCCCTGCGCAGCGGCGCGGTTGACTTGGCCCTTGGCCCCTTCGAAACCCGGCCCGACATTGAAGACTATGTCGAGGCCAATGGGCTGGATTTCCTGTATTCGGACATGATCCCCGATGACGGCGTGGCGATGGCCGTCTGCAAGGGCAACTCCGATCTGCTTGACACATTGAACGCGGCGCTTGATGCCATGCGCGCGGATGGGACGCTTGCGACCCTCGAATCCCGCTGGTTCAACTGAACCGGCCCAACCATCCAACCAAGGGGAAACGGATATGAAAAAACTGCTACTTGCCACCGCGCTGACCGCGCTTGCTGGGGCTGCCATGGCACAGGATGTCGTGCGTCTGGGCACCGAGGGCGCCTACCCGCCCTTCAACTTCATCAACGATGCCGGCGAAATCGCGGGCTTTGAGCGTGACGTGGGCGATGAGCTGTGCAAGCGCGCCGAGCTGACCTGTGAATGGGTCACCAACGAATGGGACAGCATCATCCCGAACCTGCAGTCGGGCAACTATGACGTCATCATCGCGGGCATGAGCATCACGGATGAGCGCGACGAAGTCATCGACTTCAGCCAGAACTACTTCCCGCCGGCCGCTTCGGCCTATGTGGCGCTGGCGGCGGATGCCGACCTCAAGGGCGTTGTTTCGGCCCAGGTGTCGACCATTCAGGCCGGGTATGTCGCGGAATCGGGCGCGACCCTTCTGGAATTCGCCACGCCGGACGAAACCATTGCCGCCGTTCGCAACGGTGAAGCGGTTGCCGTCTTCGCCGACAAGGACTTCCTTGCGCCGATCGTGGCGGAATCGAATGGCGAGCTGATGTTCGTCGGCGAACCCGTGCAGCTTGGCGGCGGTGTGGGCCTTGGCCTGCGCGAAAGCGACACCGAGCTGAAAGAGAAGCTGAACGCGGCCATCCAGTCGATGAAGGATGATGGCAGCCTGAACGCGCTGATCGAAAAGCACTTCGGCCCGGAAACGGCGAAGTTTTGACAAGGGCAGGGGCGCGACACCCGTCGCGCCCCGACCCCCATGTTCGCCGCCTGCGCCGACCCCAAAGCGATTGAAGGCCTGACCTGGGCCGCGTGCTACCTGACCTCGGGCAAGCACATTGATTTCTATTTGTCTTTCGCCACGGTCCTTTTGCTGTTGGCGATCACGGCCCCCACCGCCCTTGCCATGGGCTTTGCCGGGGCCACGGCGGCGCGGTCGCGGTTCTTGCCGCTTTCCCTTCTGGGCAAGGGCTATGCGGCCATCGTCCGGGGTGTGCCGGACATCGTGTTTTTCCTGTTCTTCGTGATCGCTCTGGATCAGGGGATCGAATACCTGAAAAGCCTTGCGGTCTGTGATGACCACAGCTGGCCCTGGCAGGGGCTGGAGTTTCGCGTCTGCCAAGAGGCGAAGGTGCCGCTTGGCGCCTCCTCGGCGATCTGGCATCAGGCCTACGGCTTTGCGCTGGCGGTCTTCACCTTTGCCATCGTTTTCGGGGCCTTTGCCGCCAATGTCCTTTACGGCGCGATGGGGGCGGTGCCAAAAGCGCAGCTGGAAACGGCTGAGGCTTATGGGATGAGCCAGGCCCAGGTCTTCCGCCGCATCCTTGTGCCGCAGATGTGGGTCTATGCGCTGCCCGGCCTGTCGAACCTGTGGATGATCCTGATCAAGGCCACGCCCTTGCTGTTTCTTCTGGGCGTCAAGGACATCGTCTATTGGGCGCGGGAATTGGGTGGGTCAAAAACCCAGGCCTATGAATACCCGCACCCCGACTGGCGGCTGTGGTACTTCCTTGGCCTTCTGGTCTTTTACCTCTGCTTCACCAAAGTGTCAGAGGTGGTGCTGGCGCGCCTGTCGGCCCGGCTAAGCCGCGGTCAGGCCACTGCGGGCGGCGAAGCCCTGCGAAAGGCCGCCGCATGAGCGCGCAAAAGTTTTCGAAAACTTTTGCAAATTCCTTCGAAGGAATTTGGTCCCGGCCCGGTCCGTCGGTCCAGGCCTGCAAGGACGGTCGCGCATGAGCTGTTGGCAAACCGTGCAGGACTACGCCTTTCGCAGCATCGGTTTTGGTGAAAACCTGCTGCCGCGCAGCGATTTCACCTTGTGCCAGCAGATCACGCTGATCGGGTCGGGGTTGATCTGGAACGTCTATTTCGGGGCGCTGGCGCTGGCCTTCGGGTTCTTCTTCGCCATTGCGGTGGCGCTGGCGAAATCGTCCCGCCATCGCATTCTGCGCAAGCCGGCGGATTGGTTCGTGTTCGTCTTCCGCGGCTCGCCGCTCTTCATCCAGTTCTTCCTGGCCTATGAGACGCTGCAACTGCTGCCCAAGGCGGGGGTTGAGGTGTTCGGGATCACGGTGGAAACCGCCTGGACGACGCGGGCCTGGGCCGGGGCGCTGTTTGTGCTGTTCCTGAACACTTCGGCTTATGCGGCGGAAATCTTTCATGGCGCGCTGAAATCGATCCCCAAGGGCGATCTTGAGGCGGCCGAGGCCTATGGCCTGACCGGCTGGCAAAAATTCCGCCGCATCCAGTGGCCGACGATGCTGCGGCTGGCCTGGCCCGCCTATACGAATGAGGCGATCTTCCTGTTCCACGCGACGACGCTGGTGTTCTTCAGCGGCTTTCCTGCGTTCCGCCAGATGGGCGACGCGCTTTATTACGCGAACTATTTCGCCGACAAGACCTTCAACCCCTTTGTCCCCTATCCCATCGTTGCCGCCTATTTCATCGCGCTGACGCTGATCCTGACCTTCGGCTTTGGACTGGTGAACCGGTATCTGAACCGGCACCTGCCCTCGAACCAGAAAAGCAGAATCCGCTTGCGTCCGCAGCTTATCCGATAGTAACCTCGAATTTGATCAAATTGCGCGAGGACACAATGGCCCGCGCCGGGGATCAAAAAACAGGGGATGGGATCAAGGGCATGATCCATAGCCTGCCTGCCGGGGCCTTCGGGCCCGCCTGTGCGGGCGGCGGCGTGCCCGGCCCAAACGACGATGATGATGAAAGACTATTTGCGCAAGCATCCGGACGTGCGGACCATTCGCGTGGCCGCTGCGGATCTGAACGGGCAGGCGCGGGGCAAACGTGTGCCCGCCCGCTTTGCCGACAAGATGGTGTCGGACGGGACGCGGTTCCCGTTCTCGGTCCTCAACCTCGACATCTGGGGTGAGGATATCGACGACAGCCCGCTGGTCTTTGAGCAGGGCGACGCCGATGGCGTGCTGAAGCCGACCGAGCGCGGCTTCATGCCGATGCCTTGGCTGGAGGCGCCGACGGCCCTGCTGCCGATCTGGATGTTCCGCGAAAACGGCACGCCCTATGAGGGCGACCCCCGCCATGCCTTGCGCGCGGTGGTTGACCGCTACAAGGCGCGCGGCCTGACCCCGGTCTGCGCGATGGAGCTGGAGTTCTTCCTGATCGACGACAGCGGCAAGACCATGCAAGTGCCCGCCTCGCCCCGGTCCGGCAAGCGCCGGAAGGCGGCGGAAACCCTGTCGATCCGCGCACTGGACGCGTTCGACACGTTCTTCACCGACCTTTACGACGCCTGCGAGGCGATGGACATTCCCGCCGACACCACGACCAGCGAGACGGGCCTTGGCCAGTTCGAGGTCAACCTGATGCACAGCGACGACGCCCTGCGCGCCGCGGATGATGCGTGGCTTTTCAAGATGCTGGTCAAGGGTCTGGCCCGCCGCCACGGTTTCGCCGCCAGCTTCATGGCGAAGCCTTATGCCGATTATTCCGGGTCCGGTCTCCACACCCATTTTTCGGTGCTGGACGAAAAGGGCGACAACATCTTTGACTCTGGCGGTCCGAAAGGCACGGCGCAGTTGCGCCATGCGGTGGCGGGGTGCCTGGCGGCGATGCATGACTCGACCCTCCTCTTCGCGCCGCATTTCAACAGCTACGAACGCCTGGTTCCCGATAAGCACGCGCCCACGGCCATTTCCTGGGGCTATGAGAACCGCACCGCCGCCATCCGCATCCCGGCAGGCAGCCCGTCCGCCCGGCGGATCGAGCATCGCGTGGCGGGGGGGGACGTGAACCCGTACCTCATGCTGGCCGCCATCCTGGGTGCCGCCCTGTCGGGGATCGAGGACGGGGTGGAACCGCCACCGCCCGTCACCGGCAACGCCTATGCGATGGACCTGCCGCAGATCCCGTCCAACTGGGAAGCGGCGATCGACGCCTTCGAACACTCGGACAGCCTGTATCGTTTCCTGCCGAAAGAGCTGATCCGCAACCTGGTGCAGACCAAGCGGCAAGAGCTGCACTACATCGCCGAACTGTCGCCGGAAGAGCGGGTGGAGCTTTACCTCGACACTGTTTGACGCAAGCGCCCCCCCTTGACCAAGGGGGGGCAAAGCGACCACCTTCGGCACAGTCAAGCTACGGACCGGGACCCATGCAGATCGGCATCCTTCAGACCGGCGAAAGCCCCGACGCGCTGCGCGAACAGGGCGACTATCCGGATTTCTTTGAAACCCTCTTGGCCGGCAAGGGCCTTACCTTCCGGCGCTGGGCGGTCCTGCGCAATGATTTCCCGGCGGATGTCCATGACTGCGATGGCTGGCTCATCACCGGCTCACGCTTCGGGGCCTATGAGGACCACGCCTGGATTCCGCCGTTGGAGGATTTCATCCGCAAGGCATATGCCGCGCATGTGCCGGTGGTGGGCGTCTGCTTTGGCCACCAGATCATCGCGCAAGCGATGGGTGGCAAGGTCGAGAAATACAAGGGCGGCTGGTCGGTTGGCCCGACAGAGTATGATTTCGGCGACCGCAGCTATACGCTGAACGCCTGGCATCAGGACCAGGTCACGGTCAAGCCGGAGGGGGCCGAGGTCCTTGCCTCGACCGATTTCTGCGCCAATGCGGCGCTGCTTTATGACGACCGCATGTTCACGGTTCAGCCGCATCCCGAATTCCGGCGGGAGTTCATCGAAGGCCTGATCAAGGTCCGGGGGCCGGGCCTGGTGCCCGATCCGATCCTTGCCGATGCCACCGCCCGGCTGGACACGGCCACTGACAGCCCCGCGATGGCCGACCGGATTGCGACTTTCTTTCTGACCCACAAAGCCAAAACTGGGGCCGAGAAGCTCCGCGCCTGACGGTGCGGGGGCCACCCCCCAAAGACAGTGTGACATATGTCCAAATGGACCGACCAGCTGCCGGACGCAGCGCGCGACTACATCGGCAACCGCCGTGTGGATGAAGTGGAATGCATCATCGGCGACATTGCCGGGGTGGCGCGCGGCAAGGCGATGCCCGCCGCGAAATTCGGCAAGCAGACCAACTACTTTCTGCCGAATTCGATCTTCCTGCAGACGATCACCGGGGAATGGGCCGACAACCCGTTTGACGCCTTCACCGAACCCGACATGATCTTGGAACCCGACTGGTCCACCGCCACCGCCGCCCCCTGGACGGCCGATGTGACGCTGCAGGTGATCCATGATGCGAAGGATCAAGAAGGCAATCTGATCGCCTTTTCCCCGCGCAACGTCTTGCGCCGGATAATGGACCTTTACGCCGCCCAAGGCTGGCGCCCGGTCGTGGCGCCCGAGATGGAGTTCTTCCTGACCGCCCGCAACATCGACCCGAACCAGCCGGTGATTCCGCCGATGGGCCGGTCAGGCCGCAGAGCCGCGGGCAAGCAGGCCTATTCCCTGTCGGCCATCGACGAATACGGCAAGGTGATCGATGACATCTATGACTACGCCGAGGCGCAGGGGTTGGAGATTGACGGCATCCTGCAGGAAGGCGGGGCAGGGCAGATTGAGCTGAACCTCGCCCACGGTGACCCGATCCGTCTTGCCGATGAGGTTTTCTTCTTCAAGCGCCTGATCCGTGAGGCGGCCCTGCGCCACGACTGTTTCGCCACCTTCATGGCCAAGCCGATTGCGGGCGAGCCTGGGTCGGCGATGCACATCCACACCTCGGTTGTGGACACCAAGACCGGCAAGAACATCTTCGCCGGCCCGAAGGGGGTTGAGACGGAGGCGTTCCTGCATTTCATCGGCGGCATGCAAAAGCACCTTGGCGCAGCGGTGGCCCTTTTCGCGCCTTACGTGAACAGTTACCGCCGCTATGTCCCCGACTTCGCCGCCCCGATCAACCTGGAATGGGGCCGCGACAACCGCACCACGGGCCTGCGCGTGCCGATCAGCAGCCCGGCCGCGCGGCGGATCGAAAACCGCCTGCCGGGAATGGATTGCAACCCCTATCTCGGCATCGCCTCCACCCTTGCCTGTGGCTATCTGGGGCTGATGAACAAGACCCAGTCGCGCCCGGAATTCAGTGGCTCGGCCTATATCGACAGCGAGGATATCCCGGTCAACCTTGGCGATGCGCTGGACCTTCTGGATGAGGATCAGGCCCTGAAAGAGGTGATGGGGGTGGAATTCGTCAAGGTCTATGACAGCGTGAAACGCAATGAATACAAAGAGTTCCTGCAGGTCATCAGCCCGTGGGAGCGTGAGCATTTGCTGTTGAACGTCTGATGGTCAACCTTCTGCACGCCAATGACCGGGCGGGGGAATACCCGCCCAGTTACTATGCCGCGACCCGCACCGCGCTGGACCCGTTCCCGCCCTTGACGGGTGCGCAGACGGCGGATGTGGCCATTGTCGGCGGCGGCTACATGGGGCTGTCGGCGGCGTTGCACCTGGCGGAAAAGGGCTTCAGCGTGGTGCTGGTCGAGGCGCATCGCGTGGGCTTCGGTGCCTCGGGGCGCAATGGCGGGCAGGTCGGCTCGGGCCAGCGGCAGGATCAGGTCTGGATCGAAAAGGCCGTGGGGCGCGAGCATGCCCACCGTCTGTGGGACATGGCCGAGGATGCCAAGGCGCTGGTCAAGGGCCTGATCGACCGCCACCAGATGCCGGTGCCATTTCGCCCCGGTGTGGCCCATGCCTGCTACACCGACGCCGAATCCCGCGAGGCGCATGGCTATGCCGAAAAGCTGGCCCGGGACTATAGCTATACGCAGGTGGACGCGCTGGACCGGACGGGCATCCGCCGGCTTATCGGGTCCACCGCCTTTGCGGGGGGCGCGGTCGACCGTGGGGCGGGCCATATCCACCCGCTCAACTTTGCCATCGGCCTCGCCAAGGCGGCGGCTGCGGCGGGGGCGCGCCTCCATGAAGGCAGCGAGGTGCTGTCCCTGACCCCGGGCGCAAAGGTCACGTTGCGGTGCGCCGGCGGCAGCGTGACGGCCGACCATGTGATCCTGGCGGGCAACGGTTATTTAGGCGGGCTGGAGCCGACCTACCCCGCGCGCGTGATGCCGATCAACAACTTCATCCTTGCTACCGAACCGTTGGGTGACCGCGCAAAGGACGTGCTGGCCGAACCCGTGGCGGTCGCTGACAGCAAGTTTGTGGTCAACTATTGGCGGCTTTCCGATGACAACCGCCTGCTGTTCGGCGGCGGGGAAAGCTATGGCTACCGTTTCCCGGACATCCTGAAGACGGTCCGCGCGCCGATGCTGAAGATCTACCCGCAGCTTGCGGATGTGAAGATCAGCCATGCCTGGGGCGGGACGCTGGCGATCACGATGAACCGGATGCCCGCGCTGATGCGCCCGCAGCCCAACGTGCTGGCGGGCTCGGCCTGTTCGGGGCATGGGGTGGCGCTCTCCACCCTGTCCGGCAAGCTTTTGGCCGAGGCGGTGGCGGGTGATGCTTCGGGCTTTGACCTCCTCGCCTCGATCCCCCAACCGCGCTTTCCAGGCGGCGCGGCTCTGCGCTGGCCGCTTCTGGTGCTGGCGATGACCTGGTACGGAATGCGCGACCGTCTGGGCCTGTGACATCTGGCGAAGCGGGGGTTTCACACCCCCGCACCCCCGTGGGATATTTGGACCAGAATGAAAGACCAAAGCCATTGCGGCTTTCATTCTGGTCCAAATATCCTCGGGGGGGGCCAGGGGTTTCGCCACTGGTTCAAGAAACCACTGGCGCGGGGGGGCGAAGCGCCCCCGGGGGCTGCACATGGCGCGCGTTCTGGTATAGTTGGCCTTATGTCCCTGCCGAACGGATTCCTTGATGACCTGCGCACCCGGGTGACCCTGTCCCAGATCGTGGGCAAGAAGGTCACCTGGGACATGCGCAAGTCCAACATGGCAAAGGGCGACTTCTGGGCGCCTTGCCCGTTCCATCAGGAAAAATCCGCCAGCTTCCATGTCGATGACCGCAAGGGGTTCTACTACTGCTTTGGCTGCCACGCCAAAGGCGATGCCATCGGGTTTGTGAAGGAAACCGAAAACCTGTCTTTCATGGAAGCGGTTGAGGTCTTGGCGCGTGAGGCGGGGATGACCGTCCCCGCGCGTGACCCGAAAGAAGCCGCCCAGGCCGACCGCCGCACCCAGCTGGTGCAGGTGATGGAAGAGGTGGTGAAGTTCTACCGCCTGCAGCTGAAAACCAGCGCCGGGGCCGAGGCGCGGCGCTATCTGGCCGACAAGCGCCGTTTGTCGGAACCCGCGCTTGAGCGCTGGGAAATCGGCTGGGCGCCGGACAGCTTCAACGCCTTGCGGGATGCGCTGGTGGCCAAGGGGGTCAGCCCGGATCTGATGGTCGCCTCTGGCATGATCGCCAAGTCCGACAACGGCCAGCTTTATGACCGCTTCCGCGCCCGGGTGATCTTTCCGATCCGCGATGGCCGGGGCCGGGCGATCAGCCTTGGCGGCCGCTCCCTCGACCCCAACGCGCAAGCCAAATACCTCAACGGCCCAGAGACGGAACTGTTCGACAAGGGTCGCAACCTCTTCAACCAGTCCCGCGCACGTGAGGCGGCGGGGAAGGGCAAGCCCCTGATCGTCGCCGAAGGCTACATGGACGTGATTGCGCTGAGTGAGGCTGGCTTTACCGCCGCCGTGGCCCCGCTTGGCACCGCCGTCACCGACGACCAGCTGCGGATGATCTGGCGCATTGCCGATGAACCCATCGTCGCACTGGATGGAGACAACGCAGGGTTAAAGGCCGCGCAGCGGGTGATCGACCTTGCCCTGCCGCTTTTGGAGGCCGGCAAGGCCCTGCGCTTTGCCGTCCTGCCCGGTGGCATGGACCCCGATGACCTCTTGAAAGCCCAGGGCGCGCCCGCGCTGCAGGCCGTGCTGGACCGCGCCCTGCCGATGATCCAGCTTTTGTGGCAACGCGAGACCGAGGGCCACAACTTCGACAGCCCCGAACGCCGCGCCACCCTCGACAAGACCTTGCGCGGGCATCTGGCGCGGATCACCGATCCGTCGATCAAGACCCATTACGCCGATGAGATGAAGCGCTTGCGCCAGGCCCTGTTCGGCACCACGCCCGGCGCTTATCGTCCGTTCCAGCCCGGCCCCTACGTCAAGGGTCAGCGCCGCTTTGCCCCGCCGGGCGGGGCCTTGGCGACCACGCGCTCCTCGCTGCTGGCGCAGGCGCAGGGCCCGGTGACCGAAACCCTGCGTGAGGCGGTGATCCTGGCCACGGTCATCCTGCACCCCGCCCTTATCCAGCGGTTTGAAACCGCGCTGGAGCGGCTGGACCTGACCGATGATGACCACGAAACCTTGCGCCGCCTGATCCTGACCCATGGCGATGCGCCCGATCTGCTGGACCGGCTGCGCGATGCAGCGCCCGCTGCCCTTGACGCGCTGATGGTGCGTCCCCATGTGGCCATAGCACCCCCCGTGCGCCACCCCCAGGACCATGACCTTGCCACGCTGTGCCTGGCCGAGGAATTGGCCAAACTTGACGCCTGGCGCGGGGCCCGGCGTGAGATTGAGGAGGCCGTCGAAGACATGACCGGTTTGCCGGACGAAGGCCTGACCTGGCGCCTGACCAAGGCGACCGAGGCGCTGCATCAGTCCAACCGCACCGGCCCCGCAGAAAGCACTGATCTGGGCGAAGACCGGGCCGCCCTGTCAAAACATCTTCAATCCCTGATCGATAGCCAGGTCTGGATCAAGAAAAACCGCTGATTCGGCCTTTCCCCCAGCCTGATTCGCGTTATTGATTCGGAAGCACCGCCTCGATTCGCGCCCATGACTTTTCCAGGAGCACCCATGGCCCTCAAAGACGCTGACGACGCCAAGCCCGACGCCGACGAACAGGACGTCTCGCTGGATATGAGCCAGGCAGCGGTCAAGAAGATGATCGCCGACGCGAAAGAGCGCGGCTACATCACCTATGACCAGCTGAACACGGTGCTGCCGCCGGAACAGGTGTCGTCGGAACAGATCGAAGACGTGATGTCGATGCTGTCGGAAATGGGCATCAACATCATCGAGGATGACGAGGCCGAAGAGGGTGCCGAACCCGTAGGTGAGCTGGTCGAGGTTTCGACCAGCCGCGAAGTGGCCGTCGCCGGCACGTCGGCCGAAGCGCTGGACCGCACCGATGACCCGGTGCGGATGTATTTGCGTGAGATGGGCAGCGTGGAACTGCTGTCGCGCGAAGGCGAGATCGCGATTGCGAAACGCATCGAGGCCGGCCGCAACACAATGATCGCGGGGCTTTGCGAGTCGCCCCTGACTTTCCAGGCCATCATCATCTGGCGTGACGAACTTCTGTCCGAAGACATTCTTCTGCGCGACGTGATCGACCTTGAGGCCACCTTCGGCCGCAGCCTGGACGGCGATGACGAGATGGACGGCCCGGCGCTGGACGAGGTTGACGTGGACGCCGCCCCCCGCCGCGCCGGCGGCAGTGCCGAGCCGGAGCTTGACGCCGACGGCAACCCCCTCGCCCGCGAAGTGGATGAGGATGAGGATGACGAGGCCTCGAACATGTCGCTCGCCGCGATGGAGGCCGCGCTGAAGCCGCGCGTACTCGAAACGCTGGACCTGATCGCGCGTGACTATGCCAAGCTGGCCGACATGCAGGACCTGCGGATGAACGCGGCCCTGTCGAAGGCCAAGCAGTTTTCCACCGCCGAAGAGGCTGCGTATCAAAAGCTGCGGTCGGAAATCGTGCTGTTCGTGAATGAGCTGCACCTGAACAACTCCCGTATCGAAGCGCTGATCGACCAGCTTTACGGCATCAACCGCAAGATCATGTCGATCAACTCTTCCATGGTGAAGCTGGCCGATGCCGCGCGGATCAACCGGCGTGAGTTCATCGACGAATACCAGGGCTATGAGCTGGACCCGACCTGGCTGGACCGGATGGCGCAGAAATCCGGGCGCGGCTGGCTGGCGCTTCTCGACAAGTCGCGCGACGCGATTGAAGACCTGCGGGCCGAGATGGCAACGGTCGGTCAATATGTCGGCGTCGACATCAGCGAATTCCGCCGGATCGTGAACCAGGTCCAGAAGGGCGAGAAGGAAGCGCGTCAGGCCAAGAAGGAAATGGTTGAGGCGAACCTGCGTCTGGTGATCTCCATTGCCAAGAAATACACGAACCGGGGCCTGCAATTCCTTGATCTCATTCAGGAAGGCAACATCGGCCTGATGAAGGCCGTGGACAAGTTCGAATACCGCCGCGGCTACAAGTTCTCCACCTATGCCACATGGTGGATCCGTCAGGCGATCACCCGGTCGATTGCCGACCAGGCCCGGACGATCCGTATCCCGGTCCACATGATCGAGACGATCAACAAGCTTGTCCGCACCGGCCGCCAGATGCTGCACGAAATCGGCCGCGAACCGACGCCGGAAGAACTGGCCGAGAAACTCCAGATGCCGCTGGAAAAGGTCCGCAAGGTGATGAAGATCGCCAAGGAACCGATTTCGCTGGAGACGCCCATCGGTGACGAGGAAGACAGCCAGCTTGGCGACTTCATCGAAGACAAGAACGCGATCCTGCCATTGGATTCCGCCATTCAGGAAAACCTGAAGGAAACCACGACGCGGGTTCTGGCCAGCCTCACCCCCCGCGAAGAACGCGTCCTCCGCATGCGCTTCGGCATCGGCATGAACACCGACCACACGCTGGAAGAGGTCGGCCAGCAGTTCAGCGTCACCCGCGAACGCATCCGCCAGATCGAGGCGAAGGCGCTGCGCAAGCTGAAGCATCCCAGCCGGAGCCGGAAGCTGCGGAGTTTCCTGGATCAGTAAGCGGCGCGTGCCAACATGACCATGGTCAGGTCGAGAGAGCCAAACGCTCTGCTCAGGCGGCTACTCTTGGCCGTGATTCTTCTGATCCTTCTCGGCGGGCTGCCAATCTTTGCGCAGATCGCCGGGTTTCCCTTCCTGCCTTCAACGGCTTGGGTTGAAAACTCCCTTTGGCTGGCTTTGGGCAGCGGGGCAGTGGCAGCTGTCTTTCTGTCCGTCATCATCATTCGCGGACGGAAACGAGATGGGTCAAGCAGGCGGGCCGTCGGATACCTGCTTCTTCTCGCTTTCTCCCCATTGTTCTTTGGCGCTCTTGGAGCTTCGGCAATCTTCTCTGGGGCCCCGCTGATCTACACGGCGATTTTTGGGAAGCCGGCTGAAGCGTCCTATGAAGTGAAGCGGACAGGGTCCGGGGACAGAAGGTGCCGAAACAAGATCGATCTGGTTGGGCTGCCTATTCTGAATGATCGCCTGTGTGGATTTCCCCAGGACTTTGCTGAGTCACTGCGTCCGGGTCAAACGGTCGTGGTCGCCGGAAAAGGATCGGCCTACGGTATCTTTGTCGATACGGCCCGCCGGTCCGACCAGCCGTAGCAAGCCCCAGGCTGGGTGCCAACCCACCGGCCGAGCCAGGGAGGGGTGCCCACCTCCGCCTTTCCCCACCTTGCGCCTTTGCCCGCCCCGCCGCACTCTTGGTCTGAACCCGCGGGAGACCCCATGCGCAGCCTCGTCCTCGCCCTCAGCCTTCTTGCGGCCCCTGCCGCCGCCGCCTGCCTGCCTGACGGTGAGATCTTCTCGTGCCAGATCGGCGCGAAGACCCTTGAGGTCTGCCATGAAGGCGGCGCTTTGGTCTACCGCTTCGGCCCGGAGGGCAAACCAGAGCTGACCCTGTCCGAGCCGTTGGAGACCATGGACTACCAACCCTGGTCAGGCTGGGGTCGCAACCGCTTTTACACCGTCACCTTCCAAAACAACGGCCTTGCCTACCAGGTCCGCTCAGAATTCGACCGGAGCGGCCGACCCCGGGGCATGGACGGCGGCGTCACGGTGCTTGACGGCACCACCACTGTGGTCGAACTGACCTGCGATTGGGGCAGCGTCACGCGCGAACTTGACGGGATCGGCTGGCTGAAAACCGATATCGGTCAGTGTTTCGATCAGGAAAAATCCGCCTGGCGCGAGGGCGCCTGTGGCCGAACCCCCGAGTTTTGTGCCTGTCCTGACCCGTAAAGGGCCGACAGCCACGCCCCCTCACCTAGACCCATGAACGGACCCCTACCATGCGCAGCCTTGCCCTCCTCCTCGCCCTCGCACCCCTTCCCGCCGCTGCGGCGTGCCCTGCGGAAGACACCGTCTTTTCCTGCCAGATCGGCGCGAAGGTGGTAGAGCTGTGCCACTCAGGCGACGCGCTGGTCTACAGCTTCGGGCCGGAAGGCAAACCCGAACTGACCATTACCGAGCCGCTTGAAACCCTCGACTTCACGCCCTGGCCCGGCATCGGCCGCTACTATTGGGAGTCGGTCAGATTCCGGAACGCCGGCTTCACCTACGAGATCTACAGCAGCATCGAGCGTGGCCCCGACGCGACCACCGGGCGGCTGGCGGAACTTGCCGTCCTTGAGGGCGAGACCGAACTTGCCCGGCTGACCTGTGACGAAGGGACCGCAGGCTCGCTTGAACTGATCTACGATCTCAAGAAATCTATCGGTCAATGCTGGGACTACGAGAGCGAGTCCTGGATCAGCACCTGCGACTAGGCCCCCCGTCAGGCTGGGGGCGGCACTGTCGCCTCCCAGGCCTCGCCCATGGCAAGGATGCAGGCGGTGCCATTGGCATAGCTTTGCACCAGCACCCAATCGCCTGAGGGTTTGGCCCAGACTTCGAGCACCGCTTCGGCGTCGCGCAGGCCGGAGCCACTTAGGGTTGCCCCGTGCAGCCGCGACACGATCTCGGACCTTGGGGCGCAGATCACCTCGGCAAGCGGGGTTTCGGCCAGTGCCGACGTGCCAAGGGCCAGAAGGGGGATGAGTCGCTGCCACATGCATGAAAGCGTAACATGCAGATGACGGTTTGCCGCCGACTTTTCGTGGCTCAGTCGCCGATGAAGGGCCAGACCGGGAAGGTCAGCCCGCGCGCGGTCAGGATATCGCGCAGCCGCAGCGCCTCAGCCCGCATTTTCGGCGCAAAGGCCAGAAGGTCGGCGTTTTCCACCCCGCCGGCATCAAACTCGGCCAGGGCCGCATCCAGCCGCTCGCGCTTGCGTGCGGGGTCTTGTGAATTGGCATGGCCGCGCTGGCGCTTCTCGGCAAACTCTTCCCGCGATTTGACGGCGTAATGGTGAAGGGCGGCCACCGTCACCTCGGGCGTCGTGGTCGCGGTCAGGCCGCGAAACGTAACGTCCCGCCCCGCGGGCGTGACATAGCGCCCCGAGGCGGGCTCCACCCGGTGGATGCCGGTGCCGATCAACCGCGCGCGCCGCCCGATGGCCTTGACCTGATGGTTAGGCGCGGCCCCGGCTGGCAGCGCGTCGGTGAAGCGTTCGATGACCGGGGCAGGGTGGTAGGCCACCTGCCCGCCGCTGCCAAAGACCACCCAGTTGACCGCAACCGCGCTGACGCTGTCGTCAAACCGCTGCAGAAAGCCGCCCAAGGTGGCGTTCTCGCGCAGCAGCAGAAACTCATCCGCGTCGAAGAAGGCCAGCCAGTCCGCCCGCGCCCGTTTGCGCGCATCGGCATAGGCCAGGCGCTGCGGCCGTTCGCCCACCGTGTGCGGCCAGGGGATCAGCGTGATCTCACCCGCCTTGGCCAAGGCGGCCAGCAGCACTTCGGTGCCGTCGTCGCTGGCGTTGTCGTAGATGAGGAATTCATCCACCCCCAGCGCCTTGTAATGCGC
Organism: Rhodobacter sp.; assembly: GCA_027489175.1. Taxonomy (GTDB): domain Bacteria; phylum Pseudomonadota; class Alphaproteobacteria; order Rhodobacterales; family Rhodobacteraceae; genus Tabrizicola. Next base: position 46,596 of record JAIYAE010000033.1, read on the forward strand.
CAGCCATTCGACCACCCCACGGATCTCATTCCGCAGGATGGCACAAAGCGCGGTGGTGGGCGGGGCGGTCATGCAGACGTGCTAGACCGCCCGCACGGTTCAGGCAAGGTTCGTGGTGAAGAAGGCGATGGTCCGCTCCCAGGCCAGTTCTGCCGCCGCCGCGTCATAGCGGGGCGTGGTGTCGTTGTGAAAGCCGTGGTTCACGCCGGGGTAGATGTGCGCCTCATAGGTCACGCCCGCCGCCTGCAGCGCCGCTTCATATGCGGGCCAGCCTTCGTTGATGCGGGTGTCCAGTTCGGCATAGTGGATCAGAAGGGGACATTTGATCTTGGCCACATCCTCGACCGCGGGTTGGCGGCCATAGAATGGCACCGCGCCCGCCAGTTCCGGGTAGGCCACCGCGCAGGCATTCGCCACGCCGCCGCCATAGCAGAACCCCGTCACGCCCACCCGCCCGGTTGAGGCTTCGTGGGCCAAGAGAAACTCCACCCCCGCGAAGAAATCGTTCATCAGCTTTGTCGGGTCGACCTGCGACTGCAACTCACGCCCCGCATCGTCATTGCCCGGATAGCCTCCGACGCTGGTCAGCCCATCCGGCGCCAGCGCCAGGAACCCGGCCTTCGCCACCCGCCGTGCCACATCTTCGATGTAGGGGTTCAGCCCCCGGTTTTCATGCACCACCAGCACCGCCGGCAGCTTGCCCGCAGCCCCCGCCGGCCGCACCATGTAGCCGTTCACCGTGCCATGCCCGTTCGGCGACGGGTAGGTTACCCGCTCGGCCACGATGCCACTGTCATCCGCCGCCACCTGCTGCGCCAGCGCATAGTTCGGCGCCAGCATCTGCAGCAGCATCACCGCCGTGACACCCCCCACGGCCCACTTGCCCGCACGGTCCAGAAACTCACGTTTCGAGATCTTGCCGTGGGCGTAGTAGTCGTAAAGTTCCAGCAGTTCCTGGTCGAAATCCTTCGCGGTCATCCGGGTCATCGCGGCCATCCTTTCCTGAAAAGCCTAGGCTAACCCAAGGCGCACCGATGCCCGCCACACGATGGCGTGAGTCCGCGCCGCCACAGTCTGCGCCCCCAGATGCTGCGCCTTGCACTTCGCGCTTCCCGAAATGCGCGCGCACCCCCTATAGTCTGTGGTGGGAACCGGGGAAAACACCAGGGCCCGATGAGGCAGGAACCACACCAACAGCAAGGAGGGGGCCGATGCGCTGCCCATTCTGCGGCAACATCGACACGCAAGTGAAGGATTCGCGTCCGGCTGAGGATCACGTCTCGATCCGCCGCCGTCGCTTCTGTCCGGCCTGCGGCGGCCGCTTCACCACCTATGAACGCGTCCAGCTGCGTGACCTTGTGGTCATCAAATCCTCTGGCAAGCGGGAAGATTTCGACCGCTCCAAACTGGAACGCTCGATCCGCATCGCGATGCAGAAGCGCCCGATTGATCCCGAACGGATTGACCAGATGATTTCCGGCATCGTGCGGCGGCTGGAAAGTCTGGGCGATACCGACATCTCCTCGAAGGTGATTGGTGAGATTGTCATGGAGTCGCTGGCCCGGATCGACACCGTCGCCTATGTGCGCTTTGCCAGCGTCTACAAGAACTTCCAGACGGCGGATGATTTTGACGGCTTTGTCAGCGAACTCCGGCCCGGCAGCGCCGCCGAAGAGTGAGCGACCCCACCCAAGACCGGGATCACATGGCCCACGCCCTGCGCCTCGCCGCGCGGGGCCTGGGCAATGTCTGGCCCAACCCCGCCGTGGGCTGCGTCATCGTCCGGGATGGCGTTGTGGTCGGTCGCGGCTGGACCCAACCGGGCGGCCGCCCCCATGCTGAGGTGCGCGCGCTTCAGCAGGCGGGCGCGTTGGCCGAAGGGGCAACCGCCTATGTCACGCTGGAGCCTTGCGCCCACCACGGCCAAACGCCCCCCTGCGCCGAGGCCCTGATCGCCGCCAAGGTCGCAAGGGTCGTCACCGCCCTCACCGACCCCGATCCGCGCGTCTCCGGCAAAGGCCACGCCATGCTCCGCGCCGCAGGCATCACTGTGACCGAAGGCGTGATGACGCCCGAGGCCACCCACCTCAACGCCGGCTTCCTGAAACGCGTGACCCAAGGCCTCCCCTTCGTCACCCTGAAACTCGCCGCCAGCCTCGACGGCCGCACCGCCACCGCGTCAGGCGAGTCCCGCTGGATCACCGGCCCCGAAGCCCGCCGCAAAGTCCACGCGATGCGCCTAAGCCACGACGCCGTCATGGTCGGCTCCGGTACAGCCCTGGCCGACGACCCCGACCTGACCGTCCGCGACATGGGCGCAGTCCGCCAGCCCATCCGCATCGTCCTCGACCGCCTCCTCAACCACTCCCCCGAAAGCCGCCTCGGCCGCACCGCCAAAGACCACCCCGTCTGGCTGCTCCACAGCCCCTCCGCGCCTCAAGCCGCACGAAGCGCATGGGAGGTGACCGGAGCCACCCTGATCGAGGCCCCTGAAACCAACGGCCACCTGGACCTGACAGCCGCTTTTCAGGCGTTGGCCGGAAAAGGCCTCACCCGCATCCTGAGCGAAGGCGGTAGCACCATCGCGGCGGCGCTGGTGAAGGCCGGGTTGGTGGACGAATTGACGATGTTTACGGGCGGGGTGCTGATAGGGGCGGAGGGCCATGCAGCCCTTGGAGCGCTTGGCCTTCACGCCCTTAAAGAGGCTCCGAGGCTGACACTCAAAGAGAGTCCGTCCAACAGACCCGACGCCTTGTCAACTTGGGAATTTGGCCAGTGACCGGTTTTTCTGGGCAAGATAACGTTTCCTGAATTGCCGACTTAATTCCGTCACGGTCATTGATCCTTGGATCTGGCGTGCCAAACCAAATACAAAAGCCTGATGACCCCAACGGCCATCCCTAGCAACATCATATAGTCGGAAAACTTGAGCTTACGATAAAAGAAATCATCAGCGTCTAGAAACAGGTACAAGGGAATTACAAAAGAAAGGGCCAAAACGCCAAAGGACAAAACCATTAACCATTGCTTGATTTCGCTTGGGGGTAGCTTGTCTGTCAAACGCGACTTCTCCCTAGTTCGTAGGGTGCGCTACAGCGCACCATCCCGTCCCCTCGTGGGGAGGGATGGGGTGGGGGGCCGTCAGGCCATCCGACGTGGAGTAGCACCTCGCCAAAAACACGGCCCAACTTCAAGGTTAACGCTTCCCAAAACCCCCGCGCGTAGAGACGGAAGAAAGACAGAAGGAAGACGCCGGGAAGACCCCTCCCGGCACCCTTTTAACCCCTCACCAATGCCCGGTGCTCGCCATGCTCACCCACGGCTCCGCCGGGGCCTTGGCGCCGCCCTTCTGCAACAACTCCACCGACACGTTGTCCGGCGACCGCACGAACGCCATCCGCCCATCCCGCGGGGGTCGGTTGATCAGGACCCCGTTCGCCTGCAGATGCGCGCAGGTGGCATAGATGTCGTCCACCTCATAGGCCAGGTGACCGAAGTGCCGGCCGTCCGACGGCAGCCCCGGATCGCCGTCCCAGTTGTAGGTCAGCTCCACCGGGCATTCTTCCTGGCCCGGGGGCGCCATGAAGACCAGCGTGAACCGCCCGCCCTCATTGTCATAGCGCCGCGTCTCCTTCAGGCCCAAAAGCTTGTAGAAAGCGATGGATTTCTCCAGGTCCAGCACCCGGACCATCGTATGCAGATAGCGGATCGTCATCTTTCTCTCCTCAATGCAGCGTTCATCTTGCGGTATCACCCCGGCACCCCGCAAGATATAGTCTTGCCGACTCACACTCGAAAGGCCGCCGCCATGCCCCTGACCCCCGACCAGCTGTCCGAGATCGAGGCCCAGCGGGCCACCCCCCGCCAAACCCTCCGCGCCGTCAGCGAAGGGATGGAGGCCCACCTTTACCGCGCCCACCCCGTCCTTGACCACGGCTTCATCCGCGTCATCGACTACATGGGCGACGATGCCGCCATCGTGCAGGCCGCCCGCGTGTCATATGGGGCGGGCACCAAGCACGTCCAGAACGATGAGGGGCTGATCCGCTACCTCATGCGCCACTGGCACTCCACCCCGTTCGAGATGTGCGAGATCAAGCTTCACGTCAAACTCCCCGTCTTCGTCGCCCGCCAGTGGATTCGCCACCGCACCGCCAACGTCAACGAATACTCCGCCCGCTACTCGATCCTGGATCGGGAGTTCTACATCCCCGCCCCCGAACAGCTTGCGGCACAATCTGTGGTGAACAACCAGGGCCGGGGTGAGGTGCTGCAGGGCGAAGAAGCCGCCCGGGTGCTGGAGCTTTTGAAATCCGACGCCAACCGCGCCTATGACCATTACGAGGCGATGCTGTCGCAGGACGGCCAGCAGGGCCTCGCCCGCGAACTCGCCCGGATGAACCTCCCCGCCAACATCTACACCCAGTGGTACTGGAAGGTCGACCTGCACAACCTCTTCCACTTCCTCCGCCTCCGCGCCGACCCCCACGCCCAATACGAAATCCGCGTCTACGCCGAGGCGATTGCGGCCACCGTGTGCGACTGGGTCCCCCTGGCCTACGCGGCGTTCGAGGACTACCGGATGGGCGGAGTGACGCTCTCGGCCAAGGCGATTGCGGTGGTTAAGAGGATGTTAACGGGTGAGGTGGTAACGCAGGAGACCTCCGGCATGTCGAAGGGCGAGTGGCGTGAGTTTGAGGGAGTTTTGGGGTGAGTCCCAAGTATTTTCAGTTAGATGAGGCCTTTACCAGAAAGGTCTGGCGCAAACTGAAGGACAACCAAGTTCCCATTGTCGACACAACTAGAATGGGTGAGCTTGCAAAAATCGTTGCGCAAGTGAATACAGATCTTCGAACTCAAGCGTACCTTCCGTCGATCGGGCACGGCTTTCTGGGAATTCAGAAAGGACATGGTGTAACTCGCTTTGTACCAATTCTTTCAGATATTGATATGGCAGTCTACTATCATATCTGTTTTGAGTTGAGCGAAAGCATTCTGATTAAGCGCCCGACGATCTTTGGGGGCTGGCACTCGGTTCCCAAGAGTCAGAAGGCTGGTGAGACGCTATTTTCCGATTCCGAGGAAAGCGCCGCTAGCAGCTCGCTGCAAGACTATTTCTCGGACCCATTCTCAAGTGTACTTTGGCTTAAGGAGTGGCGTGAGTTCACAGCCCTAATTGGTGAGCTATGCAAGCAAACAAACATCGGTAACTTTGTTGTTCAGACTGATGTTGCGAATTTCTATGACAGCATCGAAATTCCAAGGCTTGTGCGCCGGCTTCGACATGCTGCACCAAAGTTTGATGAGTATATTGAGGCGCTGGAGGTTTTCCTTGGCTATTGGAACCGACGAATTGTAGGGTATCAAGCATCGTCCAAGGGGATACCCCAAGAGATTATATCGGATGCTTCGAGAGTAATCGCTCACTTTTACCTTCAAAAGTTTGATGGAAATTTCCTGGAGTATTGTGCTTCTAATGGCCTTACCTACGTGCGCTGGGCAGATGATATTCTAATCTTTGGATCCTCCAAGAAGAAACTCGAAGTCGCAATACATACCGCATCAAAGATGCTTCTTTCAGACGGTCTGAATCTAAGCGCAGCCAAAACAAGGATATTTTCGCGGCTCGATTTTGCAAAGTATCGGGGCGTCGAGGTCTTGGATGCAATTACCAAGAATGATGAGAAACTATTTAGGCGCAGACTGCGTTCCGCGCTTCAATACAGGAAAAGCAACGAAATTAGAATTGATACAATCTTTCGTGCTACAATTGGGTTTGTCAGGCGTCTTGGTGCGAAGGCTCACTCATATGAAAAGAGCTTTCTAACAGAAGAAGCGCGCGACAATCGAGACCTTCTTCTCTCTCTAAATGCCAGGCAGCTTGCAAACATAATTCTTATCGCAGACGATAGCCGGGAATTCTTTCGTTTCTGCTTGGACAAGGCAATTTCTGTGCCATTTTCGTCGTCGAAAGCGACATTTCTGCACATGCTACGAAGGCACTCTGTAGAACTCATTAAGGCTGGGATTCTACAAGCAGACTTATCTAAAGCTGTTGAGAAGATTGAATCGGCGAGCACAGACAGCGAAATCATTACCGGAATTTGTATCCCTGCAACCAAGAAGGTTTAGCACGTTTGTCAACCCGCCACCCCCAGCCCTCGCAATCGTGGTCGGGCGTTCGCACCTGAAAACAGCCCACTGGACTGTTTTGCCCCGCGCCAGGCGCGCGGGGCCGGCGCTCACCCCCCCGTTTCCACCCGGATCAACCGCACCTGATCTGCCGTCAGGTACCCCGTCACCGGCTCGCCCGTGTCGGCCTGCCAGTCGGCGATCGCCCGGCGGGTGAGGGCGCCGAAGTTGCCGTCGGTGCGGGTGATGGCATAGCCAAGGCGGGTCAGGCGGCGTTGCAGGTCGGCGCGTTCGGCCAGGGTCAGGCCGAGGAGGCTTTCTTCCAGCGCGGCGGCATCCTCGCTGTCGGCGGGCGGGGCGGTGGTGGTGGCCTGGCTTGCCAGAAGCTTGACCTGGGCCGAGGTGATGTAGCCGGTCTGCTCCCTCCGGTTGGCCTTTTGCCAAGCCTTGATTGCCACCCGCGTCCGGCTGCCCCAGAGGCCATCGGCCACGCCCGCGTCATAGCCAAGGGCGATCAGCTGTTTCTGGATCTCGGTCCGTTGGGCGCGGGTGAGTTTCAGCGCAGACTCGGTCTGGGCGGCGGTCAGGTTGGTGGCTGGGGGTGTGTCCGTGGGCGGGGTGACCACCACGTTGCGGGTCAGGGCGCGCAGTTGTGCTTCGGTCACGTAGCCCGTGGCGCGTTCGCCCCGGTCGCGCTGCCAGGTGGCGATGGCGGTGCGGGTGTTGCGGCCCCAGGCGCCATCCGCGCCAAAGGTGTTGTAGCCAAGCCGCGTCAGTTCACGCTGGACGGCGACGCGCTGTGCGCTGGTGATGCCAAGGCGCTGTTCGGCCTGGGCATCGGAGGCGGGCGTGCCTTCCACCGGGGCGCCAAGGCGGGCGAGGGCGTTTTGCGCATTCGTGCGGAACTGGCCCCTTGGAAACTTTGCCAGATAGTCGCGGTAGGCGGCGGCGGTGTTGGCGTTTTGCGCGGCGATATAGGCGTTGCGGTCCAGCTCTTGCTGGATCAGCCCCTGGGCGAGCCCTTCGACAATATCGCCGATGTCCTGCGCCGGCGCGGGGGCCGCAAGGCCGATATGGGCAGCGATCAGAAGGGGAAGGGTCAGCGAACGCATGGGGGCAACCTTTCAGGCGGGGCTTTCGGACGGGACTTTCGGCAAAGCTAGCACAAGAGAACGCAGCCGGAAGAGATTGGTTGCGTCATGGTCCATCCGCCGCCGGTCACATCTTGCTGAAAGGTAAACGGCTCTGGACAAGCCCTTGATCTTGCATGGATGCGGGGGGCGCCCAGGCTGGGACAGGGGCCTAGACCAGACGCGACACCTCAACCGCCGCGCGCACGAAATCGGCAAAGAGGGGGTGGGGGGCGAAGGGTTTCGACTTCAGCTCGGGGTGGAACTGGACGCCGATGAACCAGGGGTGATCCTTGACCTCGACAATCTCGGGCAGCTTGCCGTCGGGCGACATGCCGGAGAAGATCAGCCCGCAGGTTTCCAGCTGGTCGCGGTACTGGATGTCCACCTCATAGCGGTGGCGGTGGCGCTCCTCGATCACCGTGGAGCCATAGATGCGGGCGACGGCCGACCCGTCCTTGAGGTTCGCGGTATAGGCCCCCAGCCGCATGGTGCCGCCCTTGGCGTCGGTGGCCTTGCGGGTGACGGTGTGGTTGCCCTGCACCCATTCCTTCAAGTGGTAGACGACGGGGGTAAAGCGCTTTGCCCCGGCTTCATGGTCAAACTCTTCGGACCCGGCATTCTTCAGGCCCACAAGGTTGCGGGCGGATTCGATGACGGCCATCTGCATGCCGAGACAGATGCCAAGGTAGGGGATCTTCTTTTCCCGGGCATAGCGGGCGGCGTTGATCTTGCCTTCGGTGCCGCGTTCCCCGAACCCGCCGGGGACGAGGATGGCGTGGAAGGTTTCAAGGTAGGGGGCGGGGTCTTCGCGTTCAAAAATCTCGGCGTCGATCCATTCGGCTTTCACGCGGGTGCGGTTGGCCAGGCCGCCATGGGTGAGGGCCTCGGCGATGGATTTGTAGGCGTCTTCAAGCTGGGTGTACTTGCCGACGATGGCGACGCGGACCTCACCCTCAGGGTGGGTCATGCGGTCCATCACGTCTTCCCAGCGGGCGAGGTTGGGCTTCGGGGCCGGGGTGATCCCGAAGGCGTCGAGGACCGCCTGGTCAAGGCCTGCCTGATGGTAGGCGAGGGGGGCCTGGTAGATCGTCTTCAGGTCATAGGCGGGGATCACATGCTCTTTGCGGACGTTGCAGAAGAGGGCGATCTTTTCACGCTCACGGTCGGGGATCGGGTGTTCGGATCGGCAGACGAGGACATCGGGCGCAAGGCCGATGGACTGGAGTTCCTTGACCGAGTGCTGGGTGGGTTTGGTCTTCAGCTCACCACTGGCCGCAAGATAGGGCAGCAGCGTCAGGTGCATCAGTATGGATTGCCCGCGCGGGCGTTCGTGGATGAACTGGCGGATGGCTTCGAAGAACGGAAGGCCCTCGATATCGCCGACGGTGCCGCCGATCTCGCACAGCATGAAGTCGACCTCATCGTCGCCGATCCTCAGGAAGTCCTTGATCTCATTAGTGACGTGCGGGATCACCTGGATGGTCTTGCCCAGGTAGTCACCCCGGCGTTCCTTCTCCAGCACGTTGGAATAGATCCGGCCGGAGGAGATGCTGTCGGTCTGGCGGGCATGGACACCGGTGAAGCGTTCGTAGTGGCCAAGGTCAAGGTCGGTCTCGGCGCCATCGTCGGTGACGAACACCTCACCATGCTCAAACGGTGACATCGTGCCGGGGTCGACGTTCAGGTAGGGGTCAAGCTTGCGCAGGCGGACGGTGTAGCCGCGGGCCTGCAGAAGCGCGCCCAAGGCGGCCGAAGCAAGGCCTTTGCCAAGCGAGGACACCACGCCGCCGGTGATGAAAATGTAGCGCGCCATGGTGGGACCCCCGTGTGTGTGTCGATGTGCCTGAGGCGATTCGAAGCAGACAGAATCGCGACACCACGGGAATTGAGGTATAGCGAAGGACCTGCCATTAGGCAACGCCCGCCGCTAGATGCTGCGGCGGGAGCTGAAGGATAGCCAAGCGGTAGTGGCTTTACGGATTTGCCGGTGCGGCAGGGGCCGTGCCCGGTGCGGGTTCGGGCGCGGGCGCCGGAACCGGCTCTTCGGCGCGGGGCGGCGTGGCCGGCGCATCGCCAGAGGTGGGCGGCAAGAGATCACTGCCAGACAGGCCGCCAACGGCAGGAGCCTCAGGCGCGGGGGCGGCCGCAGGCTCGGCCAGGCTGTCCACGACGGACCCGCTTTCCGAGCCACGGGTGGCAAGGATCGTCAGCGTGATCGAGGTGATGATGAAGGCCGTGGCCAGAATCCAGGTGGCCTTGGTCATCGCGGTTGCCGCCCCGCGCGCCGACATGGCCCCACCGCCGCCGCCGCCGATTCCCAGACCCCCGCCTTCGGAACGCTGCAGAAGCACGCAACCGATCAGCAGCAGGGCAAGGATGAGGTGGATGGTAAGGACGACGTTTTCCATGGGGTTCCTGGCGGGCTTCCTTGGGGGGCGTCCTTGCGGACAACCGGGCGACTGACGCGCCTATCTAGGCGGAAGGGCGTGTGGGTGCAAGGGTGAAGGGGTCAATCCTTGGTGTCGGCCAGCGCAACAAGGGGCGACCCGGTCTTTCGCGCGACATAGGCCAGACGCCCAGCCACCTTGTCAGGCCCGGGTTGCGGCCAGTCGGGCACAGAGTCCAGAAACCCCGCCCCGGCCAGCTGGCGGCCAAGGGCGGCAAGGTCAGGCAGGGCATGCGACTCGAACCAGGGATTGGCGGACCGGGCAAAGCGCGTGTCGGCATAGGTGGCAAGCGTGGCCGTCAGCCTGGTTGCTTCGGCACCGCCAATCGCCCGGATCTGCGCGGCGATGGCATCGGGATAAAAGGGGCGGCGGCCCAGAACCGCGACCTTCGTGCCCGGGCGCGCGGCCATGGCGACCACATGCAGGGCCGAGCCGTCCACCCCGATGATCCGTGTCGCCGCGCGATAGGTGGCGATCTGGGTCGCCAGCGGGTGGCGCTGCGGATGGAACACCTGATAGCCGGCAGCGGCCAGATGCGATTGGATCAGGTCCTCGAACATCAGCCCGGCCTTCTGCAGGCCCAGCCCCGTGCGCGAGACATAGACATCGCGCGGGCCGGGCAGGCGGGGCAGGGCATCGGTCCGGGCGCGCAGGAATTGCCGGTAGGCGTCGGTGCCGCTGAACAAGGCCGTTGCGGTCGAAATACCTTCCTCGGGCACGATCAGCATCTCGACCCGTTCATCGGTGCCAACGGTCACGACGGGCAGGTCGATGCCAAGGGTCGCCAGGATCGTGGTCAGGTTGCGTGTGGTGCCGGGCCGGGTGCCGCCTTCGGTCCCCCGGTCGAAGAACAGGATGCCGTCGGGCGGCGGGTCAAGCCGGTCCAGCGCCCAAAGCCGCGCGGTGGAATAGATCAGCGCATGGCCGAAATGGTGAAATCCGATCCCGCCGAACAGCCAGCGCCCCGGTCTTTGCGGCAAGGTGCTGGTGTCAGGGCAAGGGCAGGGCAGGCTGAGGATGCCCACCTCAGCGGTGGTCCGCGCTGCGGGGATCGCCTGACCATCAGCGTCGAAGACCGAACAGACCTGGGCAAAGGCTGCCTTTTCGCCCGGACGCGTGGCGCGCAGGATGGCAGACGGAACATGCAGGACCATCGGCGGCCCTGGGGGCGGTGGCGTCAGCTGTTCACCTCATCCGTGGTTTGCTGGCCCGAGAGCCGCTGGCGCAGGATCGACCAGGACATGCCGATCCCCAGGATCAGCGACAGCGCAAAGATCGCAAGCCAGACGGTCAGCGACGAATTGCCCAGGGCGAGGAGGCCCCAGTCGGTCAGCACCCAAAGGCCCGCACCGAAGATCGCGGCGATGACCAGCGCGCCAAGAATCCCGATGGAGCGCATGGTGGCCACGATATAGACCATCGCCGCCACGGCCAGGAGAAGGCCGGAGAAGACGATCAGCGGCATCTGGTCGGCCCAGTCCTCGCGTGCCCAGGTGACATAGTTCCAACGCGTTGGGTTGAAGATGGCGGCCAGCAGCAGGAACGCCCCCAGCCAGCGCAGGAAAATGCCCATGATGGTGTCCTTCCGGGATTAAGCTGCGCCATGCTAGCCTTGTCCGGGGGCCAAGGCAAAGGGTGGGAATGGACGCGCTTTACAACGATGCCGCGCTGACGGCGTTTTATGACTGGGACAACCCCTGGCCGGAGGATTTCGACTGGTTTCTGTCGCAGCTTCATGGGGCAGGAACGGTGCTCGATCTTGGCTGCGGGACCGGCATCTTTTCGGTGGCGCTGGCCGCGCGAGGGGCTGAGGTGGTGGGGGTCGATCCGGCAGCGGCGATGCTGGCGATTGCGCGCGCGCGTCCGGGGGGAGACAGGGTGCGTTGGGTCAATGCTGGCGCGCAGGGGTTGGACCTGAGGCGGCGGTTTGAGGCCGTGGTGATGACCGGGCACGCGTTCCAGACGCTGCTGAAAGCGGCCGACCGCGCCGCCTGCCTTGCGACCATTGCGCGCCATCTCGCACCCGGTGGGCGGTTCCTCTTTGACAGCCGCAACCCCGAAGCGCGGGAGTGGGAGAGCTGGACGCCCGAGGCCACGCGCGCGGTGCAAGCCCATCCCGAGTTTGGTCCGGTGGAGCGTTGGAATGCGGCGACCTGGGACGCGGCGGCAGGGATCGTGACTTATGAGACGCACTACCGATTGGCGGATGGGCGGCATTTCCAGGCATCCTCGCAGATCGCCTTTCCGGGGCTTGCGGTCCTCGCGGCAGAGATTGCGGCGGCGGGGCTGGCCGTTGACCGATGGTATGGTGATCCTTCCGGCGGTCCGGTCCGGGCGGCTTGCGTCGATTTCATTCCGCTGGGCCGTCTGGCGGGCTGACCGATCGCGCAATCGGGGCTGATGCATTTGCAGGGTTTCCCCCTAGGCCCCCTGCCGCTATACCCCCCAAGGTTTGAACGTGTTGAGGGGAATCCTATGGCCAACGTCGTCGTGGTGGGCGCCCAGTGGGGCGATGAAGGCAAGGGCAAGATCGTCGACTGGCTGAGCGAGCGGGCCGATGTGATCGCGCGCTTTCAGGGCGGGCACAACGCGGGCCATACCTTGGTGATCGGGAATACCGTCTACAAGCTGTCGCTCCTGCCCTCGGGTATCGTGCGGGGCGGCAAGCTTTCGGTCATCGGCAACGGCGTGGTGGTGGACCCCTGGCACCTGGTGATGGAGATCGACAAACTGCGCGGGCAAGGCGTGGATATCACGCCGGAAAACCTGATGCTGGCCGAAAATGCCAGCCTGATCCTGCCAATCCATGGTGAACTTGACCGGGGGCGCGAGGCGCAGACCTCGGTGGCCAAGATCGGAACGACGGGGCGCGGGATCGGCCCGGCCTATGAGGACAAGGTCGGTCGTCGGGCGATCCGGGTCGCGGACCTTTTTGATGAGGCCACGCTGGACACCCGGATTGGTCGCCTGCTGACACATCACAATGCGCTACGGGCGGGCCTTGGGCTGGAGCCGGTCGATCCGGTGGCGCTGAAAGCGGCGCTGATGGATATCGCGCCGAAGATCAAACCCTATGCCGGCCCGGTCTGGAAAGTGCTGAACGAGGCGCGGCGGGCAGGCAAGCGGATCCTGTTTGAAGGCGCACAGGGCTCGCTTCTCGACATCGACTATGGGACCTATCCCTATGTGACCTCATCCAACACCATCGCGGGGCAGGCGGCGACCGGCACCGGGGTCGGCCCCACGGCGATCGATTTCGTGCTGGGGATCGTCAAGGCCTATACCACGCGGGTTGGCGAAGGCCCGTTCCCGGCGGAACTGCATGATGCGGATGGCGAGCGCTTGGGTGAGCGCGGGCATGAGTTCGGCACCGTCACAGGCCGCAAGCGGCGCTGCGGCTGGTTTGATGCGGTGCTGGTGCGGCAGACCTGTGCCACCTCTGGCGTGTCTGGTATCGCCCTGACCAAGCTGGATGTGCTGGACGGGTTCAAGACGCTGAAAATCTGCGTCGGCTATGACCTTGACGGAGAGCGGCTGGACTATCTGCCGACCGCTGCCAATGCCCAGGCGCGCTGCACGCCGATCTACGAAGAGATGGAAGGCTGGCAGGAGACCACCGCCGGGGCGCGCAGCTGGGCCGAACTGCCGGGGGCGGCGATCAAATATGTCCGCCGGATCGAAGAGTTGATCCAGTGCCCGGTCGCGCTACTGTCTACTTCGCCCGAGAGGGATGACACCATCCTGGTGACCGACCCCTTCGCTGACTGATCTGGCAAAGGTAACGGGCTGGTGATCGCGCCTCTAACGGCCTCGCCGGGCTGGGGCGGTCACGGGCGGCGCGGTTTTGGGAAGGGTCGGGAATGGCACTAAGCTACAAGGCACGGCGGGGCTGGGCGCTGGTGATCCTGCTGATCGGGATGCCGCTTTACGTTGTCGCGGCGGTGACGCTGGTCAACCTGCTGGAACGCCCGCCGATCCTGGTGGAGCTCTTTGTCTATGTCGCGCTTGGCTTTCTCTGGGCGCTGCCATTCCGCTTCATCTTTCGCGGGATCGGTCAGGCCGACCCGGATGCGCCCGTTCCAACGGAAAAGGGCGGCACCCGCAACGGGTAGCCGTCCTTTGCTGTTCCGTCCTCTGGCGTGGCCTCAGGACAGCCGGCGCGCCTCGGCAAGGTAGGGCGAGGTTTCCGCCAGCATGTAATGCCCGCGGCTGACCTTTTCGATCCGGCCCGTGCGCAGCAGCGTGCCGAAGCTGCGCAAGCCATCTTCACGGCTGACCTGACGGCTGCCCGCGCTGGCCATCAGGCGGCGCATCAACTGCGGCCGGGTGAACTGGCTGCGCTTTTCGATGCAGGTGGCATAGGCGGCGGCGGCTTCCAGCATTTCGGCCATCGACTTGACGCCGACACGTTCGGCGAATTCGGCCAGGCCGGCTTCTTCCGTCGCGGACAGATGTTCGTCGAGATCTTCCTCATCATCCAGATCGCTGGCCGTCCCTTGCGAGGGCTGGTCGAGCACGATCTTCTTTTGCGGCACCAGCGGGCTGGGTGCGGCTGCCCCGATGCCGATGGCACCGGTCAGACGCCCGGTGCGCAGGGCAACCATCGGCTGACCCTCGCGCGGGGCGGCGACGGGGGCGGCGACGGGGGCTGAAACGGGTTCGGCCCTCGCCGGGGCAGCAGCGGCAGGCGCCGGAACCTCAGTCACCGCCGATGCCGCAGCAGGCGCGGGGGTGGGCTTGGGAGCGGGCGTCGGTTCAGGCTCCGGCACGGGCTGGATGCGGTCAATCCGCTGTTCGGACACCAGAACCAGCGGCGGCGGACCCATCATGCCGGGGCGGATCGTGCCGGGGCGCGGCTCTTGCGGGCGGACCGAGACGGTCTTGCGACGCGGCTTCACCTCAGGGGTGGGCGGGGCGGCCTCAGGCGCGGGCGGAACGTCATCGGGCTGCACGACATGCGCCAGATCTTCCCGGTAGCTGTCTGCCCGGGTGTCAGGGGCGGGCGTCACGTCGCCGGTGAAGGCGCGGTCGGCTTCGGTCGCCAGCACGGCGGCCTTCAGATGGGCAATCGAATCCAGTCGGCGGCGGTTTTCGTCATCGGCCAGTTCGTCATCGGTCTGGCGCAGAAGGCGGGCAACTTCAGCATCGTTGCCGCCAAGCTCGGGCAGGCCGGTGGCCGCGCGCGCGCCTTCGGGCGGGGTATCCTCGTTAGCCTCGGGGTGCAGGCGCACCACGCGAGAGTTGACGCGCTTGCTCCGTCCGGCAGGGCGGGTTTCGGCAGGCAGCGGTGCGACTTCGGGCGTCGCGGCCTCTTCGGGCAGCGGATCCTCAAGCAGGGCCTCGGTCAGCGAGGCAGGGGCCGCAGTCTCGGAAAGGTCTTCGATGGCCGCTTCGGCGGCGGCTGCCTCAAGCAGGGCCGCGTCAAGCGCCGGGTCCAACACCGGGTCCAGTTCGGGCGCGACGGCGTCGGCGACCAGATCTTCATAGGCGTCTTCGGCGGCGGTCTGGGCTTCGGGAGGAAGACCGTCTTCGGCCAGATCCTCGACAAAGAGGTTGTCCGTTTCGTCTTCCAGCGCGGCAAGATCCGCGCCCACCAGGTCCATCGGGACAAGGTTGTCTGCAGTGGCCTCATCGGTGGCAAGATCGGTCTCTTCGGCCATATCGGGCCAGGCCATGGCGTCAACCGGTTCAGGCACCACTTCCGGGGCTTCGGTCGGGGCTCGCAAAAGCGCCTCAAGCTGGCGGAGCGCGTCACTGCTGAAGCGGTCAGGGTCGGCGGTCGGGACCGGGTCGGCTGCGGCATCGGCGGTGACCGGTTCCGGCGCGTCAGCAATCGCCTCTGCCAGGTCTTCGGTGTCAAGAACGGTTGGTTCGATCGTCACCGACTGGCGCACGCGGGCAAGCTTGGCCGCCACACCGTCAGGGATGGCATCTTGCAACGAGGGCTCGGCCGGGGCAAGAGCCGGGGCCATCTCGGCGGCGGGCATCGGTGTGACCGGGCCGGGTGCCTTGGCGGCCGCGGCGTCGTCACCGTCCTGCGGGCGCAGATGCACGCCGTTTTCGCGCACGCGGGCATCGACCAGCCGGGACACCTCACGCTCGGCAATCCGGTGCAGCATGGCGGCATCGGGCTGGGGCGGCTCGGCCCCGAAATAGCGGTCTTCGGCAGTTAGGTCGCGGAAATACTCAGCGATGGCCTTCATCGTGTTGAAGGGATCATCGAAGCCTTCCAGCGTGCAGCTGAACGTGCCGTAGGACACCGTCAGGATTTTGCTTTCACTGGTCATGACATGACAGCCTTTCGCCTTCTTGCACCGCAACACTGGACCTTGTAGCGCCCTAATGCATGGACAGACCGGGGTAATTTGATGGATTGATTGTGGCCGGATCCCAAGAAACCTGCCTTAATTGGATACAGTTTTGCATGAAACCCGCGATTGTCCAGACCTTACATGGGGTAACTCTGGCCGGAGGAGGCCCTTTCGGGCGCCGTGACCTGGGGCTTTGCCGGTCCCGCGCGCCCGTCATGGTCGCGGCGGATGGGGGGGCGGACCGGCTTTTGCGCCTTGGCGTGATGCCCGAAGCGGTGATCGGCGACTTTGATTCGCTGTCCGCCGGGGCGCGGGCGGCGATCCCGATGGACCGCCAGCACCCGATGCCGGAACAGGCGACGACCGACTTTGACAAGGCGCTGCGGTCGATCGATGCGCCCCTGGTTCTGGCGCTGGGCTTTGCCGGGGCGCGGCTGGATCATGGGCTGGCGGCGATGAACACGCTCGTCCAGCGGGCGGCGCAGCGCTGCATCCTGATCGGCCCGCAGGACGTGGCCTTTGCGGCCCCCGCACGGCTGGAGCTGACGCTTGGGGTAGGGGACCCTTTGTCGCTGTTCCCGATGGGTCCCGTGACCGGGCGCAGCACGGGGCTGGAATGGCCGATCAGTGGCATCAACTTTGCGCCGGATGGCGCGATTGGAACGTCAAACCGGGTCACCGCGCGGCAGGTGGTGCTGGAGTTTGACGGACCCGGTATGCTGGTGATCCTGCCGCGGCGGCGGCTGGATGCGGCGATCAGGGGATTGTGTGCGGCACCGCTTGCGCCAGCACGCGGGCGGACATCCTCTCACGGTGGATGATGTAAAGGCCCGAGGCGACGATCACGGCGATGCCGGCCCAGGTCATCGGGTTCGGGAAATCGCCGAAGATCAGGTAGCCAAGGGCAACGGCGACGACGATCTCGGAATAGTGCAGCGGGGCCAGCGTGGCCGAGGGCGCGAATTTCAGTGCATAGGTCATCGACATGTGGCTGAGCGCCGCCCAGAAGCCGACCCCGACCAGCCAGAGCCAGTTCACCCCCACGGGCCAGACGGGGTCCAGCGACGCAAAGCCGTTGCCGTTGGCCAGGACCATGACCGGCAGACAGATCAGAAGCCCGCTCCACGAGGTGTGGAATTGCATGGCGACCGGATGCATCCAGGCCGAGATGGCCCGCGTCACCAGCATGTAGAAGGCAAAGAAGAACGCAGTGCCCAAGGGCCAGAGCGCCACCAGCCCGAAGACCTGGATCGACGGCTGGATGACCAGCAGCGCGCCACCAAACCCCACGGCACAGGCCGCGATCCGGCGCGGGCCGACATGGTCACCGAAGATGAAGGAGCCGAGGACCAGAAGGATGAAAGGCTCGACAAAGGCAATGGCAAGCGCGTCGGCCACGGGCATGACGGCAATGCCCGAGACGAAGGAAAAGGTGGACAGGATCAGGAACACCGCCCTGAGGACGGTGAAGGCCAGCGCGCGGGGTGTCAGGCGCAACGAGAGGCCCATGACAAGGACCACCGGCAGCATCAGCAGCATCTGCACCAAAAACCGCGCGGTGGTGATCTGGCCGACCGGAATACCGCCTTCAGCCGCAAGTTTGGCCGACACGTCCAGAAGCGGCGCGATCATGCAGAAGATGAGCATCAGGACGATGCCCTGCAGCGTGGTATCCTTGGCCATGCCCCTGCCTAGCCCGCGGCCTTTGGCGGTGCCAGTCTGAAAGCGACATGCCGGTGGTGCGGGCGGGTTTCAAAAGGAGCGCGTTCCGCGCGAAGGCCTTTTGTCTCGCCTCTGGCGCGCGAAGGGCGCGCCAACCGGCTCGGGTCAGGGGGCATCCTGCCCCCAAACCCCCGGGGAGTATTTCTGAAAAGGGCAATGCGGCTTGCGCTTTTCTTCAAATACTTCCGCCGGAGGCTTCCGAAGGCAGCCCCCCCCCGCTGACCCTTGTCAGCAGTTCGGGACGTTGACAGCCAGCCCGCCAAGGCTGGTTTCCTTGTACTTTTCATGCATGTCCTGCCCGGTCTGGCGCATCGTCTCGATACAGGCGTCAAGGCTGACCAGATGCTGGCCGTCACCCCGCAGCGACAGGCTGGCGGCTGAGACGGCCTTGATCGCGCCAAGGCCGTTCCTTTCGATGCAGGGCACCTGCACCAGACCCTTCACCGGATCGCAGGTCATGCCAAGGTGATGCTCCAGCGCGATTTCGGCGGCGTTTTCCACCTGCTCGGGCGTGCCGCCCAAGACGGCCGCAAGCCCCGCGGCCCCCATCGCGGCAGCGCTGCCCACTTCCGCCTGGCAGCCGCATTCCGCGCCGGAAATGCTGGCGTTGTGCTTGCAAAGCCCGCCAATGGCGGCGGCGGTCAGGAGGAAATCTGCCACCTTGGCGGTTGAGGCGCCGGGGACATGGTCAAGGTAGTAGCGGATCACGGCCGGAACCACGCCAGCGGCGCCGTTGGTCGGGGCGGTCACCACCTGACCGCCAGCGGCGTTTTCCTCGTTCACCGCCATCGCGTACAGCGACATCCAGTCGTTGATCGTATGCGGTGGGGTCAGGTTCAGGCCGCGTTCGGCCATCAACGCGTCATGGATGCCCTTGGCGCGGCGGCGCACCTTCAGGCCCCCCGGCAGGATTCCGGTGCCCTTCATCCCCCGGTCGATGCAATCGCTCATCACCTGCCAGAGGCGGGCAATGCCCGCGTCAATCTCAGGGCCGGTGCGGAAGCGCAGCTCATTCTGGCGCTTCATCTGCGCGATGGAGAGGCCCGAGGCATGGGCCATCTGCAGCATCTCGGCGGCAGTCTCAAACGGGAACGGCACGTCGGCGCGCGCCTTGGACTTTTTGCCGCCCGCCTCGGCCAGTTCATCTGCGGTTAAGACGAAGCCGCCACCGATGGAGTAATAGGTTTCCTGCAGGATCACATCGCCCTGCGCATCGGTCGCTTTCAGGATCATGCCGTTCGCATGGCCGGGCAGGGCGGGGCCGAAGTCGAAATGCAGGTCTTTCAAGGGGTCGAAGTGCAGCGGCGGCAGGCCGGGAACCTCAATGGTCTTGGTGTCGCGGATGCGGACAAAGGCGGCATCGGCCTTTTCAGCGTCATAAGTGTCGGGCGCGAAGCCTGCCAGCCCAAGCACCGTGGCGCGGTCGGTCGCATGGCCGACCCCGGTAAAGGCAAGGGACCCATGCAGCGAGGCGCGCAACCCGTGGAAATGGAAGGGCGAGGCGCGCATGGTGTCCAGAAAGCGCGCGGAGGCGACCATCGGGCCCATGGTGTGGGACGACGAGGGGCCGATGCCGACCTTGAACATGTCGAAGACGGAAAGGAACATCAGACCCTCGGGTTGGTGAACGGGGTGGGGCCAAGGCCATCGGCATCGGCGACGCGCAAAGCGGCGGGGCGGGCTTCGTGGGCGGCAAGGACCGCTTGCAACTGCGGGAAGGCCCCGAGATCAAGCGCGTAGGGCGCAGGCGGGAGGATGATCAGCCAGCGCACAAGAACCCCGATGTAATAGCCCAAGACGCCGGGATGGTCCACTGACAGCCAGCGCGGCTGGCGGCTGGCGATCAGGCCTTCGATCAGGCCAAGGCGGGCGATGATCTGGGCATGCGCCTCGGCCTGGGCGGCGGCGCTGTTCGCCTCACCCGCCGGGCGGTGCGGGTAGAACATCGCCAGCGCCGCCTGATGCAGCGCGTTTGAGGTGAAGAACAGCCAGGAGAGGAACGCCCCCCGGTCCGGGTCCTTTGGGCCGGGGCCAAGGCGTCCGGTCTGGTCGACCAGCCACAGAAGGATGGCGGCCGTCTCGAAGATCGGGCCGTCGGGGGTTTCCAGGGCCGGGATCAGGCCGACGGGGTTGACCCGGCGGTAGTCCGGGCTGGTCAGCGCCCCGCCCTCGATATCGGCCAGGGCGATGGTGTGGGGCAGCTCCAGCTCTTCCAGCGCAAAGCGGACGATGGTCGAGGCGAAGTCGGGCGCGTGGTGGAGGGTCAGGGTCATGCGGGCATCTCGGGTGCGGTATAGGGGTTGGGGCCAAGGCTGTCGGCCTTTGCCACGCGGCGGGCGGCGGGGGTGGCCTCATGTGCGGCCAGCATGGCGTGCAAGGCGGGAAAGGGTGCAAGGCTGAAACGCAAGGCGGGGTCCTCCGGCAGATAGGCGGCCCAGCGGAGGAGGATGCCAAGGTAATGCCCAAGCGCCGGCTGGGCCGGGGTCAGCCAGCGCGGGGCCTGGGTGGTCAGAAGGCTTTCCAAATGGGCGGCCTGTTCGGTCAGGCGCTCTAACGCCAGACGGGCCACCTCGTCCGCTGCATCGGGGCCGGCCGGGCGGTCAGGGTGGATCAACGCCATCACCGTGGGGTGGACGGTGTTCGAGGTGAAGAGAAGCCAGGACAGGAAGGCCGCCCGTGCAGGGTCAGTCGGGGCCGGGGCAAGGCCACCATGACGCGCGTTCAGCCATAGAAGGATCGCTGCCGTCTCAAACATCGGGCCATCTGGGGTTTGCAGCGCCGGGATCAGGCCGAGCGGGTTCACCGCCCGAAAGGCGGGGGCGTCGAAATCGCCTGCGTCCCAGTCCATCAGGCGCAGGTCATAGGGCTGGCCCTGCTCCTCCAGCGCCAGCCGGATGATCGAGGAGGCCCAGTCTGGGATATGCCAAAGCGTCAGGGTCACAGCACGCTGCCTTCTGGTGGGTTGGGGTGTTCCGGCCGGGTGAAGGGATGGGGGCCAAGGCCTTCGGCCCGGGCGATGACCGGGGTTTCTACCCGCGCCTCTTGCGCCTCGGCCAAGGCGAAAAGGGTGGGGAAGTTGGCCAGATCAAACCAGCGCGGGGCGTTCGGGGGGTAAAGCGCGCTCCACCGCGTCAAGGTGACCGCATAGGCGCCCAAAGGCTTGCCGGCGGCGAAAAGGGTGGGCCTTTGCTGGGCGGCGCTGTCCAGCAGGGCGAAGTGATCCAGCATCCGCGCGGCGATCATCACCCGGTGGCCGGGATGGGCATCAACCGGGCAGTATTGATGCGGGTAGAAGATCTGGCGCAGGTCGGCATGCGCGGTGTTGGACATGAAGAACAGCCATTTCAGGAACACGGCGCGGTCCGAGGACTGTGGCGACGGCCCCAGTTGATGCAGGTCCGACAGCCACAGCAGGATCGCCCCGGTTTCGGAAATCGGCCCCTGGGGTGTTTCCAGCGTCGGGATCAGGCCCGTGGGGTTCAGCGCGCGGTAGGCTGGGCCGTCCTGCTGGCGTCTCGCGCGGTCGACCAGTGCGGTCTGATAGGGAATGCCCGCCCCATCCAGCACAAGGCGGATGACAAGCGAGGCGTTGTCCGGGGCATAGTGCAGTCTGTACATCGGCCACCAATGGGGGTCTGGCGCATAGCCTTGCGCAAAGCTTGCCCCGATGCAGGGCGAAAAGCGACCCCCTGCTGCCAATTGGGCGCATCGAGGGGGGCTTTCGCGGAAGGGTTGCGCTTAACCTCTTGTCAACCACGGCTGGGGCAGACTGACGGCGTCAGAGGCCCAAGGGTGGAGGGGGGAAATGGTCAAGGTGGTGGCGGCGGTGATGCTGGTGATGTTGGTCATGCTCCAGACCGCATGGGCAGAGGGTGTAAGCCCCCTTGAAGACGCGATGCGCAAGGACCCCGACCGGTTCCGCGTGATGGCCGAAGATGTGATCGCGGGCTTTGGCGGCCCGGGTGGCCTGACGCCTGCCGGGATTGAAGAGCATGTGGCGCTGGAACGCGCCGCCGCCCGCGCCAGTGCCATGCGGCGGCTTCTGGCGATGGACCTCGACAACGATGGCATCGTCACACGCGAGGAGCTTGCCGTCACCCTGCGCGCGGCGAGTGCCACGGCGCGGGGCAGGCTTGAGCGGCAGTTCACGGCGGCCGATGTCAATGCCGACACCCGGATCGACAGCGCCGAGATGCGGAGCGAGGGTCAGGCTGCCGCCTTGCGCGCCCTGACCGAAGCCGAAGCCTCGGTGCTGCGGGCGCTGATGACGCTCGACGCCAACCAGGACGGCGCAGTGGAACAGGAGGAATTGCGTCAGGCCCTCAAGCGGCTGGAAAAGGTGACCTGAACCGCCCATTCCCCATGCAGGCAGGTCGGAAACCGACCTGAATCCCCTGCATTGCCTGCGGCAGGGGATCAGAACCCTCTCGCCCTTCGGCGACCTTTGCGCTATGCGAGGGGCAAAAGAGGGGAGTGCTGCCATGACTGCCGAGCTTTCGCCCATCGACAAGGCCAAGTACGCCGCCGCCCGCAAGTCGGTGGATTTCGTCGAAACCGGGATGAAGCTGGGCCTCGGCTCCGGATCGACCGCCGCCTGGATGGTCCGCTGCCTGGCCGAACGCATCCGCGAAGAGGGGCTGAAGGTCACCTGCGTCGCCACCTCGCGCCGCACGGCAGACCTTGCGCGCGAACTGGGCGTGCCGGTCGTCGGCATGGATGACGTGAAATGGCTGGACCTGACGATCGACGGCGCGGATGAATTTGATCCCAACCTCAACCTCATCAAGGGTGGCGGCGCGGCCCTGTTGCAGGAAAAGATCGTGGCCACCGCCAGCGACCGGATGATCGTGATCGCCGATGCCGCGAAAGAGGTGGCGCAGCTGGGCGCCTTCCCCTTGCCGGTCGAGGTGATCGGCTTCGGCTGGCAGACCACCAAGGCCCTGATCGAAGAGACGCTCTACAGCCTTGATGTGCTGAACCGCGACGTGTCCTTGCGGATGGACAAGGCCCTGCCTTTGCGCACCGATGAGGGCAACCTGATCCTTGACCTCAACCTGCGCCGGATCGGCAACCCGCGTCAGCTGGCGCTGGTCCTGAACCAGATCCCGGGCGTGGTGGAAAATGGCCTTTTCATCGACATCTGCGACATCGTGGTCATCGGCCATGGCGATGGCCGGGTGACGGTGCGTGACATCAATACGGGCCGGGTCGAGGATGGGTCGGTCGACCTTGCGCAAAGCGCGAACATCTTTGCCGATCTGGGTGAGTGACCTCTTGACCTTCGACTATGATCTTTTCGTCATCGGCGGCGGGTCCGGCGGGGTGCGCGCGGCCCGCATCGCCAGCGGTGAATACGGCGCGAAGGTCGGTCTGGCCGAAGAAAGCCGCATGGGCGGCACCTGCGTCATCCGGGGCTGCGTGCCGAAAAAGCTGATGGTCTTCGCCAGCGGCTTTCCCGAGGCGTTTGAGGACGCGCGGTCCTACGGCTGGGACGTGACCGCCAGCGCCTTTGACTGGACGGCCTTCCGCACAAGGCTGGAATCGGAACTGAACCGGCTTGAAGGGGCGTATCGCTCGACCCTGACCAATGCCGGGGTGACGATCCACGACGCCCGCGCCACGCTGGTTGACGCGCACCGGGTGCGGCTGGCCGGGGGCCAGGAATTCAGCGCGCGCCACATCCTGATCGCCACCGGCGGCCGCCCCTTTGTGCCCGATATCCCGGGGGCAGAGCTTGCCGTCACCTCGAACGAGATGTTCCACCTGCCCGGTTTGCCGAAGCGCGCCCTCATTGTCGGCGGTGGCTATATCGCCAGCGAATTCGCCTGCATCCTGAATGGCTTGGGCGTGCAGGTCTGCCAATACTACCGGGGTGCCCAGATCCTGCGCGGCTTTGACGACGAAGCGCGCGGGCACGTCGCCAATGCCATGCGCGCGGGCGGAATCGACATCCGCTGCGGCACCGATCTGATGCGGCTGGAGCGCACCGCAACCGGCATTCGCGCCGTGGCCACCGATGGCAGCGAGGCGGAGTTTGACCTTGTGATGTATGCCACGGGTCGCAGGCCCAACACCGAAGGGCTGGGGCTTGAGGCGCTGGGCGTGG
Organism: Rhodobacter sp.; assembly: GCA_027489175.1. Lineage (GTDB taxonomy): Bacteria > Pseudomonadota > Alphaproteobacteria > Rhodobacterales > Rhodobacteraceae > Tabrizicola. Next base: position 70,447 of record JAIYAE010000033.1, read on the forward strand.
CCTTTGGCCGACAGGGCCAGATCGTGGTGGACCGCTTCAGCCAGACGGCCGTTCCGTCCCTCTTTGCCGTCGGCGATGTGACGGGCCGGATCAACCTGACCCCGGTCGCGATCCGCGAAGGCCATGCCTTTGCCGATACCGTCTTTGGCGGCAAGCCAACGGCCTTTGACCACGAACTTGTCGCCTCGGCCGTCTTCACCCAGCCCGAAATGGGATCTGTCGGTCTGTCCGAGGAAGCGGCGCGCGAACAGGAACCGATCGAGGTTTACGCCACCGCCTTCCGCCCGATGAAGACCGCTTTCGCCGGACGGCCGGACCGCGTGCTGATGAAGCTGATCGTCTCGCAGGCAACCCGCAAGGTGCTGGGCTGCCACATCGTGGCGCCGGATGCGGGCGAAATGATCCAGCTGGCCGCCATTGCCATCCGCATGGGGGCTACGAAGGAAGACTTTGACCGGACCTGCGCGGTGCATCCGACGATGGCCGAGGAACTGGTGACCATGCGCAAACCGACAAGAAGCGCCTGAAGAAACGCCGGAAGAAACGACACTGTGGCATGATGGCCGCTTGATTTTGCGCCCATCATGACCAGCTAAGGCAAGATGCGAAGAGAGAGGTTCTGATCGATGGCAGGAAGTGGCGGTCCGTGGGGCGGCGGTGGCGGCTCGGGCGGGGACGACCGGAACAAGGGCAACGGCGATGACGATGATCGTCGCGGCGGGCGTCGGGGTGAACCCGGTCCGCAGATCCCGGAAATCGACCAGCTGGTGAAGCGTGGGCAGGAACAGCTGCGCGTCCTGATGGGCGGGCGCGGCCGGGGCGGCATCGGTGGCGGTGGCGGACCGGGCGGCAGCGGCAGCTCGGGCGGTCCGGTGATCACCCGGCAGGGCCTTGCCCTTGGCGCGCTGGCGCTGGTGGCGGCCTGGTCTTTCATGTCCTTTTATACGGTGCGCCCGGAAGAACGCTCGGTCGAGTTGTTCCTGGGCGAAGCTTCCGGCATCGGCAATCCGGGTCTGAACTTCGCGCCCTGGCCTGTCGTGACCTATGAAAAGGTCCAGGTGACCGGCGAACGGACGACGGAAATCGGCACCGGCGAAAACGGCAGCGCGACGGGCCTGATGCTCACGCGTGACCAGAACATTGTCGACATCGGTTTTCAGGTGGTCTGGAACATCGCCGATCCCCAGCAATACCTTTTCAACCTTGCCGACCCGGAAGACACCATCCGCGCCGTCAGCGAAAGTGCGATGCGCGATATCGTGGCGCGGTCCGAACTGTCGCCTATCCTGAACCGCGACCGGGGCGTCATCGCCGCCGACGTGCAGTCGCAGGTGCAGGCGACGCTGGACAGCTACAACGCCGGGATCAGCGTGATCCGCGTCAACCTGCAGCGCGCCCAACCCCCGCGTGAAGTGCTTGACGCCTTCCGCGAAGTGCAGGCCGCGCAACAGCAGCGCGACACGCTGGAAAGCGAAGCCGATGCCTATGCCAACCGCGTGACAGCGGGTGCCCGCGGTGCCGCAGCCCAGCTTCTGGAAGAGGCCGAGGCGTATCGTGCCCAGGCCGTCAACGCAGCCCAGGGTGAAGCGGCGCGCTTCATCTCGGTCTATGACGAATACGTCAAAGCCCCGGAAGTCACCCGGCGGCGCCTCTATCTGGAAACGATGGAACGCGTCTTCAGCGGCATGAACAAGGTCATCCTTGATGGCGTGTCGGGGGGTGAGGCAGGGCAGGGCGTCGTGCCTTTCCTGCCGCTGAATGAACTTGGTGGCCGTGCCGCCGCAGCGCCCGCTGCCGGCGCCTCGACCGGAGGGACGAACTGATGCGTGCAATGTATGTCATCCCGGCCGTCGTGCTGGTGCTGGGAATCCTTTTGTCCTCGGTCTTCATTGTCGATGAACGCAAGAAGGCGCTGGTCCTGCAATTCGGCCAGGTGACCCAGGTCAAGCAGGAACCCGGTCTGGGCTTCAAACTGCCCCTGATCCAGGAAGTGGTCTATTACGAAGACCGGATCCTTGGCCTGCCGACCACGCCGATCGAAGTCACCATGCTGGATGACCGCCGTCTGGTGGTCGATGCCTTCGCCCGCTGGCGGATCACCGACCTGGTCCGCTTCCGTGAAGCGGTCGGTACCGGGGCCGAGGCGACAGCGCTGCGGCGTCTGGAAAGCATCGTGAACCCGGCGATCCAGGAAGTGCTGGGTTCGGTCCCGTCGAACCGCGTGCTGTCGGAAGACCGCACTGCCCTCATGAACCAGATCCGCGACATTGCCCGCCGGCAGGCCGCGAACCTGGGGATCGAGGTGGTTGACGTCCGACTGACCCGCACCGACCTGCCCGAGCAGAACCTTGATGCGACCTTCAACCGGATGCGCGCCGAACGTCAGCGCGAAGCCGCGGACGAGATTGCCCGTGGTGGAGAAGCGGCACAGCGCGTGCGCGCCACGGCAGACCGGACGGTGGTCGAACTGACCTCGGACGCCCGCCGCCAGGCCGAGGTGATCCGCGGTGAGGCCGATGCCGAACGCAACGCCATCCTGGCTGGTGCCTTCAGCCGCGATCCGGAGTTCTTCTCGTTCATCCGGTCGCTGACGGCTTATGAGACATCGCTGCGGGGCGACAACTCCAGCATCGTGATGCAGCCCGACAGCGAGTTCTTCGACTATCTTCGGTCGGAACGCGCCCCGGCCATCCGCGCCGAGGATCCGGCGCCCGCCGCGCCGTGAGGCTGGGCTGACATGGGTCTATTGGTTCTTGCCATCGGACTGGTGCTTGTGGTCGAGGGGCTGGCGCTTGCGCTGGCCCCTCGGCGCATGGAGGACGCGTTGCGCGCTTTGGCCGCCCTCAGCCAGGACCAGCGCCGCGCCATCGGCCTGGCCGCGCTGGCCCTTGGCGTGCTTCTGGTCTGGCTGGCGCGCACGCCGTGACACAGACCTTCACATCCCCTTGATGCTCTGACACGGGATTTGCATTCTGCGCAGGCTTCACTAACTGTGCGGCCATAACCCCATCGTGGCCTGCTGGCCATCGGCCAGCCCGACCGCGACCACCGTTGAACAGGAGTTCGCATCGTGCCCGACCTCACCCCTTCGATCCGTACCGCGCTCCGTTCCAGCTCGCTTCTGGCGCTGGTGCTGGGCTTTGGTCTTGCGATTGCCCCAACCCCGCCCGCCCAGGCCTTCGGGGCACCGGAAAGCTTTGCCGATCTGGCCGAACAGATCAGCCCCTCGGTCGTGAACATCACCACCTCGGCCCTGATCGCCGCCCCCGCTGACGGCATGCCGATGGTGCCGGAAGGCAGCCCGTTTGAAGATTTCTTCGATGACTTCAACAACCGTGGCGGCCAGGGCCCGCAACGGTCCGAGGCGCTGGGCTCGGGCTTCGTGATCTCCGAAGACGGCTACATCGTCACCAACAACCACGTCATCGAAGGCGCGGACGAGATCACCATCGAATTCTTCTCGGGCCAGAAACTGCCCGCGAAACTGGTGGGCACCGACCCCAAGACCGACATCGCCGTCCTGAAGGTCGAGGCGGACCAGCCGCTTCCCTTCGTCACCTTCGGCAACTCAGACCTGATGCGTGTGGGCGACTGGGTCATGGCGATGGGCAACCCCCTGGGCCAGGGCTTCTCGGTTTCGGCCGGGATCGTCTCGGCCCGCGGGCGTGAGCTGTCGGGGTCCTATGACGACTTCATCCAGACCGATGCGGCGATCAACCGCGGCAACTCGGGCGGCCCGTTGTTCAACATGGATGGCCAGGTGATCGGGGTGAACACCTCGATCCTGTCGCCGACGGGCGGGTCCATCGGGATCGGCTTTTCGATGTCGTCGAATGTGGTGACCAAGGTCGTCGATCAGCTGAAGGAATTTGGCGAAACCCGGCGCGGCTGGCTGGGCGTGCGCATTCAGGACGTGACGCCTGACGTGGCCGAAGCGATGGGCCTTGCCGAAGCGGCCGGTGCCCTGGTCACCGACGTGCCGGAAGGCCCGGCGCAGGACGCTGGTCTGGTGGCCGGGGACGTCATCACCCGCTTTGACGGCCAGCCCGTCAGCGACGCGGGCGACCTGACCCGCCGCGTGGCCGATGCCCCGATCGGCGAAGCCGTGCCCGTCATCATTCAGCGCGAAGGCCGGACCGAGACGCTGCAAGTCACCCTTGGCCGCCGCGAAGAGGCCGAGGCCGCGACGATGCCCGCCTCGGCGCCCGCGCCCGAAGCCCCGCGTGAGATGGAGACGCTGGGCCTGACCCTCGCGCCCCTTGACGATGACATGCGCGACCGTCTGGGTCTGGATGCCTCGACCGAAGGGCTGATGATCATGAACGTCGACCAAGCGTCTGAGGCCTTCACCAAGGGCCTGCGCGAAGGCGATCTTATCACTGAAGCTGGTCAGCAGAAAGTCGTGCGCTTGCAAGATCTTGAGGACAAGATCGCCGAAGCCAAAGCGGCAGGGCGCGAGTCGATCCTGCTTCTGATCCGCCGCGGCGGCGACCCGCGCTTTGTCGCGCTGTCGATCGAGTAAAGCCCCGCTTTCAGGGCATTGAATGGCGGCGGGACCCCTCTCGCCGCCATTTCTTTATGCGGTGAAACGGCAAAGGAAGCGGAATTTTTTAAAATTCCGCACCGGAGCCTTCAAAGGCTCCGGTCCGATTTCTTCAAAGAAATCGGACCCGCTGTCAGGGTTGATCGCCCGCCCTTGTGCCGTCATGGCGAAAGCCGGGGTCCAAAAGCCGGTCCAGCAGCGGCGACAGATCCTCGATCAGTTCCGCCACCACATGCACCACCCCCGCCTCGCGCTGCAGCTTGCCGGTGACGCGCAGAAGCCGCCCGGCGATGACCGCGCGGCGAAAACGTTCGTAGATGCTGGCCCAGACCACCACGTTACAGGTGCCCGTCTCATCCTCAAGTGTGACGAAGATCACGCCCTTGGCGGTGCCCGGCCGCTGGCGCACCAGCACCAGCCCCGCCACGGTGACCCGCGCGCCTGCGGGCGGTTCCATCAACCGCGCCGCTGGCAAGGCCCGCGGCGGGCGCGGCCAGTCTGATCCGTTTCGGGCCATCGGGGCGGGCAGGGCGGTGGTCATCATGAGAACAAAGATAGAACAAATTCCGCGCAAGGCAAGCCTTTGCTGCCAACCTTGCCCCCTCCCGGCCCCTCTGGCAAAGGCTGGAAAACTGCCCTATGTCATGGGGAAATGACCTTAGCGAGGCAGCGATGGCGAAGATCACTTACGTGGAACACGGCGGCAAGGAACATGTGGTCGAGGTCGCCAATGGCCTGACCGTCATGGAAGGCGCGCGCGACAACGGCATTCCGGGGATCGAGGCCGATTGCGGCGGTGCCTGCGCCTGTTCCACCTGCCACGTCTATGTTGACCCCGCCTGGGTGGAAAAGCTGCCGAAGAAGGACAGCATGGAAGAAGACATGCTCGACTTCGCCTGGAAGCCCGACCCGGTCCGCTCGCGCCTGACCTGCCAACTCAAGGTCTCGGACGCGCTGGACGGCTTGCGCGTGCAGATGCCGGAAAAGCAAATCTGATGCGCGCGGGGCTGGCCCTGTTGCTGGCCCTTGCTGCCCATCCGGTGACCGCGCGCACGCCCCTGCCGGTGCATGGCGTGATCGCGGCTGAACTGACTCTGCCGACCGACCGCTATGCCCATGCCGTCCTGGGCGATGCGCTGGAATGGGGCGGCTTGCGGCTGACCGTCGACACCTGCCCGCCTTGCGCCGACCGGCGGCTGATGGCGCTGACCATCACCCTGCCGCCCGACCGCGTGTTCGAGGATGTCACCGCCCGCGTGGTGGACGTGACCGGCGATGGCCTGGCCGAGGTGGTCGTCGTCGACACCGACCTGCAACGTGGCGCCGCGCTGGCCGTCTACGACGCCTATGGTCGCCGTATCGCCACGCCCTTCATCGGCCAACCGAACCGCTGGCTTGCCCCCGCCGGCATTGCCGATTTCGACGGCGATGGCCGGGTGGAGATTGCCTATGTCGACCGCCCGCACCTTGTCGCCGATCTGGTCTTTGTCCGGCTGGAGGGTGACCGTCTGGTCGAAACCCTGCGCCTGCCGGGCCTGACCAACCACCGGATTGGCGATGCCTTCATCTCGGGCGGGGTGCGTGACTGTGGGCAGGGGCCGGAACTTATCCTTACCTCGCCTGACTGGGCCCGTCTGATGCAGGTGCGGGCGGGCGTGGTGTCAGACCTTGGCCCCATGCCGAGGGACGGTCTGACCATTCCGCCCTGCTGATCAGCCCTCGGGCTTGGTCAGCCGGTCTGCCTTCTTGCGCACCAGAACCGTGCGCAGGTCATGCATCGCCAGCAACAGCGCGTCGGTCACCGTCTCCAGCTGGGCATCACTGGCCCGGGCTTGCGCCCATTGCGTCGTCAGGTTCAGGTGATCCACGGCGCGCAGGATGTCATCCACCTCTCGCGCCGCCAGCAGCGTCTGCCGGTTGGCAAGCCAGTCGTTGATCGCGGCCAGATCGGCGGGCGACAAGGCCACATCGCCATGCGGCTTGATGTTGCCGTTCTTGACGTTGACGGTGGCGATCTCGTCCATCTCGATCCGGCGCTGACGGTTTTCCGTGCTGAGGCGGAAGACCACAGCGCCGTTCTCGCGCACCCGGAAGTAATAGTCGGGAAGGTCAGCCGTCATCGCCCTTGCCTGTCACCTGTCATGCCTTGCCCAGACTGGAGTCCGGGTCTGGCCCAATTGCTGGCGCCAATATCTACCCTGCCATTCCTCTCGGACTGCGGGGCAGTCGTCAACCCGCAAGACGAGATTGCCCCGTCTCTGGCCGTCAGACCAGCGTCGCGCAGAAGCGCTGGATGCGGCTGCACGCCTCCCGCAGAACCTCATCGCTGGTGGCATAGCTGATCCGAAAGTTCGGCGACAGGCCGAAGGCCGCGCCAAAGACCACCGCCACCCCGGTCTCTTCCAACAGGGCCGTGGCGAAGACCTCATCGTTGGAAATCAGCGTGCCCGCGGGCGTGGCCTTGCCGATGCAGCCGGCAATGTCGGGATAGACGTAAAACGCGCCTTCGGGCTTCGGGCAACGGATCCCCTTGGCCTCGTTCAGCATTCCCACCACCAGATCGCGGCGGCGCTGGAACACGCGGCGCCAGTCGGCCAGAAACTCTTGCGGGCCGCTCAGCGCCTCAAGGGCGGCATACTGGCTGACCGAACAGGGGTTCGAGGTGGACTGAGACTGGATCGTCCCCATTGCCTTGATCAGCGCGACAGGCCCCGCCGCATACCCGATGCGCCAGCCGGTCATCGCATAGGCTTTCGACACGCCATTGCAGGTCAGCGTGCGGTCATAAAGCCCGGGCTCCACTTCGGCCGGGGTGCAGAATTCGAAATCGTCGAAGACCAGATGTTCGTACATGTCATCGGTCATCACCCAGACCTGCGGGTGACGCATCAGCACATCGGTCAGGGCCTTAAGCTCGGCCCTTGTATAGCCCGCGCCGGTCGGGTTCGACGGGCTGTTAAAAATGAACCATTTGGTCTTCGGGGTGATCGCCGCCTCAAGCTGCTCTGGCGTCAGCTTGAAACTGGTCTCGATCCCGCATTCCACCGTGACGGGCGTGCCACCGGCCAGCAGCACCATGTCGGGATAGGACACCCAGTAAGGCGCCGGGATAATGACCTCATCGCCCGGATTGCAGGTTGCCATCAGCGCGTTGTAAAGGATCTGCTTGCCGCCTGTTCCGACGCTGACCTGCGCTGGCGTATAGGTCAGGCCGTTTTCCTTCAGGAACTTGGCACAGATCGCCGCCTTCAACTCGGGAATCCCATCGACCGCGGTATAGCGCGTCTTGCCCGCATCCAGCGCGCGCTTGGCGGCATCGCGGATATGCAGCGGCGTGTCGAAATCCGGCTCACCGGCACCAAGGCCGATCACATCCTTGCCTTCGGCTTTCAGGGCCTGCGCCTTGGTGGAGACGGCGATGGTGGGGGAAGGTTTGACCCGCGCCAGCGTGTCGGACAGAAAGGCCATCGGCATCCCCTTTCCAGAGGGTGGAGTTTCAGACCCGCATGTCTTAGGGTCCGCCTCGCAACGGTTCAAGCCGGAAAGGGTCAGCACATGAAAGAGACGGCCGAAGCGCGCCTCAAGCGGATGCGGATGCGGTCGTGGCGCCGTGGCACGAAAGAGATGGATCTGGTCCTTGGCCCCTGGGCCGACCAGCATCTGGCCGGGCTTGATGCGGCGGGTCTGGACCTCTACGACGCGCTTCTGGAAGAGAATGACCAGGACCTGATGGCGTGGATTTTGGGCCAATCCAGTCCGCCCGCTGCGATTGCTGCACTTCTGGCACAAATCGCCGATCACGCCGGGACCCGCCTGCGCGCGGCCAGGTAACCTGATCCGAAGAAATCGTCACGAGTTTACGGAATGTTTGCCGTTTGTGCTGATTCTGTCCGCCGATGTAACGGTGGAGGAACGGCATGACTCACCAAGACCCGCTGCTGGACGGATCGCTGCGCGCGTTCCTGTCCTGCTATCTTGACAACCTCGCCTTGGTGGAACGGCTGCACCGCTTGCTGCTTGACGTCATCAAGGACGAATTCGAACGGCTGGGGATCCTTGAGATCAACTCGGTCCAGGCACTGCTTCTCTTCAACATCGGTGAGAATGAGGTCACCGCGGGCGAATTGAAATCGCGCGGCTACTATCAGGGGTCGAACGTCAGCTACAACCTGAAGAAGCTGGTCGAACTCGGCTACATGCACCACCAGCGGTCCGAGATTGACCGCCGTTCCGTCCGGGTGCGGTTGACCGAGAAAGGCCGCCATGTCCGCGCCATGCTGAACGACCTTTTTGCCCGCCACGCCGAAGGCATGGAACGGCGCGGGCTGATTGACGCCTCCGGCATGGATGACATCAACACCTCGCTGCGCCGGATGGAACGGTTCTGGACCGAACAGATCCGCTACATCTACTGAACGCTCCGCCGGGTCAGTTGACCTTGCGGCCCGGCAGAAAGGGCAGGGGGGCCACCGGCAACCCGTCCTCGATCAGCTTGCGGGCGTCCTCGGGCCCGGCCTCGCCGTGAATTGACCGCTCGGGTGCCGTGCCTTCGTGGATGCGGCGCGCCTCGGCGGCGAAGTTCATCCCGACATATTCCGAGTTTTCGGCGATCTGCTTGCGCAGTGCGGCAATCGCCGCCTCCAGATCACTCGACGGGTCGCGCAGGTTCGGCGCTGGGGTTTCGGGCATCGGGGCATCGTCGGACCCGCGTCCCGGGCGCAGGCTTGGGGCCATCAGGTCCTTTTCCACCTCGACCGAACCGCAGACCATGCAGGCCAATTGCCCGGCCGACTGCAGCGCCGCAAAGGCGCCGGCATTCTGGAACCAGCTGTCAAAGCGGTGCCCCGCCGTGCATTTCAAGGTGTAGCGGATCATCGTCCCGTCCCGTCTGCATCCCCAGCGCACGAACTTAAGGGTCTGGCCCTCAAGGTCAATGCATGGGCCAGCCCATCGTGACCGTCGCGGTCAGCGGTCCCGGCGCGTCGGTCGGCGTGTGGCGCCATCGTCGGCCGCGATCGGGGCCGGGCGGCCCCGCACCGGCGGCACAAACCCGGCGATCAACGCGCCAAGGTCGGGCTCATTCACCATCAGCGCGGCCTCGGGCTGCGCCACCCACTGGCGGCTGCGTTCCTTGACCTCGGGAAACTTTTCGGCCTCACGCTGGACGCGCAAGCCGTAGACCGCCACCGCACAAGGCACCTGCGCCGACACCGTCAGGCATTTCTGATAGCCATAGCGCCCAAGGCAGACCGGCTCCATCTCGCCTTCGACGCCGGCTTCTTCCCAGGCTTCCTGGGCGGCGGCTGCCTCTGGCGCAAGGCCCGGCATCGGCCAGCCTTTCGGGATGACCCAGCGCCCGGTATCCCGGCTGGTGATCAGAAGGATTTCCACCCCGGACGCACCCGGCCGCCAGCACAGCGCACCGTATTGCATCCGTGCTCCAGACAGGTCCGCCGCCTGCGTCGCGATCTTGTCTTGCGATCCCATGTTTCCGTCCATTTGGCCGCCCGGTTCCGGGTCTGGCCCCTGCTCGACTTCCTCATAGTCAACATGGCACGGATTCATCAGAAATCACAGGGTTGTGCCGGAGAATTGACGGAAAAATATCGCGGATTACCTTAAGGTTCGTAAAAATGCGGAAAGGTCAGGCAAATGCGCGCGCTTCTGGTCGGAAGTTTGATGGCACTGGCGGGTCTGGCGGCGGCGGCAGTGCCGGTGCAGGCCGCCGACCGCTTCACCTTTGCCTCGATCGACGGGGGCAAGATCGACCTTGCCGACTTCGCGGGCAAGCCGGTGCTGGTGGTCAACACCGCCTCGCTCTGCGGTTACGCCGGGCAGTTTGATGGCCTGCAGGCCCTGCACGAACGTTTTGGCCCCCAGGGCGTGCTGGTGCTTGCCGTCCCCTCGGACGATTTCAACCAGGAACTCGCCGATGAGGCGGCGGTCAAGGAATACTGCGCCATGACCTTCGACCTGACCCTGCCGATGACCGAGATCACGCCCGTGCGCGGGCAGGCGGCGCATCCGTTCTACGCCTGGGTGCGCGAGGAGACCGGCTTCGCCCCGCGCTGGAACTTCAACAAGGTCCTCCTTGCCCCCGATGGCAGCATCGACGCCACCTTCGGGTCGGGGGTTGAGCCGGAATCCGACCAGATCGCTGGCCGGATCGAGGCGCTGTTGCAGTGAACGCCGCCCCCCCGCCTGCCCCTGCAGGCGTGGCCGCCCAGACCCTTGGCCCTCTGTTCATCGGGTCCGAAATCTATCGCGGCTCGTCCTACGGCCCGGCGCATCCCTTGCGCGTGCCGCGGGTGTCCACCGTGATGGACCTGTCCCGCGCATTGGGCTGGCTGCCCCCTGACCGGTTCCGCGCCAGCCCCTTTGCCAAGCCCGCGGCACTGACGCTTTGGCACGACGCGGACTATATCGCCGCCCTGCAACAGGCCGAAGCGACGGGCGAAGCCACGCCAGACATGCGCCACCGCTTTCACCTTGGCACCCTGTCGAACCCGGTCTTCCCGCAGGTCTTCCGCCGCCCCGCCACCGGGGCAGGCGGCGTGATGCTGGCGGCCGAACTGCTTGCCGCCACGCCGGGCACCATCCATGTGCCGGGCGGGGGCACACACCACGGCTTGCCGGGCCGGGCGAACGGGTTTTGCTACCTCAATGACGTGGTCCTTGGGATCAAGGTCCTGCAGCGCGCGGGCCTCAAGCGCATCGTCTACATTGACCTTGACGCCCATCACTGCGACGGGGTCGAACTGGCCTTCACGGGTGACCCGGGCGTGCGGCTGATCTCGGTCCATGAAGAGGGGCGCTGGCCCTTTTCCGGCGCGCTGAGCGATGACGCCCAGGGCAGCGCCTTCAACCTGCCGGTCCCGAAAGGCTATAACGATACCGAGGCCCGCGCCGTGCTGGAGGGTCTGATCCTGCCCCGCACCGCCGAATTCCGCCCCGAGGCGATTGTGCTGCAATGTGGCGCCGACAGCCTGACCGAAGACCCGCTCTCGCGCCTGACCCTCTCCAACCGTGCTTACATTGAGGCTTTGCAGGCCATCGCCCCCCTCGCGCCCAGACTGCTCGTCCTGGGCGGCGGCGGCTACAATCCCTGGTCCGTCGGCCGCCTTTGGACGCTGATCTGGGGCACGCTCTCCGGCCAAGCGGTGCCCGACCGGCTGCCCCCGGACGCAACGGCGGTGCTGGCCGCCCTCAGCTGGCACGGCGGCGGTCGGCCCCCGCCTGACCCGGCACTCTTGTCCACGCTGATCGACCCGCCGCGCGAAGGCACCCTGCGCCCCGAAATCCGCGATCGGCTTGCTGTTCTGCGCCAGCGCTAGTCCCGTCGTTCTGGGGCATATCCCACAGCAGTCCCGGTCCCGCCTGCTGGCATTTGGCGGCTTTTCCCCTTAATTGGCAGACCTTCGCCGTGTCAGGTGCGGGCTAAGGGGCCTGTGACTTGACAGCGCCCGGGCAAGCATGGTGCAGGTGCCCAACCAGAAGGAGAGCGACCCGTGAAGATTGCCAACCGTGAGATAGGACTGGGTCACCCGCCGCTTGTCATCGCCGAGATCGGGATCAACCACGGCGGCAGTCTGGCCGTGGCCAAGGAAATGGTCCGCCTTGCCGCTGGTGCGGGCTGCGAAATGATCAAGCACCAGACGCACATCATCGAAGATGAGATGACGGATGAGGCGAAGTCGATCTTCCCGCCCAATGCCGATGTCTCGATCTGGCATGTGATGGAAAGCTGCGCGCTGTCCTTGGCCGATGAGGCAGAGCTGAAGCGCTACACCGAAAGTCTGGGGATGATCTGGATCTCCACCCCCTTCAGCCGGGCGGCGGCGGATTTTCTAGAGACGCTGGACGTGCCCGCCTACAAGATCGGCTCGGGTGAGGCGGACAACCTGCCGCTGATCCGGCACATCGCCCGCAAGGGCAAGCCGGTGATCATGTCCACTGGCATGCAAACCATTGAAACCATTCGCGATTCGGTCGATATTCTGGACGCCGCGGGCATCGAGTATGCCCTTATGGAATGCACCAACCTTTATCCCAGCCCGGCCGAGATCGTCTCGCTGCGCGGCGTGACCGACCTGCGCAATGCCTTCCCCAAGGCGGTCGTTGGGTTTTCCGACCATTCCATCGGCCCGGAAATGGCCCTTGCGTCGGTGGCGCTTGGCGCCTGCATCCTTGAACGCCATTACACCGACACGCGCTATCGCAAGGGCCCCGACATCATCAACTCGATGGACCCGGCCGAACTGCGCCTCCTGATCGACCGGTCGAAGGAAATCTGGATCGCCGCGAACAACCCCAAACAGCGCACCGCGCCCGAGGAAGACGTCTACCGCTTCGCCCGCGGTTCGGTTGTGGCCGACAAGGACCTGCCCGCCGGCCATGTGATCACCGAAGCCGACATCTGGGCCCGTCGTCCCGGCTCGGGCGAAATTCCGGCCTATGACTTTGACAAGCTGCTTGGCAAACGCCTGACCCGCGCCGTCACGCGCAACACGCAACTGAAATGGGGGGATCTGGGGTGATCCCAGCCTGGAAACTCAGGCGCGAACTCGGCCGCTTGGGGCAGCAGCTCCGCGCGGTGCCCGAGGCCGTCTGGGAACCTTTGGTGCAGCGCCTGCATGACCAGAAGCTTGCCAAGGGCTTTCCAACCCTCGACGGCGATCAGCCCCTTGGCCCCAAGGTCGCGCTGATCCTGTGCTGGCAGCCGCAGGGCCTTGCGCCCTCATTCCATGACAAGCTGCGGCATCTGGTCGACAGCGGCTATGCGCCTTTCGTGGTGTCGAACGCGCCTTTTTCGGCGGTGGACAGGCAGACCCTCAAACCGCTGATCTGGCGCGCGGTGGAACGGCCGAACTTCGGCTATGATTTCGGCGGCTACCGGGACGGGTTGATCCTCTTGCGGCAATGGGCCGTGCATCCCGACCGGCTGGTGATCCTGAACGACAGCGTCTGGTTCCCGCTCTGGCCGGGCGATCTGACCCTGCAACGCGCCGAGGCTTCGGCCTTTGACGTGGTTGGAACCATCCTGCGCCAGCGCGACGACATCATGTTCCTCGAATCCTACTTCTTCTCGATCCGCGGCCCGGTGCTTGACCACCCCGGGTTTCGCGCGTTCTGGGATGGCCTCCGGCTGACCTCGAACAAGTACAAGGTCATCCGCCGGGGGGAGCGCGGCTTTGGCCTTGCGCTGCGGCGGGCGGGCATCGCCATGGGGCCGCTCTTTTCCTCGGACCAACTCTCGCGCCTGTTCGAGACGGCGGATGAACCCGACCTGCGGCAATACCTTGCCCGCATCGCCACCGTCGACCCGGAGGAGCTGGCCGAGGCCGCCGCCCTGTCCGCCGCACCCTCCAGCCCCGACTGGGTGCAGAACGCGCGCGGCTTCGTGGCCCGCGTCCTGAAACGCGCCCAGCCCTACAGCGCTTTTCCCGTAGCCGCCGCCGGGCGTCTGGGCTACCCCATGCTGAAGAAAAGCGCCGAGCCGGTGAACGTTCACTGGCGTGCCTCTTTCCTGCGGGCGGTGGATGACGGCATCTTGCCTGCGCCCTTGCCCTCGGTCCTGGCTGAGGCGCGCGAACGGACGGAAAACAAAAGCTGATGGCGCTGCCGCCTGCCTGGAAAGTCAAACGCGAACTGCGCCGGGTCTATGAAAAGGCCAAGGGCGCGCTGGCCCTGCACCCCGCCAACCCCTTGCGCCAATTGCCCGACCGCTTGCGCCAGTCCCACCATGACCGCAACCTGCACCGCCTGTTGCGCGAAACCCCCGGCGCGCGGCCGCTGACCGCCCGGGTGGCGGTCTTCGTCCTTTTCCAGCCCAAGGGCATTGCCGGTTCGACCTTCCTGACCCTCGACCACCTGACCCAGGAAGGGTGGAGCACCCTCGTCATCTCCAACGCCCCCCTGACCGAGGCCGACCGCACCCGCCTTGCCGCCGCCAGCGGCCATGTGATCGAACGCCCGAACACCGGCTACGACTTCGGCGCCTACCGCGAGGGCTGGCGCTGGCTCCATCGTCACGGCCACGCGCTGGACCGGCTGATCCTGATGAACGACAGCACCTGGTTCCCCCTGCGGATGACCGATGACAGCCTCCGCCGGATGGAGGCGCTGAACGCCGATCTGGCCGGGCATATCTACAAGCACACCTCGGGTTACCGCGACCACATTGAATCTCATCTTCTTATGTTCGGACCCCGGGCCTTGGCGCACCCGGCGATTCAGGCCTTTTGGGCCGACTACCTGATGACGGACTCGCGGTTGAACACGATCCTTTCTGGCGAAGTCGGTATCGCTCAGGCGGGACTTGCTGCAGGCCTAAGCGTCAAGGGACTGATTGGTCGCGATATCCTGATCGCGCATCTTGCTGGGCTGTCGGACAAGGCCTTGCTGGACAGTTTGCGCGATCTGGCTCTCAGCACGATCGCAGCGCGAAACCAACGGGACGCCTGGCTGGCAGCGGCCGACCTGGGCCAGCCCTGGCGGGATGCGTTTCTTTCCTGGACCTACGATGAGCTGACGACCTCGCGCGAACATTTTGTGTCGGCATCCTTCATCTTGCCTGCGGTTCAGCTTGGCGGAATGGGGTTTTTGAAGAAATCTGCCGACCGCCGGTTCCATTTTGGTCGCCTTGCCATGCTGCAAGCCATCGAAAAGGGGCACCTTCCACCGATGGATGCCGTGGTGGCGGCGGAAGTGGCGGCGGCGACAAAGATCTGGAAACCGCCCTATGATTGGCAGGCCAACCCGACCGAAACCGCGATCACGTCTCTTTGACATTGACCGCGCGGGTCTGACCAGACATGGAACGCTGCCTGTTGGACTTTGCGTCAGTCAACTCGGGTCTGACTTATGGATGAGCATCAGATGAACAAGTCTGCCATGGAAGAGACGGCCACGACCGATGCCACCCCGTCGAAAGAGGGCGATGCCGCAGGTATTCTGGCCCGCAATCTTGCGCAGATGATGGTCGATCAGGCGGCCTCGCCTTGGGCGACACTTGTCGCGCATATCAAACTGGCCTTGCTGCAAGGTGCTGCGCGCCTTCCGGGTCTGACGCAGAAAAGACGCGAGAAACTGAAGCGCCAGATTGCAAAGCGTGATCCGGCCCGGTTTCTGTCCGTCGCCATGCACGCTGACCGTCAGGCCGGCGCTTCTGGTGTGGCGGTGCAAATGCCCACGGCCCAACCCCTCGCTGCCCCCGACTTCAAACCCTACGACCCTGCACTTCCCGACCCCAGCCCCGATGTCCGCGCCATCGCGTTTTACCTGCCGCAGTTCCACCCGTTCCCCGAGAATGACGCCTGGTGGGGCAAGGGCTTTACCGAATGGACGAATGTCGGAAAGGCCCGCCCCCTCTTTCCCGGCCATTACCAGCCGCATTGCCCGATCCATCTTGGCTACTATGACCTCCGCCTGCCCGAGGTGATGGTCGAACAGGCCCGCATCGCCCGCCAATATGCGATCAGCGGCTTTGCCTATCATTTCTACTGGTTCGCCGGGAAAACCCTGATGGAGCATCCCTTGCGCACCATGCTGGGCAATCCGGCCGTGGACATGCCGTTCTTCCTCAGCTGGGCCAATGAAAACTGGACCCGCCGCTGGGATGGCCGGGATGAGGCCGTGCTGATCAAGCAGAACTACTCGCCCGACGACACCCGCGCAATGATGCGCCATATCAGCGAGTATATGCGCGATCCGCGCTACATCCGCGTGAACGGTCGCGCGGTGTTTTCCGTCTACCGGCCGCGCCAGATACCCGATCTGGCGGCAACGGTTGACATCTGGCGCGATGAGGCGCGGCGTCAGGGTGTGGGGGAGCTTTACCTGATCGGCATCCAGCGCAGCTTGGCCGAGGACCACCGCCAGGACGGCTTTGACGCCAACCTCGAATTCACTCCCCACGGGATCGAGGTGACCGAGCTTTCCGCCCTTCTGCCGCTCGACCACAGCGTATTTCGCGGCAAGGTGCATGACTATGACGCATCGGTCGCGGTGGCCCTCGCGCAAGAGGATGCAGGCCTTGCCCGGCACCGCTGTGCCATGCTGGGCTGGGACAACACCGCCCGCTCACCCGACCGCGCGACGATCCATCTCGATTTCAAGATAAAGACCTACCAGGATTGGGTGACCGAACTTTGCCGCCGCGCGCGCAGCGATGCCTGGCGCAGCCCGGATGAACGCCTGGTCTTCATCAACGCCTGGAACGAATGGGCCGAAGGCACGCATCTGGAACCCGACCAGCGCTACGGCTTTGCCTATCTTGATGCCACGCGGCAGGCGGTCCTTGGTCCCTAAGGCCGCCGGTGGCGCGCTGCCTCCCTTGAGTTTCGCCCCCGGTCCCCCTACACCTGATCGGCGGCAACAAGGACCAAACCCATGCGTATTCACTCGGACCTCGCGGACACCATCGGCAACACGCCGCTTCTGAAGCTGCACAAGGCGTCCGAGCTGACCGGCTGCACCATTCTGGGCAAGGCCGAATTTATGAACCCCGGCCAGTCGGTCAAGGACCGGGCGGCGCTTTACATCATCAAGGATGCCATCGCGAAGGGCCAGCTGAAGCCGGGCGGCACGATTGTCGAAGGCACGGCGGGCAACACCGGGATCGGGCTTGCGCTGGTGGGGGCCAGCATGGGCTTCCGCACCGTGATCGTGATCCCGGAAACCCAAAGCCAGGAAAAGAAGGACATGCTGCGCCTTGCCGGGGCAGAACTTGTGCAGGTCCCGGCCGCCCCCTACCGCAACCCCAACAACTATGTCCGCTATTCCGGCCGCCTGGCCGAGGCCTTGGCGAAGACCGAACCGAATGGCGCGATCTGGGCCAACCAGTTCGACAACGTGGCGAACCGCCAAGCCCATATCGAAATGACCGGCCCGGAAATCTGGGACCAGACCGGCGGCAAGGTGGACGGCTTCATCTGCGCCGTGGGCTCTGGCGGCACACTGGCCGGTGTCGGCATGGCCCTGCAGCCGAAGGGTGTGAAGATCGGTCTCGCCGACCCCGAAGGTGCCGCCCTCCACGCCTTCTACACCACCGGCAAGCTGGAGGCCCCCGGCTCTTCGATCACCGAAGGCATCGGGCAGGGCCGCATCACCGCGAACCTCGAAGGCTTCACCCCCGATTTCAGCTACCGCATCCCCGATGCCGAGGCGCTGCCCATCGTCTTTGACCTTCTGCAGGACGAAGGCCTTTGCATGGGCGGCTCGACGGGCATCAACATCGCCGGCGCCATCCGCATGGCCCGCGACATGGGACCGGGCAAGACCATCGTCACCATCCTTTGCGACTACGGCAGCCGCTATCAGTCCAAGGTCTACAACCCCACCTTCCTGCGCGAAAAGGGCCTGCCGGTGCCCGACTGGCTGGACCGCCCGGCCCGGCCGATTCCGGCGGTGTTTGAAGACGCATGACCCGCGTCCTGCGATGGCTGGTTCTGGCGCTGTCCTTGCTGGCAGCCCCCCTCGCCGCGCAGATCCTGCCGGGGGCCGAGCCGTCCGCCGGGCTGGAACCGGTCATTGACACCGAAAACCTGAACTACGACGACTGGGAGGCGATGGCCGAACGCGCCGAGGCCGAAATTGCCAATCGCAACACCTCGACTGACCGGCTCGAACTGATCCGTTCGCAACTCGCCCAGTGGCGCGCCGCCCTTCTGGACGCCCAAAGCGCCAATTCCGCCCGCATCACCACCCTCCGCCAGCAGCTGGAAGCCCTTGGCCCCGCCCCGGCAGAAGGTGAGACCGAGGCCGAGGAAATCTCCAAACGCCGCCAGGAACTCGCCAGCCAGCTGGTGCGCCTGCAAGCCCCCGGCATCGCCGCCGAAGAGGCCTACCGCCGCGCCAACGGCCTCATCGCCGAGATTGACCGCACTCTGCGTGACCGGCAGGCAGACCAGCTGTTGCAGCTTTGGCCCTCGCCGGTGAACCCGACGAACTGGCCCGAAGCGGCCATCGGCCTGTCCGACACGCTCCTGCGCCTCTGGGATGAGGCCGCGACCACCTGGACCGACCGCAATCGCCGGGCCGAGCTGTTCGACAACATGCCGCTGATCCTGATCCTGCTGGTCGTGGCACTGGCGCTGGTCGTCTACGTCCGGCGCTGGACCGAAGCCTTTGCCGAACGCCTGCTTACCGGCGCCTCGGCACGCGGGCGCAATGTCTGGTCGCTCCTCGCCTCGACCGGGGGGGTGATCCTGCCGACGCTGGGCATGGTGGCGCTGGCCGCGGCCTTCGTCGCCAGCGGCATGCCGGGCGAGATCGGCATCCAGATCACCGCCGCCTTGCCAATGGTCGGCTTCACGATCTTCTCTGCCGCCTGGCTGGGCCGCCGCGCCTTTCCAGTGACGCAGGGCGATGACGCCGTCCTGCCGCTTCCCCCCGAACGCCGCGCCGAAGGGCGGTTCCTGGGCGTGATGATGGGCGTGGTGCTCGCCGCTGACCAGCTGCGCTTTGCCGCGATGGACGCGCAGGCCTATTCCGATGCGACGACCGCGGTGATGTCCTTCCCGATCCTTCTGACCGGGGGCCTCATCCTGTTGCGCGTGGGCCGGGTCTTGCGCCGCACGAAGGAACTGGCCGAGCGCAGCTATGCGCTCCGGCTGCTTGCGCTTCTGGCGCGCGGTCTGGCGGTCATCGGCATTGCCGGCCCGGTCCTTGCCGCCTTCGGCTATGTGCAGGCCGCCGCCGCTTTGGTCTACCCGTCGATCCTGTCGCTTGGCCTGATCACCCTTCTCTTCATCCTGCAGCGGTTGATCGGCGATGCCTGGGCGATGATCCTGAAAGCCGACGAAAAGGGCCGCGACGCGCTGGTGCCGGTGCTTGCGGGCTTTGCGATGACCCTCGCTTCCTTGCCGGTCTTCGCGCTGATCTGGGGCGCCCGCGCCTCGGACCTAACAGAACTTTGGACGCGCTTTTCCGAGGGCTTCCAGATGGGGGCCACGCGGATTTCCCCGACCAATTTCATGGTCTTCGCCGTGGTCTTCGTGATCGGCTACATGCTGACGCGGCTCTTTCAGGGGGCACTGCGCACCTCGATCCTGCCCAAGACCAGCATGGACCAGGGCGGCCAGACCGCCCTTGTCGCAGGCATCGGCTATGTCGGCATTTTCCTTGCGGCGCTGATTGCCGTCCGATCGGCGGGCCTTGACCTTTCCGGCCTGGCTATCGTCGCCGGTGCCCTGTCGGTCGGTATCGGTTTCGGCCTGCAGAACATCGTCTCGAACTTCATTTCGGGCATCATCCTTCTGATCGAACGCCCCGTAAGCGAGGGCGACTGGATCGAGGTTGGCGGCGTTCAGGGCCGCGTCCGCTCCATCTCCGTCCGCTCCACCCGGATTGAAACCTTCGACCGTAATGACGTCATCGTCCCGAACGCCGACCTCATCACCGGCCAGGTCACGAACTGGACGCGCTTCAACCTATCTGGCCGCCTCATCGTGCCGGTGGCCGTGGCGCAAGGGTCTGACACCCGAAAGGTCGAACGCATCCTGCGCGAGGTGGCCGAAGCGCAGCCCCTTGCCATCCTGAACCCGCCGCCCCTGATCGTGTTCATGGGCTACACCGCCACCCAGCTCAACTTTGAAATCCGGGTGATCCTGCGCGACGTGAACTTCAGCCTCTCTGTGCGCAGCGACATCAACCATCAGGTCCTGCAGCGTCTTGCGGCCGAGGAGATCCACATCGTCCCCGTGGCGCCCCCGCCTGACCCGGTCCAGACCGCCAAGACCCTGCTGGCCATGGCCGATCTTGTGGCCCCGCACGGCCATCAGCCTGACGGTGCTGCGGCAGAACCCGCCACCGGACCGACCACCGCCAAAACCCCTGCCGCCAGGAAGGCCGCAGCCAAGGGCATACCGCCGGATGATGTGAAAGGCGCCGATCGATGACAGAGCTTCTCTTCCGCGAGGATGCCTATCTCGCAGCGGCTGATTGCCAGATCATCGGCCACACGCCTGAAGGCGGGCTGATTGTCGACCGGTCGGTCTTCTACGCCACAGGGGGGGGGCAGCCGGGCGACAGCGGGGTCCTCGAATGGTCAGGCGGGGTCCTGACGATTGCCACCACCCTGAAGGTCGATGGCGGCATCGCCCTGATCCCGGCCGAGCCTATGCCCATGCCCCCCATCGGTGCCCCTGCGCGTCAGATCCTCGACTGGGCCCGTCGCCACCGGCACATGCGGGTGCATACCGCGCTGCACCTTCTGTCGGTCGTGATCCCGCTGCCGGTGACCGGCGGCCAGATCGGCGCAGACAAGGGGCGGCTGGATTTCGACATGCCGGACCCACCCGGTGACACGGCAGCAATCGAGGGCGTGCTGAACAGCCTTATCGCGCGTGATCTTGCCGTCACCGATGACTGGATCACGGATGACGAGCTTCTGGCCAATCCTGGCCTCGTCAAGACCATGTCGGTCCGCCCGCCGATGGGGCAAGGCCGGGTGCGGCTGGTGCGGATCGGGGCAGGGGCCGACCAGATCGACCTGCAACCCTGCGGCGGCACCCACGTCGCCCGCACCGGTGAGATTGGCCGCGTGACGATCAGCAAGATCGAAAACAAGGGCCGCCAGAACCGCCGGGTGACCATTGCTCTGGCCGACTAGGGCGCTGCGGTCCTTTGTCGTCAGGCCCGTGGCACAAAGGTAAACAAAGGCTGAATGCCCACGCATAAGCATTTGAAATATATGTGTTTCTGAAATCTTTCCGCCGTGGACAGACTCCCCTTACCCTGGCAGGATCAGCACCGCACGGAAGTCGTTCACATTGGTCAGCGTGGGCCCCGTCACGACCTGCCCCCCCACCGCAGCAAAAAAGCTATGGGCATCATTCCGCCCCAGGGCCGCGCGTGCGTCCAACCCCACGGCCTTGGCCTTTGCAAGGGTCTCCGGCCCAATCACCGCCCCCGCTACCTCGGCCGCGCCATCAACCCCATCGGTATCGCAAGCAATGGCATGGATGCCCGGCGCACCGTCGAGGGCCAAGGCCAAAGCCAGACAGAACTCCGCATTTGGCCCTCCCACCCCATCCCCGGTGCGGGTAACCGTCAGCTCCCCCCCCGAAAGCAGCAGCACCGGCTTTGAGCCAGGTGCCAACCCGGCCGCAATCTCCTTGGCCTGTGCCGCCTGCAGGGCCGCAACCTCACGCGCCTCGCCCTCCAGCCGGTCGCCCAGCAGCCGCACCTCGCACCCCGCCGCCGCCGCCCTCTCAGCCGCCGCCGCCAACGACTGCGCCGGCGCGGCGTAGATCACATTCTCCACCCGGCTCAGGCGGGGGTCGCCGGGCGGGATCACTCCTGACCGCGCCAACGCCTCCGGCACAGAAGGCGGCACCGGCACCGACCAGCGCCGCAGCACCTCGGCCGCGTCGTCCGGGGTCGTCGCATCCCCCACGGTTGGCCCCGAGCCAATGAACGCCGGATCATCCCCCGGCACGTCCGAGATCATCAAGGCCAGCATCCGCGCCGGATAAGCCGCCGCCGCCAGCTGCCCCCCCTTCACCCGGCTCAGGTGCTTGCGCACGACGTTCATCGCCGAAATCGGCGCGCCGCTGGCCAGCAGCGCCGCATTCACCGCCTGCTTTTCCGCCAGCGTCACCCCGTCGTTCGGGGCCACCAGCAGGGCCGATGCCCCGCCTGAAATCAGCGCCAGCACGAAATCCGCCTCACCAAGGCCCGCCAGCAGCTCCAGCATCCGCAGCGTCGCTGCGGCCCCGGCGGCATCGGGCACGGGGTGGGCCGCCTCGACAATCTCAACCCCCCGGCAGGGGCGGCCATAGCCGTAGCGGGTGATCACCAGCCCCTCGCAGGGACCCCAGACCGCCTCAACCGCCTCGGCCATCCGGGCGCTGGCCTTGCCGGCCCCGATCACCACCACCCGGCCCGCAGGCTTTTCCGGCAGAACCCGGGCCAGCGACCGCATCGGATCGGCCACTTCGACCGCCCGGTCGAACAGGCTGCGCAGGAAGGCGACGGGGTCAGGGATCATGCGGCTGGCCCTCGCTGGAGGCACGGATGACAAGATCGACCGGAGTCACGGTTTCCGGCGGCGGCTTCGTGCCGGTCTCAAGCCAGCCAAGCACGGTCTCTGCCACCCCGCGCCCGAAGCCTGCCACATCACACCGGACCGAGGTCAGCCCGGGCCAGACCTGCGCGCATTCTTCGATATCGTCAAAGCCAACGACCTTGAGGTCCCGGCCAACCTGCCGCCCGATCTCGGCGCAGCCAGACAAAAGGCCAAGCCCCGCCAGATCGTTGAAACAGAGGACGGCGTCCACCTCGGGGTGGTCCTCCGCCAGCCGCACCGCTGCTGCACGGCCAAAGGCACGGGTCGGACGGCCGGGCAGGTGCAAGGGGGGCATGCCCACCCCGGCCACCGCTGCAAGATAGCCCGCCATGCGCTGTTCGGTCACCTCACGCCCTTCCAGCCCGCCAAGAAACGCAATCCGCCGCGCGCCGGTTGCCAGTAGGTGATCGGTCGCCATACGGCTGCCGGTCCGGTAATCTGGGACCGAAAAGGGAAACCGCGCCACATCGGCCACCGCCCGGCGCAGGACTTGCATCGTGGGGACATTGGCACGGGCAATGGCGTCAAAGGTGGCCTCGACCGCGCCATAGGCGGGCGACAGGATCAGGGCTGCCACCCCATGCTCCAGCATCGCGCTCACGACCTGCGCCTGTTGGTCGGGGTCTTCATCGGTGTTGGCCAGCACCGTGGCAAAGCCCTTGGCCGACAGCGCCATCTGCACCGAGGTGGCGAATTCGGTGAAGAACGGGTTCCGCAGATCGTTGATGACGAGCCCGATCAGCCCGGTGTTCGACTGGCGCAGCTGCGCAGCTGAGCGGTTGTAGACATATCCCAGATCGGCCATCGCCTGCCGCACATCCGCCCGGGTTTCGGCGCGCACAAGGGGGCTGTTCTGCAGCACCAGACTGACTGTCGATTTCGACACGCCCGCGCGGCTTGCGACATCGATGATCGTAGGCCTGCGGTCCATCGCGGTTCAGCGTTGCTCCACCCCATGCAGCGCCAGAAGCTGCGCCATCCGCGCTTCGGCAAGGTCCGGCCGGGCCAGAAGCCCCGCCGCATCCGCCAGCCGGAACACCGCTGCATAATGCGTGATGTCGCGGCTGGATTGGAAGCCGCCCGGCATGATGAAATGCCGCTGGTGGCCATTCAGCCACGCGAGGAACGCGATCCCCGCCTTGTAGAACCGCGTCGGCGCACGAAAGATCTCACGGCTAAGGGGCACGGTGGGGGCGAGAAGGCGGTTGTAGGTGGCAAGGTCGCCCATGGCCAACGCCTCTAGCGCCTGTGCTGCCGCCGGGGCGATGGCGGCGAAGATGCCAAGAAGGGCGTGGGAATGGCGGGTGCCATCGCCTGCGATCAGGGGGGCGTAGTTGAAGTCATCCCCGGTATAGAGGCGGACGCCTGCGGGAAGGCGGGCGCGGAAGGCTTCCTCATGCGCCTGATCCAGCAGGGAAATCTTGATGCCATCCACATTGCCCGGGTTTTCGGTGATCAGGTTCAGGACAAAGTCTGAGGCGGTCGCCACATCGCTGGACCCCCAGTACCCGGCAAGCTGGGGGTCGAACATATCCCCAAGCCAATGCAGGATCACCGGCTGGGCCGCCCCGTCGATCAGGCGGCGGTAGACCGAGTGATAGGTGTCCGGCTTGGCATTGATGGCCGTGAAGGCGCGGGACGCCATGAGGATAAGCTGCCCGCCCGCAGCCTCGATCGCCTCTGCCTGGGTTTCATAGGCGGCGGCGATGGCGTCGGGGGTGGTGAGGGCGGTCAGGGGCAGGTGATCCGTGCCCGCCCCACAAGCCACGCGCGGGCGCATCGGGTGGGCCTTTGCAGCCGCCATCGTGCGCTGGATCAATTCAAGTGCAGTGGGCCAGTCCACCCCCATGCCGCGCTGGGCGGTGTCCATCGCCTCGGCCAGATGCAGGCCCTGGTCCCAAAGCTGGGCGCGGAAGGCAAGCGTGGTGTCCCAGTCCACCGCCGGCCGGCCGTCCCAAGGGGAGCGTTCGACCAAAGGGTCGCTGACGACATGGGCTGCGGCAAAGGCGGTGCGGGTCAGCGCGATGCGCGGCGCGCGGGGGGTAAGGGGCGTGCCGGTCAGGCGGTAGGGGCCGAGCCGGGCGTCGGCGGTGGGCAGGATCAGCATCGGTTGGCCCCTCGTGCGGCTGTTGAGCGGAGCGCTGGCGCGCACGCTTTTTGTCTCGCCTCTGCGCGCAAGCGCGCAACCGGCGAGGGCGTTGGGGGCGCGTCGCCCCCCAAACCCCCAGAGGATATTTGGGCAAATGTGAAAGGATGGGCGTGCAGGGTCATGGCAGGTCTTTGATTGGCAGATCGAAGACGAGGATGCCGTCAAGGCCGCCTTCGCTTGCCGCGACAAGGGCGGCTCCGGCGCGCTTGTGGTCGGGGTGGGCCTGGTAGGCGGCGAGCGCGTCCCAATCGGTGAAATCGACGGAAAAGCCGTGCATGTAGCCACGCTCGATCTTTTCGGGGCTTTCGGAGCGGCCGGTGTGGATGGAAAGGATGCCGGGAAGTTTTTCCCGGATCGCGGCGAGGTCGGCGAAGATCGTGGCGATATGGGCTTCGGTCACGTCTTCGCGGGCCCTCATCAGGACGATGTGGCGGATCATGCGGGGGCCCTTTCGCGGATCATGTCGGCGGCTTTTTCGGCGAGCATGATGGTGGCGGCGTTGGTGTTGGAGGAGACGACGCGCGGCATGATCGAGGCATCGACCACGCGCAGGTTTTCGATGCCGTTGAAGCGAAGCTGCGGGTCTACGACCGCCTCTGGGTCGCTGCCCATCCGGCAGGTGCCGGCGGGGTGGTGATCGGTCTTCGAATGGGTGCAGGCGTAGTCGAAATAATCCTGATCGGAGCGGACATCCGGCCCCGGCAGGCGTTCGGCCAGCACATAGGGTTTCAGGGCGGATTGGCGCATCATGTCTTGCGCCAGCTTCAACCCGCGGATCGACATTTCGCGGTCATGCGGGTCCTCCCAGTAGTTCGGGTCGATCAGCGGGGCGGCTTTCGGGTCGGCGCTGGCAAGGCGCACGGTGCCACGGGAGCGCGGGCGCAGGTAGGCCGAATTCAGCGTCACCCCACCTTGCGGCATGGCGGCCACGCCCGCCTCGATCCCGGAGCCGAGGCCAAGGTGGAACTGGATGTCGGGGCTGCGGGCGTCGGGGTCGGCGTACCAGAAGCCGCCGGTCTCAAAAAGGGAGGAGGCGACGGGCCCCTTGCGGGTGAGAAGGTACTGAAGCCCCGCCAGCGCCGACAGATGCGGCTTGGCGAAACGGTCATAAGTGTGCGGGCCGGTGCATTCGGCGATGACGAAAAGGTCAAGATGGTCCTGCAGATTTGACCCCACGCCGGGCTGGTCAAGGACCACTGGGATGCCCAAGCTGCGCAGATGATCCGCCGGGCCAATGCCGGACAGCTGCAACAGGCGGGGGGAACCGATGGCACCGGAGGACAGGATCATCTGACCCGCACGGATCACGCCTTCCGGGGTTTCCACACCGAGGGCGCGGCCCTTTTCGACAACGATACGCAGGACTTGCGCGCCGGTCCGCACGGTCAGGTTTGCCCGCCCCCGCGCCGGGCCAAGATAGGCGATGGAGGTGGAGGAGCGGCGATAGTTCCGTTGTGTCAGCTGGTAGTAGCCGACGCCGTCCTGCTTTTCCCCGGTCATGTCCATGTTGCGGGGGATGCCCATTTCCGCGGCGGCCTTGAACCAGGCCTCACAGATCGGCAGGGGCGCGCGGGGCTGGCTGACGCCAAGGGGGCCGCCCTTGCCGTGATAGCGGTTGTCATGGGTGTCGTTGTCTTCCGCCTTGCGGAAGTAGGGGAGGATGTCCTCATAAGACCAGCCGGGGCAGCCCAACTGCCGCCATTCGTCATAGTCCTGCGCATTGCCTCGCGTATAGATCTGCGCGTTGATGCTGGAGCCGCCACCGATCACGCGGGCCTGGGTATAGCGGATCACCATCCCCTTCATGTGGCGCTGCGGCACGGTCTGCCAGCCCCAACTGCCGATGCCCTTGGTCATCTTCGCAAAGCCTGCGGGCAGGTGATAGAACGGGTGACGATCGCGCCCCCCGGCCTCCAGGAGCAGGACCCTGGCTGCCGGGTCTTCCGACAAGCGCGCGGCGAGGACGCAGCCCGCCGAGCCGCCACCGATGATGAGGAAGTCATAGCCTTCGGTCATGATCACAGTCTTTCAATCGAGAGGCCACCGTCGACAGGGATCACCGCGCCGGTGGAGAAGGCCAGTTGTCCGGTGACCAGCGGCAGGATCACGCGGCCGATATCCTCGGGCTGGCCCCAGCGGCCGGCGGGAACGAGGCCAGCTTCGATGCGTGCGGTGTATTTTTCCTGCACCGCTGCGGTCATGCCGGTGGCGATGATCCCGGGGCGCAGTTCAAACACGCCGATACCGTGCGGGGCCAGCCGCAGGGCAAGGGTCTTGGCGGCCATCGAGGCGGCGGCCTTGGAGATGCAGTATTCCGCGCGCTCCGGGCTGGCCATCGTGGCTGAGACTGAGGTGATGAAGGTGATTGACCGGTAATGATCTGCCGCAGAGGCCAGCATCGCCTTCGCCACCGCCTGGGCCAGAAAGAACGCACCGCGCAGGTTGATGCCCATGGCCCAGTCGAAGTTGTCCGGCGTGATCTCCAGCATATCGCCGCGCAGACGCGCCGGGACGCCTGCATTCTGGATCAGGGCGGTGATCGGGCCGGTGTCCTGCAGAAGTGCAGGGATGCTTGCCAGATCAGCAAGATCGTGGCGGATGTAGCGCGCGCGAGGGCCAAGCTCGGCAAGCGCGGCTACCACGGCCTCTGCCTCGGGCGGCTGTTCGGCGGCCAGCGCAAGGTCCCAGCCTGCGGCGGCAAGGCTGCGGGCGATGCCAAGGCCAATGCCCTGCTGGCCGCCGGTGATCAGGGCCAAGGGCGCGGTCATGCGGCGGTCTTTCCGATGTGGTCACCCGCCCGCAGCGCCAAGGCGGCAATGGTCAGCGAAGGGTTGACTGCGGCGGAGGTCGGCAGGACCGAGGCATCGACGATGTAAAGGTTGTCCAGATCATGCGCCCTCAGGTTGCCATCCACGACCGAGGCCTTCGGATCATCGCCCATTCGCGCCGTGCCGCATTGGTGGCTGGGCTTCGACTTCGGGAACCCCCGCGACAGCACGATCGGCCAGCCCGCGCGGCGCATCGCGCGGCGCAGGCGCTGCACCAGAAGGTCATGCGCCTTCACGTTGGTCTTGCGCCAATCCACCACCACGCCGCCGTTCTTCCACATGACGCGAGAGTTCGGGTCAGGCAAATCCTCGGACATAGCCATGATGTGGATCGAATGGTCGGCGATGTGACGCGCGAGCCAGAGGGGCAGGCCCGCCTCACCGGCAAGGATGGGCCCAGTAATGCGGCCCAGCATCTGGATATTGCCAAGGGGTTCACCATTTGGGCCGCCAGTCAGGTAGAAATCGTTGATCTGGATGGTCTTTTCATAAACTGTCCGGTTCCGCCGCAAGGGGTTCCAGGCGACCATGCCGGTCAGGTTGTGGTTCATGAAGTTGCGGCCGACCTGATCGGAGCCGTTCGCAAGGCCGTTTGGATGGTCCCCGTTGGCCGAGGCGAGGAGGAGGGCTGCGGACATGACCGCGCCAGCGCAAAGGCAGACCACGGGGGCGGTCAGCACCTCTTTCGTGCCGTTCCGGTCCACCTCAACCCCCGTCACGCGGCGGCCTTCGGCCAGAAGGCGCAGGACCTTGGTGTCGGTCAACAGCGTGACGTTGGGGTGCTTCAACGCCTCGGCCAGACCGCAGCTTTCGGCGTCGGATTTCGCCCCGGTGGTGCAGGGGAAGGCGTCCCAGGTCGTGGGCGCGCGTTTCAGCCAGGCGTCGATATCCACGCCCAAGGGCAGGGCGCTGGGGTGCAGGCCCTGGGCGGCAAAGGCTTGGCGGAGCGTCACGATATCCGCCTCATCTGGCACCGGCGGGAAAGGGTAGGGGGCAGAATGGGGCGGTTCCGTCAGGTCCTGGCCCGCGTCGCCCCGGACCCGGTACAGGGTTTCAGCGCGGGAATACCAAGGCTCCAGCGCGCTGTAGGGGATCGGCCAGCCGGGGGTCACCCCTTCAATGTGGCGGAGGGGGGCGAAATCCTCGGCCCGGTAGCGCAGAAGGACCGCGCCATAGAACTTGGTATTGCCACCGACAAAGGCATAGTTTCCGGGGTTGAACGGCGCGCCGGCGACGTCATGCCAGACCTCATCCGGCTTGAAATGCCCGCGCCCGAAGATCGCCACCGGATCGCGCGCCTCGGGGCTGTCGGGCAGGCGTTCGCCACGCTCCAGGATCACGATCCGGCGGCCAGTGGGGGCCAGGGCTGCGGCCAGCGTCGCCCCGCCCATGCCCGAGCCGATGATAAGGATGTCCGCTTCCATCAGGGCGCAATCCGTTCCTCGGTCGCGGGGTCGAAGGCCACGGCTTTCTCCATGTTCACGGCGAAGTCGAAGATCTGCCCCGGCGCCACAGTTGCATCGGCGCGCATCCGGGCGACAATGTCCTTGCCCGACAGGGCCATGGTCACAAAGGTATCCGACCCCGCAGGTTCGGTCACCCCCACGCGGTTGGACAAAGCCACTATGTTGCCCGACTTGCGGTCCGCGCCTTCGGGATCGGTGATCGCCTCGGGGCGGATACCAAGGAGGATTGGCTTGCCCGCCCAGGCCGCAAGGTTCGGCTGGCTGAAACGAAGGTGCTTCACCGCCCCATCCGCATCGGTGATTGCGGCATGGGGAACGCCGTCTTGCATCACGACGGTCGAGGGCACAATGTTCATGGCGGGCGACCCCATGAAGGTTGCCACATAGACATTCGCCGGGGTGTCGTAGATATCTTTCGGGGTGCCAAGCTGCTGGACATAGCCCTTGTTCATCACCGCAATGCGGGTGGACAGGGTCATCGCTTCGATCTGGTCATGGGTGACATAGACGATGGTGGTCTTCAGGGTCTGGTGCAGCTTCTTGATCTCGGTCCGCATGTCGACACGCAGTTTCGCGTCAAGGTTCGACAGGGGTTCGTCAAACAGGAACACATCGGGGTTGCGCACCAAGGCTCGCCCCATCGCCACCCGCTGGCGCTGACCGCCGGAGAGCTGCCTCGGCTTGCGGTCAAGAAGGTGGTCGATCTGCAAAAGCTTCGCCACGCGGGCCAGCGCCACGTCGCGTTCTGCCTTGGGCACGCCGTGCATTTCCAGGCCAAAGGTCATGTTCTGGCCCACGGTCATGTTGGGGTACAAAGCATAGGACTGAAACACCATCGCGATGTTGCGCTTTGATGGATGGACGCCGTTCACCACCCGCCCCTTGATCGCAATCTCGCCGCCCGAGATCGCCTCAAGCCCCGCGATCATGTTGAGCAACGTGGACTTGCCGCAGCCTGAGGGGCCGACAAGGACAAGGAACTCCCCCTCCTCAACCTCGATATCAACCTCATGCAGGACCTTTACCGATCCGTAGGATTTGGTGACGTTGCGGATATCAAGAAAGCCCATCGGTCAGCTCCGGTCATCAGGTGTCAAGGTTGCCCCGCGCGGCGGGAGGGACGCGCGGGGCCCGTTCTTTATTTGGTCAGCGCATCACTGCGCTGCCGCGATGGCGTCGGCCAGGGCGGTGGCACCTTCGGCCGCCGTCATGTCCGAGTTGAAGAACGCAGTGATCGCGTCGGTTGCGGCCCCCACCACTGCGGCGTTGGCGGCATGGGTTCCGGCAAAGGTCGGCACTGCCGTCCCGCCCGCATCGTTGGCAGCAAGGGCGGCGCTGGTGGATTGGGCGCAACTGTCCATCGCCGACAGGTCAATGTCGGTGCGGGCCGGGATCGCCCCTTTGGCCAGGTTGAAGGCCACCTGCACATCCTTGTCCATGATGGCGCTGGCCAGCACTTCCTGCCCCTCGATCAGATCGGGGTCGGTTTGGGTGAAAAGGGAAAGCGAGTTCACAAGGTAGACGAACCCATCCCCCTTGGCCTTTGGCACGGGGATGCAGGCGTAATCGTCGCCGGGCACCTTGCCCGCATTAGTAAACTCACCCTTGGCCCAGTCGCCCATGATCTGCATCGCAGCCTCGCCGTTGATCACCATAGCGGAGGCCAGGTTCCAGTCGCGGCCGGGGAAGTTCGGGTCGACCATTCCGCGCAAGGCGGCCATCTGGTCAAAGACCGCAACCATGTCCGGCCCGCGCAGGGTGGCGTCATCCAGCTCGATCAGCGCCTTGCGGTAGAAATCCGCCCCGCCGACACCCAAAGCGACGGCTTCGAACATGTAGGCCTCTTGCCAGGCTTGCCCGCCGTGGGCGAGGGGGATGATCCCGGCTTCCGCGAACTTGGGCGCAAGAGCGTTCAGCTCTTCCCAAGTGGTGGGATAGGCCGCACCGATCTTGTCGAAAGCGGCTTTGCTGGCCCAGATCATGTCGGTCCGGTGCACGTTTGTGGGAACACTTACCCAATGCCCGTCGACACGGGTGAAGTCCTTCACCGCCTGCGGCAGGGCCGCGTCCCAGCCCTGCGCCTCGGCCAATGCGTCAACGTTTCCCAAAAGCCCCTCCGCCGCCCAGTCGGTGATCGTCTGGCCCAGCATCAGCATTGCGGCGGGCGGGTTGCCGCTGGCGATGCGGGCCTGCAGCGCGGTCTTGGCCTGATCGCCCCCACCCCCTGCCACCGGCGCATCGGTCCAGGTGACCCCTTCAGCCACCACCTTGTCGCGCACGGCGCCAAGGGCCGCAGCCTCACCTCCGCTGGTCCAGAAGTGCATCACCTCGACCGTGGGGTCACAAAGTGCCGGGCTTGCGGTCGCAAGCAGCAGCGCGGTTATGGACAAGACCTTCATTTTCGTCTTCCTTCCTGTCGTTCGCCCTTGTGTGTGTGAAAGCGGGCTTGGGTTGAACAAAGACTGTCGGGCGGTTGCCGCCGCCCGGCAGTCGGCTTATCCCTTGACCGACCCCGCCATCAGCCCGCGCACGAAGTAGCGGCCTGCGACGATGTAGACGATCAGGGTGGGAAGGGCGGCAAGGATCGCGCCCGCGAAGTGGACGTTGTATTCCTTCACGCCGGTCGAGGATTGGACGAGGTTGTTCAGTGCCACGGTCATCGGCTGGCTGGTGCCACCGAACGAGACGCCGAAGAGGAAGTCATTCCAGATATTGGTGAACTGCCAGATCACGCTGACGACGGCGATCGGGCCGGAAACGGGCAGCAGGATGCGCCAAAAGATGCGGAAGAACCCGGCGCCGTCGATCATCGCGGCGCGGACCAGCTCGGTCGGGAAGCTGGCATAGTAGTTGCGGAAGTAAAGCGTGGTGAAGCCGATCCCGTAGACCACATGCACCAGCACCAGGCCCGGGACCGACCCCGCCAACCCCAGCTTGCCCAGCACCACCGCCATCGGGATCAGCACGATCTGAAACGGGATGAAGCAGGAAAAGAGCATGAGGCCGAAGACCCAGGTATCCCCCCGGAACCGCCATTTGGTCAGCACATAGCCGTTCAGCGCGCCGATGATGGTGCTGATCGCCACCGCAGGCACCACCATCAGGATGGAGTTGAGGAAATAGGGACGCAGGCCCGTGGGTTCGACCCCGATCTGCGCGGTGGACCAGGCCTGCCGCCACGGCTCCAGCGTCCAGACGCTTGGCAAGGCCATCATGTTGCCGCCGGTGATCTCGGACAGCGGTTTCACAGAGTTCACGCCCATGACGTAAAGCGGCAGAAGGTAGAACAGCGCGAAAAGGACAAGGACCAGGTAGATCAGCGCCCGGGTGACGCGGCCGGTCGAGACTGCGGTGTCTTGGGTGACTGCGCTCATTCCTTCTTCTCCTTCAGCTCGGCGTAAAGGTAGGGGACCATGATCGCCGCGATGGTCATCAGCATGATCACGGCAGAGGAGGCGCCAATGCCCATCTGGTTTCGCGTGAAGGTGTAGGAATACATGAAGGTCGCCGGCATCTCGGTCGCGCGTCCGGGGCCGCCGCCGGTCAGCGCGATGACAAGGTCGTAGGACTTGATGGCAAGGTGCGACAGGATGACAAAGGCGCTCAGGAAGGCGGGGCGGAGGAGGGGGATCACGATCCGCCGGTAAAGTTGCCAGTTCGACGCGCCGTCGATCTGGGCGGCCTTCAGGATCTCGTTGTCGATCCCGCGCAGGCCTGCAAGGAACATCGCCATCACGAAGCCACTGGTCTGCCAGACCGCCGCCAGCACGATGGTGTAAAGCGCAAAGTCGGCATCCTTGATCCAGGTGAAGGTGAAGCTTTCCCAACCCGCATTGCGCATCACCTGCTGGAGCCCGATGCCGGGGTCGAGGAACCACTTCCACGCTGTGCCGGTCACGATGAACGACAGCGCCATCGGGTACAGATAGATCGGCCGCAGCATGCCCTCGCCGCGGATCTTCTGATCAAGGAAGATCGCCAGCATCAGACCGATGCCGGTGCAGATCACGATGTAGAGGCTCGCAAAAATCGCGATGTTGATGATCGCGGTGTTCCAGGCGGGCAGGGCGAACAGCTTTTCGTAATTCTCGAAACCGACCCAGGTGAACTTGGGCAGCATCTTCGATCCGGTGAAGGACAGAACGATGGTGAAAAGAATGAAGCCATAGACAAAGACCAGCGTCACCGCAAAGGACGGCGCCAGCACCAGGCGCGGCAGCCAGTCTTGCAAACGCGTTCGGAAATCGGCTTCGGATGCCATGCGTCCCCTCCCTTGGGTCCAGGCGCAAAAGTTTTCGAAAACTTTTGCAAATTCCTTCGAAGGAATTTGGGGGCGACCGGGGCCGCCCCCCTTTTGCCGGTTACTGCGCTGCTGCCACTGCTTCGGCCAGGGCCGCCGCTGCCGCCGCCCCATCGGCATACTCACCGTTGAACGCCGCCGTGATGACGTCATAAGTCGCGTTCTTCACCGAGGCCGGGGCCGCATGGCCATGCGCCATCGAGCCGAAGAGCGTTCCTGCCGAATTCGCCTCGGCAAGGTCAGCCATGCCCTTCTTGCCGCAGTCGTCGAAGGCATCATTCGGAACGTCGGTCCGCGCCGGGACCGAACCTTTGACCACGTTGAAGGCTGACTGGAAGGTCGGGTTCATGATCGCCGAGGCCATCGCCCCTTGCGCGGCCTTCGCCTCGGCGCTTTCCACCCCGAACATCGCGAATTGGTCCGAGTTGAAGGTCACCGCCCCTTGGGTGCCCGGGAAGCGGATGCAGACGAAATCGGTGCCGGGGACCTTGCCGGCCTTCAGGAACTCGCCCTTGGCCCAGTCGCCCATCATCTGCATGCCGGCCTCGCCGTTGATCACCATGGCCGAAGCAAGGTTCCAGTCGCGGCCCGAGAAGTTGTCATCAACGTAAGACCGCAGCTTGATCAGGCGATTGAAGGCCTCGGCCATTTGCTCACCGCCCAGGGCAGCGGGGTCAAGGTCGATGAAGGCCGCCTTGTAGAAATCGGTGCCCATGCCCAGGACGATCCCGTCAAACACGGTTGCATCCTGCCAGGCCTGCCCGCCATGGCCCAAGGGCGTGATCCCGTTGGCCTTCATCGCATCAAGGACGGCGACCAGCTCTTCCCAGGTTTCCGGGGCCTTGCCGCCCGCGGCATCCAGCGCAGCTTTGTTGATCCAGACCCAGTTGGTGGAATGCACGTTCACCGGGGCAGCAATCCACTTGCCGTCGAACTTGGAGAACCCTTGCAGCGCCGCAGGCACCACCGCATCCCAGCCTTCGGCCGTCGCCACTTCGGTCAGGTCGCCCAAAGCGCCTTCGCCGGCCCAGTCGAGGATGTCAAACCCCAGCATCTGCACCGCCGTCGGCGGGTCGCCGGCCGTGACGCGGGCGCGCAGCGCGGTCATCGCGGCTTCACCGCCGCCGCCTGCCACAGGCATGTCGACCCAGCCGATGGTCTTCGTCGCCAGGTCATCCTTCAGCACGTTCAGCGCTGCCGCTTCCCCGCCTGAGGTCCACCAGTGCAGCACCTCCACATCTTCGGCAAAGCTGATCGAGGTGGTCATCACAAGGGCCGCCGCGGCGGTCATGGTTTTTCCGAAAAGGCGCATGGTTTCCTCCCGTTTTGCGCATCAATGCCCGCTTCAGCGGGGTCTTACCCACATCGCCCGTGTGCGGCCGATCCGCATCACCAACGACTTGGTTTCCAAAAACTCCTCCAGCCCCTGACGGCCGATTTCCCGGCCAAGGCCGGATTGCTTGACGCCCCCGAAGGTCACCTCCGGAAAGCCGTCCATCCAGGTGTTGGTCCAGACCGTCCCGGCCTGCGCGCCCCGGGCGAAGGCAAGGCAGGTGTGGACATTCTCGCTCCACACGCCTGCGGACAGGCCATAGTCGGCGTCGTTGACCAGCTGCAGCGCTTCGTCCAGCGTGCGGAACGTCAGCACGGTCAGCACCGGGCCGAACACCTCTTCCCGGGCAATCGCCATGTCGGGGGTGACGCCGGTCACCACGGTCGGCTGATAGAACTGCGCCCCAAGGCCGGGGACGGTCAGCGCCCCGCCGCCCAGGGCCACCCTAGCCCCGGCGGCCTTGGCGGCCCGGACATAGCCGTCGATCTTCGCGCCATGTTCGGGCGTCACAATCGCGCCGACTTGAGTGTTCGGGTCCAACGGGTCGCCAAAGGCGACCTTCCGCGACAGCTCCACCACCTTGGCCGTAAAGGCCTCGGCGATATCCGCATGCACGATGATCCTGCTGCCGGAATTGCAGCATTGGCCGACGTTGAAATAGACGCCGAAGACCACCGCATCGGCAGCGCTTTCAAGATCGGCGTCGGGAAAGATCACCTGCGGGTTCTTCCCCCCAAGCTCCAGCGCGACCTTCTTCAAGGTGCCGCTTGCCGCCGCCGCAATCGCCCGGCCCACGCCGGTCGATCCGGTGAAAGTGACCATGTCCACCCGAGGGTCTGCCGCCAGCACCGCCCCCACAGGCTGGCCGTAGCCAAGCACGATGTTGACCACGCCCTCCGGCATCCCGGCCTTTGCCAGCAATTCGCCCAGCATCACCGTGGTCGAAGGCGTCAGTTCGGAGGGCTTCACCACGCAAGTGCATCCGGCGGCCAGCGCAAAGGGCAGCTTCTGGCTGAGGATCCAGAACGGGAAGTTCCACGGCGTGATGATCGACACCACCCCGATCGGTTCCTTCAGCGTCACCGCCAGGATATCGGCCCCCAGCGTATTGTGGCTTTCCCCCGCCACCCCCCGCGCAAGGCTTGCGGCATAGCGCCAAAGGTCGGCCGCGCCCGAAACCTCACCGCGCGACTGGCTGATCGGCTTGCCCGACTCCAGCGTTTCCAAAAGCGCCATCCGTTCAACGTTGGCTTCAATCAGATCGGCCACGCGCAACAGCACCGCCGCCCGCGCCTTGCCGGTCAGACCGCTCCACCGCCCATCGTCAAAGGCGGTGCGGGCGGCGGCAATCGCGGCCTCAGCCTCAACCTTCCCGCCCTTTGCCGCCCGGCTGACCACCACCCCGTGCGAAGGCGAGAGCCGCTCACTCACCGCGCCATCCGCGCTGTCCTGCCACTCGCCACCGATAAGGTGGCGGGCGTGAAACGGCATCGCAGGCAGCGCAGCGCCGGTAGAGGGGATCACGGTCATTTCAGTCATCATCAGGTCCCCGGAAATTCTGGTTTGCGCTTGGCGCGGAAGGCGGCGACGCCTTCGGCCTTGTCCGCCGTGGCGGCGATGGCGGCTGAACCCAGCGCCTCGATCATCGCGGCACGGTCTTCGCCCGCCCCGGCGTGGATCATCGCCTTGGCAATCTCCACCGCGCGGGGCGAGAGGCTGGCTACACCGCCCGCAATCGCATGGGCCGCCGCGCGGGCGTCCACGGCCACCTCGGCCACAAAGCCGCAAGCCAACGCCCGCTCCGCCCCGATCCGCCGCCCGAAGAGGGCCATTTCCTTGACCACCCCCTCCGGCATCAGGCGCACCAGCCGCTGCGTCCCCGACCAGCCCGGCACGATGCCCACGCCCGCCTCCGGCAGCGCCAAAGTCGCCCCCGGTACCATCACCCGGATGTCACAGGCCGCCGCAAGCTCCAGCCCCCCGCCAAACGCATGTCCGTTCAACGCCGCAATCGTGGGCTTGCTCAGCCGCGCCAGGCGATCAAACAGCCGATGCCCGCCGCGCACCCAGGCCCGGGCAAACTCCTCCGGGGTCAGATCCCCCCAGGCGTTGATATCCGCACCCGAGCAGAAGGCGCGCTCACCTTCGCCCGTCACCACCACAGCCCGCACCTCGGCCAGCCCTTCGACCAGCTCCAGATGCCCGGCCATCTGGGCCAGCATCTCAACCGTGAAGCAGTTCAGCTTGGCCGGATTGTCCAGCCGCAGCTCGGCCACGCCTCCGGCGATATGCAGGCGCACCCCGGTCATGGCTGCCACCCCATCGGGCCTTCGGCCAGCAAGGACAGCGGCATCACCGTCGCGTTTTCGGCCACAGTCACCCGGCCCGCGCTTGCGCCCACGATATCCCGCGCCGGGTCGATCCCCGGCATGATCTCGGTCGCGACCAAGCCGGTGTCGGTCAGCCGGATCACGCAGCGTTCGGTGACGTAAAGCACCTCTTGCCCCTGCTCCCGCGCGCGGTTGCCGGAAAAGGTCACGTGTTCCACCGCTGGCACCATCTTGGCGAACTTGCCGGGGGCGGTCACCCGCACGCCGCTGGCAGACAACGCCACCTGCGCGCCCGCCTCAAACCACCCGGAAAACACGATCTTGCGCGCATGGGCGGTGATATCGACAAACCCGCCGCAACCTGCCGTCAGATAAGGCTTTTTCCCAAGCTTGGAGACGTTGACGTTGCCCTCGACATCCACCTCCATGAAGGACAGGAAGGCCATGTCGAAGCCCGCGCCCTGAAAGTAGATGAACTGCTGCGGGCTGGGCACATAGGCATCGGCATTGCTGGCGCAGCCAAAGGCAAAACCAGTCAGGGGCATCCCGCCGACCGCGCCCTGCTCAATCGCCCAGGTCACCGCTTCGGGGTGGCCTTCCTCCAAGAGCACGCGCGGCACCATGGCGCTGATGCCGAAGCCAAGGTTCGCCGTCATGCCCCCGCGCAATTCCATCGCGGCGCGGCGGGCGATCACCTTTTCCACCCCGTGTTCGGCCAGCGCAAAGCTGGCCCAAGGCCGGATCACCTGGCCCGAAATCGCCGGATCATAGCGCGTCTCGGTCGTCTGGCGCTGATCGGGGTCCAGGACCACCATATCCACCAGATGCCCCGGCACCCGCACGTCATGCGGGCGCAGCGATCCCTTCGCCGTCATCCGGCTGACCTGAGCGATCACCACCCCGCCATTGGTGCGCGTCGCAATCGCCTGCTCCAGGCCCCCCAGATAGGCCCCCTCATGCTCATAGGTCAGGTTGCCGCGTTCATCCGCCGTGGTGGCGCGCAGGATGCAGACGTTCGGCGCGATGTTGGGGAAGTGGAGCCAGGTTTCACCGCCAAACTCCACCCTTGCAACAATCGGTGCAGCCGCCGCGCGGGCGTTCATCGCGCAAGCTTCGCGGAGCGGATCGACAAAGGTCTGCAACCCCACCTTCGTCAGCACCCCCGGCCGCCGCGCCGCCGCCTCACGGTGCATGTCGAACATGATGCCCGAAGGGACGTTGTAAGCCGCCACCCGATCCTCAACGATCATCTTCCAGATTTCCGGCATCGGCAGGTTGGACGAGCCTGAGGGGTAGGACCCTGCCAGCACCCGCGCAAGAAGCCCGTCCTGCGCGATCCAGTCGATGCCCTTGACGCCGTACATGTCGCCCGCCGCAATCGGGTGCAGCGTGGTCAGGTCGCGCGGATGGCCCTCGGCCCGGAACCGCTCACCCAGTGCCTTCAGCACCAGATCCGGACAGCCAAGCGCCGAAGAGGAGGACACCGTCACCACCGCCCCATCCGGGATGCGCGCCACGGCTTCGGCAGGGGAGACCAGTTTCGTCATGCCGCAACCCCATAATCCACCACTTGCCGCAACCCGGTAGCCGCCGCCTGCCGCACGGCCAAAGCCACGGCCAAGGACGCGATCCCGTCGCGTCCATCCGCTGCCACCCGGCCCGTCCCAGCAACGGCAGCCAGAAAATCAGCCACCGCCTGGGCGTAAAGATTGTGGGTCGGGTAGGGGATGACCTCACGCCCCTTGGCGGTGACCAGAACCACCTCACCCACCGGCTGTTGCGTCATCACGCCCGTCGCGAAGATCGACCCTTCGGTGCCATGCACCTCCAGCCCCGATCCAGCGAAGGCATGGGTAAAGCTTTCATGCGCCATGACCATCGCACCCGAGGGCATGGTCCAGACCGACATCACCGAATCCTCAACCCCGCGTCCCATGCCCGAGGCGGTCATCTCGGCCACCACGGACACGGGGTCCTCGCTCAGGATGAAGCGCGCCACATCGGCGTCATGCACGGTGATGTCAGGGATCACGCCGCCGCCTGCGTCCGGGCTGTCGATCCGCCAGCCTTGCAGATGCCCGGGCAGGTGCACCGCATGGAATAGCCGCAAGGACAGCACCCGCCCAATGCGCCCCTCTGCCACCAACGCGCGGACCGTCCGATGGCTGCCTGAACAGCGCAGGTGGTGGTTGGTGGCAAATACCACGCCCTTACCTTTTGCCGCCGCGACCATCCCGGCCGCTTCGGCGACGGTCATGGCAAGGGGCTTCTCGCAAAGCACATGCTTGCCCGCCGCAATCGCCGCCAAGGCCTGCGCGTGATGCTTTTCGTTGGTGGATGAGATGTAGACCGCCCCGATGCCCGCATCCGCCAGCACCGCGTCAAGACGGGTCTCAGCCTGCGCAATCCCATGCGCGCGGGCAAAGTCTTCCGCACGGCTTGCGGTGGTGCTTTGCACGACCTGCACCACCTGACCCGCCCCCCGCAAGGCGCCAATCATGTGCTCCGCCGCAATCGTGCTTGCCCCAACCAGCGCCCAGCGCATGATTCCCCCGCTTTTGGACCGTTCCAACATCGTTATGGAACGATCCAAAATCTGTCAACTGCCCAATACAGGCTTTGCCAATCACAAGGCTTGCGGGGCAGCGCAAAGGGGGCAGGGGGCGGTCCTTGTCTCAAACGCCCGACCGGACGGCCTTGCCGTTAGAGCCACGCCAACCCGATGTGCAGCATCCCAGCCCAAGCCGTTGTATTCAGTCAGCCCCCAGCCTGGCCCCAAGGGACCGCAACCTTCCCTCGCCGCGCAAGCTGTGCGATATACGCCGCCATCATGACCGCGCACCCCGCCCACCGCCTCTCCGTCGCTCCGATGATGGACTGGACCGACCGTCACTGCCGGTTCTTCCACCGCCAGATGACGCGCCGCGCGATGCTGTATACCGAGATGGTGACCGCCCCCGCCATCGTCCACGGCCCCAAGCCGCGCCTCTTGGACTATTCCGCGGCTGAGCACCCGGTTGCCCTGCAACTGGGCGGCTCAGACCCCTTGGAACTGGCCGCCGCGGTCCGGATCGCCCAACCCTGGGGCTATGATGAGGTCAACCTCAACTGCGGCTGTCCGTCCGACCGTGTGCAATCGGGCTGTTTCGGTGCCGTCCTGATGGAGCGCCCCGCGCTGGTGGCCGATTGCGTCCGCGCGATGCAGGCGGAAACTGATGTGCCTGTCACGGTGAAATGCCGGATCGGTGTCGATGACCAAGACCCCGAAACCGTCCTGCCGCATTTCATCGAGACGCTGGCCGGGGCAGGGGTCCGCCATGTCATCATCCACGCGCGCAAGGCCTGGCTGCAAGGCCTGTCCCCCAAGGAAAACCGCGAGATTCCGCCGCTGGACCACGCGCTTGTGCTGGCCATGAAAGCCAGGTTTCCAGAACTCACCATCTGCATCAACGGCGGCATCACCACGCTGGGTCAGGCAAAAGCCCTGCTGGATCAGGGCCTTGACGGGGTGATGATCGGCCGCGCGGCCTATCATGATCCGGCCTCAACCCTGATCGGGGCGGATGCGCTGTGGGGCGATGCCTTCGCCCCGGATGCCATCGCCGTAGTGGACGCCATGCGCCCCTACATCGCCGCCCATCTGGCCAGCGGGGGCCGCCTGCACCAGATCACGCGTCACATGCTCGGCCTCTTCACCGGGCGTCCCGGCGCGCGGGCCTGGCGGCGGGTGCTGTCGGAAGGCGCAAGCCGCGACGGGGCCGGGCTTGACCTTCTGACCCGCGCCTTGGCTGAGGTTCAGGCAGCACCACTCGTCGTCTGACGCGCGCCCTGCCGCCCCAATGCCTGCTTGCGCGCCACCAGCCGCGACAACGCCAGCACCAGCGCACCGCAAACCGCAATCGCCCCCAGCATCGGCGTGGCCGTGCCGTCGAAGAACGGCCCCGCCGCGACGATCATCAGCCCGCCCGCCAGCATTTGCAGCGTCCCGCCAAGCGAGGAGGCAAGCCCCGCAATGTCGCCATGGTCATCCAGCGCCATCACCATCGTCGTCGGGATGATCAGCCCCAGACATGCGTTGGCGGCAAAGAGCCCGACCATGCACAGCACCAGCCCGACCGCTCCGGTCAGCGCCAGAGCGAAAAGGCCGATGGTCAGCACGGCAAACCCGGCCGAGGCCAGCGCCATCACCTTCGGCGCGCCGTAGCGCTGGCCCAGTGGCCCCGCCGCCTGCGACGCCGCGAAGAACCCGATCGCATTGACCGCGAAGGCCAGCGAAAATCCGGTCGGTGACAGGCCGAAATCGCCCGTGTAGACAAAGCTCGCGCTGGCGATGAAGACAAAGAAACTCGCCAGGCCAAAGCCGCCAAGGAAGGTCAGTCCCATGAACAGGGGGTCGCGCAACAGCCGCCCCGCCCCGCGCCGCAGCACGCCAACGTCCAGCGGCTGGCGATCCGCAACCGCCAGAGTCTCGGGCTGAAAGCGTGCCAGGATCGTGACGCTTGCCACCGCCGCCACGACCAGCAGGGCGAAGATCCCCCGCCAGTCCCAGACCGCCATCACCCCTGACCCCGCCAAGGGCGCCAGCATGGGCGAGACCGAGATGACCATCATCACCGCCGCCATCAGCCGCGTCGCCGCTGGCCCGGTGTACATGTCCCGGATGATGGCACGCGGCACCACCATCAGGGACGCTCCGCCCAGACCTTGGACAAATCGTCCTACCAGCAGCCACTCCACCGTCGGCGCAAAGGTGCAGATCAACGACCCCACCGTGAAGACCCCGATCCCGGCATAAAGCGGGGCCTTCCGGCCCGACCGGTCGGCCCAGGGCCCGTAGATCAGCTGCGCCAGACCAAAGGCGATGAAATAGGCCACGATGCTGCCCTGCATGCCTTGGATCGACGTGCCAAGGTCGGCGGCGATGACCGGCATCGCGGGCAGATACATGTCGATGGCAAAGGGTCCCAGAGCTGACAACAGCCCCAGGACCAGCGCCGGGCGCCAGATCGGGTCATTTGCCAGGCCATCTTCGGGCCGCAAGTTCTGGTCGGGCATGGCGCGTCCTTTTGGCTAAGCGGTGCTGTGGGCGGTTCTGCCAGGCGGGCAATCAGGGCCGGCACCATCTGGCAAGGCGCGACTTTTAGCGTCTGACGGGGAAAGTCACCAGCCCAAGTCCGGTTCCCCGGCGCACGATCCGAAGGCCGTCTGCGCACAGATCTCTGGCCCAGCGACCGGCCTTTCGCAGCCACTGGCGGCCCCGGCGGCGGCGGGCTATGTCAGGACGGTAACAGGAAAGCGCCCGCCATGCCCGAACTTGCCAGCCTTTTGCCGATGGTCGCGGCCCTTGTCGTCATCGGTGCCTTTGCCGGGGTGATCGGCGGGCTCTTGGGCGTCGGTGGAGGCATCGTGCTGGTCCCGGCGTTCTTCTACGCCTTCGGGTCACTTGGCTATGGCGGCGATCAGCTGATGCAGATCTGTGTGGCAACCTCTATGGCCACCATCGTCATCACCTCACTGCGGTCGGTCAGCGCCCATCACCGCAAAGGCGCGGTCGACTGGCAGGTGCTGCGCGGCTGGGGCCCGGGCCTCATCATTGCCGCAGCACTGGGAACATTTGTCGCCTCCCGCGTCTCCTCGGTCACGCTGCAGGCGGTGTTTGGCGGGCTTGCCGGGCTGGCTGGCCTCTGGATGGCCTTTGGCCGCGACAGCTGGCGCCTTGGCACCGCCATGCCGGCTGAGCCCGCGCGCAGCGCCCTTGCCGGCAGCGTGGGGTTCTTTTCGGCGATGATGGGCATCGGCGGCGGCACGTTTGGCGTGCCCCTGATGACGCTTTACGCCATGCCGATCCACCGCGCCGTGGCCACGGCCTCGGGCTTTGGCGTGCTGATCGCGGTCCCCTCCGTGATCGGGTTCCTGCTTCTTCCGATTGCCAATGCGCCGCCCTACACGGTGGGGGCGGTCAACCTCCCGGCCTTTCTGGTCGTGATCGGCACCACGCTTTTGACCACACCCCTGGGCGTGCGGCTTGCCCATGCAATGAACCCCAAACCCCTGAAACGCGCCTTCGCGATCTTCCTCACGCTGGTGGCGCTCAACATGCTGCGCAAGGTCCTTGGGTGGTAACGGCGGCCCGCGACAGCGCAGACCGGCTTGGCTGGCACCTGATCGGCCCGCACCCGGCGATCCGGGCCTGGGCCGAGGCGGCGCATGGCGCTGCCCTGCAGGTTCTTGCCACGACCGATGAACCCTGGCGCTGCGGCGGCACCTGGTTTGTCGGCGTCGATGCCCTGCCAACCGCGCCGGACGGCAGCATCGGCGGCGCCGCCTTCCCTTGGGCCGCCTTGCCCCTTGCGCCCGAACCCCTGCACCCCGCGCAGCTGTCGGTGATCCGCCCCGGCTACCCCCAACCCTCGGCCGACGAATCCCCCGCCGCTTTCGCCTTTCGCCGCGACCGGGACGCGGCCCATCTCGACGGCCTTCTGCCCATCGGCCCTGAAAAGGCCCGCATGGTGAAAGAGCCCCATGCCTGGATCCTTGGCCTGCCCCTGGCCGACAGCACCGCCTCACCGCTGATCGTCTGGGAAGGCAGCCACCACATCCTGCGCGCGGCGCTCCTGAAGGCCCTGGCCGGTCATCCCCCCGAAACCTGGGGCGACATCGACCTTGCCGCCCCTTACCAGGCCGCCCGGCGCGAGGTTTTCGCCACCTGCCGCCGCGTCCCGCTGCCAGTAAAGCGCGGCCAGGCCACGCTCCTCCACCGCCTGACGCTGCACGGCGTCGCGCCCTGGCAAGACGGCGACAACGCCCCGCCCGAAGGCCGGATGATCGCCTACCTGCGCCCGCTTCTGTCAGAGGTACAAACCT
The DNA here is from genome assembly GCA_027489175.1 of Rhodobacter sp. Taxonomy (GTDB): domain Bacteria; phylum Pseudomonadota; class Alphaproteobacteria; order Rhodobacterales; family Rhodobacteraceae; genus Tabrizicola. The sequence continues at coordinate 114,330 of JAIYAE010000033.1, forward strand.
GGCTCACCGCCCCCTGATTTGCTCTTTTGGGGAATACTTTAGGGGTTTGGGGATGAACCCCCATTCGGAGGCAAGCAGGCCCCGGCCTGCGCAGCCGACCTAAGGACTCCGTGCCGCAAGGCACTCCGTCAGGTCAGCGCTCCAGCCGGCCCAGCCGCCCGCCGCGCCGCTTGGCCAGCATCGGCGCGCGCGACGGCAAGTCCGCCATCACCGAAGACCGTTCGTCATGGCTCAGCCGTGACCACTGGGTGATCTCGTCGATGGTGCGCAGACAGCCAACACAGATCCGCGCCTCGGGGTGAACGACGCACAGCTTCACGCAAGGCGAGGCGATCTCGTCGCGCTTCCAGACGTCGTCCTTCACTCGTGCCGCTCCCCGTCTGCTTGACGCACCATATGCGCCATCCGGTCCAGCGCGCCTTGCAGGATATAGCCTGCCGCCACCTGATCGATCACCTCTTTCCGACGCTTCCGCGACGTATCCGCCTCGATCAGTGCCCTTTCTGCCGCAACCGTTGAAAGACGCTCGTCCCAGAACCCGATCGGCAGTGGCGTCAGCTTCTCCAGATTGCGGGCAAAGGCTTGGGTCGCCTGCACGCGTGGCCCGGAGGATCCGTCCATGTTCAGCGGCAATCCCAGCACGATTCCCGCCGCCCCCCGCGCGGTCAGAAGCGCCAGCAGCCGGGTGGCATCCAGCGTGAACTTCTCGCGCCGGATCACCTCGACCGGGGTCGCCACCTGACGGCGCAGGTCCGACAGCGCCACGCCAATCGTCTTGTCGCCGAGGTCCAGCCCGGCAATCGCCCGGTTCGGGGGCAGGGCGGCCAGAAACGCTTCAATCCCGGGCAGGATCATGGGGAAAGCCCGCTTTCCACCGCCGCCATCCGCAGGAAGGACAATTCCGCCGGCCGGCCCTCGAACTTGGTCATCGCCTCATTGTAGATCGCCTGCGCCTCGTCCAACCGCTCCAGAACGGCCAGCGACCGGATCAGCTGCTCCCACTCCTCGACCGACCCGCCATCCGTGGCCAGCCGTTCGGACAGTTGCGCCACCATCCCCTCGATCATCGCTTGCCGGTCCTCCGGCGACATTTCTGCCGCCGCTGCCATGTCGCCGGTCCCGGGTCCGGGCGTGCCGGTCAGGTCATAGCGCACCCCCGCCAGATCCGCGACCATGCCGATCCGCTCGCGGATGGATGCGATCCAGGGCGCGTCCGGGTTGCCGTCCTCGGCCAGCGGGCGCCAGAAGCGGAAGGCCTGGTCAAACCGCCCGCCCTGCAGGAACATCTCGCCCACGAGATAACGCGCCACCTCGTTTGTCAGGTCCAGCGTCAGCGCCGCGCGCAACTCCACCTCGGCCTCGGGTGAGACATAGCCTTGCGCTTCCGCCACCAGCGCCAGCGCCCGGTTGGCATGATCCGCCGCTGTCGCCTTGTCGCCCAGCACCGCCAACAGCCGGTCTGCGGTCAGAACCGCTGCCGAAACCTCGCCCGCAGCGAACCGCTCGGTAAAGGCCGCGCGCAGGGCATCCACATCGGTCACAGCCGCAAGCGAGGTTTGCAGTGCCGCCAAGCCAGGGTCAGCCGCCACCCCCAGCCGCGAAAGCTCTTCCGCCTGGGTCGGACGCGCCGCAATCGCAGCGTCAAGGCTTGCAAGCCGCGCCTGCAGTGGCAGGTCCGGATAGCCCGGCGCGCCCAGCCGGTCATAAACGAAGACTGACCCCGCCAGCACGACGATCCCGGTCAGCCCAAGCGCTGCCCAGGGCATCCCCCCCGGGGCCACATCGCTGCGCGTCATCGGCCCCAAGGCACTGTCAGCCCGGTCCGCGTCCAAAAGCCGGTGACCGACTTCGCCCCGCAGCCTCGCCGCTTCTTCCGTGGTGATGATACCCCGTGCCAGATCGCGCTCGATCTCGGCCAACTGGTCCTTGTAGATCGCCACATCGGCCGCACCCCGGTTGCCGCGCGCGCCGCCGCGCCGCGCCGCCGCGATCAGGATCGCCAGCACGACCGCGCAAAGCGCCACCGCCAGTGCCCAGAAGCCCGCGTTCGCCATGCTTTTCCCGATCCCACCTTGCGCTTCAGCCGTCACATAGTGGTTCTGGCCCGGCCAAGAAAGGGGCATTCAGCCGCATCAGCGCCGCATTACAGCCCTGTGCTCCGAACCTGAGCGCACCCGCCTGCGACAGCTTGGCAAATGTCGCAAATTTCCCGATTGTGCCGCTGTCAGGTGCGGCTATAACCCGCAACCGTTCCACACCACCCCTGTCGACCCTGGTTCGACACCCCCGGCACCGTTCAGCCCGTGATGAGGCCCCGATGAAGCGCTACTCGGTTTTCGCCATCGCCCGCGAGGCGCTGCGCCACCATATGGGCTGGGAACGCGCCTGGGCCTCGCCCGAACCGAAAGCGTCTTATGACGCCATCATCGTGGGGGCAGGGGGCCACGGCCTTGCAACCGCCTACTACCTTGGCAAGAATTTCGGCATCACCAATGTCGCGATCCTGGAAAAGGGCTGGCTTGGCGGCGGCAACACCGGGCGCAACACCACTATCATCCGGTCGAACTACCTGCAGGACCCCTCTGCCGCGATCTACGAAAAGTCGCGCAGCCTGTACGAAACGCTGAGCCAGGACCTGAACTACAACGTCATGTTCAGCCCCCGCGGCGTGATGATGCTGGCACAGACCCATCATGAGGTGCGGGGTTACCTGCGCACCGCCCACGCCAACGCCCTGCAAGGCGTGGCCACCGAATTCATCACCCCCGCCCGGGTCAAGGAACTCTGCCCGATCCTGAACATCGACGGCCCGCGCTACCCCGTCCTTGGCGCCCTCTGGCAAGCGCGCGGCGGCACCGGGCGGCATGATGCCGTCGCCTGGGGCTATGCGCGGGCGTGCAGCGCCATGGGCATGCACATCATCCAGAACTGCGAAGTGAAGGGCGTGCGGTCGGAAAACGGCGTCGTGACCGGCGTCGACACGACCAAAGGCTACATCGGCACGAAGAAGCTCGGCATGGTCGTCGCCGGCCATTCGGGCCAACTGGCCGAGATGGCGGGCTTCCGCTTGCCCATCGAAGCCGTCGCCCTGCAGGCCCTCGTCTCCGAACCGATCAAGCCCTGCATGGATGTGGTCGTCATGGCCAACACCGTCCACGGCTACATGTCGCAATCCGACAAGGGCGAGATGGTGATCGGCGGCGGCACCGACGGGTTCAACAACTACACCCAGCGCGGGTCGTTCCATCATATCGAGGAGACGCTCCGCGCACTGGTCGAAACCTTCCCGATGCTCTCGCGCCTGAAGATGCTCCGCCAATGGGGCGGGATCGTCGACATGACCGGCGACCGCTCGCCCCTGATCTCCAAAACCCCGCTTGGCAACTGCTTCATCAACTGCGGCTGGGGCACCGGCGGCTTCAAGGCGATCCCCGGTTCCGGTTGGGCGATGGCCGAGCTGATGGCCAAGGGCGAACCCGGCCCCCTCGCCGAGGCCTTCAACATGTGGCGCTTCAAGGAAGGCCAGTTCATCGACGAATCCGTGGCCGCCGGGGTGGCCCACTGATGCACCCGGGGAACCAAATGGCGTCCGGGGACGTTGTCCATGCAGAACCATATCTGCAGGAGACATCAAAATGTCAGACCAATACACCCCGCCCCGCCCCGTCGGAACCACGCCCGGCGCAATCCCCGGCGCGCCGCGCGATGAATACACACGCACCAGCGTCAACGTCGGAACCCAGCCATCCCGCCCTGTCGACTCCGGCAGCGGTTTTGGCACCGGCATGCTGGTGGCAGGCGTCTTTGTCGTCATCGCCATCCTTGCCTTCGTCGTCTTCGGTGACCGCTTCGGCAGCACCCCGACACCCGACGCGTCGCCCAGCGTCGCGATCGAAAACAACAACGCTCCCGCCGCAGACACCGCGCCCGCTCCGGCTGTCGTTCCCGACGCAGCCCCGGCAGACCCGGCCCCAGCTGACCCGGTTCCGGCACCCGACACCGGCACTGCTGACCCCGTCGTGCCTGCGCCCGACGCAGCCCCGCCGGTCACCACCAACCCCTAAGACCACACCACTTCTGACCACTGCTGGCGGCGGGCACCCTCGGGTGTCCGCCTTCGTCATTTCCGGAGACCGCCCGTGCTGACCCTCGAATGCCCCTACTGCGGCGTCAAAGCCTGCGAGACCGAGCTTTCCCCCGGCTACGAGGCGCATCTGAAGCGTTTCGGCCCCGGCAGCACCCCGGAGGAGTTCGAGGCCTACATGTTCGCCCGCAAGAACCCCAAGGGCGTGCATTTCGAACGCTGGCGCCACACCTACGGCTGCGGCAAATGGTTCCTCGCCGCCCGCTGCACCGCCACGCTTGAGGTGTTCGGCACCTACCCCGCGCAAGTTTCCGGCCCCCCGCCCGAGATCATCGCCAAGATCCAGGCCCGCCGCCCCGGCTGGACCCCGGACGGAAAGGCCACCGCATGAGCACGCGTCTCTCCAAAGGCGGCCGTCTGATCGACCGCAGCGCCGCCGTCGAATTCACCTTCAACGGCAAACGCCTGAAGGGCTACCAGGGCGACACCCTCGCCGCTGGCCTTCTGGCCAATGACCAGATGCTGGTCGGCCGCAGCTTCAAATACCACCGCCCGCGCGGCATCGTCGCCTCCGGCCCGGAAGAACCGAACGCGCTGGTGAACCTCGGCACCGGCCCCCGGCTGGAACCCAACCAGCGCACCACCACGACCGAGCTTTTCGACGGGTTGGAAGCGACCTCCCAGAACCACTGGCCCTCCCTCGAATTTGACGTGGGCGTGGTGAACAACTACGCCGCCCGCTTCCTGCCCGCGGGCTTTTACTACAAGACCTTCATCCACCCGCGCCCGTTCTGGAAGCATGTGTTTGAACCCATCATCCGCCGCTCTGCGGGCCTTGGAAAGGCCCCCACAGAAGGCGACGCCGACCATTACGAACAGGCCTATGCCTTCTGCGACGTCCTGGTGATCGGCGGCGGCGTGGCGGGGCTTCTGGCCGCCAAATCCGCGGCCAGCACCGGCCAGCGCGTGATCCTCCTTGAACAGACCGCCACTCTCGGCGGTCGCACCCCGGTGGACGAGGCACTGATCGACGGCCAACCCGTCGACAGCTGGCTTGCCGCCATCGAAGGTGACCTGCGCGCGATGGACAACGTCACCATCCGCACCCGCACCTGCGGTTTTGGCGTCTATGACCACGGCTATGTGCTGGCCGACGAACGCATCGCCGACCACACCCCCGGCGATGGCCGCCCGCGTCAGCGGCTCTGGCGCATCCGCGCGGGCCATATCGTCACCGCGACCGGGGCCATCGAACGCCCGCTGTCCTTTGCGGGCAATGACATTCCCGGCGTGATGCTCGCTGGTGCCGTGCGCGACTATGTGACCAACTTCGCCGTCTCGCCCGGTGACCGCACCGTGGTCGTCACCAACAACGACAGCGCCTATCTCACCGCCCTCACACTGCGCGCGGCAGGGCTGGAAGTCCCCGCCATCCTCGACGCCCGCGACAATGCCGCCGGTCCTTTGGTTGAGGCTGCGCGTGCCGCCGGAATCCGCGTCCTGACCGGGCGCGGGATCGCCGGTGTGAAGGGCAGCAAGCGCGTCACCAGCGTTGCCGTCTGCACGCAGGCGGGCGAGGGCGCCGTCCTCGAAGAGATCGCCTGCGAGGCCGTCGCCATGTCCGGCGGCTGGTCACCTGTGGTCCATCTGTGGAGCCACTGTGGCGGCAAGCTGACCTGGGATGACACCATCTCCGCCTTCGTCCCCGATCCGGCCCGCCCGCCCTTGAACCACGACGGCGGTGCGATGGTCACGGTTGTCGGTGCCGCCGCAGGCCTCCTCGATCTTGACACCATTCTAGAAGGTGTTGCGCAAACCGGCGTCTCTACGCGCGTAGAGACGAAAGGAAGACGCAAGGAAGACGCGAAGAAGGTGGTGAAAACCACCGTCGAAATCCCCCCGGTCTGGGTCATGCCGCAAGGCGCGCCCATCGCCTTGCGCAACAAGATGTGGTTGGACTACCAGAACGACGTCAAGGTGTCCGACGTGCAGCTTGCCGCGCGCGAAGGCTTCCAGTCGGTCGAACACACCAAGCGCTACACGACGCTCGGCATGGCGACGGATCAGGGAAAACTCAGCAACATCAACGGACTCGCCGTACTTGCTGATGCTTTGGGTGAAGAGATTCCGCAAGTCGGCACCACCACCTTCCGCCCGCCCTACATGCCCGTGACCCTTGGCACGCTGGCGGGTGAGGCGCGGGGCGAAATCTTCCAGCCCCTCCGCCGCACGCCGATGCACGAAAGCCATGAGAAATCAGGCGCATACTTTGAACCCGTCGGCCTCTGGCGCAGGCCCTACTGCTTCCCGCGCGCCGGGGAAACGCACGAGCAGGCGGTCCATCGTGAGGTGCTGAACACCCGGTCGGCCCTTGGGCTGCTGGATGCGTCCACCCTCGGCAAGATCATCGTCAAGGGCCCGGATGCGGGCAAATTCCTCGACATGATGTATACCGGCGTGATGAGCACGCTACCCGTAGGCAAATGCCGCTATGGCCTGATGTGCAACGAACAGGGCTTTCTGTCCGATGACGGCGTTGTCGCCCGGATCGATGAAAATACATGGCTGTGCCATACTACATCTGGTGGTGCCGATCGCATCCACGCGTGGATGGAAGACTGGCTGCAGTGCGAATGGTGGGATTGGCAGGTCTACACCGCAAACGTTACCGAACAGTACGCTCAGGTCGCCGTGGTCGGTCCGAACGCCCGCAAACTTCTGCAAGTCCTTGGCGGCATGGATGTTTCCAAGGAAACGCTGCCCTTCATGCAATGGGCGGACGGCACTTTGGCCGGCTTCCCGGTGCGGGTTTACCGGATCAGCTTCTCGGGTGAACTTTCTTACGAAATCGCCGTCCCCGCCAGCCACGGTGCCGCCTTCTGGGCGGCGTGCCTGGAGGCAGGAAAGGCTTTGGGCGCAATGCCTTACGGGACCGAAGCCCTGCATGTGATGCGGGCCGAAAAGGGCTTCATTATGATCGGCGACGAAACCGATGGCACTGTGATCCCGCAGGATCTGGGCCTGGATTGGGCGATCTCGAAGAAGAAAACCGACTTTCTTGGTAAACGCGGTCAGGAAAGAAGTTACCTCGCCAACCCGAACCGCTGGAAACTGGTTGGGTTCGAAACCCTTGACGGATCGGTGATCCCCGACGGCGCCTATGTGGTGGCCGACGGCGTCAACGCCAACGGCCAGCGCAACACCCAAGGGCGCGTGACGTCCACTTATTACTCGCCCACTCTGAAGCGTGGCATCGCAATGGGCCTTTTGTATCAAGGGCCTGGCCGGATGGGCGAGGTGGTGGAGTGCAACACCGTCGCCGGCGGGTTGGTCAAGGCGCGGGTCTGCGATCCGGTCTTCTACGACAAGGAAGGGGAGAAGCAGAATGTCTGATCCGGTCTCGGCCCTGCAGGGCGCCCGCTTCGACGGCTTTGCCCAGATCCGCGAAATCGGGCCCGTGGGCATGATAACCTTGCGCGCCAAGGGCCTGAAATCGCTGGACAAGGCGGTGAAGGCGGCGGTTGGCACCAAGGTTCCCGCCCAAAGACGGATCGAGGTTAACGGCGACCGCGCCTGCGCCTGGATGAGCCCCGACGAATACCTCCTCGTGATGCCTTACGCGGAAGTGGCACAAGCCTTGGCCGCACTGGCCAAGTCCCTGCAAGGCCAGCATTATCTGGCCGTCGACGTCTCCGACGCCCGCGCCGTCTTCCGGATCGAGGGCCCCAAGGCCGCCGACGTCCTGCGCAAACTGGTCCCCGCCGACATCGACAGCATGGAGCCCGCCGAACTCCGCCGCACCCGCGCCGCACAAGTGGCCGTCGCCTTCTGGCAGCAGGACGCGGGCTTTACCCTCGTCTGCTTCCGGTCGGTCGCGGGATATGTGATGGGTCTCCTGTCCCATTCGGCCCAGCCGGGGTCCGAGATCTGACGCCCGCTTGGCCGCGTCAGATGGACGCGGTCGACTTTCTTTTGCAACCGCAATTGACAGAATCCAGAAGCTGAACCAGCCTTGGCCCCAAACCCAAGGACAGGAATCCCTCACCATGCGTTTCGGTTTGTTTGCGTTGTTTTTCAGTGTTCTGCCCGCCGCAGCTCAGGCCTTGGTCCTTGAATGCACCTTGCCGCAGACCAATTCCGGCGGCGGCTACGTTACGGAAACCTATGTCCTGCAGCATGACGAAAGCACGGGCAAGGCTTTGGCCTCGGACGGGCTGATCATGTACGTCCACGATGCCCCTATCGAAGCGAAAGTCTCGGAGGACACAAAGAAGAAACTGGTCCTCTCGTGGTCGGTGCAGATCACGAACAGTACCGGCCAGCAGACCAAGATGCGGTTTCGCGCCGTCTACTTCCGGGACACGAAACAAGTCACGATCCGGGCCACCCCCGGCGGCTATGACAACAGTTTTGAAGCGCGGGGCAGCTGCAAGTCGATCTAGCGCGTCGGGTCTGGTCGACGGCCGGTGCCGTTGATCGGCTTTGGCGCGAACGGGTGGCAAGGAAAGCGGCGTCAAGTCTTGACCTTCGCGCCGGATGCGCCCTTATTCATTCCTGACTAATTTCATTGAACAGGAGCGACACCCATGGCTTTCACCCTTCCCGATCTGCCCTATGCGCATGACGCATTGGCCGCCCTTGGCATGTCGAAAGAGACGTTGGAGTATCACCACGACCTGCACCACAAGGCCTATGTCGACAACGGCAACAAGCTGATTGCCGGCACCGAGTGGGAGACGAAATCCCTCGACGATATCATCAAGGGCACGTACCAGGCCGGAGCCGTGGCCCAGAACGGCATCTTCAACAATGCCAGCCAGCACTGGAACCACAACCTGTTCTGGGAAGTGATGGGCCCGGGCGAGGCCAAGAAGATGCCTGGCGCGTTGGAGAAGGCTCTGGTTGACGCCTTCGGATCCGTCCAGAAATTCAAGGACGATTTTGCCGCCGCCGGTGCCGGGCAGTTCGGGTCGGGCTGGGCCTGGCTGGTCAAGGACAAGGACGGCGCGCTGAAGGTCACCAAGACGGAAAACGGCGTAAACCCCCTGTGCTTTGGGCAGACCGCGCTTCTGGGCTGCGACGTGTGGGAACACAGCTACTACATCGACTTCCGCAACAAGCGCCCGGCCTACCTGACCAACTTCCTGGAAAAGCTGGTGAATTGGGAAGCGGTCGCCGCCAAGCTGTAAGGTCTGTCGACCTACGCTAAACCAAGGGCCCGTCGGCAATGCTGCTGGCGGGCCTTTCCATTTTGGCGGCCAGGAGTTTCCGGCAAAAGGCTCAGTCGTCGGTGTCCGTCGTCAGGCCCGCTTGGCGCGGTTTCGGCCATGCCTGCACGACTTCCCACTCCAAGGCCTCGCTCACCGGATTGCGCCGGGCGCGGACGTCGAGGCGGAATAGAATGTTTTCCCCTGTGCGCCGCTCCCCTTCAAAGGCGACGGGCAGCGGGGCGTGGGTCACCAGCCTTCGCTCCTCATTGCGCTTGGGCGGCGGTTGCAGGGTCATGTCTTCCGCAAAAATCGGCAGGCGCGGCGTGTAGACGCGCAGGTCAGGCATGGCCAGCGCATAGCGGATATCGATCGGCGCGTCGCGATTGAAAGCCTTGCGCAGTTCCTCGCGATAGCGCAGCCGGCCCCTTTCACTCAGCACCAGAACCGCAATGGCCGAGATCATTGATGTCAGCCGCAGATAGTGGTCGTCATGCGCTTCGGCCAGCGCAAGGCCGGCGTAAGCGCGATGGCGGTAAAGTTCCGCGTAATCGGGCCGGTTTGGCAGGCAACCGTGATCGCTTTTCGCAAGATAGACGATATCTGCATCCGCAGGCGGGGCCGGAATGACGACATCAGCCTGCATCAGCAGAAGATCGTCTTCGCACACCATGAAGGGCGCTGCGGAAAAGGCGTCGTGCGCCTTCAGCATCGCTTCGGCGACGTTGCGCTTCTTGCCATGTCTCGACACACCGTCGATGAACTGGTGATCAATTCCCAACCTGGTGAAAAGCGCTGACATCTGGTCGCGCCGCGCCTTTTGCGACGGCAGGTTCACGATCGCGGCCGGAACGCTACGGAGATCCAGGGTTGGGTGGATGCTGTGTGGCATGTTGTCTTTCAAGAGCCCTGCAGCCAGCGATAACCGGGCTGACCAGGGCACCGACCGTCAGTCTGAAGGCCTCCGTCTGACGGGTTGCCGAGGGCCAAGGTCCTTTGACGCGCGTTGCAGATCAAGTGTTTCCTGCCCTAGATCAGATCGCGGAACCGTTCGGGTACCAGATAGGTGCGATGGCGATTATGGACGCGGCCGTGCTTCCACTCGCCGTTGGTCTTGTCCTGTTGCCAACCCGCTATCATGCGGTTGCGCTGCCAGTCGAACTGAAAGTCGTTGTCGACCGGGCTTGCCTCTGTTTGAAGACTTTGCAAAAAGCTCACAGCCTCGCTTCCTGATTGCGACCATGATGGCCCGGCAACCACCGTCTTGTCGGGTTCCGAGGCCTGCATGATGGCATTTCTTGTCGCTTGCCGCGCCAGCAGCATCTCGCGGTCCATGTAGTGCAGATGGAAGAGGAACAGAGACCCAACCATATTCAGCTTTGGGTAATCGGATCGGTGGCCACCCTGGTTCCAGCGGACGGGAACCGATGTGATGCAGGGTTTGGCGTAGGTGCTGTTAAGGCGGACATGCGGGCGCTGTCGGAGGATCGGCTTGTCAGGGTCAAGCGGTTCGGGTGTGATATCATACCGATGCACCACCTCGACCGCGAAGGGGGTGATCACACCCACCTCCCTTGCGCGGGACAGTGCGTCAAGAAGGCTAACCCCTGCGGCTGGATCTGGCACGATGATCTCATCCACATCGTTCAGGACGACCACGTCGAACCGACCAAGAAGCGTGGCGTTGAAATCGGCCAGCATCGTCCAGCGCTTCATGTCCCAGCCGGGGCCGGGGGTGCTGCGGGGCAGGGTCACGATCTGACAGCCAGCGGTGAAATCGGGAGGGGTCTGGTCGAACCCGTCCAGCAAGATGAAGAGCTGGTTCCGTGGCACATGCCGGGCGTAATAGTCGACCCAAAGGCGCAGGAAGACATGGTCATCGCGGACCATGGTGACGAAGGCGATGTTCGAAGTGTTGGTCGGCATCCGTATCTTCAAAGCAGATCGCGAAAACGTTCAGGGACCACAACAGTCCGGTGGTTCAGCACCCTACCGCGTTTCCAGTAGCCTGACGATTTATCTTTGTGCCAGCCCTCAACCATAAGCTTTCGGGCGCGCCCGAATATGAAATCCCTTTCTTCCGGGGCTCCCTCATGCTCGAATTTGACAAGGAAGCTTTCAAGATCGGTGGGCGAGCCGGACCAGCCCGGACCTGCAACGATTTCCTTGCCCGGAAGAGAAGCCTGCATAAGCGCCTGGCGTGCAGTCTGTCGCGCCAAAAGCCGATCACGGTCAACGAACCGCAGGTGGAACAGGTAGAGTGCGGGATCGATGTGAAGTTCGGCGAAATCCGCTTCGTGGCCACCTAGCGACCAGCGCACCGGGACAGAGGTGATGCATGGCTTGGCATAGATTGTGTTCACCCGCACATGCGGCCGCTGTCGCAAGATGGGACGACTTGGATCGATGGGTTCGGGGCAGATGTCCTGGCGGTGGATCACTTCAACCGCGAACGGGGTGATGACACCCACTTCCACCGCGCGTGCCAAGGCGCCAAGAAAAGGGATGCCGCTGGCCGGATCGGCGACGATGATCTCATCCACATCGTTCAGGACGACCACATCAAACCGCCCCAGCAGCGTCGCATTGAAATCGGCCAGCATCTTCCAGCGCCGGGTGTCCCAGCCGGGGCCGGGCGCGCTGCGGGGCAGGGTGATGATCTGGCAACCTGCGGTAAAGTCTGGCGGGGTCTGGTCAAAGCCGTCCAGCAGGATGAAGAGATGCCGCCGCGGAACGTGTCGGGCGTAGCAGTCCACCCATAGTTTCAGGAAGAAATAGTCATCGCGGACCATGGTGACGAACGCGATGTTGGGGGTGGTCGATGTCATGTCGCGCAAGCCTTACCCTGCGGCGCTGGCGCTGGTCGTCCAGCCGGGCGCGCCCTGTAGGGCGGTTTCCAGCGCAGCCACGTCCGGCACCGTCGCGAACAGGCCCTGCAGCGATGGCGCGGCGAAGCCTTCGGCGACGATGTGGTCGATCAGCGCCAGCAGCGGCTGCCAGTAGCCGTCGACGTCCAGAAGGAAGATCGGTTTTCCATGCAGCCCGATCTGCGCCCAGGTCAAGACCTCAAAGAACTCGTCCAGCGACCCGGCACCGCCCGGCAGCACCACTACCGCATCCGAGTTCATGAACATCACCTTCTTGCGTTCATGCATGTCCTCGGTGACGATCAGGTTGGTAAGGTCGCGCTTGCCCTGTTCACGGCCCAGAAGATGCGTCGGGATCACGCCCAGGGTGCTGGCTCCGGCCTCGATGGCGGCGCGCGCCGTCTCGCCCATCAGGCCGACATCGCCAGCGCCGTAAACCAGCCGCCAGCCGTTGCGCGCGATGGCGACACCAAGCGCCCGGGCCGCTGCCGTATAGGCCGGTCGCACCCCGGAACGCGAGCCGCAGAAGACGCAGAGGGAACGCAATGCCATGTCAGCCCTGAAAACGGTTGCTTTGGGCCGAGATATAAAGATTCCTGACGACAAGGAAAGCGGCGCGGCACAGCGCGCTGGAAAAGCGGTGCGGCACGCCGTGCGGGGGTAGGAGGGTTCGAATGTCGGCATGGGCAGGCTTGGGGCGCGGGACACGCGGCGTGATATTGGGCGCTGGCGGGGCGCTGGTCCTTGGGGCGGGCTATCTTGTGTGGCAGTCCAACCAGCCAGACCCGCCGCCGGTGACCGATCCCGCCGCAACGGCCCTGGCTCCCGCCCCGGACACTGCACCTGCGCCTGACACCCCTGCAGTGGCCGAAGCTGCGGCTGCGCCCGACACCCCTGACGTGGCCGACGCCGCAACTGCGCCCGATCCTGCTGACCTGCCGAAGATCGATGCCTGGCGTGTGGCCCCAGACGGCGAGGCCGTCGTGGCTGGCCTTGCCGCACCCATGGCGAAGATTGAGGTTCTGGTCGATGGCGCTGCCGTGGCCTCTGGCGAAGCCGACCCCTCGGGCCAGTTCGCGATCCTGTTCACCATGGCCCCGAATGACCAGCCCAGCATGATGCAACTGGCGATGACCTTGCCGGATGGGACGACGGTCCCGTCAAAGGACATGGTGGCGCTTGCCCCGATTTCCGGACCAGCACTTGCACTTGCGACGGCAGAGCCTGAAGCGCCAGCCGAAGATGCAGCTGATGCTTTGACGGACAGCCAAGCGCCCGAGGCCGAGGCCGCGCCCGCCGAGGCGGAAATCGCGGCGGCCCCCCCGCCCGCCGTCTTGCTGACCGAAGATGGCCCCGTCGTGTTGCAAGGGGCGGCCCCTGAGCCGATGATCCGGGCGAATGTGATGATCGACAGTATTTCCTACGCGCCCTCGGGCGCGGTGCAGGTCGGCGGGCACGGCATGCCAGGGTCGGATTTGCGCCTTTACCTGGACAACGCCGAAGCGGCCGGGGCGGCGGTCGGCGAGGATGGCCGCTGGCTGGTCACCCTTGGGGATACGCCCCCGGGGATCTACACTTTGCGGGTCGATCAACTGGACAGCAGTGGCGAGGTCAGCTCGCGCTTTGAAACGCCGTTTAAGCGCGAAACGCTTGAGGCGCTGGCGGCCGTCGCGGCGGCTGAGGTGCCCGCACCTGTTGACCCCGCGCCAATCGCCGCGACCGAAGCCGCCGCCTTGCCGGATGCCCCGGAAGCTGAGGCCACAACGACCGAAGCCCCAGTCCCCGAAGCCCTTGCTTCTGATACCTCATCCCCGGAAACCCCGGCACCCGAGGCTTTGGCAAGCGTCCCAGCCACAGAGGCGGCCCCCGCGGCCACCGAACCGGTGGCGGCTGCGGCGCCCATCACCATCACGGTTCAGCCCGGCTTTACCCTTTGGGGCATCGCGCAAGAGCGGTACGGCGATGGTGTCCTTTATGTGCAGGTGTTTGAGGCCAATGCCGACAAGATCCGTGACCCCAACCTGATCTATCCCGGTCAGGTCTTCACCGTGCCCGAAACCGCCAGTCCCGCGCCGCCTTGAAGGTCAGCGGTCGGGCGATCCGCGCCCCAACCGCCCTCACGCGCGGCCCGGCCATGCGCACAGGCGGCCAAAACCTCGGGGTGGTCAGAACAGCAGTCGTTCAGCAGGTATGAGATCGTCTGCCCCAGCCCAAGTGTATCGACGCTGTAGATCACATTCCGCGCTTCCTTGCGGGACCGCAGAAGTCCCGCCTGCTCCAGCGCGGCAAGGTGGAACGACAGGCGCGGTGCCGCAAGCCCGAGGGCTTGCGCAATCCGGCCCGCAGGCATACCAGCCGGGCCAAGCGGCATCAGCAGGCGGATCAGGTCCAGCCGTGTCTCATGCGCCAATGCCCCTAGGGCTGCGAGGACTTTACTTCGTTCCATCGTTCAACTATTCAAGAAGCGTTGAAATAACCTAACCGAACCAAAGCCGCATCGCAACGTCCGATCACGCGGTTTTCTCAGGAAATGATGATGCGCCGATCCACCGCGACCTCTGCCGATGTTCCCGCCAAACCTGCGTCGGGGATCTCTACCCTGCGGCGCGTGGCCCCGTACCTTTGGCCTGAAGGGCAGCCTTGGGTAAAACGCCGTGTGGTGCTGGCGCTGGTCTTCCTGCTGCTGGCGAAGCTGGTTTCGGTCTCTACCCCGTGGATTTACAAGCTGGCGGTGGACAATCTGTCAGGTGAGGCGCCGGATACTGGCATGATCCTTGGCCTTGGGGCGGCGGGTCTGGTGGTGGCTTACGGGCTGGCCCGGCTGGGCACCGTCATCTTCGGCGAGATGCGGGATGCGGTCTTTGTCCGTGTCGGCCAGCGCGCGATCCGCCGTCTGGCGATTGAAACCTTCACCCATATCCACCGCCTGTCCCTGCGCTATCACATCACCCGCAAAACCGGCGGTCTGTCCCGGATCATCGAGCGGGGGGTCAAGGGCGTCGACTTCCTGCTGCGCTTTCTTCTCTTCTCCATCGGGCCGCTGATCCTTGAACTGTCGATGGTGTCGATCATCTTCGCGCTGGTCTTTGGCTGGGAATATGCTGCCGTCGTCATCGTGACCATCGCGCTTTACGTGGCCTTCACCTTCAAGGTCACCGAATGGCGGGTGAAGCTGCGGCGCGAGATGAACGATCAGGACACCGACGCCAACCAGAAGGCGATCGACAGCCTTTTGAACTTCGAAACCGTCAAGTATTTCAACGCCGAACAGCGTGAGGCTGACCGCTACGACGGCGCAATGCAGCAGTATGAAACGGCTGCGGTAAAGACCGGTCTGTCGCTGTCCTTCCTAAACGTCGGCCAAGCCGCCTTGATCACGACGGGCCTTGTCATCGTCATGGTGATGAGCGCGCTTGGCGTCCAGGCCGGCACCTTGACCGTGGGCGATTTCGTCATGGTCAACGCCTACATGATCCAGATCACCATGCCGCTGAACTTCCTTGGCACCGTCTACCGCGAAATCCGGCAGGCGCTGGTAGATATGGGCGAGATGTTCGGCCTTCTCGGCCAACCGGCCGAGGTGACCGATGCCCCCGACGCCAAACCTCTGGCCGTCAAAGGTGGCGAGATCGTCTTCGACAACGTCCACTTCAGCTATGAAGCCGACCGGGAAATCCTGAAAGGCATCAGCTTCCGCGTCGGCCCCGGGCAGCGCGTGGCGCTTGTGGGCACCTCAGGCTCGGGCAAGTCCACCATCGGGCGGCTGTTGTTCCGGTTCTATGATATTCAGTCCGGGTCGATCCGGATTGACGGGCAGGATATCCGCCAGGTCACGCAGACCAGCCTCCATCAGGCAATTGGCGTCGTCCCGCAGGACACGGTCCTCTTCAACGACACCGTCCTTTACAACATCGCCTATGGCCGCGCCGGGGCGACGCGGGAGGAGATTGAGGCCGCCGCACGCGGGGCCAAGATCCACGACTTCGTGGCCAGTCTGCCGCAGGGCTATGACACGACAGTCGGTGAACGTGGGCTGAAACTCTCGGGCGGCGAAAAGCAGCGGGTGGGCATTGCGCGTACCCTTCTGAAAAATCCGCCCCTGCTGATCCTGGACGAAGCGACCAGCGCGCTCGACACCCAGACCGAACGCGCGATCCAGGAATCCTTGCGTGAGATGGGGCAGGGCCGCAGCGTCATCACCATCGCGCACCGCCTGTCCACCATCGCCGATGCCGACCTGATCATCGTGCTGGAAGCAGGCCAGATCGTCGAACAGGGCCGTCATGAAGAGCTTCTGGCCCGCAATGGCCGCTATGCCGCGATGTGGGAACGCCAGTCCGCCGAAGAGGAAACCGAGGTTGCCGCCTGACTTCGCATCTCTGTGAAGCTGCCCAGATGACAGGCTTTTTCCTTTGACCGTCCGGTCAGGCTTGGCCAGAGTGCGGCCACGCGGAAGGGATGGGTCATGATGCGGCGCGTGGTGCTTGGGCTTTTTGTCTGGCTGGGGCTGGTGTCGGCCGCGCTGGCGGAAAAGCGCGTGGCGCTGGTCCTTGCGGCGGAAGATTACAGCCTGATCCGCCCGCTGGCGAACCCCGCGAACGACGCCCGCGCGATGGAAGACCTGCTGGAAAAGCTGGATTTCGAGGTCTTCGTTGAAACCGACCGCGACCTGCGCCGGATGCGCCGCGCGCTTGAGGATTTCAAGGCAGACGCCGCCGGTGCAGACGTGGCGCTTCTGTTCTTCGCCGGCCATGGCGTGGCATTGGACGGGGTGAACTACCTTTTGCCGACGGATGCCGACGGGTCCTCCCCGGAAGCGCTTGCCGCGACCGCGCTGCCATTGGCTGAGGCGCAAGAAGCACTGCGCGCCGTGGCCCCGGTGGCCATTGTCCTCTTGGACGCCTGCCGCGATGACCCCTTTGCCGGGGGCGGCACCGATGGGCGGGGTGCGGGCGCGCTGGACGATGCGGCCCCGGTCCCGGCAGGCACGCCAACCCCGGGCCTTGGCCGGATCGGCCGGGCGGATGGGTTCCTTTTCGCCTTTGCCGCAGCCCCGAATGAAACCGCTTCTGACGGTGACGAAGAGAATTCCCCCTTCACCGCCGCCCTTGTGCGCCACCTCGGCACCGCCGGGGTGGAACTGCGCACCGCGCTGACGCTGGTGCAACAAGACGTCTATGACCGCAGCCGGGGCAAGCAACTGCCCTATATCGAAAGCGGGCTGCCGGAATTGGTGTTCATCACTGGCGAAGGCGTCCTGCCCGAACGTGACCAGCTTCTGATCGCGATGGCCGACCTGACCCCCGACCTGCGGGCAGAGGTTGAGGCTCTGGCCACCGAACGCAACCTGCCCCTTGCGCCCCTTTACGCGGCCCTTCTGTCAGCCGATCTGGGCGACCAGACCCCCGAAGACCGCGCCCGCCTTCTGATGGAAGCCGCGCTGTCCTACGAACAGTTCCAGTCCGAACTGCAGCGCTTCCAGTCCGATGACCCCCGCGTCGCCGACCTGCGCGCCCGGGCCGAAGAGCAGCTGACCCTGGGTGCCTTTGACGCCGCCCGCGCCCTTCTCACCGAAGCCGCCGGGATCGACGCCACCGCCCGGACGACGATCCGCGAAACCTATGTCTCGCGCACATTGTCTGAAGCGGCGACCCATCTTTTGAACGCGAACGCCGCCCGCACCGACCTGCGCTATGATCTGGCCATTGCCGACCTTGGCAAGGCCGTCGCCCTTTACGCTGAGATCGAGGGCGAGGCGATCGACCGCGAGACCGAGTTCAGCTACATGCAGGCGCTGTCCGACCTGGGCGAGCTGCAACTGGTTGCGGGCAACACCCAGGCCGCGCTGGATGCCTTCGGGCGGCGCAGCGGCTATGCCCAAGCCAAGGTTGAGGCCGACCCGACGGATGTAGACTGGGTGCGCGAACTTGTGTGGTCGCTGAACAGCGTCGGCAATGTCCTGCAGCAGCAGGGCTTCCAGCGCGAAGCAGAAGCCGCCTTCGCCAGCGCACTGGAGTTTTCTGACTGGCAGTCCGGCCAGATGCCCGATGACCCCGACCTGATCCGCGACGGCCAGGTCGCGCGCAACAAGGTGGGCGAAATCAGGTTCGCCAAGAACGACTTCCCGGGCGCTCTTCAAGCCCACCGCGAGGCTTTGGCCATGGCCGAGGCGCTGCTTGCATCCTATCCCGGCAATGTGACCTACCGCCGTGACATCGCCTTCACGCAGGAACGGGTGGGTGACGTCCTGGTGCAGATGGGTGACCGCGCAGGTGCCAGCGCAGCCTTTGCCGTGTCGCTGGAAGTGACCGAAGCCCTTGCTGCCGAGTTTCCGGCTGATGAAACGATCCGCCGCGACCTATCGGTAAGTTATGAACGGATCGGCGACATGAAGATCGCCGACCGTGACTATGACGGCGGCCTTGAAAGCTATGGCAAGGCCCTGGCAATCCGCGAGGAACTGGCCGCCCTCGACCCTGACAACAAGCTGCGCCAGCGCGATCTTTCGGTGACGTTTGAACGCATCGGCGACATCAATGCCCTGCGCGGTGACTATGACTCGGCGCTGATTGGCCATCAGGCGGCGGTGGCCATCCGGGAAAAGCTGGCGACGCTCGACCCGACAAACATGCTGTGGCAGCGTGATCTGTCGGTCGGCCTGGAACGGTTGGGCGACACCTACTTTGGCCTGAATGACCTGGTCAGCGCCCTTGCCGTGCAGGAACGCTCACATGCCTTGCGCGAAGCGATCGTGGCACTTGATCCAGAGAACCTGCCCCGGCAGCGTGACTTGGGCGTGGCAATGGAAAAGATCGGCGACATCCGCTCGGCCATGGGGGATCAGGCCGGAGCCGTGCAGGTCCATGAGCAGGCACTGGCGCTCCGCCGGTCGCTGGCGGCGGCAGACCCCACGGTTTTGCAGTACCGGCGCGACATCACGCTGTCCTTAAGCCGGTTGGCCACGATCCACATCGCAAACGGCGACTACGGTCTGGCCGAAGCCATGCTGGCCGAAGCGGTCAGCTTGCGGGCGGAAATGGTCGGGGCCACTCCGGACGCGGTCTTTGCCCTGCGCGACCTTTCCATCGCGCAGAACGATCACGCGATGACCTTGCGGGCGCTTGGCTACAAGGTCGAGGCCCTGACCGTCAGCCAGCAATCGCTGCAAACGGTGGACCGGCTTTTGCAACTTGCGCCCGACGTGGCTGCCCATGTGCACGACCGGCTGGTGACGCTGAACGGGCTGGGGGACGCACAGGTGGCGCTGGGCGACCATGCCGCAGCCGTGGTCACTTTTGGCCAGATGGTTGCGGCGGGCAGCCAGCTTCTGGACATAGACGCTTACCATGCGCCCTGGGCTGCTGACCTTGCTGTCGCACTGGCGCGTCAGGGGGATGCGCAGGCCGCGACAGGCGATCTTGCCGGCGCGCTCAAAAGCCAGAAGGACAGCCTTGCCTTGCGCAACTGGCTGGTTCAGGACGACCCCAATGACCTCGCCCGGTATCGCAACCTTGCCACCAGCTATGAACGCGTGTCGCGCGTTTTGTCTGACCTTGGTGACATGCAACCCGCGTTGGAGCATCAGGAGGCCAGTGTCTCGATCCTGCGCGACCTCTCGGCCGCCGATCCGGCAGACATCTCGTACCGGATCGCTCTGGTGCTCGCGCTTGATCTGAAGGCCGCGCTTCTGGAAGACCCGAGACCCACCAATCAAGAGGCCCTGGCGATCCTGGAAGAGATGTATGCCAACGGCACCTTGCCGCCGGACTATGTCGAATGGATCCCGATCCTGCGCCGCAGTCTGGGTCTGCCCACGGAATTCTGACCGCGTCTCGGCCTCCGGCAGACGGGGCAGGGCTTGGCAACCCGCCGCCTTTGCCTGTAAGACGGGGACAACAGAACACGGGGCCAAAGCAGCAGGGCCAAAAGCACAGGAACGGGCACCTTGAGCAATCCTGACAGTTTCATCGAGGAAGTCACCGAAGAGGTGCGGCGCGATCGGCTGTTTGGCCTGTTCCGCAAATACGGCTGGATCGGCGGCGTCCTTGTCCTGGCGCTGGTTGGCGGTGCGGCCTGGACGGAATGGTCCAAGTCCAGCGCCGAAGTCCGGGCCGAAGCCTTTGGCGATGCGATCCTTGATGCGCTGGACCAAGGCACGCCGGAAGAACGCCGCGCGGCCCTTGCGGCTGTCAGCGTTGATGGCGAACAGGGTGCGCTTTTGCAGCTGATCCTGGCCTCTGACCCGGATGAAGACCGTGCTGCCACGCTGGCCGCCCTTGATCGCGTCGCCGCCGATGCCAGCCTGTCGCCGGTCTACCGCGATCTGGCCGTTTTGCGCCGGGTGCTGGTTGCGGGGGCCGAGACGCCGCTTGCGGACCGCCGTACGGCCTTGCAAGGCATTGCCGTCGCAGGCCGCCCCTACCGCGCGCTGGCCGAGGAACTTCTGGCCTATCTGCTCGTTGAAGAAGGCAAGACGGATGACGCCATCACCGCAATGACCACGTTGATGCAGGACCAAGAGGCTTCCGGTGCACTGCGGGCGCGGCTTGGGCAGATGGTGACGGCGCTCGGCGGCACGGTGCCGGACAGCACCTCGCCGGCAAGTGCCGAAGCTGACGGCAGCTCGGACTGAGGTGCGATGATGGCGCAAGGGAAAGGCTACTCAAGCATGACGATCCGGCAGACGGCGGGCAAGGTTCTGGCGGGGGCGGGGCTTCTGGCCCTCCTCTCGGCCTGCGCCGAGCGTGAGGTGATCCTGCAAGGCGAACGCTTCCCGATCCGCGCCGATCTTGAGGCAAGCGTCCCGGTCGAAGGTGAACCCGCGCCTGTCGCCCCGTCCGAAGCGGAAAACCAAAGCCTGCCGATCGCCCTGCCTGCGCAAACCAATTCTGGCGACTGGACGCACCGCGCCGGAAACGCCCGCCACCTGATGCCGCATGCCGCCCTCAGCCCCGCGCCGGAGCGGGTGTGGAGCGCGAATATCGGTTCCGGCAGTAGCCGCAAGAACCGCATCGCCGCCGCCCCAGTGGTGTCGGGCGGGCGCGTCTTCACGGTGGATGCCGGGACGCTGGTCACCGCCACCTCTACCGCCGGCCAAACGCTTTGGTCGGCCGACCTGACGCCTGCCTTTGATGCGGGCGGCGGTGTGTCTGGCGGCGGTTTGGCCACGGCGGGCAACAGCCTTTTCGTCACCACCGGCTATGGTGAAGTTGTGGCGCTTGACGCAACCTCCGGTCAGGTCCTCTGGCGCCAGCGCGTTGATGCCCCGGTCTCGGGTGCCCCGGCGACGGATGGTGAGGCAGTCTATGTCAGCGGGCGCGACGGGTCAGCCTGGTCGATTTCCGCCGCGACCGGCAAGGTGATCTGGCAGGTTCCGGGCACCCCCGGCACCTCGGGCTATGTCGGTACGGCAGCCCCCAGCGTGGGCGACCGCGCGGTGATCTTCCCGACCAGCGCGGGCGATCTGATGGCCGTCCTCAAGCTTGGTGGCGGCACCAAGATCTGGCAGGCCTCGCTTGCGGGCAAGCGTCTGGGCCGCGCCTATGCCTTCACCTCGGACGTGACGGGCGACGCAGTGATTGATGGCAAGGTGCTTTACGCAGGCTCTGCCGCCGGGCGGACCGTGGCGATGTCGGCCTCCTCGGGTGACCGGATCTGGTCCGCCGGCGAAGGCGCGCTTGGTCCGGTGGCCCTCGCCGGTGGGTCGATCTTCCTGGTCAACGATCAGGCGGAACTGGTGCGGCTGGACGCTGAAACCGGTGCCGTGATCTGGTCGGTCGAGATGCCGTATTTCACCAATGACAAGATCAAGCGCCGCAAGGGCATCTTTGCCCATTACGGGCCGGTTCTGGCCGGTGGGCGGATCATGGTCGTGTCCTCTGACGGGCTTCTGCGCGCCTTTGATCCGACCGATGGCACCCTGACCCACACCACCGAAATCCCCGGCGGTGCGGCCACCCAGCCAGCGGTCGCGGGCGGTGTCCTTTATGTCGTGGGCGGCAACGGGCAACTTCACGCTTTCCGCTAGGCCCCATCCCGTGTATGGCAGCCCCTTCGCCATTGCCGGAACTAAGACATGAGCTTTACCCTCGCCATCGTGGGCCGCCCGAATGTGGGCAAGTCGACCCTCTTCAACCGCCTTGTCGGGCGCAAGCTTGCGCTGGTCGATGACCAGCCCGGCGTGACCCGCGACTTGCGTGAAGGTGACGCGAAGCTTTTCGACATGCGTTTCACCGTGATCGATACCGCTGGGCTTGAAGAAGTCACCGATGACTCGCTTCAAGGCCGCATGCGCCGCCTGACCGAACGCGCGGTGGAAATGGCCGACGCTTGCCTGTTCGTCATCGACGGTCGTGTCGGCGTCACGCCCACGGATGAAGTCTTCGCCGACATCCTGCGCAAGAAGAACGCCCGCGTGTTCCTTGCGGTGAACAAGGCCGAAGGCAAAGCCGGCGACTCCGGCGCGCTTGAGGCCTATTCGCTGGGCCTTGGCGAGCCCATCCGCATCTCGGCGGAGCATGGCGAAGGGATGGATGACCTTTACCGTGAGCTGAAGCCCCTCGAAGGCGAATTCGCCGAGCGCGAGGCCGAGAACGCCCCCGACGTCGATATCGACCTGTCCGAGGAAGAGGCCGAACTCGACGCGGATGAAACCGCCCACCACCCGACCGCGAAAAAGCCGCTGCAGATCGCTGTCATCGGCCGCCCCAACGCGGGAAAATCCACGCTGATCAACAAGATCCTTGGCTATGACCGTCTACTGACCGGGCCAGAGGCCGGGATCACCCGCGACGCCATCTCGGTCAAGGCCGAATGGCAAGGCACCCCGATCCGCATCTTCGACACCGCCGGCATGCGCAAGAAGGCCCGGATCACCGAAAAGCTGGAAAAGCTTTCTGTCTCGGACGGCATCCGCGCCGTGCGCTTTGCTGAAGTCGTGGTTGTCCTCCTCGACGTCGAAATCCCGTTCGAGGTGCAGGACCTGCGCATCGCCGACTTTGCCGAAACCGAAGGCCGGGCGGTTGTGGTTGCGGTAAACAAATGGGACCTTGAGGACGAAAAACAGGGCAAGCTGGCCGAGTTGAAAGAGATGTTCGACCGTCTCCTCCCGCAGCTGCGCGGCGCGCCCTTGGTCACCGTGTCCGCCAAGACCGGCCGTGGCCTCGACCGCCTGCATGACGCGATCCGCAAAGCACATGACGTCTGGAACCGCCGCATCCCGACCGCGCGCCTGAACACCTGGCTGGGCGCGATGACCGAGGCGCACCCGCCACCGGCCCCGGGCGGCCACCGGATCAAGCTGCGCTACATGACGCAGGCCAAGACCCGTCCGCCGGGTTTTGTCATCATGTGCTCACGTCCTGATGAACTGGCCGACAGCTACAAACGCTATCTGGTCAATGGCTTGCGCGAACATTTCGACATGCCGGGCACGCCGATCCGCCTGTTCTTCCGCAGCCAGTCGACGAAGAACCCGTTCAAGGACCAGAAATTCCACACGCCCAGCCGCCTGCGCAAGCACATGGATGGCAAGGCCGGGATCAGCCCAAAGCGTTAGCTTTGCGGCTGGTCCACAAGGTCACGGCCATCACCACAATGCCGGACGCGGCCAATACCGCCACCGTCAGGTTGGCGCTGGCATTGGCGACAATGATCCCGATCAACGCCCAGATCACGGTCAAGCCGTAGACCGGCATCTGCGGACGGCGCATCTGGACGGTCACGGCAATCCCCAATACGACTGCCAGCATGGCGACGGCGGCACCCGTGTCGCTTAGCCAGCCATAGCCTGCGATGAACACGCCCGTCGACACGGCTGAGGCGGCGGACAACCAACCGGCAAAGATTGCCGTCGGGCCGGACAGCATCCAGCGGTCGACACTCGGATCAGCGCGCAGAAAGGCCAGGATCGCCCCCGCCGCCATGATCCAGATCGTCACCGTCCCCCAGATGGCACTTTGCCCGGCAATCCAAAGCCAGACCGCGCCCACACCAACCGCGACCGTCAAGGGCAGGCGCACCACGTCCCAAGCGGGGTTTTCGGCCCGCTTCCAGAGGCCGTACACCGCATGCGCGATCAGCCACAGGTAAATCACGCTCCAGATCGCGAAGGCATAGCCTGCGGGCTGGATCGACGGGCGCTCAATCGGCACCGGGAAGAGGTTGGGGTCATAGCCCGTGAAGGGCGGGGTTATGAACGGGGCAATGCCAAAGGCCAGCGTGGCGATCAGCAGGATCAGCGCATTTCTTTTCATCATCACTCTCTTACGTGCGTCCCGGCGGATCAGACCAATTGGCCCTCCGCCGTGATGCGCGATTTTCCACCCAGCCAGGGCACCAAAGCCGCTGGCAAGGTGACTGACCCATCCGCCTGCTGCCCGTTTTCCAGAACCGCAATCAGACAACGCCCGACGGCCAGACCGGATCCATTCAGCGTGGCCACAAATTCCGGCTTGCCCCCCGGGGCACGGTAACGTGCGTTCATCCGCCGGGCCTGAAACTGCCCGCAGGTGGAAACCGAGGAAATCTCGCGGTAGGTGTTCTGCCCCGGCAGCCAGACCTCAAGGTCATGCGTCTTCTGCGCGCCGAACCCCATGTCGCCGGTGCAAAGAACCATTGTGCGGTAAGGCAGGCCCAACCGCTCCAGCACCGCTTCGGCGCATTTCGTCATGCGCTCGTGTTCCGCCAAGGCGGTTTCGGGCGTGCAGATCGTCACCATCTCCACCTTCTCGAACTGGTGCTGGCGGAGCATGCCGGACGTGTCCTTGCCCGCGCTGCCCGCCTCGGACCGGAAGCAATGCGTATGCGCGGTAAGGCGCAGGGGCAGGGCGGCCTCGTCCAGGATATCCCCGGCGACCGAGTTGGTCAGGGTCACTTCCGAGGTTGGGATCAGCCACCAGCCGTTGGTGGTTTGATAGCTGTCCTCGGCGAATTTTGGCAGCTGGTTGGTGCCGAACATCGCCTCTTCCTTGACCAGCACGGGCGTCCAGGTTTCGGCCAGCCCATGTTCGGATGTGTGCAGGTCCAGCATGAACTGCGCCAGCGCCCGGTGGACGCGCGCAACAGCGCCCCGCAACACCACAAAGCGGCTGCCCGACAGCTTTGCTGCCGTCTGGAAGTCAAGGCCACCCTTGGCGGCCGGAATGTCGAAGTGTTCCAACGGCTTGAAATCCAGCACCCGGGGCGTGCCCCAGCGGCGGATTTCCACGTTTCCCGTCTCATCTGCGCCTTCGGGCACGTCATCCAGCGGAAGGTTCGCAATCCGCGACAGGGCATCGCGCAGGCGGGCGTCTTCGGCGTCCGCCTCCTCGCTCAGTCGGGCGCCCTCGGCCTTCTTCTCGGCCACCAGCGCGCGCAGGCGTTCAAACTCGGCAGTGTCCCCGCGCGCCTTGGCCGCACCCACCTCTTTCGAGGCCGCATTCTGTGCTGCCGCCGCCGTCTCTGCCGCAAGGATCTTGGCCCGACGCCCCTCATCCAGCGCCAGCAACGCCGCCGACATCGGTGCAAGGCCACGACGCGACAGGCTGGCGTCGAACGCGGCCGGGTTTTCGCGGATAGTGCGGATGTCGTGCATGGCGGGCCTCAACTGCGGAAAATCTGGCTGCGTTATGCCCGATCCTGCAGGTGGGCGAAAGATGGGGGCCGAAAGATGCTGCCCATCCCTGATGGCCCTTGAATGTCGCGCGCCCTCTGGCATTGCGCCACGAAACCCCTTACATCACCGCCAGACCGTGTCCGGACCCAATTGTCCGGGCGCTCATGATCGCGCCGGGACCCCCGGCCCTGCCGGAAAGGATGCCCATGTTCGTCTCTCCCGCCTTCGCCCAAGCCGCAGGTGCCCCGTCAGCCGGGGCCGCCTTTGCGCAGTTCCTGCCGATCATCCTGATCTTCGTGATCTTCTATTTCCTGCTGATCCGTCCGCAGCAAAAGAAGATGAAGGAACACCGCGCCATGGTCGACGCCCTACGCCGCGGCGATCAGGTCGTGACCTCGGGCGGGATCGTCGGCAAGGTGTCGAAGGTGCAGGATGACGGGATGATCGAAGTCGAGATTGCCGATGGCGTCCGCGTCAAGGTCATCAAGGGCACCATCGGCCAGGTCCTGAACAAGACCGAACCGGCCGCAAGCTAAGGCCTGATCCCATGCAAACCATGGCGCTGTGGAAGCGCATCCTTGTCCTTCTCGTCTGCGCCTGGGGCCTTGCCGCCGCCGCACCGAACCTGTTCTACGGCCAGGTTGAGCGGCACAATGACGCCGCAGCGGCGATCGAAGCGGCTGGTGGCACAGCCACTCCGGAACAATCTGCAGCACTTGCCGAATGGCCGGGCTTCCTGCCGTCAGCGCTGGTGAACCTTGGGCTGGATTTGCGCGGCGGCGCGCATCTTCTGGCCGAGGTTCGGGTTGAGGACGTCTACAAGACCCGTATTGACGCGATGTGGCCAGAAGTCCGCGATGCGATGCGCGACCTGCGCGATCAAGTCGGCGCCGTGCGCCGTGCGCCCTCACCGGATGGGGTGCTCCGTGTCACGATCACCAACCTTGAGGGCATGGCAGCCGCACTTGAAGCGGTCCGTGGCCTTGGGTCCACGGTTTCCACCCTGACCGGGGCCGGCCAAAGCACAATCGACGTCACCGCCGAAGGCAATGACATCGTCGTTCAACTGTCCGAGGCTGAAAAGGCTGCGACCGACAGCCGGACCCTGCAGCAGTCCTTGGAAATCATCCGCCGCCGCGTTGATGAAGTCGGCACCCGTGAGCCCACCATCCAGCGCCAGGGTGAAGACCGCGTGCTGATCCAGGTGCCCGGCATCGGTTCCGCGGCCGAGCTGAAGGCCCTGATCGGCACCACCGCCCAGCTGACCTTCAACGCCGTCGTCAGCCGCACCACCGACGCCGGAGCCGAACCCGGCCCGCGCAACAAGATCCTGCCGTCAATCGATGAGGATGGCGTCTACTACATTGTCGAGGAAACGCCGGTCGTGTCGGGCGAAGAGCTGGTCGATGCACAGCCGTCCTTTGACCAGAACGGCCAGCCCGCCGTCAGCTTCCGCTTTGACACGACGGGCGCGCGCAAGTTCGGCGACTACACCGCCGCCAACATCGGCGCGCCTTTTGCGATCATTCTTGATGATGAGGTGATCTCGGCCCCCGTGATCCAAAGCCACATTCCCGGTGGGTCCGGCATCATCACCGGCAGCTTCACTGTCGAGGACAGCACGCAACTTGCCGTCCTTCTGCGCGCCGGTGCCCTTCCGGCCGAGATGAACTTTCTGGAAGAACGCACCATCGGCCCCGAACTTGGCGCTGACAGCATCGAGGCAGGCCGCACCGCAGCCCTTGTCGGCATGGTCTTCATCCTGCTGTACATGATCGCCTGCTACGGCATTTTCGGGCTCTTCGCGAACATCGCTTTGGCGGTGAACATTGCGCTCGTGATGGCACTCCTGTCCACGATCGGGGCCACGCTGACCCTGCCGGGCATCGCCGGTATCGTGCTGACCATGGGGATGGCGGTTGACGCCAACGTGCTGATCTTTGAGCGGATTCGCGAAGAATTGCGCGCCGGGGCCAACCCAAGACGTGCGGTCGAAGTCGGGTTTGACCGCGCCTTCTCGGCCATCATGGATTCGAACGTGACCGGGCTTCTGACCGCCGTGATCATGTATGCCATCGGCTCGGGCGCGGTGCGCGGCTTTGCGGTCACGCTGGGCCTTGGCATCCTGACCTCGATGTTCACCGCGGTCTACGTGACCCGCCTGATCGTCGAACTTTGGCTTGGCTGGAAACGTCCGAAGACGATCGTCGTCTGATTCAAGGGGATTTCAACATGGCTTGGCGTCTTCGTCTGGTTCCGACAACGACCAACATCAACTTCTTCAAGGCCCAATGGGTGACCTTCGGGGCGTCGATCTTTGCGATGGTCGCGTCCTTGGTCTTGATCTTCACGATGGGGCTGAACTTCGGGATCGACTTCCGTGGCGGCACCACGATCCGGACCGAGGCGACCAGCCCGGTCGACATCGGTGCTTACCGCGATGCGCTGAACACGCTTGAGCTTGGGGATGTGTCGATTTCCGAAGTCTTCGACCCCTCTTTCGACGCCGATCAGCATGTGGCGATGGTCCGCATCTCGGCCCGCGAGGGCGAGGAATCGGTGACCCCCGAACTGATCGCCGAGGTTGAGGCCGCCCTGGTCGCGGTCGATCCGTCGATCACCTTTCCGGCCGTGGAATCGGTCGGCCCGAAAGTGTCGTCCGAGCTGGTGACATCGGCCCTCCTCGCCATTCTGGCGGGCACCATCGGCATCCTGTTCTACGTCTGGGTCCGTTTCGAATGGCAGTTCGCCGTCGGCACGGTCGCCGCACTGGTGCATGACGTGCTGGTTACCGTCGGCATCTTCGCGCTCTTTCAGATCAGGTTCGACCTGACCATCGTCGCGGCGCTGCTGACCATCCTTGGCTATTCGGTCAATGACACAGTGGTGATTTTTGACCGCCTGCGGGAAAATCTGGCCAAATACAAGCAGATGCCCCTGCGTGAGATGATGAACCTGACGGCAAACGAAACCCTCAGCCGGACGATCATGACCGCGTCGACCACGCTGATTTCGTTGGTCGTGCTGCTGATCTTCGGGGGCGACGTGATCCGCGGCTTCGTGTTTGCCATGCTTCTGGGCGTCATCCTCGGCACTTATTCCACGCTCTACATGGCGAAGAACATCGTGCTGATGCTGGGCGTTGACCGGGGCGACAAGCCAAAGAAGACCAGCAAGAACGAATTCGCCGACGTCGAAGCCTGATCTGGCACGTCCATGCGACTGACCGAGATCACCTATGGCACGGCAAAGGCGGTTGAGGGCTACGGGCCCGGCTTCTTTCGGGTGTCAGGCCATGTCCTGCGCGGGGCTTGCCTGATCACGCCGTGGGATGCCGGCCCCTGGGGCGGCTTTGACGATATCGACGCGCCGCTCAGCCTTGAGGGCAAGATCGACGTCCTCTTCGTCGGTACCGGGTCTGCAGTGGCCCATGTGCCGCGCGATTTTCGCACGGCATTGGAAGACCGTGGCATCGGGGTCGAGGTGATGGCCTCACCCACCGCCTGCCGGACCTACAACGTCCTTCTTGGCGAAGGACGCCGTGTCGCGGTGGCGCTGCTGCCGGTGGAGTGACCCGGAGTTTTCAAAAACTGCGGCGCGATTTCTTCAAAGAAATCGCTTTCTCACCACAGATGCTGCACATGCGGGGCCACCAGCCGGGCATAGACCTCGCGCGCGGCGGCCATGACATCCGCGCTGAGCGGGGCCAGGTCAGCGGCCGCCGCGTTGCCTTGGGCCTGCGCCGGGGATTTCGCGCCCGGGATGACCACGGTCACCGCGTCCTCCATCAGGATCCAGCGCAGGGCGAAGGCCGCCATCGTGGCCCCTGCAGGGACGAGCGCGCGCAATTCCTCCACCGCCGCCAGCGCCACGTCAAACGGCACGCCCGAGAAGGTCTCGCCCTTGTCGAACGCCTCGCCGTTGCGGTTGAAGCTGCGGTGGTCATCGGCTGCGAACTGGCTGGCGGCACTCATCTTCCCGGTCAGCAGGCCCGAGGCCAGCGGCACCCGCGCGATCACCGCCACATTGCGCGCGAGGGCTTCAGGGAAGAACAGCTCGGCCGGCTTCATCCGGAACATGTTGTAGATGATCTGCACTGACACCACGCCAGGCTGCAGGATTGCCACCCGCGCCTCCTCTACCGTCTCGACCGATACGCCATAATCGGCAATCTTGCCCTTGGCCTTGATCGCGTCCAGCGCGGCAAAGACCTCAGTGTTGGAATAGACCGGGGTCGGCGGGCAATGGAGTTGCACAAGGTCCAAGCGCTCGACGCCAAGGTTGGTCAGCGACCGGTCGATAAAGCCCTCAAGGGCGGCCCCGGTATAGGCCTCGGCCACATGCGGGTTCAGGCGACGCCCGGCCTTGGTGGCCACAAAGGGCGCATCGCCGCCCCGTTCGGCCAGCACCTCGCGAATGATCCGCTCGGACCGGCCATCACCGTAGACATCCGCCGTGTCGATGAAGGTCATGCCCGCGTCTAGCGCCGCATGCAGCGCGGCCTTGGCATCGTCCAGCGAAACCTCACCCCAGGTGCCGCCAATGGCCCAGGCGCCAAAGCCGAGGCGGGTGGTCATGCGGCCGGTGC
The DNA here is from genome assembly GCA_027489175.1 of Rhodobacter sp. Taxonomy (GTDB): domain Bacteria; phylum Pseudomonadota; class Alphaproteobacteria; order Rhodobacterales; family Rhodobacteraceae; genus Tabrizicola. Next base: position 144,670 of record JAIYAE010000033.1, read on the forward strand.
GGCCAAAGGGAATCTGTTGCATTGCGCGCTCCTGTGACGTCGGGGGAAGACATAGGGTCGCGTGGCGGTGAAGGCCATCACCATTTTTCTGGGCCCCTTTTCGCCGGGACCCGCATCGGATAGGGCTGGGACCATGCAGATCGTGGTTGACAATCTGGCCGTGGCGCGGGGCGGGGTGACCGTCCTGCAGGGCGTAAGCTTTGCCGTTCGCCCCGGTCAGGCGCTGATCCTGCGCGGGCCGAACGGGTCAGGCAAGACGACGCTGCTGCGCACGCTGGCCGGGCTGCAGCCCCCGGTCGGCGGCACCATGGATCTGGCCCCTGAGGCCGCCGCCTACGGTGCCCATGCTGACGGGCTGAAATCCACCCTGACAGTGCGTGAAAACCTGGCCTTCTGGGCCGCGATCCATGGCACGGATGGGGTTGAGGCCGCCATGACCGGCATGGATGTCGCAAGCCTTGCCCATCGCCGTGCTTCGGAACTGTCGGCCGGCCAGAAGCGCCGCCTTGGCCTTGCGCGCCTTTTGGTCACCGGCCGCCCGGTCTGGCTGCTGGATGAGCCGACGGTCAGCCTTGACGTCGCTTCCGTCACGCTTTTCGCGGGCGTCGTGCGCCAGCATCTCGCCGGTGGCGGCCTTGCGATCATCGCCACCCATGTCGATCTTGGCCTGCCCGAGGCGGCAGAGCTAGACCTGACCCCCTACCGCGCCCGCATCCTGGCGCGCGACGGCTTTGATGAGGCCTTTGCATGATCCGGTGCACTTTTGGCCGCTGTAGAAGCCTCCGGCGGGAGTATTTGGAAAAAGAGCAACCCCGGGGGGCCTTCCCATGAAGGCGCTGTTGTTGCGCGATCTGCGGCTGGCGATCCGGTCGGGTGGGGGCTTCGGGCTGGGCCTTGCCTTCTTCTTTCTGCTGGCGATCCTGGTGCCATTGGGTGTTGGCCCCGAGGGCGGCACCCTTGGCCGTATCGCGCCGGGCATCCTCTGGGTGGGGGCGCTTCTGGCCTGTTTGCTGTCGCTCGACCGCATCTTCGCGCTGGATTTCGAGGACGGCTCGCTTGACCTTCTGGCCACCGCGCCAATCCCGCTGGAGGCGGTGGTGGCCTTGAAGGCGCTGGCGCATTGGCTGGTCACGGGGTTGCCGCTGACGCTGCTGGCGCCAGGGCTTGGGGTGCTGTTGAACTTGCCGCCGGCGGGCTATGGCTGGCTGGTGCTTAGCCTTCTCCTCGGCACTCCGGCCCTGTCGGTGATCGGGGCCTTCGGCGCGGCGCTGGTGGTGGGGCTGCGGCGCGGGGGCCTTCTCCTCAGCCTTCTGGTCCTGCCGCTTTATGTGCCCACCCTGATCTTCGGGGCTGAGGTGGTGCGGCGCGGCACCGAAGGCATGGCGCTGGCCACACCGCTTGCGCTGATGGCGGGGATCAGTCTCGGGGCGGCGGCTTTGCTGCCATTTGCAGCGGCGGCAGCGCTCCGCGTCAATTTGCGCTAGACCGTCGCGTGAAGGTGAGTTGAGGCTGCGGCGAAGAAACGGTAGGCGAGGGGCCATGTCGATCTGGGAATATGCCAATCCGAAGCGGGTCATGCAGTCCTCGGCCTGGGTTTTGCCCTGGGCGATTGGGTTGACCGTCCTGTGCCTCGTCGTCGGGCTGGTCTGGGGATTTTTCTTCACGCCTGACGACTACAAGCAGGGCTCCACCGTGAAGATCATCTACCTGCATGTGCCGTCAGCGATGATGGCGATCAACGCCTGGGTGATGATGCTGGTGGCAAGCTTGATCTGGATTGTCCGGCGGCACCATGTGAGTGCTCTGGCGGCCAAGGCGGCAGCACCGGTGGGGCTTACCTTCACGCTGATTGCGTTGGCGACCGGTGCGCTTTGGGGTCAGCCGATGTGGGGCACCTGGTGGGCCTGGGACCCGCGCCTGACCGCTTTCCTGATCCTGACCCTGTTCTACTTCGGCTATATCGCGCTGTGGGCCGCGATCGAGAACCCCGATACCGCCGCCGATCTGACCGCGATCCTGTGCCTGGTCGGGTCGGTCTTCGCGCTTTTGTCGCGCTATGCGGTGAACTTCTGGAACCAGGGGCTGCATCAGGGCGCGACGCTCAGCCTTGATAAGGAAGAGAACATCTCCGACGTGTTCTGGCTGCCGCTTCTGGTCTGTATCGCGGGGTTCGTGCTGTTGTTCGTGACGCTGGTCCTGATGCGTACCCGGACCGAGATTCGCGCCCGGCGCCTGCAGGCGCTTCTGGCGCGGGAAAGGGTGGCGTGATGCTGCCGGATCTGGGGAAGTACAGTTTCGCGGTGCTGGGGTCCTATGCGGCTACGGTCATCCTGATTGCAGCGCTGGTGGCGCTGTCCTTTTGGCAACGGGCGCGGGTCAAGCGCGCCTTGACCGAGGTCGAGGCACGGCAGGGGAAGAATGATGGTTAGATTGCTTCTAGTGCTGCCTGTCGTCCTGTTTCTGGGGCTGGCGGCGACCTTCTACGTTGGCATGTACCGCGAGGGGGCCGGTGAGTTGCGCTCGGTCTTTCTGGGACGTGAAGCGCCGGTTCTGCCAGCGACCGGCCTGCTGGGCCTGCCGCTGCTCACCGATGCCGACCTGCGCACGGGCGAGGTGACGGTGCTGAACTTCTGGGCCAGCTGGTGCCCGCCCTGCCGGGCCGAACATCCCGTCCTGCTGGATATGGCCGAACGCGGCATTCGCGTGGCGGGCGTCAACATGATGGATGACGATGCCAAGGCCGTCGCCTACCTGGCCGAGGATGGCAATCCGTTCTTCGGCGTGGCAACTGATCCGGACGGTCGGAACCGGGTGGAATGGGGCGTCACCGCTCCGCCCGAAACCTTCATCCTCGCCGGTGACGGCACCGTCCTTTTCCGCTTCGTAGGCCCCTTGGTCGGCACCGACTATGAGACACGCTTCGTGCCTGAGCTGGAAAAGGCCTTGGCAGGGCAGTAGCCCGTCAGGCCAGGATCAGAACCAGGCCAAAAGCGGCGATCACCAGAAACTCCCCCAAGGGAAGCGCGCTTGACCAGGTAAGGCGTGGAGGACGCGCCGCCTGGACCAGGCGCAGGGGAGCATGGTCCCGCTGTGGGGCAAAATGGGGGTAGGGGTTCTGCATCGGCTGCACCTTCTGTGCTATGAACTGCCGACAATCTGCCACACGAATCCCAACAAATGCTGAAGGCCCGGGGGTAAGCCCGGGCCTTCGCAACAAGCAGAACTGGCTATCGATCACGCGGTGGCAAGGTCCCGCAGCACGTAGTGCAGCACGCCACCATGCTCAACGTATTCAATCTCGATTTCCGTATCGATGCGGCATTTGATCTGGATGGTCTTCTGCGTGCCATCGGCATAGGCAATCGTGCAGTCGACCAGGCTCAGCGGTTTCAGATCGCCCGACAGGCCTTGGATGCTGACAACCTCATTGCCCTTCAGCCCCAGCGACTTGCGCGTCATGCCATCGGTGAACTCGAACGGGATCACCCCCATGCCCACCAGGTTCGACCGGTGGATGCGTTCAAAGCTTTCCGCGATCACGGCCTTGACGCCGAGGAGAGCCGTGCCCTTGGCCGCCCAGTCGCGGCTGGAGCCCGCGCCGTATTCGATGCCGCCGAAGATCACGAGGGGCGTGCCTGCCGCCTGATAAGCCATCGAGGCGTCGAAGATCGAGGTCTGCACGCCGTCCGGGCCCAGCGTGTAGCCGCCTTCCACCCCATCCAGCATCTCGTTCTTGATGCGGATGTTGGCGAAGGTGCCGCGCATCATCACCTCATGGTTGCCACGCCGGGCGCCATAGCTGTTGAACTCGGACACCGGAACCTGCCGTTCGGTCAGATACTTGCCGGCGGGAGTTGAAGCTTTGAACGAACCCGCGGGAGAGATGTGGTCCGTCGTGATCATGTCCCCCAGCAGCGCCAGCACGCGCGCGCCGGTGATGTTCTGGATCACCCCTGGCGTCTTCGACATACCTTTGAAGTAGGGCGGGTTCTGGATGTAGGTGCTGGTCGGCGGCCAGTCGTAGGTTTCCGAATCCGTCACCTCAACCGCCTGCCACTTTTCATCGCCCTTGAAGACATCGGCGTACTTCTTCTGGAACGCTGCACGGGTCACCGTGGCATGCACCAGATCCGCGATTTCCTTGTTCGTGGGCCACACGTCCTTCAGATACACCGGGCCATTCGTGCCCATGCCCAAAGGCTCGGTCGTGATGTCGATGTTCATGTCGCCCGCCAGCGCATAGGCAACCACCAAAGGCGGCGAGGCGAGGTAGTTTGCCCGCACGTCCGGGCTGATCCGGCCTTCGAAGTTGCGGTTGCCCGACAAAACGGCAGCGGCGACAAGGTCCCCCTCATTGATCGCGGCCGAAATCTCTGGCTGCAAGGGGCCAGAGTTGCCGATGCAGGTCGTGCAGCCAAAGCCCACCAGGTTGAAGCCGATGGCGTCCAGGTCTTCCTGCAGGCTCGCGGCGTTCAGATACTCCGCCACAACCTGCGAGCCGGGGGCCAGCGAGGTTTTCACCCATGGCTTCCGCGTCAGCCCCAGCGCGCGCGCTTTCCGCGCCACCAGACCCGCCCCGATCATCACATAGGGGTTCGACGTGTTGGTGCAGGACGTGATCGAGGCGATCACCACCGACCCGTCGCGCAGCGTATAGTCCTCTCCTACGACCTTGGCCGTTGAAAAACCGTCGAAATTGCCGGGAAGCACGTCCGGGGCGGGATTGCCACCTTCGGCTACCAGCTTCGCGGTTTCCAAAGGCGACACGGTCGGCAGCTTGCGGCTGGTCCGGATGTAGTCGCCAAATGCGGCCGCAGCCGTATCAAGCGGCAGGAAATCCTGCGGGCGTTTCGGGCCGGAGATTGCCGGAACGATGGTGCCCATGTCGAGATGCAGGGTTGAGGTGTAGATCGGATCATACCCCTCATCCCGCCACATGCCGTTGGCTTTGGCATAGGCCTCCACCAGCGCAATGCGCCCCTCATCCCGGCCGGTCATGTGCAGATAGCGCAGGGTTTCCGCGTCAATCGGGAAGAAGCCGCAAGTGGCACCGTATTCGGGGGCCATGTTGGCAATGGTGGCACGGTCGGCAAGCGGGAGGCGGTCCAGCCCGTCGCCGTAGAATTCGACGAACTTGTTCACCACGCCATGCTTGCGCAGCATCTGCACGACCTTCAGGACCAGATCGGTGGCGGTTGTCCCTTCAACCATGCTGCCGGTCAGTTTGAAGCCCACAACCTCGGGGATCAGCATGGACACCGGCTGGCCCAGCATCGCAGCCTCAGCCTCAATCCCTCCGACCCCCCATCCCAGCACGGCCAGACCATTGACCATGGTCGTGTGGCTGTCGGTGCCGACCAGCGTGTCGGGGTAGGCGACCAGGTTGCCGTCCTGATCCGTATCGGTCCAGACGGTCTGCGCGAGGTATTCAAGGTTCACCTGATGGCAGATGCCGGTGCCGGGCGGCACAACGCGGAAGTTGTTGAACGCCTTCTGCCCCCATTTCAGGAAGACATAGCGTTCCATGTTCCGCTCATATTCGCGGTCGACGTTCAGCTGGAACGCGCGCGGATGGCCGAATTCGTCGATCATGACCGAGTGGTCGATGACCAGATCAACCGGCGCCAGAGGGTTGATCTTCTGCGCGTCGCCGCCCAGGCCCTTGATCCCGTCGCGCATCGCGGCAAGGTCAACCACGGCCGGCACACCGGTGAAATCCTGCATCAGCACGCGGGCCGGACGATAGGCAATCTCGCGCGGGTTCTGGCCGCCCTTGGCACCCCATTCGGCGAAAGCCTTGATGTCATCGACCGTGACGGTCTTGCCATCCTCGAACCGTAGCATGTTTTCCAGCACCACCTTCAGCGCAGCGGGCAGGCGAGAGAACGATCCCAGACCCGCCGCCTCGGCTGCGGGGATCGAATAGTAGCTGACCGTCTGGCCCCCTGCAGTCAGGGTCTTGCGGGTGCGGGCTTGGTCATGTCCAACGGTGACGGTCATCTTCTGGCTCCTGAAGGAAGGCGGCTGAACGGCATTGTATGCAATTGTATGCCGAAAATCCAGCCCCTGATGACGGGTTTTTTAGGCGATATGTCAGGTCTCTCGCAAAACCTTGATTGGCTCGTGCGCATGGGGGTCCCTATAACAGGCTTCGGGGATAACAGGGTCAGGATACGCGCCATGCGTCAACTCGTCAGTGCCGCTTGCGGCTTATGGGCGGCTTTCGCTGCCCCGGTGATGGCAGAGCCTGTCGTGGTGGTCGAACTTTACACCTCGCAAGGTTGCTCTTCCTGTCCGCCGGCTGATGAGTTTGTGGCGATGCTGGCGTCTGACCCGCGAATCCTGCCCCTCGCGCTGCATGTTGATTACTGGGACTACATCGGTTGGGCTGACAAGTTTGCGCAAGCCAAGTTCACCGACCGCCAACGCGCCTATGCCAAGGCGATCGGCAGCCGCACGATCTATACCCCGCAGCTGATCATCGGCGGCCAGCACCGGATTGAAGGCTACTCGCCCGAAGAAACCGCCGCCCGCCTGCAGGAACACCTTGCCGCCGGGTCGACCGTGACCCTGACCGTCACGCGTGAGGGCGACCGTCTGGTGATCCGCGCCGAGGCTGACCCGCCGCTGGACGAAACCGTGCGCGTGCAACTGATCCGCTACACGCCCGAAGAAACCGTGACGATCGAGCGGGGCGAGAACGCCGGCAAGACAATCACCTACCACAACATTGTCACGTCCTGGGAGGGTCTGGGCGAATGGCAGGCCAATGCCCCGCTTGAGCTGACGGCCCCCTTCGGCGGTGACCAGCCCGGCGCGGTGATCCTGCAAACCGCCGGGCCGGCCGAGATTCTGGCCGCCGCCCGCATCGACTGACAGCTGCCCTCAGCCCTGGCCGGTGTTTTTCCAGCGCCGGTGAATCCAGAACCACTGGTCAAGGTTCTGGCGCACCAGACGCTCCAGACTGTCGTTCAACGCTTGGGTCATCGCTTCGGGTGTGCCTTCCGCGATCGGCGCCTCGACGATGATATCGAAGGACAAGCCGTCCGCCTTGCGCACCGCATAGGTCGGGACCAAAAGCGCATTGTACTTCAAGGCAAGGTCCGCCGCGGACAAGGCGGTCAGCGCGGGGCGGCCGAAAAACGTCAGCTCTTCGCCGTGGCGCATATGCTGGTCGACCAGCATCCCCAGCATGCCACCCGCCCGCAGATGCCGCACCATATCGGCCAGCCCGGCCCGCCCGCGCGGGAATAGCGGCTTGCCGATCCCCGAAATCGCCCGCACGTAGTGATCGTTGAAATAGGGGTTCGCCATCGGCATATAAAGCGCCCCAACCCGGTACCCCCGCGCAATCAGCGCTGCCCGGCTGGCGTCATAATTCCCGAAATGCCCTGTCACCAGGATCACCGGGCGCTTGGCCTGATGCGCCGCCTCCAGCGCGGCCACGCCAGCACCCGTAAGGGGGTGACGCACCGCCTGGGCCACGAATTCCGCGCCCGAATAGATTTCGATCACCGTGCGGCCCACGTTGTCCGGCACCGACCGCAGGATGCGCGCCACCTCGGCCTCGGGCAGATCGGGCAGCACCAGGGCCAGGTTCTCGCGGATCCGCCGCCGGTAGCCCGCCACCGGCGCAATCACCCGTGACAGGACCCAACCGCACAGGGGCACCCGCCAGCGATAGGGCAGGCGCAACAGAAGCCAGATCAGGCCCCGCAATGCGCGGTCCTGCAGCCAGTGTCTCAGGTTGAACGGGGTCGGGTCTGCCATGACTCAGCTTTGGCTCAGGTCTTGCGGGCGGCTTGCGTTTCGCGATGCCACACATAGAGACCCGCCCCCACGATCACAAGCGCACCCAGCACGGTCCAGCCGTCCGGCCATTGGTCATAAAGCACGACCCCCCAAAACGTGGCAAAGATGATCCCCAGATAGGCGAAAGGTGCCACGATCGCCGCCTCGGTCATCGAAAAGCTGCGGATGATGCACAGTTGTGCCCCGGTGCCCAGAAACCCGACCAGCGTGAACAGCAGAAGGTCCGGCCCTGACACCGGCACCCAGACAAAGGGCAAGGCCAGCGCCGATACCACCGTCCCGAAAATCGACGCATGCAGCAGCGAGGTCCAGACCGGCTCTTTCGGGCCGACATACCGCGTCAAAAGCGCGTTCCCGGTATAGCATACCGCCGCCCCCAGCGGCAAAAGCGCCCAAGGGCTGAAGACGCCCAGGCCCGGCCGCAGGATGATCAACGCTCCGATCAGCGCCACCACCACCCCGGCAATCCGCCGTGGCCCCAGCTTTTCCCCCAGAAAAAGCGCCGCCCCGAGCGTGATCAGCACCGGGTTGATGTCGGTCAGCGCGGTCGCTTCGGCAAGCCCGACATGCGGCAAGGACAGGAAGAACAGCCCCGTCGCCCCAAGCTGGCAAGCCGAGCGTGCCATGTGCAATCCAGGAAAGCGCGTGCGCAACAACACCGGCGCGCGCCGGTTCAGCAGGATCATCACAATCATCAGCTGACCGGCAAAGCGCGCCCAAACAACCTGCGGCGCAGGGTAACGCTCGATCAGGCCCTTGGCCGTGGCATCCATCGCGGTGAAGAGAAGGATCGCGAGGATCATCAAAAGGATCCCGCGCGTGGGGTTTGAAGGGGGGGCTACATGCATCCGCGCCACGCTAGGGGGCCGGGGCCGGGGCGGCAAGGGGGGAAAGGCAACCGGCACGGTTCACGGGAACCTCACGCAGTGTTGAGAGGTCAGGTTAACCAGACGTTGTCGTCAGGTCGAACCTCCAGTATCCCGCGTCGGATTAGATTGCATTTTCAGGAGATTAGCATGAAGACCCTCGCCGCTTTCATCGTCGCTTGTGCCCTGTCCGGCCAAGCCATTGCAGGTGGAATGACCGAAGTCGTGCCCGAGGCCCCCGTTGCCCCGGCCGCGCAACCCGCCCCAGCTTTTGACTGGACCGGGTTCTATTCCGGGATCAGCGTCACCGACGGGACCGTCATCGTTGGAGACGAATTCAACACCTCCGGCTTCGGCTTTCAGGCAGGATACCTGCATGACCTGGGGACATTTGTAGTGGGTGGGGAACTTGCCTATTCCGATGGCGAACTTGAGGATACTGCCGCTGACATCACTTCCACCCGGCTGAAGCTGATCGGGGCCGTCGATGCGGGCCGGTTCCTGCCCTATGCCTTCGTCGGTGTCTCGGACGTTGAAGCCACCAACGGCTTCACCTCGATTTCCGACACGGTCACCAACTATGGCCTTGGCGCGCGTTATGCCTTCGGGGCCGATGGTCGGTTCGTGGGCGGCCTTGAATACATCGTCGAGGACAAGTCGAACTTTGCCAATACGGGCTTTGACCTTGACCGGGATGAGTTTTCGCTGCGCTTCGACTACCGTTTCTGACCGGGTCTGACCCCACGGATGGTGCGACCCGTCGCGCCATCCTGCCCCTATCTGCGGCTTGGCAGAAAGGTTTCCCGGGATCAGTCCTCGTCCGGCTGGATCAGGGTGATCTCGCCACTCGCCTCAAGGCTGCGGATCGCGCTGATGATGGCGGTCATCGCCTCCTCGGCGTCCTTGTCCTTGATCTTGCCCCGTGTGGCCATCTCTTCGCGCAGGCCCTGGGCCAGCCGCTGCGAGATATTGGCCAGCAGGAATTCGGCCGCCTCATCCAACCCCGGTTTGCCGGCAGCGGCAGCAAGCGCCGTGACCAGTACCGGCTGTTCGACCAGTCGGGTGATTTTCGGGGCATCGCGCGGGCTCAGCCGCACCGGGATATGCACGAAGGTAAAGATCGCCTTGCGGACCTCAGCGGCAAATCCGGCATCTTCGGCCTCAAGGCCCTGCAAGACATCTTCCCGCGTCAGGGCAGGGGACACGTTCAGGATCGCCCCCACGCGTTCCACCGGGCCGGTGTCAAACGCGCGCGGTGGCTGATTGTCCAGTTCCGCCAACAGCGCGGCCCCGATCCGGCGCACCGTTTCCGGGTCGACCTGACCAGTCATCGACACCGCATAGGCCACGCGGCGGGCACGGTCCCCGGGCAGCCGCCCCAGTATCTCGGCCGCTTTGGCCACCGGCAGTTTGGACAGCATCACAGCGCCCACCTCCACCGCCTCATCCGCAAGGATCGGCAGCAGCCGGTCGACCGGCAGGGCGGTGATCCGCTCCCAAGGGTCAACCTTGGACGACTGCGACGCCATCCGCCGCAACCGCGACGCGGCCGATTGCGAGATATGGCCATCCATCATTGACAAGGCACCTTCGATCCCGCCCGGAAAGGACAGGCCGACCGATTCCAATTCGGACAGGAATTGCGCCACCACCTCATCCAGCGTGGTGCGGTCGATCAGGCGCATCTGGCCCATCTGTTCGGCCAGCGCCGCCTGCATGTGTTCGGGCAAGGAGGAAATCGGAAGATTGGTGCCTTCGGTCAACAGATAGCGCACGATCACCGCGGCTTTCTGCCGGTTGGAAAGCAAACGTCGTGGCGGGGGTCCCCCCGTCACGACGGCACGGCGTTCCGGCAAGATGCGGGCCAATGGGATGATATCCTGTGACATGGGGATGCCTCTGATTCTTGCGGTCAGAAGCACCCTGCCAGTCGCGGGTTAACGCCCGCTTAGCCGCTTCAGGCTTAGCTGGTCGGGTTGGCGACGCAGGCGCCCTTCGCCTCGTCCCAGGTGGCGCCGGCCACACAGGAGGCCGCGGTTTCCTGCTTCATCTTGTCGCCGCTGCACTGGGCGAAGGAGATCGTTGGGGCGAGCGTCAGGGCAATCACGGCGAGGGTCGTCTTGATCTTCATGGGTCGTCCTCCTGGTTGGGTTGGGTCACTGCTCAGTAGGTATAGGTCACTCCGGTCGCGATGGCGTCAGCTAATGAGCGTTCGGCCCAGGTGCCGCCGCCACCCACCATGCGGATCGCGGCAAGCTGCAGTTGGGCGGCTTCCTTCTCATCCATCTGGACCAGAAGCTGGCCGTAATAGCTGCGCGCCAGGATGTTGTTGCTGTCCATCGCGATGGCCCGCTCATAGGCGGCAATGCCTTCCTCCACCCGGCCGGTCTGGCGCAGAAGGAAGCCCTGGTAGGTCAGAACCCGGGCGGTCTCACCTTCGGTCATCGTGGAAAGCACTTGCAACGCCTCATCCGGGCGGCCGGCATAGGCCAGTTCGCGCACCGCACCAAAGCGCTGGTCATCGTTCAGAAGGCTGCTTTCGGCCTTGATGCAGGCCTTGGTCGCCTCATCCCACACCTCACCCTTGGCGCATTCCACCGTCGTCTCGGTCGGCGTCGGCGGTTCGGTGTCGTCGCTGCCAGCCGCAAAGGCACATTGCGGGGCAAGCAGGAGGGCGGCAGCAAGGATCATGCGCATGGCGGTGCCTTTCGGTAATTTCCCGAAAGATAGCACGTCCGGCGCACAATCAAGCGCCGAAAATCGCGGCAGGGTGCCGCAGCGTCATCACGGATGCGTCAGCTGCCGAAAACCCGGGCAAAGATCCGGTCCACATGCTTGGTGTGGTAGCCCAGATCGAACTTCTCCTCGATCTCGGCCGGGGACAGCGCTGCCGTCACGTCCGGGTCGGCCAGAAGCTCGGTCTTGAAATCCGCGCCCTTCTCCCAGACCTTCATCGCGTTGCGCTGGACCAGGCGATAGCTGTCCTCACGGCTGACGCCAGCCTGCGTCAGCGCCAGAAGCACGCGCTGGCTCATCACCAGGCCTTTGAACTGGTTCATGTTCCGCAACATGTTTTCCGGATAGATCACCAGCTTTTCCACCAGACCGGCCAGCCGGTGCAGCGCAAAATCCAGCGTGATCGTGGCATCCGGCCCAATCGCGCGTTCAACCGAGCTGTGCGAGATATCCCGCTCATGCCACAGGGCCACGTTCTCCAGCGCCGGGATCACCGCCATCCGCACCAGCCGCGCAAGGCCGGTCAGGTTTTCCGACAGAACAGGATTGCGCTTGTGCGGCATGGCACTGGACCCCTTCTGGCCGGGGCTGAAGAACTCTTCCGCCTCAAGCACTTCGGTCCGTTGCATGTGCCGGATTTCAATCGCCACGTTCTCGATGCCCGAGGCGATGACCCCAAGTGTGGCAAAGAACATCGCATGCCGGTCGCGCGGGATCACCTGCGTGCTGATCGGCTCCGGGCTTAGGCCCAGCATCTTGCAGACATGTTCCTCGACGAAGGGGTCGATGTTGGCGAATGTCCCGACCGCGCCGGAAATCGCCCCGGTCGCCACTTCGGCCCGCGCCGCCACCAGCCGCGCCCGGTTGCGCGCCATCTCGGCATAGAAGCGGGCAAAGGTCAGGCCCATCGTGGTGGGCTCAGCATGAATGCCATGGCTGCGGCCGATCCGCACCGTGTCCTTGTGCTCATAGGCCCGCGCCTTCAGCGCCGCCAGCACCCGGTCAAGCGCGACCAGAAGCAAATCCGACGCCCGCACCAGCTGCACGTTCAGCGTCGTGTCAAGGACGTCCGAACTGGTCATCCCCTGATGCACGAACCGCGCATCATCCGCCCCGATATGTTCGGCCAGATGGGTCAGGAAAGCGATCACGTCATGCTTGGTCACCGCTTCGATCTCGTCGATCCGGGCGACGTTGAATTCCACATCCTTCGCGCGCCAGACGGCCTCGGCATTGGCCTTGGGGATCACTCCCAGCATGGCCTGTGCGTCGCAGGCATGGGCCTCGATCTCGAACCAGATCTTGAAGCGGGCTTCCGGGGACCAGATCGCCACCATCTCGGGGCGGGAATAGCGCGGGATCATCACTTGCCTCCAACGGACCTTTTCCGCGCCTTACGCCGACCAGCCGCGCCGCGCAAGCCGACATGGGGCAGGGGGAAGGCACCGCCACCCGGCTTTGCCCCTACTGTGCTGAATCCGTTCCTCAATTCTGCCGCAGTAATCGGGTCTTGCAGTCCAGCTGGTGAACGGATAGCGGCGCAGATGCGCCAAGGTGCTTCACGGCTGGACTGGTGCCCGTCAATCGGGGTTGGGTGGAACGCGCGGAATGACGGTGGAAGACGACTTCGACGAGGACGAGGAAAACCCGATCTGGGGTGCCCTGATCAAGACCGGGCTGATCCTTTCCATCGTGGTGCTTGCGGGCGGATACATGGGCTGGCTGCACCCCTTGGGGGATGCTCTGGCCGTCGGGCGCGGCCCGGCCTCGGTCGCGGTGTTTGTGCTGTCGCTGTTGGGCATCCGGATGGGGATGCAGGCAGCGGCTTTCGGCGCGCTCCTTCTGTCTTTGCTGACCGCCACCTCGGTCGTGCTGGCGCATATCTGGCCGGGACCGCCGGGTATCTTCCTGCTCTACCAAAAGAATATGTTCTACGAAAACAGTGATCTGGCCGGGCTTGAGGCTGACATCCGCGAGGCAGCACCCTTGGCCCTGACCCTGCAAGAGGTGTCTGAGCCGAACCTCGCGCTCCTCACCAACCTGCAAGACCTCTTCCCGCATCAGTTCCATTGCCCGCAAGGCCGGCGGGGCGGGACCGCCGTCGCTTCGCAACTACCGGCAGTGCCGGGGGCTACGGTCTGCGTTTCCGGCCTGGCCGCGATGCAGGTGATCTTTCGTGATCAGCCGGTCTGGATCGTCTCGGTCCACCTCAGCTGGCCCTGGCCGTATGGTCAGGCCTCGCATGTGGCTGATTTGCGCCCTGTGTTGGCGGGCCTTGAAGGGCCGGTCCTGATGGGCGGTGATTTCAACATGGTCCGCTGGGCGCTGTCCGTCCGCCGCCTGGCGGCCGAGGCGCGGGGCCAGGTCGCTGGCCCCTCCAAGGGCAGCTTTACCGGCCTGTGGTTCCTGCCGTCCCTGCCGATCGACCATGTCATCGCCCCCGGCGGCGGCCGCGTGGTCCAACGGCCCGGCCTTGGGTCAGATCACCTTGGCCTCCTCGCGAACCTCGCGCTTTAGCCCATCAGCCTTGGGTCAAACGGATAGCGCGTCAGCGTCTCGCAGCCCGTTTCGGTGATCAGCACCTGATCTTCGAGCTTGATCGAGAAATCGCCCCCCTCAGGCGAGACCAGCGCCTCGACGCAGAGGACCATGCCCGGCTCCAGCGCCGCATCAAAGGCCCCCGGCATCCAGCCATCGGGGTAGTGGACGTAAGGCCATTCATCGCACAGCCCCACGCCATGCATCTTGCAGGAATACTTCTGCGCCCAGTATTCCGGCGCAAGCTGATGGCCCTGCATCACCAGCTCCTCAATCATCACACCGGGCTTCAGCCGCGCCTTGTGGTCCGCAATGTGGTCCAGCGCATGGTGAAACGCGCTGACCATGGCGTTCGACGGGCGGGCGTCGCCGATCCACCAGGTCCGGCTGATGTCGATGCAGAAGCCGTAGGCGCCGATCAGGTCGGTATCGAAGGCGACGATCTCATTGTCCTGTACCTCCCGCGGCCCGCATTCCTGAAACCACGGGTTGGTGCGGGGGCCAGAGGCAAGGAGGCGCGTCTCGATCCACTCTCCCCCTCGCCGGATGTTAGCCGCGTGAAGCTCCGCCCAGATCGCATCCTCGCTGACCCCGCCCTTCGGCACCTCAGCTCGCGCAAAAGCCTCCATCTCGGCAATCCCCGCCTCGCAGGCCACATGGGCGCAGCGCATGGCCAGGATCTCATCGTAGGTCTTCACCGCCCGGACCCGTTCCGTCAGCTCCTCGCCTTCTTCCACCGTGAAGCCCACAGCCTCCAGCGCCCGCAGCCCGTGGACCATGATCTTGTCCACCGCCAGCCGCCGGTTCCCACCCGCATGCGCCCGCATCACCTCATCCACCTGCGCCGCAAACCCCTGCGCCGCCTGCGCGCCGCGATCGCCAGTGGAGTTGTAAAAGAACGTGGCCCCCGACCGCAGTTCCTTCACCAAGGGGTTAAAGGTCACGAGGAAAGGGGAGTTCTTGTATTCCCACATCACCATATGCCCGTCCGCGCACAACAGACACGCCCGGAACGGGTTGTGCATGTTCCAGACCTGCATGTTCGTGGTGTCGGTCGCATAGCGGATGTTCAGGGGGTCGAACATCAAGAGCCCCCCATAGTCCCGCGCAACCAGCCCCGCGACCAGCTTCGCCCACCGCGCCTCGCGCATCCGGGGCAGGTCCGGCAAGATCAGTCCCGCCACCGCCCATTCCCGCAAGGCAAGCGCCGTCGGCCCGATCTCCACCCGGTCATTGTCGTTCGGCGTGCCATTGGCCAGCCGATCCCCCCGCGAAGGATCAATCTTGCGCCGGTCGCGTTGGTAGACGGTCATGACTGCCTCCGTTTCAGGCGTAAAGCATGCCCGCTTGGCAAAGGCCCGCTTACCCAAGCGCGACGGCCCTTCGTCGCAAATGGCGCAGGCTTGCGGGCGCGTGTCCCCCATGGTCAAAGGGCGCAATGCTGACCCAGACGCCCGCCCCCCTGCAACCTGCGCCCATCCTGCAAGCCAGGCTGCCGCATCTGCCGTGGCTCGATCCGCGCACCCGCCGCCTGCCGGGGATCAACCCGGTTGAGGGCCAGGACTGGCTGCGCGTGGATGAGGCTTATGCCCCCCAGATGGCCCTGCGCGACCGGCTGATCGACAGCCACAGCCCCGCCGTCCATGCCCTGCTGCCCGAAGCCGAACTTGCCGCAGCCGAACTTTACGCCACCGTCCTAGGCTGGCTGGCCACCGCTCCCGGCTTCACCCTGACCGCCACCACCGCGACCCGCCCCGATGGCGTGACCGTGCCGCTCGACCCCGCTCAGCCCCTGCTGACACTCGGCCGCCTGGTGCAGGAAGACCTCTGTCTTCTGCAACCCACCGGCGACGAATACCACCTTACCGGCGCGATCCTGTGCTTTCCGGCCAGCTGGACCCTGGCGCAAAAGATCGGCCGCCCGATGACCGCGATCCATGACCCGGTCCCGCTCTATAACGCAGACCTTGCCGCCCGAGTGAACCGCATGTTCACCGCGATCCGCCCGGATCAGCCGCTCTGGCGGATGAACTTCCTGACCTATGACGACTTCACCCTGCATCAGCCCCGGCGTGAAGGCGAAAAGCGCCCGCAACCGACTGACCACGTCTACATCCGCTGTGAACGCCAATGCCTTCTGCGGCTTCCCGTCACGGGGGCGGTGGTCTTCACCATTCATACCTATGTGGTGGATGCAGGCTCGGTCAGCCCCGAAGACCTCGCCGCCCTCCGCGCCGCCGTGCATTAGGACCCGCCATGCCTGGATTGATCCGCCGAACCCTTCTGATCGGGGGCGCTGCCGCCACTGCCGCCGCTGGCCTCACGCTGATCTGGCGCGCCCGCAGCCTGGGGGAAACCGAAGTCGCCTATGGCCCCGGCCCGCGCCAGGTGATGGACGTGACACTGCCCAATGGCGACGGCCCGTTTCCGGTGCTGGTGATGATCCACGGCGGTGCCTTCCTGATGGGCGACAAGTCCGACCTGCCCACCCCGGCCGAGGTGCTGGACGCCGGCATCGCCATCGTCCGCGTCAACTACCGCCTGTCCGGCACCGACCTCTGGCCTGCACAAGGCGAAGACTGCCTTGCCGCCATCGTCCATCTGCAACGCCACGGGGCCGAGCTTGGCCTTGACCCGTCCCGCATCGTGATCATGGGCCAGTCGGCAGGGGCCTTCCTGGCCGTTTCCACCGCCCTCAGCCTGGTTGAGGTGGGGCTGCCGCCGCGCGGCGTGGTCAGCTTCTATGGCCCAATGGATTTCTCGACCATGGATGCCGACATGGCCACCCTTGGCCGTACCGCCAGCATGGGCGCGACCGATGCCGCCGACAGCCCGGAAAGCCAGCTTTTGGGCTATCCCATCGCCGACAACCGCGCCGCCGCCCGCGCGCTTGGGCCGATCGGCCGGCTTGACCAGATCCGTGAGCCTTTGCCGCCGATCCTGATCCGCCACGGCGACGCCGACCCGATGATCGCCGACCTGCAAGCCAAACGCCTGCGCGAGGCGTGGTTGGCCGCCGACCCGCAAGCCCAGATCGATTACGCCCTTGTCCCCGGCGCAGGCCATGGCGGGGCAGAGTTCGAAAGTGGTGAGGTGCTGGCCGACCTCGTGGCCTTCCTGACCGCAAACCTTGCCTAGTCGTCCGTCCCGATCAGGCGCAGATCAACGCCCTTGATATGCAGCCAGCCCGCTTTCGCCAGACCATATGGCAGGGCGGCAAAGCTGCTCAGCCAACCCAGCATGAAGCCAAAGACCTGAATGGCCCCGGTCGCCACTTCTCCCGGCGGGGAGGGCGGGATGGCCGGGCCGGATGGGGGGACATAGGCTGGGCGCTTGGCCTTTTTCGGGCGGCGGTTTCCGGCGGCCCCGGGGGCTAAATCCTCCGCCAACTCGTCGCGGATCGCGGCGAGGGGGTCTTCTTCCGGCATCGGCTCGGCCAGGACCACAGGCGGCGCTTCGATCGGGTCCGGCTTAACCGGGGGTGCGTCCGGCGCTGTGGGCTGCGGGGAGGCGGGGATTGGGGCGACCTCGTCCACCGGCCAAAGATGCGGCTCGATCTCCATCACCAGCGCATTGCCGCGCTTCACATCCGGGTCAGCGGTCGCACTGGCATGCGACAGGATCGCCGCCCCGTTCTTGATCCAGGCCGCAACCCGCAGATGCGACGGCACAAAGCGCGCGGCCCGGCCCAGCTTTTCTTCAGGGATGCGCCCGGCACCGTTCTTGACGTTCACCGCCACCCGCCGCGTCGTGCGGGCCGCCCAGGCATGCAGGGGGGCCACGCCTTCGCGCGACAGGTGCAGGCCGGCCCTGCCAAACGCGCGCAGATTGAACGAGGGGCGCTGCTCGCCCTCGGCCCAGATATTCGGGCGCGGCTTGTCACGCGGCTCGGATTTGCGACGCAGGGGGTCGGTGGCCATGGAACACTCGCCATATGGTTGCGCAACGGGAAGGTAGCCCAGCGATGGCCCCACCGCAATTGGGACGGATCATAGTTACGGTCGGCTAAACAGAATTTGGATCATGCTGTTGCGTCAAACACTTGCAAGAATGTCCCTGCCCGGGACACCACGCAAAAGGGCGCCCGCAGGCGCCCTTTCTTTGTCTCAGGCTGCGATCAGCAGCTGTAGTACATCTGGTACTCGATCGGGTGAGGGGTATGCTCATAGGCATAAACCTCTTCCCACTTCAGCGCCATGTAGCCTTCGAGCTGGTCCTTGGTGAAGACCTCACCCGCCAGCAGGAAGTCATGGTCCTTCTCCAACTCCTCCAAGGCCTCGCGAAGCGAGCCGCAGACAGTCGGGATCGCGGCCAGTTCTTCGGGCGGCAGATCGTAAAGGTCCTTGTCCGAAGCCGGGCCCGGATCGATCTTGTTCTTGATCCCGTCCAGACCAGCCATCAGCAGGGCGGCAAACGCCAGATAGGGGTTCGCCGACGGATCGGGGAAACGGGCCTCAACACGCTTGGCTTTCGGCGACTCGGTCCACGGAATACGAACGCAGCCCGACCGGTTGCGGGCCGAATACGCGCGCAGAACCGGGGCTTCAAAGCCCGGGATCAGACGCTTGTAGCTGTTGGTGCCGGGGTTGGTCAGCGCGTTCAGCGCCTTGGCATGCTTCAGGATGCCGCCGATGAAATACAGGGCCTCCTGCGACAGGTCCGCATACTTGTCGCCCGCGAACAGCGGCTTGCCGCCCTTCCAGATCGACATGTTGACGTGCATCCCCGAGCCATTGTCGCCCTTCATGGGCTTCGGCATGAAGGTCACGGTCTTGCCGTAGGCGTGGGCCACGTTGTGGATCACGTATTTGTACTTTTGGATGTTGTCGGCCTGTTCGACCAGACCACCGAAGATCATCCCAAGTTCATGCTGGCAGGTCGCAACCTCGTGGTGGTGCTTGTCCACGCGGATGCCCATGCGCTTCATCGTCGACAGCATCTCGCCACGGATGTCCTGGGCTTCGTCCACCGGGTTGACCGGGAAATAGCCGCCCTTGTGGCCCGCGCGGTGGCCGTAGTTGCCGCCTTCGGTCACGGTGTCGGTGTTCCAGGCGGCTGCCTCGGCGTCGATCTCATAGGCCACCTTGCGGGGTGTCACCGAGTACCGCACGTCGTCAAACAGGAAGAATTCCGCTTCCGGCCCGAAATAGGCCGCATCGCCCACGCCCGAGGACTTGAGGTAAGCCTCAGCCTTCAGGGCGGTCTGGCGCGGGCAGCGGCTGTAGGCCTCGCCCGTGTCAGGCTCCACCACGACGCAATGCACGCACATGGTCTTTTCGGCGTAGAACGGGTCGATGTAGACCGATGCCGGATCCGGGATCAGCTTCATGTCGGATTGATCGATCGACTTCCAGCCCGCGATCGACGAGCCGTCGAACATGAAGCCTTCCTCGAAGAAATCCTCATCCACAAGATCGGCCACCAGCGTGACGTGCTGCAGCTTGCCCTTGGGGTCGGTAAAGCGGATGTCGACGTATTCGACTTCCTCGTCCTTGATCAGTTTCAGAGCTTTCGCAACTGCGCTCATCATGCTGCCTTTCGGTTTTGGTTTCGGTTAGGGCCTTGCGACCCGGTGTCAGGTCTGGGGCACGAATTTTCGCCGAAAATTCGTGGTCCCCGGATCACACGGCATCATCACCGGTTTCGCCGGTGCGGATGCGGATGGCTTGTTCGATGGAGGTGACGAAGATCTTGCCATCACCGATCTTGTCGGTGCGCGCGGCGGCGACGATGGCGGCGACCGCCTGGTCAACCATGTCATCGGTCAGCACGACCTCGATCTTCACCTTGGGCAGGAAATCCACGACATATTCCGCGCCCCGGTACAGTTCCGTGTGGCCCTTCTGACGGCCGAAACCCTTGATCTCGGTCACGGTGAGGCCCTGGATACCGGCTTCCTGAAGCGCTTCCTTCACTTCATCGAGCTTGAACGGCTTGATGATCGCTTCGACTTTCTTCATCGGCCGACTCCCCCCGGAACGTTTGTTCTTGCCCGTCTGACCACTTCCCCGCGGGGGGGACAATGTGACAGGGTTTGGCTTGGGGGCCTTGGCCGGGGAATTCCGGCGTGTCGCTAAAATCTTGTGCAAGGCGCCCAAAGAATGGGCGAAATGAAAACCGGACGGTGGAAGAATGACCGAACTCCTGACCGCCGCGCAGATGCGGGCCATCGAACAGGCGGCGATAGCCTCGGGTGAGGTTACGGGCCTTCAACTGATGGAACGCGCCGGGCGGGGCGTGGTCGAGGCGATCTTCGAGGAATGGCCGGAACTGCGCGCAACCTCGCACCGGGCGGTGGTCCTGTGTGGCCCCGGCAACAACGGCGGCGACGGGTTCGTGGTCGCGCGGCTCTTGAAGGAGTGGGGCTGGGAGGTGGAGGTCTTCCTCTACGGCGACCCGGAGAAGATGCCGCCGGACGCGCGAGTGAATTATGAGCGGTGGGTGGGGATGGGGGAGGTGATCCACTACGAAGGTACTTGGGAAAACCCGCCATCTCACATGAACGCCGATTTGGTTGTCGACGCATTGTTTGGGACAGGGCTGACGCGACCGGTCACCGCATCCTTCTATCTCATGTGGCCAGAAGGCGATCTTCGTTGCCTTCCCGGTGTTGGTCGCGTCGTCGCAGTTGATGTTCCTTCAGGGCTTTGTTCTGACAGCGGACGCGGAATAGGCGAGCAAGTAGCCCTGGCTGACCTGACGGTCACTTTTCACCGAGCTAAAGTGGGACAGTTCCTTGCCGACGGACCGTCTCTTTGCGGTCGCGTCAGGGTCGCAGATATTGGCCTTACGCTTCGCAAGCCTTGGTTGCGTCAATGCCTGCGAGTGATCGGCGCGCAAGACGTCGACCGGGGATGGACTCTGTATCCGCCGGGCGCGGTTGTGCAGAACGTAGATCCGGAGTGCCGTCTCATTAGCAAACCGAGACTTGGCGGAAAGCGTGAAGATGCCCACAAATACTCTCACGGCCACGCCCTCATCCTCTCAGGCCCCTCCGGTCGCGGCGGGGCGGCGCGGCTGGCGGCGCGGGGGGCGCTGCGGATTGGGGCGGGGGTGGTGACGGTGGGGTGTCCTTTGGACGCGATCCCCGAGAACGCCGCTCGCTTAGATGCGGTGATGCTGCGGGGGGTGGCGGATGGGCTGGAGCTGGAGGAGGCGCTGACGGACCCGCGGATCAACGCGCTTTGTCTTGGGCCGGGGATGGGTGTGGGCGACCGCGAGGCGGGGTTGCTGGCGGTGGGTCTTTCTGCCGGTGGCCCCCCACCCCCATCCCCTCCCCACGAGGGGGAGGGGGGGCGCTTGGGGCAGGGCGCAGCGCAAGACGATCAGGCGCTTCCCCTCCCCCTCGTGGGGAGGGGAGAGGGGAGGGGGGCTTCGTCAAGGGATCGCCGCAAGATCGTCCTCGACGCCGATGCGCTGACGATCCTCTCGCAACACCCCGACCTCTTCGCCGCCTTGCATGAGGGATGCGTCCTGACCCCCCATGCCGGGGAATTCGCCCGCCTCTTCCCCGACATTGCCGAAAAACTGACCGCCCCCGCCACCAAAGGCCCAGCCTATTCCAAGGTCGACGCCACCCGCGAGGCCGCCAGCCGCGCGGGCTGCGTGGTGCTTTACAAAGGCCCCGACACAGTGATCGCCGACCCAACCGGGCGCTGCGCCATCAACTCCGCCCATTACGACCGCGCGGCACCGTGGCTGGCGACCGCTGGGTCAGGCGATGTGCTGGCGGGGTTCATCACCGGCCTTCTGGCGCGCGGCTTCAGCCCGTTCGATGCCGCCTGCACCGCCGCCTGGCTGCATGTGGAATGTGCGCTCAGTTTCGGGCCCGGTCTGATTGCCGAGGATCTGCCCGAAGAACTGCCCAAGGTGTTTCGCGTACTGGGGCTGTGACGCCCCGACCTCAGGGGTCACTGCAAGAGCGACCAGATCCCCGCTGCTGCGGCAGCGACGAAAACGATCCCCGCCCCGATGATGTAGCCCAGGTTGCTGCTGACGACCGAGGGCGCGGGCCGAAGGGGGGCTGCTTCCGGCGGGGCGGCAGCTTCGGACCCGCCCTCTTCACCGCGACGGATGATTTCAATCCAGTCGGCGGCGCTGGGGATCCGGTCCTTTGACAGAACGCGCACCGACTTGTCTATCGCGGCCAGGAACCCGGGCGGATAGCCCGGAAAGCGGCCGTCCAGTGGCATGTAGGGATCGGCAGAGCCTTCGGCGACCAGCGCCAATCGGCGTTGGCTTTCGGGCGGAGCCTTGCCGGTGATGACGTGGTAGAACGTGGCACCCAGGGCATAAAGGTCGCTTGCGGGGCTTTGCTCGGCCCCGGTCAGGTAGAATTCTTGCGGCGAGTAGCCGTCCTTGACCACACGCCGCCCGGTCAGCACCCGCGTGGCCTGAGCGCCCTGTTCACTGGCGGCGCCAAAGTCGATCAGCACCGGGTTGCCCGTGCGATCAATCAGGATGTTGTCGGGCGAGATGTCGCGGTGCAGGATTCCCGCCTGATGGATGAACTCCACCGCGCTAAGCATCTTCTTCAGCATCTCGACGATCTGCTCTGGCGTGAAGGCCTGATCGGTGGAATCCAGCACATCCAGCAGGTCCTTGCCGTCGATGTAGTCGATGGCCATGTAGGCGGTATCGTTGTCTTCAAAGACCTGATGCACGCCGACGATATTGGGATGCACCAGCCGCGCCAGACTGCGGGCCTCTTCGACAAAGCTTTGCACGAAGCTGCGCAACTCGGTCTGATGTTTGCGAGACCGGGCGCGGACGATCGAGGTGCTGCGCCGGCAAAGCGCGTTCGGAAAGCATTCCTTGATGACGACGGTCCGCTCCAGCGAATCCTTTGCCAGATAGGTGATCCCGAACCCGCCCGAATTCAGGAAGCCCAAGATCGTGTACTGGCCGCCAAGGAGGGTTGTCCCCTGCTTCAGGTCATCAGCGAAGACGTCGGGATCAACCTTGTAGGGCTCGGCGTCTAGGCGGGGGTCAATCTGGGTCGGGCCGGGCATCGTTTGCATTTCCAGTCTGGTACCATCACACGCAAGCGCCCGTCTGCTTTGTGGCCGACCGACCCCTGCTTCATGCACTGCCGTCCTGCGGCTTCACTTGCTGGCTTGTGCTATCTGCCCAATGCTTTACCGGCCTGAAAGGCTTGTGCAACCAAGCTTGTCACGTCTTCCGGCCAAGGTCAGCGGAAATGTTGGACGCTTTCAGGGCGGCATCGGCGGGTTGCATGGGCGGGCAAGGGGCAAGGTCTGGCCAGCCTCAAGCAAGCCTTGGGGTGAGATCTTCCGTCAAGATATTGAAATGTATATCGAATGCCGATCTGCGCGCTATGGCCTTTCCCGGGGAGCGGTTGTGTCCACCTGCACAGCTACTGTGACCGGAAAGACAACAGGTGCAGGGACATGGCGGCATCTGCCCACATCCTAAGCGATTGTTCACCACCACCCGCTGCGCCTTCGGCGCGAACCCACGGCGCCGCGCAGCGCGCGAATTGGTTGATTCGCGCCGGTTTTATCCCGGCTGCCAGGCCTGCGCCGCCTGATCGGGCTGCAGGATCTGGAAGGTGCCCGCGCCCAAAGTCTGCCAGTCGCCTTCGCGCCCATCGGGCCAGATCACCCGCAACTCGGCCGTCGCGGCATCGCCAAGGCCAAAGTGCAGCCAGCCGACCGACCCGCTGACATGCCCCCCACCCGAGGTGACCTCATGCCGTTCCACAAACTCGCCCCGCCGCACCTCGACCACGGCCCCGATCGCGTCACGGTTCGCGCCTGGCTGCTGCAGCCGGACCTGGACCCAGCCGCCCGTCGCATTGGCGTTGCCCCGCCAGACCTGCGCCGGGGTCCAGCGGTTGACGACCACGATGTCCAGCGCGCCGTCAAGGTTCAGGTCCACCACCTGCCCCCCGCGTGAGATGGCCATGCTGGCCACCCCCGCCCGGTCACCCGCCTCGACAAAAGTGCCATCCTCTTGCTGCAGCAACAGGTTGTTTGGGTCATTCTCGGCAAAGTCCGGCATCTTGGCGACGTTGCCCTTGGCCACGAACAGATCAAGCAACCCGTCGTTGTTGGCATCGGCGAACTGGGCATGCCAGGCAGTCGAAGGCCGGGTGTCGCCGCCCGTATAGGGCCGGTGCGCGGTGATGCCTGACTTGAAGGCCAGATCGGCATAGACCGGCTTGCCGCTTTCCGGGGCGGTCAGGATCTGGAACTTGTTGTCGGCCATACTGGTCAGGTAATAGTCGGGGTAGCCGTCCAGGGTGATATCGGCACTGGCGATGCCCATGCCCCAGATGCGCAGCCGTTTCCAGCCATCGTCCTTTTCGGTGAACAGGCGCGGTGCGGCACCGGGATCCAGGTGCCACATCTGCTCTTGCCCGCCCTTGTAATACTCGCGGTCGTTCGACACCCGCAAAGACGGCTGGCCCGAGCGGTTCCAGTCGGTGAACAGCATCGACAACGCGCAATAGGAGGGCGTCAGGGGCAGGGGTGGCGCAAACCTTTCCCCCTCGGGCCGGTGCAGCCAGTTGTCGGTGCAGGACCCCCAAGGAAACGCCTCTTCCTTGCGGTCGACATAGTTGCCGACGGCAAGCGTGGGCCAGGTCTGCCCCTTTTCCCAGATCGCGGCAAAGGCGGTGGACCAGGCATCGCCACCGTCAAAGCCCCAGGCGGCGCTGGCGTCCTCGAACGCACAGTCGCCAAGTCCGCGCATCACGCGATTTTCGCCCAACCGCAAGACCACAAGATCCATGATCCCGTCGCTGTCGATATCGAGGGGATAGGCGCCCAGCACCGCGTCCATCGTCAGCGCTTCGGTCTTCTCGAACGACAGAGCCCCGCCTTGCGTGCTGCGGTTCAGATAAAGGGCCGAGGGCGAGGCCCCGCCGGACAGGAAGACTTCGGGAAAACCGTCGCCAGAGCAGTCGAAGGTCGCGACACCGCCGCCGACCATGTATTCCCATTCGCCTTCATAAACGGTCGAAAAGCCTGCCGTCGCGGTTTCATCCGTAAAGCTCGGGATCACGGGTTCGGCCAGCGCGGGGGCGGCGGTCAGGGCAATGATCAGACTGGCGCGCATCATGCTTCGGTCCTCAAGCCGGCGGCATAGGCCCCGACGGCGCGGCCCTGCTTCAGCCCGGCTTCGTTGCCGAACCGGAAGTGGATGCCGCCGTAAAGCCTTGATGCGGCAGCCTCTTCCGCTGCCGCCTCGAAGGACGCAAAGCTGCGGACGGGCAGACCCTCGGCCACATGCGTGTCGTCGTCAAAGGCGAAGTCTTCGCCAAAGATTGCGGTCAGGACCGTTGACGCCGCCCCCGACTGCGCCGAATGGCCCGAGGTGTATTCCGGGAAGGGCGGGGTGATCAGCAGCGGCTCCCACGTCTTGTCGATGTGGCGTTTGATGTAGGTCACCGGGCGCAGCAGGTTGTAGCGGAATTTGGTGTCCCAGCAGGCGATGAAGGCATCGGCCTGCGCGACGCCCAGCTTGGCCAGCGTGGCCGCGATCACTTCGGTGGGCATCGCGCCGCGCTCGGCGATTTGCAGGACGATGGAAATCCAGTGCCCGGCGGGGGTGAAGGTCAGCATCGCATCATCCGACCAGAACCGCGCGATCAGCTTTTGTTCGTCGGTCAGGGCGCGTCCGGTGTCGTAGACCTCCTGCGCATAGGCGTGGAATTCGGACGCCGGATCCTCACTGTAGTCGGGGTGCGGGCCAGGGTCCGTTGCCTTGGCCGAGGGCATCGCGAACGGCCGGTTCTGCGCCCAGCCGGGCAGAAGCGGGGCCTGTTGCATGCGGACAAGTGAAGTCGGCACCCAATCTTGCGGGCGTGTGCCGGGGGTGTAGTCCATGGGAAAGCCCATGTTTTCTACCACCGCGCCACCATCTTCCCGCGACCAGGCCAGAATGTGTTCGGCAATGGCCTTACCATGGGCGATGCTGCGATCCATCACGGCGGCATCAATGCCAGCCCCTGCAACTTCGCCCATCTGGCGGCCCATCGCCTCCATCGCGCGCAGGCCGGTCGGGCCGGTGTTGCCGAACATCTCGGCCACCACGGCCTGAAGGGCTGCATGCAGCACGCACGGTTCGTCATAGTCGCCTGAGGGTCTGGCGGGCAGGGGCGCAAGGTCGGTCACCTGCCCGGCAAGGCTGCGCAAGGCGGGGTTGCCCGAGGCCAACGCCTCATGCGCGGTGATGCCGATATAGGCAAAGCCGCGCGCGGCGACGGGGGGCATGTAGGTGGCGGTGTGGCGCACCAGTTCCAGCACCAGCTTGTGCCAGGTCAGCAAAACCTGGCGGGAGATATCTGAACGGTCGGCCGCAAAGGCGGGCCGCGCCAAGGCCAGCAAGGGCAGGGCAAGGATCTGGCGGCGGTGCAGGTTCATGGTGGTCCCTCCCAAGACGATGGCGGGGTTATGCCAAGGGGAACCCCGGTCAAGCAAGTGAATGTTGGCGCTAACTGCGCCCGGTCAGCCAGTTACCCACTGCGGCAAGCTTCGACGGCCCCGCGCCCGGCCGCGCCTCGCGCCGGTCGGCGGCGTTCAGAAGGGCATACATGCCAGTGACGCCCAGCCAGCGGAGCGGTTCCGGCTCCCACGGGCGGACCTTTCGGTTGACCCATGGCAGATGGACAAGGTCTGTCTCGCGCCCAAGCACAAGATCGGCCAGCGTCCGCCCGGCCAGGTTTGAGGTTGAGACGCCGACCCCCACATAGCCCCCCGCCCAGCCAAGGCCGGTCGCGGGGTCAAGGCCCACCGTCGCGCACCAGTCGCGCGGCACGCCAAGAACCCCGCACCAGGCATGGTCGATGCGCGCCTTGGCGGCGGCGGGAAAGTGCTGGTGCAGGATGGCTGTCAGCCGCTTGATCGTCTCAGGGTCGGGCGCGCCGTTGGTGTCAAGGTTCGAGCCATAGCGATACGGCACCCCCCGCGCGCCCACGGTGATCCGCCCCTCACGCGTGCGCTGGCAATAGCAATAGGCATTGGCAAAATCGCCAAGGATTTCATGCCCCTCCCAGCCGATCTGCGCCCAGACGTCCGGCCCTAGCGGTTCGGTCGCGATCTGGGCGGAGTTCAGGGGAAGCCAGTCCCGCTCCAGCCCCGGCAGGCCCGCCGTGAAGCCCTCGGTGCAGCGCAGGATCACCGGCGCGCGGACGGTGCCATGGTCGGTGGTGACCACGCCCTTTTCATAGGCGGTGACCGTCGTCCCCTCGACCAGCCGCACGCCCAGACGTTCCACCGCAGCGGCCAAGCCCCGCACCAGTTTCGCTGGCTGCACCCGGGCCACGTTCGTCACCACCATCGCGCCAAGGGCGCCCGGAATGCGGATGCGGTCAGCCAGGTCTGCCGCCCCCATCTCGAAGACGCGGGTCTCTTCGCCCCAGTGCCGGCGATGCGCCACCTCATCGCGCAAGCGGCCGACTTGCGCGGGCTTTGTCGCCACCATCAACTCATCCGTGCGCAGGATGTCGGCGTCGATCCCCTCGGCACCGGCGACGCGGATCACCTCATCCACCGTGCCATTCATCGCCTCGACCATGGCGCGAACGGCGTGCTCGGATGACCCCTCCAGATACCGGGCGTGGTTCCAGGCAAAGCCGCCCGTCAGCCATCCCCCGTTCCGGCCCGAGGCGCCGAAACCGGCAAACTCCTTCTCGATCACCAGCACGTCCAGCGACGGGTGCGCCTGTTTCAGGTAATAGGCCGTCCACAGCCCGCTGTAGCCAGCGCCAATGATCGCCACATCCGCAGTTGTGTCGCCCTGCAAGGATGCGCGGCGGTAGGGCAGGCTGATATCGTCATACCAGAAGGAAACGTCACCGATCTTCATTCCCGCACGCCCCGTGACCCAGTCCGTTGACATCTTGGTAGGCCCCGAAAGACGCCCTCGGCAAGCGCTTTCCCGCCGCCAGGATGGCTTGGGGCCGGTCTTGCCCTGTGCTAGGCCTTGGCCCTGACCCCGCATGAAGGACCAAAAGCGATGACCCAGAAGACCTGCCTTGTGACCGGCGCCGGGCGCGGGATTGGTGCGGCCATCGCCCGCCAGATGCATGCCCGCGGCTACGCGGTGGTGCTGATGTCGCCATCAGATTCTTGCGAAAAGCTGGCCGCAGACCTTGGCGGGGTCGCCCACCGTGGCGTGGTGCAGAACCCCGACGACCTGAACGCCCTCGTCGATCTGGCGATGACGACCCACGGCCGCATCGATGCCGTCCTGAACCACACCGGCCACCCGCCAAAGGGCGACCTTTTGGACATCACCGACGAAAATTGGGACGCAGCACATGACATGATCGTCAAGCCGGTGATCCGCATGGCCCGCCTCGTGACGCCGATCATGGCCGCGCAAGAGGGCGGGTCCATCGTGAATGTCACCACCTATGCCGTGGCTGAACCCTCGCTCTGGTTCCCTGCGTCCTGCGTCTACCGTGCCGGGGTTGCGTCCTTCACCAAACTCTACTCGGACCGCTATGGCGCGCAGAACATCCGGATGAACTGCCTGGCCCCCGGCTTTACCGACAGCCTTGATGTCGGAAAATACGGCGACCTGGCCGCCCTGAAGCGCATCGCCCGGGTCGAGGAACAGGCCAAGGCCGCTGCCTTTCTTCTGACCGACGACAGCAGCTACATGACCGGACAGACCATGATCGTCGACGGCGGCGTTACCCGGCATGTCTGAGGGCATAATGGTAGGCCCGGAGGGACTCGAACCCCCAACCAAGGCGTTATGAGCGCCCTGCTCTAACCAATTGAGCTACAGGCCCGTACCCCGCTTGGTATCATGCAGACCCGACGCGTCAAGACAGCGCTTGCGGTGAAACCGGGCGGACATGGTTCGTCATCGGTTGCTTCGCGCAAATCGGACACGCAATCGGAAATTTTGCTCGGCCATACAAAACGGGAATTGTCGGAATGAAAATCTCCCCATACCGTCCATGAAGGTATCAAATCATGTGAATATGGAAATCGCAGAATGAACACAGTCGTACGGATCATGGCCGGCAGCTTCGCTACGGTGGTTGGCTTCGCGCACACAGCGCTGGCGGGCAACGCTTATGAGGCGGCGCCGACCGTGGCCGACAACGGGTCCGAGGCAGGTGTGTTTCTGCTGCTCGCAATTGGCGCGCTGATCGTGATCAAAAGCGTCGCGACCCCAAAGCCCAGCCAGGACGCTGAAACCCCGGCCGACGCCGAAAAGAGTGAATAACCCGTAACGGTTCCAGCGCCTTACGGCAGTCCCGGCCCCAGTTGGGCCGGACTGCCTGAGGCGTGTCACCTAGCGGATCAGCCGGCGGACCGGGTCTATCAGGACCGGCCACAGCCGCTGTGTCATCAGCGGGGCAAACGCCTCACCTTCAAGGCCAAAGCGCAGCTCTTCCTTTTCGCGCACCAGATAGAGTGTGCCGAACATCCAGTCCCAGACGGCCAGCACATTGCCGTAGTTGCGGTTGAAATGCCGGGGGTCGCGGCTGTGGTGGATCTGGTGCTGCGCGGGCGAGATCAGGATTCGTTCGATGATCGGGCCAAAGCTGATGTGAATCTGGCTGTGATGCAGGTTCACGACCGTTGCATTGAGCAGGACGACAATGGCGTTGGTCCCGGCAATCTCGACAAAGCCCATATCGGGCGCAAGCGAGCCGACGACCAACCCCATCCCGGCCCCCAGCACCAGCGAGTGAAACGCCGCCGAGATCAGCCCCGCCAAGGGATGCACACGGTAGGTGGTCAAAGGCGTCAGCACCTCGGCAGAGTGGTGGACGGCATGCAGGCTCCACAAAGCTGAGCGGTGAAAGATCCGGTGCGACCAGTATTGCGCAAAGTCGAAGATCACGAAGAGCGCCAATGTCAGGCCAAGCGGGGAAAGGCCGTTGGCAAAGAGCGGCGGCAAGGGTGAAATATCGGCCACAAACCGCGCCACCGCAGGGGCAAAGGTGAAATAGGTCACGATCCCGAAGACCATCATCACCCGGCTGATCAGGAACAGCCACAAATCGGCGCGGGTGGATTTGTGGGTCAGCACGCCGTCCGAGTTGAGGAAGGCGCGCAGGCCCTGTCCGCGGCCAAGGGTCACCCAGAACAAAAGGACCAGAACCGCCACCGGCAGCCAAAAGACTGGCGACAAGGCAAAGCCCGGGGCGCAGCAGAACTGCCACAGATAGTCGCCTACGCTGTCCACGGGGCCCCCTCTCACATTCCGCCCTTACTATGCCAGCCTGTCCTGGCCCAGCCAAGCCGCAATTGGCCGCAGTCTTCCACGCATCCCTCGTTGCCGTGCTGCGGGGAATCGGTTAGGGCCTCGGGCCAAAGCCAACCGCCGGGGGATGCTGCGATGACCAAGGGCCACAACGGGCTGACCTATGCCGATGCCGGTGTGGATATCGACGCCGGGAACGCTCTGGTAGACCGGATCAAGCCTGCCGCCAAGGCCACGGGCCGCCCCGGCGTGATGGGCGGGCTTGGCGGCTTCGGCGCGCTTTTTGACCTCAAGGCCGCGGGCTATACCGACCCGGTTCTGGTGGCCGCCACCGATGGGGTGGGCACCAAGCTGCGGATCGCCATCGACACCGGCCATGTCGATACCATCGGTGTCGACCTTGTCGCCATGTGCGTCAACGACCTTGTCTGCCAAGGTGCTGAACCCTTGTTCTTCCTGGACTATTTCGCCACCGGCAAGCTGGAGCTTGAGCAAGCCACCCGCATCATCACCGGCATCGCCCAGGGCTGCGCCGACAGCGGTTGTGCCCTGATCGGCGGTGAGACGGCGGAGATGCCAGGCATGTATCACAAGGGCGACTTTGACCTTGCCGGTTTTGCCGTGGGCGCGATGGAACGGGGGCAAGAACTGCCCGCAGGCGTGACCAAGGGTGATGTGATCCTGGGCCTTGCTTCGAACGGTGTCCACTCCAACGGCTACAGCTTTGTCCGCAAGGTTGTGGAGCTTTCGGGACTGGGCTGGGACGCCGCATCCCCGTTCAGCGACGGCACGCTGGGCGAGGCACTTCTGACGCCCACGCGCCTTTACGTCAAACAAGCCCTCGCTGCGATCCGCGCCGGTGGGGTGCACGGGCTGGCCCATATCACCGGTGGCGGCATCACCGAAAACCCGCCCCGCGTGCTGCCCGACGGATTGGCCTGCGAGATTGACCTTGGCTCGTGGACCTTGCCGCCGGTTTTCCGCTGGCTCGCCCAGACCGCGAATATGGCCGAGGCAGAGCTTCTGAAGACCTTCAACTGCGGCATCGGGATGATCCTGGTCGTCGCCGAAGACCGCGCCGATGACCTGACCGCGCTGCTGACTGCAGAAGGCGAGACGGTCAGCCGCCTTGGCCGGATTGTCGAAGGGCAGGGGGTTCACTACACCGGTCGCCTGCTGTGAAACGCGTCGCCATCCTGATTTCCGGGGGTGGCTCGAACATGCTGGAACTGGTTCGCGATATGGTGGGCGACCATCCGGCACGGCCGGTGCTGGTCGCATCGAACGACCCCGCTGCCGGGGGGCTGGTCAAGGCCGCGGCGCTGGGCATCCCCACCGCTGCCGTCGACCACCGCCCCTTCGGCAAGGGACGGCAGGCCTTTGAGGCCGCGCTGCTGGCCGAGGTCGAGGCGGCCCGGCCCGACATCCTGTGCCTTGCAGGCTTCATGCGCATCCTGACGCCCGGCTTCATCCAGCGCTTCGAAGGGCGGATGCTGAACATCCACCCCTCGCTTTTGCCAAAGTATCCTGGCCTGCACACCCATGCCCGCGCCCTTGCTGCAGGCGATACCGAAGCGGGCTGCACCGTCCACGAAGTCACCGCCGACCTTGACGCAGGCCCGATCCTTGGCCAGGCCCGCGTGCCCGTCCTGCCAGGTGACACCGAGGCGACCCTGGCCGCCCGCGTCCTGACCGCTGAGCACCGGCTTTACCCCGCCACCTTGCGCCGCTTTGCCGCCGGCGACCGCAGCCCGCTTTTCCTTTAGGCCCGATGCGACCACCGGTCGCGGGGCTTTCCAAGCCGGGTTTCCCTGCTTATAGCGGTAAGGACCCCCGGCGGGATGACCCCGCGACGAAAGGCGGCCCATGCGCACGATCACCACGACCGAAGA
This sequence comes from Rhodobacter sp., assembly GCA_027489175.1. Classification (GTDB taxonomy): domain Bacteria; phylum Pseudomonadota; class Alphaproteobacteria; order Rhodobacterales; family Rhodobacteraceae; genus Tabrizicola. The sequence continues at coordinate 176,711 of JAIYAE010000033.1, forward strand.
CCTTGCCGCCTTCTGCACCGCCGCCAAGGCCGAGCCTTACGTCACCATCGACACCGAATTCCTCCGCGAACGCACCTACTGGTCCAAGCTGTGCCTGATCCAGATGGCGCTGCCGGGGGCCAATGGCGATGCGGTTCTGGTCGACCCGATCGAAGGGGCCGACATGTCCCTGGAACCGCTTTACGACCTTTTCCGGCATGAGGCGACGGTCAAGGTTTTTCACGCCGCGCGGCAGGACCTTGAGATCTTTTTCGTCGAAGGCAACAGCTTTCCGAAGCCCCTGTTTGACACCCAGGTCGCCGCCATGGTCTGCGGCTTTGGTGAACAGGTCGGCTATGAAACGCTGGTCAAGAAGATAGCCAAGGCCAACCTCGACAAGACCAGCCGCTTTACCGACTGGTCGCGCCGGCCCCTGACCGAGGCGCAGAAGGATTATGCCCTGGCCGATGTCACCCATCTGCGGGTGATCTACGAATTCCTTGCCGCCCAGCTGAAAAAGAATGGCCGCGCCGAATGGGTGGCGGAAGAGCTGGCCATGCTGACGGAACCGGAAACCTACACCGTCCACCCCGATGAGGCCTGGATGCGGATCAAGACCCGCACCACTTCGGGCCGCTTTCTGGCCGTGGTCAAGGCGCTGGCCCGCTTCCGCGAAGCCTATGCCCAGGCGCAGAACGTCCCCCGTAGCCGAGTGATGAAAGACGATGCGCTGCTCGAGCTTGCCTCGACCCGCCCCACCACGGCGGAAGAACTCGGCCGCTCTCGCCTCCTTCTGCGCGAAGGCCGCAAGGCCGAGATTGTCGATGGCATCCTGGCGGCCGTCAAAGCCGGGGTCGAGATGCGGCCCGAAGACATGCCACGCGTCGAAACCCCGCGCGAACAGCTGCAGGTGAACCCGGCCCTGGCTGACCTTCTGCGCGTGCTTCTAAAGGCCAAATCCGAAAGCCTTGGCGTGGCCCCGCGCCTCATCGCCTCAACCGCCGATCTTGATGCGATCGCGGCGGGGGAACGCAATCTGCCCGCCTTGGGCGGCTGGCGGCGTGAAGCCTTCGGCGATGACGCGATCCGCCTTTGCAAGGGTGAGATTGCCCTGTCCGCCAAAGGCAACGAAGTCCGGGTGGTGCAGCTTTAACCTTACCCCAGCGCCGGATCAGCGCCGGGCTGACCGGGCGTTGGCGCTGCCTTGCACGACAATCTCGCGCACAGCGTCCAGGCGAATGTCCGAGATGAAGATCGCCACCTCAACCTCACGCGACCGGGGGGTGTTCACATCCGTCCGGGTGGTCGGCGGCAAAAGGCGGAATTCATAGACCAGCACGCCGTTTTCATCGACCGGCAGCGGCACCAGCTCCGCCGCCCACCAACCTTGGGTCGGGGTCTGGCCCGTCGCCCGAACGATGGCCCCACCTGGGATCGGCTCAACCGCCATGGTCAGGACAGCATCGACCAACGGGCGCGGATCGGCCCGTTCCGCTGGCAAGACAATGGTTTCGCGCGGGGATGACGGCTTGAACCAGTTCAGCGGGTTCAACCGGCTTTCCCGAAGCCCACCACAGCCCGCAAGGGCCGCACAAAGCGCGAAGGTCAGCAGGGGTCGGGCAACAGGCATGGCGGCTTTCCTGAATGGTCTTGGCCTTGGGTAGCCGATGGGGGCGCGTTTGAAAAGCGCTCATGCAGGGGTGGACAGGTCCCCGCGCACGGCTTACCTCATCCCCGAAAGGGGGGCACCATGGCCACCGCTGCGTTTGAAGAGCTTGCCGAAACTTTTGCGTTTCTGGACGATTGGGAAGACCGCTACCGCCATGTGATCGAGCTTGGCCGCGCCATGCCGCCTCTGGACGACAGCTTCAAGGTGCCCGCGCTGAAGGTGGACGGTTGCGCAAGTCAGGTATGGCTGCGCCCCACGCCTGCGGATGGGCGCTTCGACTTTGAAGGCGACAGCGACGCGATGATCGTACGCGGGCTGATTGCCGTCCTTCATGCCCTATACTCCGGCGTCCCGATGGCCGAGGTGGGTCGCATCGACGCCGCCGCCGAACTGGGCCGCCTGGGCCTGAACGACCACCTCAGCGCCCAGCGGTCAAACGGGTTGCGCGCGATGGTCGACCGGATTCGCGCTACTGCCGCGTCAGCTTGACCCGGTCGGTGTAGAACGCCAGATGCCCGGCAATCTCGGCCACGCCGGGCAGGGGGGTCTCATAGGACCAGACGGCATTGTCGAGAACACCCTTGTCAGTCTTGATCGAATAGTAGCTGGCCTTGCCCTTCCACGGGCAGCCCGTGCTACGCGTGGTCTTCTCCAGCAGGCCCATGTCGATATCGTCGCGCGGGACGTAGATCACGGGGGATGAACCGCCTTCCCGCAACTCCAGCGCCCGTGAGGTGGTGCCAAGGATCGTGCCGCCGGCCGTCACGGTCAGGCTGCCGCTGGCGGGGCTGATCTTGATGTGGTCGGCCATCGGGGTTTCCTTACAAGGGCGCGCAAGCCGCGCTCAGCCAATCAAGGGTAGCACCCGACACGCGCTTGCCAAGCTTTTCCAGCACCTGGGCATGATAGGCGTCCAGCCAGTCCCGTTCGCCGGGGGCAAGCGCCGCGGTCACAATCAGCCGCCGGTCAAAGGGCACGAAGGTCAGCGTCTCGAACGCCAACTGCACCCGGTTGTCGCCCAACGGGGGTGCGGGCTCGACCACGATCAAGTTTTCCAACCGGATGCCAAAGGCACCCTCTCGGTAATAGCCAGGTTCGTTCGACAGAATCATCCCCGGTTCCAGCGGCACCTCGGACAGGCGGGAAATCCGCTGTGGCCCTTCATGCACGCTGAGGAACGCCCCCACACCATGCCCCGTGCCGTGGTCATAGTCCTGCCCCGCCAGCCACAGGGGATAGCGCGCCAAGGCGTCAATATCCCGCCCGGCAAGGCCCTTGGGAAACCGCACCCGGCTGATGGCGATCATGCCCTGCAACACGCGGGTATAGGCCGCGCGCGCCTCCTCCCCCGGGTCGCCAATGGCGATGGTGCGGGTGATGTCGGTGGTCCCATCGGGGTATTGCCCGCCCGAATCGACCAGCAAAAGCTCACCGGGTTTGACCGGGCGGTTGGTCTCTTCCGTGACCCTATAATGAATGATCGCCCCGTTCGGCCCCGCGCCGCAGATCGTGTCAAAGCTGATGTCGTGCAGCGCATTTGTCGCCCGCCGGAACCCCTCCAGCGCCTGAACGACGGCGATTTCGGTTAGGTTTCCCTGCGGTGCCTGCGCGTCCAGCCAAGCCAGGAATTCCGCCATCGCCGCCCCGTCGCGCAAATGCGCCTCGCGGGTTGCAGCAATCTCAGCCGGGTTCTTGCGGGCCTTCGGCAGGCGGCAGGGGTCATCCCCCCAGACCACGGTCACACCCGCCGCCGTCAGGATGTCCGACACGGCGAGGGGAGCCGAGGTCTTGTCGACCCGCACCGGTCCCACCAACCCTTGCAGCGCAGCCGTGAGCCCTTCAGGCGGCAAGATCGCGACCTCCGGCCCGAGATGCGCCAGCACAGCCGCATCAAACTTCGCCGCTTCGGCGAAAAGCTGCACCCGCCCGTCATCCAGCAAGATCGCAAAGGCCTGCAGCACCGGGTTCTTCGGCACATCCGCCCCCCGGATGTTCAACAGCCAGCAGATCGAGTCCGGCAACGTCAGCACCGCCGCCCTTTGCCCCGCTGACCGCAGCCCCTCGGCCAGCGCGGCACGCTTGGCGGCATGGGTCTCCCCGGCCAGTGCATCGGGATGCACAAAGGCCTTGCCCAAGGCGGGCGCGGGCTGGTCAACCCAGACGTCGTCAACAGGATTTTTATCGCAAGGAGATAGCGTTACGTTACTTCCCTCAAGCAGTGCGTGAAGTTTATCCACCTCTTCCGCCGTGTGCAGCCAAGGGTCAAACCCCACCCGTCCAGCACTCAGGTTCTCCCGGATCCACGCGCCCGCCTTCACCTCTGGCCAGGGCACCGGTGTATACGCCCCAAGGTCCACCTGGGCCTTCACTTGCGTGCGGTAGCGCCCGTCGATGAACACCCCCGCCACGTCCGGCAGGACCACACAGAACCCCGCCGATCCGGTAAACCCCGTCAGCCATTGCAACCGCTCATCCCGCGCGGCGACGTATTCGCCCTGATGCACATCCGCCCGCGGCACCAGAAACCCATCCAGCCCCATGACCGCCAATTGCGCCCGCAAGGCCGCAAGCCGCGGCGGCCCCTGATCGGGTGAGGCATGGCTCTCAAAGCTTTGAAACATCCCTCAGCCTTTCATTCTGGCCCAAATATCCTGGGGGGTGAGGCGCACAGCGCCGAGGGGGGCAACGCCCCCCTTACCCCGCCCGCCGCAACCCCAGCGCACGGGCGCGTTTCTTCGGGTCCACCTCAAAGAGGCCCGCCAGCTGTTCGGTCATCGCGCCCGCCAACTGCTCCACATCCGTGATCGTCACCGCCCGCTGATAGTAGCGCGTCACGTCATGGCCGATGCCGATGGCAATCAGCTCCACCGCCCGCCGACGCTCCACCATTGCGATCACGTCGCGCAGGTGTTTTTCCAGATAATTCGCGGGGTTGACCGACAAAGTTGAGTCGTCGACCGGCGCGCCATCCGAAATCACCATCATGATCTTGCGCGCCTCGGGCCGGGCCATCGCGCGGCGGTGCGCCCATTCCAGGGCCTCACCGTCGATATTTTCCTTCAGAAGGCCCTCTTTCATCATCAGCCCAAGGTTCGGCCTTACCCGCCGCCAGGGGGCATCCGCCGATTTGTAGACGATGTGCCGCAGATCGTTCAGCCGCCCCGGGGTCTGCGGTCGGCCTTGTGCAAGCCACCGTTCACGGCTTTGCCCGCCCTTCCAGGCCCGGGTGGTAAAGCCCAGAATCTCCACCTTGACCGAACAGCGCTCCAGCGTCCGCGCCAGCACATCGGCACAGATCGCGGCAATCGAAATCGGCCGCCCCCGCATCGAACCGGAGTTGTCCAGAAGCAGAGTCACCACCGTATCGCGAAACTCGGTGTCCTTCTCCTGCTTGAAGCTCAGCGGAGTCGTCGGGTTCGCCACCACGCGCGCCAGACGGCCTGCGTCCAGCGTGCCCTCTTCAAGGTCAAAGTCCCAGCTGCGGTTCTGCTGGGCCTGCAGGCGGCGCTGCAGCTTGTTGGCCAGTCGCGAAACCGCCCCCTTCAACGGCTCCAGCTGCTGATCCAGATAGGCGCGCAGGCGTTCCAGTTCGGCCGGTTCGGCCAGCTCCTCTGCCTTGATTTCTTCATCGAAATCCGTGGTGTAGACGGCATAGTTCGGGTCCGCATCGGAATAGGGCGCGGGCGGTGGCGGCTCCAGCGGAGCCTCGCCTTCGGGCATCTCGGCCTCGTCGCCCTGTTCCATGTCGGCGCTGTCTTCCATCGTGACTTGCGCCTGGGACTGGTCCTGCTGCTCTTCCTGGCTCCGCTCAGGGCTGGCTTCGCTTTCGTCGCCTTCCTCTTCCTCACCGGCGGTATCGGGCGAATCCTGATCCTCTTCGGCCTCATCCTCGCCCGACGTGTCATCTGGCGCATCCGGGTCGTCGCCCAGTTGGTCGCCATAGCCAAGGTCGGAAATCACCTTCCGCGCCAGCCGGGCAAAGGCCGCCTGATCGGCCAGCACATGGTCCACCGTTTCCAGCGTCTCGCCCGCCTGGTCTTCAATGAACCCGCGCCACAGGTCCACGACATTCGCCGCCGATTTCGGCAAGTCGCGCCCAGTGGCAAGCTGCCGCACCAGATAGCCCGCCGCCACCGACAGGGGCACATCGCCCGATTGCGTGACCTGGCCATAGCCCTTGCGGTCCGCCTCATGCGCGATCTTGGCGTCAATGTTGCCCGCCGTGCCCGGCATGTCGCGCGCGCCGACGGCTTCACAGCGGGCCGTTTCCATCGCGTCATAGATTTCGCGCGCCAAGGGGCCTGTCGGGGCATAGCGGGCAGAAACACCGTCATCGTGATAGCGACGGCGCAAGGCAAAGGCATCCGCCGTGCCGCGCGCCAGCATCACCTCATCCCGCGTCATCCGGCGGCTGACCTGCGGCAGGCGCACGCCTTCCTTGTTCATCCCCGAAGGATCGACCGAATAGGTCACCGTCATGTCAGGATCATCCGCCATGGTGCGGGTGGCCTCGGCGAGGGCCTTCTTGAACGGATCGGCGGGGTTGTCGCTGGGCTTGCTCATGGGTCAGATAAATCACCCTGACCGGGCTTGGGCAAGCCCGGCCGGCACGCCTGGGGCAGGAAAAGCGGACTGGCCCGCCCCGCAGTCGCGCGCTATGCCAAAGTCAGCTGCCAAGATGGAGCCCGCCATGCGCCTGATCCCGCTTTTCCCGCTGATCCTTTGCGCCACACCGCTTTTCGCCCAGACCGAGATGGTCGATCCCGTCCCAGGCTTTGATCTGCAAAGCTCGATCCTCTGCCTCGCCTTCACCGTGCACGAGATCGAGAGCATCCCGGACTATGCTGAAAGCCGCGCGGATTGGCTGATCTTCTTCTCTCGCCTGATCATGGCCAAATCCAGCCCGGAAGATAACGCCGCCTTCCCGGCCCGCTTCGCCGATGCGCTGGAGTCGCTGCGCAACCCGATGTTCGACGTGAACGAACCCGCCACACCTGAAGAAGCTGACGAAATTCTGACCGGCACGGGCAAGATGTGCTGGTTCCAGGCCCTGGCGGCAGAGGGTGGACCCTACGAAGGGCAGTAACTTCCCGGTGCGCCTTTGCACAGGTCCGGCGCGACGGTGCGGAATTGGCAGAGCGGCGTCTGGTCGCACATATGGTGGTAGAGAAGACCACCCCATGTGAAGGATATGCCCAATGGCTGCCAAACCGAAAATCGCCCTGATCATCGGCTCGACCCGCAAGACCCGCTTTGCCGACATTCCGGCGCAGTGGATGCTGAAGCAGGCCGAGGCCCGCGACGACATGACGGTGGAACTGGTCGACCTGCGCGACTTCGACCTGCCGCTTTTTGACGAGATGGCCTCGAACCTCTGGATGCCGTCGTCGGATCCCAAGGCAGTCGCCTGGCAGAACAAGATCGGTGAGTTTGACGGCTACATCTTCGTCGTCGCCGAATACAACCGGTCCGTCACCGGCGCGCTGAAGAATGCGCTGGACCAGTCCTACAAGGAATGGAACCGCAAGCCGATGACCGCCATCGCCTATGGCGCCGCCGGCGGCACCCGTGCGCTTGAACATCTCCGCACCATCGCGGTCGAGCTGCAAATGGTGCCGACCCGCAACGCCGTTCACCTCGGGATGGGCGACTTCTTTAAGGTGCACCCGGGCCTCGGTGGGTCGGGCAACATGGCAGAGGTTGAAGCGAACCTCTTGCCGTCGGCCAAGGCGAGCCTTGATGACCTCGTCTGGTGGGCGAACGCGACGAAAGCCGCGCGCGGCTGATCAAGACTGACCGATCAGGTCGGCGCAGGCTTGCAAAAGCTGCGCCGACCTTTTTTCTGCCACCAGATCGTTCGCGAGATACGCCCGGTCCAGCAGCGCCTTCTGCGCCACCTTTGCCTCGATCCGCCAGCCCATCGCCGCTGAGGCGTCCCGAGGCCCCGCGACCGCCTCAACCAGCGTCCAAAGATTGTCCCGCACTCCGGATGAGGTTTCCGAGGCCGGGCCATCCACCAGCCACTGATGCTCTACCAGCGCCGAATAGCGCCCGGTGCAAACCGCGAAGTCACGCAAAAGGGGATCGGCCGTTGCGGGGCTGCCAGTCACAAACCCCACAGCCATCGCCGCCAGAAAAGTTTCCAAACCGCGCGCCATTTCAGCATGAGGCGCGGGGAATCGCACTTTTTTAGGGCAGAAAAAGAACTTTGCGACTAGTCCTGCGACTGCATCGCGCGCAGAAGATCCCAGCAAGAAGCGCAGGTCTCGTCTTCAAGGCAGATCGGAGGTCGATGGCGTCGCGCCCCAGACTCCGTTAGAATATTCAAAAGCTTCTGCTTTGCCCAAAAAACGTCTGTCCCCAGATACGCCGGTTCACGGGTGAGGCCACGAACCTCCGGTGGGCCATATTCCCCCATCCGGGTTTACGTAGGGATCACTCCCGAACGTGCTGACGTGCTCTCCGTAAATCTTCTGCAGCCGTTGGGCAGCGTCATACTCACGCATGTAGGCGGCGGGCTCCATCCTGAATTCCATCATCCAGTCAAAGCGCACCTCAAACAACGCGGCGCAGAAGATGACGTTCTTCTTCAGCCCTTCGCTGTGCCACTCCAGTTTTTCGGCCTTGGCCGGGAACGACGCTGCAGCGCAAAGAAGTAGGGCGAACCTGATGGCTCGCCCTGTCTGCATCACTTCATCGCCATGCTGGCCGCAGACTCCGGCAGCTCCTCGGCAAAGCAGCGCTGGTAGAACTCGGCCACTGTCTGCCGCTCCAGCTCGTCGCATTTGTTCAGGAAGGTCAGCCGGAAGGCATAGCCCACGTTGCGGAAAATCTCGGCATTCTGCGCCCAGTTCAGCACCGTACGAGGGCTCATCACCGTCGACAGATCGCCGTTCATGAAGGCCGTCCGCGTCAGGTCCGCGACCGTCACCATCTGGCCAATCGTCTTGCGGCCCTTCTCGGTGTTGTAATGCGGGCTTTTCGCCAGCACGATGGCCGCTTCGGCGTCGTGGCTCAGATAGTTCAGCGTCGCCACGAGGCTCCACCGGTCCATCTGCGCCTGGTTGATCTGCTGGGTGCCGTGGTAAAGCCCGGTCGTATCGCCCAGACCCACGGTGTTTGACGTGGCAAAGAGGCGGAACGACGGGTGCGGGGTGATGATCTCGTTCTGGTCCAGAAGCGTCAGCTTGCCGTCATGCTCCAAGACGCGCTGGATCACGAACATCACGTCTGCCCGGCCGGCATCATATTCATCGAACACGATCGCCACCGCGTTGCGCAGGGCCCAAGGAAGGATGCCCTCGTGGAACTCGGTCACCTGCTTGCCGTCGCGCAGCTTGATCGCGTCCTTGCCGATCAGGTCGATCCGGCTGATGTGGCTGTCAAGGTTCACCCGCACGCAAGGCCAGTTCAGCCGTGCCGCGACCTGTTCGATATGCGTCGATTTGCCCGTGCCGTGATAGCCTTGGATCATCACGCGGCGGTTGTAGGCAAAGCCAGCAAGAATCGCCAGGGTGGTGTCGGGGTCAAATTTGTAGGTCGGGTCGATGTCCGGCACACGGTCGGTCCGCTCGGCAAAGCCCTTCACACGCATGTCGGTGTCAATGCCGAACACATCGCGGACCGAAATCTCTTCGGTCGGTTTCATCGCTTGATCCAGCATGACGTCGTCCAATCCATCGCTCCCGCGCCCGATGCGCGGCTTTCAACTTGTTTGGAACATAACGCGGGGGGGTTCAAGGGGAAGGACCCGTGTGACAGCGCATCGCTTTTGCGTGACCGCGTAACTTATGGCTCAGCGCACACGTATAGCCAGTGTACCCTGAACGCCAACCGCTGGAGATGACCCATGCACCGCCGCCTTTTCCTTCTGTCCACCGCCGCCCTGTTCGCTGCCCCCGCCATCAGCGCAGAGACGTTTGAGTTCACGCTGACCGAGGCTGAATGGCGCGCCCGGCTGGATGACCTCGCCTATCGCGTGTTGCGGGAGGAAGAGACGGAGCGTCCGAACACCAGCCGCCTCAACACCGAAAAGCGCGCGGGCACCTACCATTGCGCGGGCTGCGATCTGCCGGCCTTTGCCTCAACCACGAAATACGACAGCGGCACTGGCTGGCCTTCCTTCTGGGAACCCCTGCCTAACGCCATCGGCACACGCGAAGACGGCGGCCTGTTTGGCGCCCGCACCGAAGTTCACTGCCGCCGTTGCGGCGGGCATTTCGGCCATGTGTTCAACGACGGGCCAGAGCCGACCGGCCTGCGCTACTGCATGAACGGGGCGGCGCTGAAGTTTGTCGCAGCCTGAGGCGTTTCGCGCTGACCGGCAGGACTTCAGGACTTTCGCAGGGAGATCCCGGTGACTATCCTCCGCGCAGACCGAACGTCACCGTGGATGCCATGATCGCGAAAGACCGATTGCTCCCTGCGGCTGCAACCGGCGCCTCTGGCGGTGCGGTCATGCTTGCCATGCTCGGGACGGTTGAGGGCAACGTCCTTGGCTTCATCCTTCCCGCTGTCAGCGGCGCGTTTCTGGCCGGCCTCGCCTGCGCCGGCCTTTTCCGCCACCCAGGCGGAAAGGGCCTTGGCCTTGCGGCACTTGGGGCGGTTGCGGCAACGCTGCTTGGGGCGGCGATTGCCGGGCTCGGGCTTGGTCTTGTCCTTGGGCCCACCTTCGCCGGGGCATTGATCGCGCCCTATGCCGTGGCGTCGGCGATCCTGACGCAGCCCGCAGTCCTGGCGACCTGGGCGATCACCATGGCCATCACCGGCTGGCTGTTCCGCCGGACGGCAACGGACGCGGTGCGAAAAAGCGCCTAATCCCGGAAGTACCGGCTGTCCTTCAACTGATCCCAGGCCCAGACCACCTCTTGCAGGCGTTCTTCGTCCGACCGGTCACCGCCGTTCATGTCGGGGTGCAGGTCCTTGACCAAGGTCTTGTATTGCTTGCGGATCTCGGTCTTCGTCCAGGTGTCGCGGGCATCAAGGATCTCAATCGCCTTCCGCTCGGTCGGCGGCAGCTTGCGCGTGGCGGTATTGGCAAAGGCCGACCGGCCAGGGTTCTGCGTGGCCTTTTCGCCAAGAAGGGACATCGGGTCATTCACCCCCAGCCGCGCCCAGGCATTGCCGTCGCCAAGACGCGAGAAGGGTTTGGTCTCCCGCTCCCAGAGCCGGTCTTTGTCGAGGAACTTCTGGAACTCCTCATCCGTCGTGCCCTGGAAGAAATTCCATTTCAGGTTGTATTCCCGGATGTGGTCCTTGCAGAACCAAAAGAACTCATCCAGCAGGTCCGGCGACTTTGGCGCGCGGTAGGCACCCTTTTCCTGACACCCCGGATAGTCGCAGCCCCGGTCAGACGTCTCGAACGCGCCGGACATGCCGCGACGGCCAGTTTTCTTGCGCTTCTTGTCGGCCGACACACGCAGGTCGAACTCGAAGGGCGGACGGTTGTTCATGGACGGGCCTTTCCGACTCGGGCCAGACAGTTTAGGGCTTTTGGCGGCAGATTGAAGGGGGTAGCGCGGAAATGGCCGTGAAAGACGACATCGAAGTGCGGTTGCAGGCGGCCTTCAATCCCACGCGGCTTGAGATCATCAACGAAAGCCACCAGCACGCCGGCCATTCCGGCGATGACGGGTCCGGCGAAAGCCATTTCCGCATCGTGATCCGCGCCGGCGTTCTGGCCGACATGGCCCGCGTCGCCCGCCACCGCGCTGTTCAGCAGGCGCTGGGGGACCTCAACCAGCGCATCCACGCCATTGCCCTTGATATCGGCTAAGGCTTAGTTGCCCTCAAAGGTCATATAGGCCCGGTCCCAGCGCCCGGCCTTCAGATCGGTGGGCCGAATCCAGAACTGCAGCACGCCCGCATCGCCCCAGTGAAAGCCCGCGATATCGTCGCACTGGAGCTGGAGCAGCAGATAGGACCCCGCGTTAGCGTCGGCCGCTTCCTGGATACTGTCGGGACAGCCAAACATCTGGTGATGCCCCCGGTCATAGGGCTGACGCCAGGGCCCTTCGACCGCCGCGCGCACCGGCGCGGGCAAAGTGGCAAAGTCGCGGTCGGGAGCGACGGCCATGACCAGCAGGGTTTCGCGTACACAGTCGGCCATCCGAAGGTGGACGCCATGGGCCTTGTCCAAAAACGCCCGGCCCAGCCCGGTCGACATGGTTGTCCACGGGGTCAGCAACGGCGCAAGAACCTGTTGCTCTGCCTCGGTCAGCGGTGTCCAGCGATCCCCGGCCCGGGCCCACATCTCCATCGTTTCCAATTCTTCGACCAGCCGCCGGATCGCGCCCGGAAGATCTGCCAGCGTGGCGTCCAGCTGCTTCAGCGCGGTTCGTGTGTTCTCCAGCCTGGCCTGCACCACTTCACGGTCAGGGACGTCCTCTTTCGCCAGCGTTTCAATCATGTCCTGCACGCGCTTGGCATAGCTGGCCTGGGTCCTGCGCAGCTCAACCTCGGCTTTCGGGGCCGAACCAAGCGATGCCCGCGCCCCGTGCAGAAAGCGCAAAAGGCTGTCGCGGTTCCAGGGGCGGTTCCCGGTCCCACCTCCCGGCAACAGGTTGGCATCAAGGTTGACCGCGCGCCCCGGCCCCAGGGCTGCCGTCACTTCGGCCGCAAAACCCTCCGGGTCGGTCAGGCTTGAGGCCCCGACCCGCACCAGACCCATCGCCATCCGGGGATAAAGCCTTTGGTCGGCCTCCGGTTCGCCCCGGCGCAGGGGGCCGCCAAAGCTGTGGTCCTGCACCAAGGGCAGGGGGCGCAGGGGCTGGGTTGGAACGCCAGGCGCCCGGATATGGACCACGCGGCCCCACCAGTCATCGGCTTCGGGCAGCATGGCGAAGAAGGCAAGGCTGCCGCTTTCGGGCAGGTCCGGGATCTGCAGATGGGGCCGAAGCCCCGTCAGGTCGATCTGCGCCAGCAGGGTCATCGGCTGGCCCAGGTCATCCGTGGGCCAGGTTTGCTCTCCCAGCGCGGGCAGACCGCCAAACCAACTGGTGCCGTCCCGAGTTACATCAAAGCCCGGCCTGCGCAGGGCGCGGGCCAGCACGATCGCCGGTCCGCCATGCAACGCCTCATCCTCTTCGGTCTGCGCTTCCGGATCGGCGCGCGTCAATTCGGCATCGGCGCGTGCCGCCTCGACTGATGCCATCACCGGATGTGCGGCCAGATATTCCGTGAACCGGTCCAGTTGCTGCGCCTGCGTCAACAGCGGTGCATAGCGTTCAAGAAGCATAGCCAGCCAGTTGCTGTCCTCGGTCCTGACCTCGCGCCCTTGGAAGCGGGCGCTCAGGATCGCACGCGCCCTTTCGCGCTCATCGTCCCACATCTGCTCAAAGGGATTGGGCCCGGCGGGCGGCTTCGCCTGGGCAGGCCTGCGCAAGACCAGCACAAGCCCGCCGACCCCGACCGCGGCCCAAAGGCCCGCATAAAGAAGCAGCGTCCCCATCGGGACCGTTCCCATCTCTCGCATCGCGAAAAGCCAGAGGCCCGTCGCAACAAACGCGATCACAAGCCCTTTCTTCAAGGCATCGGGCATTCGGAAAATCCCTCCACGGTTATGCTTCCCTGCGAGTAGAGCATGAAAGCGTCATCCAAAAAGGGTTGTCAAATCCTTAGCGCCTGTCGTCAACATATTGATTGGTATGAAAGATCGCGAATGTCCCAGCGTGGGCACCCTTACCCGTGACCCACCTTGACCTTCCGCCGCCAGGCGTGAAGGAGGGGCTCGGTATAGCCCGAAGGCTGCTCCCGCCCCTTGAAGACCAGATCACAGGCCGCCCGAAACGCCGCCCCGTCAAAGCGCGGTGCCATGGGCCGGTAGGCCGGATCACCCGCGTTTTGCCGGTCGACGACGACTGCCATCTTCCGGAAGGCGGCCACCACCTCGGCCTCGCCCACCACCCCGTGGTGCAGCCAGTTGGCCAAGGCCTGGGCCGAGATCCGGCAGGTCGCGCGGTCCTCCATCAGCCCCACGTCGTGAATATCCGGCACTTTCGAGCAGCCGATCCCCTGATCCACCCAGCGGACCACATAGCCAAGAATGCCCTGGACGTTGTTGGCCACCTCTTCCGCAATCTCGGCCTCCGACCAGTTGCTCCCGGGGGCAAGTGGCAGGGTCAGCAGCTGGTCCAGCGTCGCCCGCGGCCCCCCGGCGGCAAGGTGGTCCTGCACAGCGCTGACATCGGTCCGGTGGTAGTGGGTCGCGTGCAGGGTCGCGGCCGTGGGGGAGGGAACCCAGGCGCAGCTCGCCCCCGCCTGCGGATGCGCCGCCTTCTGCGCCAGCATCGCGGCCATCAGATCCGGCATTGCCCACATCCCCTTGCCGATCTGCGCCCGCCCCTTCAGCCCGCAGGCCAGGCCGATGTCGACGTTGCGGTCCTCATAGGCCTTGATCCAGGCCTGGCCCTTCATCTCGCCTTTGCGGACCATCGGCCCCGCTTCCATGCCGGTGTGGATTTCATCCCCGGTCCGGTCGAGGAACCCGGTGTTGATGAAAGCAACCCGGGTTTTCGCAGCGCGAATGCATTCCTTGAGGTTGGCCGAAGTCCGCCGCTCTTCGTCCATGATCCCCAACTTCACCGTGTTGCGGGGCAGCGACAGGGTATCCTCAACCGCATCGAAGATGGCTGAGGTCAAGGCCACCTCGGCCGGGCCATGCATTTTCGGCTTCACCACATAGACCGACCCATGCAGCGCATTTCGCGGGCCTTCGGTCTTTTGCAGGTCATGCAGTGCGCAAAAGGTGGTGACGAAGGCATCCAGCAGCCCTTCCGACACCTCGGCCCCGCTGGCATCCAGCACGGCGGGCGTCGTCATCAGATGGCCCACGTTCCGCACCAGCATCAGCGCCCGGCCCTTCAGGCTGGCGGGTGAGCCGTCCGGTGCGGTGAAGTCGAAATCGGGTGCCAGACGGCGGGTGATCGTGCGGCCATCCTTGACCAGCATCTCTTCAAGATCGCCGCGCATAAGGCCCAGCCAGTTGCCGTAGGCGGCAACTTTGTCTTCGGCATCCACGGCGGCGATGGAGTCCTCAAGGTCCATGATCGCGGACAGCGCGGATTCCAGCCGGATGTCGGCAAGGCCGGCCCCGCCTTGGTCAATGTCTTGCGCGCCGATCCGGTGGCCGGGGTCGATCCGCAGGATGATATGCAGACCGTTGTTGCGCAGGATCACCGCGTTGGGCGCCGCGGGGGTGCCCCGGTAGCCGACAAACTGTGCAGGGTCGCGCAGGGCAGGGGAAAGCGCGCCGCCTTCCACCTGGTAACCCGTAACCTCGGCATGTGACCCTTCCGCCAGCGGTGCGGCCTCATCAAGAAACGCTCGTCCCCAAGCGATGACCCGCGCGCCGCGGTCGCGGTCATAGGTCTTGCCCGTCGGCAGGTCGCCCAACGCATCAGTGCCGTACAAGGCATCATAAAGGCTGCCCCAGCGCGCGTTGGCGGCGTTCAGCGCGTAGCGGGCGTTCATCACCGGCACAACAAGCTGCGGTCCAGGGACCAGCGCAATCTCGGGGTCGACCCCAGCCGTTTCAATCTTGAAGTCCGGCCCCTCGGGTTCAAGATAGCCGATATCCTCAAGGAACTGCCGATAGGCGGACGGATCATGCGGCTGACTGCGCTTTGTGATGTGCCAGGCATCGATCTGGGCCTGAAGGTTGGCCCTCTCGGCCAATGCCGCCTTGATCCTAGGTCCGAAGGTTTCCTGGGCCTGCGCAAGGCCCGCCCAGAACCGATCCGCAGAGACGCCCGTGCCGGGCAGGGCGGCATCTTCCACGAAAGCCGCCAGACGCCCATCCACCGCCAGCCCTGATTTCATCACCCGCGTGGTCATCCCAGCCCCCTTGCATACCGTTGCACACAATACCGGTGGAGCGGGTCAGGGGGCAAGCCGGGCCGTGGCGCGATTGCACAGTTCGACCAGAAAACTGCTTCAGCTCAGGGCGCGGAATAAACTTAGCCATTTGGCAAAGTATGTCTTGCAAGCCGGTCTCTGCTGGCATAGTTAGGGATATGGCTAAGCATGATCCTGACCTGAACCTGCTGTTTCACGCGTTGTCCGACCCCTCGCGTCGGATGATGCTGGCGCGGCTCGCCCGGGGCCCCGCGCCGGTGAGCGAGCTTGCCGCGCCAACCGGCCTGCGGTTGCCAACCGTTCTGCGCCACCTGTCGGTGCTGGAAGAGGCTGGGCTGGTCGCTACGCAAAAGGACGGGCGCGTGCGGTCCTGCCAAATGCTGCCAGAGGGCCTGTCGCCGATGCGCGACTGGCTGGAAGCGCAGCGCGAAATCTGGGAAGGCCGGCTGGACCGGCTGGACGATTATCTGAACGAAATCATGAAGGAATGGCCGGATGACACCCGATCTTGACCCTGAGCTTGATCTTGTCCTGACGCGCGATCTCAATGCCCCGCGCGCCCTCTTGTGGGACTGCTGGACCAAGCCGGAACATCTGGTCCACTGGTTTGTGCCCAAACCGCACCGTGTGACCGCCTGCACGCTGGACGTCCGTCCCGGCGGGGCCTGCAACACGACCTTTGATGTCGATGGCATGGTGATGGAAAACACCGGTGTTTATCTTGAGGTGGTGCCGCAGGAAAAGCTGGTCTTCACCGACACCTATTCGGTCGGCTGGAAGCCCGCGCCCGAGCCTTTCATGACCGCGATCGTTACCTTTGAGGACCTGGGCGACGGCCGCACCCGCTATACCGCCGTGGCGCGTCACCGGAATGCCGCGGCCTCGGCCTCGCATCGGGACATGGGTTTTCATGATGGATGGGGCACCGTCGCGACCCAGCTTGAGGCCTATGCCCAAGGGCTGGCAGGAGGGGCGGCGTGACCAAGCCAGAAGATCGGACAATGGTGCTGACCCGGGTAATCCGCGCCCCGGTGGCCTTGGTCTGGGGGGCTTGGATGAACCCGGTGACCTTGCCGCAATGGTGGGGGCCGGACGGGTTTTCCTGCCGCACGTCCCGGATCGACCTGCGTGAAGGGGGTGAGTGGGTCTTCGACATGATCGCCCCGGATGGCACGGTGTTTCCCAACCACCACCGCTATACGCTGGTGCGGCCGCAAGAGCGGATCGAGTACACCCTGCACTGGGGCGAAAACGGCCCGAAGCACGCTGATGCCTGGGCCAGCTTTTCTGATGAAGCCGGAGCGACCCGCATCACTCTGGGCATGGTCTTCATCACGCCGCAGGAGTTTGAGGACGCAAAAGGCTTTGGCGCGGTCGAACTTGGGATGCAGACGCTGGGCAAGCTGGCCCGGTTCATCGACGCGGACTGACCGGTGCAAACCGGAAATTTCAAAATTTCCGGACCGGAGCCTTCAAAGGCTCCGTCCCGATTTCTTTGAAGACATCGGGCCCCGCTTGGCGTCGGCGCGGCAGCGGTCAGAGCAATACTTCACCTCATCCCAGACCTTTTCCCACTTCTTGCGCCACGTGAACGGCTTGCCACAGGTGGCGCAGGTCTTTTCCGGCAGGTCGGACTTTTTCACTCCACGGGGCATGTCAAAGGTCCAGGGTCAGTTGGGCTGACGCCGCTTTGCGGCGCGGGCTGCGGTCGTTCACAAAGCGCGGATCGGCGCGGCTGGCGTGGCGGGTGACGATGCGGGCGGCTTCATCCGCAAAGGTGCTGGTCTTGCGGGCCTGCCAGATGGCATCGCGCGCGGCGCGGGCGGCGGTGGCGACGTCGATGATCGGCTCGGGGTAGCGGTGGCCCAGAAGGTGGCGGGCGTCGGGCCATTTCCAGGGTTCCTGCAGGAAGGCATCGGGGACGGATGCCAGTTCGGGCAGCCATTTGCGGGTGAAAGCGCCTGTAGGGTCCTGATCCTGCCCCTGCTTCACCGGGTTGTAGATGCGCGGGATGTTGATGCCTGTGGTGCCTGACTGCATCTGCACCTGCGGCCAGTGGATGCCGGGTTCATAATCGGTGAACATCCGCGCCAGATGCTGACCGCTGGCCTGCCAGTCAAGCCAGAGGTGGTAGGAGGCGACCGAAGTCACCATCGCCCGCATCCGGAAATTCAGCCAACCCGTGGCCCGGACATACCTCAGGCAGGCATCCAGGAACGGCAGCCCCGTTTCGCCCATGGCCCAGGCCTGAAGGCGGGCGGCATCCCTGTCACGCGGGCGGGTGATGGCGGTGGGGTGCAGATCCCGAAGCTCAATCGACGGCTGGTCTTCCAGCTTCTGCATGAAATGATCGCGCCAGGCGAGGCGGGATTGAAAGCTGTTCAGCGCGCCACCCCAGCGCCCGCCGGGGCGTTCCGACTGACGCGATGCCGTGGCCTGTGCGACCTCACGCACCGACAGCGTTCCCCAGGCGAGGTGCGGGGACAGGCGCGAACAGGCACGCTCACCGGTCAGGGGCGAGGACATCGCGGCGCGGTAAGGTTCCCCCCGGCGGGTCAGGAAAGTCTCCAGCAGGTCAAGGCCGCGCGTGCGCCCGCCAAGCTGGCGGTGCGGGCAAGGGTCATCCGCCAGTTTCAGCGCGCGGGCGGTTGGGATCAGGCCGGGCTCTACCCCCTCAACCGGGCGCAAGGTGGGCGCGGGCAGCAGGGAGGCGGCCATGAAGCCGTCACGCTGCCGCGCCCAGCCATCGCGGCTGGCCAGACGGCGCACCACGCCGGATTGCGGCAGTTCGGTCCAGGCGATCCCGGCACCGCGTGCCCAGGCCGCCACCCGGCGGTCGCGCGCATAGGTCCAGAGGTTGCCGGTTTCCTCATGGCTGACAATCCGGGTGATCTTGTGCTGGCGGCAGAGCCGCTCCAGCACCGCAACCGCGTCGCCCACACGCACGACCAGAGGCGCGCCCAAGCCCGCAAGCGCCTGGCGCAGGTCGCCCAGGCTTTCGGCCACAAATGCCCACTGCCGGGCCGAAGCGTCGGGTCCGGCCCAAAGTTCAGGCTCGACCACGTAAAGCGGCAAGACCGGCCCCAGCCCCGCCGCCAGATCCAGCGCGGGATGGTCGTCGGGGCGCAGGTCGCGTTTCAGCCAAACGAGAACATTCATGGAACAAATAGATAGACCAATGCCCGGATTCGTAAAGCGGCAAAAGACTGTTGCGTGATTGCTTCGGTGGTTGGGCCTTGCACAAGTTCCCCAACCCCTTAGCTTCATATTCAAAGGGAGCCACGCATGCCTGCAGCGCAAAAGACCGTCCATCTGGCTGAGTATCAGCCGTATACGCATCTTCTGGACGATGTGGCGCTGACGTTCCGGCTGTCTCCCGATGCCACGGTTGTGCTTGCCCGGCTGGCGTTTCGCCCGAACCCCGCACGCCCAGGGAAACATTCCCTGCGGCTGAATGGCGAGGGGTTGACCCTTTTGGCGTGCCAGGTGAATGGCGCGCCGGTCAAGCCGAAGCTCGATCGGTTTGGCCTGACGATTGCCGCCAAGGACCTGCCGCAGGGGCCGTTCACCCTTGAGACCGAAGTGCAGATCAACCCGCAGGCGAACACCACGCTCGACGGACTTTACATGTCGCGGGGCATGTATTGCACCCAGTGTGAGGCGGAGGGCTTCCGCAAGATCACCTATTACCCCGACCGCCCAGATGTCATGGCGCGCTTCAAGGTCCGGATCGAAGGCAACCAGCGCGTGCTTTTGTCGAACGGCAATCCGGTCGCCAAGGGGAAAGGCTGGGCCGAATGGCATGACCCCTGGCCGAAGCCCTCATATCTTTTCGCGCTTGTCGCGGGGGACCTGCGGGCTCGGTCGGGCAAGTTCCGTACGTTCTCCGGTCGCAAGGTCGCGCTCAACATCTGGGTGCGCCCGGGGGATGAAGACCGCTGCGCCTATGCGCTGGACGCCCTGCAACGGTCGATGAAATGGGAGGAAGAGGTTTACGGGCGTGAGTATGACCTCGACGTTTTCAACATCGTCGCGGTCGATGATTTCAACATGGGCGCGATGGAGAACAAGGGCCTGAACATCTTCAACTCGCGCTACGTTCTGGCCAGCCCGGAAACCGCCACGGATGAGGATTTCGCCCGGATCGAGGCGATCATCGCGCATGAGTATTTCCACAACTGGACCGGCAACCGCATCACCTGCCGTGACTGGTTCCAGCTGTGCCTCAAGGAAGGGCTGACCGTCTTCCGCGACCACCAGTTCAGCGGTGACATGCGGTCGGCCGCCGTTGGCCGGATCGAAAATGTAGTGTCCCTCCGCGCCCGCCAGTTCCGCGAAGATGCAGGGCCTCTGGCCCATCCCGTCCGCCCGGAAAGCTTTGTCGAGATCAATAACTTCTATACCGCCACGGTCTACGAAAAGGGTGCCGAGGTGATCGGCATGCTGAAAACGCTGGTCGGCGACCCGGCCTACAAGCGGGCGATGGACCTGTATTTCACCCGCCACGACGGCGATGCCGCGACCATCGAAGACTGGCTGAAAGTGTTTGAGGATGCGACGGGCCGTGATTTGGCGCAGTTCAAGCGGTGGTATTCCGAAGCGGGTACGCCACAGCTGAAGGTGTCCGAAGATTGGGCGGATGGCGTCTATACGCTGACCTTCACCCAAGTGAACCCGCCGACGCCGGGCCAGCCTGTTAAGCAGCCCAAGGTGATCCCGATCAATGTCGGCCTTCTGAACCCCAACGGCGACGAGGTGGTGCCGACCATCATGCTGGAGATGACGCGCGACACCCAAAGCTTCCGCTTTGACGGGCTGGCGGCACGGCCGATCCCCTCGATCCTGCGCGGGTTTTCGGCGCCGGTCGTGCTGGACCGCAAGGTTTCCCCCAGCGAACGCGCGTTTCTGCTGGCCCATGACACCGACCCCTTCAACCGGTGGGAGGCAGGCCGCGCCTTGGCCAAGGACGTGATGGCCGACATGGTCACCAAAGGGGCCGAGGTTAGCCCCGACTGGCTGGATGCCGTGGCGGCGGTGGTGTTCGACGAAACCCTTGACCCCGCCTTCCGCGCGCTTTGCCTGCGCCTGCCGGGTGAGGATGACATGGCCCAGACGATCCACGCCATGAAGCGGGTGCCGGACCCTACCCGCATTCACACCGCCCGGCGCGAGATGCTGGGGGCCTTGGCAGTGCGCCTCGGGGATGGGCTCCACCGGCTTTACGTCAGCCTTGAGGAACGCGCGCCCTTTTCACCCGACGCGGGCCAGGCCGGGCGCCGGGCGCTGCGGCTTGCGGCGCTGGGCCTGCTCACGCGGCGCGATGGCGGGCGACTGGCGACGGTGGCCTTTGCGCAAGCGAAAAGCATGACGGAAACGGTGGGCGCGTTGTCGGCGTTGCTGGACGTGGGGCAGGGCGCGACCGAGGTCGCGGCTTTTGCCGCCCGCTGGGGCGATGACCGCAATGTCATGGACAAATGGTACGCGTTGCAGATCGCCCATGCCGAACCGGCCGAGGTGGCCGCACTGACCGTAAGACTGACGGAACGCGAGGATTTCGACTGGAAGAACCCGAACCGCTTCCGGTCGGTCATCGGGGCTCTGGCGGGCAATCATGCGGGGTTTCATCACCGCACCGGCGCGGGCTACCGGCTTGTCGCCGACTGGCTCTTGCGGCTTGACCCGCTCAACCCGCAGACCGCGGCCCGCGTTTCAACCGCGTTCGAGACCTGGCACCGCTATGACGCCGGTCGCAAACGCCACGCCCAAGCCGAACTGGAGCGGATGGTCGCGACCCCGGCCCTCAGCCCTGATCTGCGAGAGATGGTGGAACGGATGCTGGCCGCGGGTTAGCCTCTAGCCCGGCCTGGCAATAGGGCTGTTCGCTGGTCCAGGATGCCATCTCGGCCCGTTTTTCGGGGCTGCGCAGGGGCGCCCAATCGCGCCCGATGCCCCGGTTGCCGCCGCCAGCCACAAGGCCGTCCTTGGCCACCTGTTCCGACATGATCTCGACCGCGCATTCCAGATTGGCTTCGCCATTCTTCAGCGCACTGACCGAGGTCGCATCGCAGCCGAAGTTCTGCGCCGTGCGGGGGGAAATCTGCATCAGCCCGATCCAGCGCCCACCCCCGCCCGAGGCGTTGGGGTTCCAGGTGCTTTCATACTTTGCCACCGTTGACAGAAGCCCGGCCCAGAAGGCACGCCGCGCCTCAACCGGGGCTTCAGGATAGGCAGGGCACCAGGCGGTGATATCGGCGGGCACCTGTTCCGAAAGAATCGCATCCTTGGTCGACAGGGCGACAAGGGTGGATTCGGTCCATTCCTCGCCTTCCGGGTGATGGTCCCAGCGCATCGGCGGCGCCACAAAAGACATGTCCTCGACCGGTTCGGTCTTCACGCAGGCGGTCAGCGAAGTTACCAGAACGACTACAGAAATCGCCCGTAGCGCCAGACGCGCGTCACTTGAAATCCACTGCATTTCCATCTTTCCGCCCTGATCTACCGTAATACACCCTTAACGGCGGAGTTGTATTCCGGCCTGGGAATGAGTCGATGTTGATTACCCCGTCCCTGCTTCATGTGAAAACCCACGCTGGTCGCGGTCGGCAGGAACCTGCCGTTCTGCTGCGCCCGGTCGGGGTGGACACCGGATTCAAGGTCGACGGGATGACGGCCGAACAGGTGCTTGCCCGGCTCGATGTGCCGGTCCTGCCCCAAGGGCCAGAGATGACCGAATGGCATTGCATTCGGGTGGACCATGCCGCCATGGCCGACCGTGGCGAATGGCCGGATCTCTTGGATGCTTTGCTTTATGCAGACCAGGACCGCACCATGGCGTCGGGTGGGCAGCGGGTGGCCCCGCTGATCAGCGAAGGCATCCGGGCCAGCTTTGATGCGGCGATTGCCCGCAAGGACCTTGCCGCCGCCGCGAAAGAGCTGGTGCGGTTTGAGGCCGTGTTCGAAATGAATCCCGAAAGCTATGTTGCTGCCCATCTTCTGGCCCAGGTGCAGGTCGACCTTGGCATTGCCAAGCGCAGCATGGCGTCGGACGGGCAGTTGTCACGCGACCTCTGGGCCGAAAGTGCGGCCCATTTCGATGCTGCCGAAGAGTTGCTGGATGTCTTCGATCCGATCGAGGAGATGTCCCCTCTTCTGGCGGCCACCCGCTACAAATCGGTCTGCGGGATCGAGGATGGCGCGGCCCTTTGCCGCGACTGGTACGAAGACTGGGTCGACCTTGACCCCGAAGACGCCAATGCCCATGCAGCCCATGCCCTTCATATGCTGCCTGACTGGTTCGGCTCGCTTGCTGCGTTCGAAAAGGCCGCCCGCAAGGCCGCGGGCATGACGCAAGCCGCCACCGGCGATGCGGCTTATTCGATCTTTCACATGACCGCCTGCAGGCATCTGGGTGACATGCTGCCCACGCTGGACCTGATCCGCTTTCTGAACGGTCTTGCGGACTAC
Organism: Rhodobacter sp.; assembly: GCA_027489175.1. Taxonomy (GTDB): domain Bacteria; phylum Pseudomonadota; class Alphaproteobacteria; order Rhodobacterales; family Rhodobacteraceae; genus Tabrizicola. The sequence goes on from JAIYAE010000033.1 coordinate 199,677, forward strand.
CTGGCCGCCACCGGCTGCCAGCACCGGGCCAACATTGCCGCGAATCTTCTGACCCATATGATGCGCGACTACCGCATGGCCGGGCCGACGGCAGCCTATCAGCTGACAAAAGTCCGGGCCGCGCTTTCGGATGTGCTGTGGAACCGGCTGCATGAAGTGCATATGGACCGCTGGGATCACGGCGCTGACAGTCTTGCCTTCGCCTTGGCCGAGGTGTTCGGCCCCGCCCTCAAGCGCGGCGCCCGCATCTGCCGGCGCGGCACCGGGCTTGGCACCCGCGTCCCCCGCACCTGACGGCCCATGCACCTGACAACCCTTGCCCAGCGACACCGCCCGGCCTAAACCGAGGGTCAAAGTTGCTTCGGAGGCATGATGCTGGACCACCTTACACCCGCGCCGAAACCCAAGGTCATTTCCGGGGCGACCGGCGATTGGGAACTGGTGATCGGGATGGAAATCCACGCCCAGGTCTCTTCGAACGCCAAGCTCTTTTCCGGCGCCTCCACCACCTTCGGGGCCGAGCCGAACTCCAACGTCGCCTTCGTCGATGCCGCGATGCCGGGAATGCTGCCGGTCATCAATGAATTTTGCGTCGAACAGGCCGTGCGCACCGGGCTTGGCCTGAAGGCGCAGATCAACCTGACCTCGGCCTTTGACCGGAAGAACTACTTCTACCCCGACCTGCCGCAGGGCTATCAGATCAGCCAGCTTTACCACCCCATCGTGGGCGAGGGCGAAGTCATCGTCGAAATGGGGCCGGGCATCGCGCGCCGCGTCCGCATCGAACGCATCCACCTTGAACAGGACGCGGGCAAATCGATCCACGACATGGACCCGACACTTTCCTTCGTCGATTTCAACCGCACCGGCGTCGCGCTGATGGAAATCGTCAGCCGCCCAGACATCCGCGGACCTGAAGAGGCCGCCGCCTATGTGACCAAGCTCCGCCAGATCCTGCGCTACCTTGGCACTTGCGACGGCAATATGCAGAACGGCAATCTGCGCGCGGATGTGAACGTCAGCGTCTGCCGCCCCGGCCAGTATGAGAAATACCAGGCCACGCAGGATTTCAGCCACCTCGGCACCCGCTGCGAGATCAAGAACATGAACTCCATGCGGTTCATCCAGCTGGCCATCGACCATGAGGCCCGCCGCCAGATCGCCATTCTGGAGGATGGCGGCAAGGTTGTGCAGGAAACCCGGCTTTACGACCCCGACAAGAACGAAACCCGGTCGATGCGGTCGAAGGAAGAAGCACACGACTACCGCTATTTCCCCGACCCCGACCTTCTGCCGCTGGAGATCGAGCAGGCCTGGGTCGACAATATCGCCGCGACGATGCCCGAACTCCCCGATGCCAAGAAGGCCCGCTTCATGGCTGACTTCGGCCTGACGGATTATGACGCCAACGTGCTGACCGCTGACCTCGACTCGGCCAGCTACTTCGAGGCCGTGGCTGCCGGCCGTGATGGCAAGATGGCAGCGAACTGGGTCATCAACGAGCTTTTTGGCCGCTTGAACAAGCAGGGCCTGACCATCGCCGACACGCCGGTCTCGTCCGCCCAGCTTGGCGGCGTTCTGGACCTGATCGCCAAGGGCACCATCACCGGCAAGATGGCCAAGGACCTGTTCGAGATTGTCTGGACCGAAGGCGGTGATCCGGCAGAGCAGGCCGCAAAGCACGGCATGCAGCAGGTCACCGATACCGGCGCGATTGAGGTCGCCCTTGACGCGCTGATCGCGGCCAACCCCGACCAGGTTGAAAAGGCCAAGGTCAACGCCAAGTTGGCGGGCTGGTTCACGGGGCAAGTGCTGAAAGCCACCGGTGGCAAGGCCAATCCGGCCACGGTGAACGCGCTGGTGGCACAGAAGCTGGGTCTCTGACCACAAGGCCTAGGCGCGGGGTCTGGCCGGTTGTGCCACATCCTGCGCCTGTTGCGCATCAAGCGCGGTCTTGCCGAAAAAGCCTTATGTGATTTGCGGTTACGGGCAGAATCTCTTATGTGTTGCCCGGACAATACGGGAGAAACCCGATGCAGCGTTTTGAATACAAGGTCATTCCTGCCCCCAAACGGGGCGAAAAGGCACGTGGGATCAAGACCACCGAAGACCGCTTTGCCTATGCGCTGACCCTCCTCATGAACGACCTCGGGGCCGAGGGGTGGGATTATGTCCGCGCCGATGCGCTTCCCTGTGAGGAGCGCACGGGTTTCACCGGGGTGAAAACCACCTTCCAGAACGTGCTCGTCTTCCGCCGGCTGCTGGCTTCGGCCGAAGACCGCCCCGCCACCCGCATTCTGCTTGGTGAGCCGGCCGCCCCCGCACCCCGGCTTGGCCCCGCCGAAGCGCCGGTTCCGGCAAGTGCCCCGACAGTTGGCCCGGCCAAGCCAGACCTCGCCGCCGAATAGTCAGCCCGCCGCGCGCAATGCGCCCGGCAAGGCTTCGGCCAGGATATCCAGGGCTGCCTCATCGCCAAGGCTGATGCGGATACAGCGGTCCAGCGGGGCCACGCCGGGCATCCGGATGAAGACCCCCGCCTGACCCAGCGCCGCCAGGATGCGGCGCGCGTGGTCGCCATCGCGGCCGCAGTCGATCGTGACGAAATTCGTCGCCGAGGGCAGGGGCAGCAACCCGTTTTCCCGCGCAATCGCGCCCAGACGGTCGCGGGCGGCGCGCGTCCGGGCCTGCACATCGGCCAGCCAGTCCTGATCCGCAAGCGCCGCCAAGGCCCCGATCTGCGATACCCGCCCCATCCCGAAATGGTCACGCACCTTGTCAAATGCCAGCGCCAGCTCCGGGTTGGTGACCGCATAACCAACCCGCGCCCCCGCCAGCCCGTAGCCTTTTGAGAAGGTCCGCATCCGGATCACCTGCGGATGGTCCGCCGCAATCACTGGCACCGTGCCGGGCGGGGCCAGATCGGCATAGGCCTCATCCAGGATCAACAGCGTCTCGGGCGGCAGGTTCGCCACGAAATCCTCGATCACATGGGCGGGGTGGTGGCTGCCCATCGGGTTGTCGGGGTTCGCGAGGTACAAAAGCCGCGCGCGGGTCGTGCGGGCCGCGTCCAGAAGGCCCGCCACATCCTCATGGTCGCCCTTGTAGGGCACGCGGGTCAGGGTGCCGCCGAAGCCCTGCACATGGAAGTTGAACGTGGGGTAGGCGCCAAGGCTTGTCACAACGGGCGTTCCAGCCTCCAGCGTCAGCCGGCAGATGAGGCCCAGAAGCCCATCGATCCCCGGCCCCACCGCCACATGCGCCGGGGTCACGCCATGGTGCCGCGCCAGCGCCTGTTTCAGATCGTGGTTCTCTGGGTCGCCATACATCCAGGCGCCCGCCGCAGCCTCTCGCATGGCTGCGACGGCCTTGGGCGAGGGGCCGAAGAGGCTTTCATTCGCCCCCAGCCGCGCCCGGAAGGGGATGCCGCTCCGCCGCTCCAACGCCTCGGGCCCGGTGAAGGGCACGGTTGAGGGCAGGGCGGCGGCGTGGGGGGTGAGAAAGCGGCTCATGACGGGGAGGCTGGCATTTTGGGGGGTGGGGACGCAAGGGGGTTTTGCGGTGTCCCGGGCAGGGACACCGTTTCGATTGACTGAAATCAAGGGCTTACGGCGGCGAATTCAGGAAGTGTTAAGAAACGCGCTGCGGCTCCCTCAGCCCAGATCGGCCAGACGGGAAAGGGCCGCCTTGATCTTGTCAGCCTCCTCCACCCGCGCCTCAAGGTTCGACTGCGCCTCCATCACCACGTCTTCCGGAGCTGACTTGGCGAAGTTCGGGTTGTCCAGCCGCCCTTTCAGCCCGCCGATTTCCTTGCCCAGCTTGTCCAGCGCCTTTTGCAGGCGGGATTTCTCCTCGGCAATGTCGATCAGCCCCTGCAGCGGGATCGCGAAGGCCGCGCCTTCCGCCGCCACCGCGATGCTGCCCTTGGGGGCCGCGCCTTCGGTGACGTTGTCCACGCGGGCGAGGCGCTTGATGAGGACCTCATTCCGCTGGAACGCCGCACGCGCCTCATCGGTGAGCGAGGTCGCCACCAGATCGGCCTTGAGACCCACCGGCACATGCACCTGCGCGCGGGCAGAGCGGATGTCGTCGATGAGCGTGGTGACAAAGGTCATCTCCGCCTCCGCCGCCTTGTCGATCAGGCCCGCCGGCAACTCCGGCCAGTCGGTATGCACCAGCAGCTTCTCGCGCTTGCCGGTCGTGCCCCACAGCTCTTCGGTGATGAAGGGCATGAAGGGGTGGAGGAGGATCATCGACTGGTCGAGGACCCAGGCCATGGTCGCGCGGGTTTCCGCGGCATCGGGTCCGTCAAACAGGGGTTTGGCGAATTCGACATACCAGTCGCAGACCTTGCCCCAGACGAATTTGTAGAGGGCATCGGCGGCGGTATCGAACCGGAACGCCTCCAGCGCCTCGTTGACCTCGGCCAGGGTCTTCGCCGTCTCGCCGATGATCCACTTGTTCGCGGTGGCTTGCGGTGTGGGCGCGGGGCCGGTTGCGTGACCCTCCCAGACCCCGTTCATCTCGGCAAAGCGGCAGGCGTTCCACAGCTTGGTGCCGAAGTTCCGATAGCCCGCGATGCGCTGGGTATCCAGCTTCAGGACGCCGCCCAGGGAGGCCATCGCCGCATTGGCGAACCGCAGCGCGTCGGCGCCGTATTCGTCGATGATCTCCAGCGGGTCGATGACGTTGCCCAGGGACTTCGACATCTTCTTGCCCTTGGCGTCGCGGACAAGGCCGTGCAGGTAGACGGTGTGGAACGGAATGTCATTCACCACGGCCAGCTGCATCATCATCATCCGGGCGACCCAGAAGAACAGGATATCCTGCCCGGTCACGAGGACCGAGGTGGGGAAGTATCTCTGCAGCTCCGGCGTGGGCTCCGGCCAGCCGAGCGTGCCGATCGGCCAGAGGCCGGAGGAGAACCAGGTGTCGAGGACGTCGGGGTCGCGGTAGATTCGAATGGGCTCACCATAGCGCGGAGACGGACCATTCCATGTGTAATTCCGGGCAGCTTCTACCGAGTCAAAGGCTAGTATCTCTTTGCCATAGTGGTGTTCTGAGGCTCGGCTATAGTACTGCTTGGCCTGAACAATCGCGTCGGCTTCAGTCGGGGCACAGAAGGCCTTGTAGAGTCCTGCTCCCGACCAAGGGTAGTGAAGCGCCTCATCGTCAGTATCGTCATCAAAGGCCATTTTTGGCCCATACCACACCGGAATCTGGTGCCCCCACCAAAGCTGGCGGCTGATGCACCAGGGTTCGATGTTTTCCAGCCAGTGGTAATAGGTCTTCTCGCCCGAAGGAGGGATGATCTTGGTGCGGCCTGAGCGCACCGCCTCCAGCGCGGGGTCCACGATCTTGGCGGTGTCGACGAACCACTGGTCGGTCAGCATCGGCTCGATCACCACCTTCGACCGGTCGCCGAAGGGCTGCATGATCGGTTTGGACTCGACATACGGCACCAGTTCCAGGTGTTCCGCGCCGGTTTCCTTGTCGACGGATTTCTTCAGGGTGGTGACCGCCAGCCCCTCGGCCGTGATCGCCTCGACCACGCGCTTGCGGGCCTCATACCGGTCCAGCCCGCGCAGCTCGTCGGGCACAAGGTTCAGGGCGTCGATCTCGGATTCGGACAGCGTGAAGGGCTGTTCGGCGATGCCGGGGGTGGCGTAGCCTTTGGCGACCAGCCAGGCGCGCGACATCTGGCCTGCGATCTTAGCCGCCTCGGCATAAGGCGCGCCGTCGGAGCGCATCTGGGCGCGGGTGTCCAGAAGGCGGTAGCACGGGATATCGCCGCGCTTGGCGACGGCGTAGTCGTTGAAGTCATGCGCGCCGGTGATCTTGACGGCACCGGAGCCGAAGGTGGGGTCCGGGTATTCGTCGGTGATGATCGGGATCAGGCGGCGGTGTTCGGCAGGCCCCACCGGAATTTCGCAGAGTTTTCCGACAATTGGCGCGTAACGTTCATCTGATGGATGAACTGCAACTGCTCCGTCGCCCAGCATGGTTTCCGGGCGCGTCGTGGCGATGGAGATGTAATCCCGCGTCTCGCGCAGGGTCACGCGGCCTTCGGCGTCCTTCTCGATGTACTCATAGGTCTCCCCCCCCGCGAGCGGGTATTTGAAGTGCCACATGTGGCCGGGGACTTCGGTGTTTTCGACCTCAAGATCGGAAATCGCCGTCTCGAAATGCGGGTCCCAGTTCACCAGCCGCTTGCCGCGGTAGATGAGGCCCTTGTTGTAGAGGTCGACGAAGACCTTGATGACGGCGTCGTGGAAGTTGCCATCCTCGCCCTCTGGCGCGCCTGGGGCGCCGGACATGGTGAAGGCTTCACGGTCCCAGTCGCAGGACGCGCCGAGGCGTTCCAACTGGCCCCGGATATTGCCGCGCGACTTTTGCTTTTGCTGCCAGACGCGGGCGAGGAACTTTTCCCGCCCCATCGTGCGGCGGTCGGGCTCCTGGTACAGCGCCATCTCGCGTTCGGTCACCATCTGGGTCGCGATCCCGGCGTGGTCGGTGCCGGGCTGCCAGAGCGTGTCGTCGCCCTGCATCCGGTGCCAGCGGGTCAGGATGTCCTGCAGCGTGTTGTTGAAGGCGTGGCCCATGTGCAGGCTGCCGGTGACGTTCGGCGGGGGGATCATCACCGAAAACGCCGGGCGGCCGGGCTTGGCGTTGGCCCCGGCGGCAAAGGCCTTCTGGTCAAGCCAGAGCTTTGAAATCCGCGCCTCAGCCTCGGCTGCGTTGAAGGTCTTTTCCATCGGCATCTTGGGCGTCCCCTGCTTCACGCGCGGTGTGTAGCGCGGGGGACGCCCAAGGAAAAGCCTTCACCCGAGGAAAGGCAGGAAGGGGCGGCCTTGCAGGGCTTGGACGAAGGTGAAGATCACCAGTGCGGCGAAAAGCCCGGCTGCAACCCAGACGACACGCATCGCTTGGGCCGGGACCAGCCAGACCGCAGCCAGACCCGCCACAGGCACAAAGTGCAGCGCGTGGGTCGCAAGGAAATGCGCCACGCGCAGGTCACCGGCATCGCGCGACCAGCCCATCACCCACAGCTCTTGTGTGGAGGTGCCGACGAAATGGGTGCCGTTGCCGGACAGGTAGCCGGCCACCGGCAGGGTCAGCGCAAAGGTCAGGATCAGCCCCAATGCGACGGACAATTGCACAGCAGGGGGCAGGCCCGTCGCCGGATTGCGCCAGATCAGGATGCCCATGACCAGGCTGGCCGAGGTGAGCAGCGTCGCGAAGGCCCCCATCAGCGGATAGACGGCGGCGAACAAAGGCACCTCGGTGTTGAAATGCGAGGCGGTGTTCTGCATCGCGGCGGCGGAGAGCCAGACCACCTCGGCCACAATCGCGAAGACCACTGCGGCGGTGAACCAGCGCCAGGTGCGGCCGTTGCGGGTGCCCTCTGGCAAGTAGCGGGCGAAGAATGCGAGGGTGATCGTGTAAACCCCCAGTGCGTAATGGAACTTGACCGGCTTCATCCAGGGGCTTTCGCCCTGGAAGACGCGGATATCGAGGGCCATTGCGGCGTAAAGCGGGATCAGCCCAAGCGCCAGCAGGATCGCCAGGATCGTGAAGGCCGGGGCATCCGATGCCATGCGGCGAAGGTCGGGAGCGGGGCTGCGGGTGGCGGCAAGGGACAGGGTCATGCAGGTACTTCCGTCATGCGGGCCCGGGCGGCAAAGGCCGCGCGCAGGGCGGTGAAAGCAAGGAACCCGGCCGGGCCGAACAGGAAGGTCAGCACAAGGCAAGGCAGGATGAGAAGGTGATTGATCCGTTCGGCACGGGCGGTCCGGGTGATCCAGGCCCCGACAAACAGGTCAAAGGCTAGATAGTGAACCCAGCCCGCAAGGGCCACGGCGGGGTGGGTGAAGAGAGCCATCACATTGGCCAGGCTGTCAAAACCGCCGGGAGCATCGCTCCAGTTCACCAGGATCAAGGCGGTATAGGCCACGGACAGCAGCGCCGGAATGGCCAGCGCCGCCACCGCATCGACAAGGCGCGGCGCCAGCGGTGCGAAAACCAGCGCCAGCCAGCCCAGAATGGCAAGCGGTCCGGTCAGCTGGAACAGCGAATGAGGGTCGGTCAGCATGGAAACCTCTTATCTTGACAGTGTCAGGATATGGATTGGCCGGGACCTGTCAAGGAAAATTTTGACAGTGGAAAGATGGGTTGGTATCTCAGGGAAATGACGCAGGACATGCCGCACCTTCGCCCGAAGCCCAAATCCGCACCTGACGCGCGCCCGTATCACCACGGTGACTTGCGCGCGGCCCTGCTTGCGGCTGCCGAGGATGAGCTGGCCGAACGCGGGATGGAGGGTTTCTCTCTGCGGTCCGTGGCAAAGCGGGCAGGCGTCAGCCACGCCGCCCCGGCGCATCACTTCGGCGATGCCAAGGGTCTGCTCACCGCGCTTGCGGCAGAGGGGTTTCGCCAGTTCCTTGCCGCACAAGCCGCGCGTGAGGCGGTGGCAGAGCCCGACCCTGCCTCACAACTTGTGGCGGCGGGCCTCGGCTATATCGACTTTGCCCTCGCGCGACCCACGCTTTTCCGGCTTTTGTGGCAGTCCGAACGGCCTGACTTCTCTGACCCCGACCTTGGACAGGCGGCCCGGGCGGCCTACACGCATCTTGTCGACCAGGTCACAGGGGCCGGGGGCCGCAACACGGCGGATGAAGCGGCGGTCTGGGCCATCGCGCATGGATTGGCAGATCTTCTGGCCGCCGGGCGGATGATGTCGGTCGGGTCCTTGCCCGCCGAAGCGCGCGACGCGATGCTGGTCACGATCATCCGGCGCGCCTTGCCGGACTAGGTCGCCACAAGTGCCTTGCGGCAAGCAGAGGGGCAAAATACACAAAACCCTGCCGGGCCGGGGTTTCGGCGGGATTGCGGGTTGAAAAGGTGTCGTCGCGATGAACCAGACAGAAGCACCCCGGCTGAAGATCTTCTTCATCGTCGAACCCGGCCCTCTGGAAGTCCAAGCCCATTTGCTGATCGCCTCGCTGCGTCTGAACTGCCGGGATGACTTTACCTTGCAGGCGTTCTGTCGGGCAGAAAGGATCAGTGGCCTTCAGGCCGAAACGCGCCAGTTTCTTGAGGATAATGCGGTCAGTCTCTCTCCTGTCGTGAACGACTTTCCCGATGGATACCCGGCTGGCAACAAGCTTTTGGCGGCAGCGGCGGTAACTGGGGCGGACTGGTTTTTGTTCCTGGACACCGACATGGTGATGCTGCGCCCCGCCTCAATCATGGATGAGGCTGTGGCCGGTCGCGTCGCCATGTGTCTGGACACGATCAACGCCTGGACCGATCAGGCCGATCAGTGGCGGCTCTTGTTCAACACGTTTGACCTGCCGGTCCCGGAGGAGATTGTTCATTATCCGCATGGCAACACCGGCCCGCCGATCTTCAATGCGGGATTGCTGTTGTTTCCGGCACCTGGGGAAGATGGGGTGCATTTCGGCCAGCAATGGCTGCAGAATGCCCGGACACTTGATGCCATTCCCACCCTGACCAAAAAGCGCCCCTGGCTGGACACGATCTCACTCTTGCCAACGTTGAACCAGCGCGCTGCCTGGGGCCCGCTGCGGCTGCCAAGAACCTGGAACAACACGTCAAGCCTGGCGACCGAGGATGCGATCATTCTGCACTACCACGGTCTGCGTCAGTTGAAGCAGTACGGCTGGCTTGAGCGGGCCGATGCCGTCCTTCAAGCTGCTGCCAGCCCGCATGACAGCGTCTTTGGCCTGGCCTGGCACTACAGCCGCACGTTGGGCGTGGCAGGTGATGTGTTCCGCCGGGCGATGCGGCACGGGCTTCAGACGCAATCGGCCCCGGTCTAGGCCATTCGGGGCGCCTAAACCGCCCGGTCGATCTTGGTGCTGAGGTGGATCAGGCTTTCCGATGCCCTGACCCCTGTCATCGCGCCGATCTGGTCCAGCACCTGATCCAGCACCTGGGTGTTCGGGCAGGCGACCTGCAAAAGAAAATCGAATCGGCCGGAGGTGGTGAACACCCGCTCCACCTCGGCAATCGACCGCAGGCGGGTCAGGACGGCGGCTTGCGCGCGGGGTTCGATTGTCAGGAGAACGGAGGCCCGCAGCCGCCCTTCGCGCGCGCCTTCGCCCAGTTTCAGCGTGTAGCCTGCGATGATGCCGCTGGTTTCCAACCGCTCCAGCCGGGCCTGGACGGTGGACCGCGCCACCTTCAGCCGCCGCGCCAGCGTGGCCACCGACATCCGCGCATCGGCCCCCAGCAGCCCTACGATGTTGCGATCCAGTTCATCCATTCAATCTGCCATCCTTTTCGTCATTATAACGACCGTTCGCGGCGATTATACAGTTTTGTTCGGTGAGTTTGTACATCATATGCGTCATCCTTCACTGCAGGAAAAGGGCGGCTCATACGCACCTGGCCTGGTTTACTTGAAACCACGCTGGTGCCCGATCCCATAGCTGCTGCAGGGAAGGGCGAAGCGTCTTCATTGGCCGAAAGGATCACGCCGATGGGACTCTCGAAAACGATCTGGACGAACCCCACTGAATACCTGCGTCATCAGCAGCCAGAAAACCCGGTGCTGTTCTTTGCGCCCTCGGCGGCCCAGGCCGCTGCGCGCCGGTTCATCGACGGCTTCCCCGGCATGGTGACCTATGCTGTCAAGTCGAACCCGGGCGAAGCGATGGTGGAAAACCTCGCCGCGGCCGGCATCCGTGGCTATGACTGCGCCTCACCGTTCGAGATTGACCTGATCCGTCGCCTCGCTCCCGATGCGGCCATCCACTACAACAACCCGGTCCGCGCCAAGCATGAGATTGCCCATGCCGTCGCCCGGGGTGTGAAGTCCTATAGCGTTGATTCGAAGTCGGAACTGGCGAAGCTGATCGCGATGGTCCCTGTGGACGGCACCGAAATCTCGGTCCGCTACAAGCTGCCGGTGGCCGGGGCTGCCTACAACTTCGGGGCCAAGTTCGGTGCCACGGTTGAGCTGGCGGTCGAACTCCTCAAGGACGTGGCGGCGGCGGGTTTCATCCCCTCGCTGACCTTCCACCCCGGCACGCAATGCACCGATCCGCACGCCTGGGAGGCCTACATCCGCGAAGGCGCCAACATCGCGCGCGACGCGGGTGTGACCATCGCCCGGCTGAACGTCGGCGGCGGTTTCCCGAACCACCGGATGAACGCGATCGTCCCGCAGATCGAAGAGACCTTCGCCCTGATCGACCGCGTGACGACCGAAGCGTTTGGCGACAACCGCCCGCTGCTGGTCTGTGAGCCTGGCCGTGCCCTTTGCGGTGACGCCTTCGCCCTTGCCGCCCGCGTCAAGGCGCTGCGCGACGGAACCCATGTGTTCCTGAACGATGGCGTCTACGGCACGCTGACCGAACTGCCGATGATCGGTGTGATCGACCGGATCGAGGTTCTGGCCGCCGATGGCACCAAGCGCACCGGCGACGCGCAGCCGCGCATTGTCTTCGGCCCGACCTGCGATTCGGTGGATCGCCTGCCCGGTGAAATCCCCCTTGCCTCGGATATGGAGGAAGGTGATTTCGTCATCTGGCAGGGGATGGGGTCCTATTCGACCGTCACCAACACCCGCTTCAACGGCTTTGGTGAGTTGCAGATGGCCACCGTCCTGGGCCTGAAGCTCTAACACCTGCCCACTGCGAAGAAACCTAAGCGCCCGGCTGGACAATCCCCGCCGGGCGCTATGCTGTTGCAGAAGGTTTCTTGGGGGGGTGACGCGATGGAACAGCTGCGATTCGGAATGGCCCAACCGCTGAAACGGCGGGAGGATGTGCGCTTTCTGACCGGCACCGGGCGCTACGTGGCTGACCTTGTTCCGCAAGGGGCATTGTGGGCGGCCTTCCTGCGGTCAGACCACGCGCATGGTCAGATCGTCAGTCTTGACGTGACCGCGGCGCGGGCGATGCCCGGCGTGCATCTGGTCCTGACGGCGGATGATCTGCTGGCCGCCGGTGTCATCCTGGGCATGAAGGGCGAACGGATTGACGCTGTCGGTGGCCTTGGCGCCGGTCCGGAACGCCCGGTTCTGGCCCGTGACCGCGTGCGCTTTGTCGGCGAAGCCATTGCCATGGTCGTGTCCGACAGCCCTGAGGCCGCGAAGGACGGGGTTGAGGCGATTGCTATGGATATCAACGCACTCCCCCCCGCTCTTCACCTAAAACCTCAAGAGCCGACCCTGCATCCCGACGCCCCCCTGAACCGGGCCTTTGACTTCGCCTTTGGCGATCAGGCAGGCACCGACGCCGCCCTCGCCAAAGCCACCCACCGCGTCACGGTCGAGGTAGTCCACAACCGCGTGACCGCCGCCCCGATGGAACCCCGCGCCGCCTTTGCCGAATGGGAGGGCGACCGCCTTCATCTTTGCGTCAATGGCCAGGGCGTCTGGACCCAGCGCAACGAACTTGCCCGCATGCTGGGCCTGGCCCGCGACCGGGTCCGCGTGACCAACCCCGATGTCGGCGGCGGCTTCGGGATGAAGGCGATGACCTACCCGGAATATGTGGTGCTGGCCCAAGCCGCCCGCGCCTTGGGCCGCCCGGTCGCCTGGATCTCCACAAGGGCTGAGGCGATGCTGACCGACAATGCCGGGCGCGACCTGGTGGCGACGGCCACGCTGGGCTTTGACGCCGATCACCGGATCACCGCCTATAAGGTGGACCTGGTGACCAACCTTGGCGCCTACAACTCGCAATTCGGGCAGGCGATCCAGACGGAGCTTTTCGTCAAGGTCCTGACAGGGGTCTACAAGGTGCCGGTCGCGGCTCTGACCGCGCTGGGTGTCTACACCAACTCCACCCCCATCGACGCCTATCGCGGTGCGGGGCGGCCTGAGGCGATCTTGACCGTCGAACGCGCGATGGACGAAGCCGCGCGGCAACTGGGACTGGACCCGGTTGACTTGCGCCTGAAGAACGTGATCCGCGACTTTCCCCATCTGACGCTGGAAGGGGAAGAGATTGACGGCGGTGATTTTGCGGGCCTTCTGGCCACCGTCGCCCCCCGCGCGGCGGGCTATGCCGACCGTCTGGCCGCCAGCCGCGCCCAGGGCAAGCTGCGCGGCATTGGCGTCGCGGCCTATATCGAAGCGATCCTTGGCGACAGCCATGAAATCGCCCGGCTGGTGCTGGATGCGGACGGGGGGGCCACGCTCTATGTCGGCACCCAGTCAAACGGGCAGGGTCATGAAAGCGTTTTCGCCCGCATGGTCGCGGAAAGCACCGGCATTTCGCAGGACATGGTCCGCATCGTTGAAGGCGACAGCGACCGGATTGCCCGGGGTGGGGGCACTGGCGGCTCTCGGTCAGTGACTGTGCAGGGCACGGCCACGCGGGCGACGGTGGGGGCGATGGTGACGGCTTTTGAGGAATTTCTGGCCGAGGAATGGGGCGCGGAGGGGGTGGAGTTCAAGGACCACCGCTTTGGCGCGCCCGGCACTAACCTGCGCCTGACCCTGCCTGAGGCGGCAGCCCTGGCCCGCGCCAAGGGCCGGATGGACCTGATCGACCGGAGTGAGAAGATCACCCTCGATGGCCGGTCCTTCCCAAATGGCGTGCATCTTTGTGAGGTGGAGATCGACCCCGAAACCGGCGGGCTTACCCTTGACCGCTATTCCGTGGTCGATGACTTCGGGGTGCTGGTCGCCCCCAACCTTGTGGAGGGGCAGGTCCATGGTGGCATCGCGCAAGGCTTTGGTCAGGCGGTGACGGAGTGGCTGGTGCAGGACGACGATGGCCAGGTTCTGACCGGCAGCTTCATGGATTACGGGATGCCGCGCGCGAGTGATCTGCCGATGTTCGGCTTTGCCGAGCAGGGGGTGCCGACGCGGACCAACCCCCTTGGCATGAAGGGCTGCGGTGAGGCGGGGACGGTGGGCGCGCTGGGGGCGATCTCGAACGCGGTGCGGGATGCGCTGGCGCCGGTGGGGGTCACTCGGGTGGACATGCCCTTTACCCCCAACCGGATCTGGAACTGGATCGAGGCGGCGCGGAACGGTGTCCCGGGCGGGGACATGGGGCCGACCTGAGGAAAATCAACGGCTTGCCTGCGCGAATTAGGGAAGTTTTCATCTTTCGCGCCTGGCCCGGTCCCGGGGTTTCACCCGGCCCCATGATGGCTTAGCCTAGGCCGGAAACCGCCCCAAAGCCCGGACCAGACCGATGCGCAATGTCACTCTTGCCGCCACCCAGTTCGCCTGCAGCTGGGACCTGCCTGCCAACGCCGACCGGGCCGAGGCGCTGGTCCGGCAGGCTGCCACCCAAGGGGCCAACATCGTCCTGATCCAGGAACTCTTCGCCGCGCCCTATTTCTGCATCGAGCAGCATCCCCGTTACTTTGACCTAGCCCAGCCGCTGGAGGGCCACCCTCTGGTCGCCCGGTTCGCGGCGCTGGCCAAGGAGTTGGGCGTGGTCCTGCCGGTCAGCTTCTTTGAACGTGCGGGTCCGGCCTTCTTCAACAGCATCGCCATGGTCGATGCCGATGGCCGCGTGCTGGGCACCTACCGCAAAAGCCATGTCCCGCAGGGGCCGGGGTATGAGGAGAAATACTACTTCTCGCCCGGCGATACCGGCTTTCGGGTCTGGGACACCGCCTTTGGCCGGATTGGCGTGGGCATCTGCTGGGATCAGTGGTTCCCTGAAGCGGCACGCGCGATGGCGCTGATGGGGGCAGAGGTGCTGCTGTACCCGACGGCCATCGGGTCTGAACCGCCCGCGCCCGGCTATGACAGCCAGCCGCATTGGGAAATGGTGATGCGCGGCCACGCGGCGGCGAACATTCTGCCGGTGGTGGCGTCAAACCGGATCGGGGTTGAGGTGGCGCCTGAGGGGCGCGAAGTGACCTTTTACGGGTCAAGCTTCATCGCGGACCACACCGGGCAACTTCTGGCCAAGGCGGGACGAGACTTGCAGGAGGTGCTGGTTCACCAGGTTGATCTGGACGCCATTGCAGCCCTGCGCGCCAGCTGGGGCCTGTTCCGCGACCGGCGGGTAGACCTTTACGCGCCGATCAACACACTGGACGGCCGGTGAACCCCAAGAATTTTCTGCGAAAATTCTTGGGGTTCCGCCTGGGGTTGATCGGTGGAATGGGCAGTATTGCCCATCTTGCGGGTCAGCGGTGGCGCAGGTCGATATAGTCCCGCGACGTGGGGCCGACATAAAGCTGACGCGGGCGGCCGATCTTCTGTGTCGGGTCGGCGATCATTTCTTTCCACTGGCTGATCCAGCCCACGGTGCGGGAAATCGCGAAGATCGGGGTGAACATGGCAGTGGGGAAGCCCATCGCCTCAAGAATGATGCCCGAGTAGAAATCGACGTTCGGGTACAGCTTCTTCGAGATGAAGTAGTCATCTTCCAGCGCGATCCGTTCCAGCTCTTTCGCGACCTGGAGGAGGGGGTTGTTTTCGACGCCGAGGAGGCCAAGCACCTCATCAGCGGATTCCTTCATCACTTTGGCGCGCGGGTCGAAGTTCTTGTAGACCCGGTGGCCGAAGCCCATCAGCTTGACGCCCGAGGATTTGTCCTTGGCCTTGGCGATGAATTCGGGGATCCGGTCCACGGTGCCGATTTCGCGCAGCTGTTCAAGTGCTGCCTGGTTCGCCCCGCCATGCGCCGGGCCCCAAAGGCAGGCAATCCCGGCCGCGATGCAGGCGAAGGGGTTGGCCCCCGAAGACCCGGCCAGACGTACCGTCGAGGTTGAGGCGTTCTGCTCATGATCGGCATGCAGCATCATGATCCGGTCCATCGCCTTTTCCAGCACGGGCGAGACGACGTAATCTTCCGCGGGGACGGCAAAGCACATGTTCAGGAAGTTGCCAGCGTAGCTGAGGCTGTTCTTCGGGTAAACGAAGGGCTGGCCGACCGAGTATTTGTAGGCCATCGCGGCGATCGTCGGCAGCTTGGCGATCATCCGGATCGCGGCAACCTCACGCTGCCAGGGATCGTTGATGTCGGTGCTGTCGTGATAGAAGGCGGCCATCGCGCCGACCACGCCGACCATGGTGGCCATCGGGTGCGCATCGCGGCGGAAGCCCCGGAAGAAGTAGTGCATCTGTTCATGCACCATGGTGTGGTTCGTCACCCGGTGGGTGAAGTCGGCCAGCTGGGCTGCGGTCGGCAGTTCGCCGTAGAGGAGGAGATAGCACACCTCCAGATGGGTGGATTTCTCGGCCAGCTGTTCGATCGGATAGCCGCGATACAGCAGTTCGCCCTTGTCGCCGTCGATATAGGTGATGGCGCTTTCGCAAGCAGCGGTCGAGGTGAAGCCGGGATCGTAGGTGAAGACATCCGCCTCACCGTAGAGCTTGCGGATGTCGAGCACATCCGGCCCGAGCGTGGGTGAATGCACGGGCAGATCGTAGGTCTTCCCGTTCAGGCTTAGCTTGGCGCTTGTGTCCGACATCTTGTCTTCCCCGGTATGGCGGGCCGACCCTGGCAGGGGGGCCTCTGGCTATCCTGCACCCCGGCGGGGGCAGCTTCAAGACCGGGGGGCGCGGGCTTACGCCACGGCGTCCGTCAGCCTTGCAATGGTTTCCTCACGACCGATGACTAGCATCATGTCGTAAACCGAAGGTGTAACAGTCCGGCCCGCGATTGCGGCCCTGAGGGGCGCTGCAAGCTTGCCGAAACCGATGCCGTTCGCGGTGGCGGCCTCGGTCAGGACAGGTTCCAGCGCCTCTTTCGTCCAGCTAGCATTTTGCAGCTGCGGCGTCAACGATTTCAGTATACCACGGGATACCGCATCTAGCGCCTCAGCGGCCTTTGCGTCGGGGACGATGGGGCGCTGGATCATCAGGAATGACGCCTTATCAAGCAGTTCCGGGAAGGTCTTCGCAGACTTCTTCAAGACGGGCAGCGCCTTTGCCATCAGGTCCACCTGCAGCGCGGTCAGCGCGGGCTGCCCGGCTGCGCCAAGGTAGGCAGTCAGTTCATGCAGCAGTGCAGCATCGTCAGCCATCGCCATGTGGTGGCCGCAGGTGTTTTCCAGCTTCTTGAAGTCCAGCCGGGCGGGGGCGCGGCCGATTCCCTCAAGGTCGAACATCTGCAGCGCTTCGGCGGTGGAGAAGATTTCGGCATCGCCATGCGCCCAGCCGAGGCGGGTCAGGTAGTTGCGCATGCCCGCCGCCGGGTAGCCCATCGCCTGGTATTCCTCGACCCCGGTCGCGCCGTGGCGTTTCGACAGCTTCTTGCCGTCCGGCCCGTGGATCAGCGGAATATGCGCCCAGGTTGGCACCTCCCACCCCATCGCGTCATAGACCATCTGCTGGCGCGCGGCGTTGTTCAGGTGGTCATCGCCGCGAATGACATGGGTCACGCCCATGTCATGGTCATCGACCACAACGGCCAGCATGTAGACGGGCGTCCCGTCCGAGCGCAGGACGATCATGTCGTCCAGCGTGGCGTTCTGGATCACCACACGGCCCTGAACCTTGTCGTCAATCACCGTCTCACCAGTGCGGGGGGCCTTCATGCGAATGGCAAAGGGCGCGTCGGGAAAGGTTGCGGGGTCCGCGTCGCGCCAGGGGCTTTGGAACACGGCATAGCTTGCGCCAGCTGCCTCTTGCGCAGCCCGGTAGGCGGCGATTTCTTCCTGCGTGGAAAAGCACTTGTAGGCCGTTCCTCGCGCCAGCATCTCATGCGCCACGGCGGCGTGGCGGTCGCGGCGTTCGAACTGGCTGACCACGTCGCCATCCCAGTCGAGACCCAGCCAGGTGAGGCCCCGCAGGATCGCTGCTGTGGCTTCCGGCGTTGACCGCTCGCGGTCCGTATCCTCGATCCGCAGCAGGAACTTGCCGCCCCGGCCCCGCGCGTAAAGCCAGTTGAACAGCGCGGTCCGCCCACCGCCGATATGCAGATACCCGGTGGGCGAGGGCGCGAAGCGGGTGACAACGGGACGGGGCGCGTTCATCGGGCGTTAACCTTTCGGAAACCATGAGGGCCTAGGCTTGGCGTCGGTCTTAGGCAATCACGGGGGCAAGGACAAGGTGGCGGCCGTGCAGGCGGGAATCCGGCTGGTCCTGTGGCCGCTTCTGGCGCTGCAGGCCGCGCGGGGAACGCTGTTTCCCTGGCTTGCGGTCCTGATGGGCTGCGGCGTTGCCGTCTGGTTCGCCGTGCCGCAGGAACCCGGCCTTGGCAGCTATGTCCTGGCCGGTCTGGCAATCATCGCCGGTCTGGCGCTTGGCCTGCGCGGACCGGATCTTGCCCGCCCGCTCGCCTTTGCTGCGGCAGCACTGGCCGCGGGGTGGCTGGCTGCCGGCATCCGCGCCCATGCGGTGGACGCGCCGATGCTGACCTTCCGCTACTATGGCCCGGTCGAAGGCCGCATCGTCCATATCGACCGGTCGCAATCCGACGCCCTGCGCCTGACGCTGGACCGGGTGACCCTGCGCGAGGTGTCGCCTGAGCGCACCCCCCTTCGGCTTCGCATCTCGCTGCAGGGGGAGCAGCCCTGGCTGACCCCGGCGCCGGGGCAGGTGGTGATCCTGACCGCCAGCCTTGCCGCACCTGAGGGGCCGGTGGAGCCTGGGGGCTTTGACTTCCGCCGCATGGCTTTCTTTGATCGCTTGGGCGCGGTTGGCTACACCCGCACGCCCGTCTTGCTACTGGAGGAGGCGGAGGCGACCGCCCTGCCGATTGACCGGCTCCGCCGCTATCTGACCGCCGGAATGTTGCAGCATATGGACGGCCAGGCGGGCGCCTTTGCGGCGGGGGCGATGACGGGCGACCGGTCCGCCATCACGGAAGAGACGGTGCAGGCGCTGCGCGACAGCTCACTTGCGCATCTTCTGGCGATTTCCGGCATGAACATGGCGTTTTTGACGGCCTTCGTCTTCGCGCTGTTCCGCTACGGGCTGGCGCTGGTGCCTTACATCGCCCTGCGGGTGAACACCAAGAAGGTCGCGGCGGTGGTGGCCCTGGGGGTGGCGGCCTTCTATCTGGTGCTGTCGGGGGCGAATGTCGCCACGGAGCGCGCCTTCATCATGATCGCGGTGTTCCTGGGCGCGGTGCTTTTGGACCGCCGGGCACTGACCTTGCGGTCGGTCGCGGTGGCGGGGGTGCTGCTGTTGCTCACCAAGCCCGAAAGCCTGATGGAGCCGGGGTTCCAGATGTCTTTTGCCGCCACCATCGCGCTGATCGTGGGGTTCGCCGCGCTGGACGGCAGCATCTACCGCCAAAAACTGCCGCGCTGGCTGATGCCGGTCTTCACGTTGGTCCTCAGTTCGGTGATCGGCGGCTTTGCGACCGCGCCCTATGCGGCGGCGCATTTTAACCGCTTCACCGATTATGGCCTGCTCGCCAATGTGTTGACCGTGCCCGTCATGGGCGCGGTCATCATGCCGGCGGGGGCCGTGGCAGCCCTGCTCGCCCCCTTTGGCCTGGCCTGGCTGCCCCTTTGGTTCATGGAACTTGGCGCGCGCTGGATTCTGTTCGTGGCGCATTGGATTGCGGGGTTGGAGGGGGCGGTCACGGCTATCCCGGAACCCGGCCCATGGGTGCTGCCCCTGCTGACCCTGGGGGCGATCTGGGTGATCCTTTGGCGCGAACGGGTGCGCTGGCTGGGTGTGCTGCCGGTCGTCGTGGCCTTTGGTCTTTGGACGCAAGCCGAGCGGCCGTTGCTGCTGGTTTCCGGCGACGGAAAGCTGCTGGGGTTGGCGGTGTCCGATGGCCGGGCGCTGTCGGTTGCGCGCGGCGGGGGCT
The DNA here is from genome assembly GCA_027489175.1 of Rhodobacter sp. Lineage (GTDB taxonomy): Bacteria > Pseudomonadota > Alphaproteobacteria > Rhodobacterales > Rhodobacteraceae > Tabrizicola. Next base: position 219,392 of record JAIYAE010000033.1, read on the forward strand.
TTGCCGCCGAAAGCTGGCTGGAGAATGACGGTGACCTTGCCGATCAGGCGCCGGCCGCCGCCCGTCAGGGTTTTAGCGGCCCGAAGGGAGAGCGGTGGTTCCAGATCGGGAATCTCGCCGGGGTCGCGCTGACCGGGAAGGGTGCCTTGGACAAGCTGGCGCCGGCCTGTGCCGGCGGTGGGCTGGTGGTGATTGCCGAAGTGGTTGAAGACGCGCCCGAAGGCTGCCGCCTGATCGACCTTGCCACCTTGCGCGCAACCGGGCCGCTTGCTGTCTGGCCCGAGGGGGAAGGGGTGCGGATCGTCACGACGAAACGGGCAGAGCGGCTGTGGTCAGGCCCGGCCCGCGCCTATGCGCTGCCAGACCTGGGACCAGTGACAGAAAAGCTGGCCTCGGGTCAGTAGCTGCGGATCAGCCCGACAAGCCGGCCCTGCACCTTGACCAGATGATCGGGAAAGACCCGGGTTTCATAGGCAGGGTTGGCCGCCTCAAGCGCGATCATGTTGCCGCGGCGGCGGAAGCGCTTCAGCGTGGCTTCGTGATCTTCGACCAAAGCCACGACAATATCCCCATTGTCGGCAGTGCTTTGTTCCCGGATCACCACGATGTCACCATCATTGATCCCCGCCTCGATCATGGAATCGCCTTTGACTTCAAGCGCATAGTGCTGGCCCTTGCCCGACAGCATCGACCCCGGCACCGCCACATAGTGCGAGATTTCCGAGATCGCCTCAATCGGGACACCGGCGGCGATGCGGCCCATCACGGGCAGTTCGATCGCGTGGACCGTGCTGACCGGCATCGCCCCGCGCGGCGGATCGACCCGGTCGCCAGTCACGACACGCGGGGTGAAGCCGGGCTTTTCCATCGCATCTGGCAGCTTGATGATTTCCAGCGCGCGGGCGCGGTGGGCAAGGCGGCGGATGAAGCCACGCTCTTCCAGCGCGGTGATCAGGCGGTGGATGCCGGACTTGGACCGCAGATCCAGCGCATCCTTCATTTCGTCGAACGACGGCGGCACACCATCCCGATCCATCCGGGTCTTGATGAAATCCAGAAGTTCCAACTGCTTGCGTGTCAGCATGTCCGGCCCCTGCGAAGACGTGTTAACGCAATGTTCTGCCCGTGTTCCCGGTTTGTGTCAAGAATTATTCCCACGGGTTCAAAGCGGCAGGTAGGACACCGTGGCCCCGGCGCTGCAGGGGCCATCTGCTACCGGGCGGATCAACAGGGCATCCGCCTGGCCAAGAATCGACAAGACGGCCGAGTCCTGACGGTCAAACGGGGTGATGTCGGGCAGGCCATCGCCCATGGCAAGCCGGGCCCGCATGTAATGCGCGCGGGGGCCGTTGGCGGGCAGGTCCAGCGTCAGCCGGGCGCGACGCAGCTTTGGGGCAGGGGCCGGATCGCCCAGCATCGCGCGCAGCATCGGCAGAAGGAAAAGATGCCCGCAGACGATGGCCGACACCGGGTTGCCCGGCAGGCCCAGCATCGGCACGCCATTCAACCGCCCCGCGATCAGCGGCTTGCCAGGGCGCATGGCGATTTTCCAGAACGCCCGCTCCAACCCCGGGGTGCGGCCCACAAGGTCATGGTCGCCGACCGAGGCGCCGCCGATGGTCACGATCAGATCGGCTTCAGAGGCGAGGGCGAGGACGGTCGCAAGCTCAGCCTCGGTGTCGCGGGCGATGGGCAGAAGGCGGGCCTCGCACCCCTCCGCCTCGACCAGCGCCTTCAGGGCAAAGCTGTTCGAGGCGATGATCTGGTCGGGCTTCGGGTCTTCGCCCGGCATCACCAGCTCATCCCCGGTGGCAATCAGGGCGACCACCGGCTTGCGGGTCACCGGCACGGTGGGAATGTTCATCGCGGCGAGAAGGGCAAGGTCATTCGGGCGCAGGCGGCGGGGTGAAAGGCTGTCACCGGCGCGAAAATCCTGGCCGAGGGGGCGGATGTGGGGGCCGGCATCGGCGCCCTCGCGCAGGATGATCCGGTCGCCCAGGGCCACCACATCCTCCTGGATGATGACCCGGGTCGCGCCGGCGGGCACGGGCGCGCCGGTGAAGATGCGGACGGCCTGACCGGGGCCGACCTGGCCGGTGAACTGGTGCCCCGCGCCCGCCTCGCCGATCACGGCGAAGACGTCATCGGGGCCGGGGTTGCCTTGCACCGCGTAGCCATCCATCGCCGAAGCGGCAAAGGGCGGCTGGTCGCGGGTGGCGACAGCGGGGGCGCACATCCAGCGGCCAGCGGCCTCTGCCAGAGGCACGGTTTCCGCCGCAAGGGGCTTGGTCAGGGCCAGACATTGCGCCAAAGCCTCTTCAACCGAAATCATCAAAGCGCCTCGTAACGGCCTGATTTGCCGCCATCTTTCAGGATCAGCCGGATGCCGTCGATCACCATCGACTTTTCCGCCGCCTTGACCATGTCATAGACCGTCAGCGCGGCGACTGAGACGGCGGTCAGTGCCTCCATCTCCACCCCGGTCTGGCCGGAGGTCTTGACTGTCGCTTCGATCCGCACACCGGGAAGGGACGGATCAGCCGTCAGCTCCACCGCGACCTTGGTGATCGGCAGGGGGTGGCAAAGCGGGATCAGGTCCGCCGTCCGCTTGGCCGCCATGATCCCCGCCAGCCGCGCGACGGACAGAACGTCGCCCTTCTTGGCCCGGCCCTCGGTAATCAGCGCCAAAGTCTCAGCCGTCATACGCACTGCGCCCACGGCCACGGCGACACGGTCGGTCACCGGCTTGGCTGACACGTCGACCATATGGGCCGCGCCCTTGTCGTCGAAATGGGACAGGCCGCTCACAGCCCGCCCTGCGCGGTTAAGGGGCGTGCAAGGATCGCGCGGGTGGCGGCGGTCACGTCGGACTGCCGCATCAGGCTTTCGCCGATCAGGAAACAGCGCGCACCGTATTGCGCGAGGTCGGCCAGATCCCCGGGCGTGTAAAGCCCGCTTTCAGCGACGATCAAGCGGTCTTCCGGCACCCGGCGCGCAAGGCGGCGGGTGGTGTCCAGCGTCACCTCGAACGAATGGAGGTTGCGGTTGTTGATTCCGATCAGCGGCGATTTCAGCCGGGCAGTACGGTCAAGTTCCGCCTCGTCATGGACCTCGATCAGGACGTCCATGCCAAGCTCGAAGGCAGCGGACTCCAGTTCTTCGGCCAGCGTGTCATCAAGCGAGGCCATGATGAGAAGCACGCAGTCGGCATTCAGCGCGCGCGACTGGGTGACCTGCCAGGGGTCATAGAGAAAATCCTTGCGCAGGCAGGGCAGGGCGGTGGCAGCATGGGCGGCCAGCAGATAGTCATCCGCGCCCTGGAACGACGGTCCGTCGGTCAGGACGGACAGGCAAGTGGCCCCGCCAGCCTCATAGGCCTGGGCAAGGGCGGGCGGATCAAAGTCGGCGCGGATCAGGCCCTTTGAGGGGCTGGCCTTCTTGATCTCGGCGATCAGGCCATAGCCGGTGGCGGCCGCCTCGCGCAGGGCACGGGCAAAGCCGCGCGGTGGGGCGGCGGCTTTGGCGGCCTCTTCAAGCTTGGCCAGGGTGGTGGTGGCCTTCAGCTTTGCCACCTCCTCCAGCTTGTAGGTCTTGATGCGGTCAAGGATTGTGGTCATCGGGGCCCTTTCAGGCGTTGGTAAGTCGGGCCAGCGCCTGAACCTTGGTGCGGGCGGCGCCGGAATCGATAGCCTCACGGGCCAACGCGACACCTTCGGTCAAGGTTCCGGCCCGGTCGGCGACCACAAGGGCGGCAGCGGCGTTCAGAAGGACGGCGTCGCGGTAGGCGCCGGAAGCACCCTCCAAGAGTGCGCGGAAGGCTTCGGCATTCTCGGCCGGGGTGCCGCCAAGGATCGCCTCGAACGGGTGGGGCGTCAGGCCTGCGTCTTCCGGGTGAACGGTGAAGTCGCGCACCGCGCCGTTTTCGACGGCCGAGACTGAAGTCGCGCCGCAGATGGAGATTTCGTCGGTCCCGTCCGAGCCGTGGACCAGCCAGGCTTTTTCGGTGCCGAGGGCGAGCAAGGTTTCCGCCATCGGGCGGATCAGGCTGGCCGAGAAGGCACCGGTGAGTTGACGCTTGACCCCGGCGGGGTTGGTCAGGGGGCCAAGGATGTTGAAGATCGTCCGCGTGCCAAGTTCGGCGCGCACCGGCATGACATGGCGGATCGCGGGGTGGTGCATCGGGGCCATCATGAAGCCGATCCCGGCCTCAGCCAGACACCGCTCCACCACTTCGGGGCCGACCATGACGTTCAGGCCAAGTTCGGTCAGCGCATCCGCCGCGCCGGATTTGGAGGAGAGGTTCCGGTTGCCGTGTTTCGCCACAACGACTCCTGCCCCCGCCACGACAAAGGCGGTGGCGGTGGAGATGTTGAGCGTGCCCTTCCCGTCGCCGCCGGTGCCGACAATGTCCATAGCCCCATCTGGCGCGACCACGGGCAGGCATTTGCCGCGCATCACGCTGGCGGCGGCGGCGTATTCATCGACGGTTTCCCCCCGCGTGCGCAACGCCATCAGGAACCCGCCCATCTGGGCCGGGGTGCCCTGACCTTCGAAAAGCGCGTTGAAAGCGGCCTCGGCCTCGTCCCGCGTCAGCGGGCGGGTGGCGGCGATGCCGATCAGGGGCTTCAGGATATCGCTCATGCGGGAACCCGGGCTTTCGCTTCGTCCAGGAAGTTGCGCAAAAGCTGGTGGCCGTGTTCGGAGGCGATGGATTCGGGGTGGAACTGGACGCCTTCGATCAGGTGGCGCTTATGGCGCAGGCCCATGATCGTGCCGTCGTCCAGCCAGGCGGTGACCTCGAGGTCGGAGGGCAGGGTGTCGCGGTCGACGACAAGGGAGTGGTAGCGGGTGGCCTGGAAGGGCGAAGGGAGGCCGCGGAACACGCCTTTGCCGGAATGGTGCATGGTGCCCATCTTGCCATGGACGATCTCATGGCAGCGGATGACGTGGCCGCCGAACGCCTCGCCAATGGTCTGGTGGCCGAGGCAGACGCCGAGGAGGGGGATATCGGCGGTCGCGGCGGCTTTGGTCAGCGGCAGGCAGATCCCGGCGGCGGCGGGGTCGCAGGGGCCGGGGGAAAGGACGATCACCTCGGGCCGCATGGCGATCACGTCCTGGACCTGAAGCGCGTCGTTGCGTTTCACGACGACGTCGGCGCCAAGCTCACCCAGGTAGTGGACGAGGTTGTAGGTGAAGCTGTCATAATTGTCGATCAAGAGGAGCATGACGGGTCTCTTTGGGCCGGATGCGACGGTTATCGCCGATGCAGGGCGCGGTGTAAACCGGGGGCAAGGTGACAGCGCGGTGCAAGGGAAATCAACAGCTTGTCGGGGATGCCAATCTTGGTCCCACGCAGGGCGCGCGCCGCCTTCGCCAGCTGTGGTGCGGCATGCAGACCCGGGCCACGATTTTTCTGCGAAAAATCGCAATCTGCGGGCAGGCCCTTGTGCTGGGTGAAGGACGTGGCCGCGATCTTTCGCAGAAAGATCGTGCCTGCGCCCGGTCAGGTCCGGGCGTAGCGGTCTTCGTAGCGGATGATGTCATCCTCACCAAAGTAGGTGCCGGTCTGCACCTCGATCAGGACCATCGGCACGCGGCCAGGGTTTTCCAGGCGATGCACCGCACCGAGGGGCACGTAGATCGACTGGTTTTCGGTGATCAGGCTGACCGTATCGCCCACCGTCACCCGTGCGGTGCCTTGCACCACAATCCAGTGTTCGGCCCGGTGGAGGTGCGATTGCAGACTGAGCGCCGCACCCGGGTGGACATGGATGCGCTTGACCTGGAACCGGTCGCCGCCGGCGATGGTTTCATACCAGCCCCAAGGCCGGTGTTCCTGGGCAAAGGCAGTGGCCTGTGCGGCGCCCTTGGACTTCAGCCGGTCGACCGCCAGCCGCACCGCCTGGGCAGAACCCGCATCGGCCACCAGCACCGCATCGCGGGTGGCCACGGCGACGATGTTCTTCAGGCCGATGCCGATCAGTTCCACGCCCTCCACCTCGGACCGGAGATAGGTGTTTTCGCAGTCAAGCGCGGTGGCGGGACCGTGAAGCGCGGTGCCGGTCGCGTCGGGCGTTTCTTCGGCAAAGACGGCGGTCCAGGAGCCAAGGTCGGTCCAGCGCCCGGTGAAGCGCACGACCGACAGCCGGTCAGACCGTTCCATGATCGCATGGTCGATCGAGATGGTCTCTACCCCTTCCCACGGGGCGGGGGCGAGGCGGAGAAACCCAAGGTCAAGGGTCGCGGCGTCCAGCGCCCTTGTCGCGTCGGCGAGAAGCTGGGGCGCATGGCGGCGCGCTTCGGCAATCAGCACATCGGCACGGGCCAGAAAGACGCCGGCGTTCCAGAGGCAGCGGCCGCTGGCCAGAAGCTGATCCGCCACGTCGGCTGCGGGCTTTTCAATGAAGCGGGTCAGGGTTTCCACGCCCGGGTGGCTGGCGGGACCGCATTCCAGCCAGCCATAGCCGGTTTCGGCATGGGTCGGATGGATGCCGAAGGTCACGATGCGCCCGTCCCGCGCGGCCGCCACACCCCGGTTGACCGTTGCGCGGAAGGCCTGCGGGTCGGCGACCAGATGGTCGGTCGGGGCGAGAAGGAGAAGCGCCGAGGGATCATCCAGCGCCAACCGCAGCGCCGCCGCAAGAGCCGCAGGCCCGGTGTTGCGGGCGACAGGCTCCACCAGGATATGCTGGGCGGCGATCGACGCCTGTTCCAGCTGTTCGGTGACCAGGAAGCGGAAGTCGTCCGCCGTCACGATCAAGGGGGCGGCAAAGCCTGCCGCAGCGAACCGGCGCGCGGCGGCTTGAAACAGGCTTTCCTCGCCGACGAGGGGCACGAACTGCTTCGGGAAGCGCGCCCGGGACACCGGCCAGAGCCGCGTGCCGGACCCGCCCGCCAGGAGGACCGGCGTGATCAAACCAACCCCGACAGCAGGCCCATCCGCGCCCTGCGACCGGTCATCCCGTATCGTGCCGTCCATGACACCCACCCATCGCGACGCCGCTGCGCGAGCCTGCCCATTTCCGCCCTCCATGAGACTGAAAAAGGGTTACCAAGTGATTAAGAAAGTCAAGGAAACAGAAGCGCGTCAAAGGCCTGGGCGGCGGCCTTGTCAAAGCGGCGGCGGGCCCGGCCTTGGGGAGGGTCAGCCCCAGTCCAGCACCACCTTGCCGGAGAGGCCCGAGCGCATCGCGTCAAAGCCGTCGACGAACCGGTCCACCGGGAAGCGGTGGGTGATGACGCGGCGGATGTCGAGGCCGTTTTCCAGCATGGCGATCATCTTGTACCACGTCTCGAAAATCTCACGCCCGTAGACGCCCTTGATGGTGATGGCCTTGAAGACGATGCGGCTCCAGTCCACGGGGGATTTGCCGGGCGGGATGCCCAGCATGGCGATGCGGCCGCCCATGACCATGTGTTCGACCATCTGGTCGAGGGCTTGCTGGCTGCCCGACATCTCCATCCCGACATCGAAGCCCTGGGACATCTTCAGGCTGGGGTAGACCGACCGAAGGTCCGTAGTGGCGACGTTCACCGGGACGACGTCGGCCACCTGCGCGGCAAGGTCAAGGCGGGCCTGGTTGATGTCGGTGATCACGACGTGGCGTGCGCCGACATGGCGGGCGACGGCGGCGGCCATAATGCCGATGGGCCCGGCGCCGGTGATCAGCACATCCTCGCCGATCAGGTCAAAGCTGAGCGCGGTGTGGACGGCGTTGCCGAGGGGGTCGAGGATCGCGCCGATTTCGTCGTCAATGGCGTCGGGCAGGGGGACAACGTTGAAGGCGGGCAGGCGCAGGTATTGCGCGAAGGCGCCGGGTTCGTTGACGCCGATGCCGCGGGTTTCCGGATCAAGGTGGAACTTGCCCGACCGGCTTTGGCGGCTGGTCTTGCCGATCAGGTGCCCCTCACCGGAGCAGCGCTGGCCAAGGGTCAGGCCTTCGACGTTCTTTCCCAGCTCCACGATCTCTCCGGCGAATTCGTGGCCGGTAACCAGGGGCACAGGCACGGTCTTCTGCGCCCAGTCGTCCCAGTTCCAGATGTGGATGTCGGTGCCGCAGATCCCGGTCTTGCGGGTCTTGATCAGCACGTCATCGGGGCCAATCTCCGGCACCGGGCGGGTTTCCATCCAGAGGCCAGGTTCGGGCCTGGCCTTCACCAGGGTCTTCATCTGGTTGGTCATTGAAGGACTCCGGTGGCTTTGCCTGCGGCGGTGAAGGCGTCAAGGGCCTGGTCCAGATCGGCGCGGGTCAGGGCCGCGTTCATCTGGGTGCGGATGCGGGCTTGGCCCTTGGGGACGACGGGAAAGAAGAAGGGCGCGACATGGACGCCGCGCTGGTTCAGGTCGGCGGCCATGGCCTGGGCAAGCTTGGCGTCTCCCAGCATGACGGGGATGATCGGATGCTCGCCGGGGAGGAGGGTGAAGCCGGCGGCGGTCAGCCCGGCGCGCCAATAGGTGGCGTTCGCGGTCAGGCGGGCGCGGAGGTCGTCGGCCTGTTCGACAATGTCGAGCGCGGCGAGGGCAGCGCCGACCACAGCCGGGGGCAGGGCGTTGGAGAAGAGGTAAGGCCGTGCCCGTTGGCGCAGAAGGTCGATCACGGCTTGCGGCCCGGCGATGTAGCCGCCCAAAGCGCCGCCAAGGGCCTTGCCAAGCGTGCCGGTCAACAGGTCCACGCTGACCCCCGCCCGCGCCGGGGTGCCCCGTCCTTGCGGGCCGGTGAAGCCGGTGGCGTGGCAGTCATCCACCATGACCAGCGCGCCGTAAGTGTCTGCCAAGGCGCGGATCTCGGTCAGGTTGGCGTAGTAGCCGTCCATGGAAAACACGCCATCCGTGGCGATCAGGATGAACCGCGCGCCATCGGCCCGCGCGGCCTTCAGTTGCGCCTCAAGATCGGCCATGTCGGAATTGGCATAGCGGTAGCGCTTGGCCTTGCACAGACGGATGCCGTCGATGATCGAGGCATGGTTGAGGGCGTCCGAGATGACGGCATCCTCCGGGCCAAGAAGCGGCTCAAAAAGCCCGCCGTTGGCGTCAAAGCAGGCGGCGAAAAGAATGCTGTCGTCCTGGCCAAGATAGCCTGCCAGCCGCGCCTCAAGCTGCCGGTGAATGTCCTGCGTGCCGCAGATGAAACGGACCGAGGCCATGCCGAAGCCGTGGTCGTCCATCGCCGCCTTCGCCGCCGCGATCAGGCGCGGGTCATCCGCCAGCCCAAGGTAGTTGTTGGCGCAAAGGTTCAGCATCTGCCGCCCGGCCACCGTCACATGCGCCCCTTGGGCCCCGGTGATGAGGCGTTCGCGCTTGAACAGGCCATCGGCTTCGATCCCGGCAAGGGTGGCCGACACATGCTCCAGAAAGCTCACCTTGTCCGTCATTGCAGATTCCTATCCGGTTTTACGGATTATTGCAGATCGATGGGCTTGCGTCAACTTAACGGAAGCAGTTCTACTAAAACGGATAAGCCCTTTCACATTGGCACAAATATCCCACGGGGGTGCGGGGGTGTGAAACCCCCGCTCCGCGATTTCAGCTGTCCTGCACGATCAGGATCGCGCGTGCCGGGCCGTCCAAAGCTGCAATCGCATGCCCGCGGTCGGCGGGGTAGCGGGCGACATCGCCGGGACCAAGGCTATCTGTCGCCTCGCCCGATGTGACCGAGAGTTTTCCTTCCAGCACGGTCAGATGTTCGCGGCAACCGGGCGAATGGGCGTCCGAGGTCAGCGCGGCCCCGGGGACGAAAACCAGCTCATACACCTCATGCGCGCCCACGCTTTCCGGGGCAGAGAGGATGCGGATGGTCACGCCGCCGCGCTGGATAACCGGGGCAGACCCGGCGCGCGTCACCTCGACCCCCGGGGCGGGGCGGTCTTCCAAGAGGCCGGCGAAATCCAGCTGCAAAGCCTGGGTCAGTGCCCAAAGGGTGGCGACGGTGGGGGAAGATTCGCCACGCTCAATCTGGCTGACCATCGACCGGCTGACGCCGGAAAGCTTTGCGGCGGCGTCCAGCGACAGGCCGCGCGCCTTGCGGGCGGCGCGCAAGGAGGCGGCAAGGCGGTCGTGAATGTCGGAGCGGTCGGCCATGGTGGAACAGTGACGGGGAAGGCCCAAGGCGTCAACCGCAGCGGCTGGGGGGCAGCGCATGGATGACCGCGCCCCGCCGTGAGGCGGAGATCAGCCCGAACGAGACGCGGTCAGGTGCCGCAATAAGTCACGTAGGAGCCAAAGCCCGAAGGCGCAGGCAGCAAAAAGGCCTCACGTTCCACGAAAGGCTGGCGGATTGCGGTCAGAAGCGCTTCGAACGGGGCCATGTCGCCATCGGTGGCGGCGGTCAGGGCCTCTTCCACCTTGTGATTGCGGGGGATCACGGCGGGGTTGGCCTGTGCCACCCGTTCGGCGGCCCCTTCGCCCGCGCGGGCCTGCCAGCGCGGCAGCCAGGCCTCCATCGCGGAGAAATCCTCAAACAGCGGGCGGAGGGTGGCCGGCGTTGCAAGGCGTCGGAAGGTCAGGGTCCAGTCGGCCCCTGCCATTGCGGTCAGCAGGTCATCGGCCAGCGCCGCATCACCTTCGTCTTCGCCGACCAGCCCCAGCTTCTTCCGCATCACCGCCAGCCAGGCGCTGCGGTAGCGCCCGGCGATCCCCTCCAAAAGGCCATTCGCCAGATCCACGGCGCGGTCGGGATCGCTGTCGATCAAAGGCACCAGCGTTTCGGCCAGACGGGCGAGGTTCCAGCCCAGGATCAGCGGCTGGTTGGCATAGGCGTAGCGGCCGGTGTGGTCGATCGAGGAAAAGACCGTGCCGGGCGCATAGCCTTCCATGAAGGCGCAGGGGCCATAGTCGATCGTCTCACCCGAGATCGCCATGTTGTCGGTGTTCATCACGCCATGGATGAAGCCAAGGCCCATCCAGTCGGCAATGAGCTTGGCCTGCCGCCCAATCACCGCGTCAAGAAAGGCAAGATAGGGGCTGTCCGCCCCGGCAAGATCCGGGTCATGCCGGGCGATGGCATAGTCGGCCACGGCCTTCAGCTGCGCCTTGTCGCCCCGGTTGGCGAAGAACTGGAAGGTGCCGACGCGCAGGTGGCTGGCGGCGACGCGGGCCAGGACGGCACCGGGCAGCTTCGTTTCGCGCCAGATCTCCTCTCCCGTGGCTACGACGGCGAGGGCGCGCGTGGTGGGCACGCCCATGGCGGCCATGAATTCCGAGATCACGACCTCACGCAGCATCGGGCCGACCGCGGCCTTGCCATCGCCGCCGCGCGAAAACGGCGTCCGGCCCGAGCCTTTCAGCTGGATGTCAAAGCGGTTGCCGTCGGGGGCGACGATCTCGCCCAGCAAATGCGCGCGGCCATCACCCAGCTGGGGCGAGAAACCGCCGAACTGGTGGCCGGCATAGGCCTGGGCAATGGGGTCGGCGCCAGGGGGCAGGGAAGCGCCGGAAAACCAGCGGGCGGCGTCGCCGTCGTCCAGCGTCAGGCCAAGGCGGGCGGCAAGGGGATGGTTCAGGACCAGAAGCTGCGGTGCCGGGGCCGGGTCGGGGGCCAGCCGCAGATAGGTGCCGGGCAAATCGCGGGCATAGGTATTGTCGAAGATCATGGTCATGGTCGGCCCCCCGCGTGTCACAGCCTGTAGCCGTTTGATATGCGCCCGGGGGGCCTGTGGTGCAAGGTGGGGCGCAGCGCCGGGCGAGGGGCCAAAATCCTTAAGCAAGGATTTTGACAAATTTCTTCTCAAGAAATTTGGCCCGGCAGGGGGAGGGTGTGGAAAGTGGTCGGGGCGGAGGGATTCGAACTCTCGACCTACGGTACCCAAAACCGTCGCGCTACCAGGCTGCGCTACGCCCCGACGCCGCACCCCTTAACGGGAAAGATCGGGATTGAAAAGCCTTACTCTGCGCGGGGCCGGTTTCTGTGTCGGGCGGCCTTCCGAACGAGGCCCTATTCCGCGCAGGGCCAGGCGGCCGAGGTCTGGGGCACGGCGGGGTGGCGCAATTCGGCGCCCGGGGCAATCCCAAGGCGCGCGGCAAGGCCACCGTTGATTTCCAGCACGAAAAGGACGCCCGCACCGCCGTTGATCGGCGTCAGATCGCCCGGCACGGCGTTGGAATGCACCCGGGTCACCCGGCCCGAGGCATCGGCAAAGATCATGTCCAGCGGGATCAGGGTGTTCTTCATCCAGAAGCTGGCCTGACGCGGGCTTTCATAGACAAAGAGCATGCCCGCATCCGGGGCCATCTCGGTCCGGAACATAAGACCGCGTGCGCGTTCGTCTGGGCTGTCGGCCAGTTCGACCGCGAAGCTTTCGCTGTCCTCCGCTGTGCCGTCGGTCCAGCGCAGGTCAACCCGGTCCGGCGCGCAGGCCGCTTGCGCCTCTGCCAGGGCGGGCAGGGCTGTCAGAACAAGGCTGAGGATCATACCCAAACGCATCAGGGCGGGCCGCGCGTGGCGGCCTCCCACGAAACGACCTGAACGGCCATCCGGCCACGACGGCCGTCGATGATGCGCAGCGCCACGGCCTCACCGGCGGCAAGGTCGGCAAAGCCGGACACCCGCAGCACTTCGGCATGGATGAACACATCCTCGGCGCGGCCGAAGACATTGGCAAAGCCGAAGCCCTTGCCCTTGTCAAACCACTTGACCCGAGCGGGCTCCATCGGCAGGGCAAGGATTTCGTCACCCAGCATCTGCCCCGCTTCGTCGGCAAGCGGAAACACCACGCCTTCCGGCGGGTCTATGCGCATGACCTCGACGGCCTGAACGCCGCGCGCAGTCTTCTGGACGCGCACAACAATGCCCGCGCCATCGGCCACTGAACCCTGGCCGTAGTTCCGCAGCACGTTCGCGTGCAACAGAATATCTGTTTCTGTGTCGTCGGAAACAATAAAACCAAAACCCTTCGAAGGATCAAACCACTTAACCCGACCATGCACGATCTGCATGACCTCTTCGTCTTCCGTCATTGCAAGGCCTTCTCCCCAGAATGAGCCCCTTAAGCGCGCCACTTGCGACGATTAACGCCCCAGATTCAAGGCCGAATCCGCGCCATTCAGGCAAGCTGTGACGCAACTGTGTCAAAACTAGGGATTAAGACGTTGCGTCAACCAGGCCTCGTCCAGCCCTCCGCGCGACCAGCGAAAGCGGTCATGCAACCGGAAGGCACCGTCGGCCCAGAACTCGATTTCCAAGGGTAAAATCCGGATGCCGCCCCAGTTTGGCGGGCGGGCGGGATTCGCGCCTTTGGTGATGGCGACCCGCGCCGCTTCGGCCATAAGCGCCTCACGCGAGGACAGGGGCTGCGACTGCTGCGAGGCCCAGGCGCCAAGCCGCGATTTCAGGCTGCGGCTGGCGTAATAGGCGTCGGCCTGCGGGCCATCTTCCCGCTCGGTCAGCCCGCGCACACGGATCTGGCGGCGCAGGGATTTCCAGTGCAGCACGAAGGCCGCCTTGCCCGAGGTCGTGATTTCCTTACCCTTCTGCGAGTCGTAGTTGGTGTAGAATACGAAAGCCCCACCGCCCCGGCCCGAAAGCTCGATCTCTTTCAGCAGAACCATGCGGACATTGGGCAGGCCGGCCGCATCCACCGTGGCCAGGGCAATGGCGTTCGGGTCGTTCGGTTCCAGGGGTTCAGCCTCGCTCAACCAGCTTTGGGCCAGCGCGAACGGGTCGCTGCCCGCGAAGATGCCGTTGCGGTCCATTTGGGAACTCCTTGCCATCGGCGACAGGACCCGCCTTGAAGGACGGGCCCGCTTCGCCTACACGTCGAAACCGATGCAAAGGTGGGCTAGGGGTCAGGAATGTCAACCGGACTGATGCAAGGCAAGCGCGGGCTGATCATGGGCCTTGCGAACGACAAGTCGATCGCCTGGGGCATCGCGCAGGCGGTGGCGGCGCAAGGGGCGGAGCTCGCCTTTTCCTATCAGGGCGAAGCGCTGAAAAAACGGGTGGAGCCTTTGGCCTCCAGCCTTGGCACGCCGAAGCTTTACGAATGCGACGTGGCCAGCGACGACAGCATCGATGCGCTGTTCCAGGGCTTGCAGGCCGAATGGGGCAGCCTTGATTTTCTGGTCCATGCCATCGGGTTCGCCGACAAGAACGAGTTGCGCGGCCGCTATGTGGATACCAGCCGCGCGGGCTTTGCGCTGGCGATGGATATTTCGGTCTACAGCTTCACCGCCGTCTGCCAGCGGGCATCGGCGATGATGGGGCCGGGGGGCAGCCTTCTGACGCTGACCTATTTCGGCGCGGAAAAGGTCATGCCGCATTACAACGTGATGGGCGTGGCCAAGGCCGGGCTTGAGGCGTCGGTGAAATATCTGGCCGAGGATCTGGGCAAGGACGGCATCCGCGTCAACGCCATCTCCGCCGGGCCGATCAAGACCCTGGCCGCCAGCGGCATCGGCGATTTCCGCTACATCATGCGCTGGAATGAGCTGAACTCGCCCCTCCGCCGCAACGTGACGCAGGAAGAGGTGGGCAAGGCCGCGCTTTACCTTCTGTCCGACCTTGGCTCGGGCACCACGGGCGAAAACCTGCATGTCGATGCGGGCTATCATGTCGTCGGCATGAAGGCGATCGACGCGCCCGACATCGACATCGTCACCGGCAAGAAAGAGGGCGGTCCGTGACCGTCGCGGCCTTCCTCGCTTTTGCGGGGCTTGTCCTTTTCGCTGTCATCTCTCCCGGCCCGGCCGTCTTGATGTCGGCCCGCACCGGCCTGACCGAAGGCTTCCGCACCGGGATCATGCTGGCCTTGGGCATCGCCAGCGGCGCGGTGTTCTGGGCCCTTGCCGCGATGTTCGGCCTGCACCTGATCTTTGACGCGGCCCCCTCGCTTCTCTGGGCGCTGAAGATCGGCGGGGCGGGGTATCTGTTGTGGATGGCCTGGCATCTTTGGCGCGATGCGGCGACGCCCTTCGTGGCCGAGGATGCCCGCCCGGTCCCCCGCACGCCCTTTGCCGCCTTCCGCCTGGGCCTTTGGACCAACCTGTCAAACCCCAAGGCCGTGGTCATGTATTCCTCGATCTTCCTGGGCACCATCAGCCCCGGCACGCCGCCTTGGGTTTTGGCCAGCCTTCTGGCCCTGATCCTGGTGATGGAGACCATCTGGAACAGCCTTGTCGCGCGCATCTTCTCGCTTGAGCGGACGCGGGCCACCTACATCAGCCTGAAAACCGTGATCGACCGCTGCTTTGGCGCGGCGCTCGCGCTTCTGGGCGTCAAGATCGTCGCCACCTGAAGGGAGCCACCCCATGTCCGCCGAACGCCTGCCGCATGAAAAAGGGTTTCACGTCAGCTGGGACCAGATCCACCGCGATGCCCGCGCGCTGGCCTGGCGGCTGGACGGCAAGGGCCCGGGCGAGGGCGGGTCGTGGAAAGCCGTGGTCGGCATCACCCGCGGCGGCCTTGTGCCCGCGATGATCGTCAGCCGGGAACTCGACATCCGCGTCGTCGATACGATCTCTGTCAAAAGCTACAGCCACCAGGCCCAGGCCGAGGCGAAAGTGACCAAATCCCCGCAGGCCGACCTGATGGGCGATGGCACCGGCATCCTGATTGTCGATGACCTTGTGGACACCGGCAAGACGCTGGAACTGGTGCGCAGGCTTTACCCCCGCGCGCATTTCGCCACGGTCTATGCCAAGCCGTCCGGCAAGCCGATGGTCGACAGCTATATCACCGAGGTTTCCCAGGACACCTGGATCTTCTTCCCCTGGGACATGGCGCTGCAATATGTCCAGCCGATGCGCGGGACGGATTGAGGCCCCTGCGCCCTTTTACATTTGCCCAAATATCCTCCGGGGGCGCGGGGGTGGAAAACCCCCGCTCCGACGCCAGACCTAGGGACCACCGCCGATGACCCTGCCCCTGAACCCCGCCTTCGCCCTGACCGACCCACCCCCGGTGATGGAGGCGCGGCGCTGGCTGGTCGGCGTCACGCACCCGGCCAACCGCCCCTTGATCAACGTAAGCCAGGCCGCCCCGGTGGAAAGCCCGCCGCTTGGCCTGCGGCAAGCGCTTGCGGATGCCGCGTTGAACGACCCGAACGCCCATCTTTACGGGCCCGTGCTTGGCCTGCCCGCGCTGCGCGAGGAAATCGCCACCCAATGGTCGGCGGCCTATGGCGGCGCCATTTCGCCCACCCAGGTTGCCATCACCCAAGGCTGCAACCAGGCCTTCACCGCGATCATGGCCACCCTTGCCGGGCCGGGGGATGAGGTGATCTTGCCCACGCCATGGTATTTCAACCACAAGATGTGGCTGGACATGGCATCGGTCACCACGGTTCCGCTGGACACCGGGGCCACGCTGATCCCCGATGCCGGGGCGGCGGCTGCCCTCATCACCGACCGCACCCGCGCCATCGTGCTGGTCAGCCCGAACAATCCGGGCGGCGTCGAATACCCGGCGGCCACCCTTACCGCCTTCCGTGACCTCGCGCGCGCCCACGGGCTCGCCCTGATCGTGGATGAGACCTACCGCGATTTCGACAGCCGGACCGGCGCGCCGCATGACCTGTTCACCGATCCCGACTGGGCTGAGACCTTCATCCACCTCTACAGCTTTTCAAAGGCTTACCGCTTGACCGGCCACCGGGTCGGCGCTGTCATCGCCAGTGAAGCGCGCCTGGCCGAGGTTGAGAAGTTCCTCGATACCGTGGCGATCTGCCCGGCGCAGCTGGGCCAGATCGGTGCCCTTTGGGGGATGCGCAACCTGGCGCAGTGGGTGGCGGGTGAGCGGGATGAAATCCTCGCCCGCCGCCGTGCGATGACCGATGGCTTTGCCGCGCTCGCGGGCTGGAAACTCCTCGGCTGCGGGGCCTATTTCGCCTATGTCGAACACCCGTTCGACATGGCCAGCGATGTCTTGTGCAAGCGGCTGGTGACCGAAGCCTCGCTTCTCATGCTGCCCGGAACGATGTTCCAGCCGGAAGGATCAGCCGCCGGCAAGCGCCAGATCCGCATTGCCTTTGCCAATGTGGATGCCGCCGGAATCGCCGAGATGTTCCACAGGCTGGCGGCCTTTGTGCCCTGACAGAATTGTGCCCTGACGGGGGGGCAGGGTTGGGCGTTCTTGACCTTGCCCCCCCGACCCCTTCGCTTTAATCACTTGGCCACCGAAACCCAAAGGCAGACCCATGGCGAAGACCCCGGACGACGACACGAAGCGCCCGAAAAGCAAGGCGAGAGAGGCCGCTATCTGGGTCATGATGGGCATGCTGATCCTTGGCCTCGGCGGCTTTGGGGTGACCAGCTTTTCCGGCGGGGTGATGCAGGTCGCGCAGGTCGGCGATGCCGAGATCACCACTGACGATTACGCCCGCGCCTTCCAAGGCCAGCTGAACGCCTTCTCGCAGCAGATCGGGCAGCCGATTTCCTCGCAAGAGGCGCTGGCCTTCGGGCTGGACCGGCAGGTGTTGCAGGGCCTTGTGGTGCGGGCGGCGCTGGACAATGAAGCGCAGCGCATCGGGATCTCGGTCGGCGATGCGGCGGTCGCGGCCGAACTGACGGCGATGGATGCGTTCAAGGGCGTCTCTGGCACCTTTGACCGTGAGGCGTACCGCTTCACCCTGGACCGCAACAACCAGACCGAGGCAGAGTTTGAGGCGGGCCTCCGCCGCGACGTGACGCGCGAGCTTTTGCAAGGCGTGGTCGTGGGTGGCTTTGCCGCCCCCGCGCCCTTGACCGACACGCTTTACGCCTGGGCCGCCGAACGGCGCGGGTTTTCGATGCTGCGGTTGACTGAGGCGGACCTGACCACCCCGGTCCCCACCCCGACTGAGGCAGAGCTGACCACCTATCACACCGAAAACATAGCACTTTTCACCAAGCCTGAGGCCAAGCGCATCACCTATGCATCCCTGTTGCCCGAAGCAATTGCGCCGGACCAGCCGGTGGATGACACCGTGCTGAAGCAGCTTTACGAAGACCGGCTTGCCGAATTCGTCGTGCCGGAACGCCGCCTTGTCGAACGGCTGGTCTATCCCGATCAGGCCGCCGCCGATGCCGCGCGCGCCCGCCTTGACGCGGGTGAGGCGTTCGAGACGCTGGTCGCCGAACGGGGCCTGACGCTGGACGCCATCGACATGGGCGAGCTGACCCGCGAAGATCTGGGCGACACTGGTGAGGCGATCTTTGCCTTGGCCGAAGGGGGCGTGGCCGGGCCCTTGCCGACCGACCTTGGCCCCGCCCTCTTCCGCGTGGCGGCGGTGCTTGCCGCCGAAGAGACCACCTTTGAAGAGGTCCGCGATACCCTTGCCATCGAGATCCAGACCGATGCCGCGCGCCGGCTGATCGCTGACAAGGTGGAACTGGTCGATGACCTTCTTGCCGGCGGGGCGAGCCTTGAAAACCTTGTGACCGATGCCGGTCTGACGCTGGCGACGGTGGACTATGTGCCCGGCCTGCAGGGCGATACGGTGATCGAGGGTTATCCGGCCTTCCGCGCCGCCGCCGATGCCGTGGCCGAAGGTGACTTTGCCGAAGCCATCGTGCTGGAAGACGGCGGCATTGTCGCCCTTCGGCTTGACGAAATCGTGCCCGCCGCCCCGATCCCCTTTGCCGACGCGCGTGAGGATGTGGCAGCAGCCTGGCGGGCCGAGGCTTTGACCAAGGCCCTGTCCGACCGCGCGATCGAGATCAAGACCGCCATTGAGGGCGGCGCCGCCATCGGCAGCTTCGGTATCGTCGATGTGACGCCCGAAACCGCCCGCGACGGCTTTATCGCCGACACGCCCGAAACCCTTCTGCCGGACGTCTTCACCATGGCCGAGGGTGACGTCCGGGTGATCGAGGCGGAAGGCTTTGTGGCCGTGGTCCGGCTTGACCGCATCCTGCCCGCCGCCAGCGAAGGCCCGGATGCCGAGGCGTTGAAGGCGGCCCTGATGGCGCAGGCCGAACAGGCTATCGCCTCGGACGCGTTCAACGCCTTCACCACCGCGCTGACCAGCGAAGCCGGCATCAGCATCGACCAGGCCGCGATCAACGCCGTCCATGCGAGCTTGCCCTGATGCAGCTTTCGCCCGATTTCGCCAGTTTTGAGGCTGGCTGGGCCGCGGGCCGCAACCAGGTGGTCTGGGCGCGACTGGCGGCCGATCTGGACACGCCCGTCAGCCTGATGCTTAAGCTGGGCGATGCCCGGGCCGAAACCTTCATGCTGGAATCTGTGACGGGCGGTGAGGTGCGGGGGCGTTATTCCGTCGTCGGCATGAAGCCGGACCTGATCTGGCAATGCCACGGCACCAAGGCCCGCATCAACCGTGAGGCGCGGTTTGACCGGCAGGCCTTTACCGACCTTGCCGACGCGCCGCTGGACAGCCTCCGCGCCCTGATCGCCGAATGCCGGGTCGAGATGCCCGAAGGCCTGCCCCCGGTGGCGGCGGGCCTCTTCGGCTATCTCGGCTATGACATGATCCGCCTGGTCGAACACCTGCCGAACGTGAACCCTGACCCGCTTGGCCTGCCCGATGCCGTGCTGATGCGCCCCTCGGTCGTGGCGGTGCTGGACGGGGCCAAGGGCGATGTGACGGTGGTCTCTCCGGCCTGGGTCGGCTCTGGCCTCTCGGCCCGGGCGGCCTACGCGCAGGCGGCGGAACGGGTGATGGACGCCTTGCGCGACCTTGACCGCACGCCAAGCGCCGCCCGCGACCTGGGTGAGGTGGCCCCGGTCGGCCCGCCCCAGTCAAACTTCACGCATGAGGGCTACAAGGCGGCGGTGGAAAAGGCCAAGGCCTATATCCGCGCCGGTGACATCTTTCAGGTCGTGCCCAGCCAACGCTGGGCGCATCACTTCGAACTGCCGCCTTTTGCCTTCTACCGGTCCTTGCGGCGGACGAACCCTTCCCCCTTCATGTTCTTCTTCAACTTCGGCGGCTTTCAGGTGGTGGGCGCGTCGCCCGAAATCCTCGTCCGCCTGCGCGATGGTGAGGTGACCGTCCGCCCCATCGCCGGCACCCGCAAACGCGGGGCCACGCCCGAAGAGGACCGCGCGCTGGAGGCCGACCTGCTGGCCGACCCGAAGGAGCGGGCGGAGCATCTGATGCTGCTCGACCTTGGCCGCAACGATGTGGGCCGGGTGGCGAAAGTCGGCACCGTGCGCCCGACCGAGACCTTCATTATCGAACGCTACAGCCACGTCATGCATATCGTCAGTAACGTGGTCGGAGAGATTGCCGAGGGCGAGGATGCATTGTCGGCGCTTCTGGCCGGGTTGCCTGCAGGCACCGTCTCGGGCGCGCCAAAGGTGCGCGCGATGGAGATCATCGACGAGCTTGAGCCGGAAAAGCGCGGCATCTACGGCGGTGGCGTCGGCTACTTCGCGGCGAATGGCGAGATGGACTTCTGCATCGCGCTGCGGACAGCCGTCCTGAAGGATGACACCTTGTATATCCAGGCCGGGGGTGGCGTCGTCTATGACAGCGACCCAGAGGCGGAATATCAGGAAACGGTGAACAAATCCAACGCCTTGCGCCGCGCGGCCGAGGATGCGGGTCTTTTCACCCGGCGCGGGAACACCTGAGGGTCCCGCATCCTGCCCTTGCACGTCGTCCTTGGCTGCGCCCTGTGAAGACGGCCCCCAAGGGCGGGAAAAGCCGCCCGGAAGACCGCCTCACTCGACCGTCATCACCGCCGTCAAGGGGCCAATCGCCACCGTCGCGGCACGGCCTTCGACCGTCCATTCCAGAAGTGTCGCCACGGTTTCCGGCGTGGCATTGGCCGCGACCGTCACCCGGCCATCCTGCCCGGCCTTGAACACGGCACGGTCAAGGACCCGGCGGATCGCCGCGCCATCGGTTCCGGCTGAGGTCAGGTCGCGGAAGATCACCGCGGCGGGAATATCCTCACGCCGGGCAACCTGGTCGGCAGCGTTCAGGCCCTGATCCCAGGTCAGCAGCCCCCGCCCTTGCGCGCCCACGACCGGCACCACCAGGCTGGCCAGCGGGCGACGGTTCTGGAAGGCCGCCTCGGCCAGGTCCATCACCGCGACGGCCTCTGGCAGGCCCTGTTCCATCGACTGGAAGGCCACTTCGACATCCGAGGCTTGCGCCCCATCGGCGATTCCGGTGGCCAGCATCACCACTTCCTTGCCCGCTGCCCGGTAGATGGCGGCATGGTCCGGGGTGGACGGGTCCATCGGATCCAGCGCAAACGTCACCGGGAAGGGCAGGGCGGCAAGGCCCGCGCGGTCAAGTTCGCCATTGCCATTGTCGATCAGGACAATGGCCAGCACCGGCTTGGCATCGGGGTTCTCGAAACTGGCGGCATGAATCGCGATGGGTCGGCTGTCCGCCGGGGTGGCGGGATCGGCTTCCGCCGCCGCTTCCGCTTCGGCGGGGGCGTCACCGATCCGGGGCAGGCGGTTGACCACCACAGCCTCAGCCGCGTCCTCGGCTCCGGGGGCGGGCACGAAGGTCGGGCCATCGGCGGCCGCTTCGGGCATCACCGCGACTTCGGCTTCGGGCACGACTTCGTCACCCGCCGCCGCACCGGTTCCCGGCAGGGTCGCCGGCCGGTTGCCGGGCATCGACGGTGCCGCCGTGCCGGGCAGGCGCGCGGTCGCATTGTCGTCCAGCGGCGGGGCGGTCATCCCGTCATCCACGACGGGCGGTTCCACGGCGGGCGGATCGGCTTCGGCCACCTCGGGCAGGGGCTCCGGTTCGGGCACGGGTTCCGTCGCAGGCTCTGGCGCAGGTTCGGCTGCTGGCTGGGCCGCAGCCTCAGGCGCGGGCTCGGCTACGGGTGCGGGTTCAGGGGCGGCCTCTGCGACCACAACCGGCGCGGCCTCACTGGCGGAGCGGTCAAGCGCGGACAGCACGCCATCGGTGCTCAGCTGCAAAAGCGGTGGCGGCGCCAGCGGCAGGGCTGGGGGGGCGACCTCGGCAACGGCTGTATCGGCGGGGGCCTCCGCACTGGCGGCGGCCTCTGGGGCTTCTGGTGCCTCCGGGACGGCGGGTGCCTCGGCGACCGTCTCTGTCGTCGCCGCATCAGCCGTCGCGGCTTCGGTTGCGGCTGTTTCGGCGGCAGGCTCGGCAGTGGCGGCCGCAGGTGCCTCCGCCGCAGGGACGGTAGAACCATCCGCAGTCGCCTCTTCCGGTGCAGCTTCGGTCGCCTCAGCCGTGGCCGCTTCCGGGGCCGCGGGTTCA
Source organism: Rhodobacter sp. (assembly GCA_027489175.1). Taxonomy (GTDB): domain Bacteria; phylum Pseudomonadota; class Alphaproteobacteria; order Rhodobacterales; family Rhodobacteraceae; genus Tabrizicola. Next base: position 241,523 of record JAIYAE010000033.1, read on the forward strand.
ACCTCGACGGGATCGGGCGCGGGCAAGCTTTCGTTGACGGTGGCGGTTTCGGCCTCAGCCTCTGCCGCTGGCAGGCTGGGTTCGGCGGCTTCGGCGGCGGGGGCCTCGGCCACGTCCTCAACCACCTCCTCGGTCACGGCGTCGGCTTCGGGCGCGTCGGCGGCCACCTCGGGTTCAGCCTCGGCGCTGGCAACCTGAGCAGGTTCTTCCGGCGTCACCTCAGGGGCCGCTTCCGGGGCCACTTCGGGCGTTGCGGCGGCTGTCTCGGCGGCGGGCGCAGCCGGGGCCTCGGCAGCCACGGGGGCGCTGTCATTGGCCGCGGGCGGCGTCTGCACCGGAGCCATGGCCGAGCCGATTATGAAACCACCGGCGACCAGCGCCCCGCCCGAGAGCATGCCGAAAACGAACTTGCCGACCACTGTCGCCTCCGAACTTCTGTCTTGCCTGACCCGGAGGTTCAGGGAATGACCCGATTTTTCCGGTTCCAGCCAGGACCATGCGGGCAAGCCCCGGCAGTCCCGACCGCTGCCATTATAGCGCGAGCTTGGCGCAGCTTCATCCCATTTTTACGCTATCGTCAATAACTTGCCCGTCCGTGGCCGGGCTGCAATGCCCCGCAGCGGGCAAAGAATGTGCAATCCGCAAGACTGGGGTGGGGTGGAGGCGGGTACCGGAATCGAACCGGTCTTCACGGATTTGCAATCCGCTGCGTAACCTCTCCGCCAACCCGCCGCGATGAGTGGGGATCGGATAGCGGATCAGGCGCGCGGCTGCAAGAGGGGCTAGCCGATCAGCCGGTCAGTCTGCGCGGCGACCCGGCCCAGATGCCGGGCGCGGGTGGCGGGGGTAGAGCTGTCCATCAGGTAATGCGCCGCAAAGACCGTGCGGCGGCGCGGCGCGCACAGAAGGCCGATCCCCCGCGTCAGCATCCGCTTGCCGGGGCTGCCCACGAACGCCGTCAGCCACCAGCTTGCCCCGCAAGTGGTGAACACGCCCAGCCGCTTGATATGCGTGAGGCCCGGGCGGATCGTCTGGTTTTCCCCGGCGGGCATCAGGAAAGCCACATCCGGCAGCATGGTCCGGTCCAGCCAGCCCTTCAGCATGGCGGGCAAGGCATACCACCAGGTCGGGTAGACGAAGATCAGCGTATCGGCCCATTGCAGGTCGGCCACATCGCCCGCCACTACGTCGCGGTTGCGCGGGGTGTCAAGGTAGCCCTCCCACTCTGCGAGGGTTAGGGTCGGGTCGAAGGCGCGGGCGTAAAGGTCGGTCAGGCGCACCTCGGCCCCCTTGGCCGCCAGCCGCGCCAGCACGGTATCGCGGATCGCGCTGGTAAAGCTGCCCTCTTTCGGGTGGCAATAGATCACAAGCGCGCGGGTCATAACCGGTCCATTTCCTGGGCAACTCGGGCAAGGAAGGCCTGGCGTTTGGCAAGGCTTACCCGGTTCATGTCGTAAAGCGCCAGATACCGCAGCCGGTCGGGGCGGCAGATGAAGCGGATGACGCGGGTGAACATCTTCTTCGGCGGGTTCCCGGCGGCCCAGGCCCGAAACGGCGTGGCCCCATAGCTGGTGACCACGGCCAGCTTGCGGATATGGGTCAGCGCCGGGGCGACCAGCCCGTTTTCCAGCGTAAACGAAACGCCGGGAAGGAAAACCCGGTCGAAGTATCCCTTCAGGATGGCCGGAAAGCCGAAGTTCCAGACCGGGTAGACGAAGACCAAAGCCTCAGCCGCGCGCAGCCTGTCGACATAGCCCTGCACGGGGGCGGTATTTGTCGCCAGATCCTGATAGCCCCGCCGTTCGGCTGCGGTCAGCACCGGATCAAACCCCTCGGCGTAAAGGTCGCACAGGTCCACCTCCCAGCCGCGCGCCAAGAGCCGCTCCACCACCACGGCCTTCAGCGCGGCGGAGAGGCTTTCCTCGCAAGGATGGGCAAAGACCACCAGCACCCGCGTCATCAGGTTTCGCGCTTCAGCGCACTTTCGTGCCACTTCCGCAGCAGCATATGCGACAGGAACGAGAGCCCGGCAAAGATAATGACCCCCGACACCGCGATGAGGAGGAGTGCCGCAAACATCCGCGGGATGTTCAGCCGGTAACTTGCCTCCAGGATCCGGAACGCCAGCCCCGACCCGATGCCTCCGGTGCCCGCCACATATTCCGCGACGATGGCCCCGATCAGGCTAAGGCCCCCCGCAATCCGAAGGCCGCCAAGGAAGTAGGGTAGGGCGGAGGGCAACTGCAGATAGCGCAACCGCTGCCAGCGGCTGGCGCCGTAGATGCGGAACAGATCGCGCAGGTTGTGATCGGTCGAATTCAGGCCCAGCGTCGTGTTGGCCAGGATCGGAAAGAAGGCCACGATCCAGGCACACAGCAACAGCCCCACCGTGCGGTTCTCGACATAGATGAAGATCAGGGGCGCGATCGACACGACCGGCGTCACCTGCAGGATGACCGCATAGGGGTAGAACGACATCTCGGCAAAGCGGCTTTGGTTGAAGAGGACCGCAAGCCCCACGCCCCCGATCACCGCCACCGCAAGCGCCATCAGCGTGATCTGCAGCGTGACAAGCAGCGCCTCAAACAGCATGCGCCAGTCCTTGACCAGCTGCTCCCACACCACCAGTGGGCCGGGAAGCTGATACTTCGGGATTTCGTTCCAGACGACCAGCCGGTCCCAGCCGACCAGCAGCAGCACGAGGACGAGCGCGGGCAGCAGCCATTTTGCCACCCGCTCGATCCGGGCGTCGCGCAGGCGCTTGGCCTCTTCGGGGTCAAGGACGGGGGTGGTCACGGTCATGCCGCCTCTCCCATGGCGCGGTGCAGGGCCGCGCTTGCCACCTGGCAATGGGCGGCATAGTCGGCAGAGGTGCGGAACACCTCATCCCTTGGGTAGGGGGCGGTCACCTGAACCTCTTCGATCACCCGGCCCGGTCGCGCGGCCATCACGATGATCCGGTCGGACAGGAACACGCTTTCAAAGACCGAGTGGGTGACAAAGATCACCGTGCAGCCGATGCGCTCGCGCAAGGACAAAAGGTCGGTGTTCAGCTTGTGGCGGGTGATTTCGTCCAGCGCGGCAAAGGGCTCATCCATCAGGATCAGCCGGGGGTTCGTGACCAGGGCCCGCGCGATGGAGACGCGCATCTTCATCCCGCCCGACAATTGGCGGGGATAGGTGTCAGCGAATTTCGACAGGCCGACCAGATCCAGCGCCTCGTCAATCTCGGGTTTGACCTCGGCAAAGGATTTGCCGCGCAGCCGGAAGGGCAGGAAGACATTCTGCGCCACGGTCGCCCAAGGCATCAGCGTGGGTTCCTGAAACACCACCCCCAGATCGCCGGCACCCTTGCCGCCCTCCCAGGATATCCGCCCCGAGGTCGGTGTGGACAGCCCCGCGATCAGCCGCAGCGCCGTGGACTTGCCGCAGCCGGACGGCCCGAGGAGCGAGATGAAATCCCCCTCCTGCACCGCCAGCGACATGTCATGCAGCGCGGTGACGCCGCCGTTGAAAACCTTGCCAACCTGTTGCAACTGCAGCAGTTTTTGCCGCTCGCCAAGGGGCAGGATCTGTCTGTGGATCAGGTCGGTCATGCGCTTCGGCAGGGTGGGCAATTATGCCCACCCTACGCTGGTCCTTACATCTTCGGCTTCAGCTCCATCCCCACGCCCTTGTTGACGAAGGAAGTGTTGATCGTGGCCGACCAGTCCAGATCGGCCGGAACCACACCCGCCGTCACCATCTTGTCGAAGAAGTCCTTCACCTTGGCCTCGGTCATCGCGCCAATGCCCATCGTCTCGGTATCGCCCGAATCCACGATCCCGGCCGATTTCATCTTGTCGATGGCATAGGCGATGGCCTCATCGGTCATTTCCGGGTTGTCGGCCTTGATCATCGCGTTGGCGGCGCTGTTGTCGTTATAGATGTAGTTGTACCAGCCCTTGATCGACCCTTCGACAAAGCAGGTCACCTGTTCGGGCTTCGTCGCCACCGTGTCGGCCATCGTCTCGATCAGCGTGGAATAGGTGGAATAGCCCGCATCGGCGATCAGGAAAACACCCGGCTCCCAGCCGGTTTCCTTGGCGACGAAGAAGGGTTCCGAGGACAGATAGCCCTGCATCCCCCAGTTTTCATTGGCGATGAACGGGGCGGGGTTGAAGGTGTAAACCTCACGCTGCTCGTCAGTAAAGCCGTAGGCCGCCTTCATCCACTGATAGAACGACGCATAGCCCTGATCGCCGATCAGGATCTTGTCCAGCTTCTTCAGGTCCTCGAAGGTTTCGGCCTTGCCCGGATGGGTCAGGATCACCTGCGGTTCCTTCTGGAAGCTCGCAGCAACGGCGACGATCGGAATGCCTTCCTGTGCGGCGCTGAACGCCTCAAGCAGGTTGCCGCCCATGTGGTAGTCCACCTTGCCCGCAATCATCAGCGCGCGGTTGTTCACTTGCGGGCCGCCGGGCTGGATCGTCACGTCAAGGCCGCAAGCGGCATAGGTGCCATCGGCGACAGACTGGTAAAACCCGCCATGTTCGGCCTGGGCCAGCCAGTTGGTGCCGAAGACAACGGGAACATTCTCAGCCATCGCCGGGGCAGCAAGGCCAATGGCGGCCACAAGGGCAGAGGTCTGGACAAGGCGGGTTTTGGTCAACATCGTGGGGCTCTCCTGTCGGTTTCTATTCTTTCACCCAGCCTAGATCGCGGGCGGGCCAAGGCGAGGGGGGATGGTGGCACCGGGGCGGAAATCCGGTGAAAAAGCCTTCCCTTCGGGCAAAACCTGCGCTTCACTGCTGAAAACTTACGCAGAATGCCCCGCAAGGCAAGGAAATCATCCGCGGCGCTGGCCGGGCCGGCCCTGCAAGCGCCAGCCTTGCCGCACCAAGACCTGCCCGATCCAGCCTTGCCCGAACCGGAGCCGCCCATGCGCATGCTGACCCCCCCGACCATCGCCCCCCCTTTCGCGGCCTATGCCCACGGGGTTGAGGTTCCGCCCGGCGCCCGGCTGGTGGTGACCTCCGGCCAACTGGCCCTGGCCCGCGACGGCACCGTCCCCGAAGGCGCCCGCGCCCAAGCCGACCTCTGCTTTCAGAACTGCGCCGCCATCCTGGCCGAGGCAGGCATGACCCCCGCCGATGTCATCCGCATCAACGCCTTCGTCACCGACCGCGCCCATATGCCCGGCTACATGGCCGCCCGCGACGCCTGGCTTTCCGGCATCCCAAGGCTCCCCGCCTCCACCCTCGTCATCGTCACGGGCTTCACCCGCCCAGAATTCCTGGTCGAGGTTGAGGTTACCGCCGCCAAACCCTGACCCAAGCCCCTTTCACATTTGCCCAAATATCCTCAGGGGTTTGGGGCAGAATGCCCCAACGTCCGAGCCGGTTGGCGCGCTTGCGCGCCAGAGGCGAGACAAAAGGCTTGCGCGGCACGCGCTCCACCAGAAACCCGCCCGGTCAGTAGCCCGTCATCTCCAGATAGCCGCGCCCCGTGTGGCTGCCCGCCACCCGCACCGGCCCCTCCCAATAGGGCACCGATGTCGCCATCCACGCCCTCGGGTTCAGCGCCTCCAGCGTCACATCCAGCCCCCGTTCCGGCAGCGTGAGGCGCCAGCCCACCGGCACCTCGCGCCCGGCCACCGTGAACCGCTCCAACGCCTCAGCCTGCAGCGCACCAGGTTCCAGCGCCACCGCCACCCCATCCGCCCCGATCCAGGTGCCAGAGGTAAAGTCCTCCGTCCCGCGCAAGACAAACCCCATCAGCTTTTCGCCCCCGTCAAAGGACAGCGAAAACCAGTCCCAACCGGTCTGATCCGCCGCAAGGGGCTGGGAGGACCATTCCCGGTCCAACCACGCACTCCCCGTCACCGCCACCGCCCCGCCCGGCAACTGCAACTCCCCCGTCACTGCGTAAAACGGCTGTGAGTAATAGTGGCTCGCCTGCCCCCCCGCCGATTTCACCGAATAGCCCTCGTCGCCTTGCAGAACCAACGGCCCCTTGGCGTCCAACTCCAGCGCGTAGCCAAAGCCCTCGCCTTTGGCCTTCAGCGTCAGCCGGTCCAGCGCGTCCTCGCCCGCCCCGGCCGTGGACAGCATCTGCCAGTCATCGATCCAGGCTTCAAACGGCGCGCCATCGCCAAGCGTCACCCCCGCTTGACCCACCCCCCCGCGCGCCAGACGTTCAGCCACAAAATGCTCCGTCGCCTTCGTCACCGCCGCATGGCCCATCCACAGCTGCGGGCTGTCCCAGCCGTCCCCCTCGACCGGAGCGGTCGCGGTGCGGAAAAGCGTCCATTGCACCCCGTACTCCGCCCCATCGGCCCCAGTCAGGTTCGCGGTCAGATACCACCATTCAATCCGGTACTCCGGGTGCGCGCCGTGGTCGGCGGGAAACTCCAGCACCGTATCGCGGTCGGGCAGGGCGAAGCCTTCGACCGTCGCCCCCATGTCGGCAAACCCTTGCGCCGAAGCAGCGCCTGCCAGCGCCAGCCACAGGAAAACCGCCCTAACGTTCATTGGCAAACACCCTCAGCAAATCCGCCGGCCGCCGCCGCATCAGCGTGACCGCCGGGACCAGCGCCGCCAGCCCCCCAGCCGCACCCGCCGCCAGAAACAACCCGAGCCAATCCCCCGGAAAGGCCCGCATCGGCAGCCGCCAGCCGAACGCCTCGACATTCACCACCGCCAGCAGCACCCAGGCCAGCGCCAGCCCCAAAGGCAGTGCCACCACCGCCGTCAACAGGGCCAGCACCACCGTCCGCGCCAGGTCCAACCCCGCCAGCCGCGCTTGCGTCAGCCCCATTGCCCACACCGGTGCCAGTTGCGGCAGGCGAAGCGAGGACAGCGTCACAAGGCTCGCCAACATCGCCAGCCCTGCCACCCCCAGCGTCAGCACGTTCAACGCCCCCGTTACGGCAAAGGTGCGTTCGAACACCCGCAACGAGAACGCCTTGATCCCCGCCTGATCGACCAGGGCCGTCTCTCCCAGTGCGAACGCCTCCCGCAGGGCCACCGCCAAATCCGCCGCCTCCGCCTCTGGCACGCGCAGGGCATAGCGCAGCTCCTCTACTCCCGGAAACCGCGCCCGGAACGCCTCCAGCCCGATGATCGCTTGGGGGGACGGGTTGCCATAGTCGGAGTAGACCCCCACAACGGGCAAAGCGCCCCCGGGCAGGTCCAGCATCGCCCCCAGCCCAAGCCCCGCCCGCCGCGCAAGCTGTTCGTTCACCAGCACGCCCTCGCCCCGCGCCACCGCGTCCCAGACCTCGGGGCTTGCGGTCAGCAGGGGCCAGTTGTCGCGGTAAGTGGCATGATCGGCGATCCCATACACCTCTCCCGGTTGGCCGACCAACGGGGCTTCTGCCGCCACGATCGGCAGGATCGCCTGCACCCGCGGTTCCAGCCAGGCGCGCATCTCTGCCGCCTGCGCCGGGCTGTTCGCGGTCAGGTAAAGCTCTGACGCCAAACGCTGATCCAGCCAGCCGGTAAAGGTGGCGCGAAAGCTGCCGACCATGGTGCCCACGCCGACATTCGCCGAAAGCGCGAGCAGCAGCGCCATCAAGGCAAGCGACAGCCCCGGCAATTGCTGGCGCGCATCGGCCCAGAACCACCCTACCAGCACCCCCTTCGCTCGCCCCTCGGCAAAGGCCAGCACCCAAGCGAGGACCGCAGGCAGCACCAAAGCCGCGCCCAGCAACAGCCCCGCCAGAAGCGCAAACCCCGCCCAAAGCCCTGACCCAAAGGCGAGCGCCAGCCCCGCCAGCGCCAAAAGCCCGAGGCCCGCCAAACCCTGCCAGCGCCGCGCCTGCCCCGCCGCGACCCCCCAGGCCTGTGCCCCTGCGCTGGCCAAAGGCGGCAACCGCCAGACCTGCCACAGCCCCTGTCCCGACGCGACCAGCGTCCCCGCCAGCGCCATGCCCAGCCCCGCAAGGACCCAACCCAAACGAAGCTCCAAAACCCCCGGCACCGCTGCGCCGTAAAGCCCGCCCAGGGTCGCCGCCACATCCGGCAACAGCGCCGCCGCCACCGCATAGCCAAGCGACACGCCCGCCAGCCCCGCGACCAGCGCAAAGCCCAGCATCTCGGCCAGCACCAGCGCGCCCAGTGTCCGCGCCGGAACCCCCAAAGCCCGCAAAGTGCGGAACATCGGGCGGCGCTGCTCGAACGCAAGACCGATGGCCGCATGGACAATGAAGATGCCCACGGCAAAGGCAAGGAACCCAAAGGCGGTCAGGTTCAAATGAAAACTGTCGGTCAGCCTGGCAAGGTCATCCTCTCCCGTCGCCGCCCGCAGCTCCAAGCCCGCGGGGAGGGGGCCGGGCAAGGCGCGGTCGGGGTCCACCAGCAGGGCAGTGATTTCACCTGAGGCACCCAGCAACCGCTCCGCCGCCGCGATATCGGTCAGCACAGTCATCGGCGGCAGGTCGGGGGCAGGGTCCACGGTAAACCCGTCCAAAGCCTCTGCCACCCCGGACCGGGACAGCGTCTCCGGCGCCACCAGCACCAGCCGCCCGGCGAGGAAATCGCCCAAGGACCCGGCCCCAACCCCCGGCATCCCCGGCACCGCCGCGCCACGCGGCAGGGTCAGGGGCTCCACCCCCAGCACCCTCAGGCCCGAAACCCGCCCCTCCAGCACCGGCGAAACGGGCCAACCCGCCCGCCGCAATTCGGCATAGCGCGCCACGGTCAGCGGGCCATCGGTCGCGACAATCCGGTCCAGCCGGTCCTGCCCCAGCACCCCCGCCGCCCGGTCATAAGCCGCCCGCGCCTCGGCGTTGATCGCCTGCACGCCCGACCACAGCCCCGTGGCCAAAGCGAGGCCCACCACCAGCATCGCCAGCTGCAACGGATGCCGCCGCCAATGCGACAGGAGGGCCGCCAGCGTGGCCCGGATCACGCCGCCACCTTCCCGGCCCGCAGATGCAGCCGCCGGTCCAGCCGCGCCGCGATCCGTTCAGAATGCGTGACCATCAGAAGGCTCGCCCCCGCCTCGGCCACCAGCCCCAGCATTAGGCCCATCACCGCATCGCCCGTCGCTTCATCCAGGTTCCCCGTCGGCTCATCCGCCA
>JAIYAE010000022.1 GCA_027489175.1 Rhodobacter sp.
AAGCGGACGACATACAGGCAGCATCCTATGACGCAAGGTTCAGACAAGACCACCCATTTCGGCTTTCAGGACGTGCCCGAGGCCGAGAAGGCCGGGATGGTGCATGGGGTCTTCAGCCGAGTCGCGTCAAAGTATGACGTGATGAATGACCTGATGTCCGGGGGCGTTCACCGGTTGTGGAAAGACGCCATGATGGACTGGCTGGCCCCCCGCACGGGCCAGCGCCTGCTGGATGTGGCGGGGGGAACGGGCGATGTGGCCTTCCGGTTCCTGAAGCGCGCGCCGGGGGCAAGCGCCGTGGTCTGCGACCTGACGGAACCCATGCTGAACGAAGGCAGGAAGCGCGCCGAGGCGGAAAAGCTGGCGCCCAGCCTGGATTGGGTGGTGGGCGACGCGATGGCGCTGCCGTTTCCGGACGCAAGTTTCGACGTCTACACCATTTCCTTCGGCATCCGGAACGTGACCCGCATCCCCGATGCGCTGGCCGAGGCTTACCGCGTGCTGAAGCCCGGCGGGCGGTTGATGGTGCTGGAGTTCAGCCAGATCCCGAACGACCTGCTGCAAAAGGTCTATGACCTGTACTCGTTCAACGTGATTCCGGTGATGGGGCAGATCGTGGCGGGGGACCGGGACAGCTATCAGTATCTGGTCGAATCGATCCGAAAGTTCCCGGACCAGGAGACGTTTGCCACGATGATCCGCGCGGCGGGCTTTGGGCAGGTGAAGTACCGCAACCTGACGATGGGTGTCGCGGCGCTGCATTCCGGCTGGAAACTGTGAAGGGTCCGCACAACATCATCCGTCTGATCCGGACCGGGGCCACGCTGGAGCGGACCGGCGCCATGGATGCGGTGCTTGAGGCGTTCAAGGCCCCGAGACGGCTGCGCTTTGCGGCGCGGATGTTGGGCTGGCCGTTCAAATGGCTGGGGCTGAAGGGCGACCCGGCCCTGCCGCCGGCGACCCGCGCGCTGACCGCCCTTGGTCCGGCCTACATCAAGTTTGGCCAGATCCTGTCCACCCGCCCCGACATCGTGGGCGAAGAGGTGGCGCAGCAGCTGAAGTACTTGCAGGACAAGCTGCCGCCCTTCCCGACCGAGATCGCGAAAGCGATGATCGAGGCCGAACTTGGGCGACCGGTGTCCGAGATATTCTCCGAGTTTTCCGAACCTGTCGCCGCGGCGTCGATCGCGCAGGTGCATCGGGCGCGGCTGGCGGAGACGGGCGAGGAAGTGGCGGTCAAGGTCCTGCGCCCCGGCATAGAACGCGCCTTCCGCAAGGATGTGGACGCCTTCTACCTTGCCGCCTGGGTGATCGAGGTTCTGGCGCCGTTTTCCCGGCGGTTGCGGCCCCTGGATGTGATCACCCATTTCGAAGGCGTGGTTCTGGGCGAGCTTGATTTGCGGCTGGAATCCTCGGCTGCCGCCGAGTTCGCGGCGAATACGGCCAAGGACGAAGGCTTTCAGGTGCCGAAACCGCATTGGTTTCTTTCAAGCCGCAATGTGATGACACTCGGCTGGGCCGAAGGCATCGGGTTGAACGAGAACGATCTGATCGACGCCGCCGGGCATGACCGCCGGGTGCTGGGCGCGCGGGTATTGCAGCTGTTTCTGAACCACGCTTTGCGTGACGGCTATTTCCACGCCGACATGCACCAGGGCAACCTGAAGATCGCCGCGAATGGCGATATCATCGCCTATGATTTCGGGATCATGGGGCGGATCGACGAATACACCCGCCGGGTCTATGCCGAGATCCTGATGGGCTTCATCCGCAAGGATTACCGCCGCGTCGCCGAGGTGCATTTCGAGGCGGGCTATGTGCCGCCCGACCGCGACATGGACGAATTCGCCCGGGCCCTGCGCGCGGTGGGGGAGCCGATCTTCGGCATGGACGCCAGCCGGATTTCGATGGCGCGGCTCTTGTCCTACCTTTTCGAGGTGACCGAACGCTTTGGCATGGAAACCCGGACCGAGCTGATCCTTTTGCAGCGCACGATGGTGGTGGTGGAAGGCGTGGCGCGGTCTTTGGACCCGCATATCAACATTTGGCAGGTCGCCAAGCCGATCGTGGAAAGCTACGTCAAGGACACCATTGGCCCGAAAGCGATCTTGCGCGATCTGGTGAAGACCGCTCGGGTGCTGGCCCGTTTTGGCCCGCGCCTGCCTGCGCTGGTCGAGGCGCAGCTGATCAAGGCGGGCAATCCGGGCAACCCCACACTGCCGCCCCGCCGCCGGGTGCATCCGATGGTCTGGATTGCACTGGTGCTGGCGGCCTTCGCCTCGGGGCTGGGACTGGGCGGGCTTTTGTAAGTGACCTGATTGCCCGTGCCCCTCAGCGCGTCAGCTTGCGGGCTGGCGCAGGGCGGTGACGGCGCTGGCCGCAACCTCTACCCCGCCGGCAAGGACCAGCGAGGGACCCTGCGGCGAGGTTCGCACCTCCATCACGCGGGCGTAGTGTTCGATGGGGCGCGTGTTCAGGACCGTCTCACCTTGCAGGCTTTCCACCGCGAAGCTGTAGTTACCCGGGGGCAGCTGATTGCCTTGCGCATCGGCGCCAAGCCATTGGTATTGCCCGGCGCGCGGCGGCATATCCTCCCGCGAGACGAGGGTGCCGCGCGCGTCCCGCACCACCAGCACCGCACGATCCGCGCCGGTGGACGGGTTGGCGGTCAGGGTGATCGGCGTGCCGTCAAACGGCACCGGCGCGGTCGAGCGAGCCTCTTGCCCGATCCAGCCGGCCATCTCGGCCAGGCCGGTTTGCTGGAAGCTGCCTTGCAGATCCGACAGAAGCTGGTTGGTGCGCACCTGCTGCTCCACGCCGGAAAAGGTGGCCAGTTGCACGGCGTAATCGGCGGAATCGATCGGGTTCAGCGGGTCCTGGTTCTGCATCTGGACGGTCAGCATCCGCAGAAAAGTGTCAAAATCCGACGTGATCTTGCTGGTCTTTCCCTGGGCCGAGGTTTGGCCGGTGGTCGCGGTGGTGGCGAGACTGGTGGCGGTGACGGTCATGGCAGCTCCTTACAGGCGCAGGTCTAGGGTGCCGGTTGCGGCAAGGCGCAAGGCGGGATGAGGCTGGGCGGGTCCGGCGGGCAGGTCGGCAAGGCCGGTGTCAGTGGCGTGCCGACCCACGGGCGTATCTGAGGGGCTGTCCCGATTCTCACCCCCGTCTGAGCGGCCAAAGCCGATGTCAGCCCCGGAAAAGCCGGCGTCGCGCAAGGCATCGGCCAGCTGGTCGGCGTGACGGCGGAAGAGGTCAAGCGTTTCAGGACGCTCAAAGTTCAGCATGACGATGATCCGGTCAGGGTTCTGCGCATCGGCCTGCAGGGTGACGCGGACATGGCCCAACTCATCGGGGGAGAGCGCGATTTCGGTGGTGCCATCCGGGCGCTGCGCCAAGGTCTGGACCAGCTGTGCAGCAAGGGTGGGCAAGGTGGAAGCCTGGACGACGGCCAAGGTTACCGCGCCCGGAACGGCCGTCTGGGTCAGCGGTGACAGACCAAGATTGCCCGTATCCTCAGGCTCTTGTGCCGCCTGTTCGGACTGGGCGGCGAAAAGCGACTGCAAGGCCGTTTCGGCCAGCTTGGCGACCAGAAGGGAAGTGGGGGACGCGGCCACCGGTGCAGGCCCGGGCGCGGCCGCCGGACGGTCCCCTGCCGCAAGCGCGGGAAGCGGTGGCAACGAATCGGGTTCCATCTGCGGCTCCGGCGCAGGCGCCGTCTCTGGCAGGGCCTGAAGTGTGGCCTGCCAGAACCGCAGACCGGAAGCGGCCATGACCGACGGTGCCGCAGCGGGGAGCGGCGTGTCGGCACGCGAAACTGCTGTGGGCGCGCCCTCAACCACTTGGGCGGGCGGCGCAAGCTTGGGGTCAACGGGTTCCGGCGGGACGGGGGTCATGCCGGGCGGCAGCGCCATCCCGGCAGCCACCCGTTGATCCGCCACGACAAGCGGTTGCCCACTTGGGCTGGGGACTGAAACCACGGCGCTGGGCACAGGCGGCGGGACCGGAACCACATCCAACTGCGGTTCGACTGGGACGAGCTGCCCCGCGGCAGGGACCAGCGCTGACGCGTCGGCCAGCAAGGCCGGGGCAGCTGGAGACGTTGGCCAGAAAAACGCCTGGGGGATCTGGATGTCGGCGGAAATGGGTGCCGGCAGCGTGCCTTCAGCCGGCGCGGCTTTTTCTGTCGGCGTTTCGTCCATGAAACTGGCGAACGCGTCACGGCCCAGGTCTTCCCGGGCAGGATCTTCCCGACTGGCGGGGCCAGCACTGGTGGCGTCAGCCCCGTTTCCGGGCTGGATGGCACCGGGCGTCATGGGCCCGGGAGGGGTTCTGGGTGCGATGGCTGTTTGCATCTTCCTACGACTTCTGCCGCTCAACTCCCCCTCTTTATCGCCACGACAAGTTACCCATTCTTTACCCCCATCGCGGATCGTCGAGAAAATTCGATCCATCTGGAGGACTGCGATGGAACCCGCCCTGATCCCGTCACTGCCCGTCTCGGCCGAGCGGCGGCAGACGCTGATGGCCAAGGCCGAAGAGCTGGAAGCCACCTTTCTGGCCGAGATGCTGGCCCATACCGGGCTGGGAGACTCCGGCCTTGCCGAGATGGAGGGCGGCTTTGGCGGCGGCGCGGGCGAGACGCAGTTCGCCAGCTTCCTGCGGCAGGAACAGGCCCGGCTGATGGTCGAAGGCGGCGGAATCGGGCTGGCCGAGATGATTTTCAACACCATGGTGGAGGCAGAACATGCAGATCGAACTTGAAACCCTCTTGGACCAGACGCGTGACGCGGTGCTGGTCGGCGATCTTGCCACGCTGGCCGACCTTGCGCCGCGGGTCTCGGCCCTGGCTGACGACCTGCCGCGCCTTGATGCCGCCGCGGCCGGCCGGCTGATTCGGCTTGCCGAGCGCAACGCACAACTGTTGCAGGCGGCCACCCGCGGCCTGCGCGCCGCGCAAACCCGCCTGACCGAGATTGTCGAGGGTCCGACCCTGACCACCTATGACGCGCGCGGGCAAAGGGCGGCGATTGCCCAACCCTCGGCGCTGCAGCCAAGGCGTCTCTAAGTTGGCTCAAATCCTTGGTAATTCAGGGTTTGGCATTAGGAATTGCTTAGGTGGTTCGGTCTTTGATGGGCCCTGCGTCCCATGCCGGGGCGGCGCCGCCGGAACCCTTCGATGGCACTGGCCAGAACGCCCATCCTGCCACGCAAAGTGGCCATTCCGGCCGTGAAATCTGCGGCCTTACGTAAAAGGACTATACGATGTCGTCGATCCTGACCAACAACAGCGCGATGGTTGCCCTCCAGACCATGAAGGGCATCAACGCAAACCTGAACAAGACCCAGGCCGATATCTCGACCGGCAAAAGCGTGGCCTCGGCCAAGGACAATGCCGCTGTCTGGGCGATTTCCAAGGTGATGGAATCGGACGTTGAAGGCTTCAAGGGCATTTCTGACAGCCTTTCCGTCGGCAATGCCACGCTGACCGTGGCACGCAACGCTTCGGAATCGGTCACGAAGCTCTTGACCGAAATGAAGGGCAAGATCGTCGCCGCCCAGGCTGAGAACGTCGACCGCAGCAAGCTGCAGACCGACATCACCCAGCTGACCAAGCAGATCGAATCGGTCGTTGGCGCGGCGCAGTTCAACGGTCTGAACCTGGTGGACGGGTCGCAAACCTCGATCAACGTGCTGTCGTCGCTCGACCGCAGCGCCACGGGTGTGGCCTCGTCCAACATCCAGGTTACGGCGCAGAACCTGTCCACTTCGGCCGGGACGGCGTTGACCGGAACCAGCCTTGGCACGGTCACCGGCTCGCCGGCTGCGGGGGGCGGGACCGGCACGGTGACTGGCTTTGCGATCCAGGGTGGTGCGGGCGCGCTTGCCTCGAACGCCAATGGAGCGGTCGCTGCGACCACAACTGCGCTGATCGAAGGCGATGCGATCGAAATCACGGTTGGCGAAACCACCGGTCGCTATGTCGTGAAAGTGGGCGACACCAACGACGAACTCGCCGTAGGCCTGCGTGAAGCGCTGACTGCCGGTGGCTTGAACGGGGCTGATTTCACCCTGTCGACGTCCACTGCTGGCACGCTCAGCATCACCAACAATACCAACGTTTCCACGGCCATTTCGGTGACCGCGACCCGTGGTGAAGGTGGGCTGGCTGCACTGGGTGGGATCGACGTGACGGCCGATCCGGCAGCAGCGCTTGATGACATCGAAGGCCTGCTCCAGACCTCGATCAACGCGGCGGCCAGCTTCGGTTCGGCGCAAAAGCGGGTCGATATCCAGTCTGAGTTTGTTGGCAAGCTGACCGACTCGCTCAAGACCGGCATCGGCGCCATGGTCGACACCGACATGGAAGAAGCCTCGGCCCGTCTGCAGGCGCTGCAGGTCCAGCAGCAGCTGGCCACCCAGGCCCTGTCGATCGCCAACCAGCAGCCGCAGGGTCTTCTGTCACTGTTCCGGTAATCCTGAGGGGCCGCGGGCGGTTGCCCGCGGCCCACCTTTCCCCCCAAGCCCCGAACAGATGGACACCCGATGACCTATCAATCCCCCATCGCCTATGCCCGACGGGAAACCCCTGCCCGTTCGCTGCGTTCGATCGAATACGATCTGATCGCGCAGGTGACACAGCGCCTGCGCAGCGCCTGGGCCAACCGCGCCGCCGATTTTCCAGCCCTCGTGGCCGCCTTGACCGACAACCAGCAGCTTTGGTCCACCCTGGCTGCAGACGTCGCCCTGCCCGACAACGGCCTGCCGGCGCCGTTGCGGGCACAGCTGTTCTACCTTTACGAATTCACAGCACAGCACAGCCGTGCGGTCCTGGACCGCGGCGCCAGCGCCGAAGTGCTGACCGACATCAACATGGCGATGCTGCGCGGCCTGCGTGGGGACGGGGGTGGCAGATGAGCGGCCTTGTCCTGAAACTCGGCCCGCATGAGCGGGTCCTGATCAACGGTGCGGTGATCGAAAACGGTGACCGCCGGTCGCGGCTGGCGATCATGACACCCAACGCGAATATCCTTCGGCTGCGCGATGCGATCCATCCGGAAGAGGTGAACACGCCGGTGCGCCGGGTCTGCTATATCGCGCAGCTGGTGCTGACGGGGGATGCGGATGCGGGTGAAGCGCGGCTGCAACTCTTGCGCGGGATCGAACAGCTGAGCCAGGTGCTGACCGATTATGACAGCCGCACCCAACTGACCCTGGCGAGCAAGGCGGTGCTGGAAGATCAGCATTACCAGGTCCTGAAAGCCCTCCGCAGCTTGCTGCCCCGCGAGGAGCGGCTCTTCGCGGCCGGCCGGGCATGAGCTTCCAGCCGGTCCTGCCCCTGGGCGGCCTGGCCGGCTGGGGCTTCCTGAAGCGCACGATGGAACGCCAGCAGGCCGTGCAACAGGCCGCCCCGGTACAAAAGCGGGATGAGGCTTACTTCCGCGACAAGATCGGCAAGATCGACACCGCCGAACAGCTGGTTTCCGACAAGCGCCTGTTGCGGATCGCATTGACGGCCTTCGGGCTGGAGGGGGACGTCAACAGCAAGGCCTTCATCCAGAAGATCCTGGAAGGCGGCACGCTGAAGGAAGGCAGTCTGGCCAACAAGCTGGCCGACAAGCAGTACCAGAAATTCTCTGCCGCCTTCGGCTTTGGCGATTTCTCGGTGCCGCGCACCAAGATCTCAACCTTTCCAGATGAAATCCTGACCCAGTTCCGCGCCCGCAGTTTTGAAACGGCCGTTGGCGCACAGAACAACACCTACCGCCTGGCCCTGAACGCTGAGCGGGAGCTTCCGATCCTGGCGGCAAGGCCAATTTCGGACACCGCGAAATGGTACACCCTTCTGGGCAACGCGCCGATGCGCGAGGTGGTGCAGACCGCGCTTGGCCTGCCGAAAAGCTTTGCGTCGATCGACCTTGACCAGCAAGTTTCGGTCCTGAAGACCCGGGCCGAGGCGGCCTTCGGATCCTCTGCGATCAGCCAGTTCACCGATCCGGCGAAGATGGATGCCCTGATCCGCCGCTTCATGTTCCGCTCCGAGGTGCAAGAGCTGGGCATTGGAAGCTCTCCCGCTTCGATCGCGCTGACCCTTTTGCGACGCTGAACGCTGGCAGCCGGAAGGCTGAAACGAAGGTCCTTCGGCCGCACGGCGGCAGAGCGTTTGGTGGCCTGAGGAAAGAATGACGCGCAAAAGGCCCGCGAACACCCGCAGCGTGGTCGTGTCCGACAAGGTCAGATGATCGTAGTCGCCCGGGGTATTGAGCGTCTCGCGCCGCGTCCTGCAGATAGCGTGCGCGCCATGCTGGCCCGACACGCAGTCAGACCAAACCCCACCACATCCGCCCTTCCCAAATCCGGATGCTATTTGAGACAGGCGCGCAGGCGTTCGAAACTGCCGTTCACCCCGGTTGCGGGCGCAGGCTCGGCCAGGAAAGCATCGAGCCCCGGCCAAAGCCGGATCGCCCGGTCCAGCATCGGGTCTGACCCAGAGGCGTAAAGACCTGCCTGCACCATCATCTCGGCCCGGTCATAGGCCCCGAGCAGGGCGCGGGCGTCGCGGATCAGGGTGTTTTCCTCCTCGGTTGCGGCCTCGGGCAGGGACCGCGAGACCGACCGCAGAAGATCGATCGCCGGAAAGCGGCCGCGTTCCGCGATGCGCCGGTCAAGGACCACATGGCCATCCAGCACCCCGCGCAGGATATCGGCCACCGGTTCTTCCATGTCAGACCCCGCGACAAGCACGGAAAAGACCGCCGTGATGTCGCCCGACCCCTCCGGCCCCGGACCGGCCCGTTCGGCCAGACCCATGATCGCCTGCGACAGCGAGGGGGGATAGCCGCGCAGCGATGCCTCTTCGCCACCGGCCAAGGCAACCTCACGATGCGCTTCGGCAAAGCGGGTCACCGAATCGACCAGGAGGAGGACATGCAGGCCCTGGTCGCGGAAATGCTCGGCCACAGCCATCGCGGTCAGTGCGCACATCCGGCGCATCAGGGGCGACTGGTCCGAGGTTGCGGTGACGATCACACTTCGCGCCATGCCAGCGGGGCCAAGCACCCGCTCGGTAAACTCACGCAGTTCGCGACCGCGTTCGCCGACAAGGGCGATGACCACGACATCAGCTGCCACCCCCCGCGCGAAACGCGCCAGGAGCGAGGATTTTCCAACGCCCGAACCGGCGAAAAGACCGATCCGCTGACCGCACACGAGGGGGAGCAGCGTGTCAAAGACCGCAACCCCGGTGGACAGGCGCGCGCCCAGCCGACGGCGGGACGCAGCGGCCGGGGCCGGCGCGCGCAAGGCCCGCGGAACCGCGCCGCGCAAAAGGGGCCGCCCGTCCAGCGCGCGACCCATCGGGTCAACCACCCGGCCGATCCAGCTGTCATCCGGCGCGATTTCGGCCTTGCCCAAAAGCTCCACCCGGTCACCGATGGCCATGCCGTCGCCGGAGGCATCCGGCAGCACCGAACAGCGGCCCGCGCTCAGGCGCAGGACCTCACCCCCGGCGGCGCCATCGCGACTGTGGATCAGGACGCGATCGCCCAGCGTGGCGCCTTCAAGCCCGGAAATCTCAGCCAGGCCGCGGCGGGTTTCGACAACGCGGCCCACCCGCCGGACGGAAGCTGAACCCGCAATCTCTGCCAGAAGGCCATCAAAAATTCCGCTCACGGGATTCTCCCTTTGTTCGCTTCAACCGTTTCTAAAGGAATCACCCTTAAGCCTTGGTGAAGTTGGTCGAGGGAGAAGCCCCGATGTTTGAGAAGCTGGAACTTACCCGGATGGCGCAGGCCCTTGCAGCGCATTCCGGTGCGCGGATGGGTGTCATCGCCCGGAACGTCGCCCATGCGGACACGCCGGGCTACAAGGCGCAGGACCTGCCGGCTTTCGCCGAGGTTTATGCGGCTGAAAGCGGCGGGATGCGGGCCACGCGGGCCGGGCATCTGACCGCGGGGGATGCCGGGTTCGTGCCACAGGTCCAACAGGCCCCGGGCCGTGAGGCGCCCAATGGCAACACCGTGTCGCTGGAAGGCGAAATGGTGAAGTCGGTAGAGGTGCGCCAGAACCACGAAATGGCGCTGGCGGTGTACCGGGCCACGTCCGACGTCATTCGCGCCAGCCTTGGCCGGTCACGGTAAGGGGGCGCAAAGATGAGCAACGATCTTCTGACATCCCTTTCCTTCGCCGCCTCCGGGATGGAGGCGCAGGCGATGCGGCTGCGGCATGTGTCCGAAAACATCGCCAACGCCGACACCCCCGGCTACCAGCGCAAGGTGATGAGCTTTGACCAGGCCATGGAGACCGGGCTGGTTGAACCCGGAAAGGTGCGGCTGGACCGCTCTGACCTGGTCAAGATTTACGACCCCGGCCATCCCCTGGCCGATGCCACTGGTCACTACGACGGCTCGAATGTCGATCTGGTGATTGAAATCGCTGACGCGCGCGAAGCGCAACGCAGCTACGAGGCGAACCTTCGGATGTTCGATCAGACCCGTCAAATGACGCAAAGTCTGTTCGACCTTCTGCGCCGATAGAGGAGATCTAGAATGGATACGACGACCTCTCTGGTCAGCCAGGCCTATGCGAATGCCCGCACAGCCGCCGCCCCGCAGCCAAAGGCTGACGGGGCGGCGGAAGGCTTCGCCAAGCTGGCCGGCAATTTCATGGGCGCGCTGCAAGACCATGAGGCGACCGCCCGCGCTGCAATGACCGGGGGGGCCGACCCGCATGCCCTGGTTCAAGCGCTCGCCTCGTCACAAATGGCGGTGGAAACCGTGGCCACGGTGCGCGACCGCGTGGTTGAGGCCTATCAGGAAATCCTGAGGATGCCGGTATGACCGAGGGTCTGATCTATGACGTCATGCGTCAGGGCCTGTGGGTGGCGGTGCTGATCTCGGCCCCCTTGCTGACCGTGGCGCTGGTTGCGGGCGTGGTCGTGGGGTTGTTCCAGGCCCTCACCTCGATCCAGGAGATGACGCTGACCTTTGTGCCCAAGGCGGCGCTGATGATGGTCGTCTTCTGGGTGTCGATGAGCTTCATGACCTCGACCCTCGTGTCCTTCTTTGCCGATACGATCATCCCCCAGATCGCGGGAAGCTGACATGGACGCCGCAGGATACACCACCTTGAACCGCCAATCGGGCCTGATGCGCGAAATGGCGGTGGTCGCGAACAACCTTGCCAATGCCTCGACCACCGGCTTCCGGCGCGAGGGCGTGGTGTTCTCGGAATATGTCGCGGCGATGGACAGTGACCCGTCGCTGTCGATGGCCCATGCCAGCGGGCGCCATGTCGACCTGGGTCAGGCGACGATCAGCCAGACCGGCGGCAGCTTTGACTTTGCCATCCAGGGCGACGGATTCTTCCTGATCGAAACGCCGGAGGGGGAACGGTTGACCCGCGCCGGCAGCTTCACCCCCTCCGCCGAGGGGGAGCTGGTCACGCCCGACGGTTACCGCCTGCTGGATGCGGGCGGCGCGCCGGTCTTTATTCCGCCGGATGCGCGGGCCGTTGCCATGGCCAGTGATGGCACGCTGTCGTCGAATGGGGAACCGATTGCCCGGATCGGCCTTTGGCAACCGACGGACCCGATGGCGCTGCGCCACCAGTCCGGCACGCTTTTCGCCGCCGATGCGCTGGAGCCGGTGGAAGGCGGGGTCGTCCTGCAAGGGATGCTTGAGGACAGCAACGTCGAACCGGTGTCCGAGATCACGCGGATGATCACCGTCCAGCGCGCCTATGAGATGGGCCAGAAATTCCTTGACGCCGAAGACCAGCGGGTTCGCGGCGTGATCCAGGCACTTGGCAGGTAAGGAACTGAAATGAAAGCGCTTCAGATCGCGGCGACGGGCATGGCGGCCCAGCAGATGAAGGTCGATGTTGTGTCCAACAACCTCGCCAACATGTCGACCACGGGCTACAACCCCCGCCGCGCCGACTTTGCCGATCTGCATTACCAGCAGATGGCGCGTCCCGGCAGCCTGACGGCGGAAGATGGCAGCATGCTGCCGACCGGCATCCAGATTGGCCTTGGGGTGCGGCCTGCCAGCGTGTCGGTGGTCCTGGGCCAGGGATCGCTCGATGCAACCGGGGCTGACCTTGACGTCGCGATTGAAGGCAATGGCTATATCGAGGTCACCATGCCTTCGGGCCTGACCGGCTATACCCGTGACGGGTCGCTGAAGCGGTCGGCGGAGGGGGTGATTGTCACCTCGGACGGCTATCCGGTGGTCCCCGGCATCACCATTCCTGCCGATGCGCGCGGCATCACGATCAGCGCCACGGGCGAGGTCTGGGCCGACTTCGCCGACCGGTTGGAGCCGGAGCAGCTGGGCCAGCTGACCCTTTCCAGCTTTTCCAACGAAAAGGGGCTTGAGGCGATCGGGTCGAACCTTTTCCTGGAAAGCCCGGCATCCGGCCCGGCCTTCTCGGGTGCGCCGGGGCAGGACGGGTTGGGCACGTTGCGGCAGGGCTATCTGGAAAGCAGCTCTGTCGACGCGGTGCGCGAGGTGACCGAGCTGATCAAGGCCCAGCGCGGCTATGAGCTGAATGCCAAGGTCATCACCGCCGCCGACCAGATGCTGGCCGCAACCACGCAGGTGCGGTGATGTGGCGTGGTCTTGTTTTTCTGCTGTTGGCAACGCCCGCGCTGGCCGAGAGCGTTGTGGCCACCCGCACCTTGCGGCCGAACACCGTGATCGGCCCCGAGGATCTGACCGTGGTCGACGCCGTTCTTCCGGGTGCGCTGTCCGATCCGGCGCTTGCCCTTGGGCTGGAAACGCGGGTGGCCATCTACGCGGGTCGCCCGGTTCTGCAGGCCGATCTTGGCAGCCCGACCCTTGTCCAGCGCAACCAGGTGGTCAGCCTTGTCTATCTGGCCGGCAGTCTTGCCATCTCGGCCGAGGGGCGCGCGCTGTCGCGTGGGTCCGAGGGTGAGACGGTCCGCGCAATCAACCTTGCTTCCCGCACCACCGTCAGCGGCCGGATCGGCCCGGACGGCGCGGTTTATGTCGGATGGGATGAATGACATGCTGATGCGATCTTCTCTTGTGCTTGTGGTCCTGACCGCTGGCTGCGGAAAACTGGGCCAGGTCGGCCGCGCGCCGGAATTTTCCTCGCTGGAAGGGAGCGCGCAGCACTATGCCATGTACTCGGCCAACCTGCCTGAAGATCAGGCAGCGGCAGCGCCGTCGGATGCGTCCTCGCTGTGGACGGCGGGCACGGACTCGCTGTTCGGCGACCGGCGGGCCGCGCAGCGCGGCGATATCCTGACCGTGGTGATCGAAATCGACGACAGTGCTGAGATTTCAAACTCATCCGGGCGCAACCGCAGCGGTCAGCAAAGTGGTGGCCTGCCCGAGTTTCTTGGCATTCCGCAGCGGATCAACGAAAGCCTGCCCGATGGCGCCAGCATGGCCGACGCCTTCGATATGGAGTCTTCTTCGACCTTCCGGGGTTCAGGCAACGTCGCCCGCAATGAGCAGCTGACCCTGCGCATCGCCGCGACCGTGGTCGAGGAACTGCCGAACGGCGTCTTGCGGATCGAGGGCCAGCAAGAGGTGCGCGTCAACTTCGAACTGCGCGAGCTGGTTGTGACCGGTTTTGTCCGCCCGATCGACATCTCGCGCCAGAACGAGATCACCTATGACAAAATCGCCGGCGCGCGGATCGCCTACGGCGGGCGCGGGCAGATCACGGACGTGCAGCAACCGACCTACGGCCAGCAGGCCGCAGACATCATCCTGCCGTTCTGACCATCATGGGAAAACTTCTTCCAATCTTGTTGGCGCTGGTGGGGCTAGGCGGTGGACTTGGCGCAGGCCTCATGTTGCGGCCGGATCCCGGGGCGACCGACGCCGCCCATGGTGAGGGCGATGCACCGGCGAAAGCGGACGGCGAACATGCAGCCGAAGCAGACGGTGAACACGCGGCCGAGGACGGGGCGGAAGACGGGGCAGAGGCCCCGGAATACGTCAAGCTGAACAACCAGTTCGTTGTCCCCGTGGTCGACCAGGGCCGGGTGTCGGCAATGGTGGTCCTGTCGCTGTCGCTCGAAGTAGAGACCGGGAGCACCGAAACCGTCTACCAACACGAGCCCAAGCTGCGCGATGTCTTCCTGCAGGTGCTGTTCGATCATGCCAATGTTGGCGGGTTCAGCGGCTCGTTTACCGATGGGTCGAACCTGATCGTTCTGCGCACGACGCTGAAGGAAGCCGCTGGCCAGGTCCTTGGGACCGTGGTGAAAGATGTGCTGATCACCGATATCGCGCGCCAGGACAGCTGACGTCCTTCAGCGCTTGCCCAGCAGTTTGGCCGCGATCCCGCGCAAGGCGTGGACGCGGCCAAAAGCCATTTCCGCCTCGGCCCGCGCCGCCATGGCCTCGGCCGTCTGCCGGGCGATGACGGTGTTCAGCTCTGCCTTGCGCGCATCGGCCCAGCGCCGATAGTCGCATGCGACCAGCCCTGCGAGCATTTCGGGAAGGTCTGCCGGTTCGGCGGCCTTGTCGATCGCGGTCATCTGCGCACGGCTCCGGTCCAGCCGGGCCGACGCCTGCCGCATCTGGCCCAAACGATGCTCCAACATGAGATCCGCCAGCGCCGCCAACTTTTCAAGGTCCTTGGCGCGGGTCATCGCTTGGCCGCCTTCTTGCGCATCGCATCGGCAAAGCGGATCGCTGCGGCCACCGCGCGATAGTGTTCGCTGCACACTTCCTGGCCAAGCTCGACCGTGGCAAAGATCGCGCGGGCGGTCGGCGGGTCGCTGTGCAGCGGGATGCCATGCTCTGCCGCGCGCTGGCGGATGACGGCAGCGATCTCGTCCACCCCCTTGGCCACACAGACCGGCGCGCCGCCCTTTGCGCGGTCCCATTTCAAGGCGACCGCATAGTGCGTCGGGTTCACCACCACGACGTCGGCCGTGGCAACATCAGTCAGCATGCGGTTTGTCGCCACATCCTGCGCCTTCTGCCGACGGGCCGCTTTCAGATGGGGGTCGCCTTCGCTTTCCTTGAACTCATCCATCAGCTCTTTGCGCGACATCTTGTTGCGGTTCCGGTGCAAGTGAACCTGCCACAGGAAATCCACCCCGCCCAGAACTAGGACGACCAGCAGGATGATGAACAGAAACTCTACCGTCAGCCGGGACAGGACCATGCTCGATAGCGCCGGGGATAGGTAGATCGTGGCCAGAATCTCCTCCAGCCGGGCGCTGAGGAAGATGTAGAGGATCACCGAAACGAGGCAGAGCTTCGCCATGCTTTTGGCGAATTCCATCAGGCCTTCCGCGCCGAACTTGTGCTTTGCCGTGGCGATCGGCGAAATCCGCGACAGTTTCGGGGCGAGGTTGGAGGGCGTCAGCAAAAAGCTGCGCGTGGTGATGGCCACCAGCAGAACCGCGATTGGCGGCAGGATCAGCAGGGCAAGCGGCGGCCCGGCAAAGCTGATCATCAGGCCGCCGAGTGGCCCGGAGGCCCCGTTGGTCATCTGACGCGACAGGCTGTCAGACTGGTCCAGCAGCACCATTCCGGCTGTGCCCGCCGATTGGACCACCCAACCACCGATCGACACCAGACCCAGAAGGAACCCCGCGGTCGAGGCGGCCGTCAACAGATCGGGCGACCGGGGAACATCGCCCTTCTTCCGCGCCTCTTGCAGCTTTTGCGGTGAGGGGTCGTGTTCCTTGTCGGTATCGTCGTCTTCCCCGCTCATGGCGCGCCCGAGAAGGGGTCAATCAGGAAGGCGTCAAAGGCTTGCAGCCATACCGACAGGATCAGCGGGGTTGCCACGGCCAGCAGGGCCAGCCCGCCAAGGGTCAACGCGGGCGCCCCCACCATCGAGACCATCAGCTGCGGCATGGCCCGGTTGATCGCGCCAAGTGCCAGGTTGTAGATCATCGAAGCGATGACGAACGGCGCGGCAAGCGTGAAGGCCAGGCTGAATGTCTGGCTGGCCAGACCGACGCCCCAATCCGCCACGGCCCGCGCGTCGGGATAGCCGCCCGCGGGCAGGATGTCATAGGACAGGATCATCAGTTGGGCCGCCTTGACATGCAGCCCCGCGCCCAGGGCAAGCGCCACTCCAGCAATCAGGAACAGGTTGCCGATGGCGGGCTGCGGCTCGGGTGCCGCGCCGGCGAAGAGCTGCGACAGGGTGGTGGCCTGGGCGATGATGGACGCTGCGGTTTGCAAGGTCAGCAGGAAAAGCCGCATCCCAAGACCAAGGATCAGCCCTGCCACCGCCTCTCCCGCCAGGGGGGCCAGCGCCGGGGCCGGGCCAAAAGCCTCAATCTCGGGGGCAAGGACAGGGGTCACCACCGCCGTGAAGCAGACGACCAGGGCCAGCTTGATCCGCTGCGGCACCGCCATGTCGCCAAAACCCGGCATCAGGGCCAGCACGGCCCCGACCCGGACAAAGACCAGCGCCGCCGCCCAGATCACGCCTTGCGCAAGGTCAAGCAGACCCGCAAGGCCTTCCAGAACCTCGTTCATGCGGGCACCTGGCCGAGGAGTGCGGGCCGCGCTTCGGTGCCGATTTCCTCATAGGACAGCACCGGCATGTGCAGCCCCTTGGCCTGCACCACGGTCCGCAGGAACCGCCGCCGCGCAACCGAAGTGACCAGCGCCGGGTAGACCCCGGTTTCGGCAGCGCGGTTGACTTTTTCAGTCAAGCCATTGGCCAGCCTGGAAAAAAGTTCAGGCGGCAGGGCAATGTCACGCAGGCCACGATCACCGTCGATCTGATAGGTGGAGAAGGCCTTCTCCCAATCCGGCGCAAGCTGGATCAGCGGGACGGTGCCATCTGCGCGCTTGAGTTCGGCGACGATCTGGAAGCCAAGCCGTTGGCGGACATGTTCGCAGATCGCTTCCGGCGTCCCCAACTGACGAGCTTCCGCAATCGCCTCAAGGATCAGGGGCAGGTTGCGGATCGACACCCGTTCGTCCAATAGCAGGCGCAGGACCGCGTGCAGCAGGTCAAGCGGCACCTTGTCGGGCAAAAGTTCATCCAGTAGGCGGCGGTTGGCTTCCGCGCGGACCGGGTCCGACAGCTTGACGAATTCGTCCAGCAGCCGCCGCAGGCCACGCAGCGTCAGAAGGCGCGAGAGGTTCGACTTCAGCACCTCAAGCATGTGGGTGGCCAGGACTTCGGTCGGCGAGACGACGGTCAGACCAGACAGCGCCGCATCTTCCTGCTGATCAGGCCGCACCCAGCGCGCAGGGGCGCCATAGACCGGCTCACGGACATCAAGCCCCTCGGGGGCAAGGACGCCATCCGTCAGCAAGACCAGCACCCGATCCGGAAAAAGCTGATCGGCCACCCGCTCCACCCCTTGCAGGCGAATGCGGTAGCGGCCTGTGGGCAAGGAAGCCTCATCAGTCAGGCGAATCTCGGGCAGGATAAAGCCGAAGGCAGTGGCAATGTGGTTGCGCATGTTGGCAATCCGGCCGTCCAGCCCGGTGACCGGATCCAGCACCATGGCGACAAGATTGGGCGCGAACTCGATGTGGATGTCATCAAAATCAAGCACATCACCGATGGACTTGGGCCGGACAGGCTCCAGCGCCGGGGCGGGTGCGACCTGCGGACTTGTTGCCTTTCGCAGCTGGTAGAGCGCAAGGCCCCCAAGGCAAATTGCCGCCAGCATGAAGGGCAGGAATGGCATGCCCGGCACCAGCGCAAACAGCGCCATCAGCGCCGCAACCGTCCCAAGTGCCCCGGGATAGCGGCCCAACTGCGCGAAGAACGACACGTCGGCTGCGCCCTTCTCACTGCCCTTGGACAGAAGCAGCGCCGCCGCTACGGAAATGATGACCGCCGGAATCTGGCTGACGAGGCCATCGCCGACCGTAAGGATCGTGTAGGTGCGAAACGCGGTCGCCGTATCCAGATCATGCATGAAAATGCCGACCAGCAGCCCGACGACGATGTTGAGCAGGGTGATCAGAAGGCCCGCGATCGCATCGCCCTTCACGAATTTCGACGCCCCGTCGAGCGAGCCGAAGAAGTTGGTTTCGGCCAGTTCCATCTCACGCCGGCGCTTGGCCTCGGCGTGGTCAATGGCGCCGGCGGACATGTCGGCATCAATCGCCAGCTGGCGACCCGGCATCCCATCCAGCGCGAAACGGGCCCCAACCTCGGCCATGCGGCCGGCACCCTTGGTGATGACCATGAAGTTCACGATCAGGAGGACGACGAAAATCACCAGACCAAGGACGATGTTGCCGCCCATGATGAACTCGGCAAAGCCCTCGATCACATGGCCGGCGGCATCGGTTCCGGTATGGCCTTCACCGATGATCAGCTTGGTCGACGACACGTTGAGCGACAGCCGCAGCAAAAGCGAGGCGAGCAGGATCGTCGGGAAGGCTGAAAAATCCAATGGCCGGTCGATGAACAGCGTGACCGTCAGCATCAGGATCGCCAGGGCGAAGGACAGGGCAAGGCCGATGTCCAGAAGCCAAGCCGGAATCGGCAGGACCATCATGACGATGACGGCCATCAGGCCGAGAGCGAGCAGGATTGTCGGACGGAAGACAGATCTCATGGTGATGCCGGTCATCATCTTACGGGTTTCCGATCAGGCGCTGGCCAGCGCCGGTTGCGGGCACAAGTGAGCCGCCACTGCCTTTTTGCCCGGCGAGGAGAAGCGGAAACCGGTTCAATCGATCAGCAGGGGCGGCGGCGACCTCAAGCGGTGCAGCAGCTGCGGCACCCGACCATGCGGCTTCGAACCGGGCGCGGTACCGCTCGGCATGTTCGGGCGTAGCTGAGTGATAGGCGGCGGCGGCGGTGGCCCAGTCACCAGACTCGGCATGGTGCTGGGCCAGATACTCGGCGGCATAAAGGGCGTTTGCATCCGGATCCAGCATTTCGGCCACCGACCCGAAGGCCGAGGCATGCCAGCGGTAATTCAGCTGAAAGCAGCCAAGGTCGATGTTGGTCAGGCCCTGATCCAGTGCTTCGGCAACCACGGCTTCCGCGGCCTCAAGGCTGTCAAGCCACCGCCCATCGCCGCCAAGGTTGACCGTCCAGGGCCAGGGGCGGGCGTTACGGCCTGTCTCGACCAGTGAGATCGCAACCAGCACGTCATAAGGCACCCCTGTTGCCTTTGCGGCGCGGTGGGCCGCGTCGGCACAAAGCCCGGAGGCATCACGGCTCGCATCGCCCGGCATCGGGATGCAAAGGGCAAGGATGGCAAGCGCGGAGCAAACAGGTCTTGTTCGGGCCAGGGGCATTTCATCCTCCACCCCGGCTTTCTGCCGAGGGTTCGCACAGCCTAGGTGGCGAATCTTTCCAAGCAGTTAGCGGCGTCAGGGAGATGGGGCCTGAACCGTGGACAAAAGGGCGTCAAGCGCTGCCCGTGCCGCGGCACTTTCCTCGACCAGCGCTGCGCCGCGGGCCAGGGGACCCGTCTCATCGCGGGGCGGCACGGTCGCCACGCCGGCGGCAGCGGACCAAGGTGCGCTCCCCTCGTCCTGCAGCCGCGACCAGTCCGCCTCCCAGGGCAGGAGACGCGCGGCTTCTTCCGGCAGGCCCGCCGCTTCATAGGCAAGGCGCGCGGGCTCGATCCGGCCCAGTTGGACAAGTGCCCGCGCCCGAAGGGCCTGATCTTCCGGAGCGTCAAGCGCCCCCAAGAGGGCAAGCGTGGCCCGGGCATCACCCCGCAGCAATTCTGCCTCAGCGGCCACCCTGCGGGCAGGGTCGGGATCGGTTGCCGCGACCGGGCCCAGCCAGGCCAGGGCGGCGTCGGGAAAACCATGGCCAACCAACCGGGTTGCTACCGCAAGGGCCACCTCGGTCTTGACCAAGGGCGGTTGCTGGTTGGGCGCCAGCACGGCTTCGCGCAGGAAATCATCATCGTTCGCCCGCTGCGCTGCGACCTGCCACAGATCAGGCACGTCGAGCCCGGCGTCTTCGACCAAGGCGAAGGCCGCAGGTGTCTGGTCTGACAGGGCCAGCGCCAGAACCAGCGCCCGCTGCAGCGCCGGAGCTTTTGGCCCGCCTGCCACCTCACGCTGAAAGGCCAGAAGCGCTGTAGCAATTTCCGGCGAAAGCGGCTCGGCGTTGCGGAAATGGGCTTCGACCAGGGCCAGCAAAGCCTCGACCGAGGGGTTGCCCTCGGCGACAGAAGTCTCGGCGAAATCCCGGGCGCTGTCGTTCCGGTCTGCCTGCAACTCTGCCTTGGCATCCAGCAATGCCACTTCGGCGACCGTGCTGTCCGGGGACCGCTGGATGGCATCGCGGACGATCCGCGCAAAGTCGGCATCGCCGCGTTGAAGCAGCTTTTCCGCAAGACCAGGTCCAAGCTGGCGGCGCAAATGTGAGGGCAGGGCCACAAAGTTGCGCACGATGGCCGCGACGTTCACCAGCGGCCCCGGCGGCAGCCGGTCTTGCGCAAGGGCGGACCAAAGCGCCGCCGCCCCATCGCAGGCCAGCATACCGATGAAGGGGGTCGACGGATCGGTTTCACCATCAATCAGCCGCGCCATGGAAACATAGATCGGCAGGTCTCCAGAGACCGTCCCGGTGTCGATCAAGGTGGCGATCTGAGCCGCCTCTGCGCCGAAACCAAGATAAAGGTGCAGACGCACGGATTGCAGCACGGCAGCCGCCTCAACCCGGTCAAATTCGCCGTAAAGGCCCGAGCGCGCCTCAGACAGAAGGTCAATCGCGGGGCGGTCAAGGCCCCAGTCTGCAAGGTTCAGCGTCGCATCCGGAATGCAGCTGCCCCCTTCTGCCGTCATGCCTTCCGGCGGGCGGTTTTCGCCAACGATCATGCCCGGCATTTCGCCGATCCGGATCTGCGTCCAGGGCAGGATCTTGGCCGTGCTTTCCGGGACATCCGGGGCCGGACCGGGCAGGGCCATATCGACAACGCCGATCGTGGCGCCGCGGCTGATCTGTTCCAGCAACTCATCCCGCAGGGGCTGCAGCGACACGGCCCCGCGGAGCTTTGGCAGGGTCGCCGTTTCTGCGGCACCGATCATGGTTTCTGCGCCGGGCCTTGCCAGCCAGTCGTAGGTTGCCGGCAGCGCATCAGCCTTTGACTGGGCCAGGTTGGGCGGCAGAGCCGCTTCTTCTGCCGCGGCCAGAAGACCCGGGTCGACCATGCCGGAGAAAGCCATTTCAAAGCTTGAGCCGGGTGGAGGCGGGCCATCCTTGATGTCAAGGACCACCATCCCGGGGCGATACTCGAACGGAAAGACATGGCACGGGCAGGCCAGGGTCAGTTGCAGAACGCCGGTTTCGGGATCGGAACGCAAGGCCTGCAACCGGGTGCGCGGAATACGGTCCCAGACCCGCGAAAGGTCAAACCCGGGCGGCGTGGCTGCGTTGGTGGCGAAGGCATAGCCCATGGGCGTGCGTCCCACCGTCCAGCCGTTGGCCTGCGGCAGTTCCACCACAAGGCGGGTAAAATCCTCATGCTCACCTGAAAAGACCCGGGCGGTTTCGCCAGCGGCCGGAACCGCCATCATCAGCAGAAGAAGCAGCAGCCGGATCATGCCGCGTCCTGCTTCAGGGCCCGCATCGCCTCTTCCAGCGCGGTGAAGCCCGGGCGAACGTGGTGCGGCGTGTTCTGGCGGCCCACTTCGATGCAGATGTTGGCCGGGTGCCGGTGCAGGTTGGCAATCAGGACCTCACGGATGAGGTGGTAGAAATGGGTGTCCTCCTCCACCACGCTTTTGACGCGGGACGCGAAGGGGCCCATCAGACCATAGGCAAGGAAGACCCCAAGGAAGGTGCCGACCAGTGCGCCACCGATCATCTTGCCCAGCACCTCGGGCGGCTGGTCGATCGAGCCCATGGTCTTGATGACGCCCAGCACGGCCGCCACGATCCCAAGGGCCGGCAGCGCATCAGCCACCGTCTGCAGCGCATGGCTGGAGTGCATCGCGTGGTGCAGCGTGGCCTCCATCCGCTTGTCGAGAACCTCTTCCACCTGATGCGGGTCGTCGTAGTTCATCGAGGCCGCGCGCAGCGTGTCGCAGATCAGTTCCATCGCCTCATGGTCCTGCACGATCCGCGGGTACTTGCCGAAGATCGCCGAGGTTTCCGGCGATTCGATATGCTCTTCCAAGGCCACGGGATTCGCGCGCGCCATGCGGATCAGCTCAAACAGGAGGCACAGAAGATCTCGGTAGTCGTCGGTTTTCCAGCGCGGGCCCTTGAACACCTTGCCCACGTCCCGCACCGTCTGCTTGACCGAGGCCATGTCGTTTGAAATCAGGAAGGCCCCGACCGCCGCGCCCCCGATCATGATCATCTCAAACGGCAGGGCCTTGAGGATGATGCCCATCTTGCCCCCGGCCAGCACGTAGCCGCCGAAAACCATGACAAGAATGACGACTATGCCGACAAAGCCAAGCATCTGGGGACCTGTGATCGTTGCGGCGTACAGTATCCGTGCGCCGGGTTAAGACATTCTCACCACCGGATTATTCGGTGGGCGCTCCTGCATTTCGGCCGGCCACGATGACACTCACGCCATAGGCCGCCTCGGAGGACATGCCGGACAGGATCGCCGCAGCCGATTCGGCCGGCATCCGACCCAGAAACCCGGCCGCAAACTCGGGCGACATGGTTTCGAAGAGGGCGGCAGCGTCTTTCGGCTTCATCGCGGTGTAGACCGCGGTCAGCTTTTCGATATCCGCCTCGGCGGCACCGTCAGCCAGGGCGAGGGTGGCCTTCAGCTCATCCTCCATCGCCTGCAACTCGGTCATCCGCTGCGAGATCGCGGCATCGGCAAGCGCCAGTGCGGCAAGTCGGTCCTGCATCGCGGCCTCTTGGGCCACCAGCCGGCCTTCGCGCAGCGTCAGCGCTTCGGCAAGGGCCGCCGGGGTTTCACACAGCGCAGGCTCGGCCGTTTCGGCAACCTCGGGCACCTCCTCGGCGCGGGCGAGGGCGGCACCAACGCCGGACCCAAGCCGCAAGGCCCCTGAGGTGGCAAAGAGCATGGCCACGATGAAGAGCGCCCCACGACCGGCGCGTCGCCGCCCGCTCATTCCGCGGCCTCCAGCGTGTCACGGGTGCTGCGACGACGGACAAAGCGCAGCCGACGTTCGCCCTCAGCCTCTTCCTCAACCGATGGGGCAGCGGGCTTGGCCACAGGGTCGGGCAGGTCATGCAAGGCGGCCACCAGAAGCTCCAGCCGCTTGGCCACCGCCTCACCCCTTGCGGTCAGCGTCTCAAGGCTTTCGGCGGACCCGTTCGCCGCCCCGCGCGCCTTTTCCAGCGCCACGGTCATGTCATCGACCTGCGCCGACAAGACGGCAATCGCCCCGCCCATCCCCGTTTCCAGCGTGGTGAACCGCTTCAGCCGGGTTGACAGCACATAGCAATACACGGCCGCACCAAACGAGCCTGCCACAAGAAGAATGTCGGCAATCAGGTCCATGACCCACCCTTTCAGTTCAAGACGAATTCGGTGATGAGAAGATCGCGCACCCGGCCCTCACCCGTGACGATCTGGACGCGCCGCAGCATCTGCGACCGCAGCTTTGCCATGGCGCTGGGGTCTTCGATCGCGGCCGTGTCGATGGCGCGGAGGTAGCTGTTCAGCACATCAAGGATGCGCGGGGCCAAAAGCGTCACATCTGCCGCCGCGGTATCCACCACCTCAACCTGCGCGGTAAAGCGCAGATGGCTGCTGCCCGAATCGGGACCAAGCGAGATCACCATGGTTTCCAGGGGCACGAAGGCGATGCCTGTCATCGGCCCGGGCGCGCCCGCATGTTCGGCCGTGTCATGGCTGTCACCGCCCAGAATCAGGCCGGACCAGGTCGCGTAGAACCCACCACCGCCAAGCACCAGAGCCAGCACGACCCCCAGCAAAAGCGGCAGTTTTGACCGCTTTTTCACACCCTCTTCTTCGACGACACCTGCGCTTGCCACAGCTCACCTCTGCCTTCTGCACAGGACGGACCATAGGCCAAAGGTCACTAACCGATTGTTAAGCGGGACCCGTCATTCGTTGCGTATCGGCAGAAGCGCCGACAGCGGAGAATCGCCTTGCAGAATGTAGTCGCCCTCTGGTCCTCGCTTGATATGCGTCGTCGTCTCGTCATCGTCGGCGCGACAGTCGCCATGTTCCTTGCCATCATCGGCCTCAGCCGGATGGCCAGCCAACCGGACATGGTTCTTCTTTACGCGGGCCTTGAACCTGCAGCCGCGGGTGAGGTTGTGGCCGCCCTGGACCAGCGCGGGATCGTGCACCGGGTCACGGGCGATTCGATCTTTGTCGACGCCTCGCAACGCGACAGTCTGCGCATGGCTTTGGCGTCGGAAGGCCTGCCCGCGGCGGGTGGCGGCGGGTATGAGCTTTTGGACAACCTCTCCGGTTTCGGCACCACCTCGCAGATGTTCGATGCGGCCTATCTGCGCGCCAAGGAAGGCGAGCTGGCCCGCACCCTCCTTGCCCTGCCGGAAATCAGGGCCGCCCGCGTGCACATCGCCAGCGCCCCGGCCCGCGCCTTTCAGCCGGAAACGCAAGCCTCGGCCTCGGTCACGGTGACCACGGTTTCCGGCAATCTAAGCGAGGCACAGGCCCGCGCGATCCGCCATCTGGTGGCCAGCGCCGTGGCCGGGATGACCCCGGATGCGGTGCAGATCATCGACACGGTCGCCGGGCTGATCGGCGGGCAGGAGACGGCCGACTTTGACAGCGGCGATGCCGCCGACCGCGCCGCCATCATCAAGGGCAATGTGGAACGGCTGCTGGCCGCCCGCATGGGCCCGGGGAAATCCGTGGTCGAAGTCGCGGTGGACCTGGTGTCTGAACGCGAATCGATCACCGAGCGGACGTTTGATCCGCAGGGCCGGGTGGCGATTTCGTCGGAAACCGAAGAGCGGACCGGGTCCAGCACCGAACCTGGCGGCGATGTGACCGTCGCCTCGAACCTGCCCGAGGGGGATGCCGCCGCGGGCGGGCAAGGCCAAAGCCAGTCCTCTGAAACGCGGGAGCGGGTGAATTACGAAGTCTCTGAAACCCAGCGTGAGGTGCTGCGCAGCCCGGGTGCCACACGGCGGCTGACCGTGGCGGTCATGGTCGATGGTGTCGTCACCACCGCCGCCGATGGCACCCGCAGCTGGGCGCCCCGGTCCGAGGAAGAGCTGGCCACGCTGCGCGAACTGGTCGCTTCGGCCGTCGGTCTGGATGAGGCGCGGGGCGATGTGCTGACGCTGAAATCGCTGGAGTTTCAGGAACTTCCCTTGCCGGAAGGCTCTGTGGCCGAGGCGGGTTTCATGCCGGCCATGGGGCCGCTGGATGTGCTCTCCATGGTGCAGACGGCGGTTCTTGCGGTGGTCGCACTGGTGCTTGGCCTCTTCGTGATCCGGCCGATCCTGACCTCGGCCGCCAATCGGCCGGCCCTGGCCAGCCCGGCCACGCCCTTGGCTTTGCCCGGCGTCGGCGGCTATTCCGGCGTGGCCCTCGATGGCGAGGTGGAGACCGGCTATGCCATCCCGGGCTACCCGGGCCAGAAGTCCGACATGGCCGGGATCGACGGCGAAGATGACCCCGCCACCCGCCTGCGCCGCCTGATCGAAAAACGTCAGACGGAATCGATCGAAATCCTGCGCGGCTGGATGGAAACCGATGAGGAGCGGGTCTGATGCCCTCGCTTCGGCTGGAAGTCTTTGACAGCAGCATCGCCTCGGACGGCACGCCCCAGCCGCTGGTTGAGGCGAGCGCGATGGAAGAGGCCAAGATCGCCTCGTTCGAGCAGGGCTATTCCGCCGGCTGGGAAGATGCCGCCGCCGCCCAACAAGGCGACCAAAGCCGCATCCGCGCCGATCTGGCACGGAACCTCCAAAGCCTGGCCTTCACCTTTCAGGACGCCCGCGGCCACGTGCTGCAAGCGATGAAGCCGCTGATCCTTGAAATGACCAACCGCCTCTTGCCCGAAGTCGCGCGCGAAGCCCTTGCGCCGACGGTGCTCGAGGCGCTGATGCCGATTGCCGACAGCCTGGCCGACACGCCGCTGGTCCTGGTCCTCAACCCCGCGGCCCGGGATAGCGTCGAAGAATTGATCACCCAGGCGACCGGCCTGCCGATGGTGATCGAAGAGGAACCCTCGCTGGGTGAGGGTCAGGTCTACATCCGCTTTGGCACCTCGGAAACCAAGGTCGATCTGACCCAGGTCACCGCCGACATCAGCGCCGCCGTAAGGGCGTATTTCAACCTGAACACCAAGGAGACGAGCCATGGATGACTTGGCCGACAGCAACCCCTTTTCCCAGGTCCCGATCGAGGTGACCATTTCCGTCGGCCGCGCCCGCCCGCTGGTGCGGGACCTTCTGCGCCTGTCCAAGGACGCGGTCCTGCAGCTGGACCGCCGCGTCGATGACCCGGTGGAGCTTTACGTTGGCGACCGGCTGATCGCTCGGGGCGAGCTGACGGAACTTGAGGGCGAGAATGCGGGCCAGCTGGCCGTCCGCCTGACCGAGGTTGCCAACCTGCGCGGTGGGCTGTGAGCCGCAGCCTTTCCCTTGCGCTGGTTCTGGTCGTCGTGGCGGGCCCGGCGCTGGCGCAGGAGCTGTCGCTGAACCTTGGCGAAGCGGTCAACGGCAATTCGCTGTCGCTGCGGTCGGTGCAGCTTCTCCTTCTCATCACCCTTCTCAGCATCGTGCCGGGGCTGGCGGTGATGGTCACCTGCTTTCCCTTCATCGTCACGGTGCTGTCGATCCTGCGGCAGGCCATCGGCTTGCAGCAAGCGCCGCCGAACATGGTCATCATCACCCTTGCGCTGTTCCTGACCTGGTATGTGATGGACCCCGTATTCACCCAGGCCTGGGTGACCGGGATCGAGCCGATGACCACCGGCCAGATGGAAGTGGCCCCCGCGCTGCAGGCCGCGATCCTGCCGTTCCGCGAATTCATGGCGCTGCGGGTGGACCCCGAGACCTTTCTGACCCTGCAGGACCTGCGCGCCACGGCGCCCGTCCCACCCGGTGAGGCGCCGCTGTCGCTGCTGGTGCCGTCGTTCCTGCTGTCAGAGATTCAGCGGGCGTTCGAGATCGGGTTCATGGTCTTCCTGCCCTTCCTCATCATCGACCTTGTCGTCGCGGCGATCCTGATGTCAATGGGGATGATGATGGTGCCGCCGGCAGTCGTCTCTTTGCCGTTTAAGCTGGCGTTCTTTGTGGTGGCCGATGGCTGGGCGCTGATCTCGGGGGCGCTGGTCAGGAGTTACTTCTGAAGAGGGCGGGAAGGGTGTCCCGGGCAGGGACAGGGACCCCAGGCACATCTAATCAATGGGTTACCCCGCCGATTTCAGGATGTGTTAAGAATTGACCGCGTTCCTCCAGGCCCCGCGCGATGTGCTGTGCAGGCCACTTGCGGGCCAGGCAGACCGGGCGATGCGGTATCAGGCTTGAGGCGGCGTGACGGCGCGACAGACCGGGCGGGGCGGATGGGGCGGGGCGGATGGGGCGGCCAGTCAAACCCGTCAACCGTCCAGGTGCGGAGACGTCGCCAAATGAGACAGCCCCTGACCCTATTGGCGAGCATTCCCTTGCAAAAGCTTCGACCGGCGCGGCGCGGCAGGCTGACCTGCGCGCGGGATCAGGACAGCAGGGCCGCGTCAGCGATCCACCAGTCGGGGTGGGCGGTGCGAAGGGTTCTGGCGGCGGACTGGGCCGCTGTCTGCGTGGCAAACAGCCCGAAGTGGGTGCCGCCTGACCCCGACATCCGCGCCAGAAGGCAGCCGGGGGTGGCCGAAAGGGCCGATTGCACCCGGGCCAGCACCGGGGCCACGGTCCAGGCGGGGGGCACAAGATCATTGCGGGTGGCGGCGGCCAGCCAACCTGCGAAATTCGTAGCCGAGGCCAGTACCGCCACGGGCAACTCTGGCACGGCAGGATTTTCACGCGACTGGAGGGCGGCGAAGACCGGGGGCGTCGGGACCGGCACGCGCGGATTGACGAGCACGCACCAAAGGGGCGGCAAAGGTGGCAGGGGGGACAGAACCTCGCCCACGCCTTGCATCCGGGCGGGGTGACCGGCCAGGCAAACCGGCACATCGGCGCCCAGCGCCAGCACCTGTTCCGCCGGTGGCAAGGGCAGCCCGGTCCAGCGCGCGATGGCCCGCAGCGTGGCCGCCGCATCGGCCGAACCGCCCCCGATGCCAGAGGCCACCGGCAGCGCCTTCCAGAGCAGCAGGCTGCCCTTGGCCAGACCCATCGCCTGCGCCGCCCGCAGCACCAGATTGTCGGCATCCGGCACCAGCGCCTGCGCTTCGGGGCCGCTGATCGCAAGGCGAAGGCCCGACCCGGTGACCGCGCCCGGGCCGATGGCCGGCACGCCGCCCCGGTCCGCGCCCTGATCCGGCCCTGCCTTGCGGGAGGCGGCGGTCATCAGGGCGGGCGGGTCCTGTTCGGCCCCTTCGGCGGTGTCTCCACCATGACCGGCGACGGTTACCCGATCCCCGACCCCGGCGAAAACGACCAGACTGTCCAGAAGATGGTAGCCGTCCGCCCGCCGCCCGGTGACATGCAGACAAAGGTTGATCTTGGCCGGCGCGTCTTCCGAGACCGCGTCAGCCGCCATTGTCAGTGGCCGCTTCAACCGGGGCGGAGGGCGCGGCAGCGGCCCCCGCCTCATCGGCCATGACCGCATCAAGGCCGACCTCAAGCTTGCGGCGGATGCGTTCGGCATCTTTCTCGGTTGGATCGAAAGACAGGGCGCGGCGCCACTGGAAGCGCGCCTCAAGCTTGCGTCCGACCATCCAGTAGACGTCGCCAAGGTGGTCGGTCACGATCGGATCGACCGGTTCCAGAAGCGAGGCGCGCTCCATCGGTTCCAGCGCATCGTCATAGCGGCCTAGGCGGAAATAGGCCCAGGCGAGGCTGTCGATGATGTAGCCCTTGTCAGGATCAGCGGCGACGGCCTTTTCGATCAGGCCCAGCGCCTCATCCAGCTTTTCTCCGCGGTCCACCAGCCCATAGCCAAGGTAGTTCAGAACCTGCGGCTGGTTGCCGTTCAGGTCCAGTGAGCGGCGGAAGTCAGCCTCGGCCGCGGCCCAGTCTTTCGACTGTTCGTGGCAGATGCCGCGGTAGAAGAAGAGAACCCAGTCATCTTCGGTCACTTCGGGCAGAAGGTCGATGGCGGCGGTATAGGCAACCTCGGCCTCGTCAAAGCGTTCTTCCATGCGCAGAAGGTCACCAAGCGCGAATTGCACGCCCAGAAGGTCACCATGACTGCGGGCCAGGGCCTGCAGGGCCTCAAGCGCCGCGTCAGATTTGCCTTGGGCCCGCAAGGCACCGGCACGGCCAATCTCGGCCGAGACGAAGGCGGGGTCTTCGGGGGCGAAGAGGGCATAGGTTTCTTCGGCCAGTTGGTGCTGGCCAAGCCCGTCCAGCACATCGGCGGTCAGAAGGAGGGCATCGGCGTGATCGGGGCGCAGGTAGCCCGCCACGCGGAGGTGAAGAAGGGTATAGACGGCGTCCGCCTCACCATTGAGGGCGGTCGAGACGGTGAAGAACACCTCGGCAATGCCGTCGCGGGCGGTGCGGACGGTGTCGAAGGGCACCGGCTCACCCGCTTCAAGCCGGCGGCGGAGGGCGTCGATGATCGGGTCGGGACCGGGACCGAAGGACCGGTCGAGGAGGGCAAGCGCATCGGCGTTGCGCTCCAGACCGCTGAGGATCTGGGCATGGGCCAGCACGCCGCGCCGCATGACGAAGACCGGGCCTGCCGCACGACCGGACAGGATTTCATCGGCACCCTCCAGATCGCCGACCGAGGCGAGGGCGAGGGCCTTGTGATAGAGGCCGAACGCCTCCAGCCCCTTGGTGGCGGCGATGGCGTCAAAGGCGGTGATCGCGTCGGACATCTTGCCGGTGCCGACATGGGCCCAGGCGACGACAAGGGCGTTGACCAGTTCGCCAAGGTCACGGTCCCCTTCGGCGGCGGCAAGAATGGCGGCGTAATCCTCACGCATCGCCTCATCCGCGAGCAGAGCGAGTTCGGCAAGCTGGCTGGGCGGGCCTTCCAGCGCCTTCAACTGGCGGGCGGCTTCGGTGGCGATGGCGAAATCGCCGTTGCCAAGTTCGGACAGAAGCGCGCCCTCCAAGAGGCGCAGGTTGCCGGAATCGGCGAGGATCGCCTTGCCATACCAGCCGGCGGCGGCGCGGAAATCGTTCTGCGATTCGGCGACACGGGCAGCAAGGTAGGCACCTGCGTCCCCGTCCCCTTCCGCCCGAAGCGGGGTGGCCAGCACGGCGGCCAGAACCAGGGCGGTCAGCGTGCGGGAAACGGCGTGGGGCATAGGGCTCTCCTTGGGCGATGCATCAAGGCTAGCGAGCAAGGGCGGGCATGGCAATGCGGCCAAGCCGGACCATGTGGCCCGGCCCGGTTTTCGGCACGCGTTTCGGCAACACTCTTGCGTGAGGCGTCACATGTTGGGGTAGTTCGGACCGCCGCCGCCCATTGGCGTGGTCCAGACGATGTTCTGCGACGGGTCCTTGATATCGCAGGTCTTGCAGTGGACGCAGTTCTGGAAGTTGATCTGGAAGCGCGCGTCGTCGCCTTCGCCGATCACCTCATACACCCCCGCCGGGCAATAGCGCTGCGCGGGTTCGGCGTATTTCGGCAGGTTGATCGCGATGGGGACGGAGGGGTCTTTCAGCACCAGATGGGCGGGCTGGTTTTCGTCATGGTTGGTGAAGCTGAAGGCAACGTTGGTCAGCCGGTCGAAGGACAGCTTGCCGTCGGGTTTGGGGTAGTCGATCGGCTTGTGGTTCTTGGCAAGGCCCGTGGCGGCGGCGTCGGACTTGCCGTGTTTCAGGGTGCCAAAGGCGGTCAGGCCGACGGTGTTCAGCCACATGTCCACGCCACCGCCCATCAGGCTGGCGACGAGGCCATAGCGGGACCAGAGCGGTTTGACGTTGCGGACCTTCTTCAGGTCTTTCGCAATCGGACCAGTGCGGACGAGGGCCTCATATCCGTCAAGCTCATCCCCCTGACGGCCGGCCTTGATGGCGACATAGGCCGCCTCGGCCGCGGCGATGCCGGACAGCATGGCGTTGTGGTTGCCCTTGATGCGGGGCACGTTCACAAGGCCGGCCGAGCAGCCCAAGAGCGCCACACCCGGCGCGACCATCTTCGGGATCGACTGCCAGCCGCCTTCAGAAATCGCGCGGGCGCCGTAGGCGATGCGTTTGCCGCCCTTGAGGAGTTCCGCTACCATCGGGTGATGCTTGAAGCGCTGGAATTCCATGTAGGGGTAAAGGTGCGGGTTTTCGTAGTTCAGGTGGACCACGAAGCCCACATAAACCTGATTGTTCTCAAGGTGGTAGATGAAGCTGCCGCCGCCTGCGTTCTTGCCTAGGGGCCAGCCCATCGTATGGGTCACGCGGCCAAGGTGGTGCTTTTCGGGGTCAATCTCCCAGATTTCCTTCATGCCCAGCCCGTATTTCTGCGGGCATTTGCCTTTGGACAGCTGGTACTTCTCAATCACCTGTTTCGACAGGCTGCCGCGCACGCCTTCGGACAGGAAGACATACTTGCCGCGCAGCTCCATCCCGGGTTCATAGGACGGGCCCGGTTCGCGGGTTTCGGGGTCGCGGCCAAATTCACCGGCGACGACGCCGACGACCGCGTCGCCCTCATAAACGAGTTCCGAACAGGACATGCCCGGGAAAATCTCGACCCCCAGCCCCTCGGCCACGCCGGCCATCCAGCGGCAGACGTTTGCCATGCTGACGATGTAGTTGCCGTGGTTGTTCATCAGGGGCGGCATCGGCCAGTTCGGGATGCGGATCTGACCGGCCGGCCCCAGAAGGTAGAAGTTGTCTTCCGTCACCGGCGTCTTGATCGGCGCGTCCATCGACCGCCAGTCGGGCAGCAGCGCATCCAGACCAACCGGGTCCAAGACCGCGCCGGACAGGATATGCGCCCCAACCTCGGACCCTTTTTCCAGCACGACGACCGACAGGTCAGCATCCAGCTGTTTCAGCTTGATCGCGGCAGACAGGCCCGCAGGCCCGGCCCCGACGATCACCACGTCATAGTCCATCTTCTCGCGCTGGATCGCTGTCATTGCTTGTCCTTCCCGGGCGGTCTTTGCCGTGAAACGCTGGCGTTTTCGCGGCCATCCTGTTGCCGCAAGCTGCACCTGCGGTCAACCACTGGTCAACCGTGACGCAACATCACACTACCCCGCCTGTCCGGAGCGAAACTTTCTGTCCCGCCTGCGACGATGCGCCGCCGGTCCCCGGCATCCCCCCTTGCAATTGGCCGGGCCATCGGATCAGGTAAGAGGCAAGACAAGTCCGAAGTCATGGGCCGAAAACCGGCCCGTGACTTCTTCTTTTCGTGTGGAAGGCTTATGGAAAAGATCCCGATGACCCGGCGCGGCTATGTCGCCCTGGATGAAGAGCTGAAGCAGCTGAAGACGGTCGACCGTCCGGCCATCATCCGTGATATCGCCGAAGCGCGCGAACATGGTGACCTGTCGGAAAACGCCGAGTATCACGCCGCGCGCGAAAAGCAGGGCTTTATCGAAGGCCGCATCAAGGAGCTTGAGGGCACCTTGTCGCTGGCGGACGTGATCGACCCGACCAAGCTGTCAGGCTCGATCAAGTTCGGGGCCACGGTGGTGCTGGCCGATGTCGATAACGGCGATGAGAAGACCTATCAGATCGTCGGTGAGACCGAGGCCGATATCGAAAACGGTCTGCTTAACATCCGCTCGCCGTTGGCGCGGGCCTTGATCGGCAAGGAAGAGGGTGATTCCCTGGACGTGAAGACGCCCGGCGGCACCCGGACCTATGAGATCCTGAAGGTCAGCTATGTCTGATCAGGGGCGCCCCTGATGAAACCGACCAGAGACCTGCAGAAGCCGGAGCTTGGCGCAAGAAAGCCGCCGACTGCCCCGCTGGATGCGGGTCCTGTGCTTGGGGACCCGCCAGCTTCGGGCCGCGGGCTTGAGATGGCGGGGGCGGCGCTTAGCCTGATCTGGGTGCTCTTGATCCTTGGCTATGTGCTGATCACCCCGCCCGGCAGCGATGCCCAGACCTTCGGGCTGGTGATGACGCTGCTGATGGTGTTCCTGCCGGTCGCGCTGATCTGGGTGGTGGTGACGACGCTGCGGTCGGTGCGCGAATTGCGGGCCGAAGCCGCGCGCCTGCAAGCCACGGTCGAGGCGATGCGCTCAAGCTATGTGCAGGCGCAGGCGCAGGCCCCGCAAGGCGGTGGGATAAAACCATCGGTCGAGCGCAAGATCGACGAGATTGCCGCCGCCACCAAGCAGGCCGAAACGGTGCTGGCCACCTTCACCTCACGCCGGGATGCGGGTCTGACGGTGCCCTCGGCTGACCGGAAGGCCGCGCTGGTGAAGCCGGTGGTGGATGCGGGGGCAGAGCAACCGGCGCTGGCGCTTGGCACCCCGGCGGAAGACCTGCGGTCACCCCTGACGGTGGCCGATTTCGTGCGCGCGCTGCAGTTTCCCGAAACGCCCGACGACCGCGAAGGCTTTCGCGCCCTGCGGCTGGCGCTGGAGGACCGGACGGTGGCTAAGCTGATCCGCGCGGCGCAGGACGTGCTGACGCTGCTCAGCCAGGATGGCATCTACATGGATGACCTGAAGCCCGACCTCTGCCAGCCCGAGCTTTGGCGGCGGTTTGCGACCGGGGAACGCGGCCGGTCCATCGCGGCGCTGGGGGGCATCCGTGACCGGACGGCGCTGGCGCTGACGGCGGCGCGGATGAAAGCCGACCCGGTTTTCCGCGATGCCGCGCACCACTTCCTGCGCACCTTCGACAAGACCTTCGCCGCGTTTGAACCCAACGCCAGCGACCTTGAGCTTTCCGAGTTGTCGGATACCCGCACCTCACGCGCCTTCATGCTGTTTGGCCGTGTGACGGGCACTTTCGACTGAAACAACACTCTCTCCCGGCGGGGCAACGGGGAAGAAACATGTCGTATCTGGCGGGAGTGTCAGAAATCCGTTCCTAACTTGCGCCAGATTGCGGGGAATGGGTGAAACATTGTCCCGCATCCCATATGTTCAGCACAGACCACCCCCTTCAGACAAAGGTGACCCCATGGCCGTCCGCATCAATGACATTGCCCCCGATTTCACCGCCGAAAGCACTGCCGGCACGATCCATTTTCATGACTGGCTGGGCGGCAGCTACGCGATCATCTTCAGCCACCCGCGCGATTTCACGCCGGTCTGCACCACGGAATTCGGCGCGGTGGCGCAGCTGGCCCCGGAATGGGCCAAGCGCAACACCAAGGTGATCGGCGTGTCAGTGGACAGCGTTCAGGACCACGAGAAATGGAAGCGCGATATCGAGGCGTTCGGCGGCGCGCCGGCCGATTTCCCGATCATCGATGACAGCAGCCTGACCGTGGCCAAGGCCTATGACATGCTGGAGGCCGACTATTACCTGCCGACGGAGGGCCGCACCCCGGCCCATTCGTCCACGGTGCGGACGGTCTACATCATCGGGCCGGACAAGAAAGTGCGCCTGACGATGACCTACCCGATGAGCGTGGGCCGCAACTTCGCCGAGATCCTGCGCGCGCTGGACGCGGTGCAAAAAACCGATGGCGTGCCGCTGGCGACACCCGCCAACTGGGTGCCGGGGCAGGATGTGATCGTGGCACTG
Organism: Rhodobacter sp.; assembly: GCA_027489175.1. GTDB lineage: Bacteria > Pseudomonadota > Alphaproteobacteria > Rhodobacterales > Rhodobacteraceae > Tabrizicola. The sequence goes on from JAIYAE010000022.1 coordinate 34,609, forward strand.
GCATTGAACAACGAACAGGCGACTGAGCGGTTCGGCCCTCTCGACATCAAGCTGCCCTACCTGCGTTTCGCCAAATCCCCGGCCTGAGGGCCGTGATCGGCGGGCCTCCGGATCAGTCCGGGGCCCGCTTCCTCGGGGCCGGGGGTTGGGCTTGACGGGATGGGGCTGGTCCGTCACAGACTTTGGGCAGCGTGACGTGATTGCGCGATGAAGGCCCCAGATGACCCTTGACGCCAGCGTGATCATTCCGACCTACGATGACTGGCCCGTTCTGCAGAAGTGCCTGGATTGCCTTGCCCTTCAAAGCCTTGCGCCGGATCGGTTTGAGGTGATCGTTGCCAACAACAACGCCTCGGCCGAGGTTCCGGCGTCTTTGCGGCTGCCGTCGAACGCCCAGGTCATCCATGTGCCGAAACCCGGAAGCTATGCCGCCCGCAATGCAGCCCTGCAGGTGGCGCAGGCGGATGCCCTGTTCTTCACCGACAGCGATTGTCAGCCTGACCGGATGTGGATCGAACAGGGTCTAGCCGCCCTGACACGCCTGCAGCCGATTGACCGCGTTGCCGGGGCGGTTCGGATGTTCCCGAAGGCCGAACACTGGACCACGCCCGAGCTTTACGACAGCCTCTTTTCCCTGCAGCAGGCGCAATACGCCGCAGAGGGCTGGTGCGCCACGGCCAACCTCGTGACCCGCCGCGCTGCGTTTGATCTGGTGGGTCCGTTCAGCGAAGATGCCTTTTCGGGCGGGGATCGGGAATGGGGCACCCGGGCGCAAGGCCTGGGCAGTGTCATCCAGTTCACCCCGGATGCCAGCATTCTGCACCCGGCACGGGAAACCTTTGCCGACTTGGCAAAGAAGACCCGGCGGCTGACCGGAAATCGCCACCATTGGGAACGCGTGCACGGCACCAGACTGCGCCGGACGGCCAGCTACCTTTTGCCCCGCGCGCGCAGTGTGAAGAAGATTGTGCTGAATAGCAGCCTGTCGGACGCCGACAAGCTGCGCCTTCTGTGGCTGCAGTACCGGCTAAGTCTGGTGACCTTTATGGAATATTTCCGCCTGCGGGTGCTGTCTGGCACGCCGACCCGCAGCTGACAGCGGGGCGGCATCCGGCGGATAGCTTTTGCCCCAGACCCGCGCCGCCTCCCGCGCCAGCGCCCGGGCCTCGGCCGCCGAAAGCCGGGCGCGGGCGCGGGCGGGGCAGCCGGTGTCCCGCAGGGCACGGTCCCACAATCGGTGAACCGAGGCCGCGCTCCAGGGAAGGGCGGCCTCGGCCAGCCATGACCGCAGATCGGGGGGAAGTCGATCATAGGCGGCCATGGGGTCTGCGCGCCGCCAGCGGGCGCGGGGTGAGGAAAGGTTGACGCTCATGCCGCCTGGCGCCGCCAGCCAGGGAAGGGGTCGGGCAGGTCAGACCACGCCTCGGGCGTGAAGCTGCTGGCGGGGATCAGCGCGGCATCCAGCTTGGCACGAAGGGCGGCCTCATCCATGCCGTGGCCGATGAAGACCAGTTCCTGCCGCCGGTCACCCCAAGGTTCCTGCCATTTGCCCGCCACTTCGGCCAGGGCGTCGGGGTGGGTTGGCCAACGCTCTTTCGGCACACTCGCCCACCAGCCGCCCAAGGGCGCAACGGACGACACCGCACCCGCAAGGCTGAATTCGGCCACCCAGTTCGGGCGGCTGGCGATCCAGAAATGCCCTTTGGCGCGGATCACGCCGGGCAAATCGCCGTTCAGGAAGGCATGAATGCGCCCCGGATGAAACGGCGCGCGGGCCCGGTAGACGAAGGAGGAGATGCCGTATTCCTCGGTTTCGGGCGTGTGGTGGGCGAAGCCGTAAAGTTCCTTCGCCCAAAGGGGATGTTCTGCCGCGCGGTCGAAGTCAAAAAGGCCAGTGTCAAAGATGGCATCGGGGTCCACGCGCGAATGGTCCGCCTCAATCAGCTTTGCATCCGGGTTCAGCGCCCTGATGATCTTGCGGGCGGCATCGGCGCGCTCTGGCCCCGCATCGCCGACCTTGTTCAAGATCACCACATCGGCGAATTCAATCTGGTCGGTCAGCAGGTTGACCAGCGTTCGCTCATCCCCCTCGCCCAAGGATTCGCCCCGATCGGCCAGAAAGTCGTGGCTGGCAAAGTCGCGCAACAGGTTGATGGCGTCGACGACCGTGACCATCGTGTCCAGCCGCGCCACATCGGCCAGGCTTTCCCCGGCCTCATCCCGGAAATCGAAGGTGGCGGCGACGGGCATCGGCTCGGCAATGCCGGTGCTTTCGATCATCAGATAGTCAAACCGCCCTTCCGCCGCCAGACGCCGCACCTCCACCAGCAGGTCATCGCGCAGGGTGCAACAGATGCAGCCGTTCGTCATTTCAACCAGCTTTTCTTCAGCCCGGGAAAGCTCTGTCCCCTCACGGATCAGGTCGGCGTCGATGTTGACCTCGCTCATGTCATTGACGATCACCGCCACGCGGCGACCATCGCGGTTGTTCAGGACGTGGTTGAGGAGGGTGGTCTTCCCGGCGCCAAGAAAGCCGGACAGGACGGTGACGGGCAGGCGGGTGTCTTGCATGGGGCGCTCGCTTGATATGTTATACTATAACATAACGAAGCCGCAAATCGCCGACAACCCCACAAAAGCAAAGGGCCCCGAGGTTTCCCCCGGGGCCCTGAACCTGCGTGCAGGAAGGATCAGCCTTCGGCCGATTCTTCTTTCTTTTCAACGATCTCAGCGCCAGTTTCCTGATCGACCATCTTCATGCCAAGGCGCACCTTGCCGCGGTCGTCAAAGCCCAGCAGCTTGACCTTGACCTCTTGGCCTTCCTTCAGAAGTTCGTTCGGGTGGTTCAGGCGCTTGTTGGCGATCTGGGAAACGTGCACCAGACCATCGCGCTTGCCGAAGAAGTTCACGAAGGCGCCGAAGTCGACCAGTTTCACGACCTTGCCGGTGTAGACCTGACCCTCTTCGGGTTCGGCCACGATCGACCAGATCATGTCATAGGCCTTCTTGATCGCCGCCGCGTCGTTCGACGCCAGCTTGATCATGCCGTCGTCGTTGATGTCGACCTTGGCGCCCGAAAGCTCCACGATCTCACGGATGACCTTGCCGCCGCTGCCGATCACTTCCCGGATCTTGTCGGTCGGGATCTGCATGGTTTCGATCTTCGGGGCATAGGCGCTGAACGCCTGGGCCGAGGTCAGCGATTTGGCCATTTCACCAAGGATGTGAATCCGGCCGTCTTTCGCCTGGGCCAGCGCCTGTTTCATGATCTCGGGCGTGATGCCGGCGATCTTGATGTCCATCTGCAGGCTGGTGATGCCTGCCGCGGTGCCCGCAACCTTGAAGTCCATGTCGCCAAGGTGGTCTTCGTCACCCAGGATGTCGGTCAGAACGGCCCATTTGCCGTCTTCTTCCAGGATCAGACCCATGGCCACGCCAGCGACCGGAGCCTTCAGCGGAACGCCCGCGTCCATCATGGACAGCGATCCACCGCAGACCGACGCCATCGAGGACGAGCCGTTCGACTCGGTGATCTCGGACACGACGCGGATGGTGTAGGGGAAATCGGTCGGCGCAGGCAGAACGGCCTGCAGCGCGCGCCAGGCCAGTTTCCCGTGGCCGATCTCACGACGCCCCGGCGAACCGACGCGGCCAACTTCACCCACCGAATAGGGAGGGAAGTTGTAGTGCAGCATGAAGTTCGACCGATAGTTGCCGTTCAGCGCGTCGATGATCTGCTCATCTTCGCCGGTGCCAAGCGTCGTCACCACCAGACCCTGGGTTTCCCCACGGGTGAAGAGGGCCGAGCCATGCGTGCGCGGCAGGATGCCGGTTTCGCAGGTGATCGGGCGGACGGTCTTGGTGTCACGGCCATCGATCCGGGTGCCGTTCTTCACGACGTCGCCGCGCAGGACAGCGGCTTCCAGCTTCTTGATCGCGGGGTAGAGGTTCGGATCGGCCTGATCTTCTTCCGACATCTTGGCCTTGATCGCGGCAACGGCGGCTTCGATGGCGGTGGTGCGTTCCTGCTTGTCACGCAGCGCAAAAGCGGCGCGCATCAGCGGCTCACCAGCCTTTTTCACCTTGGCGTAAAGGTCCGAGAAATCGGGCGGGGTGAAGTCGAAAGGTTCATTCGCCGATTCTTCGGCGAAGTCCATAATCAGGTCGATCACGGGCTGCATCTGTTCGTGGCCGAAGACGACCGCGCCCAGCATTTCTTCTTCGGTCAGCTCATAGGCTTCGGATTCCACCATCATCACGGCGTCTTTGGTGCCGGCGATGACAAGGTCCAACCGCTGTTCGGGCTTCATGCGCAGTTGCGTCATGTCGTCCATCGACGGGTTCAGGATGTACTTGCCACCCTCAAAGCCCACGCGGGCCGCACCGATCGGGCCCATGAACGGGACACCCGAAATGGTCAGCGCGGCAGACACGGCGATCATCGCCACGATGTCGGGATCGTTCACCAGGTCGCAGGACAGCACGGTCGCCATCACCAGCACTTCGTTGCGGAAGCCTTCGACGAACAAGGGGCGTATCGGCCGGTCGATCAGGCGCGAGGTCAGCGTTTCCTTTTCGGACGGACGCGCTTCACGCTTGAAGAAGCCACCGGGCACCTTGCCCGCGGCATAGTATTTTTCCTGATAGTGCACCGTCAGGGGGAAAAAGTCCTGGCCCGGCTTTGCGCTGCGGGCAAAGGTCACGTTGGCCATCACCTGGGTCTCGCCCAGCGTTGCAATCACCGACCCATCGGCCTGGCGCGCAACTTTCCCGGTTTCCAGTGTCAGCGTCTCGCTGCCCCACTGGATGGATTTCGTCGTCACATTGAACATGTATCATTCCTCATAGGACCCGACCCCTGCCGGTGTCCCTTTAACCGGCGGCCCCATTGCCGCCCTTCCCCCCGCATCCTTTGCATGTGCCCCGGGGGTGGGCCGCACGTCACAGATGGCGGGCGCATACAGGAAAAGTCGCTGGTTGGGAAGCGGCAAGAGCCTGCGAAGCCGGTTTACGCAAGCGACGCTGCGCGGCACTCTGTCCGAAATCAAGGTAAGAGGTGGCTCATGGGTGCCTGGGGCGTGGATCTCTTTGCGGAAGACACGGCCTGCGACGTGCGCGACGCGTATCGTCGGGCGATAACGGAGGGTCTGGACGCGGCGGCGGCAAAAGAGACCGTCTTGCAGCATTTTGCCGATGCCCTGGACGACAGCGAGGATGGTCCCCTGGTCTGGCTGGCGCTGGCGGCGACGGCCTGGGACATGGGCCGCCTGGATGACGACACGCGCGACCGGGCATTGCAGGCCATTGCCCGGCGCGAAGGGATGGAGCGGTGGGAAGAGGCCGGTCTGGGCGAAAAGCGCGCGGCCGAATTGGCGAAGCTGGCCGACCGTCTTTGCCTGCCGCAGAAGCCGCCGACGAAGCCAAAGGCGAAGCGCAGGTTCACTTCAAGCTGGGAGGAGGGCGAAATCGTGGGGTATCGGCAGACGGGTGGACTGTGGCTGGCGCTGCATGTGATCGGCCATACCGATGGCGAGGTGGGGGCCTTTCCGGTGGTCAATATCTTGGACTGGACCTCCGACACCGCTCCGACCGAGGCCACACTGGCGACAGTGCGTACAATCCTGTTCCCGCCTGAGTGGGACCTGTCATTGCCGAAGAATGCCGATCTGTGTCTGCTCTTGACCCGCAAGTTGGAACGCGCCGAGACCTTCGCGCGCTGGGGTCTGCACCGGATGCCAGACCGATCCGGGCCCTTCCGGGACAAAGACCTGTCCTATGTCGGCCCTGCCCTCTTTGAGCGTGACCTCGTCGGGCTTTGGCGGTCGGCCAAATAGAAACGCCCGGCCCCCATCACAGGGAACCGGGCGGATGATCCTGCCGGGCGATCAGATCGCCGACTTGATCCAGGTTTCCAGCGCGGCTTTCGGGGCGGCGCCAACCTTGTTCGACACGACCTGACCGTCCTTGAACATGAACAGCGCCGGGATGCCGCGCACGCCGAGGACGGCGGGGCTTTCCGGGTTGTCGTCCACGTTGACCTTCACGATCTTGACCTTGCCCGCATATTGCGCGGCAAGCTCTTCCAGCGCCGGGCCGATCTGGCGGCACGGGCCGCACCATTCGGCCCAGAAATCCACCACGACCGGGATCGGCGAGTTGCGGACCTCGGCGTCAAAGGTGGCGTCCGATACGGCGACTGTGGCAGCGCCCATGATCATCTCTCCTTGAATGTGAGGATGGGAAGGTATGGACGACGGGGGGATACGTCAAGGTATCGTGGCGCGCGACAGGGCCAGCCTCACGATGTCGGGATCAAGCGGCATCAGAAGGGGGCCACGGGTCCAGAGGATTGCCACCTCCACCCGGCGGTCAGGGTAGATCTGCCCAACCAAATGCGCATAGGCCCCCATCTGGCGCAGGATGCCTTCCGGCACCTCGGCCGGGCTGGCAGGGATCACGGCATTCGACTTGTAGTCGATCACCAGCACCCGGTCTGGGCTGACCAGAAGCCGGTCAATGCTGCCCAGCATCTGGTGGCCGTTCCAGTGCCCCGTCACCGCAACCTCGGCCAGCGTGTCGCCGGTGAAATGATCGGGAAGGGCGTCAAGCACTGCCCGTGCCTCGGCCAGCAATGCGGTTGCGATGGCTGGGTCGGGGATCAGGGCGGTGGTGAGCGTGTCCCAACTGAAAGGATCGGCCAGCGGCAAACGCTCCAACAGAAGATGCAGCGCGGTGCCGCGCGCCTTGGCCTCATCCTCAGGATACAGCGGCTCACCCGGCAGGGCCTTTGCGCCGCCAAGGTCGGACGGCGACAGGATCTTGGCCGCGCGGGGGGCGTCTGGGGCGGGGCGGCTGGCCCAATCGGGCAGTGTCACCGGCAGCGCCTTGGGTTTCGCGGTCACCAGCGGCGGCGGCCAGTCGCCAAAGCTGTGCCGCAGGGTGCCATCGTCCAGCATGATGGCCTGCGACCGGTCCACCCCGGCGCGGATCAGGTTGTACCAGCAATCAGGCTGCGTCACCGAACCCTTCGCCACCGCGATCAGCCAACAGCGCGCCCGCGTCATCGCGACGTACAAAAGCCGCAGCCTTTCCGCCGCCTCACGCGCCTGCCTTGCCTCACGTTCGGCAGTGATCAGCGCGGGGCTTTCGGTTTTGGTCACCTTCCAGACGGCTTCACCCCCCGGCAGGCGATAGAGTTCGTCCTTGTCGTTGGGTTTGCGGTCCCCGGTATCCGGCAGAATGACAATCTCGGCCTCCAGCCCCTTGGCGCCGTGGACGGTCATCACCCGGATGCGCGCGCCTTCGCCGTCAAGCTGGCGTTTCACCTCGACGTCGTCGGTCTCCATCCAGACAAGGAAACCGGTCAGGCTGGGCACTTCGGACGTTTCATAGGCCAAAGCCTGCGACAGCAGTTCGTCAATCCCATCCTCCGCCTCAGGCCCCAATCGCGACAGCAGTTTGCGGCGGCCGTCGTGGCGGTGCAGGACGCGTTCAATCAGGTCATAGGGGCGCAGGAAATCGGCCTGGCCGCGCATGTCATCCAGGAAGGCGCGGGTGTCGGCATGGCCGGGATGGTCGCGCAGCGCCTCCCACAGGTAACCCTTCCGGGGCTGGGCCAGTTGGTAGAGGTCGCGTTCCGACCAGCCGCAGAGGGGCGAGCGCAGGACGGCGGCCAGCGACAGGTCATCCTCTGGCGTGTCGAGGAACGCCAGCAAGGCCTGCAGGTCCTTGACCGCCATTTCCCCGCCCAGCTTCAGGCGGTCAGCGCCCGCGATGGGCAGGTCGAGTGCCTTGCAAGCGCGGATGATCTCATGAAACAGCGGCGATCGGCGCTGCACGAGGATCAGGAAATCGCCATAGTGGACGGGGCGTGACGATGGCCCGCCGTTCTTCGGCACCTGCGGGATCTGCTCACCCCCCGTCACCAGCGCCTTGATCCTCGCGGCAATCTCGCGGGCCAGAACAACCTCGGCGTCTTCAGGGTGGGGCTGGTCCAGCGGGTCCTCCCAAGGCCCCTGCTCCAGCTTTTCCGCCGTTTCTACCACGGGCCAGACATCCACCCGCCCGGGCAGGCGTTCGTTGAACGCGATGTGGCTGGAGGTACCGCCAATGGCCTCACGCTCTGGCCCGTCAAAGGTGCGGTCCACCACCGTCAGGACCGCGGGGGAAGAGCGGAAGGAATGGGTCAGCAGGCGTTCGCGCAGCGGTTCCCCCCCGGCGAGGCGGTCGCGGAAAAGATCACGCTTCAGGTCAAAAGCCACCACATCAGCGCCCTGAAACGAATAGATCGACTGCTTCTTGTCGCCGACGACAAACAAGGTGCGCGGCCGGTTGCTGGCCCCCTGGCCCGAGGTCAGCTCAGCCGCGAGGTTTTCGATCAACTCCCACTGGTCAGGGCTGGTGTCCTGCGCTTCATCCACAAGGATATGGTCAATCCCGCCATCAAGGCGGAAGAGAACCCAGGCCGCCAAACCCTGATCGGTCAGAAGCGCCCGGGCGCGGGAGATGAGGTCGTCAAAGTCCAGAAGGCCCCGCGCCGCCTTCCGCGCCTCATACTCCGGCAGGAATGCCCCGGCGAACTGGTGCAGGGCGAGGGTCTTTTCGGCGGAGGCGAGGGCAAGGCGAAGGTGGCGCGCGCCTTCAACGCGGGCCATCAGGTCGTTCAGCGGGTCGATAAGCGCGCCCAGTTTCGTGCGTGTGTCCTTGGTGGGAAAGTCGCCGATCTTGGCAGTGTAGTGCTTGTCAGGGTCTTTCCCGCTGCCTTGATGCAGAAGCACGCCTTCCAGCGTCTGAAGCGCGGCGGGGACGGGACGGGCAAGGTCGATACCACGCAGTTTCTGCGCAGCCTTCACGTCATTCGGGCTGCCACTTTCCAGAACCGTCAGAACGTCAGGCATCCACTGCGCTTCATTGCCAAGGAAGACCTCAGCCATAAGGTCATGCGCCGCAAATCCCTGCGGCAGGCCGAACATCCGCCACACCGCATCCGCGCCCATCGGCGGTGTGAAGGAGGCGCGGGTGCGGGCGATCTGGTCCACCAGCTTGGCGAAATCCTCGCCATTCTGCACTTCGGTCAGGCGGCGGACGGCTGCGGGGGCGAGGGTATCGGCCATCTCCTCGACGATCTCGGCGCGCATCAGGCGGGCAGCGCGGTCGTCCATTTCGGTGAAGGCTGGGGGGACGCCAGCCTCCAGCGGGAAACGGCGGAGCAGGCTGCCGCAAAAGCTGTGGATGGTCTGGATGCGCAGGCCGCCGGGGCTTTCGATCGCGCGGGCGAACAGTTGTCGGGCGCGGGCCAGGCGGGGGGTGGACATCTCCTCCTCGCCCAGTTCCACCAGATCACGCCGCAGGTCATCGTCGGGCTTCATCGCCCAGGCCCCAAGGCGCTTGAAAAGGCGGTTCTGCATCTCGGACGCGGCGGCCTTGGTGTAGGTCAGGCACAGGATGTGCTGCGGCTCTACCCCGTTCAGGAGGAGGCGCGCCACCCGGTCGGTCAGCACGCGGGTCTTGCCGGACCCGGCATTGGCCGAAAGCCAGGTGTTGCGGGCGGGATGCGCCGCGTCCATCTGCGCAAGGCTGGCGGGGGTGATCGTCATGCCAGATCCTCGGGCACGGCATCCGCCGTCATGTCCCATTCGCCAAAGCGCGAGAGGTGGTCATAATCCGACGGGTCCTTGACCGTCTTCATCGCCCGCCGCGCGGTGTAGCCTTGGGTGGCGCGCATGTAGCGGGCGATCAGGGTGGCGAATTTGTCCCAGACGGCATCCACCTCGCCCGGCTGCAGGGCGTTTTCGACCAGCTTGAAGTCTGCCTTGACCCCGACATAAGCCACCCGAGCCACTTCGCCGGGATCAAGGCCGGGGAAGGCCCCACGTTCCGCCATCGCGGCGGCGAGGAGGAGTTGCTTGTCGAAATGCTTTTGTTCGTCAGGGGTGGGCGGATTGCCGGTCTTGTAGTCGATCACCAAAAGCCGGCCATCTGCGAGCCGGTCAATCCGGTCCGGCTTGCCGGTCAGGGTGAACTCAAGGCCCTCCAGCCGCGCGGCACCCCTTTCCTCCAGCAAAACCGGGTCACCCCCCGTGCTGGCGGAAAAGGCAAGGAAGGCATCCGCCGCCTTTTCGATCCGCGACCGCCAGATGGCGCGGGCGAGGGGCCAGGCCACGCGCCGGGCCAGCACGTCATCAGCGATGCGCAGCAGGTCCTCGCGGGTGGCGGCCCGGTCGCGCACGAAGCCTTCCATGATTTCATGCAGGACCACGCCGCGCAGGCGCGGGTCCGCCTCGGGGCGCAGGGGGTCAAGCGGGCGCAGGCGCAGGACATGCTTGGCGTAGATCGCATAAGGATCGCGGATCAGGGTCTTGATCTCGGTCACCGACAGCTGTTTCGGACGCGCAGCGACCGGCGGGCGGGGGGAGGGGCGGGTGGCCGGCACAGCCTCCCCCACCGGCGTATCGAAGGCCGCCGCCTGATCCAGCCAGACCTGCCCGCGCGCCCGCATCGCCTCCAACGCCTCAGGCCCGTGGCGTTCTGGCAACCCCTCCATCAGGTTGACCAGCCGGTTCAGCCAGCGCGAGGGCACCGTCTCAGCCTCCGCCCCCCTGACAGCGCGGGACAGCATGACCGTGGGGGCCGCGACTGCCTGCTGATAGTCATGCGCCGAGAGGCCGATCTTGCGCTCGGGCAGCAAAAGCCCGGCCTCCTTGCGCATGGCGCGGTTCAGCCAGGGGTCAGGTGGCGGCTGGGCGGGCCAAACCCCGTCGTTCAAACCGCCAAGGATCACCAGATCCGCGCCCTGCACCCGCGCCTCAAGCGTGCCCCAGATCATGATGCCGGGATGCACGGTTTCCGTCTCCCGCACTTCATACCGGTTCAGGACGGCGCGGAAGAGGCTGGCATAGTCGGCAGGCGTCAGGATGCCCGCAACGCCCGCCTCGGCCTGCAAGTCGGTGACCGCCTCCAGCGCCTTGATGCCCGCCTCCTTGTCCCAAAGCCCACCATCGCCCACATCGGCAAAGCCGCGCGCAAGGCTGCGCGTCACCTCCAGATGCCGGGCGACGAATTCAGCCAGCGGCATTGGCCCGGCCGTGTCATGCCCGCAGAGGGCCGTGCCGATCAGCGCCGCCCACTTTTCCGCCCCCGCAAGACCGGACGCCGCCGCCCAGGCCGCCAGACTTTCCGCCGTGGGGAAAGCAGGGCCATGGCGGCGGGCGTGAAGCTCATACTCGCGGGTCAAGATCAGGTGCTGGCCCCGGCCAAAGGTCTGCCCCCTGCCAGTGAAGGTCAGCGGGTGCTTCATCAGCGCCAGCGCCATATCCACCGTCAGCCGCTGACCGAACAGCCCCGTCACCTGCCGCAGCATCCGCCCCGGGGCCGACAGGGCCAGCGGGCGACCGGCGGAATCGTCCGGCCTGATGCCCCAACGGTCCAAGGCCGCCGTCACCCGGCGTGTCAGGTTTCGGTCTGGGCTGACCAGCGCGGCACGCTGGCCGACCTCGGCCGCCTGCCGCAGGATCAGCGCGATGGCCAGGGCCTCGGCCCGCTCGGACGGGGCTTCGATCAGGGTCAGGCCTTCGGTCTCAGACGGCAGGTCGGGCAGCTTTGGCCCCTCAGCCAGCCACTGGTCCGTGATCGGCGCGGGGCGGAGGGAGAGCGAGATCAGCCGGTTCCGCCCCGGCGCAGGGGCCTCGGCCACCGTCCAGCGCTGCACGGAGTCGGGGGCGATGCCAAGGCCCTCGGTCACCCGGCGAAAGCGGTATTGCGGGTGATCCTCGGCCGTCAGCGCGTCATCCATGCTGGCCCAGACGGCATCCGGCAGATCGAAATCGAACCCCGGCAGCACCACCGCGCCATTCGGCAGCCGCGCCACCGCCTGCATCAGAAGGGCCGTCGTCCCGCGTGATCCGGTCGATCCTGCGACGATCACCGGATGCGCGGGCGGGGCCGCTACCCACCCGTCAGCCAAGGCGATTACCGCTTGGCGCAGCCGCGCCTCGCTGTCCGGCGCGTCGCCGTCCATTGCGTCGGACACGATGCCCAGAAACGCCTGCGTCCGCGCCCAGTGCGCCGAATGGTTCGCCACATCCAGCGCCGCGATCCGCGCGGGGGGCACGCCTTCGCCCTGCATCTCATCCATCAGGGTGGCCAGGCTGTCGGCCAGATCATAAAGCGCCGCACGGGGGAAATGCGTGGTGCCAGTCTGCAAAAGCCGGTCCAGAAGGACGGACAGCTCCAGCCGCCTGCGCAGGGGCGAGACTGGCTCGGCCAAGGGCGTCGGGCCAAGGCTTGCGGCATCGGTGACGAGGAGGAGGCGCGGCAGGAAGCGCGCGCCTTGGGCGATGAAACACTCCGTCACCCGGCGGCGCATGCGCTGGGTGTTCAGGATCAGGGTGACCCGTGCCATCGCCTCTGGCGGCTGGCTTTCCATGCGGGTCAGCAGGCCGTGGACGAGTTCCGCCGGGAAATCCACGCCGGGGGGCAGGGCGAAGAGGTTGCAGGGGGTTTCAGCCATGCAGGGCATGGTGGAGGAGGTGCTCCGCCTCGGCAATCCCCTCCGGGTGGCCCACGTCGCACCAGCCGCCCTGATGGACGATGCCATAGGCGGTGCCGGCGGCGATCATGTCATTCCAGGTGCGGTTCAGGGAAAACACTGCCTCAGGGACATCCGAAAGGCGGGCGGGGTTCAGGATTTGTGCGCCGATATAGACGTGATCCTCGCCGCCCTGACCACGCGAGATGCGGCCCGTGTTGTCCAGCCGGAAGTCGCCCTTGGTCCCGTGGCCCTTGGTTTCGGTGACCGGAAGCAGCAGCAGCAGCGCCTCCATATGGTCGTCCCAGGCGGCGGCGAGTTGGGCCAAGGGGTTGGCCCCAGTCCAGATGCCGTCGCTGTTCAGCACCGCCACCGGCCCTTCGCCCAAAAGCGGAAGCGCCGCCCGCAGCCCACCCCCGGTTTCCAGAATCTGCGCGCGTTCGTCACTGATCGTGACCCCCCGGCCCGCGAGATGCGTCTCCATCTGGTCGGCAAGGTAATGGACGTTCACTACGATGCGGGCAGCGCCAGCGTCTGAGGCCACGTTCAGCGCATGGTCGATCAGCGGCCGCCCGGCGACGGGGATCAACGGCTTGGGCCGATCCGCGGTCAGCGCCCCCATCCGGGTACCGAAGCCTGCGGCGAAGATCATCAGCGGGAAGGGGAACATTGCGCGGCGATCCGGGTCAGGGTGTCAGGCGTGGGGTCGGGCAGGATGTCATCGCAGATGGTGAGCAAATCGGCCAGCGCCGGATGGGCAAGGTTGCGCTGCAACTGGCCCCAGACGCGGGGGATCAGCGGCAGATAGCCGGGTTTGCCCGCGACCAGCGCCAGCCGCGCGAAAACGCCCAGAATGCGCAGGGCCCGCAGCGCGCCGAGGGTGGCGTAATGGGCGGCAAAGGCGGTGGGGTCGGCCTGGGTCTGGTCGACAAAACGGGCAATCATGGCGGCTTCGGTTTCGGGGGCCACATCCCGCCGCGCATCCTGCAACAGCGAGACGAGGTCATAGCCCGGCTGGCCCATCTGCCCAAGCTGAAAGTCCAGGAGCCCCACCCGCGCCAGCCCCCCGCGCCCGGGCAACCAGAGGAGGTTCTCGGCATGGAAATCCCGCAGGATCAGCACGCGGGGGCCTTCGGCGTGGGCACGCAAGGCGGCCTCCAGCGCGGTCAGGAACGCCCCCGGATCGGGCTTTGTCCCGGTGGCGGCGAAGGCGTACCAGTCAAGCGCGAAACCCGCCGCCTGCGCCCAGTCTGCGGCGGAAAGGTCTGGCAGGCCGTCGGGCGCGGGGGTGCGCTGCAGGTGGCAGAGCACATCGACGGCGGCGGCGTAGAGGTCGGGTTCGCGGGTGGGTTCGGTTTCCAGCAGGCGGGCGAAAAGGTCGTCGCCAAGGTCTTCCAGCAGCAGGAACCCTTCGTCAGTATCGGCCACGCGCACCTCAGGCGCGGACAGGCCAAGGCTGCGCAAGTGCCGCGCCATGGCGACGAAGGCCACGGGGTCATCCGCCCCGCCGGGGGGGTTGTCCATCAGCACCGCCGTCGCTGCCCCGGCCCGCAGCCGTTCATAGCTCCGGTCCGAGGCGTCGCCCGCCAGATGCCGCCGTGTGGCCCCACCCCAGCCAGCCTGCGCCAGAAACCGCGTTGCCGCCGCCGCGCGGTCCGCCTTTTGCCGGTCCGTCATGCGGGGCCACCCAACGCCTTCCGCAAGCCCGGGCGTCCGCCGGTGACCACCGCGCGCCGCCCGTCCCCCCAGGCCTCAAGCCGCAGGTGAAGTGCGTCGGGGGGCTCGTGCCCGCCAAGACGGTCAGGCCATTCCACCAAGCAGATCGCCTTGGCGAAGGCGTCGTCAAGGCCAAGCTCCCACACCTCATCCGGGTGGGTCAGGCGGTAGAGGTCGGCATGCCAGATCTCGACCCCGTCCGCCTCATAGACCTGAACCAGCGTGAAGCTGGGCGAGGGCACCTCTTCCGCGCGCCCGAGGCGGGCCTGGATGAAGGCGCGTGCGAGGTGGCTTTTGCCGGCGCCAATCGGCCCTTCCAGCAAGAGGCAATCCCCGACCTGCGCGACCGACGCCAACCGCGCGCCCAGGGCGGCGGTGTCGTCAGCGGTGGGCAAGGGCAGGATCAGGGGGGAAATGGGGTCAGGCGCTTTGGTCATGGGGCAGAGTCTAGCGATGGCGCGCACCACCGCAAGGCCAGAGCACCCCGGTCAGGCGAGCAGAAGCCGGTTGCTGACGTGTTCCAGGATCGGCCCGCCCACATCCGCCCCCCGCGCGCGGAAGGTGATCAAGGTTGCCCCCCCGGTCAGCGGACGGAAACGGATCGTCACCAGCCGCCCGTCCAGCATCCGCGCCTCACCGTCCCAGGGGGTTCGGTCGCCCAACGTCGTCACGAAATCGGTGGCATCGTCCCAGAGGAGCGTCGGTGCCGAATGTTCCCGCCACCAGGCACACAGCGTGCCGATCCCGGCATCCGACAGCAGCACCGCCGGGTCATGGTTCCACAGCTGCGCATAGCCGATGTTCGACATCACCAGCTGCCCGCCCTGAGAAAACACGGCCACGCCTTCATCCACCGCGTCGATCACCGACTGACCCAATTCCAGGTCCGCGCGGTAGCGGCGGGTCTGCGTCATCTCATGGCTGATGTCTTCGAACATCAGCGCCAGCGCCCCGTTCGGATGCGGCCGCCCGATCACCCGGTAGGTCTGACCGCCAGGAAGGCTCCAGGTTTCCTCGAACAGGCCCATCGAAGCCTCTTCTTCCAGTTTGACCAATTGCTTGCGCCAGCTGCGATAGTCCTTCGGTTCCGGGATCATCGCCTTGGCGCGCATCGCGTCCAGCACCGATGACAAGGTCGGGCGCGAGATCAGGAAATCTGGCGCGAGCGAGGTCAGGTCGGCCAGCGCGGGGTTGAACAGCTGCAAGACGCGCTGGCGGTCAAAGATCGCCAGACCAATCGGGAGGTCGGCGAAAGTCTTGGTCAGCGTCTGCATGAAGTCGCGCAGCGCGGTTTCGGCCTGCACCGCAGAGTTGGCTGTCAGCGCATAGCACAGCACCTCATCCCCGACGGGCATGCGGACCAGATCGAACCACTCTGCCCCGCCTTGCATCTGCAGCTTCGTGCGCGTCGACCGCCCCGCGCTGAGGCTGACGCCCATGGACGAAGCGCGGACGTCCGCTTCGGGGAACAGCAGGGGCAGGGGCCAGGACAAATCTTCCCCCGGCGGCAGAAGTTCGGCCGCGCGGATCAGATAGGCGTGGTTGGCCCAGACCACCCCGCCCTGGCCTTCGCGCCACATCAGGACCGGGGCCCGCGCCAGCACCGCCCGCTGCGCCGCCAGTTCCTGCTGCAAGGCCGCCATCACTGCGCTGTCGCCGGTCGTCTGTCGCTGTTCGGTTGCGTTTTCGATCATCGTCAGTTTGGTCAGCCCGGTCACATGCTCCCCCCGAAGAAGAACCGGCGGCACCACCCCGGGGCCCGAGGTCAGCGTGACCTGCCCCAGCCGCGGCAGGTTTTCCAGCACCTGCGGCAGGCCGGGAAACATCGGCCCAAGCCGGGAAAGCAGGCGTGACCAGGCGCGCGCATCCTCGCCCTCGGGCAGAAGCGACCGGGCGGCGGGGGTGGCGTCCAAGAGACGGTCCCCGTCAAAGAGAAACACCGTTTCGGGGACATCTGGCGAGAAGATGCTGCGCGCCCTTGGTTGCCGCGCCTGCCATCCGGCCAGCAAAAGCAGGCTTGCCAGCGCCACACAGGTGGCACTTAGAACCAGTCCCAAGGCAGCGATCCAGTCAGCAGGCATGACACGGCACCATCTTTAACGATGCGTTCAGCCTAAAGGCATATTCCTTAACCGACCGTTAAGCCTGCAGGTTGAGGGATCAGCCGTCGATCTTGCGGTTCTTGCCCAGCGCGCCGCCGGGGGCTACGGCCAGATCGGCCATCGACCAGACCGCCTCAACCACCGCGCCCGAGCGTTCGGGGCGATCTTCTGGCGGCAGGAACGGATCGGTCGCGTTGGCGAAGGTCAGGTCGGCGCCGGACCGTTCCAGCAGGGTCTTGGCGATGAAAAGGCCAAGGCCCATGCCTTCATAGCCGGGGCGCGCTTCGGCCTGCGGGTCCGACCGGCGAAAGCGCACGAAGGGGTCTCCGATCCGGCCGATGACATTGGGGGGAAAGCCGTCACCATCGTCGATGATGCGGACGGTGACGGTCCGGTCCGTCCACTCCCCCTCGATCCAGACGGTGGTGCGGGCGAAATCCACCGCGTTCTGCACCAGATTGCGCAGGCCGTGAATGATCTCGGGCCGCCGCAGGATGGTGGGCTGACGGTCGGGGCTGCCTTCGACCGGGGCAAAGTTGAACTCCACCCGCTTGCCGCGCTGCATGTGGGGTTCGGCCGCCTCTCGCAGGGCGGCAGAGAGGGGGGCTTGCCGCAGATGAAGATCATCCTTCCCCGCGCGGCCCATGTCACGCAGGATGTCGCGGCAACGGTCGGCCTGATCGCGGATCAGCTTGGCGTCGTCCAGAAGGTCGGGGCGGTTGGCCAGTTCCTCCATCAGCTCGGCGCTGACCAGTTTGATGGTGGCCAGGGGGGTGCCAAGCTCATGCGCCGCCGCCGCCACCACGCCGCCAAGGTCGGTCAGCTTCTGTTCGCGGGCGAGGGCCATCTGCGTCGCCAACAGCGCCTGCGCCATCGACCGCATTTCCGTGGCCACTCGGCGTGAGTAAAGCCCAAGGAACAGGATGCCGATGACGATGGACAGCCAGAAGCCGAACTCAAACAGGCGCGGGATCACCAGTTCCCGCCCATCGGCAAAGCGCAAGGGCAGGTTCCAGAAGGCTGCGATGGTGATGAGAAGGATCGCGATGCCGCCCAAAAGTACGGTTGATTGCAGACGCAGCGCAGAGGCCGAGATGGTGACCGGTGCCAGCACCAGAAGCGCGAAGGGGTTGGTCAGACCACCCGTCAGGAACACCAGGAACGACAGCTGCGTCAGGTCGAAGAGAAGGGTGAAGAACGCCTCGCCCTCGCTTAACCGTTTGTTCTCCGGGAAAAGGGTGATGGAGAAAAGGTTGGCCAGGACCGACGCCGCCACGGCCATGTAGCACATCACCAGCGGCAGCTGCATGCCGTACAGCTGGTCCACCGCAAGGATCGCCGCCAGCTGCCCGCCGATGGCCGTCCAGCGCAGCTGGATCAGCGTGCGCAGGCGGATCCAGTTGCTGCTGGCCTCCTCGACCGGAAGCATGATCCCCGCCGTAACCATTCTGTGACCCACGCTTTCCTGCCCGGCGTTTGCCATTGTTAAGGCCGCTGGCTTCTGGGATCAATGCGACGGGATTGACCACCTCCGAGGACCCGAATGACCCGTCTTTACGCCAGCTTTGCCGCCGCCGCCGTGGCCGCCCTTCTGGGGGCGTCAACCTGGTATGTGCTGTTCAACCGCCCCGATGACGCCTTTGCCCAGTGCCGCCAAGGCCAGGTGGCCGGGGGGGATATCGGCGGGCCTTTCACGCTGGTCAATACGGCGGGCCAGACGGTGACGGATGCCGAGGTGCTGACCAAACCGGCGCTGGTCTATTTCGGCTACACCTTCTGCCCCGATGTCTGCCCGTTCGACATGGCCCGCAACGTCGAGGCGGTGGATATCCTTGAGGACCGTGGCCTTGACGTGACCCCTGTCTTCATCTCGATCGACCCCGAGCGGGATACCCCCGAAGCCCTTGCCGATTACGCAGCAAACATGCACCCCAAGCTGATTGCGCTGACTGGGACGGATGAGCAGGTCAAAACCGCCTCACAGGCCTACAAGACCTTTTACCGACGCCAGCCTTCCGAGGATGAGTTTTATCTGATGGACCATTCCACTTTCACCTATCTGATGCTGCCCGGCACCGGCTTTGTGGATTTTTTCCGGCGCGAGGTTACTTCTGACCAGATGGCAGAAGGGGTCGCCTGTTTCATTGAGGCCAGCGCAGGCCAGAACTGATCTGCGCCAGCCCCCTTGGGCCCGGACGTAAAGGAAAGACGCATGGCCGACGATATTGCTGCAGACCTCGGGGCGGACCGCTCGCTTCTTCTGGTCGATGACGATGAACCCTTCGTGAAACGGCTGGCCAAGGCCATGGAAAAGCGGGGTTTCCTGCCCGATACCGCGCAAAGCGTGGCCGAGGGTCGTGCCAAGGCAATTGCCAGCCCCCCGGCCTATGCCGTGGTTGACCTGCGGCTTGAAGACGGCAACGGACTTGAGGTGATTGAGGCCCTGCGCGAAAAGCGTCCGGATTGCCGGATTGTCGTGCTGACCGGCTATGGCGCGATTGCCACCGCCGTGGCCGCGGTAAAGATCGGCGCGGTGGATTACCTGTCCAAACCGGCCGATGCCAATGATGTGACGAACGCCCTTCTGGCCAAGGGCGAAGCCATGCCCCTGCCTCCGGAAAACCCGATGTCGGCCGACCGCGTGCGTTGGGAACATATCCAGCGGGTCTATGAAATGTGTGATCGCAATGTCTCGGAAACCGCGCGGCGGCTTTCGATGCACCGCCGGACGCTGCAGCGCATTTTGGCGAAACGCAGCCCAAAGTGAATTGGCATTGTTGCAAACCGTGAATTATGGGCCTATCCACTAGGCCTATAATTCATGGGGAGTAAGTGAATTGAATATCAACCTGCATGACCTTTCGTTGAAGGAACTGAAGGACCTTCAATCTCAGGTGGCAAAAGCCATTGCCGGGTTTGAAGACCGCCGCAAACGCGAAGCGCTTGCCGAGCTTGAGGAAATCGCCCGCGCCAAAGGCTTTTCCCTGGCGGAATTGACCGGCGCGGCCCCCACCCGCAAGCGCACGCCCTCCACCGCGAAATATGCCAATCCGGCCAACAAGGCTGACACCTGGTCCGGCCGCGGGCGCAAGCCGCGCTGGTTCTCAGAGGCTTTGGCCAAGGGCAAGAAGCCCGAAGACCTGGCGATCTGACAGCAGGTTGCGGCGCGATCACGCCTGTGATCGCAGCCATTTCAGAAAGGCCCGGGCGGCGGCGCGTTGCGGCCCGGGCAATGTCACGATGAAATAGGCCGGCAGCTTTTCCCGGCTTTCATGCACAACGCGCAGTCGGCCCTCGGTCACATCCGCCTCGATCAGGGCCATGCTTTCCACCACCAGCCCCAATCCTTGCCGGGCGGCGGCAATCGCCAATTCCTCACCTGGGAAATCGGTGGCGCTTAAGGTCGTCGGCTCAATTCCCAGATGACGCAAATAATTGTCCTGCTCGGGCCAGTTGCGCGACAGAATCCAATCCATTCCCGCCATATCCTGCGGCGATAGCGTTTCCCGATCGCCAATCAACGATGGCGCCCCCGCAATCACCAGCCGGGCCGAGGCGAGGTAGGTCGCCGTCACCCCCGGCCAATCGCCGTTGCCATAGCGAATGGCCAGATCCATCCGTTCGCGGTGCAGATCGATCACGCGGGGGTCGGGGTGCAGGGACAGGCCGATGTCGGGATACTTCTCCCAGAAATCGCGCAGGCGCGGCATCAGCCATTGCGCCGCAAATCCTGCAGTCAGGGTCACGCGCACCGGCTGATCCACCTCGCCGGCCCGCAACGCCTCAACCCCGCGCTGCAGGGCGGCAAAGCCTTCGCCCAGCGCCTGCGCCAGTTGTTCGCCATCTACGGTCAGGCTGACGCCGCGCCCGTCGCGCTGGACCAGCGATTTGCCGAAGTGATCCTCCAGCGCGCGGACCTGCTGGGCCACGGCCGCGTGGGTCACGTTCAGCTCCCGCGCCGCCTGGGAAAAGTTGCGCAGCTCTGCCGTCGCCGCGAAAGCACGCAGCGCGGTCAGGGACGGAAGGGTGCGCCAGTCGATCATATGATAGATGGCCTTACAGTTCAGCAGGCTTTCTGAATCGTATCACGGCCCGTTTTATGGCAAAAGGGGGCATCAAGACGTGAAGGAAGGAAAGATCATGTTGAATATCTTTGCAGACGCCCTGCTTCTGGCCACCCGCTTCGGCCAAGTGTCGACCGACGAAAGCCGCAAGCTGCCGCAGCGCCCGGCGCGGGCAGAGTTCCGCGAGAATGAGGGCCTGCGCACCGCAGACCGGCTGCGCAACATTGGCCGCTAAGGTGCGCTGTCCCGGCCTTCAGCCGCTGGCATCCAGCAGCGCTTGCACCCGCGCCACGTAATCCGCCCGCACCTCTGCGGGCGGACGAAGCCGTATTTCCAGGCCGCGCACCACATCCGGCCCCGGTTTGCCGAACAGCTTGTCGGCCTCCCCCTCCCGAAACCCCGCGATCCGCACCGCCTCAAGCCAGGCGCTGATCTTGTCTGCCGCCTTGATCGCCTTCTTGATCGGCGCAGGCAGTACCGCCGGCAGCCCAAAGCGCACATGAATGGCGATCGACAGCCGCTCATCCAGCGCGCCATAGCCCGGGCCGACCGCCGCCTTCACCGGGCTGATCATGTCGCCGATCACATATTCCGGGGCATCATGCAGCAGGGCCGCCAACCGCCAGCGCAGCGCGATGCCGGGATTGCCGCGCAGAAAGATCTCTTCCACCAGCAAGGAATGTTCGGCCACCGAATAGGGCCAGTCGCCCCGCGTCTGCCCGTTCCAACGCGCCACGAACGCGAGGCCATGGGCGATATCCTCAACCTCAATGTCCATCGGCGTGGGGTCCAAAAGGTCCAGCCTGCGCCCCGACAGCATGCGTTGCCACGCCCGCGCCATGTCCGTCACAGCCTCGCCTGATAGGGGTCGGGGAAGCGGGCCAACAGGTCCGCCACCAGTTTGGCCGCCATCACATGCCGGACCCCGATGCCAACCACCTCTTTCAGCGTCATCGGGGCCGGGTCACAAGGCGGGGCGATTTTCGCCAGCATCTCAGGCATGAAATTGGCAAAGAAATCGCGGTAGGCCTGATTGAACCGTGCCCCGTGCTGGCCGGTGCTATCGCGGTCAGGCTTTCTGGGGCCAATGAAGTGATGCGCAAAGACCGGATAGCGCAGCGACAGCAATTGCAGCCGCCCGTTTGCCTGCCAGTTCCAGCAGGGCGCCAACTGCGCAAAGGCACCATGCAGCGCCAGGTTCAGCATCGACTGATCGGAATAGAAGATCGCCTGCGGATACTTCCGGATCATGGCATAGGCCCTTTGTTCGACCTCTTGCTCGACATAGGCCCGGGTATCGATCAGCTGCAGCCCGCTGTTGAAATAGGGCTTCGCCGCCAGCCCCGTGGCCGCGAATTCCTTGGACCGGTAATCGGCCACGTAGAGATGCGGCACGTCCAGCACGGCACCCATCGGATGCGGCCCAAGGTCGATGTTCAAAAGCCGGCTGAAATCGCCCCCCTCAATGAACATGTCGCAGTCCAGATAGAGGATCCGCCGGTAGCGCCCCCCCAACTCACGCGCCAGCATGAACCGGAAAAGGGTGGCAAGCGATCCATACCGGCTCATGTCCAGGCCCTCGGGCACCGCCCCGGTCTTGTGCAGCACGATCCCGTGGTGTTTCGCCCAATCCGGCACCACCAGATCATCCTGCGTGGAGATGACGAAATCAAACGTCCGCAGCGGGTTGTGATGCGCAATCTGCCAGATCATGAACAGCGCGAAGGGAAAGAACTTCTGGTCGCAGCACAGCGCGACGGCCGTGTCATGGCGTTGGGGGGCGGTCATCATGGCTCCTTGATCCTGACCGCAGTCTTCACAGCCACCGCCTTTTGGCAAGCACCGGTGGCGCGCGCTCTGCCGCGTTGTCAGTGCCGCCCACATTTGCTATGGCCCATCGCAGACATGAACCCGGCTTGCGGCACTGCGCAGGCGTCAAGAACAGCAGGACCGTATGGATTACATCGTCAAGGATATCGCGCTGGCCGAATTCGGCCGCAAGGAACTGACCATCGCCGAGACTGAGATGCCTGGCCTGATGGCCTGCCGGGAAGAGTTCGGCACCACGAAGCCGCTGAAAGGCGCGCGCATCGTCGGCTCCCTCCACATGACGATCCAGACCGCCGTGCTGATCGAGACGCTGACCGCCCTTGGCGCCGATGTGCGCTGGGCGTCGTGCAACATCTTCTCGACCCAGGACCACGCCGCCGCCGCGATTGCCGCCGGTGGCACCCCGGTCTTCGCCGTGAAGGGCCAGACCCTGACCGAACATTGGGATTACCTCGACCGCTCCTTCATGTTCCCCGAAGGCGCGAACATGATCCTCGACGATGGCGGCGATGCCACGCTTTACGTCCTTCTGGGCGCCCGGGCCGAAGCGGGTGAGGATATCATCCCCGTCCCGCAGTCCGAGGAAGAGGAAGTCATCAAGAAGCAGATCGCCAAGCGGATGAAGGAAACCCCCGGTTTCTTCACCAAGACACGCGCCGCGATCAAGGGCGTGTCGGAAGAAACCACCACGGGCGTCCACCGCCTGTATGACCTGCACAAGAAGGGCCAGCTGCCCTTCCCGGCGATCAACGTCAACGACTCTGTCACCAAGTCGAAGTTCGACAACAAGTACGGCTGCAAGGAATCGCTGGTTGACGGCATCCGCCGCGCGACCGACACGATGATGGCCGGCAAGGTCGCCGTTGTCTGCGGCTATGGCGATGTGGGCAAAGGCTCGGCCGCCAGCCTTCAAGGTGCCGGCGCGCGCGTGAAAGTCACCGAAGTTGACCCGATCTGCGCCCTGCAGGCCGCGATGGACGGGTTTGAGGTCGTGCTGCTGGAAGACGTCGTCCACAGCGCCGACATCTTCATCACCACCACCGGCAACCGCGACGTCATCCGGATCGAGCATCTGCGCGAGATGAAGGATATGGCCATCGTCGGCAACATCGGCCACTTCGACAACGAAATT
>JAIYAE010000023.1 GCA_027489175.1 Rhodobacter sp.
CCCCAGTACTCGTTTTCAACGACTTTGCCGCCGTTGTCCGCAAGGACGGTCGAGAAGTGTTCGATAAGGCCTTCGGCTTGCGCGTTGGACAGGTCCTGACGCGAAATGAAGACATGCTCATACAGAGGCATGCAGGTATCCTTCGTCTCGGGGCGGCTTCAAAGGACGGGCAAACTTCCCTGCGGCCCGTCCACGAGAGGCATCGCCGTTGCATGGAAATGCAGGGAAGATGCGGCCTTATACAGAGGTTTGCTGCAGGCGCAAGGGAAATGGCCGTCCCGGCACCTGGCCCGGGGCCACACAAGTCACAACCCAGCGGGGTTCTGTTCGCTGATGAACAGTCAGCCTCCCATGGTGCAGAATTGCCGCACCGCAGCGTCCCTGCGCATCTTGCCACCTGTCAACCGGGCCGATGCGCCCCCGATCCTCAGGTGATGAATGACCCGTTTCGCAACTCTCGCAGCCGTGGCTGCCCTGTTCACTGCCCCGGCCTTTGCCGCGCCCGTGACTTATACCATTGACAGCAGCCACGCCCAGATCGTGTTCTCCTATGACCACGTCGGCTATTCCACCGGCTTCGGCATGTTCTCGGGCTTTGGCGGTGAGGTCGTGTTCGACGCCGAAGCGCCTGCCGCCTCGACGGTGTCGGTCTCCTTCCCCGTCCGCTCGATGCTGACCGGCTGGGAAGCCCGGTTTGAACACTTCATGTCCCCTGATTTCTTCGACGCTGCCGAAGATGAGATGGTGACCTTCACCTCGACCGCCGTCGAAGTGACCGGCGACAACACCGGCAAGATCACTGGCGATCTGACGCTGAACGGCGTAACCAAGTCGGTCGTTCTGGACGCCAAGCTGAACAAGTCCGAACCCTACCCCTTCCCGCCCTTCGAAGGCAAACCGGCTGTCGGCTTCACCGCCACCACCACCGTCCTGCGGTCGGATTTCAACGTGGGCGCCTTCGCCCCCTTCGTTAGCGACGAAGTGCAGATCCAGATCAGCTTCGAGGCAATGGCAGCCGAGTGATCGGCTCCCGAACCTGACCGCGCAACGCGCAGGAAAAAGCAAAGGCCGCCCGGGGAACCGGGCGGCCTTAGTCATGGGCAAGGCTGCGGTGGGACGCCTTATTCAATCCGTTCCGCCACCAGATCCACCGCGACCACGACCCCGAACCCGACCGAGGCTTCGTCGCCATAGCTGGCCCCCATCCCGAAGTCGCGGCGGTCAAGCGTCACTGTCCCCGCCATCCGCGCCTGAGTGCCGGTGATCTCCAGTGTGAAGGGCAACTCAATCGGCTTGGTCATGCCGCGCAGGGTCAGCTCGCCCTTGGCAATGTACCCCCCAGTTCCCGGCAGGATATCCGCAGTGAAGGTGGCTGTCGGATGGGTCGCCACGTCAAAGAACTCAGCCTCCAGCGCCTGTTTCGTCACGCTACCAAGGGTCAGGCTCGCCGTGTCGATGGTCACCATCACCGTGCCATGGCTTCCATCCACCGCGACATCGTCAAAGCGGATGTCAGCTGACCAAGTCGCAAAGCTGCCGCTGACATCCGCGCCCATCTGCTTGACCGAAAAGCCCAGCGTGCCCTCAACCACGCGCCAGTTGCCCGTTGTCTCGGCCTGAACGGGCGCCTCAGCCGCACCGGCAACCTCATTGGCCGCAACTGCAGCCGGCGTATCGGCTGCAATCGCCTCACCATTCGGCACCAGCAAGGCCGCAATCCCGGCCCCGGCCGCATAAAGGACGAACGCCACCAGCACCGGCAGGCTGCCCTTTCGCACCGCTTCGGGGCGCGCAGGTGCGGGCACGCCGCGCAGCATCCGCAGCAAGGTGGCGTCCTTGTCGATCAGGTGGTGCTTCAAGGCCCCTGCGATGTGCAAAAGGATCGCCAGCCCCAAAAGTTTGGTGAACACCCAGTGCGCGGCTCCAGCGGCTGATCCCACCGCCTCAGACTGCGGCACGAAGGGCAGGGTCTGCCCGAACGGCCACAGGATCGGCGCAAAGCCGGTGACCGCGGCATGGTGGACCCAGCCCGACAACGGCACTGCGACCAGCGAGATATAGAGCAGCCAATGCACGGCACTGGCCAATGTCAACTCGGCCCGGCGTTCGGGGTGCAAGGGGGCAGGGTGACGCTCGAACAGCGCCCAAAGGATGCGGCCCAGTCCCAAAAGGAACGCTGCAACGCCCAGCGTCTTGTGGACCGAAAAGAGCTGCGCCTTGACCGCCAGCGCCTCAGACGTGTCATAGGGCAGCTGGTTTGCGATCACCCCCAACGGGATGGCCGTCAGGATCAACAGCGCCGTCAACCAGTGAAAGACGCGGGTCACGGTGCCAAAGCTGCGGTCGCTGTTGCGGGCTGGCATGGGATACTCCTGTAATGCACTGTGCATCTTAGCGGTCCTGCCGCCGCCGCACAGCCCGCCCGTTGCACATCGGCTGTGCAGGTCTGACGTGCGGGTGATTGCAAGGCCGCGCGCCTCAGGCTATCCCGAAAGGCCAAAGCAAGGGGGCAACAGCATGAGCCGCGCATTCGTCTTTCCGGGGCAGGGCGCCCAGACCATCGGCATGGGCCGCGCCCTCGCCGAAGCCTATCCCGCCGCCAAAGCCGTGTTCGATGAGGTGGACAGCGCCTTGGGCGAAAACCTCTCGGCCCTGATCTGGGAGGGGGATATAGCTGACCTGACCCTGACCAAAAACGCCCAGCCCGCGCTGATGGCCACCTCTATCGCCGCCCTCCGCGCGCTTGAAGCGGAAGGTTTCGGCCTTGATCACGCCGCCTTCGTCGCCGGGCACAGCTTGGGTGAATACTCCGCCCTCTGCGCCGCTGGCTCCCTCACCCTGTCCGACACCGCCCGCCTTCTGCGCATCCGCGGACAGGCCATGCAAGAGGCCGTCCCCGTGGGCGTCGGCGCAATGGCCGCCCTCCTCGGCCTCGACTTTGAGACCGCCACCGCCGTCGCCGCCGAAGCCGCCCAGGGCGAGGTCTGCCAGGCCGCCAACGACAACGACCCCGCCCAGGTTGTCGTCTCCGGCCACAAGGCCGCCGTCGAACGCGCGGTCGAAATCGCCAAGGCCCGCGGCGCCAAACGCGCCCTGATCCTGCCCGTCTCCGCACCCTTCCACTGCGCCCTGATGCAGCCCGCCGCCCATGTGATGGCCGAAGCCCTTGCCGCCACCCCGATCCTCGCCCCCAAGGTCCCCGTCGTCGTCAACGTCCGCGCCGAGGCCGTCACCGAACCCGACCGCATCCTTGACCTTCTGATCGCCCAGGTCACCGGCTCCGTCCGCTGGCGCGAAAGCGTTCTTTGGATGGGCACCGCCGGCGTGACCGAGTTCTGGGAGATTGGCGCCGGCAAGGCCCTCTCCGGCATGATCCGCCGCATCGCGCCCGAGGCCACAACCCGCGCCATCGGCACCCCCGAAGACATCGCCGCCCTCAAGGCCTGAAGGAGACCCCCATGTTCGACCTTACCGGCAAAGCCGCCCTCGTCACCGGCGCCTCAGGCGGCATCGGCGCCGACATCGCCCGCGCCCTCCACGCCGCCGGCGCCACCGTCGGCCTTTCGGGCACCCGCGTTGAACCGCTTGAGGCCCTGGCCAAGGACCTCGGCCCCCGCGCCCATGTCCTGCCCTGCAACCTCTCCAACCCTGAAGACGTCGAAACTCTGGTCAAACGCGCCACCGAAGCGATGGGCGCGGTCGACATTCTGGTGAACAACGCCGGCATCACCAAGGACGGCCTTGCCATGCGCATGTCCGATGACGACTGGCAGTCGGTGATCGACGTCAACCTCACCGCCACCTTCCGCCTCTGCCGCGCCGCGATCCGCGGCATGATGAAGGCCCGCCAAGGCCGGATCATCAACATCTCCTCGGTCGTCGGCACCACGGGGAACGCGGGGCAGGTTAACTATGCCGCCTCCAAGGCCGGGATGGTCGGCCTTTCCAAATCCCTCGCGGCCGAGGTGGCCAGCCGCGGCATCACCGTCAACTGCGTCGCTCCCGGCTTCATCGAAACTGCGATGACCGACAAGCTGAACGACACCCAGCGCGCCGCCATCCTGACCGCCGTCCCCGCCGGGCGCATGGGCACCCCGGCGGAAATCGCCGCCGCCGTCCTTTACCTCGCCTCCGCTGAGGCGGCGTATGTCACCGGCGCCACCCTCCACGTGAACGGCGGCATGGCGATGGTGTGACCGCCGCAAGCACCCGCTCTGCGACCCCATGCCGCGCAACTCTGGTTAAAGGGTTTGCCATGCGCGCATCCCCTTGCTATAGGCGCGCAGGATTCCGGCCGGGCCACACCCCGGGTGGCAACCGCCCCTTGTCGGGCAGATCAGAAAGTGGCCGGGACAGTCCCGCCAAGATAGAGGAACGGACATGAGCGACATCGCTGATCGCGTTAAGAAGATCGTCGTCGAGCATCTGGGCGTCGAAGAGGACAAGGTGACCGAATCCGCCTCGTTCATCGACGATCTCGGCGCTGACTCGCTGGACACTGTCGAGCTGGTTATGGCCTTCGAAGAAGAATTCGGGATCGAGATTCCCGATGACGCTGCCGAAACCATCCAGACATTCGGCGACGCGGTAAAGTTCATCTCCGAAGCCGCCTAAGCGCTTTTCGTCCCTCGCGGACCCTCAAGGCACCCCCCGGGGTGCCTTTTGCGTTTTGATCTGCGCGCGGTCAGGGTGACGCCTTCACCTGCGCAGCGCCGCCCGTTCCCAGTGCGGGTCGCCAAGCGCCGACGCCCAAGCCCGATGGCCAGCGTTCTCCGCTCCAGCGGGACTACCTGGCAGCGCACGCGTCACCCCCTGCCGTGCCCTGCACCTGACGCCGGTGGGCGCTGCGGCCCCCACCCGCTCAGTAGCGGCCAACAGCGCCGCCTCCCCGCCCAGCAACCACCTGCCAACCCCAATGGGTGACCGCGCAACGCACCCGCACTCCTTTGCGCCAGATCTCACAGCCTCCGCCTCAAAACCGCATTTGCTCTTTTGAAAAATACTCCCGCCGGAGGCTCCGACCGCGGGCCCCGCACCAGCCTGTCCGGCCCATCCCCCGGCAGCGCCGCCAAGCGGGGGCTCGATGCCCCCCGCGGCGGCTCTCCCGTTCGGAAAAACGCTCCCCCGGGCGGTCTGCCGCCGCCCTCTTCGGCCGCCGCTTGCCAAGCCCGCGCCGCGCGCGCCAGTCTGCGCCAGCTTGCAAGACGTCCCCGCCCACAAAAGACCCCCTTCCAGGAAAGGCCCGCCATGACCGGCAATTCCGCCCTCGGCTCGATGTTTGGCGCAGGTGCCGTCGATACCTTCCTCGGCCTGCCACGCCTGCGTGATCTCTCGCGTGTCTCATCGCAGATGGTCCTCCTTGGCGCCGACGGCTGCACGCCCTATCCCAGCGTCGGATTTTACTGCGCCGGCGGGCCAGCCGCGATCCGCGCTGCCGGGGCGGCCTATGCGGCCAACCTTGGCCACATGAACTTTGACCTTGGCGGCCCGGTCTTTCCCGCCGGCATTTCCGCCGTCGATGCCGGTGACCTGCCGCAAACCGAAGCGGACCCCGAAGGCAACCGCGCCCGGATTTTCGGCGCGGTCAGTCAGGTGCTCGACCGGGGCGCTGTCCCGATCCTGATCGGCGGCGATGACAGCCTGCCGATCCCGATGCTTGAGGCTTATGGCGCCCGGCGCCGGTCCATCACCATCCTCCAGATCGACGCCCATATCGACTGGCGGGAGGAGGTGGGCGGCGAAAGCCTCGGCCTCTCTTCCACCATGCGCCGCGCCTCCGAGATGGCTCATGTCGAGGCGATCATTCAGGTTGGCCAACGCGGCATTGGTTCCGCCCGGATGCAGGACGTGGCCGATGCGCAAGACTGGGGCGTCAACTTCGTCCCAGCAGGTGAGGTGGCGCGGTCCGGCCTTGGCCGCGCCATCGACCTGATCCCTGCCGGGGCCGAGGTCGTTATCTGCCTTGACCTTGATGCCCTCGACCCCTCGATCATGCCTGCCGTGATCGGCCGCACTGCCGGAGGCCTTGGCTACTGGCAGGTGCTGGAACTGATCGGCGGAGTTGCCGAAAAGGCCCGGATCGCGGGCCTCGACATGGTGGAATTCATGCCCTCCCGCGATGTGGACGGGCAGGGGGCGGCGGTCGCGGCCCAACTCCTTGCTGCCGCCATGGGCATCATCGCGCGGCAGGGTTAGGCCATCTGTCTTGAACCGGGCTTGGGCCCGGCGGCGCGTCAGGCCGTGTCGGGGCAGAACCTTCGGGCTGGGCAGATGTTAACACTTCCTGAACTCGCGCCCCTAACTCACTGATTTTCCTATGGTGGACCAGGTGTCGCTGCCCGGGACACCCCGTCAACCCGCCCATGCCCACCCCGCAAGGTTGCGTGGGCAAAGGGGGCCGTGTATCACCCACAAAAAGCCTAGCCTTGCGGGAGAGAGCAGCATGCGTCGCGTCGTGGTCACCGGTCTGGGAATGGTCACCCCCCTTGCCTGCGGGGTCGAAGAAACCTGGAGCCGGCTTCTCGCCGGCCAATCCGGGGCAGGCCCCATCACCCGCTTCGATGCCTCGAATGTGGTCACCCAATACGCCTGCGAAATCCCGCGGGGCGATGGATCGGACGGAACCTTCAACCCCGACGACTGGATGGAACCGAAAGACCAGCGCAAGGTCGATGACTTCATCCTCTACGGCATGGCTGCCGCAGTGCAAGCCGTGCGGGATGCGGGCTGGGATGACATTTCCGAAGATGAAAAGCTGCGGACCGGGGTGATGATCGGCTCCGGCATCGGCGGGCTGACCTCGATCGCCGAGACGGCGGTTCTCATCAAGGAAAAGGGGCCAAAGCGGGTCTCGCCCTTCTTCATCCCCGGCGCGCTGATCAACCTTGTGTCGGGGCAGGTCTCGATCCGCTTCGGCTTTAAGGGCCCGAACCACGCCGTCGTCACCGCCTGCTCGACCGGGGCGCATGCCATCGGCGACGCGGCCCGGCTGATCCAGTGGGGCGACGCCGATGTGATGGTGGCCGGCGGGGCGGAAAGCCCGATCTCGGAAATCGGCATCGCAGGCTTCAACGCCTGCAAGGCCCTCTCGACCAAGCGCGCCGATGACCCGACCAAGGCCAGCCGTCCCTACGACGCCGACCGTGACGGCTTTGTCATGGGAGAGGGGGCCGGAGTTGTGGTCCTTGAGGAATATGAACATGCCAAGGCCCGCGGCGCGAAGATTTACGCCGAGGTTCTGGGCTATGGGCTGTCCGGCGACGCCTACCACATCACCGCCCCGTCCGAGGATGGTGATGGCGGCTACCGCAGCATGGCGGCGGCCTTGAAGCGGGCGGGCCTGCAGCCTTCCGACATCCACTACATCAACGCGCATGGCACCAGCACCATGGCCGACACGATCGAACTTGGCGCGGTGGAGCGGCTGATGGGCGACGCGGCGGCGGGGGCGACGATGTCCTCGACCAAGTCGAGCATCGGGCATCTTCTGGGGGCCGCGGGCGCGGTGGAGGCGATCTTCTGCATCCTTGCCCTGCGCGATCAGGTGGCCCCGCCGACGATCAACCTGGACAATCCGGCCGTCACGCCGAAGCTGGATCTGGCCCCGAACAAGGCAGTTCGGCGCAAGATCGACGTGGCCCTATCCAACTCCTTCGGGTTTGGTGGCACCAATGCCAGCCTGGTCGTCGGCAAGGTGCGCTAGGGATGTGGAAGGGCATCGCCTCGAACGCGCTGACGCTGTTCATCCTGATCCTGGTCGCCGTCGCGGCGCTGGTCGCCTGGGGGCGGAACGAGTTCGTGTCCCCCGGGCCGCTGACCGCGCCGATCTGCCTGCAGGTAGAGAGGGGGGCATCGTTCAGTGCGGTGAGCCGGATCCTGGAAGAGCGCGGCGCGGTCACCGATGCCCGGATCTTCCGGGTCGGGGCGGACTATTCGAACAAGGCCGATGCGCTGAAGTTTGGCAGCTACCTGATCCCGGCCAATGCCTCGATGGTGCAGGTGCTTGAGGCGATCACGGCGGGCGGGCGGTCGACCTGCGGGCGCGATCTCAACTTCCGGATCGGGGTGACGCGTAGCGATGTGGTGCTGAGCGAGCTTGACCTTTCCACCAACGAGTTCACTGAGGTGGCCCGCTTTGACGCAGGGGCCGAGGCCCCGCCGGCGGAGTATCTTGAAGTCGCCGATGACGCAGATCTGCGGTTCCGGATCACGGTGGCTGAAGGGGTTACCAGCTGGCAAGTGGTTGATGCACTTAAGAAAGCTGACTTTCTGACGGGCTCGCTGGAAACGGTTCCGGCGGAGGGCACTTTGGCGCCGGACAGCTATGAGGTGGAGCGTGGCACCGAACGTGGGGCGATCATTGCGGAAATGACCCGCCGTCAGGATGTCCGCCTTGCCGAGGCCTGGGAAAACCGGGTGGAGGGCCTGCCCTATGACACGCCGGAAGAGGCGCTGATCATGGCTTCGATCATCGAGAAGGAGACCGGGGTGCCGGAAGAGCGCCGTCAGGTGGCCAGCGTCTTCGTCAACCGGCTGCGCCAGGGGATGCGGCTGCAGACCGACCCGACGGTGATCTATGGCATCACCAAGGGCGAAGGCGTGCTGGGCCGCGGCCTGCGGCAAAGTGAGCTTCGCCGTGAAACCCCTTGGAATACATATGTGATTGACGGATTGCCTCCGACGCCGATCGCCAACCCAGGGCTTTTGTCGATCGAGGCGGCGCTGGACCCGGACACGACCGACTTTATCTTCTTCGTCGCGGATGGCACCGGCGGCCATGCCTTTGCCGAAACCCTGGATGAGCACAATGAGAACGTCGCCCGCTGGCGCGCGATCGAGGCCGCGCAGGGCACCGAGGGCGAGACCGGCGTGCAGGGCGAGTGATCCCTCTGCAATTCTGACCCGTTGACAGGTGGTTAACGCAACACCCCGGCCCCAGCCGGGGTGTGCTGGAGCTTTGCGCCGCAAGCCTTTCAGAACGCTGTGTTAATTGGGGCAAGAAAGGCCCTTCTTGGCGTCTTCCTTTTGTCTTCCTTCTGTCTTCCTTCCGTCTCTACGTGCGCTGGGGAGAAGGGCCGTTAACCATGTGCTGCGAATCAAAGCGGTGGCCTTTCGCGGGGCCAATCCGCGCTGAAGTCATGGGCCGCGGCTGAGCTGACGGTCTGGCTAGTGGGACAAAGTCCTGAAGAGCGATGATGGCGTGCGCCTTCCTTTGCCAAGTGGCCCAGCCGCGCCGTGGCATGACCAGATTGCCGGGGCCACTGAACTGCGGCCCTGCGGGCGCGCGTGGCCGGGTTGTTAACAGGGGGTTAAAGGTGCGTTCGGTAAGCCGTTGATTGTATTGCGTTTTGTCCTTGACTTTGCGGGCGGTCCAGTGTAGTGATTTGGGCATGCTAGAAGAAGTGTCGAAGCGGCCCGGGGGCATCCCCGTTGGCCGCTTTTTCATTTCGCCCGGGCAATGGGCAGCATGAGGGGTGGGTGGTCCTGAATGACAGTTTGGATGGGGAACGGCGGCACGGGTCCCGAGGACGTGCTGGCCGTTGCGGAAGGGTTGTATCGGGAAGCAGCGGTAGAGCTTTACCGCGTGATCGAGGCGCTGCGGGCCGGCGAGATGGCAGAGATCAAGGCCGCGCAGGCCGCGATCCGCGATTTGCGGGCGACGGCGCTGCATGTGTTGGATGAAAGGGGCAAAGTTGACAAACTCCGCAAGCAGATTGCCGGCCAAGTTGGGGCCGGGGGCGCCCTTGATTTCGACGGGGCAAGGGCTGAAATCGGGCGCCGCCTGGCTTGCCTCCGCGACGCCGGAGGAAGTGGATGAGTTTCTCGCAGGACTGAGCGAGAACGCGCTTTTGTCCCTGCCGTGGCTGTTCGAGTTCTGGGCGCTGCCGCACCAGCTTCCGCCGCGTGGCGACTGGAAGACCTGGGTGATCATGGGGGGGCGCGGCGCGGGCAAGACGCGCGCCGGGGCCGAATGGGTCCGGGCCGAAGTGGAAGGGCCCGGGCCGAACGATCCTGGCCGGTCACGCCGGGTGGCGTTGGTCGGCGACACGGTTGATCAGGTGCGCGATGTGATGGTGCTGGGAGAAAGCGGGATTGTGGCGTGCTCCCCCCCCGACCGGCGGCCGGAATGGCAGGCCTCGCGGCATCAGCTGGTCTGGCCGAACGGGGCCATTGCGCAGGTCTTTTCGGCGCACGACCCCGAGTCGATGCGCGGTCCGCAATTCGATGCGGCCTGGGCGGATGAGCTGGGCAAGTGGAAGAAGGGCAACGAGGCCTGGAACCAGCTGCAGTTCGCGCTGCGGCTGGGGAAAGCTCCCCGGACCGTGGTGACGACGACGCCGCGCAACGTGGCGGTGCTGAAGGCGATCCTGAAGAACCCGTCAACCGTGATCACCCATGCGCCGACCGAGGCGAACCGGGCCTATCTGGCGGAAAGCTTCCTCTTGGAGGTGCAGGAACGCTATGGCGGCACGCGGATCGGCCGGCAAGAGCTTGAGGGCGTGCTGGTCGAGGATGAGGAAGGCGCGCTCTGGACGCCGGAAATGCTGGAGCGGGCGCATGCGGGTGACCGGCCAACCTTCAGCCGGATCGTGGTGGCGGTGGACCCGCCGGTGACCGCGACCAAGCAAAGCGACGAATGCGGGATTGTGGTGGTGGGCGCGGACACGCGGGGTGATCCGAAGGATTGGCGCGCAGTGGTGCTGGAGGATGCCAGCGTCAAGGGCGCCTCACCCGAAGGGTGGGCCAGGGCGGCGCTGGCGGCGATGGAGCGGCACGGGGCGGACCGGATGGTGGCCGAGGTGAACCAGGGCGGCGACCTTGTGGAGCGGGTGGTGCGGATGATTGACCCGCAGGTGCCGTTCCGCGCAGTGCATGCCACGCGGTCCAAGATGCTGCGGGCGGAGCCGGTGGCGGCGTTGTACGAGCAGGGCCGGGTGGCGCATGTGCGTGGGCTGGCGCAGCTGGAAGAGCAG
Source organism: Rhodobacter sp. (assembly GCA_027489175.1). Lineage (GTDB taxonomy): Bacteria > Pseudomonadota > Alphaproteobacteria > Rhodobacterales > Rhodobacteraceae > Tabrizicola. The sequence goes on from JAIYAE010000023.1 coordinate 10,974, forward strand.
ATGTGCCAGATGGCGGTGACGGGCTGGCGGGGCAAAGGATCGCCGGACCGGCTGGATGCGCTGGTCTGGGCGCTGACCGAGTTGATGGTCAACCCGGTCGGACGGGGCGGGCGACCCACCGTACGGTCGCTTTAGGGTTTGGCAGCCCGGGGCAGGGATACTGCCCGAGAAGAAATGAAATCACGACAGCCCCGCGGGGCGCTGGGTCAGGCCGGTTCGGCAGGGCGCGGATGAGATTTGCCCAAGCGGCATGAAGGAGCGGCGAGATGGTGTTCGATTTTCTGCGAAAAGCGCCGCTGGCGTCTGGCGGGCTGGCGATGCCGGAGCGCAAGGCAAGTGCGGCCAGCCGTGTGATGGCCTGGGGCACGGGGGGCCGCGTGGCCTGGAGCCCGCGAGATGCGGTGTCGCTGGCGCGGACCGGGTATCAGGGCAACCCGATCGGCTTCCGCGCGGTCCGGCTGATTGCCGAAGCCGCCGCCGCCCTGCCGCTGGTCTGCCAGGACGCCGAGCGCCGCTATGAGACGCATCCGCTTTTGGACCTGATGAAGCGCCCGAACGGCGCGCAGGGCCGGGCCGAGTTTCTGGAGGCGGTCTATGGCTACATGCTCTTGTCGGGCAACGCCTATGTCGAGGCGGTGCCGGGCGAGGGCCTTTTGCCGGGTGAGCTGCATGTGCTGCGGTCGGACCGGATCAGCCTGGTGCCCGGCACGGACGGTTGGCCGGTGGCTTATGACTATACCGTCAGCGGCCGGACGCATCGCTATCAGATGAACGGGGCGGCCAGCCCGATCTGCCATCTGCGCAGCTTTCATCCGCAGGATGACCACTATGGCTTTTCGCCCCTGCAGGCGGCGGCCACGGCGATCGACGTCCACACCAGCGCCAGCGCCTGGTCCAAGGCGCTTTTGGACAATGCGGCGCGGCCGTCTGGCGCGATTGTCTACAAGGGGGCGGATGGGCAGTCGAGCTTGAGCTCGGACCAATACGACCGGCTGGTGAGCGAGATGGAAAGCCACCATCAGGGCGCACGGAATGCCGGGCGGCCGATGCTGCTGGAAGGCGGGTTGGACTGGAAGCCGATGGGCTTCAGCCCCAGCGACATGGAGTTCCAGAAGACCAAGGAAGCCGCGGCGCGCGAGATTGCCATCGCTTTCGGTATTCCGCCGATGCTGATGGGGATCCCGGGGGATGCGACCTATGCCAATTATCAGGAGGCGAACCGGGCGTTCTACCGTCTGACGGTCTTGCCGCTGGCATCGAAGGTTTTGGCCGATCTGGCGCACTGGTTGTCGGTCTTTGCGGGCGCCGAGGTCGACTTGCGGCCCGACCTTGACCAGGTCCCGGCCTTGGCGGCGGAGCGTGACCAGCAATGGACACGCGTTGGCGCGGCCGATTTTCTGACGGTGGCAGAGAAGCGCATGCTTCTGGGGCTGCCCAAGCTGGCGGACGAAGAATGACGGTGCGCAAGGCGGAAGTTGGCACCCGGATGCTGCACGACAACCTGTCGGTTGCAGCGGCGCGGATCGAGGCCAATGAGCGGGTGGCCGAGGAGCGGTGGACTGCCCTCGACTACCGGCTGGGGCGCATCGAAGGGATGCTGGAGCAGCTGGAAAAGCGGATCTGGCTGGGGGTTTACGGGGTGGCGGCATTCCTGCTGACGCAGATGGCCGAAGCGGTGATCCATGTTGCAACGAGGTGAAGCAATGACAGGCGAATATGGCGCGCCGGAACGGAAATACACCCGCCCGGAGGCAGGTCTGACCGTGACCGACGGGCATGTCGTGGCGGGCTATGCCTCGCTGTTCGGCAAAAAGGACCAGGGCGGCGATGTGGTGCAGAAGGGGGCCTATGCGGCCAGCCTGAAGCGACTTGCCGCGAGCGGGGGCCGGGTCAAGATGCTGTGGCAGCACGACCCGGCCCAGCCGATCGGCATCTGGGACGAGGTGCGCGAGGATGCGGCCGGCCTTTGGGTCAAGGGTCGCATCCTGATGGAGGTCGAGAAGGGCCGCGAAGCCGCCGCCCTTCTGCAAGCCGGGGCGATCGATGGGCTGTCCATCGGCTATCGCACGGTGAAGGCGGAACGCGACGGCAAGGGGCATCGCCTGTTGTCGGAGCTGGAGCTTTGGGAAGTGTCCCTGGTGACCTTCCCGATGCTTCCCGAGGCGCGGGTCGCGGCCAAGGCAAGCGCCTCGGACGATGACTGGCGCGACATGGCGGCGGTCTTCGAGGACGCGCGCCGCACTTTGGCCGGGCTTTAGCGCGCGGCGTCCGATCAGCAACGAAAAGGACAATGACGATGACCGAGATCAAGTCTCGGGCCGGGGAAGCTATGACCCCGGCCGCACCACCGGCTGCGGAGGCAAAGGCCGCCATGACCGGATTTCTGAAAGAATTCAGCACCTTTCAGGAAGACGTGAAATCCACGCTGAAACATCAGGAAGAGCGACTGACCATGCTGAACGCAAAGACGATGTCCTATGGCCGCCCGGCGCTTTCGGCCCGCGCGGAAAGCGAAGCCCCGCACCAGAAGGCGTTCAACGCCTATCTGCGGTCGGGTGATGACGATGGCCTGCGCGGCCTGGCCCTTGAGGGCAAGGCGCTGTCGACCAACGTGGTGGCCGATGGCGGTGTGCTGGTCGACCCCCAGACTGCGGACCGCATCCGCTCCATGCTGCTGGCGACCTCGTCGCTGCGGACCGTGGCGAATGTCGTGCAGGTCGATGCGATCTCGTATGACGTGCTGATCGACCGCAGCGAAATCGGCTCGGGCTGGGCGCAGGAAACCCCGGCGACGGTCGAAACCGCGACCCCGCAGCTAGAGCGGATCTCGATCCGTCTGCATGAACTGGCCGCGATGCCGAAAGCAAGCCAGCGCATCCTGGACGACAGCGCTTTCGATATCGAGGGCTGGCTGGCCCAGAAGATCGCCACGCGCTTCATCCGCGCCGAGGCGGCCGCCTTCATCAACGGTGACGGCGTGGACAAGCCGAAGGGCATCCTGCTGCCGCCGAAGGTTGCGAACGCCTCGTGGACCTGGGGCAACCTGGGCTTTGTGACGACCGGCGCGGCGGCGGACTTTGCCACCACGAACCCGGCGGACTGCCTGATCAACCTGGTCTATGCGCTGGGTGCAGACTATCGCGCCAATGCGACGTTCCTGATGAACTCGCGCACCACGGCTGCGGTGCGCCGTCTGAAGGACTCGACCGGTCGGTTCCTGTGGGTCGATGGCCTGCAGGAAGGTGAGCCTGCCCGTCTGATGGGCTACCGGGTGCTGATTGCCGAAGACATGCCCGATATCGCGGCAAACGCCTTCCCGATCGCCTTCGGCGATTTCAACGCTGGCTACACGATCGCGGAACGTCCGGACCTGCGCATCCTGCGCGACCCGTTCTCGGCCAAGCCGCATGTGCTGTTCTATGCCAACAAGCGTGTTGGCGGCGATGTCACCGACTTCTCGGCGATCAAGCTTCTGCGCGTGTCGGTCTAAGTCACCGACGGCCCGGTCCCGCGATTGGGGCCGGGCCCTTTCGTCCCTGCAATTCGCAACAGGCCCGGCAGCGGGCGGAGCTCTCACCATGATGTTGACCGAAGAGACCCCGGTGCCGACAGCGGCGCTGCCGGTGGAGGAATTCAAGGACCATTTGCGCCTTGGCAGCGGTTTTGCCGATGACGGGATGCAGGATGGTCTGATCGAGACCTACCTTCGCGCCGCCATGGCAGCGATCGAAGGGCGGATCGGCAAGATGCTGTACCGGCGCCGGTTCCTGTGGGTGCTGGAATGCTGGCGGGATGACGAGCAGGCTCTGCCTGTGGCGCCCGTCGCGGGGTTGGTCAGCCTGACGCTGGTCAATGCCGAAGGCGGCGAGACGCTGGTGCCGGCCACCAATTACCGGCTGATCCCCGACCTGCACCGCCCGCGTCTGGTTGGAAAGGGCACATCCCTGCCGACCATTCCGTCGGATGGGTTTGCAAAGGTGGTCTTTGACGCGGGCTTTGGCCCGGGTTGGACGGATGTTCCCGTGGACTTGCGCCAGGCCGTGCTGCTTTTGGCAAGCGAGTACTACGAGCACCGTCATGACGACGCCGCGCAGTCGGCCGGGTTGCCGTTTGGCGTAGTCACGCTGATCGAACGCTGGCGGACGGTCCGCATCCTGGGTGGGGGGCGGTCATGACGGCGCCGCATCTGAACCGGGCGCTGGTACTGGAGGGGGTGGTCCGCACGTCGGATGGCGCGGGTGGCTATACCGAAACCTGGGCGGCGTTGGGCACCCTTTGGGCGGCCTTCCGACCGGGGACCGGCAGCGATGTTCCGGGCGAAGAGCAGATCCTGGCGGCGGTGCCCTACCGGATCACCGTGCGCGCTGCCCCCGCCGGTGCCGTCTCACGCCCCAAGGCGGGGCAGCGGTTTCGTGAAGGCACGCGGTTGTTCCCGATCCTGGCGGTGACCGAGGCTGACCCTTACGGCCGCTTTCTGACCTGTTTTGCCCGCGAGGAGGTCGCGACATGAGCTATGCAGCAGCTGCAGCCTTGCAGTCCGCGATCTTTCAGCGGCTGTCGACCTTTCCGGCGCTGGCCAGTGTCGCGATCTATGACGCGGTCCCACCGAATGCGACCGGCACTTTCGTGCTGATCGGCCCCGAAGAGGCGCGGGACCAGTCCGACAAGAGCGGCGCAGGCGCGGATCATCAACTGGTCATCAGCGTGATCACCGATGCGACCGGGTTCCTGCCGATCAAGACCATCGCGGCAGACATCTCGGACGCGTTGATCGGGGTGCCGCTGACGCTGACCCGCGGCGTCCTTGTCCAACTTCTGTTCCTGCGCGCCTCGGCGCGGCGGATTTCCGAGGGCGAGACGCGGCGGATCGACCTGACCTTCCGCGCGCGGGTTCAGCTTTAGCGCTTTTCAATCATCTCAAGACGGAGAACGGACATGGCTGTGCAAAGCGGCAAGGACTTGCTGATCAAGATCGACCAGACCGGGGATGGCCAGTTCGTGACCATCGCGGGTTTGCGGGCAACGCGGATCAGCTTCAACACGGAATCGGTGGACGTCACCAGCCTGGAAAGCCAGGGCGGCTGGCGCGAGCTTCTGGCCGGGGCAGGGGTCAGATCCGCCTCGATCTCGGGCTCGGGCGTGTTCCGGGATGAAAACACCGACGAGCGCGCGCGCCAGGTGTTCTTCAACGGCGAGATCCCGGACTTTCAGGTGGTGATCCCCAGTTTCGGGGTGATCGAAGGCGCGTTCCAGATCACGTCGATCGAATACGCCGGGAGCCACAATGACGAGGCGACCTATGAGATGTCCATGGCCTCGGCCGGGGCGCTGACCTTCACGGCGCTTTGATGGCCAATCCCTGGACAGGCGAGGTCGCGATCTGGCTGGACGGCCAGCGGCACGTGGCCAAGCTGACGCTTGGCGCATTGGCCGAGCTTGAGGACGCGCTGGAGACCGGATCGCTGGTTGACCTGGTGGAACGGTTTGAAAGCCAGCGGTTCCGCACCCGCGATGTTCTGGCACTGATCGTCGCGGGCTTGCGGGGCGGCGGCTGGCAGGGCACGGCGGCTGATCTTTTGCGCGTGGAAATTGGCGGTGGGCCGGTTGAGGCAGCACGGGCGGCGGCAGAGCTTCTTGCGCGGGCTTTCTCACTGCCGGGCGAGCCATGAGCGGGATCGACTGGCGGGGCCTTTTGCAGGCGGGACTGCATGACCTGCGGCTGGAGCCGGCGGTCTTCTGGCGGCTGACCCCAGTCGAATTGAGAATCATGCTGGGGCGGGAACAGATTGTCCCGCCTCTGACACGCGCGCGGCTGGCGGAACTTGCCGCCGCGTTCCCCGATACACGGAAGGATCTGGGCGATGGCGGATATCGGAACGATGCAGGAGCAACTCGAGGCGCTGGAAGCGCAGCTGGGGTCATCCGTGTCGATGGTAGCGGCGTTTGATGGCGAGTTGGCCAGAATGCGCGAGACGATGATTTTCACCGGGCGTGAGGTGAACACGCTGTCCGGCGGGATCAGCGGCGGTTTGCGCAAGGCCTTCGATGGGCTGATCTTCGACGGGATGAAGCTGAATGACGCGCTGAAGACCGTCGCGAACACCATCGTCGACAGCGTCTATTCCATTGCAATGAAGCCGGTGACCAATGCGCTGGGCGGCCTTTTGGCACAGGGCGTCTCGGGCCTGATGGGGGCGGGCATGCCCTTCGCTGCGGGCGGAGCGTTTTCCCAAGGCAAGGTGATGCCCTTCGCAAGGGGGGGCGTCGTGTCCTCTCCGACCACCTTCCCGATGCGCGGAGGCCGCGGTCTGATGGGGGAAGCCGGGCCGGAGGCCATCATGCCGTTGGCGCGGGGGCCAGACGGGCGGCTGGGCGTGCAGGCAGGCGGCGGGCGGGCGGTAAACGTCGTGATGAACATCACCACGCCGGACGTTCAAGGGTTCCAACGCAGCCAAAGCCAGGTAGCTGCCCAAGTCAGCCGCGCACTGGCGCGCGGCCAGCGCAATCGGTGAGGACGGATCATGGCTTTTCACGAGATACGCTTTCCGACCAATGTCAGCTTTGGCTCGGTCGGCGGACCGGAGCGCCGGACAGAGATTGTCACCCTGGCCAATGGCTTTGAAGAGCGCAACAGCCCATGGGCCCAGTCGCGCCGCCGCTATGACGCGGGTCTTGGACTGCGGTCGCTGGACGATGTTGAAACGCTGATCGCGTTTTTCGAAGCGCGCATGGGCCAGTTGCACGGATTTCGCTGGAAGGACTGGTCTGACTACAAGTCCTGCGCGCCATCATCGGTTCCGGCACCGGATGACCAGGACATTGCCATCGGCGACGGGGTCAGGACAGTTTTCCAGTTGCAGAAGACCTATGTCTCGGGCCTGCAAACCTATGTCCGGCCAATTCTGAAGCCGGTTGCCGGCAGCGTGCGGATCGCCTTGGCGGGCGATCCGAAGGTGGAAGGCCTGGAGTATTCGGTCAACGTCGAGACGGGGGAAGTCACCTTTGTGCTGCCGCCGGCTTTGGGTGCCAGGATCCAGGCCGGGTTCGAGTTTGATGTCCCTGTGCGGTTTGACACGGACGTCATCCAGACCTCGGTCGCGTCGTTTCAGGCGGGGGATGTGCCTTCGGTTCCGATCGTGGAGGTGCGGCTATGACGGGCGAAGCGCTTTACGCGCACCTTGAAAGCGGCGCGACAACGGTTTGCCGGGCCTGGACGGTGCGGCGGACCGATGGGCTGGTGCTGGGCTTCACCGATCACGACCGCGACCTGACGGTGGATGGGGTGGTGTGCCGGGCTGACACCGGTCTGACGGCGCGGGCCTTGCAGCAGACCACGGGCCTGTCGGTCGACAACTCGGAAGCCGCTGGTGCGTTGAGTGACGCCTCGATCCGTGAGGCTGATCTGTTGGCCGGTCGGTTCGATGGTGCAGAGGTACGATCCTATCTGGTCAACTGGGCCTCACCAGGGGACTGGATCGAACAGTTCCGGGGCACATTTGGCGAGATCACCCGTGCGGGCGGTGCGTTTCGTGCCGAATTGCGCGGTTTGACCGAAGCATTGAACCGTCCGCAAGGCTTTGCATATCTGCCAGCCTGTTCCGCCGTTCTGGGCGATGCGCGCTGCCGGTTTGATACCGGCCTTCCTGGCTACTTCCATGAGGGCATCGTCCTGGCTGTCGAAGATGCCCGCATCTTTACCTGCGCATCGCTGCCGGGCTTTGACGAAAGGTGGTTTGAACACGGACGGTTCGAAATGCTGACCGGGGCGGCCGCTGGCCTGGTTGGTGCCATCAAGAACGACCGGAACCGCGCGTCCGGCCGCGAGTTGGAGCTTTGGCAATCGCTGGGTGCTGATGTCCTGCCCGGCGACAGCTTTCGCATGATCGCCGGTTGCGACAAGGCCGCGGCGACGTGCCGGACAAAATTCGCCAACTTTCTGAATTACCGCGGTTTCCCGCATATTCCCGGCGAGGATTGGCTGGCCTCTTACCCGGGACCTGACCGCCCCAGCACGGGAGGCGCCCGGCTGCCGGCGAGCGGAGCGTGAGCCAGGCTGAGCGGGTGGTCCACGAAGCGCGTCAATGGATCGGCACGCCCTATTTGCACCAAGCCTCGGTCAAGGGTGCGGGAACGGATTGCTTGGGTCTTTTGCGCGGCGTGTGGCGCGCAGTCTTCACAAAAGAGCCCGAGATCGTTCCGCCCTACACCGAGGATTGGGCCGAGCCGTCACGACGCGAAGTGCTCTTGGAGGCGGCCCATCGCTGGCTGGTGTGCAAACGGCTTTCCGATGCCGCCCCCGGTGATGTGCTCTTGTTTCGGATGCGCGAGGGCAGCATCGCCAAACATCTTGGGATCCAGTCTGAAACTGGCCCGGCCCCACGCTTTGTGCACGCCTATACGGGCCATGGCGTCCTTGAGAGTTCCCTGTCGCAACCCTGGCAGCGCCGTATCGCGGCGCGCTTTGCCTTTCCTGAAGGACCCAACTGAATGGCAACGCTTCTTCTTTCTGCGGCCGGAGCCGCGATTGGTGCCGGGTTTGGTGGCACTGTCCTGGGTCTTTCTGGCGCCGTCATCGGGCGGGCCGTCGGTGCGACTTTGGGCCGGGTGATCGATCAGCGCTTGCTTGGGGCGGGATCGGACCCTGTCGATGTTGGCCGCATTGATCGCCTGCGCCTGTCTGCAGCTGGCGAAGGTGCTGGAATTGGCCAGCTTTGGGGGCGGATGCGGGTTGGCGGACAGGTGATCTGGGCAACCCCCTTCACCGAAACGGTCCAGCGCCGCCGTTCCGGCAAAGGTGCGCCAAAACCGAAGGTCAATGAATACAGCTACTCGATCAGTCTGGCGGTTGCGCTTTGCGAAGGTGAGATCTTGCGCGTCGGGCGGATCTGGGCTGACGGCAACGAAATCTCGCCCCGGGATCTGAACCTTCGGGTTTACTCGGGTAGCGAAACGCAGCTTCCCGATCCGAAGATGGAGGCGGTCGAGGGCACCGGGCGCGTTCCGGCCTATCGTGGCCTGGCCTATGTCGTGATCGAAGATCTGGAGTTGGCACCCTATGGCAACCGCGTGCCGCAATTCAGCTTTGAAGTTGTCCGCGCGGCGCAAGGTCCGGGCGTTGATGCCACAAAGACGCTTGGGGGGGCCATCCGCGGCGTTGCGCTGATCCCCGGAACCGGCGAGTACGGTCTTGCAACCACGCCCGTCCATTATGCTGAAGGCTTTGGCCGCAACCGGACAGCGAATGTGCATTCGCCGTCTGGCTTGACCGATTTTGCGACGAGCTTCAGCCAACTGACCGAAGAACTTCCGGCGGTCAATTCGGTGTCGATGGTCGTCTCATGGTTTGGCAATGACTTGCGCTGCGCGAGCTGCGAGGTGCGGCCAAAGGTCGAGCAGTCACAACTTGACGGCGTGGGCATGCCATGGCGAGCGGGCGGGATCGCGCGGTCGGCCGCAGCTGAAGTTCCGCAGGTTGACGGCGCCTCAATCTACGGTGGCACGCCAGCCGATGCGTCAGTGATTGAGGCGATCCGTGCGATCCGTGCCGCAGGAAAAGAGGTCGTCTTTTACCCGTTCATTCTGATGGATCAGTTGGAAGGCAATACCCTTCCGGATCCATGGACTAGCGCGATTGGTCAGCCCAAATTGCCATGGCGTGGACGCATCACGCTGACGGTCGCCCCGGGGCAGGATGGATCACCCGACAGAACCGCATCGGCTGAAGCAGAGGTGCTTGCCTTCTTCGGGACCGCCAGCCCAAGTGATTTCTCGACTTCAGGTGAAACGGTCACCTATTCCGGTCCGTCGGCCTGGGGATACCGGCGCTTTATCCTTCACTACGCAAGGCTTTGTGCGGTTGCGGGTGGGGTCGATGCGTTCTGTATCGGATCCGAGATGCGGTCGTTGACGCAAATTCGCGGGGCGGGCGACAGTTTCCCGGCGGTCGATGCCATGCGTGCTTTGGCGGCTGATGTCAGGTCGATCCTTGGTCCGACCACCAAGATCGGCTACGCGGCTGACTGGTCCGAGTATTTTGGCTATCAGGCCAGTGGAAACCTGTACTTTCACCTCGATCCTCTTTGGGCGGACAGCAACGTCGATTTCATCGGGATCGACAACTACATGCCCCTGTCGGATTGGCGCGACGGAGAGGACCATGCGGATGCCGACTGGGGGTCGGTCTATAACGTTGACTATCTGAGAAGCAACGTTGCGGGCGGCGAGGGCTTTGACTGGTATTATGACAGTCCCGAGGGGGCTTTGGCCCAACGGCGCCTGCCGATCACTGATGGCGCTTTCAACGAGCCGTGGGTTTTCCGCTACAAGGACCTGAAATCATGGTGGTCGAACCTGCACCATGAGCGGGTTGAAGGGATCAGGGCGGTCAATCCCACAGCTTGGGTCCCGGGGTCAAAGCCGATCTGGTTCACAGAATACGGTTGCCCCGCAGTGGACAAGGGCACCAACCAGCCGAACAAGTTTGTCGATGCCAAATCGTCGGAATCTGCTCTGCCGCTGTGGTCGAATGGCAGCCGGGATGACCTCATCCAGATGCAATATCTGTTGGCTGTGGCGTCCTTCTGGTCCGATCCGCAGAATAACCCTGTGTCGGCCTTGTACGGCGGCAGCATGGTTGATTTCGATCATGCCCATGTCTGGGCCTGGGATGCCCGGCCGTTTCCAGAGTTTCCAGGCCAGATCGGGATCTGGAACGATGGCGGAAACTACGGGCGTGGCCATTGGCTGAATGGCAGGTCCACCAATCAGCCGCTTGCCGCGGTCATTGCCGAACTCTGTGAAGAAGCTGGCTTGACGGCCATTGATACGTCAGGTCTTTACGGGCTGGTCCGCGGTTTCGTGCAGCCCGACGTGTCAACCGTGCGCGCAACCTTGCAGCCCTTGCTGCTGGCCTACGGGTTTGATGTGATGGAGCGCGACGGGAAGTTGATCTTCCGAAGTCGCAGCGGCCGCGCGATCGCGCAAATTGACCTTGATGCGCTTGCCATGCTGCCGGATATCGACGGCAGCATCGAAACCAGTCGTGCCCCCGAAGCCGATACTGCCGGACAGGTCCGGCTTGGCTTTGTCGACTCGCAGTCGAGCTATGAAATTCGCGGCGTGGAAGCCCGATTCCCGGACAGCGAAGCGCGGGGTGTGTCGCAGACGGATCTTCCCTTGGCTTTGACCGTTTCGGAGGGCCAGGCCACTGCCGAGCGCTGGCTGGCAGAGGCGCGCATTGCCCGGGACGCTGCCAGGTTTGCGCTGCCAAAGTCAAAGCTGCGTCTTGGGGCCGGCGACGTCGTCAGCCTGCAGAACAAACGCTACCGGATTGACCGGGTCGATCAGGCCGAAGCGCAAATGATGGAGGCGGTGCGGGTGGAAGCGGGGGTTTACGATTCCCCCGACGGCGACGACGAGGTGATTTCTATCCGGCCATATACCCCAACGGTTCCGGTTTTCCCGGTCTTCCTTGATCTGCCGCTATTGACCGGTGAGGAAGTTCCGCATGCACCCTACATTGCGGTTGCAAGTGAACCTTGGCCGGGCTCGGTTGCGCTATGGTCGTCCAGTCAGGATACTGGATACGAAATCAATCGCCTGATCCCTGCTCCGGCTGTTGTCGGCTTGACCGAGACAGCCCTTGTCAAAGCGCAGCCCGGCGTTTGGGATCGTGGTTCGCCATTGCGTGTCAGAGTAGCCTCAGGTGAGTTCGCTTCGGCGGACATGCTTGCGGTGCTGAACGGTGCCAATGCCATGGCCATCGGGGATGGCAGTGCCGGAACCTGGGAAGTGTTTCAGTTTGCCCAGGCTGACGCCATCGCGCCGGACGTTTTTGACCTTTCCATGCGATTGCGGGGACAACTTGGCACCGACGGCTTGATGCCTGAGGTCTGGCCGATCGGAAGCACCGTGGTTCTGCTCGATCTTTCCCTGCTTCAGATTGATCTTCCGCTGTCGGCCCGTGGTCTGGCCCGCTACTACCGGGTTGGTGCGGCAGCGCGGGGCTTCGACGACCCCAACACTGTCTTGCGGGTCGAGGCCTTTGACGGTGCCGGCCTTCGCCCGTATCCGGTGTCCCATCTGCGCGGATCTTCCGACGGGTCGGGTAGCAGCGCGTTCAATTGGAAGCGCAGGACACGGATCGACGGCGATACTTGGCAAACGGTCGAGGTTCCACTGGGTGAGGATGCGGAGGTCTACTCAGTCCGCATCTATCAGGGTCTCAGCCAGATGGCGGAGTATAGCGCAACCCAACCTCAGTTCACCTACACCGCAGGCATGAAGGTGGCCGATGGGGTTGTCGGTGCCTTCCGTGTCGAGGTGGCGCAGGTTTCGGCGCAGTTTGGCGCGGGACCGTACCGATCGATTGACCACGCCGGTTGACATGCGTGACCCAAGCGGCCCTGAACTTCTGTTATTCGCCCGCGCGCTTTTGCCAATTGCACCAGAAGCGCGCGGGCGGACCGCTGCCCGCATCCTCCAAGAGGTCGAAGTGGCTGATCGCCACTTTCAAAGCTTTGGCGGCAGCCATCCGAACTTCGGGGATGGAAGCCTCATGGCGCGGTGTCTTTTGCTTTCGCCATCGGCCGAACCTTTGGCGCGTGACCCAGAGTTCCTGGCCGCTACCATGATTGCCTGCAAGGCGTTGCTTCATCATTTCGAGGCGTGATGGTAAGGATCACAAACTTGCCTGTCGCCTGGCAGTGCATTTATGCTATGGAATGCTGGAAATGGAGGCATGGCCATGTTGGAAACCCGGGCAAAACTGACCACCGTCGATCCCGTCTGGTCCCGCGTTTGCGACGAAGCCGTCGAGGCGATCCGCAGCGAACCGCTGTTGGGCGGCCTCATCCATTCGGGCCTTCTTCACCATGCCACCATGGAGCGGGCGCTCGCGTACCGCTTCTCGCTCAAACTTGCCTCGGGTGAGATGAGCGAGCAGATCCTGCGAGAGATTGCAGACCAGGCGTTCGAACAGGACGCTTCGCTGGGGGCCGCTGCCCGGGCGGACTTGATGGCCGTCTACGAACGTGACCCCGCCTGCCACCGTTTCCTGCAGCCGATCCTCTTCTTCAAGGGCTATCAGGCCATGCAGGCCTACCGGGTCGGCCATTGGCTTTGGCGGTCCGGACGCATTGATCTGGCCTATTTTGTGCAGATGCGTGTCTCGGAAGTGTTCGGTGTCGACATTCATCCCGCTGCCCGTGTTGGAAAGGGGATCATGATTGATCATGCCCATTCCATCGTCATCGGCGAAACCGCGGTTGTCGGCGACAATGTCTCGATGCTCCACTCCGTGACGCTTGGCGGAACCGGCAAGGAAGATGGGGACCGCCACCCGAAGATCGGTGACGGCGTCCTGATCGGGGCAGGGGCCAAAGTCCTCGGCAACATTAGCGTCGGACGCTGCTCACGCGTGGCTGCCGGGTCTGTGGTGCTTGAGGATGTTCCCCCCAATACGACCGTTGCCGGCGTTCCGGCCCGGGTTGTCGGCAAGGCGGGATGCGCCCAACCGGCGTTGACCATGGATCAGATCCTGAAGGCCGAATGACATCCGGAAGATGAGCCTTCGCGTCCGCTCTCTTGCTGCCTCGTTGACGGGGCAGGCCATTTCGGTGTTCGCCCGCTTCATGACCGCACCGCGCGCGATCTGGCAGGGAATCGAGCCGGTTCCCCGCCAGCGCGTCTATTTCGCCAACCACAGCTCCAACGGCGATTTCGTGCTGCTCTGGACCGTCCTTCCCCCAAATCTGAGGCGTCAGACCCGGCCCGTGGCCGCTTTGGACTACTGGCTGAAGTCTCCCCTGCGGGCCTTCATCGGGCGCGAGGTTTTCAATGCGGTTCTGATTGACCGCCGTCCCGAAGCGCGGGTTGCAGATCCTGTGGCCCAGATGGTCGAGGCGCTGGATCAACACGCCTCCCTGATCCTGTTCCCGGAAGGCCAGCGCAACAGCTCTGACGCAGTGCTCTTGCCCTTCAAGTCCGGACTTTATCACCTTGCCAAGTCCCAGCCCGAGGTTGACCTTGTGCCCGTCTGGATCGCCAACCTGAACAAGGTCATGCCCAAAGGTGAGATCATCCCCGTTCCCCTGATCTGCACCCTGACCTTCGGCGCCCCCCTGCACCTTTCGGCGGATGAGGCGAAGGATGCCTTCCTTGCCCGCGCCAGCTCTGCCCTCCTGGCGCTTGCCCCGGGCAATCCGGCATGAGCAGCCCGCATCTTCTGTGGCTTTTATCTGGTGTCGGCGGCATCCTCGTTCTGGCCTCGATCCTTGGCGAGATCCTGCGCCAGCGTCTTTCCCCAGATGGCACCAACCCGGTCATCGAAAACCTCAACGCCCGGATCGCCGCCTGGTGGGTCATGGTCATCCTGCTTGCCATCGCGTTTCTTGCGGGCAAGACCGGCGTCGTTCTCCTCTTCGCGCTTTGCTCTTTTGCCGCGCTGCGCGAGTTTCTGACCCTGACCACCCATAACCGTGGCGATCATTGGTCGCTGGTGGCCTGCTTCTTTCTGGTACTGCCGTTGCAGTACTACTTCGTGCTGATCGACTGGTATGGGATGTATGCGGTCTTCGTCCCGGTCTATGTCTTCCTTCTCCTCCCGGTCCTGTCCGCGCTTCGCGGCAGCACCAAGGATTTCCTCGTCCGCGTCTCGGAAACCCAATGGGCGCTGATGATCTGCGTCTATTGCATCAGCCATGTCCCGGCGCTCCTCTATCTCCAGATCCCTGGGTTCGAGGGGCGCAATGTCATCCTGATCGCGTATCTGATCTTCGTCGTTCAGCTGTCCGACGTGATGCAATATGTCTGGGGCAAGCTCTTGGGACGCACGAAGATTGCCCCGACCCTGTCCCCCTCCAAAACGTGGGAGGGGTTCATCGGCGGCTCTCTCACCGCCATTGCCGTCGGCACTTCGCTGTGGTGGATGACCCCCTTCACCATGGCGCAGGCGGCGGGCATGTGCCTGATCCTGACGCTGATGGGCTTCTTCGGCGGCCTTGTCATGTCGGCCATCAAGCGCGACCGGGGGGTCAAGGACTGGGGTCACCTGATCGCGGGCCATGGTGGCTTCATCGACCGGCTGGATTCGGTGATCTTCGCCGCCCCGATCTTCTTCCACGTCACCCGCTACTACTGGTCCCTGACATGAGCGAGCCCGAAAACCGCCGCCCGCTCGCCTCACGCCAGTCGGCCTGGGCCGGGCGGCTGGCCACAAAGGCCGTGCAGCGGGGCATCACGCCGAACCAGATTTCGCAAGCCTCGGTCGGCTTTGCCGCCATCGGCCTTGCGGCCTACATGCTGACGCCACTCGTGCCCGGCCTTGTCCAATGGCTGATGCTGATCCTCGCCGCTGCCACCATCCAGGCCCGCCTCGTCTGCAACCTGATCGACGGCATGGTCGCAGTTGAAGGCGGGCAAGGCACCAAGGACGGCCCGTTCTGGAACGAAGCGCCGGACCGCGCCTCTGACCTCCTCTTCTTCCTCGGTGCCGGCATCGCCGCCGGCAATCCGGCCCTTGGCGCCCTTGCCGCCGCCCTCGCCATCGCCACGGCCTACATCCGCGAGCTAGGCCGCGCCGAAGGCTTCCCCCCCGATTTCTCCGGCCCAATGGCCAAGCCGCAGCGCATGGCCGCGCTGACCCTCGGCACCGTGATCGCGGCTTTTGTCGCAACCGAATGGGTGCTGAACCTCACGCTCTGGATCATCCTTGCAGGCACGGCGCTTACGATCCTGCGGCGCTCGCTCCGCCTGATCAAAGCACTCAAGACCAAATAGAATAGGGACCCGAAGGCCCCTTTCACATTTGCACAAGTATCCTGCGGGGTTCGGGGGGCGCGAAGCCCCCCGTTCCCACAAATCAGGCAAGCATCGCCACCGGGTTTTCCAGTCCTTCAACGATCGCCTTCAGGAACTCGGCCCCCAAAGCCCCATCGATCACCCGGTGATCGACCGACAGCGTCATCGACATCACCGTCGCCACGCCAATCGTCCCATCCGCCAGTACCACCGGCTTCTTGATCCCCGCGCCGACGGCGAGGATCGACCCATGCGGCGGGTTGATGACGGCGTCGAAGTTCTCTATCCCCATCATCCCAAGGTTGGAGATCGCGAACGACCCGCCCTGATACTCCTGCGGCGCCAGCTTCTTCGACTTCGCCCGCGCGGCAAGGTCCTTCATCTCGGCCGACAGGGCTGAAAGCGACTTCTTGTCCGCATCGCGCAGGACGGGCGTGAAGAGGCCCCCCTCCACCGCAACCGCCACCGCCACATCCGACGGCTTCAGCCGCAGCATCCGGTCGCCTGCCCAGACGGCATTGGCATTCGGCACCGCCTGCAGCGCCATCGCGCAGGCCTTGATGATGAAGTCGTTGACCGACAACTTCACGCCACGCCCTTCCAGCTGCTTGTTCAGCGTCTCGCGGAATACCATCAGCGCATCCAGCCGAACCTCGCGGCGCAGATAGAAATGCGGGATGGTCTGCTTGGCCTCGGTCAACCGCGCCGCAATCGTCCGGCGCATGCCGTCCAGTGGCACTTCCTCATACTGGCGATCCGCATACATCTTCAGCACGGTTTCGGTCGCCATGCCGGTCGGCATCGCCGCCGCCGCAGGCTTGGGCGAAGCCGGGGCAGGGGCCGCACTTGCCGCCGCCGCAACCGCGGCAACGGGGGCCGCCGCCACCGGCTTCGCCCCCTCGACATCGGCGCGCACGATCCGGCCATGTGGACCGGACCCCTTGACCGAGGTCAGGTCCAACCCCTTCTCCGCCGCGATCCGCCGCGCCAAGGGCGAGGCAAAGACCCGCGCGCCACCCGAGATCGGGGCCGCCACAGGTGCCACCGCCGCCGCTACAGGGGCCGCCACCGCCGCAGGAGCCGCCGCAACCGGAGCCGCCGCTTTCGGCGCAGCCGCCGAAGCATCCTCCCCCTCGTCCAGCATCACCGCAATCGGCGTGTTGACCTTCACCCCTGCGGTGCCTTCGGCGATCAGCAGCTTCCCGACGATCCCCTCGTCAACAGCCTCGAACTCCATCGTGGCCTTGTCGGTCTCGATCTCGGCCAGGATCTGGCCTGACTTGACCGCATCCCCCTCCTTGACCAGCCATTTCGCAAGCGTCCCCTCTTCCATGGTCGGGGACAGCGCGGGCATCAGAATTTGAACAGCCATTTTCCCCTCCTACCGGTAGCAGACGGATTTGACGGCGGTCACGACTTCCGCAGGCGTGATCAGGGCGAACTTTTCCAGGTTCGCGGCGTAGGGCATCGGCACATCCTTGCCCGTGCAGGTGATCACCGGCGCGTCCAGATAGTCGAACGCCTTCTGCATGATCGTGCTGGCGATGTGGTCGCCAATTGACCCCACCGGGAAGCCCTCTTCCACCGTGACACAGCGGTTGGTCTTCATGACTGAGGCCAGAACTGTGTCATAGTCGATGGGCCGCAGGGTGCGCAGGTTGATGATCTCGGCGCTGATCCCTTCGCCCGCCAGCGTCTCCGCCGCCGCCAGCGCATGGGAACAGCCGATGCCGAAGCTGACAATCGTCACATCCTTGCCCTCGCGCAGGATGCTGGCCTTGCCGAAAGGCACGGTGAAATCGGGATCGACCGGCACCTCGAAGGACCGCCCGTACATGATCTCGTTTTCCAGGAACACCACCGGGTTCGGATCGCGGATCGCCGACTTGAGCAAGCCCTTCGCATCCGCCGCCGAATAGGGGATGCAAACCCGCAGCCCCGGGATCGCGGCATACCAGGCCGAATAGTCCTGGGAATGCTGCGCCCCAACCCGCGCCGCCGCGCCATTCGGGCCACGGAACACCATCGGTGACCCCATTTGCCCGCCCGACATGTACAGCGTCTTGGCCGCCGAATTCAGAATGTGGTCAATGGCTTGCATCGAGAAGTTGAACGTCATGAACTCCACGATCGGCTTGAGGCCCCCCCAGGACGCGCCAACCCCGATCCCGGCAAAGCCCATCTCGGTGATTGGCGTATCGACCACCCGGCGCGGCCCGAACTCATCCAGCAGGCCTTGGGAGATTTTGTAGGCCCCCTGATACTCGCCGACTTCTTCGCCCATCAGGAACACCGTCGGATCGGCGCGCATTTCCTCGGCCATCGCCTCGCGCAGGGCTTCCCGCACTGTCATCGTCTTGGTCGGGCCGTCCGGCAGGTCGGTATGCGGCCAGCCTTTCGCGGCAACCACCGGGGCAGGGGCTGCAACCGCCGCAGGCACCGCAACCGGGGCTTCAACCGCTGCCACCGCCGCCACGACTGCCGGCTTCGGGGCCTCGCTCACGCTCTCGCCGTCTTCCACCAGCACCGCAATCGGCGTGTTCACCTTCACGCCCGCCGTGCCTTCCGCGACCAGCAGCTTGCCGACCACGCCTTCATCGACCGCCTCGAATTCCATCGTGGCCTTGTCGGTCTCGATCTCCGCCAGGATTTGCCCCGACTTGACCGTATCGCCTTCCTTCACCAGCCATTTGGCCAGCGTGCCTTCCTCCATGGTCGGAGAAAGCGCGGGCATCAGAATTTGCGTTGCCATGATTTCCCCTCCCTCAGGCGTAAATGTCGGTCCAAAGCTCGCTCAGCGGCGGCTCCGGGCTTTCTTTGGAGAATTCTGCCGCCTCGTTCACCGTGGCCTTGATCTCCTTGTCGATGGCCTTCAACTCCTCGTCCGAGGCAAGGCCGCCTTGCGTCAGAAGGTCCCGCACATGTTCAATGCAGTCCTTCTCGGTGCGGATTTTCTCCACTTCTTCGCGGGTCCGGTATTTCGCTGGGTCCGACATCGAATGCCCGCGGTAGCGGTAGGTCATCATCTCAAGGATGTATGGCCCATTCCCCGCCCGGCAGTGCGCAATCGCCTTTTCGCCGGCCGCTTTCACCGCCAGCACGTCCATCCCATCCACCTGCTCACCAGGGATGCCATAAGCCAGCCCGCGCCCGAAATAGGTGGTGGATTTGGTGGACCGCTTCACAGAAGTCCCCATGGCATAGCCGTTGTTTTCAATGACGAAAATCACCGGCAGCGCCCAAAGTTCCGCCATGTTGTAGGTCTCGTAGACCTGGCCCTGGTTCGCCGCACCATCGCCAAAATAGGTGAAGGTCACGTTGTCATTGCCAAGGTATTTGTCCGCAAAGGCCAACCCGGCCCCCAATGGTACCTGCGCGCCAACAATCCCGTGCCCGCCGTAGAAATGTTTCTCTTTCGAGAACATGTGCATCGACCCGCCCTTGCCCTTGGAGTAGCCCCCAATCCGCCCGGTGAGTTCCGCCATCACGCCCTTGGGGTCCATCCCGCAAGCCAGCATGTGGCCATGGTCGCGGTAGCTGGTCACCCGCTTGTCGCCTTCCTTGGTCGCGGCCTCCAGGCCCACAACCACCGCTTCCTGCCCGATGTACAGGTGACAGAAGCCGCCGATCAGGCCCATGCCATAAAGCTGGCCCGCCTTTTCCTCGAACCGGCGGATCAACAGCATCTCGCGATAATACTTCAGCAGGTCTTCCTTCGAGACGTTAGGTCTCGCGTCCGGCTTCTTGGCCATCGGGGCTCCTCCCAGGGGCTTGGAATGGTTTAGCGTTAAACCATCCATACAACATCGGTGTTTATTGGGTCAAAACAAATCTCCCCCCGTGCCATGCACCGGTGGAATGACCCCATGCGCGCCGGGAAAGCCTTACAGCCCGTGCCGCCGCCGCAGGTCGCCCAGGTCCAGCCCGTCTCCTGCGGCCGCCAGCCCCGCATCGCCCCCGCAATGCTCCAGCCCGAACTCCGCCAGCGCAAAGATTACCGGCAGCAGCGCCAGGCCCTTCTCCGTCAGGCTATACCGCGCGGTCTGTCCCGCGGTTCGCCCCTCTTCGCGCGTGATCAGCCCCGCCGCCTGCATCCGCTTCAGCCGGTCCGACAGCACGGCGGGTGAGATCCCCTCAGCCGTCCCGGTCAGGAATTCGCGAAACTGCCGCCGGTCGGCAAAGATCATGTCGCGCAGAAGCACCAGCGTCCACGGATCGCCCACCATCTCTACCGCCAGATTGATCGGGCACATCGACCGCGCTGTCAGAACCATGTTGACTCCCAAAGGCAATATGAAAAAGGTAGCAGTATGGAAATAGAATCACAAGGGGCCTGCCATGCCGACCATCTTCCTTCACGGCGCCGGGGTGATCCCAGACCGCGACCGCCCGCAGGATTACCCACTCCTCGCTACGCTCCTCGACCTTTGCCCTGACCTGATCGTTCCCGTCATGCCCACCGCGATGGACCCGACGCCGGAAGGCTGGATGCAGGGGATGGAGGCCGCCCTGCGCCCCCTTGGGCCAGACACGGTGATCATCGGCCATTCGCTCGGCGGCTCCTCCGTGCTGAAATGGATTGCCGAACATGCGCCCGGCTTTCGCGCGCAAACTTTCCTTGGCCTCGCCATCCCGCATTGGGGGCCAAAGGGCTGGAACTACCCCGACTTCGGCCCGCCCGAAGGCTTCGGCCCCGCCACCGCTGGCCTTGGCCGCATCCTTCTGGCGACGGCAGAGGATGACGATACGGTCGCACCCACGCACCTTGACCTTTACGCCCGTGACCTGCCGCAGGCGCAGCTGTTCCGCCTGGCGGACGGCGGGCACGACCTCTCCACACCCAGCGTGATCCCGCTTCTCCGCGCCGTGCTTGCTGGCACCCCCGCGCCTTAGCGGCCGTCGAACGCCGCCCGCGCCGCCTCGACCCGGTCCATATGGTCCTCGGCCCAGGTCCAGACGCCGCAGAACGCCACCAAGACCGCGATCTATTCCTGGACGCAAAGCCTGCGCTTTTAGCTGGAAGGGACGGGCGTGACCGTCCACGACCTGGCCCCGCCCGGCGTGGAGACCAGTCTGATGCCCGGCCACCGCACCAGCGCGCATGCCATGACGTTTGATGCCTTCATTGACGAGGTGATGGCGATCCTGGCGCAAGACCCGGTCCCCGATGAAATCCTGGTTGAGCGGGTAAAGCCTTTCTGCAACGCCGAAGGCGGGGGCCGCCACGCCCAGACGTTCGAAGCGTTGAACCGCAACTACCGCCCCTTGGACCAGGCGATTCGAAGGCAAGCGTTAACAACCTTCCGTCTCTCCGCGCGTAGAGACGGAAGGAAGATCAAGGGAAGACGGAAGGAAGACGCAGAAAAGACCGTCGGAACATGGCGATACCGTACAGTCCTCATGTGGTTAGCGAATGGCGATTTCGTCTGCCCGCATATACCCCAGCACGTCGCGGGTCTGCTGGTCCAGAAGGTCGAGGTCCAGGAAACTGTCTGACAACCGCCGCGTCAGGTTCTGCATCTCGGCCAGCTCAGCGGCCAGCCGGTCGCGCTCGGCGGTCAAGGTCGCGGCTTCGGCATTGATCGCCACCCGGCGGAACATGCCATAGTCGCCCTGCACGGCCGCAAAGGTGAAATAGACCCCCAGCGCAAAGGCGAGCGCGAGGTAGATCAACCCCCCCAACCCCCGCCGTGCCTCTGACCGTGAATGCGCAGTGCTCATGCTTGCCTCAAGGGCCCCTCTTCTTCGGGGGCCTTGGGCGAATCATGGCATATCGAGACTCGGTTGTGAATCCCGAAAATGCACCACTCTCAAAGACTTGGGGTCTCTCAGGTGATCGATGCCGCATGAATGCTGTCGATCGCGCCTTTCAGCACCGCATCAAACTCGGCATCCGTTTGCTGGGCGCTCAGCCCCTCGCTCAGGGCGCGGCTGAAGCTGGCGATGATCGCGTGGTTCTGCGCCAGGATCTCGTTCGCCTTGTCACGGGAATGCCCGCCCGACAGCGCCACGACCTTCAAGACCTTCGGGTGCTTCACTAGCGGCTGGTAGAAATCCGGGATCGTCGGCAACGACAGCTTCAGCATGACTTGCCCCTCAAGCCCCTGCAGATGCTTGAGAATTTCGTCTTGCAGCATCGCCTCGGCCTGCGGCTTGTCAGCGATGGAGATGGTGACCTCCGGCTCCAGGATCGGCATCAGCCCATGGCTTGCGACCTGACGGCCAATCTCGAACTGCTGCGCCACGATGGCGGCAATCCCCTTGGCATTGGCGGCATTGACGACGGACCGTTCCTTGGTCCCGTAGATTCCCGCCTTCGCCGCCCGGGCCAGAAGATCATCCAGCCCCGGGATCGGCTTCATCAGCTGAACGCCATCCGCTTCGGCCTCCAACCCCTTGTCGATCTTCAGAAAAGGCACCACGCCGCGCTTTTCCCACAGGTAGGTGGCGGTTGGGATGCCGTCGATCGTGCGGTCCATGGTCTGCTCGAACAGGATCGCGCCCACGACCTTGTCACCGGTGAAAGCGGGCGACTTGATGATCCGCGCCCGCATGGCGTGGATCATGTCGAACATCGCCTCTTCGCCAGAGTATTCGCTTTCCGAAACCCCGTACAATTTCAAGGCCTTGGGGGTCGAACCGCCCGACTGGTCAAGGGCTGCGATAAAGCCCCGGCCATTGCGCACCTGTTCGGTCATCTTCGCGTTGGTCATGTCCGTCTCCCACTGGTCGCCCAAGGCATAGCCGCTGGTCGCCTGCCGCTCAACCCATCAGCGCCTGAACACCGGGCAATTCCTTGCCTTCCATCCATTCCAGGAACGCCCCGCCCGCGGTGGAGATAAAGGTGAAATCCTCCGCCGCCCCCGCCGCGTTCAGCGCCGCCACCGTATCACCCCCACCGGCGACCGAGATAAGCCCCCCCGCCTTCGTCAGCCGCGCGGCTGCAAGGGCCGCCGCATTGGTCGCCCTGTTGAAGGGCTCAATTTCGAAAGCACCCAAAGGACCGTTCCAGATCAAGGTCTTGGCCGAGGCGAACACCGCCTCCAGCGCCGCCACCGTCTTTGGGCCTGCGTCCAGGATCATCGCATCCGGCGGGCAGTCGCGCACGGCCAAGGTCTGGCTTTCGGCCCCCGCCTTGAACTCTCGCGCCACGACAATATCCACCGGCAGATGGATCTGGCAGCCCGATTTCTGCGCCCGGTGCCGGATTTCGCGGGCGGTTTCGGCCATGTCGCGTTCCGCCAAGGATTTTCCGACCTCAATCCCCTCGGCCACAAGGAACGTGTTCGCCATGCCGCCGCCGATCACCAGATGGTCGACCTTGGTCACAAGGTTCGCCAGAAGCTCGATCTTGGTCGAAACCTTCGCCCCGCCAACCACCGCCACCACCGGCCGCTTTGGCGCACCCAGTGCGGCTTCCAGCGCGCGAAGCTCCGCCTCCATCAACCGCCCCGCTGCGGCAGGCAACAACCGCGCCAGCCCTTCGGTTGAGGCATGGGCCCGATGGGCCGCAGAAAACGCGTCATTTACAAAGACATCGCCCAAGGCAGCCATCGCCTTGGCAAGGTCTGCGTCGTTCTTTTCCTCGCCCGGTTGGAAGCGGGTGTTTTCCAGCAGGACCACATCCCCGGCACCCGCCTTGGCAATCGCCGCCGCGGCCACAGGACCGATACACTCAGCCCCAAACACCACCTTGCGGCCCAAGGACCCCGCCAGCGCGTCCACCAGCCGGCCAAGGCTCATCTCCGGCACGACCTTGCCTTTGGGCCGGTCGAAATGCGCCAGAAGAACCACCTTGCCGCCCTTGGCGATGATATCCTCGACCGTTGGCTTGATCTTGTCGATCCGGGTCATGTCGGTGACCACGGCGCCCTCCATCGGCACGTTGATATCCACCCGCACCAGCACGACCTTGCCAGCCAGCGCCACGTCATCCAGCGTTTTCCAGGGCATCGACATCTCCATCATGAAAGCTTTCCCGCTTTAGGCCCCCAGATCACGCGCCCGTCAACCGCTTCCATCGCTTTGCCCTTTCCTTGGGCGGAAGCCGCCATTACGGTCCCGCCCGACCGAAACCGTGGGAGAGGCACAATGCCCGACATCAAGGACCCCGAAAACACCATCATCCTGACGCTGAAGGACGGCGAAGTGGTGATCGAGCTTCTGGCCGACGTGGCCCCGAAGCATGCCGAGCGGATGAAGCAGTTGGCCCGTGACATGGCCTATGACAATGTGGCCTTCCACCGGGTGATCGGCGGCTTCATGGCCCAGACCGGCGACGTGGAAAACGCCAATATGGAAAGCCCCAGCTACAACCCGCGCCGCGCGGGCACGGGCGGGTCAAAGTACCCTGATCTGCCGGCGGAATTCTCCAAACTTCCGCATGACCGGGGCACCCTTGGCGCGGCCCGTTCGCAAAACCCGAACAGTGCTAACAGCCAGTTCTTCATCAATTTCAACGACAACCACTTCCTGAACGGCCAATACACTGTCTACGGCCGCGTGATTTCCGGGATGGAGCATGTCGACAAGATCACCAAGGGTGAGCCGCCGGCCAACCCTGACCGCATGATTACCGTAAGGGTGGCTGCCGATGTCCAGGTCTGACAATTTCCTCGCGGCAGGGATTTTTGCCGCCGGTCTCGCCATTGTCGGGGGCTACGGCCTCAGCCAGTCAGCCCAGGCGCAAGAGGCGGTGGATGGCCCCGGCCCGAACCTGGTGATCGAGGTCGCGGGTGCGGCCAACGGCACCGTGGTGATCGACCTTTTGCCCGATGTCGCCCCTTTGCATGTGGCCCAGATTACCGCGCTCGCGACCGAAGGCGCCTATGACAACGTGGTCTTTCACCGAGTGATCGACGGTTTCATGGCCCAGACCGGTGACGTGTCGAACGGCAAGGCCGGGGGTGATCTCTCGATGGCGGGCATGGGCGGGTCGACCCTGCCCAATATCCCGGCTGAGTTCACCACTGACCTGTCGTTCCAGCGCGGTGTCGTCGGCATGGCGCGTGCGCAAGACCCCAACAGCGCCAACAGCCAGTTCTTCATCATGTTCGCCCCGGGTGAGTTTCTGGACGGCCAGTACACCATCGTCGGCAACGTGATTTCCGGCATGGACGTGGTGGACGCCATCCAGCGCGGTGAGCCACCAGCCACCCCGGACGTGATGACCAAGGTCACCGTCCAGCAGTAACCGTGCTGTGACGCGGCAAAAGGGGGCCGTCAGGGCCCCCTTTTTTCGTCAGTCCAGAACCACGTCGGCCACTTTGTCCCGGTAATCTTCCTGCGGCTTGGCGCCGAACAGCGCCTTGATCCCGACCATCAGAGACGACGCGTTCTCCCAGATCCGGGCACTTTCCAGATCCAGGCGCAGCAAAGCGATGTCGGGGTCATTCTTGCCGTCGTACCAGGCTGCCACAAAGGGGTTCCACAGCTTTTCGATCATCACAGGGTCGGTCGCGTCGCTCAGATGCCCTTCGATCCGGGCAAAAAGGTCATGGCCCTTGGCGACAAAAGTAGCTGTCGCGGGGCCTTCCCCTGCGCGGACCAGATGGCTGTCCTTGCTGGTGAAGAACCACAAAGGCCCGCGATCTTCATCGCTTTCGAACATCGCTGTCATCGGCCGTGCCGACTGTTCGCCATCTTCCGCAGCCTGACCGACCGCATCCGCCGTGATCTGACCGCGTCCCCCGGTTCCATGGCTGTCACGCCCAAGCATGACCGTCATGTCCGAGCGCAGGCCCGCCCAAAGTTTTGCTTCCAGCTCTTGTGGTGTCGGCATTGCTGTATCTCCCATCCGGTTAGGACAGGGAAACACCGGCGCCAGGGAACGAGTTCCCTTGACGCCTGCGACCAATCACCCCAGCACGACCAAAGCGTGCCGTTTCTTGCCAGCGGTCAGTTTCAGCGGCTCGGCCAGATGCCCCGCACCGTAGCGCAAGGCGACATCGGTGATGATCTCGTCATTCACCTTCGCCCCGCCTTCCTGGATCAGGCGTTTGGCGTCCTTGCCGCTCGCCGCAAGGCCCGCGCGCACGAACAGCTGCACGATCCCCACGCCATCGGACAGTTCTTCCGGCTGCAGGGTCACGGTGGGCAGATCGTCGCCAATCCCGCCCTTTTCAAACACTTCGCGTGCAGTCGCTTCTGCCGCTGCCGCGGCTTCAGCCCCATGCAGCAGCGTGGTTACGGCATTGGCCAGCACGATCTTCGCCCCGTTAATCTCTGATCCCCCAAGCGCGCCCAGACGGTCGCACTCAGCCACCGGCAGATCGGTGTAAAGCTTCAGGAACCGGCCCACATCGGCATCGGTCACATTGCGCCAGTACTGCCAGAACTCATAGGCGCTGAACATGTCGCCGTTCAGCCAGACCGCGCCACCCGCCGTCTTGCCCATCTTCTTGCCATCGGACGTGGTCAGAAGATGCGAGGTCAGACCGAACACCTCACCCGCCCCTTGCGTGGCGATCACCCGGCGCGTCAGGTCCACGCCGTTGACGATGTTGCCCCACTGGTCGCTGCCGCCCATCTGCAGAAGGCAGCCATAGCGGCGGTGAAGCTCAAGAAAATCATAGGCCTGCAGGATCATGTAGTTGAATTCCAGGAAGGACAGCGATTGTTCGCGGTCCAGCCGGGACTTCACCGATTCAAACGACAGCATCCGGTTGACGCTGAAATGCCGCCCGATGTCGCGCAGAAAGCCGATGTAGTTCAGCGCATCCAGCCATTCGGCGTTGTTGACCATGATCGCATCGGTCGGGCCGTCGCCAAAGCTGACATAGGGCGCAAAGGCCCGCTTGATGCCCTCGATATTGCTGTTGATCTGGGCATCCGTCAGCAGCGGGCGCTCTTCAGCCCGGAAACTTGGGTCGCCGATCTTGGTCGTGCCCCCGCCCATCAGCACGATCGGCTTGCCACCGCATTTCTGCAGCCAGCGCAGCATCATGATCTGGATCAGGCTGCCGACATGCAGGCTTGTCGCGGTTGCATCAAATCCGATGTATCCCGGCACCACGCCCTTCACAAATGCCTCGTCAAGCGCCTGATAATCCGTGCAATCGGCAACAAAGCCGCGCTCGAACATCACGCGCATGAAGTCAGATTTCGGATGGTAGTTCATGGCGACCTCGGTCTAGGATGTGGCGGCGGTATAGCTATCCACGGGGCACAAGGGAAGATGCGGAAGGCCATGGCGAAGGAGGGCCCGATCTGGGCGCTGGGTGCAATGTCCGGGACCTCCCTGGACGGGGTCGATGCCGCGATGATCCTGACCGACGGCGTGACGGTTGACAGTTTCGGACCCTCGGCCTTCCGGCCCTACAGCGCTGCGGAACAGGACACCCTGCGCGCAGCCCTTGGCCAGTGGCCCGGTGGTCCCGCGGTCGCCGCCGCCGCCGAAGTGGTGGAGAACGCCCATGCCGAAGTCCTCAGCCGCTTCACCGGAGCCGAGGTTCTGGGCTTTCACGGCCAGACCCTGGCACATGACCCGGGCGATCTTGGCACCCATCAATGCGGCAATGGGGCGCTTTTGGCCCAGGTGCTTGACCTGCCCACCGTCTGGGATTTCCGCTCGGCCGATGTGACGATGGGCGGGCAGGGCGCGCCTTTGGCCCCGTTCTACCACTTCGCCCTTGCCCGCCACATCGGCGCGACCGAACCCCTTGCCTTCCTGAACCTTGGCGGGGTCGGCAACCTGACCTGGGTGAACCCCGCCGCCGACGGACCCGAAACCCCCGGCGCGCTTTTCGCCTTCGACACCGGCCCCGCCAACGCCCCCTTGAATGACCTGATGCGCGCCCGGCTTGGCCTTGCCCATGACACAGGCGGTGCCCTCGCCGCCAAGGGCAAGTTGGATGAAGAGTTCGTCACCATGGTCATGACCGACCCCTGGTTCGACCTCGCCCCGCCCAAATCCCTGGACAGAAACGACTTCGCGGGCCTCCTTGACCATCTTGACATGATGTCCGACGCCGATGCCGCCGCCACCCTGACGGCCATTGCCGCCGCTGCCGTGGCCACCGGGCAGATCCATTTCCCAAAGCCGGTGTCGCGCATCCTGGTCACCGGCGGCGGGCGGCACAACCCCACGCTAATGGCCGAACTTCGCCGCCGCATCCCTGCGACCATCATGCCGGTTGAGGATGTGGGCCTTGACGGTGACATGCTGGAAGCCCAGGCCTTCGCCTTTCTTGCCGTGCGCGTCCTGCGCAAGCTGCCAACCTCGGCCCCCGGCACCACGGGCACGCCTGCGCTGGTCGGCGGCGGGCAGATCAGCCGACCTGACCCGAAGGTTTAGGCCCGGGCAGGCTCATCCTTGGTGCGTCCTGTCAGCATTGGCAGCGAATAGACCACCAGCGCCGCCCAGATCAGCGCGAAAGCGGCCAGCTTCACGGTGCTGAACGGCTCGTCAAAGATGAAGACCGCCGTCAGGAAGATCATCGTCGGCGCGATGTATTGCATGATGGCGATGGTGGACAGCCGCAACCGCTTGGCCCCATTGGCATAAATCATCAAGGGCCCCGCCGTGACGATGCCGCAACCGACCAGCAGCGCATCATCCCAAGGAACGCCTTGCAGGAAATGCCCCGTGCCCGCGCCCCAAAGCCACAGCATATAGCCCAAGGCCAGCGGCAAGAGGATCAACACCTCCAGCGCAAAGCCCTGGTTCGGGCCGATCGGCAGCCATTTCTTCAGGAAGGCGTAGAAGCCCCAGGTCAACGTCAGGGCCAGCGCCACCACCGGCAACCGGCCTGCATCCCAGGTCAGCACCGCCACCGCGATCACCGCCAGCGCAATCGCCACCGCCTGCCAGCGGCCAATCCGCTCGCGCAGCAGCACGGCGCCCAGGAAGATCGAGAAAAGCGGATTGATGTAATAGCCAAGGGCTGCATCCAGCGCATGCCCCGACCCAATGGCCCAGACATAGATCCCCCAGTTCACCGAAATCAGCGCCGCCGTCACCGCGCCCATCCCCAGCATCCGGGGCTGGCGGAAGGCAGCCCGCAAATCGCCCGTCCGCCCCAGCACCCACAGCACAGCCAGCGCCACCGGCACCGACCAGACCACCCGATGCGCAATCACCTCGACCGGCGGGATATGGGCCAAAGCCTTCATGTAAAGCGGCAGAAAGCCCCAAAGCAGATAAGCCGTCAGCGCGAAGAGAAACCCCGAAAGGCTGTCTTCATTCGCGGCTGGCAGGGCAGGGGCTGGTGCTGAGGGTTCGGCATCATTCATCCGCCCCACCTACCCAAACCGCGCCCGCCCCACCACGCCAATCTTGTGCCCCGCACAATTCCCGCATGCCCCCCGCATTTGCTCTTTTTCCAAATACTCCCGCCGGAGGCTCCGCCCGATGCGCCACGCACCCCCTGTCACTACCCCGCAAAACGCCAAGGCCAGGAACCGCGGAGCCAAGCGGCAGCAGGCCGCGCAGGCGACCCCAAAGGCTCGCGGCGGCACGCCGCTCAATCTGGTAACCGCCCTTCAGGCTGACCGACATTTGCACAGCCAGTGTTCGAAACCAGTCTAAGGGCCAGGTAACCGGTCCAGCTTTCCGCCACTTCGACGCAAAGCATATCTCCCGCCTCTGCCGTACCCTCTGAAAAGCCGATCTCGAACCGCTCGATGCGCCCATCTGGCAGCTCCACTTCGACGACTGTCGAAGGCCCGTTCACCTGCGCTTTCATGCCTGCACTGACAACCGTCACCCATTGCCTCTCGATCGTCCGGGGCCAAAAGCTCAACGCCGCCCAGAGGACGCCAACCAAGGCTGCCGCCAGGCCAAGCCGCCTCACCGCCGCCGCTCCAGATAGTCCCTCGTGAAGGCCGCATAGCCCGCCGCCGTCACCCGCAACTCGTCCCGCATCATCCCATGGACCTTTGGCAGCCGGTGAAACGGCACGGCGGGCCAGACATGGTGTTCCACATGATAGGGCATGTTCCAGGCCAGGGCCCGCATCACCCGGTTGGTGAACGTCGTCCGGGTGTTTTCGAACATGTTGGCCACTGTCGGACAATCGCCATGCTCGGCCAAAAGGTAAAGGCGCAGGAAGGGTTGCCCCAGCACCACCGGCACGATCCAGACCCACAGAAGGACGGGCGACCACAGCAGCGTCAGCGCCGCCAGAAAATACCCCGCCGCCATGACCCGCGCCTCGCGCACCACGCGGCCCCGCGCGCCCTCGGCCACGAAATCATCGCTGACCCGGCCCCGGACCAGCGCCAGCATCAACCGCAGTTCCGCGATCCAGTAAGGCAGACCACACACATGCCAGATCCAGTCGCGTCGCGTCAGGATCGGCTTGCCTGCAAGTTCGGGGTCCTTGCCGAGCAGATTGGTCCAGCGGTGATGCGCCAGGTGAAAGGCGCGGAACCACTCGAAGGGCAGCAGCAGAAACCCGGCAAGACGCCCCGCCCAGTCGTTCAGCCAGAGGCTGCGAAAGGGCGTGCGATGCGTCGCCTCATGCTCCAGCGTGAAGAGAAAGACCAAAAGCACCCCTTGCACCGGTAGAAGGGCCCACCACCCCGGCACCCCCGCCGCGATCAGGCCACCAAGGGCCAGAATGGCACCAAGATGCAGCCCCAGATGCTGCAGCCCCGGCCCATTCGACCGTTCCACCATCGCCTCGCGCACGGCAGGGGGCAGGGCGGCCAGGAACGTCCGGTGATCGGTCATGCCCTTGGCAACTCCCATCCCGGTGGGGCCAGCTCGAACCCCTCGAACCGGAACCCGGGGCTGACTGTGCAACTGACCAGCGTCCATTCCCCCGTCGACCGCGCCGCCTGCCACCAGCCTGCGGGAACCACGGCCTGCACGATCTCGCCCCCCAGCACATCCGGCCCCAGCCGCAGATCCTCAGCCGCACGCTCGCCCAGCGACAGCACGAGCGGCGCCCCCGCATGCCATAGCCAGATCTCATCGGCATCGACCCGGTGCCAATGGCTACGCTCCCCCGCCCGCAGGAGGAACAGGATCGCCGTCCCGCTGGCCCGCTCGCCGACCATCGGGCCGACCCAGGTCTGCCGGTACCAGCCCCCCTCAGGATGCGGCTTGAGCTCCAGCTTCCGGATGATCTCCTCGGCGTTCATGCCTCTCTCCATTCCCCCGGCATAAGGCCGTCCAGCGTCCAGTCCCCCACCCGCCAGCGGATCAGCCGCAGGCAGGGCAGCCCCACCGCCGCACACATCCGCCGCACCTGCCGGTTCCGCCCTTCGCGGATGGTCATCTCAATCCACCCATCCGGCACCGACTTTCGCACCCGGATCGGCGGGGTCCGGGGCCAAAGCCAGTCCGGTTTCGCCACAGCCCGCGCCTTGGCGGGCAGGGTGGGGCCGTCGTTCAACTCCACCCCCGCCCGCAACCGCTCCAGCGCTTGCGCGGAAACCACGCCCTCAACCTGCGCCAGATAGACCTTCTCCAGCTTGAACTTAGGGTCGGCAATCCGCCCCTGCAGCTTGCCATCATCGGTCAGGACCACCAGCCCCTCCGAATCCCGATCCAGCCGCCCCGCCGGATAGACCCCTTTGACCGGCACGAAATCCGCCAGCGTCTGCCGCCCCTCACCATCGGTGAATTGGCAAAGCACGTCATAGGGTTTGTTCAGCAGGATCAGCATCGCACTTGTCTAGCCCAGCCAAACCGCTCCGGAAAGGGCGGCGCTGGCTTCGTGGCATCGGGTGCCTAGCCGCGCACCGGCGCTGGCCGTGGCGAAAACCGGGGGTGCCTTTCGCTGCGGGGGGGCAGCCCGGCGGCCCGCAACGCGCGTTTGAACTCCCAGTCGCAGTCCTCGAAATAGGTTTCGCCCCCGATCCGGACCGAAGCCCACCGCTCGGCCCCCTTGTAAGAGGTCAGAAGGAAGCAATAGCTGTCAGATCCGTCATTGATCGACAGGATGCGCAGCTTGTTGGCATCCGCCAGCTTGCGAAAGGCCACATAAACCAAGCCTGCCGCCTCGCCGCGGTCTGGTTCGGGCTGATCGGCAAGGGCTGCAAGGGTTGTCTCAACGCTCACGCCATGTCGGCGGAAGAGATTTGCAAAGGCCCGGCTGCACCAGGCAGCATCTGCCGCCCAGTCCAAAAGCGCCGCCCGGCGCGTTTCGTAAAGCGCCGACTGAAGTGCGACACTGACCGGGACGGTAGGTCCTGAGACTTCGATGGGGCTGCCCTTGGGCAGGACCCCGGCAATCGCCGCGTCATAAAGGCGGGCTGCCTCCTTGTCCCCTCCGGTCAGATCACCCAGCGCGATCCGCCCCTGCCTGGCCGTCAGCCCGGCCAGGCCATCCCTAGCCGCCCCGCCGAACAGCGCCCGAAAGAACGGAGAAAGAGCCATGCATGTCCCCTGAAAACCGTGACCGTTCGGGACGCTACAAGATTGCGGCGAGCGAACAAAAGTCAGGCATCCCGGACGCAAAACGGGCGACCCCCAAGGGCCGCCCGCTGTTTTCCGCAAGGAAATCGGTCCGGAGTTTTGCAAAACTCCGGCTCCCGACGTCACCCCTTCAGCACAGACCGCCCGGCATATTCCGCCGTCTCGCCCAGCATTTCCTCGATCCGGATCAGCTGGTTGTACTTCGCCAGCCGGTCAGACCGTGACAGGGACCCCGTCTTGATCTGCCCGCAGTTCGTGGCGACCGAAAGGTCGGCGATCGTATAATCCTCGGTCTCGCCCGACCGGTGGCTCATCACGTTGGTGTACCGCGCGCGGTGCGCCATATCGACGGCCTGGAGCGTCTCGGTCAGGGTGCCGATCTGGTTGACTTTCACCAGCATCGAATTCGCGCAGCCCGCCTTGATCCCCTCGGCCAACCGCTTGGGGTTGGTGACGAAGAGGTCATCGCCGACCAGCTGGATCTTCGACCCGAGCGTGTCGGTCAAGAGCTTCCAGCCCGCCCAGTCATCTTCCGAACAGCCGTCTTCGATGCTGATGATCGGATAATCCGCGGCAAGGCCCGCAAGGAAGGCCACGTTTTCTTCGATGCTCAGGGATTTCCCTTCCCCGACCATCTCATAGCGGCCGTTCTTGAAGTATTCCGTCGCCGCGCAGTCGAGCGCGAGGTAGATATCCTCACCCGGGCGATATCCGGCCTTCTCAATCGATTTCAGAATGAAATCAAGCGCATCGCGGGCAGAGCTCAGGTTCGGCGCAAAGCCGCCCTCATCGCCGATCCCGGTGTTGTGGCCGGCCGCCTGCAGTTCCTTCTTCAGGGTGTGGAACACTTCCGACCCCATCCGCACCGCCTCGCGGATGTTCTCGGCACCCACCGGCATGATCATGAATTCCTGGATGTCGATCGGGTTGTCCGCATGCTCGCCGCCGTTGATGATGTTCATCATCGGCACTGGCAGGACGCGCGCGGAAGTCCCGCCCACATACCGATAAAGCGGCTGCGCGGTGAATTCCGCCGCGGCCTTCGCCACAGCCAGCGACACGCCCAGAATTGCGTTGGCCCCCAGCCGCGACTTGTTTGGTGTTCCGTCCATCTCAATCATCGTGCGGTCGATGCCGACCTGTTCGGTCGCATCAAACCCCACGATCTCTTCGGCGATCTCGCCGTTCACGGCTGCCACGGCCTCCAAGACGCCCTTGCCCTTGTAGCGCGCCTTGTCGCCATCGCGGCGCTCATTGGCTTCGTGCGCGCCGGTCGATGCGCCCGAAGGCACTGCCGCCCGGCCCATGCTGCCGTCTTCCAGCGTGACGTCCACCTCAACCGTCGGGTTGCCCCGGCTGTCCAGAATTTCGCGGGCGTGAATGTCGATGATCGTGCTCATGGGTGGTTCCCTTTGGCCGAATGGGTGCTCTCAGCCGCCCGTTTACTCTGCCTGCGGCCACAGGGGAAGCCGCTTTGACAGCCGCTTTCACCCGGGCCCGGCCTTGCCCTTCCCCCGCCGCCCATGCACAACTGCGCCCAACAGGGGGACCAGATGCACCGCAAGGACCGGCTTGACCTATTCGGAGGCTCTGTCCTTCTGGGTGTCACCCTCTTATTGTCCTTCAACCAGGTCATCGTAAAGCTGGTCAATGACGGGTTGCAGCCGGTGTTCTTTGCCGGATTGCGGTCATTCCTTGCGATCTTTTTCGTCTGGGCCTGGCTGGTCTACAAGGGCCGCCCGCCGCGCCTGAACCGCGCGGCCATCGGGCCCGGCCTTCTGATGGGCGCGGTCTTTGCGGCAGAATTCCTGTGCCTTTTCCTCGCGTTGGACCTGACGAGCGTCGGTCGCGCCTCGGTCATCATGTATTCGATGCCGGTCTGGTTCGCGATCATGGCGCATTTCGGTCTGGGCGAACCGATCAGCCCGAAAAAAGCCGCCGGCCTTGCCCTTGCCTTTTCGGGATGCGCCCTGGCGATCTTCAGCCGCCCCGACACCGGAGAGGCCAGCCTTGCCGGAGACCTTTTGGCGCTTGGCGCCGCACTTGGCTGGGCGGGGACGGCCTTCGTCGCGCGCCGCCCGGTGATGCGCGCCGAAGGGCCGGAAATGCAGCTTTTCTGGATGGTGCTGGTGTCGGGCCCGATCCTCCTCCTTGCGGCGCCGCTCTTCGGCCCGCTGATCCGCGACCTGCAACCGATCCACCTTGTCGGGCTATTGTTCCAGTCTTCGGTCGTGGTGGCGGGCGGATTCATCGCTTGGCTGTGGCTTATGTCGGTCTATCCCTCGTCCACGGTCGCGTCGTTTTCCTTCCTGACGCCGATCTTCGCGATCTGCCTGGGTGCCTTAATCTTTGGCGAATCCATCACTTGGCCGATTCTCGGCGCGGCCGCGCTGGTCGCGGCAGGGATCGTTCTGATCAACCGGCCGACCCGCCCGCGCCCCTAAGGCCGGGTGAGGGAATCGCCCGGACCGGCGCTGCCGGCTTCGGCCCCCATGGCAGCAGTGTCCGGCAAACGGGCCAGAAGCCTTGCAAATCCGGCCCTCTTCACAAACTGCGCGAAGTCTGTCCCCAGACCTGTCCACATCCGGGCCGGAAAAACGATGACAGTTCCGTGACTGCGGCCTTTTCGCGTCAAGCCGGAAAATCCGCATCTCGTGCAAATAAATCCGTTGAACGGCCCCGGCGAATACGACACTTTGACAAAGCGGCCGGGGTCAACACCATATCTAGTGCCGACGAGCGGGACAGGACGACAGCAGCGAAAGGCACCGGGTTTACCGGGCGAACGCATGTCGTGCGGTTTCCTCGCAGTTCAATTTCGGCCAGTGGCCACATAAAAAACGGGAGTTCAGGGGCATGAAGATCGAGCGGAAGTTCACCACCGAAGCCACCGGCGCCTATGGTGCCTTGGCCTTTACCACCACCGTTTCCGAAATCCGCAACCCGGACGGCACGGTCGTCTTCCGCAATGACGCGGTCGAGATCCCCGAAGGCTGGAGCCAGGTCGCCTCGGACGTTCTGGCGCAGAAGTATTTCCGCAAGGCCGGCGTCCCCGGTGCCCTGAAGCGCGTCAAGGAAAAGGGCGTGCCTGAATTCCTGTGGCGCTCGGTCCCCGATGAAGAGGCGCTGGCCAAGCTGCCGGCCGATGCCCGCAACGTGGGTGAGACGTCCGCCAAGCAGGTCTTTGACCGTCTGGCCGGGGCCTGGGCCTACTGGGGCTGGAAGGGTGGCTATTTCACCACCGAGGCCGACGCCTCCGCCTATTATGACGAAATGCGCTTCATGCTGGCCCGCCAGATGGCCGCCCCGAACTCGCCCCAGTGGTTCAACACCGGCCTGCACTGGGCCTACGGCATCGACGGCCCGTCGCAGGGTCACTTCTATGTCGACCACCAGACCGGCAAGCTGACCAAATCCACCAGCGCCTACGAACACCCGCAGCCCCACGCCTGCTTCATCCAGTCGGTTAAGGATGACCTAGTGGGTGACGGCGGCATCATGGACCTCTGGGTGCGTGAAGCACGGCTCTTCAAATACGGCTCGGGCACCGGCACCAACTTCTCCTCGCTGCGGGGCGAGGGCGAGAAACTCTCGGGCGGCGGCAAATCCTCGGGCCTGATGGGCTTCCTCAAGATCGGTGACCGCGCCGCTGGCGCGATCAAGTCCGGCGGCACCACCCGCCGTGCGGCCAAGATGGTCATCATCGACATGGACCACCCGGATGTTGAGGACTTCATCAACTGGAAGGTCATCGAAGAGCAGAAGGTCGCCTCGCTGGTGGCCGGATCCAAGATGCATGAGGCCCGCCTCAACGACATCTTCGCTGCGATCAAATCCTTCGATGGCAGCATGGAGGGTGCTACCGACGCCGCCAAGAATCCGGCGCTGAAGGCCGCGATCAAGGCCGCCAAGAAGGCGATGATCCCCGACACCTACACCAACCGCATCCTGCAATACGCGCGTCAGGGCTTCACCTCGATCGAATTCCCCACCTACGACACCGACTGGGATTCCGAGGCCTACATCTCCGTCTCCGGCCAGAACTCCAACAACTCCGTCCGCGTGACCGACGCTTTCCTGACCGCCGTTAAGGAAGACAAACCGTGGGAGTTGATCCGCCGCACCGACGGCAAGGTCGCCAAGACCGTCTCCGCGCGTGAGCTTTGGGACCAGATCGGCCACGCCGCCTGGGCCTGCGCCGACCCGGGCATCCAGTTCCACGACACCGTCAACGCTTGGCACACCTGCCCCGAAGACGGCGCGATCCGGGGCTCGAACCCCTGCTCGGAATACATGTTCCTTGACGACACCGCCTGCAACCTCGCGTCGATGAACCTGCTGACCTTCTTCCGCGACGGCAAGTTTGACGCCGACGCCTATGTCCACGCCTCGCGCCTCTGGACAGTGACGCTGGAAATCTCGGTGATGATGGCGCAGTTCCCCTCAAAGGAAATCGCCCAGCTGTCCTTCGACTTCCGCACCCTTGGTCTGGGATACGCCAACATCGGCGGCCTTCTGATGAACATGGGCCTCGGCTATGACAGCAAGGAAGGCCGCGCGCTCTGCGGTGCCCTGACCGCGATCATGACCGGCGTTTCCTACGCCACCTCGGCCGAAATCGCCAAGGAACTTGGCCCCTTCGCAGGCTATGCCCGCAACCGTGACCACATGCTGCGCGTCATCCGCAACCACCGCGCCGCCGCCCATTCGACCGGCGTCTATGAAGGCCTGAACGTGCCCGCCGTCGCCCTTGACCACGCGAACTGCCCGGACCAATCGCTTGTTTCCCTTGCGAAATCCGCCTGGGATGAGGCGCTGAAACTCGGCGAAGCCCACGGCTTCCGCAACGCGCAAACCACCGTCATCGCCCCCACCGGCACCATCGGCCTGGTGATGGACTGCGACACCACCGGGATCGAGCCTGACTTCGCCCTGGTCAAATTCAAGAAACTCGCCGGCGGCGGTTACTTCAAGATCATCAACCAGTCGGTTCCGGCTGCCCTTGAAAAGCTGGGCTACTCCACCGCCCAGGCGGCTGAGATCGTCGCCCATGCCGTTGGTCACGGCTCGCTCGGCCAGGCCCCGGCGATCAACCACACCTCGCTTCTCGGCCACGGCTTCGGCCCGCGCGAGATTGAGAAGATCGAGGCCGCACTCCCCTCCGCCTTCGACATCAAGTTCGTCTTCAACCAGTGGACCCTTGGCGCCGATTTCTGCAAAGGCACCCTTGGCATCCCGGAAGAAAAGCTGAACGACCCGACCTTCGACCTTCTGCGCCACCTTGGCTTTACCAAGGCCCAGATCGACGCAGCCAATGACCATGTCTGCGGCACGATGACCCTGGAAAACGCGCCGCACCTGAAGCCCGAACACTACTCGGTCTTCGACTGCGCCAACCCCTGCGGCAAGACCGGCAAGCGCTATCTTTCGGTCGAAAGCCATATCCACATGATGGCCGCGGCCCAGTCCTTCATCTCGGGCGCGATCTCGAAGACGATCAACATGCCGAACAACGCCACCATCGCCGAAACGCTGGCGGCCTATGAACTTTCCCACTCGCTCGGCATCAAGGCCAACGCGCTTTACCGCGACGGTTCCAAACTCAGCCAACCCCTCGCCAGCGCGCTGATCGAGGATGATGAGGACGCCGAAGAGATCTTGACCAACGGCTCGGTGATGGAAAAAGCCCAGGTCATCGCCGAAAAGATCGTCGAAAAGGTCATCATCAAGGAAATCGTCCGCTCCAACCGCGAAAAGCTGCCGGAACGCCGCAAGGGCTATACCCAGAAGGCCATCGTCGGCGGCCACAAGGTCTATCTCCGCACCGGCGAATACCAGGACGGCTCCTTGGGCGAAATCTTCATCGACATGCACAAGGAAGGGGCCGGCTTCCGCGCGATGATGAACAACTTCGCCATCGCCGTTTCGGTCGGCCTGCAATATGGCGTCCCGCTGGAAGAGTTTGTGGAGGCCTTCACCTTCACCCGCTTTGAACCCGCGGGCATGGTGCAGGGCAACGACAGCATCAAGAACGCAACCTCGATCCTTGACTACATCTTCCGCGAACTGGCGGTCAGCTACCTTGACCGCACCGATCTTGCGCATGTCGCCCCGAAGGGCGCCAGCTTCGACGACCTCGGTCGCGGGGAAGAGGAAGGCAAGCGCAACATCTCCGAAGTCAGCGACGCCGCTGCCACCCGCGGGCTTGAGGTGCTGAAGCAAATCAGCTCCACCGGCTATCTGCGCAAACGCCTGCCGCAAGAGCTTGTGGTCCTGCAAGGCGGCATGGGCGTCTCGGCGCTGGCGAACGGGACGGACCCGGTCTCCACCCTGAACATGCTGGTCCCCGAAGGCCGGATGGCAGGCTTCTCGGAAAGCGTGTCCAGCTTCGCCATCACCTCCGCCACCGCCAGCGCGACCGACGCGCGGTCCAAGGCTAAGCTGCAAGGCTACACCGGCGACAGCTGCGGCGAGTGCGGCAACTACACAATGGTCAGGAACGGCTCCTGCCTCAAGTGCAACAGCTGTGGCGCAACGACTGGGTGCAGCTGAACTCTCGTCCAGAAACCAGAACGGCGGGCCTAGTGCCCGCCGTTTCTATTTTGGGGTTCGCTACAAGCGTGAACCCCAATCTGTGACTCCCCAGTTATCCCACTGGTAACCGGGCGGGTGAAGTACCCGGTCTGCCAGCCAAAAGAAGCCAACTCAGTGTTCTCGACCGACTTGTCCGTCGACAAATCGGGCCGCGCCTGCCCCGGGCAGGCGCGTTTCCGCGCCGCGCGGCCCCGCCCGCCCACGCGGCGGGTGTTCGATCGGGAAACGGTCCAATGGACCGTTTCTGATCCGGTCTCACCCCAGTCAGTCGTGCCCCGATTTCCAACCGTCCAGGATGGCCGAAAACCCCTTGCCCTCCGGCTTGCGCCTCCGGGCAATCGGCCCGGTCGACTGTCCACTGGACAGTCGCCTGATCGGCCCGAAGGGATCGCCCCCAGCTTTCCCTCTCCAAATATCCCACGGGAGGTCCGGAGGGTGTGAAACCCTCCGGGGGCCAGCCCCAAGCGCTCCCATCCGTTAACAAATCCTGAAAACGAAATCCTAACCCCTTGGAATCCCTTGCGGCGCAAGATGTCCCTGCCCGGGACACCTCTGTTTGACCAGAACCCCGCCAAGGGCTACCATGCTGCCATGACATCCGATCCCGCCCGCCAGATGACCCAGGCCCTCCGCGATACCGGGGTCCGTGTGACCCGTCAGCGGCAGACCCTTCTCAAGGTCCTGACCGAGGCCGAGGATCACCCCGACGCGGCCGAGCTTCACCGCCGGGCCCGCACCCTCGATGACAGCCTGTCGCTCGCCACCGTCTACCGCACGCTTTCCGTGCTGGAGCGGGAGGGGGTCGTCCTGCGGCTGGCGCTGGAAAACGGCGGGGCCCGGTATGAGGTGGCGGACGCCCCGCATCACGACCACATCATCGAC
This sequence comes from Rhodobacter sp., assembly GCA_027489175.1. Classification (GTDB taxonomy): domain Bacteria; phylum Pseudomonadota; class Alphaproteobacteria; order Rhodobacterales; family Rhodobacteraceae; genus Tabrizicola. Next base: position 50,614 of record JAIYAE010000023.1, read on the forward strand.
CTCGACACCGGCCAGATCACCGAGTTCCGGTCCGAAAAGATCGAGCAGCTGCAACGCGAAATCGCGGCCGAGATGGGGTATGACATCGTCCACCACCGGCTGGAACTGTACTGCCGGAAGAAAGACTAGCCCTCAAACCGCCCATAGCGGCCTTGGCTGAACACCAAGGGTTCCCCGTCACGGAAGCTGGCCCGAAGCACCCGCCCCACCAGGATCGCATGGTCCCCGCCGTCATGGGTGGCATGGGCGGCGCAGTCGAACCGGGCCAGGGCGGTGCGCAGGGTCGGCACGCCTTCCGCGTTCAGGGGCGCATCAAGGCCCGCGAAGCCTTCCCCGGTGCGGGCAAAGCGGGGGATCCAGTCGGCCTGGTCAAGGCCCAGCACATGGATCGCATAGTGTGGCGCCGCGACAAAGACCCCGAACCGCCGCGAGGCGCGGGCCGGGGACCACAGCACCAGCGGCGGGTCGAGCGACACAGATGAAAAGCTGTTGGCGGTGAACCCAACCGGCCCCTCCGGTCCCATCGTCGTCACCAGACAGACCCCGGTCGCAAAGCGGCCAAACGCGTCGCGCAGGTTACGGGTGTCGTCGTCGGTCAGCGGTGTTCCGTCTGGCATGGTCTTCCCTTGAACGCTCACGCTCAGATATTCCGATGCGGCAGAGATTCAACGGCAAAAGCAACCTTTCAGACCTGCCGCACAAGGCGCAGCGCATCATAAATCGCGGCATGGGTGTTGCGCGCTGCCACCGCATCGCCGATCCGGTAGAGCGCAAAGCCAGCACCAGCAGGCTGTGGGTGCCCGGCCACCAGTGCCTCGTGATCCAAGGCGCCAAGATTGGCTGACAAGGGTTTGAGATCAAAGTAGATATCGGCCAAGGGCTGGGTGCCGTGGTTCACGACGATCTGGTCATAATCGGCCGTCCGGGTCTGGCTGCCGTAGTCGGTGCCGATCACCGCGCGCAGGCGGTTTCCGGCGCGCTCTGCCGCCAGAAGCCGCCACATTACGGTAAAGGTCACGTCGCGCGCCTGCATGGCCCGCACATAAGGCACAAGGTTCATCCCCATGACATCAGGCGCAAAGGTCCGGTCGGGGGTCATCACCTCGACCTTGGCCCCGCTGTCGGCCAGCATCTGCGCCGCCTGCATCGCCACATGGTCGCCCGCATCGTCAAAGAGAAGGACATTTGCGCCCGGCTTGACGTCGCCCGAGAGGATGTCCCAGGCGGTGACCACAAGGTCATTACCCTCGCGCAGCACATCGCGGGTTGGCAGGCCACCGGTGGCGACGACAACGACATCCGGCTTTTCTGACAGGATGTCAGAAGCTTCCGCGAAGGTATTGAAGTGAAATTCCACCCCATGCCGCGCGCATTGCGCGATGCGCCAGTCGATGATCCCGATCATCTCGCGGCGACGGACGCTGCGGGCCGTCAACAAGACCTGCCCACCGGGCTGGGCAGCGGCCTCGAACACCACCACGCTGTGTCCGCGTTCGCCTGCCACGCGCGCGGCCTCCAGCCCCGCAGGGCCGGCCCCCACGATCACCACTTTCTTCGCAACCGGTGCCGGGGGGATGGCATGCGGCTGTTCGCCCTCGCGCCCGGTGGAGGGGTTGTGGATGCACAGCGCCATGCCGCCTTGGTAAATGCGGTCGAGGCAGTAGGTGGCCCCCACACAAGGACGGATCGTATCCTCTTGGCCTGCCAAGATTTTCTGCACGATGTGCGGGTCAGCCATATGGGCGCGGGTCATGCCGACCATGTCCAGCCGCCCTGTTGCCACGGCATGCCGGGCGGTTGCCACATCGGGGATGCGGGCGGCGTGAAAGGTCGGCAGACCGCTGGCCGCGCGCACCTGGCCGGCATAGTCCAGATGCGGGGCAGACGGCATGCCCTGGACCGGAATCACCCCGGTCAATGCAGCATCGGTATGGATCCGCCCCCGGATCACGTTCAGGAAATCCACGAGGCCCGAGGCGTTGAAGCGGCGGGCCATGTCCAGCCCATCCTCCGCCGGGATGCCGCCATCCTCCATCTCATCGCCAACAAAGCGCAGGCCCAGCAGGAACCCCGGCCCCACCCGGTCACGGCAGGCCTGCAGCACCTCCATCGTGAAGCGCAGGCGGTTTTCCAGCGTCGTGGCATCATAGGGGCCGGGGGGCATGCCGTTCGTCAGCGGGCTGATGAACTGGTCCATCAAATGGCCATAGCATTCAAACTCTACCCCATCGAGGCCCGCCGCCTGCATCCGTTCAGCCGCGTCGGCGTAGTCCTTGATAATGCGAGAGATATCCCAGTCTTCAATGATCTTCGGAAAAGCCCGGTGTGCGGGTTCACGGCTTGGGCCAGCGCCTAGAACCGGCAGCCAATCCCCTTTGTCCCAGCGGGTGCGGCGGCCAAGGTGGCTGATCTGGATCATCACCGCTGCCCCCGCCTCATGGCAGTCATCGGCCAGGCGGCGCATCCATGGCACCACCTCATCCTTCCAGACCAACACATTGCCAAAGGCGGGCGGGCTGTCGCGCGACACGCTTGCCGACCCCGCCGTCATCACCATGGCGACGCCGCCCTTCGCCCGTTCAAGGTGGTAAAGACGGTAGCGGTCCTTGGGCATCCCATCGTCGGTGTAGGCCGGTTCGTGGCTGGTGGTCATGATCCGGTTGCGCAGGGTCAGATGCTTCAGCTGATAGGGCTGGAGAAGCGGATCGGATGACATGGCGGCCTCATGGTCGGACAGGGGCAGGGTAGCGGGCGCTCTGACCCCTCTCAAGAAAAATCGACATATGTGTCGAGTTTCCGGCATTGTGCGGGACAGGGGCGCAAGGCTAGGCTTTCGGGATGAGCAGGGACCGGACAGAGCGGGGGTGGCGCGGCACGCCGGAGGGGTGGCTGGATGCGGCCTATGATCTTCTGGTGGAAAGCGGTGTCGACGCGGTCAAGGTGATGCCGCTTGCGCAGCGGCTGGGGCTGTCGCGCACCAGTTTCTACTGGCATTTCGCCGATCGTGAGGCGCTTTTGGCCGGGCTGGTGGCGCGGTGGCGGGCGCAGAACACCGGCAACCTTGTGGCCCGCTGTGAGGCCCCGGCCACGACGATTGCCGAGGCGATGCTGAACCTGATCGACTGCTGGGTTGACCCGCAGCTTTTTGACAGCCGGTTGGAATTTGCCATGCGGACCTGGGCCTTGACCGACCCCGGGGTCGATGCCGCGCTGGTTGAGGCGGACGCGCAGCGGCTGGCGGCGATTACCGCGCTCTTCCAGCGTTTCGGCTATGGCGCGACCGAGGCCGATACCCGGGCACGGACGCTGTATCTGACGCAGGTCGGCTATATCGCCTTGCGCTCGGACGAAAGTTTTGCGGTGCGGATGGGGCGGATCCCGGCCTATGTGCTGACGTTTTCCGGTGTGGCCCCGTCAGAGGCCGAGGTCGCGGCATTCCGCGCCCGGCATCTGGTCAGGTCAGACGGGCAAGCAGGGCCAGAAGATGCGCTTGTTCGGCAGGGGTAAGCGGGGCCAGCGTCTCGGCCGAGACCGCCAGCGCCGTTGCAGTGCGGGCAGAGAACAGGGCCGCCCCGCTGTCGGTCAGGGTGACGGTCAGGCGGCGGCGGTCTTCGGGGTCGGCAGCGGTGGCGGCGTAGCCAAGGCGCACCAGCCGGTCCACCACGCCCTTGATCGTGGCCGCATCCATGGCCGTCGCGCGGCCAAGCTGGTTTTGCGACATGGGGCCGACCTCGGCCAGCCGGGCAAGGACGGCGAACTGGGTGGTCGTGACCTCGGGGATCTGGGCGGCAAAGATTGCCAAATGCCGCTGCGTCACACGGCGCAGGACATAGCCGATCTGGTCATCAAGGCTGTAAGGTTTGGGTGTGTCACTCATCGCCTTGCGATACGCGCTGGACCGCAGGCGCGCAAGACGGTTGACAGGGGCAGGCTTGGGTCGCAAACTTGTTATCATACAAACGAAATGCCGGGATGAACCGCCCGTGACACTGCCTTTGACCCAGCAAGCCTATGCCCGGCCTGACAGCTTGCCACAGGCGCTTGGCCTGCTGGCAGAGGGGGGCTGGCGGGTGCTGGCCGGGGGAACGGACCTTTACCCCGGGGCCGGGGCGCAACTGGCGGGGCCGGTGCTGGACCTGACGGGTCTGGCCGGGTTTGCCGGGATCAGCGCCGACGGGCAGGGGCTGCGGATCGGGGCGGGCACGACCTGGGCGACCCTCGCCGATGCTGCGGTGCCGGATGCCCTTCGCGCCTTGCAGCAGGCGGCGCGGCAGGTGGGGGGGCGGCAGGTGCAGGTGGCGGGCACGATTGGCGGCAACCTCTGCAACGCTTCACCCGCCGCCGATGGGGTGCCGCCGCTTCTTGCGCTTGGCGCGGAGGTAGAGCTTGCCTCGGCCACCGGCCTGCGTCGACTGCCCTTGCAGGACTTCCTGCGCGGCCCGCGCCAGACCGCCCTGCAACCGGGCGAGGTGATGACCGCGGTGTGGATCCCGGCCACGGGTCTGCAGGGGCGGTCGGCCTTTGAAAAGCTGGGCGCGCGGCGGCATCTGGTGATTTCCATCGCCATGGTTGCGGCGCGGCTTGTGGTTGCCAAGGGGCGGCTGGTCGATGTGGCCATCGCCGCAGGTTCCTGTTCCGCCGTGGCGACCCGTCTGCCGCTGGTTGAGGCCGCGCTGACCGGGGCGCTGGTGGATCAAGCGCCGGACCGGATTCGCGCGGCAGACGTCAACGCCGCCCTGTCGCCGATTGACGACGTCCGGGCCAGTGCGGACTATCGCGCCCATGCCGCTACCGAACTGGTCCGCCGCGCCCTGGCCGGGGCGCTGGCATGATCGCCTTCACCCTGAACGGCAGCCCCGCCCAGACCGACGCCCCCCCGACCGAACGGCTGTCCGAGACCCTGCGTGAACGCCTTGGGCTGGTTGGCACCAAGGTCGGCTGCGACGCGGGCGATTGCGGGGCTTGCACCGTTCTGCTGGATGGTGAGGCCATCTGCGCCTGCCTGACCCCCGCCGCGCGGGTAGCGGGGCGCCAAGTCACGACAATTGAAGGGACGACCCCCGAACTCACCCGCCTGCGCGCCGCCTTTCTGGCCGAAGGGGCGGCGCAATGCGGCATCTGTACGCCCGGAATGCTGTTGACGGCGGCCGAGCTTTTGACCCTCACCCCCGAGCCTTCCGCCGAGCAGGTGGAGGAGGCGCTTGGCGGCGTCCTCTGCCGCTGCACCGGTTATCGCAGCATCATCGCGGCCGTGGTCGCGGCCGGGCGGGGCAGCACGACCCCGGTCACCGAAGGGCCGGTCGGCGCGGCAGTGCAGCGCCTGGACGGCGCGGCCAAGGTGGCGGGCGACAGCTTTGGCGCGGACGTGTGGCCTGCTGGCGCGCTGGTGGTCAAGGCGGTCCGCTCACCGCATCCGCATGCCGAGTTCCAGATCGGCGATCTTGCCGCCTTCCGCGCGCAGCCCGGCGTTGTGGCCGTCTTGGCCGCTGCGGATATCCCCGGTCGCAATGCGTTCTCCGTCATTCCACCCTTTGCCGATCAACCCGCCATCGCCACGTCTCCTGCCCGGTTCCGGGGCGAATGCGTGGCGTTGGTCGCGTTTGACCCCGGTTCCGACCCTGACCTGACAAAGTTTCCCATCACCTGGACCGTGCTGCCCGCGCTTTCCTCACCAGAGGAGGCCGAGACCGGCCCCCTGATCCACGCCACCCGCCCGGGCAACCTTCTGGTCGAAGGCCGCGTGGTCAAAGGCGATGCCGCCGCCGCGCTGTCCCGCAGCGCCCATGTCGTGGAAGGCTGCATGACCACCGCCTTCGTCGAACACGCCTATATCGAGCCTGAGGCCGGTGTCGCCTGGCTGGAGGGCGATACCCTGGTGATCCGTGCCTGCACCCAAGCCCCCGGGATGGACCGTGAAGACACTGCCCGCATCCTCCGTCTGCCCATCGACCGGGTCAGGATCATCCCCTCGGCTGTCGGTGGGGGGTTCGGCTCAAAGCTGGACCTCTCGCTCCAGCCGCTGATCGGGCTGGTGACGCTGAAGACCGGGCGGCCCTGCCGGATGACTTACAGCCGCGGCGAAAGCATGACCTCTACCACCAAGCGCCACCCGGCTGAGATGTCGGGCCGCATCGGCTGCGATGCCAGTGGCCGGATCACGGGGGTGGAGTTTACCGGGCGTTTCAACACCGGCGCCTATTCCAGCTGGGGGCCAACGGTGGCGAACCGGGTTCCGGTCCATGTCTCGGGCCCCTATCTGACGCCAGCGATCACTGCCAAGGCGAGGGCAATCCATACCCACGGGCCGGTGTCGGGCGCGTTCCGGGGCTTTGGCGTGCCGCAAGGGGCGCTGTGGCAGGAAACGCTGTATGACCGGCTGGCCGACAAGGCCGGGATCGACCGGCTGGAGTTTCGCATACTGAACGCCTTGGCGGACGGTGATGCCAGCGCCACCGGGCAGGTTCTGCGCGCCGTGGGCATCCGCGATTGCCTGACCGCGCTCAAGCCGCATTGGACCCGTGCGCTGCGGGACGCCGCAAGCCAGCCGGGTCGCGGAGTGGGGGTTGCCGCCTGCTGGTACGGCTGCGGCAACACCGCGCTGCCGAACCCCTCGACCATCCGCATTGGCCTGTCGCCTGACGGTGCGGTGGTCCTGCACCAAGGGGCGACCGATATTGGCCAAGGCTCCAACACCGTCATCGCCCAGATCGCGGCCGAGGCGTTGGGTCTGCCCTTGCAGGCTTTCCGGCTGATCGGCCCGGATACCGCCTTGACTCCGGATGCAGGCAAGACCTCGGCCAGCCGACAGACCTTCGTCACCGGGCGCGCCGCGAAGGCCGCTGCCGAAGCCTTGCGGGCCGAGGTTTTGCGCCGCGCCAATGCCGGGCAGGGGGCACGGCTGACGTTAGAGAGGACCTGCGTCGTCGTCCGCGATACGGGCATTGTCACCCGGATCGACCTTGCCGCGCTGCCCCCAGACGCGCAGGGCCATGCGCTGACGGCCGAAGCGACCTACGACCCTCCGACCTCGCCCCTGGATGGGGACGGGCAGGGCACGCCCTATGCCCTTTACGGCTATGGCGCGCAGATGGTCGAACTGGCGGTGGATGCGGCCCTTGGGACGGTGAAGCTTATAAAGATCACCGCTGCGCATGACCTTGGCCAGGTCATCAACCCGACGCTGGCGCGTGGTCAGATCGAGGGGGGGATTGCCCAGGGCATCGGCCTTGCGCTGATGGAGGAATACCTGCCGGGCCGGACCGAGAACCTGCATGACTACCTGATCCCGACTTTCGGCGATGTGCCCCCCATCGAAAGCCTGCTGATCGAGGTGCCCGATCCTGAAGGCCCCTATGGCGCAAAGGGCCTGGGGGAACATGTGCTGATCCCGACCGCCCCCGCCATCCTGAACGCGATCCGCCATGCGACCGGCGCCACGATCACCTGGGTGCCGGCACTTCCGCACCGGGTGCTGGCTGCCATGGAGGGGCCGCAATGACCGCCTGCTACGGCTTTCATCTGTCCTCAAATATCCCGGGGGTCCGGGGGCTGGCCCCCGGTGGGTGGCCCAGATGACCGACACCCCCGAAAAGCTGCGCTGCGACGCCTGCCCGGTGATGTGCTACATCGCCCCGGGTCAGACCGGGGCCTGCGACCGTTATGCCAATGAGGGCGGAAAGATCGTGCGAACCGATCCCGTGGTGCTGCTGTCGCAAACGGTTGAGGCGGGTGGTCGCGTCGTGCCCTTTGCGGCGCGGGACTGGGATGGCACGCTCGTCCCGGCAGATGCCGTGGTCACCGGGATCGGGTCGGGCACGACCTATCCCGACTACAAGCCCGCGCCTTTCATCATCGCCAGCAAGATCGATGGCGCCGATATGGTCACTGTCGTGACCGAGGCGATCTTTTCCTACGCGGGCGTCAAGGTGAAGATCGACACCGACCGTTTTCTTGGCCCGGAAGCTGCCGTGGTCCGGGTGGAGGGCGAGGCGATTGGCCATGTGACCACCGCCGAATACGGCAGCCAGATGCTGTCGCTTGGCGGGGTGCATCACCTGACAGGGGGCGAGAAGGCCGAAGGTCGGGTGACCTGCGCCGCCCTGCTGGCGCTGTGCAACGGCGAGGCGGTCGAGATGACGATCGACGGCGGCAGCCGCGTGGTTGTGCAGGCAGGCGAGGCCCCCATCGTGGATGGCCAGCGCGAGCGGCGGATGCGCGTCGGCTGCGGGTCGGCCACCATCGGGATGTTCGCGGTGCAGTGGCAGGGGCTCGTTGATGAGGTGGTGGTGGTCGATGACCACATCACCGGCGTGGTCAGCGAACATCAGGCGGGCCGCGTGCTGGGCTGGCAACCGACGGGCATCAAGATCAAGGGCCACCGGTCAACCCCAGGGCGTTACTTCCGGGTTTCGGAACCGGGCCTCGGCTGGGGCGGCACGCGGCTGACCGACCCGCTGGACATCCTGGGGGATTGGAACCCGAAGAAGGGGGCAAGGCCGGGGCTGACGCTGCTCATGGTCTCTACCACGGGCGAAGATCACGGCTACTACGTTCTGGATGAGGCACTGCGCCCCGTGGCGCAGCCGCTGCCAGCCACCTTGCAAGCCAGCGTCGACCTGATTGCTGAAAACTGCGAGCCGTCGCTTTGTACCGTTCTGTTTATGGCCGGGGCGGGCGGGTCGCTGCGGGCCGGGGTGGCTAAGAACCCGGTGCGACTGACCCGGTCGGTGCAGGTGGGGGTGACGCGTCTGACCGCAGGCGGGGCGGAAACCTATGTCTGGCCGGGCGGTGGGATCACCTTCATGGTCGATGTAACGCGTCTGCCGCCCGGGGCCTTCGGCTATGTCCCGACACCTGCGCTGGTCGCGCCATTGGAGTTCACCTTGCCCCGTGCCGCCTATCTGGCCATGGGCGGGCATGAAGACAGCATCCGCTCGCTGGACGCCACAATGGCCGAAGGCGGCGAATACCCCATAGCCGCGCGGGTCCTGCCGTGGCCCGCCCAATGACCGGCGCGTTGCAAATGGAGCAGCCGCGCACGCGCGCGCGGCTGCACGAGCCTGTCTCGCCTCTGGCCGTTCCGGCCAACCGGCTCGGGGTTGCCTCCGGCGGGCGTATTTTTGAAAAGAGCAAGTCGGTCGGTGGGGGATGGGCGGCGGCGGCGGCGGTTTTGCCGGATGGGCGGCTGCATCTGCAGCAAGGGCCGATCGACATTGTGGCTGAGGCTTTCGGTCCGGCAGAGGCCGTGGCGGCTGCCTATCACCGGGCGGTGCGGCGCTTTGCGACGGTGCTGGAGGAGTTGGTGGCGGAACTGCCGGCGCTGCGGTCGGAAGACCGGCCGCTGCAGGGGGAAATTGCTGTCGCCATGTCCGCCGCCGTGGCCCCGTTCCGACCGGCCTTCATCACCCCGATGGCCGCCGTGGCCGGGGCGGTGGCGGACCGGGTGGTCGCGGCCATGGCGGGGCCGGAGATCACCCACGCCTATGCCAACAACGGTGGCGACATCGCCCTGTTGCTTACGCCCGGGGCAGAGCTAACAGCGGCACTGGCGGTGACGGGCGGGCTTGACCGGGTGACCATTCGCGCGGCGGATGGGGTGCGCGGCATCGCCACCTCTGGCTGGCGGGGGCGCAGCTTCTCGCTTGGGATTGCCGATGCGGTGACGGTGCTTGCCCCAACGGCGGCGATGGCGGATGCAGCGGCGACGATGATCGCCAATGCGGTCGATCTGCCCGGGCATGACGGCATCCGCCGCCGCCCGGCGCGCGACTGTCAGGCCGACAGTGACCTGGGCGACCGTCTGGTCACGGTCGCGGTGGCCCCCTTGACCGCGTCGGACCGGGCCAGTGCCCTGGACCGGGGTCTGGCCGCCGCCGAAGGCTTTCTGGCAAGGCGGCTGATTGTCGGGGCCGCGCTTTACCTCCAGGGTGAGGCGCGGCTGACCGGCCGGATGAAAGAGGTGAGGCATGACTGAATTCACGCTGCGCAAAATCGTGCTGCAGATCGAGGAGATCCGGCACGAAGGCGGCCCTCCTGCCAGCCCGCCCCCCCTGCGGGGCGCCGTCTTTGCCATCTGCCGCAACCCATTTGCCGGGGCCTATGTCGCGGACCTGCAGCCCGCGATGGAGGCGCTGAAACCCCTCGCCCTTGACCTTACCGACCGTCTGGTCGCTGCCCTTGGTGGGCGGGATGGCATTGATGCCTATGGCAAGGGGGCCATCGTCGGTGAAGGCGGCGAAAGCGAACATGGCGCGCTGTGGCATGTGGCGGGTGGCTACGGGATGCGCGACCGCTTGGGGGACTGCCGCGCCATTGTGCCATCGGCGATGAAGGTGGGCGGGATGGGGGCGACGCTCGACATCCCGATTGGCCATCTCAACGCGGCCTATGTCCGGTCACGCTTTGACGTCATCACCGTCGCCTGCGCCGATGCCCCTCGTGCGGGGGAGGTCCTTTTCGCCCTTGCCATGGCACGGGGCGGGCGGGTCCACAGCCGGATGGGCGGGCTTGAGGTGGATCAGGTCACCGGCCTTGACGGGCTGCGCTAGATGGATCGCACAGCGACGGGTCTGGTCGCCGGGGTTGATGTCGGCGGCACTTTCACCGACCTTGTGATCCTTGATCCAACCTCGGGTGCGGTGCGGCTGGCCAAGGTGCCGACCACGCTGCCTAACCAGGCCGAGGGCGTGCTGAATGCCTTCGCGGCGGCAAAGGCGGACCTGTCAGAGATTGACCTGATCGTGCATGGCACGACCACCACCACCAATGCGGTCCTTGAACGCCAGCTCGCGCGGACCGGCATGATCACCACCCAAGGCTTCCGCGACGTGCTGGAGCTTGGCCGCCGCACCCGCCCGCAAGCTTACGGGATGCACGGCAGCTTCATCCCGGTCATCCCCCGGGACCTGCGGCTTGAGGTTCCGGAACGGATGGACGCGCGGGGCCAGGTGCTGACCCCCTTGGATGAGAGCGCGCTGGAGGCGGCTATCGGCCAGCTGCTGGAGCAGGGCTGCGAAAGCCTGGTGATCCATTTCCTGCATGCCTATGCCAACCCCGCGCATGAACTTCGGGCAGGTGAGGTTGCGGCGCGCCTTTGGCCGAATGCGCATATCACCCTTGGCCATGCGCTTCTGTCGGAAAGCCGGGAATATGAGCGGGGGGTGACGGCGGCGGTAAACGCCTCGGTCCAGCCCTTGCTGGAGCGTTATGTATCTCGGCTGGCCGATCAACTGGCCGCCAAAGGCTACAGGCGCGACCTTCTGGTGATGAACGGCAATGGCGGGATGGTCACCGCCCGCGATGTCGGGCGTGAGGCGGTCAAGACCGTGATGTCGGGCCCCGCCTCGGGCGTGATGGCGGCGGTGGCCACCGGGCGGCGGGCCGGGATGCTGGACCTTCTGACCTATGACATGGGGGGCACCAGCACGGATGTGGCGATGATCCGGGGCGGGGTGGCGCCGGTGTCGAACGAGATCGAGGTCGAATATGCCATGCCGATCCATGTGCCGATGGTCGATGTGCGTACTGTCGGGGCAGGGGGTGGCAGCATCGCACGGGTGGATGCGGGCGGCATGCTGCGGGTCGGGCCGGAAAGCGCTGGCTCTTATCCCGGGCCAGTCTGCTATGGCCGGGGGGGGACGCGCGTAACCAATTCGGACGCAAACCTGATCCTGGGGCGATTGCCCGCCAGCCGCTTCGGTCAGGCGGCCGACGCAGCGCGGCAGGCGATGGCCGACCAGATCGGCACGCCGCTTGGTCTGTCGGTTGAGGCTGCCGCCGAAGCGGTGATCCGCATCGCCAATACCCATATGGCCGGGGCGACCCGCATGGTCTCAATCTCGCTGGGCGCTGACCCGCGCGACTTTGCGCTGTTCGCCTTTGGGGGCGCGGGGCCGTTGCATGCCGTGGCTTTGGCGCGCGAGTTGAACGTGCCGAAGGTGCTGATCCCGGCGCGCCCCGGCATCACCAATGCGCTGGGCTGTGTAGTGGCCGACCTGCGTCATGATTTCGTGCGCACGCTGAACCGCCCGCTGGACGCGGTGGACATGGATGAGGTGCACGCCATTCTGGCCGGGCAAGAGGCTTCCGGTCGTCGCCTTGTTGGCGCCGAACGGATCGCCCTGCAGGGCACAAGTGCCGTCTTTTCCGCCGACATGCAGTTCGTCGGCCAGACCCACCTCTTGCGCGTGCCACTCGCGACCTCCACCCCCAGCCGCGCCGATCTGCAGGCGGGGTTTGAGGCCGCCTATCACGCGCGGTTCCGGGTCGACCTGCCGACGATCCGGGCCAATCTGGTGAACCTGAACTGTTCGGTGATCGGAGAACGCCCGGCCTTTGACCTGTCGCGCCTGATTGATCCCGCTGACCGCAAGCCAAAGGCCGCGCCCTCAACCACCCGCCCGGTCTGGTTCGGCCAATGGATCGATACCCCGGTCTACTGGCGCGATCACCTGCCGCTGGACCTTCACCTGCAAGGCCCGGCGATCATTGAACAAATGGATACCACCAGTGTGATTGATCCCGGCTGCACCGTCACGTCTGATGCGGATGGCAATCTGATCGTCGAGGTGTCGTCATGATCGACCCCGTCACCCTTGCCGTCATTCAGGCCGGCCTCCAGCAGGTCTGCGACGAGATGGACCTGACCTTTTCCCGCGCGGCCTTTTCCCCGGTGATCGCCGAGGCCGATGACCGGTCGGATGGCATCTATGCCGCCGATGATGGCAGCCTGATCGCTCAAGGCGCAAAGGGCTTGCCGGTCTTTGTTGGCGTGATGCAGTTTTCCACCCGCACCATCCTTGACCGTATCGCCAAAGGCCTGACCGCCCCACCCGAGCCGGGCGACATCTACATCGTCAACGACCCCTACCTTGGCGGCACGCATCTGATGGACGTGCGCTTTGCCATGCCGGTCTGGCGCGATGGGCGCATCTTCTGCTGGCTGTCCAACACTGGCCACTGGCCTGATACCGGCGGCGCGGTGCCCGGCGGCTTCAGCGCCAGCGCGATCAGCGCCGAACAGGAGGGGCTGCGCCTGCCGCCCGTGAAGCTGTTCAAGAAAGGTGTGCTCGATACCGAGATCTACCAGATCATCTGCTCCAACATCCGGGTATCGGAACAACGGATCGGCGATGTAAAGGCGCAGGCTTCGGCGCTTCTGGTCGGGGCAGACCGGCTGGCGGCCCTTCTTGACCGCTACGGCGATGCCACGGTGACCGAAGCCATCGCCGCCATGCGGGCGCTTGCGGCTCAGCAGATGCGGGCGCTGATCGGGCTGATCCCGCCCGGCACCTATAACAGTGCCGCGATTGTGGACAGCGACGGCGTGGTCAACCAGCCGCTGACCATCGCCCTTGCCGTCACCACCACTCCCGAAGGGCTGATCTTCGACTTCGCCGGCTCCTCGCCGCCCTGCATGGGACCGATGAATTCGGTCCGGGCCACCACCTTGTCCGCGGTCTACCTGGCCATGCGCCACGTCTTCCCCGATGTGCCGATTTCCGCGGGTGCGTTCGAGCCCCTCACCGTGACCGGTATCGAGGGCACCTTCCTTGACGCGCAGTATCCGCGCCCTGTGTCCGGCTGCGCGGCCGAAGTCAGCCAGCGCATTGCCGAAGCGGTCTTTGCGGCCCTGGTGCAGGCGATCCCCGATCGGGTGACGGCTTCACCTGCCGGAACAAGCGGCAACTTCGGTCTTGGCGGGCATGACCCTGAAAAGGGCCGTGACTATGTGATGTACCAGATCTCGGGTGGCGGCTACGGCGGCTTTGCCGGGGGCGATGGCATCGCCAACGGCTGTTCGACCATCGGCATCTCCAAAGCCCCGCCGGTCGAGATCATGGAGCAGACCTACCCCGTTCTCTACCGCCACTACGCCCTGCACGAAGGGTCCGGCGGGGCAGGGCAGCAGCGTGGCGGGCTGGGGCTGGACTATGAGATCGAGCTTTTGCGCGGCACGGCGCGGGCCAGTTTCGTGATGGACCATGGCCGCGTCGGACCGCAAGGCGCGCTGGGCGGGCAGGACGGCGCGGTCAACCGGGTGGAAGTGATCCGGGGCGGTGTCACCCTGATCCCCGAACATCTGTCCAAAGCACAGGACATCGCGCTGAACCCCGGTGACCGGGTCCGGGTCCGCACCCCAGGCGGCGGCGGCTACGGCCCGCCCGCCAAGCGCGATCCGGCCTTGGTGGCCGAAGATGTACGCCTTGGACGCTATACTGCGGAAGAGGCGGAAAGGCTTTGGCCGGACGGCTGAGGCAGGGGCCAAAATTCTTCGAAGAATTTTGCAATTTTCTTCGAAGAAAATTGGCCCCCGGCCCGGCGGTTCGTCCCTATTCCGCCGCGTGCGGTGTTGCCTTGCGCCGCGACAGCGTCTCTTCCAGGGCCGCAAGTCTGCCCTGGAGCAACGCCATGTCCTCGCGGCTTCGGTCGATCCGTTCAGCCAGGACATGCGATTCCGGGCTTTCCGGCTCAGCTTCCTTTTGACCGATGAACCGGCCCAGTACCCAGCCAAAGAGCCGCGACAGGTCATCCATCACCAGATACATCGACGGCACGACGACAAGGCTGAGGACGGTCGAGACGATGATCCCGCCAATCACGGCAATCGCCATTGGCGCGCGGAACGCCCCGCCTTCGCCCACGCCAAGGGCCGACGGCAGCATCCCCGCCGACATCGCGATGGATGTCATCACGATGGGGCGCGCCCGCTTGTGACCGGCTTCGATCACCGCGTCGATCCGCTTCATCCCGCGTGCCCGCATCTCGATGGCAAAGTCGATCAGAAGGATGGCGTTCTTCGCCACGATCCCCATCAGCATCAGGATGCCGATCAGCACCGGCATCGACAGCGGGTTTTGCGTGATGATCAGCGCCGCCGCGACCCCGCCGACCGAAAGGAGAAGCGAGAAGATGATCGTCACCGGCTGCACCACCGAATGGAACAGCAGGATCAGCACGAACATCATCAAGAGAACACCCAAGACCATGGCGTTGACGAAGCTGCCTACCAGTTCGGCCTGCACTTCGGCGTCGCCTGACGGTGTGATCTTCACCGTGTCAGGCAGGTTCAGCGTCGGCAGGATTTCCATGAACCGCGCGGTCGCCTGATCCAGCACGAAGCCGGGCGCAATATCCGCCCCGATGGTGGCCACGCGCTGGCGGTTCAGGCGCTTTACCACCGACGGGCCTTCGGCAACTTCAACCGTTGCCACGGCCGATAGGGGCACCGGGCCGATGGCCGTCTGCACCTTCAAGGCCGAGATTCGGGCCAGATTGTCCCGCGACACCTCATCCAGCTGCACCCGGATCGGGACCAGCCGGTTGTCGATGGAAAGCTTGCCAAGCGCTGCCGAAACGTCACCAATGGTGGCCACCCGCACGATGGAGGCGATCTGCTGAACGGTTACGCCCAGCCGTGCCGCTTCTTCGGGCTTCGGGGTGATCTGGATTTCCGGGCGCGGCAGCGCCGCCTCGGTCGAGGCGTTGACCAGCATCGGCTCATTCAAGAGCGCGCCTTCGATCTTCTGGATCGCCTCGTTCAGGTCATCCTCATCCGTGGACAGCAGGTCAAAGCTGAACGGCCGTGACGCACCGCCCGCCCCGCCGATCTTGAAGGCCCGCACGTCGGGAATGGCGCGGAGGGCGGCAAACACCTCATCCTCGATCTCGGCTTGCGGCCGGACGCGGCCCTTGACCGGAGTCTCCGGCAGGATCGGCCCGATCACCGGCAGCGATTGCCCCAGGTCAGACAGCTTGCGCCCAAGGCCGTTGTCCAGCCGGTCAAGGATGATGGTAAAGGTCGCCCGACGAATGTCGCGGTCGCCCAAGGGGGTAGAGCCGCCCACGACCAGCACCGATTTCACGCCGTCAATGTCGGTCACGGCGGCGCGCATCGCCTCGGTCGTGCGGGCGGTGTCGTCCAGCGTGCTGCCCGGCGGCAGTTCGACCGACACGATGATCCGGCTTTCATCTTCCGGCGGGAACAGGCTGCCCGGCACCGCCAGCATCGCCCCGACCGATAGGTATACCACACCCACCGCTACGACCAAGGTCACATAGTAGTTCGGGAATGGCATCCGGATCATATAGTTTGAGTGCCATACCTTTGTCGTGTTGCGCACCACCCACAGATAGCCGCGCATCACCAGGCCATCCTTTTCGCCACCTTCATGGACAGCGTCCTTGGTGCGCATGAGGTAAGCCGCCATCATCGGCGTGATCAGGCGCGCGACCAGCAGCGAGAAGAGCACCGCAATCGCCACCGTCAGGCCGAATTGTCGGAAGTACTGCCCTGGAATCCCGGGCATGAAGCTGACCGGCACGAAGACCGCGACAATGGTGAAGGTCGTGGCAATGACCGCCAGACCGATTTCATCCGCCGCTTCAATCGCGGCCCGATAGGGGGTTTTGCCCATGCGGATGTGGCGGGCGATGTTCTCGATTTCCACGATCGCATCGTCGACGAGGATGCCGGTCGCCAGCGTGAGCGCCAGGAACGACACCAGGTTCAACGAGAAGCCAAGCATGTCCATCAAAAGGAACGTCGGCACCGCCGACAAGGGCAGCGCTACGGCCGAGATCAGCGTTGCGCGCCAGTTGCGCAGGAAGGCAAAGACCACAAGAACGGCCAGCAGGGCACCCTCCAGCAACGTGTGGATCGCAGCTTCATAGTTGCCATAGGTGTAGAAGACGGAATCGTCGATCAGCGTGATCTCGACCTTGGGGTTTTCGGCGCGCAGCTGGTCAACGACGGTGTTCGTGACCTCGGCCACGCTGACCTCGGACGCGCCTTTCGACCGGAAGACCAGGAAGCTGACCAGCGGTTCCCCATCGACGCGGGTAAAGCTGCGCAGTTCCTCATAGCTGTCGATCACCTGGCCAAGATCGGTCAGCCGCACAAAGCGCCCGGAGGGCAGCGCGATGGTCGTCTCGGCCAACTGTTCGACGGTGCCACTGTCGCCCAGGGTGCGGATGACCTGCTCACCAGTGCCAAGGCTCAGCTTGCCCGCGCCAAGGTTGGTGTTGGTCGCGGCAATCTGCGCGCTGACCTGTTGCGCGGTCACGCCAAGGCTGTCCATCTTGACCGGGTCAAGTTCCACCCGGATTTCGCGGTCCGCCCCGCCGATACGGGTGACGCGGCCAATGCCCGGGCGGCCCTGTAGGGCGCGGGTCACGGTGTCATCGACGAACCAGCTGATCTCTTCCATCGTCATGTCCGGCGCGCGGACGGCGAAGGTCATGATCGCCTGGCCCTCAACGTCGATGCGGGTGACGATGGGGGCTTCCACATCGCCGGGCAGATCGCCGCGGATCTGGTCGACGGCGTCTTTCACATCCTGCACCGCCTTGTCGGTCGGCACTTCCATGCGGAATTCCACCACGGTGGTCGAAAGGCCGTCGGTGACGGTCGAGGTGACCTTCTTCACCCCGGTGATGCCCGCCACGGCATCTTCGATTTCCTTGGTGATCTGGGTTTCCATTTCTGCCGGAGCCGCGCCGGACTGTGAAACGCTGACCGCGACCAAGGGCACGTCGATGTTCGGGAAACGGGTGATCGGCAGGGTGTTGAAGCTTTGCCAGCCCAGCACCATCAGCAGGAAAAAGGCCAGAAGGGGCGCTACGGGGTTGCGGATTGACCAGGCGGAAAAGTTCATGGCTTTGCCCTCAGTTCGTGTTGCCTGCGTCAAGCACCGGATTGATCCGGTCGCCTGCCCGCACGAAAGCGCCCGCTTTCGTTACCACAAGATCGCCCGCAGCCAGGCCATCGACGATTTCCACATAAGCGCCATCGCGGATGCCGGTGGTCACGACCACCCGCTCCACCACGCCGTCGCGCACCCGCATCACGGTGATGCCCTCGGCCGTGGACCCGACCGCGGTCAGCGGCACAGCCAGCGCATCGCGTTCGGCCACGATGATCTCGGCCTCGACAAACATGCCCGAGCGCAGCTGTTCCGGGTCCGCCACCGCAATCCGCGCCCGGCCCAGCCGCGTGACGGGATCGATGGTCGGTTCCACCAGATGCACCTTACCCTCAAGGGCGGTGGACATGCCGGCGGTGCGCAGCCGCGCGGGCTGGCCTTCGTCCAGACGCAGGATATCGCTTTCGGCCACATCGGCGCGCAGCTCCAGCGCCCCGTCGCGGGTGATGACGAACATCGGCTGCCCCGCCGCCGTGGCGATCGCGCCCAGCTTGGCGTTGCGCGCGGTGATCTTGCCGGCGACCGGGGCCTTCACCTCGGTCCGGCTCAGCTGGAGGTCAACATTTTCCAGCCGCGCCTCGGCCAGGGCCAGTTGCGCGCGGGTCGATTCCAGCGATTGCCGTGCCACTTGCACCCGGGCCGCCGCAGAAACGGCATTGGCGGTCGCGGTATCGGCCTGCGCCTGCGGGGCAGAGCCCTGTTCCTGCAAAAGTTTGGTGCGGTCGGCCACGCGCTGTGCCTCGGCGGCGGTGGCTTCGGTTTCCACCAGCTGCGCCTCGGCCTGGGCAATCGACGCTTCTGCGGCGGCCAGCGACGCGACCGCCTCGCTGCGCTGCAACTCCAGCGAGGACCGCGACAGGACCGCCAGCACTTGGCCTTCGGTCACCGTGTCACCCACATCGGCCGACAGCGCCTCAAGCGGCTGGCCTTCGATCAGAGGGGCCACCTGCACCTCTTCGACCGCGCCCACCAGACCCGAGGCGATCACCCGGTCGGTCAAGCGCCGCGAGGTGACCTCGGCCACAGTGATCGCGGGCAGAGTTTCGGCCGCAGGGGCAGGGGCTTCTGCGGCGGCCTCGGCCTCTTGCGCCAGAACGGGCAGGGCGGGCAGCGTCATGCCGAAGGCGGCGGTCAGCATAAGGATCGGGGTCAGGCGCATCTTGTCTCAGCCTTTTGCGATATCGTTTGAAATGTCATTCAGGATCATGTCGATGGTCCGCACCACCATGGCCTCCATCGCCGGGCTGGCGGGGCCACACTGGCTGGTCCGCATTGCCACGGCCTTGACCAGCATCACCAGCATCTGGCTGTGGCCGGCATACCGCTCCTGCACATCGGGCATGCTGCGCCCGGTCACGCGGGCGAAAACCTCAGCCATATGGGTCACGATGGCCGCCTCCATCTGCTGGGCGGCGATGGCAATCTCGGGCTTGCGGATCGCGGCGGCCGTGATCTCGGCCCAAAGCCCGCCGTCCTCCTCGCACTCTTCGGTCAGGCGCTGCAGGATCTTCGCGCGCAGGCCCGCAAGCGGATCTCGCGAATCGATGATCTCCGAAAAGTCGCGCTGAATCTGCGCCAGATCCAGCCCGACCATCGCTTCGACGATCGCCGCCTTGGACGGGAAGTAGCGGTAGAAGTTGCCCACGCTCATCCCCGCCGCGCGGGCCAGATCTTGCATCGACGCACCGTCAAAGCCTTTTTCGGCAAAGGCTTGCCGGATCGAGAACAGGATCTCGTGGCTGCGTTCTTCAACGGCATGGCTGGCTTGGGGCAGTGACATGGGGCAGGAATACTCAGGGTGCGCAGGCGGGGACCACCTGGGAATGAACGTTCATTCACTCATCTAGCGATGGAATCGCAAAGGTCAAGAAGATTGCGTGACGGCCTGTGCGGGCGCTTGGCTTTCTTGGGGAATTAGCTCAAACGGGCGGCACACAAGCCACAATACGGACGTGGCGCGCAGATGGATCAGGCAATGGCCACAGGTTTCCACTTCACCGTCGCCGCCACCGATGGCGCGGCCCGCACCGGCGCGATCAAGACCCCGCGCGGAGAGATCCGCACCCCCGCCTTCATGCCGGTCGGCACTGCCGCCACCGTCAAGGCGATGCTGCCCGAAAGCGTGCGCGCGACGGGGGCGGATATCCTCTTGGGCAACACCTACCACCTGATGCTGCGCCCCACGGCTGAACGGATTGCGGCGCTTGGCGGCCTTCACCGCTTCATGAACTGGGACCGGCCGATCCTGACGGATTCGGGCGGGTTTCAGGTCATGTCGCTAGGCCCCTTGCGCAAGCTGACCGAGGAAGGCGTGCGCTTTTCCTCGCACCTTGACGGGTCCAAACACATGCTGACGCCTGAGCGCAGCATGGAGATTCAGGCGCTTCTCGGGTCGGACATCGTGATGTGCTTTGACGAATGTCCCGCGCTGCCCGCGACCGAGGTTGAGGTCGCCAAATCCATGCAGCTGTCGATGCGATGGGCGCAGCGGTCCCGCGACGCCTTTGGCGACCGTCCCGGCCACGCCCTTTTCGGCATCATGCAGGGCGGTGTGACGCGCGAGTTGCGTGAGGAATCGGCCAAGGCGCTGCAGGCCATCGGCTTTGACGGCTATGCCGTGGGTGGCCTTGCGGTGGGCGAGGGGCAAGAGGCGATGTTCGGCGTCCTAGACTACGCGCCCGGCTTCCTGCCCGAAGACAAGCCGCGCTATCTGATGGGGGTGGGCAAGCCTGATGACATCGTCGGCGCCGTACAGCGCGGCATCGACATGATGGATTGCGTGCTGCCGTCGCGGTCAGGGCGCACCGGGCAAGCCTGGACGGCGCGGGGGCAAGTCAACCTGAGGAACGCCCGCCACAAGGACGACCCGCGCCCCTTGGAAGAGGGGTGCCAATGCCCCGCCTGCCGTGGCTATTCCCGCGCCTATCTGCACCATGTGGTGAAGTCGGACGAGATCATCGGATCGATGCTGCTGACATGGCACAACCTGCACTACTATCAGGTGCTGATGCAGGGGTTGCGGGATGCGATTGCGGCCAAGGGGCTGGACGCTTTCGTGGCGGAGTTCCACGCCTTGCGCGCCATCGGCGATCTGGAGCCGCTTTAGCCCTAGCCCAAAAGCAGCTTGGCGTTGCGGGCGTGGCGATCGGCAAGCCGCTTGGCTGCGCGGCCGGGAAGCACCGGGCGCGCGGCCCCCTCATGGCCCGTGACAAGGCCGGGAAACAGAAGCCGCAGCTCTTGCCGCGCCTCAGGCCCCATCGCCTGCAGCGCCTGTCGGCCCAGAAGCAAAGTCTCGGCCCAGGTGCCTTCGGCTTTCACCACCTCATGCCGGTCAAGCCGGACGTGCACATAGTTGACCGCCCGCGGCGCCCTTGCCCGGGTGATGCCGGGCAGACCGGCCAGATGGGTGACCGCCACCAATGTCCCGCCCGGTCCGGCCATCCGGCTGGCGATGGCTGACTGCACCAGCACCCGGTGTTGCGGCGAAAGCCAAAGGTCGCGCAGCGGCAGCCCCTGGCCCATCGCCCCTGCCGCCACTTTCACCGGCAAAAGCTTGGGGTGCGCCACGGTCTCGGCCAGCGTCACCTCCCGCCGCCCGATCCAGCGGATCGGCTGCAACCCGTGGTCCAGCGTCAGCACCCTATCCCCGACCGCCAGCCGCTCAACCGCGACCGGGCCAGTCGCCGTGTCGATCAGGGTGCCGTCGCAAAAGCAGTAGGCGCCATAGCTGTCCGAAAAATCGAGCTGGCTGTCATTGTCCCCACCCGGGCCACCGTTCTGTGCCGCATCGGTGCCGGAATAGAAAAGGTTGGTTGGCGTGGCCGGCAGACCGCCGTTGATGTTGTAAAGCAGCAACCCGTTGTCGGCCTGAAAGACGATGTATTCATCCCCAGCCCCAACCCCGCTGACAATGTCATGCCGGGGGCCAAGGTTGGAATACCCCGGCACGGTGGACCAGCTTTGCGGGCTGATGTCGGTCGCAGGCTGGCCCGAACCGACATAGCGCTGCAACTGCCAGCCCTGACCGTTCAGAAACTCATTCGTCGTGGCCGGGTTGTTGACGTTCTGTACCCAGACCAGCCGATAGGTCGCCGTCGGTCCGCCAAGCGCCTGCACATTCGTCAGGTTCATCCCGAAGCCGGGCTGGTTCGGGTTGCTGACCTGGTTTGCCGCGCTGACCGAGGCGACCATGTCACCCGTCAACAGGATTGGGCCAGTGTAGGGCATCAGTCTTCCTTGCTGTCGGGGTGCCACCCCAATACAGGCTGACCCCGCATCAGCCGCCAAAGTCCGTTTTCCCGGGAACTGGTTAAGATTCGGTTCTGCGCTTCATGCAGTGCCGCGGCAATCGGCAATCTTTCCGCGGCGGCAAAGCTTTGACGCAGTGGCGAAAAGAGGCCGATCCTGATCGGTCAGATCGCCGCTTTTCTCATCTTGCAGCCGTTCGCGCCTGCAGTCACACTTGCCGGACGAGGCCCCTCAGGACTCGGGTGGTGAACCCTCGTTCCGGCGCCCCGGGCTTGAATCCCCCGAAAGGGATCACAAGTTAACTCATCCATACGGCGGAGCGCGCCGGGTTGCCGATGGTCGGGACCCCGCACGTTGCCGCAGCAAAAGGACATCAGATGACTGACCAGCTGTCCCCCAGCTACCCCGTCCTCCCCCTCCGCGACATCGTGGTCTTCCCCCACATGATCGTGCCCCTGTTCGTCGGACGCGAAAAATCGGTCCGCGCGCTGGAAGAGGTGATGCAGGACGACAAGCAGATCCTCCTCGCCTCGCAGAAGGACCCAACTGTTGACGATCCGTCCGCCGAAGGCATCTTCCGCACCGGCGTTCTGGCCAATGTCTTGCAACTGCTCAAACTTCCCGATGGCACCGTGAAGGTGCTGGTCGAAGGCAAGGGCCGTGTGCGCATCACCGGCTTTGTCGAAAACCCGGCCTATTTCGAAGCCACCGCCGAACGCCTGGAAGAAGTCGATGGCGACGAAGCCTCGGTTGAGGCATTGGTGCGCGCTGTCGGCGAAGAGTTCGAGCGCTATTCGAAGATCAAGAAAAACATCCCCGAAGAGGCGCTTGCCGCCGTTTCGGACACCCGCGAACCTGCGCGTCTGGCTGACCTTGTCGCCGGCCACCTTGGCATCGAAGTGCGCCAAAAGCAGGAAATTCTGGAAACCCTCGACGTCGCCGCGCGGCTTGAGAAGGTTTATGGCCACATGCAGGGCGAACTTTCGGTCCTGCAGGTCGAGAAAAAGATCAAGTCCCGCGTCAAGACCCAGATGGAGAAGACGCAGCGGGAATACTACCTGAACGAACAGATGAAGGCGATCCAGAAGGAACTGGGCGACGGTGAGGAAGGCCAGAACGAAGTGGCCGAACTTGAAGCCCGCATCGCCAAGACCGCCCTGTCGAAAGAGGCCCGCGAAAAGGCTGATGCCGAGCTGAAGAAGCTGAAGTCGATGTCGCCGATGTCGGCCGAGGCCACGGTGGTGCGCAACTACCTTGACTGGCTGCTGGGCGTGCCATGGGGCGTCAAGTCGCGGATGAAGAAAGACCTTCCGGCGGCGCAGAAGATTCTCGACAAGGACCATTTCGGTCTGGAAAAGGTCAAGGAACGCATCGTCGAATACCTTGCGGTGCAGGCCCGGTCTACCAAGCTGAAAGGCCCGATCCTCTGCCTCGTCGGCCCTCCGGGCGTCGGCAAGACCTCGCTTGGGCGGTCGGTCGCCAAGGCCACGGGGCGTGAATTCATCCGCATTTCGCTTGGCGGCGTACGCGACGAATCCGAGATTCGCGGCCACCGGCGGACCTATATCGGCTCCATGCCCGGCAAGATCATCCAGAACCTGAAAAAGGCCAAGACGACGAACCCGTTGATCTTGCTGGATGAAATTGACAAGATGGGTCAGGACTTCCGGGGTGACCCGGCCTCGGCGCTGCTTGAGGTTCTGGATCCCGAACAGAACGGCACCTTCGTCGACCACTATCTTGAGGTGGAGTATGACCTGTCGAACGTGATGTTCATCACGACGGCAAACTCATACAACATGCCTGGCCCGCTTCTGGACCGGATGGAGATCATCCCGCTGGCTGGCTACACCGAAGACGAAAAGCGTGAGATTGCCAAGCAGCACCTCTTGGACAAGCAGACCACCGCGAACGGGCTGAAGAAGGGTGAATTCAGCGTCTCGGACGATGCGCTGAACCACATGATCCGCTACTACACCCGCGAAGCCGGCGTGCGGAACCTGGAGCGCGAGATCGCGAAACTGGCCCGCAAGGCGGTGACCGATATCCTGAAAGGCAAGACCAAGCGGGTCGACGTCGATCCTGCCAAGGTTGAGGAATACCTTGGCGTGCAGAAACACCGCTATGGCCTGGCCGAAAAGGAAGATCAGGTCGGCGTTGTGACGGGTCTCGCCTGGACCTCTGTCGGCGGTGACCTTCTGCACATCGAAGCGCTGAAGCTGCCCGGCAAGGGGCGGATGAAGACGACCGGGAAACTGGGCGATGTGATGAAGGAATCGATCGATGCGGCGGCAAGCTACGTCCGCTCGATCAGTCCGCAGATCGGGGTGAAGCCGCCCAAGTTCGAAACGATCGACATTCACGTCCACGTTCCGGACGGGGCCACTCCGAAAGACGGGCCCTCGGCTGGTCTGGCGATGGTGACGTCCATCGTCTCGGTGCTGACGGGGATTCCGGTCAGGAAGGACATCGCCATGACCGGCGAGGTCAGCCTGCGCGGCAATGCGATGCCAATCGGCGGCTTGAAGGAAAAGCTGCTGGCGGCCTTGCGGGGCGGGATCAAGACCGTCTTCATCCCGGAAGAAAACGCCAAGGACCTGACCGAGATTCCGGACAACGTGAAGGAAGGCCTGACGATCATCCCGGTCTCCCATGTCCGCGAGGTGTTGGCCCAGGCACTGATCCGGCAGCCCGAAGCCGTGGAATGGGATGAGGCCGCCGAAGAGGCCGCCGCCGCCGCAAGGGCCGCCCAGGCCCAACCGCCGGCCCAGACCGCCCACTGACGAAAAAAGGCGCGCCCCCCGGCGCGCCTTTTGCCTTTCTAGCCTGCCGGATCAGGCGACCCGCTTCAGTTCCATCCCAAGCTTGCCATAGTCGACCGCCTTGTAGCCAAAGGGCAGGGCGCGGATGGCACCGGGGTGCATCACCTCGACCTCTTGCGCCATGACGCCTTCCCAGACGCCGTCCATCCCCTTGTAGCGGTACTGATAGACGCCAAGGCCAAGACGGTTCGTGCCGACGCGCCGGATGTCTTCCTTCAGGCGGACATCACTTGCCTGAGCGACCGGCTCATCATCCCCGCCCGAGGCGGCAACGGCCAGCACGGCAACCAGCAGCAAGAGCGGGATCAGCGCGCCACTGGACGAGGCGGGCTTGGCCTCAACCACCTCAACCTCTTCCTCAACAACCACCGGCCCACCGGCCATGGCCGGGTTCAGGGTGCCCAGCGTCAGGGCAGTCGACATCAGCAAAGCCTTGCGAAACATGAACTCACCTCCAGCCGCCCCCATGGCGGATCGCGTCAGCGTATCACCGGTCAGCCACCGCGCAATCGGCATTTCCGCGGTCCGGGCGATTCCGACTGGCCCCGCCCCCGCGCCCGGACTATCCTCGCGCCGACCGAAACCACAGCGTTGAAAGCAGCATGGCCCCTCGCACGCCCAAAGACCCTGAGACAAAGCCCGCCAAGGCGAAACCCGCCGCCAAACCCGCCGCGCCCAAAGCGGCGGCTGCCAAGCCCGCCACCTCCAAGCCCGCCGCCAAGCCTGCGGCACGGCCCGATGCGGCGGCCAAGACCGCGGGCCTCAAGCTGAAGGACCTTGTCGATCAGGTCGCCGCCGCCACCGGCACCAAGAAACCCGACGCCAAGCCCACGGTCGAGGCGACGCTTGCCGCCCTGGCCGCCGCGCTGAAGACGGGTGCCGACATGACCCTCCCGCCTTTGGGCAAACTGCGCGTCGTCAAGCTGGCCGAAAAGGGCGGCGCCACGATGATGACCCTGAAACTCCGCCACGGCGGCGGGTCAAAACCCGGCGCAAAGCCCCTTGCGGATGACGGCGAGGATAGCTAAACACCGCCCGACCGATTGATTTCGGGAGATTAGCTCAGCGGTAGAGCGCTTCGTTCACATCGAAGATGTCAGGGGTTCAAATCCCTTATCTCCCACCATTTCTGCAAAGGCGCGGGGTATCCCTGCGCCTTTTTGCATGGCGCCGGGCGCCTACAGGACGTGCGCGCCGCACCGGCCAATGGTCAGCGCAGCCCTTGTCAGACGCCCCGGCTTTCGGTAGTCAGCGGGGCGGGGGCGGTTAGCTCAGTTGGTAGAGCGTCTCGTTTACACCGAGAATGTCGGGGGTTCGAGTCCCTCACCGCCCACCACCTCTGTCAAAGCGGCAGGCAACCCTGCGGCGTGTCATCGTCGCCCGATGCGATTGCCAGCCCGATCACTGCCAACAGCAGAAGCGGCAGAAAGGCACCGGATGAGCTTGCGGGCTTTTCCGCCACCACAACCTCTTCGTCCTCAACGACGACCGGCCCGCCCGCGTAAAGCGCGGTAGCCCCTAACGCAAGCGCGCAGGAAAACGCGACGACTTTCTTCATGAAACTCTCCCTGTTCGGCAATGCCTAGTGAAACGCTAACAGCTTTTTCGCATGAACAAAGCGAATTCATGCAGATGTCACGCCTGTCGCCGCAAGGTGGCCCAGGCCCGCGCCAAGGGTTCGACCAGTGCCGCCCGCAGCGTGGGGTGGCGCTGCGGCAGCGGGGTGCCCGCAGCATCGCCCAGTCCGAATCGGATCACCTCATCCGGCTGGGTCACATACAGTGTCCCGAACAGCCAGTCCCAGACCGCAAGCACCTCGCCATAATTGCGGTTGTGGTGCCGGGGATCGACCGAGTGATGCGCCTGGTGCTGCGCGGGCGAGATCAGCACATGTTCGGCCCAGGCCGGGTAACGCAACCAGATGTGGCTGTGCCGCAGGTTCGCCGTCCCCAGGTTCAACAGTGCCGCAAAAAGGTTCGTCCCCGCCAGCGTCGCGACATCGATTGACCCAAGGATCAGAACCATGGCCAGGCCCTGTGCCAGACCAATGACCCCCGCAACGAAAGCCCCGCCCAATAGGCCATAAAGCGGATGGTGCCGAAACGCGGTGACGGGTGTCATCTCTTCGGCCGAATGGTGCAGCGCGTGGATCGCCCACAGGCTGGGCCGGTCATGGTGCAGCCGGTGATACCAGTAAAGCGCAAAGTCCGCCGCAAGGAACACGATCAGCGCCGACAGGATCGGCATCCGCGCCTCTGGCGAAGGCGGGCCAATCCCCAGCGCCGTCCCCAGCGCCCAGGCGGTGCCTGTGGCGACGACGACATAATTCAGCGTGATGAAAAGCCCGATAAAGCCGTTCAGGAAGAAAAGCTTGAGGTCCAGCCTGAACGAAGGGTGCCGGTAAATCCGCGCGGGAAAGACCCAGGCGAAAAACCCCTTCGCCGGACGCCAGACAAACCACAGCACAAGGCACAGGACCAGCATCGAGGCCAGGTTCAGCGGCGACAGCCGGGGGCCAAGATGCCCGGCATAGGTCCAGAACAGAACCTGAAGCTGCTGCCAGACCAGCGCCCAGCTTGCCTCTTCGCCCGCGCCCATGCCACCCCCGTCCCATTGTCCGCCAGATGATGTTGCCCAAAGCCGACCTGCGACGCAACCGCCACGCAGCCCCCGCAAAGTGGGTCCGCACCCCCGGCCGCGCAAAGCCGCAAGGCGTCAGCCACGCCGGTCATCCCGCCTGACCTCTGACGGCCGCTTCCGCCGCCAGAGAAGGGCCGACCCAAAGTCCCTCAGGCCGGCTTCATTTAGTCTCCGCGCAAGGCTGCCGCGATCGTCGCGCGCTGCGCCTCGGTCAAGTGCATGGCGAAAATCTGCACCGACTGGCTGCGCAGCACCTGCGCGGCCAGACGGCCCTTGAAGGGCGGGGCGATCACCAGCGCGCCCTTTGCTGCGCTTGCCTGCACGGTGGACCTTGACAGACCAAGGCCCTGCGCCAGCACCCGGTCCAGCCGCACGCCCCCCGGTGTTTGGACGTCGATCTGCAACTGCAGCGTGGTCCAGTTCTCCACCCACGGGCCGGCAAGGGTCTTGTGAATGGTGATGCCGCTGGCCGGGGTGACCCGGTCACAATGTCTGGCCAGAAGGGCCATATCGCCTTCAACCTGCCGCACAAGATCGGGGTCGCTTTGCTGCAGGGCGTCCAGCTCTGCCGCGGGCAGCGCTGCCACCGGCACACGCTCGATCACGGGCAGGGTCCAGGTCCTGTCGCAGGTGGTGCATTTATAGATCAACCAGGCATCCAGCCGCCGCCCGTTGGCGTTCAGCCGGATCTTGCCGCTGGAGTGAAACGGGCGGGTCTGCCCGCAGGTGCTGCAATGGCGCAGTGGTCGGGGAGGGGTGTCTGATGCAATCCGCCAATGGGCGGTAACGATGCCGGACATGGTGCAAAGGCCTTCCGCTTGGGAAGTCCGTCACGGCTTGGGATGAGGTCACCCTAGGTTGGGTGCGGAAAGGCCGGGTCATGGTTGCAGGGCGCTCGGGTCGGCAGGACCCGGGTCAGGGGGCGCAGTGCTGGGCAGCCCATCCGGTCTCAGACCACGCCCCGACGAACAGGATCAAGGCCGGACAGCGCGCGGCTCTCCAGACCTCGGGTTCAGGCAAAGCAGGTGAGACCGGGCGTCACGACGGCAAGGCAAATCCCCATGGCGGGTTCTGTTCCACACCCCTTTTACCGCCCGAAGATCGCAATTTCACCCGCTTTCTGCCGCCCTTGTTTCGATGCTGGCTGCACTCTTTTGCTTCGCCTCAGCCGCCTCGCGTTGGAATAGGACGACCGCGGGGGCGTCGATGGGGTGTAAACAAAGGGTAAACGTCTACAGGCAAATCATTGATATTGTGACATTTTACAGGCTTGTCCACCGTGGACACCTTCCCCTGTTCACCCCCGCACAGCCTCCGCGCGCGGCCCAAGGGGTGCATTTGCGGCCCCCAGGGGTTACCTTCCTGCCAAAGGAGAGCGCCCATGTGGAACCCCCTGCTCGACACCAGTATCCCGATCGGCGACCAGGTCGACGCGATCGAGACCGTCATCATCCCCCGCGCCCGCGACCTTGGCGGGTTCGAGGTGCGGCGCGCCTTGCCCTCGGCCCAACGGCAGATGGTCGGCCCCTTCATCTTCTTCGACCAGATGGGCCCGGCCGAGTTTTTGACCGGCCAGGGCATCGACGTGCGGCCGCATCCGCATATCGGCCTCGGAACGGTGACCTACCTCCTCAAGGGCCGGATGCACCACCGTGACAGCCTTGGCACCGACCAGTGGATCGAACCGGGGGCCGTGAACTGGATGAAAGCGGGCTGGGGCATCACCCACTCCGAACGCACTGATGGTGAAGTGCGGCAGACCGGGCAAAGCCTCTTTGGCCTGCAGACCTGGCTGGCCCTGCCCAAGGCGCAAGAGGATGATCCCGCCGCCTTCGTCCATTCCCCCGCCAGCGCCCTTCCCGTGCTGGAGGGTGAGGGCAAGACCGTCCGGCTGATCCTTGGAACTGCCTGGGGCGAGGCTGCCCCCATCGAAACCCCGGCCGAGATGTTCTATGCCGATGCCACCCTTGCGCCCGATACCGCCATCCCGCTGCCTGACGGGCATGAGGACCGCGGGGTCTACATCCTGCATGGCGAGGTGACGGTCGGGGGGCAGACCTTCCCGGCCGGGCAGATGCTCGTCTTCCGGCCGGGTGACCGGATCAGCGTCCGGGCCGGGGCCACGGGGGCGCGGATCATGCTTCTGGGCGGGGCCACGATGGATGGGCCGCGGCTGATCTGGTGGAACTTCGTCGCCTCCTCAAAGGAACGGATCGAGGCCGCGAAAGAGGCGTGGCGGGCGGGGGACTGGGCGCATGGGCGCTTCAGGCTGCCGCCGGAAGACAGTGCCGAATTCATCCCGGCCCCCGAAAGATAATCCTGCCGGACCCCATTGACGGCCCCCGCGGGACCGTCTATCCCGCCCTCCACGCGCGGTGGTAGCTCAGTTGGTTAGAGTACCGGCCTGTCACGCCGGGGGTCGCGGGTTCGAGCCCCGTCCACCGCGCCACTTTCCCCTCTTCTGGACCTGAGGCCGCAAGGGTGCCCACGCGTGGGCAGCTTTTCAGGTCGTTTGATTTTAAGGGGTTGACTGTGAGCGTTAACCGTTTGTTAGGAGCTTGTGCCTTTGTAGAACAGACCTCGCTCACTGAAATGCGAGCCCAACTGACTGCCTACCGTCAAGGCTTGCCATGGCGGGCCGCCTGGAAGTCATGAAGCTTTGCCCTGAGGCTTGCGGCCTCATCGGGTGGCAGGGCGTCGAACAGCTCTTCAAGCTTGTCTCCGGCGCCTTCAAGGAATTCGATAACCTTCTCGCCAAGGCCGAAATGATCACTGACATCGCCACCGATGTCTTCCAGGATACCACCTGCAAACCCGCCCATGGCAGCTCCGACGGTTGACCCGACCAGCGTCGTCACCACGATCAGGTTCCGAAGCCCCCTTACGCTGACCGTCGATGCCTTTTCGGCCTGCTTGCCATTGCCCGAGGACACGGCGGCGACCTTCCCGATCAGGTTGGCACTGTCTTGCGACACGACTGCGGTCCTGACGGCGTCCTGCAGGATGTCCATGACAAGCTGCTGCGCCGCCCCGCGTCGGGCAAAACTGCCGTGATCGTCGTCCATCGCGCGGGCATCCGGGAATGACCTGACCAGGTTCGACGCCATTGCAAGGAACGTGCTGAGCGCCGCCCGCGCCTCTTCCGACAGAAGATCGAGCTTGTCGCGCCCATCGCGCCTGCCGCGTTCGTTTGCTTCCAGAAGGTCTCCGATAGCGACGAGGCTGCCCCAAAGCTCAAACTGCCGGTCGGGGAGCGAGCGACCGTTGTCCGAAAGAATGCCTGCAAATTGCTCGGCTTCCTCCCAAACCTCCTGGCGAAGCCCACCCGAGTTTGTGCGGCCCTTCAGACTGGCAAGAAGCTTGGCGCAGCGTTCTGCGGCAAGCAGGGCAAGTTGCTCTTGCCGTTTTTCCAATGGCAAGTCGCGGATGTAGAGGACGAGTGCCCCGTCATTGGGCGAAAAGCGCCACCCTGCCAGGTCCTGCGCCTCGATCAGTGTTTCAAGCGTCAACAGCGGCGCGGGCCGTGATGCCGGTATCTCGGGCTCTGCCTCGCCAATCTGCTGCGGCGGCTGACCGTCGGGGCGGGCTTTCGGCGTGTAGGGCTCTGGCCAGGGCGGCAGGGTGTTAAGGTAGGCGAGGGTTTCGCGCGCGCGGGTTTCCGTATCTTCAATCTCTGCAAGCCGCGCAAGCTCTGTATCATTGGCCGTGGCAGGGGTATTCTGAAAGAAGAGGCCGGACCGTCGAGCGAGGCTATTCAATGGTTTCTCGGCCAGCCTTGCAAGATTGCGAAGCGGGCGAAGATCGCTGGCCCGAGAGCCATCAAGAACCAATTCGGAAAGTCTCGTGAGGTTGGCGAGGGGGGCGAGGTCGGCGACGGCGGTCTGGTCGAGCCAGAGGTTTTGCAGCGCGGTGAGGCGGGCGAGGGGGGCGAGGTCGGCGACGGCGGTCTGGTTGAGCCAGAGGGATTGCAGCGCGGTGAGGTTGGCAAGGGGGGCGAGGTCGGCGACGGCGGTCTGGTTGAGCCAGAGGGATTGCAGCGCGGTGAGGTTGGCGAGGGGGGCGAGGTCGGCGACGGCGGTCTGGCTGAGCGAGAGGATTTGCAGCGCGGTGAGGCTGGCGAGGGGGGCGAGGTCGGCAACTGCGGTCTGGTTGAGCCAGAGGGATTGCAACGCGCTAAGGCTGGCGAGGGGTGTGAGATCGGCGACGGCGGTCTGGTTGAGCGAGAGGAATTGCAGCGCGGTGAGGCTGGCGAGGGGGGCGAGGTCGGCGACGGCGGTCTGTTTGAGAGAAAGGTTTTGCAGCGCCGTGAGGTTGGCGAGCGGGGTGAGGTCGGCGAAGGCGGTCCAGTTGAGCGAAAGGGTTCGCAGCGCCGTGAGGTCGGCGAGGGGGGTGAGGTCGGCGACGGCGGTCTGGTGGAGCAAAAGGGTTTGCAGCGCGGTGAGGCTGGCGAGGGGGGCGAGGTCGGCGACGGCGGTGTTGCCAAGGTCAAGATGATGCAGGTTTGTCAGGCCGGCGATGTCGTCCGGAATGCGGGTGAGGGCGCGATAGGGTTCGGCGTCAAAGCTGAGCCTGTCTTCTCCGGCCGCCTTGACCCGGCGGATTTCCTTGAGGGCGGCGGCATAGGCGTCATCTGCGGCGGACATCATCACCTCATTCAGGCCGGGCCAGCCTGCCCTGTGCCCGCCCCGCAAGCAACCCCGGCGTTTCCCGCTTGACGCCCCCCGCGACAGCCCTTATCAGCCCCTCAAGCGCGCGGTGGTAGCTCAGTTGGTTAGAGTACCGGCCTGTCACGCCGGGGGTCGCGGGTTCGAGCCCCGTCCACCGCGCCACTTTCCCTCCACGGTCATGCTTTCCTGCCTTTCGCTGGCCCGTTGCCTTTGGCTAACTGGCACCGCATGACTTTTGGGAGTGTTCGATGATCCGTCTTGCCGTTCTGTCTCTGCTTCTTTCTGCTCCGATGTCCCTGGCCGAGGCCATCAGCTTGCCGCCCGGGTTCGACGGGCTTTATGCCGCGGAAGGCATGCCCTGTTCGACCGAAGGCCGGATCCGGGTGGAGGCGGGAAGCTTCATCCACATGGACGGGGCGCTGACGGTGACCGATCTGATCGAATTCCCGGGCGATCCGAACAAGGTAGAGGTCACGCTCCTGGGCAGCGGCGGCGGCGGGGAGTGGACGGAATCGGCAGTGCTGACGCTTTCGGTCGGAGAGCGCGACACGGCACTGGTCTGGGATTACCCGGACGGCACCCGCAACATCTGGACCCGCTGCGAAGACCTGCCCTGACCCTTAAAGCGTCAGGCGGTAGCGGATATGCCCGTCTGACGCGACATATTGGTCATAAAGCGCGCGGGCGCGGGTGTTGCCTTCGTTCGTATGCCAGTAAAGCCGCGCCCAGCCCTTGGCGCGGGCCAGGGCGATCAGGTCGTCGATCAGCGCGCGGCCAAGGCCCTGGCCCCGCGCGGCATCGGCGACGAACAGGTCTTCCAGATAGGCATCCTCGGTCAGGACCCAGGTTGAGGGGTGGTGCATGTGGACGGCAAAGCCCTGCACCTGTCCGCCGACCACCGCCAGACGTGCCTTGACGGGTGAGGCGGGGTCCATCAGCCGCGCCCAGGTTGCGGCGGTGACGTTTGGGGCAAGATCCACCGCGTAGAAGGCAAGGTAAGCCGCCCACAGATCCAGAAAAGCCGCCTGATCTGAGGGGCTTGCGTCCCGAACCTCAACCCTCATGCGATGCGGTCCAGGATGCGCGCCCAGGACCGGATGCCGTGGTGGAAGGACGAGAGATCATATTTCTCATTCGGGGAATGGATCTGGTCATCATCCTTGCCAAAGCCGATCAGCATCGCATCCATCCCAAGGATCGACTTGAAGTAACCAGCCACCGGGATCGACCCGCCTGCGCCGACAAAGGCGGCGGCGCGGCCCCATTCTTCGGTCAGGGCTTGGCGGGCTGCTTCAAACGCGGGGTCGGAGATTTCCATGACCGAGGCGGGTGCGCCGTCGATCCCGTCATGCCAGACGATCTCGCAATCCGGCGGCATCTGGGCTTCGGCCCAGGCGCGGAAAGCGGGCAGGATGTTCGCGGGGTTCTGGGCAGAGACGAGGCGGAAGCTGACTTTGGCGTGGGCCTCGGCCGGAAGCACGGTCTTGAAGCCCGCGCCGGTATAGCCGCCCCAAAGGCCGTTCACCTCGGCCGTGGGGCGGGACCAGATCATTTCCAGGGGCGTGCGGTCCTGCTCGCCAGCCGGGTGCGACAGGCCGACATCGCCAAGGTAGCTGGCGTGGTCAAAGGCCAGCGACTGCCATTGCTGGCGAAGCGCGTCCGGCAGTTCGGCCACATCATCATAGAAGCCCGGCACGGTGACGCGGCCTGTGGCGTCATGCAGACCCGCCAGGAGCTGCGACATAACGTGCAGGGGGTTGCGGGCGAGGCCGCCATACATGCCGGAATGAAGGTCACGCGACGCGGCGCGAATGGTGAATTCCGCCTTGCAGAGGCCGCGCAACATGGTGGTGATGGCGGGCACGGCCCCTTCAAACAGCCCGGTGTCACAGATGAGGGCGAGGTCGCAAGCAAGCTCGGCGCGGTTTTCCTTAAGGAAGGGGATCAGGGAGGGGGAGCCGGATTCCTCCTCGCCCTCCAGAAAGATCGTCAGGTTGCCGGGCAGGGTGCCGTGGACGGCTTTCCAGGCGCGGCAAGCCTCCAGGAACGTCATCAGCTGGCCCTTGTCATCGGACGCGCCGCGGGCACGGATCACCTTGCCCTTGGGCGTGTCCTGCAGTTCGGGGTCAAAGGGGTCACGGTCCCAAAGTTCAAGCGGGTCAACGGGTTGCACGTCGTAGTGGCCGTAGAAAAGGATATGGCGCTTGCCGGTCCCACCGTGGCCGACAACCATCGGATGGCCTGGCGTGGCGGCCGCGCGGGCATCGAAGCCAAGCGACTGCAGGTCGGCGACCAGCCAGTCAGCGGCGCGGGCGCAGTCGGGCTTGTAGGCCGGATCGGTAGAGATCGACGGGATGCGCAGCAGGTCCATCAGCCGGTCAAGGGCCTGGGGCAGGTCGGCATCAATGCGGGCGAGGACGGCGTCGAGGGTCATGGGGCGGGGTTTCCTGTCGGGTGGGGCCGTGATGCCGAACCCTAGCAGGCGGGTCCGGAGTGTCCAGAGCCGCCCAGTCGCTTGGCCCAGTCGCGCGGAAGTGACCACGGGGAATGGCGACAATTCGCCCCCTTGGCCAGAAGGCGGGTTGACCGAGATCAAGGCAAGGCTGCAAAAGGCCCGCAAGAGTGCCTATGTCGGGCGTGACCTCTCGCGCATGCCACAAGTGATGGACCGGACGCATGATGGATTTTGAAGCCGCCCTTGATGCCAGCCTGCAGCGGCTGCATGACGAAGGGCGCTATCGCACCTTCATCGACATCGAACGGAGCCAGGGCCAGTTCCCGCATGCGGTCTGGACGAAGCCGGACGGCTCGAAGAAGGACATCACCGTCTGGTGCGGGAATGATTACCTGGGGATGGGCCAGCACCCGGAGGTTCTGGCCGCGATGCATGAGGCGCTGGAGGCGACGGGCGCAGGCTCGGGCGGGACGCGCAACATCAGCGGCACCACGGTCTATCACAAGCGGCTCGAGGCGGAGCTGGCTGACCTTCATGGCAAGGCGGCGGCACTGGTCTTCACCAGCGCCTACATTGCCAATGATGCCACGCTGAGCACTCTGCGGGCGATCTTTCCGGGGCTGATCATCTATTCCGACGCCTTGAACCACGCCAGTATGATCGAAGGTGTGCGGCGTGGGGGCGGGGAGAAGCGGATCTTCCGGCATAACGACGTGGCGCATCTGCGGACCCTCTTGGCGGCGGATGACCCGCAGGCGCCGAAGCTGATCGCGTTTGAGTCGATCTACTCGATGGATGGCGACTTTGGCCCGATTGGCGCGATCTGTGACCTGGCCGAGGAGTTCGGCGCGCTGACCTATATCGATGAGGTGCATGCCGTGGGCATGTACGGGCCGCGCGGGGCAGGGGTGGCGGAGCGGGAAGGGCAGATGCACCGGATCGACATCATCAACGGCACGCTGGCCAAGGCTTATGGCGTGTTCGGCGGCTATATCGCGGCATCGGCCAAGATGGTCGATGCGGTGCGATCCTATGCGCCGGGGTTCATCTTCACCACCAGCCTGCCGCCGGCCATTGCCGCCGGAGCGGCGGCGTCGGTGCGGTTCCTGAAGGGCGACGGGGGCCGTGCCTTGCGCGCCCAGCACCAGACGCAGGCCAGCATCCTGAAGCTGCGGCTGAAGGGGATGGGCCTGCCGATCATCGACCACGGCAGCCATATCGTGCCGGTGCATGTGGGCAATCCGGTGCACTGCAAGATGCTGTCGGACATGCTGCTGGAGAGCCACGGCATTTACGTCCAGCCGATCAACTTTCCCACCGTGCCGCGCGGCACGGAACGGCTGCGCTTTACCCCCTCGCCGGTGCATGGGCCGAAGGACATCGACGCGCTGGTGCATGCCATGGATGCATTGTGGAGCCATTGTGCGCTGAATCGCGCCGAAGCGGTGGCTTGAGGCGCGCTGCATGTGCAAAGGGCCTTGCCCTATGCTACGGTTTCGCCAATACGAAAACGTGACTGAGTCGTTTGGGAAGGCGATTCTGGACACGCAGTGCACCAAAGGGGACAGGGGCGCATGATCGGTTGGAGGTCGAAACCTTCGACAACCGAAGAGGACAAGCCCAAGGGCTTTGACGATTTCGAGTTGCGGCTGGGCGATCTGATGCGTGGCGAACGGGCCACGCTGGGCAAGTCCCTGCTTGACGTTCAGCGCGAGCTCAAGATCAAGGCGACCTACATCGCCGCCATCGAGAACGCTGACCTTTCCGCCTTTGAAACCCCCGGTTTCGTGGCTGGCTACGTCCGGTCCTATGCCCGCTATCTGGCGATGGACCCGGACTGGGCCTTTGAACGCTTTTGCGCCGAAGCGGGCTATGCCGTGTCGCATGGACTGTCGGCTGCTGCTGCCCCGCAACAGATCATCAAGGCGCGGGCGCGGGCGGAGTATTCCGACCCCCTGGGCAACCCGAACGCCAGCTTCGTGCCGCGCGGCGAGGCGCTGTTTTCGCAGGTCGAACCCGGGGCCATCGGGTCCATCGCGGTGCTGGTCGTGCTGATCGGCGCCATCGGCTATGGCGGCTGGTCGGTCCTGCAGGAAGTGCAGCGCGTACAACTGGCCCCGGTTGAGGAAGCGCCGACCGTCGTGGCGCAGATCGACCCCCTGGCCAATGCCGGTGCCACGTCGCCTTCGCTGGTGACCACGCGCGCAGCTGAGGCCGCGCCCGAGGCTACGCCTGCGACCGAGACCACGATGGCCGAGGCCGCTGCCGGCAATGACATGATGGACCGGCTTTATCGGCCGCAAGCGCTGGATGTGCCGGTGCTGACCTCACGCGATGGGCCGATTGCGGCGATTGATCCGCGCCAGACCGGCGTGCTGGCAGATGCTGGCGAAGCCTCTGCCGTCGACGCCGCGATGGATGAGGCTTTGGGTGCCGACGTGCAGGTCGTGGCCCAGGCCCAGCAAGGGGTTGAGGTTCTGGCGGTGCGCCCGTCCTGGGTGCGCGTTGACGCGGCCGATGGCACGGTGCTTTTTGAAAAGATCCTGGATGCGGGCGAACGCTATGCGGTGCCTGCGCTGGAAGAACCGCCGATCTTCCGTACCGGCAACTCCGGCTCGATCTACTTCCTCGTGGATGGCGCGACGCTTGGCCCGGTGGCACCTGGCGCGAATGTGGTGCGTGACATTGCGCTGTCGCCCGAATCGCTGACCGCGGCGATTGCCGCTGCTGACCTGAGCGCGGATGAAGACCTTGCGCGCTTTGCCTTGGCCGATCCGGCCGCACCGGTCGAAGGCGCGTCAGAGTAACACCCCACCCCCTGTTGCCGCGCGCCTGCGGGCGGCATATGCTGGCGCCGCAGTTGCAGCGGAGCCTGACCAAATGACCCACAATCCCATCCGCCCCTGGCGCAATATCGACCGGCGCGTGTCGCGGCAGATCAGGGTGGGCAAGGTGCTGGTCGGGGGCGATGCGCCGATTTCGGTGCAGACGATGACCAACACGCTGACGACGGATGTGGCCGCAACGATTGAACAAATCCAGCGCTGCGCTGTGGCGGGGGCGGATATCGTCCGCGTGTCCACCCCCGATCAGGAGAGCACAGCGGCCCTGCGCGAGATCGTGGCGGAAAGCCCGGTCCCGATCGTGGCGGACATCCATTTTCATTACAAGCGCGCGATCGAGGCAGCCGAGGCGGGGGCTGCCTGTCTGCGGATCAACCCCGGCAACATCGGCGATGCCAAGCGCGTGGCCGAAGTGGTGCGTGCGGCCAAGGACCATGGCTGCAGCATCCGTATCGGGGTGAATGC
Organism: Rhodobacter sp.; assembly: GCA_027489175.1. GTDB lineage: Bacteria > Pseudomonadota > Alphaproteobacteria > Rhodobacterales > Rhodobacteraceae > Tabrizicola. The sequence continues at coordinate 88,456 of JAIYAE010000023.1, forward strand.
GGGGTCTTTGGAAAAGCACTTGCTGGACAAGTATGGCGAGCCTTGCCCCGATGCGATGGTGGAATCGGGTCTGGACCACATCAAGCTGTTGCAGGACAACGATTTTCACGAATTCAAGATTTCGGTGAAAGCCTCTGACGTCTTCATGGCCGCCGCTGCCTATCAGCAGTTGGCAGGCGTGACCGACGCGCCGATCCATCTGGGGATCACCGAGGCCGGGGGCCTGATGTCCGGCACGGTCAAATCCGCTATCGGGCTGGGAAGCCTGTTGTGGTTCGGGATTGGGGACACGATCCGGGTGTCGCTGTCGGCGGACCCGGTGGAAGAGGTGAAGGTTGGGTTCGAAATCCTGAAATCCCTCGGCCTGCGGCACCGGGGGGTGACGATCATCAGTTGCCCCTCCTGCGCGCGGCAGGGGTTTGACGTGATCAAGACCGTCAGCGCCCTGGAAAACCGGCTGGCGCATATCACCACCAGCCTGAGCCTGTCGATCATCGGCTGCGTGGTGAACGGCCCAGGCGAGGCCTTGATGACCGACATCGGCTTTACCGGCGGCGGCGCGGGCAAGGGGATGGTCTACCTGGCCGGCAAGCAGGATCACACGCTGTCGAACGACCGGATGGTTGATCACATCGTCGAACTGGTTGAGGCCAAGGCGGCAGAGATCGAGGCCGCTGAAAAGCTGGCCGCAGAATGACCCGGGCGCCCGAAATCCAGCGCTGGGAAGACCTTGAGGCCGGGGAATGGTCCTACAAGAACTCGGACGAGAAGATGTGCCGTGATGCCGATTACGGGCGGCATTTCGGGTTCAAATCGCTGGGCATCCACCATGTGCGGCTGGAGCCGGGGCGGCGGACGTCCTTTCCCCATGCTGAAAGCGCCGAGGATGAGTTTGTCTATGTGATCGACGGCACCCCGGATGTCTGGATTGACGGGCATCTGCACCGCTTGCGGCCCGGCGATGCGGTGGGGTTCAAGGCAGGCAGCGGGGTGGCGCATTCCTTCCTCAACAACTCAGACGCCGAGGTGCGGCTGATCGTGGCCGGGGATATGCCGCGGGCGGAAAACCGGATCCTCTATCCGCTGAACCCCGACCGCCGCCCGTTGCGTGATGACTGGTGGGAGGATGCCCCCGCGCGGGACCTGGGGCCGCATGACGGCAAGCCTGACCCGCGCTAGGGCGCCTCAACCCTCCTGACGGACGTCGGCCACGATCTGCTGCATGCCTTCCAAGGGCACATAGCCGCGCAGCATCATGTCCTTCAGAACGAACGTCGGCGTGCCGGAAATCTGCAGCTGGTCGGCCAGCGCGTGGTTGGTGGAGATGATCGACATCACCTCATCCGAGGGCATCTTGGCCAGGATCGGGGCCGGGTCATGGCCAAGATCGGCGGCAAGGCGGGTCAGGGTTTCCGGCGTCGGCTCTCCGCGCAGGTCGATCAGGGCGTCATGCGCGGCCTTGTAAGCGACATCGCCATGCAGAAGCCGGACCGCAATCGCGAATTGCGACGACACCAACGAGCCTTCGCCAAGGATCGGGAATTCCTTGATGACATAGCGGATGTTGCCATCGGCTTTGACAAGCGTCTGCACCTCATCATGCGCCTTGCGGCAATAGCTGCAGCGATAGTCCATGAACTCGACCAGGGTGATGTCGCCCTCAAGGTTGCCGCCGACCCAATCGGTCGGGCTGGAGAAGATCTCGGCCGCCTTGGTCTGCAAGAGCATGGCATCGCGTTCGGCGCTGGCGGTTTCTTCGCGCGCTTGCAGGATGTCCATCGCCTCGATCAGGACTTCCGGGTTTTCCAGCAGATAGGCGCGGACCTCGGCGCGGAGGGCATCGCGTTCTTCCTGGGTCATGTCGGTCGGGCCGTCGGCCAGGGTTGGGGCGGCAAGGCTGACGACAAGGCTGGTCAGGATGCCAAGGGCGGCAAGACGGCGCATGGGCGGCTCCAACGAAGGGGGCCGGTCACGCCGGCGGGGGCATGTTACGGGGCGGGGCAGAGGAAGATCAAGGCGGGAGGACCCACCGTCGCCGTTTCGTGATGAACTTTGCCCGCAAGGAGGCGGCAAGCGTGCGGCGGGGTTTGCCTTTTTCCCGCCAAGCAGGGATAAGGCGCGCGATGGATATGCGTCGGTGGACCCTTTGGCTGCGGCCCGTGCTGTTGTGCCTGTTGCTGGCGGTGCCTGCGGCGGGGCAGACGCTGTCGGCGCTGGCAAAGCTGGACGGTGACGCCTCAACCCTGACCCGCGTGACGGCGGGGCTGGAGTTGCGCTTTGTGATCAGCCAGCCGGTGCCCTGGCGGCTGCGGTTTCTGGACGGGCCGCCCCGGCTGGTGCTGGACACGCGTGAGGTGGACTGGACCGGCTTTGCCAACCTTCCCTTGCGTGACCCAGTGGTCGCGATGCGGGCGGGCAGTTTCCGGCCCGGCTGGTCGCGGCTGGTGGTGGAACTGGCCGGACCTCAGCGGGTGGTGACCTCAGAAATGGTGACCGGGCCTGACGGCGCGGTGATCCGGGTGACGCTGGCCCCGACCGATGCCGAAAGCTTCGCGGCCGAGGCTGCACGCCCCGACCTTGCCGAATGGGCCACCCCGGACGCGGCCCAGATCATGGCGCCGCTGCCCGAAGGCGCGGGGCCGGTCATGGTGGTCTTGGACCCCGGCCACGGCGGGATCGACCCCGGTGCGGAACGGGACGGCCAGACCGAGGCCGCGCTGATGCTGACCTTCGCGCGTGAGTTGAAAGAGGTCTTGCTGCGCGATGGCCGCTTTGCCGTGGTGATGACGCGGGATGACGATGTGTTCGTGCCCCTGGAAACCCGCACCTCCATCGCGCGGGAGGCGGGGGCGGATATCTTCCTGTCCTTGCACGCCGACGCCCTGGCCGAGGGTGAGGCGCAGGGCGCCACCGTCTATACACTGGACGAGGACGCGACTGATGCCGCCAGCGCCGCGCTGGCCGAGCGCCATGACCGCGATGACCTTTTGGCGGGCGTCGATCTGACCGAGCAGGATGATGTGGTGGCCGAAGTCCTGATGGACATGGCCCGCACTGAAACCCAGCCCCGCACAGACCGGCTGGCCGAGGCCATTGTCGGCGCGATCAAGGCGGCCGAGATTCGCATGCACCGTCGCCCCCGGCAAAGCGGCAGCTTCTCGGTCCTGAAATCGCCGGACATCCCGTCGGTGCTGCTGGAACTGGGGTTCCTGTCGTCGGAACGGGACTATACGCGGCTGGTTGATCCGGTCTGGCGCGCCAAGATGGCCGAGGCGATCCGGGCTGCCCTGGTCAGCTGGGACGTGGCCGAATCCGGTCTGCGCGACCTCGGCGCGGACTGAGCGCCCGCGAAACCCCGCTGCAATGACATATCGTGATCGGCCAAGGTTTTGACGGGGCCGCGCGTCTGGTATAGTGCAAGGGATTGGGAACACGGAGACTGTCGGGTGCTACGCTTTATCGGGTCGGCTTTGGGCGGCATATTCTCGGCGGTGACGCTGGGGCTGATCTTCGCCGCGCTGACGGTGGGCGGCATTTTCTACATGTATTCGCGTGACCTGCCCAGCCACGAGAATCTGGCCCAATATACCCCCGCCACGATCAGCCGGATCTATTCCGGCGAAGGCCAGATCATCGACGAATTCGCCGAAGAGCGGCGGTTGTTTGTGGCGTCGGAAGACATTCCTGATCTGGTGAAGCAGGCCTTCATCAGCGCCGAGGACAAGAATTTCTACAATCACCACGGCTATGACACCCGCAGCATGGTGGCGGCGCTGGTTGAGGCGGTGCAGACCCGGGGTGAACGGGTGCGCGGCGCGTCTACCATCACGCAGCAGGTGATGAAGAACTTCCTGCTGTCCTCTGACCGGACGGCGGAACGGAAGATCAAGGAAATCATTCTGGCAACGCGGGTGGAAACCGCGATGTCGAAGGAAAAGATCCTTGAACTGTACCTGAACGAGATATTCCTCGGCCAGAACTCCTACGGGGTGGCCGCGGCGGCGCAGACCTATTTCAACAAGGCCCTGCAAGAGCTGACCGTGGCCGAGGTTGCCTATCTTGCCGCCCTCGCGCAGCGGCCGGGCAATCTGCATCCGGTGCGGCAGAAGGAAGATGCGATCTCGCGGCGGAACTACGTTTTGGGCGAGATGCTGGACAACGGCTATATCGACCAGGCCCAGTATGATGTGGCGGTGGCGGACCCGCTTCTGACGGTGCAGGGCGGCGATTATGAGGCGTTCCGGGAATCGCTGCCCCCCCGCGACTATTTCACCGATGAGATCCGCCGCCAGCTGTCGGGTACGTTCGGCGAGGATGAGTTCTTCTCGGGCGGTCTGACGATCCGCGCGACGGTGGACGCCGACCTGCAAGAGGCCGCTGCCGCCGCCCTGCGCAAGGGGCTGGAGAAATACGACCGCGATCAGGGCATCTGGCGCGGCACGGGGCAGGTTCTGCCACCCGAAGCGCTGGCGTCGGAAGCGGCCTGGCGTGAAGCGCTGGCGGCCCTGGAAGTACCGCGCGATGTGGCGACCTGGTTCCCCGCCGTGGTGCTTGAGGTGGGCGAAAGCGACGCCCGCATCGGCATTGAGGGCGTGATGGACGATGAGGATGGCCATTTCATCCCTGCCGAAGACGTGACTTGGGCCCGCAAGCAACTGGCCGATGGCGAACTTGGCCGCCGCGCGCAGGTGGCCGGTGACCTGGTCGCCGTGGGTGATGTGGTGCTGGTCCGCGCGGTCACCAATGAAGACGGCACCTTCAAGCGCTGGTCCTTGCGGCAGGTGCCGGAAGTGCAGGGCGCGTTCATGGCGATGGATGTCAACACCGGCCGTGTGCTGGCGATGCAGGGCGGGTTCAGCTATCAGGATTCGGTCTTCAACCGCACGACGCAGGCCACGCGGCAGCCGGGGTCAAGCTTCAAGCCCTTCGTCTATGCCGCAGCCCTGGACAGCGGCTTTACCCCCGCGACCATCGTTGTTGATGCCCCGATCGAGATTGACACGCCGCAGGGTCTGTGGACGCCCAAGAACGCGTCGAACCGGTTCTATGGGCCGACGCCGCTGCGCACCGGGATCGAGCAGAGCCGGAACCTGATGACCGTGCGGATCGCGCAGGAAATCGGGATGCAGACGGTGGCGGGCTATGCCGAACGCTTTGGCGTCTATGACCGGATGGGGCCGTTCCTGGCAAACTCGCTTGGGGCGCAGGAAACCACGCTGTTCAAGATGGTCGCCGCTTATGCAATGTTCGCCAACGGGGGTGAGCGGGTGGAACCCACGCTGGTCGACCGGGTGCAGGACCGCTATGGCCGCACGGTCTATCGCCATGACCAGCGGGTGTGTGAAGATTGTGCCGCGGCTGACTTGCCGGCCGGGCAGGGGGTGACCATCACCTCAAACCGTGAGCGGGTGATGAACGCGATCACCGCCTATCAGCTGACCAGCATGATGGAAGGTGTCGTCCAGCGCGGCACGGCGGCGGGGATCAACCTGCCTGTGCCGGTGGCGGGCAAGACCGGCACCACGAACGACAGCAAGGACGTCTGGTTCATCGGATATACCAGCAATATCGCGGCGGGCTGCTACATCGGCTATGACCAGCCGCGCACGATGGCCGGGGCCTCGGGTGGCGGGTTCTGCGGCCCGGTGTTCGAGGATTTCATGGAAGTCGCGATCGAAAAGTTCGGCGGTACCAAGTTCGCGGTGCCGCCGGGTGGCTATTTCATCAAGATCGACCGTTTCAGCGGCCAGCAACTGCCGGATGATGCCAGCGGCGACAACGTGGTGGCCGAATACTTCCGCGATGGCGAGATGCCGATCTTTGGCCTAGGGGCCATGGTGGACGGCGGCTTTGCCATGGGAGAGAACCTGCCCCTGTTCGCTTATGGCGAGGGCGAGGGGAACACTGACGCGACGATCACCAACTCGGAAGGGGAGACGGTCGTCGTGCCGAAGAAGGCCGATTTCGGCACCGTTTCCTCTGGCGGCCTTTACTGACACCGCAGCCTTTGCAAGGCCGCGCCCTTGCCGGGGCGCGGCCTTCCCGTTATCACGCCCCGAACATCGACCCTAGGACCTGACCCGACATGCGCGCCGAAACCCAAGGCAATATCGAAGCCATCGAAAAGACGCTGAAGCTTCTGGCGCAGCGGATGGACCTTGAGACCGCGCCGCACCGTCTGGAAGAGTTTGACGCGATGATCGAAGCGCCGGACCTGTGGAATGACCCGGCCAAGGCGCAAAAGCTGATGCGGGACCGGCAGGGGCTGATCGATGCGCTTGGCACCTACAAGCTGATCGACAGCGGCTTGCGCGACAATGTCGAGCTGATCGAGATGGGCGAAGCCGAGGGCGACGCCGAGATCGTGACCGAGGCCGAGGCGGCGCTGACGGACCTTGCGAAGCTGGCGGCGGCGAAAGAGCTTGAGGCGCTTTTGGATGGTGAGGCGGATGCCAACGACACCTTCCTTGAAATCAACGCAGGCGCGGGCGGCACCGAAAGCTGCGACTGGGCGTCGATGCTCGCGCGGATGTATGTCCGCTGGGCCGAAAAGCGCGGCTTCACGGTGGAATTGCAGTCAGAAACCGAAGGTGAAGGTGCGGGCATCAAATCGGCCAGTTACAAGATCAGCGGCAAGAACGCTTATGGCTGGCTGAAGTCCGAGGCGGGGGTGCACCGTCTGGTGCGGATCAGCCCATACGACAGCGCGGCGCGGCGGCATACGTCGTTCAGTTCGGTCTGGGTCTATCCGGTTGTCGATGACAACATCGAGATCGAGGTTCTGGACAAGGACATCCGCATCGACACTTACCGGTCTTCCGGCGCCGGTGGGCAGCACGTCAACAAAACCGACTCGGCCGTGCGGATCACGCACTTTCCGACCAACATCGTCGTGACCTCCAGCTTGAAGTCGCAGCACCAGAACCGCGACATCGCGATGAAGGCGCTGAAAAGCCGCCTTTACCAGATGGAGTTGGACAAGCGGAACGCAGCCATCCTTGAAGCGCATGAAAACAAGGGTGACGCGGGTTGGGGCAATCAGATCCGGTCTTACGTCCTGCAGCCCTATCAGATGGTCAAGGATCTGCGGACGGGGTTTGAAACCTCGGACACCGCAGGGGTGCTGGACGGCGATCTGGACGGGTTCATGTCGGCCACGCTTGCCTTGAAGGCCAGCGGCAAGAAGCGCAGCGATTTCGCGGATGTGGACTGAGCGTCCGGCTTTCCGCACCTTGCCCAGACAGCACGGGCAAGGTCTGATGCGGCAAACGTCCTGCTCAGGAAGCCTGCATGCGCGCCGCGATCCTTGCCATCGTCCTTGGGATTGGCAGTCCCCTGATCGGTCTAGCCCAGACCCTGACGCCCCTTGACTGTGGGGCGCGGGAGGGCTGCCAGCGCGCCTATCTGATCGAAGGGTTTCACCGCCTTGATGCCCGGCCCGTCGCCCTGCCGGGCAACCGGATCGCGCTTTTGGGTCTTGCCGGGCTGGAGGAGGACGCAACCCTTTGGCTGATTGACCCGTCGATGACCGATAGAACGGTTGCCGGTGCCGTCGAAGTGGAACTGGACGGGCCAGAGCTTTCCATGACCCGGGCACAGTTGCTGGATGGTGATCCGGTCTTTGCGGAAATCTCGCCCACGGGCGTTGTCTTTGCCCTCTTCGTGCAGCAGACGCAGGGCCTGACCTTGCACTTTTTCGGGGCATCGGGAAAGCCGATGGGCGTGGTGAAGCGGCCCTTTCTGGACCCTTGGCCAAGCCCGGCAGACCTTGAATGGTCGCCGGTCAGCCTGTTCGCCCGTTTTGTCGGGATGAATGCGCTGCGCTTTGAGGAAACCGGTCTGCGGCTGGACTATGCGGGGCTGTCGGTGGCCGCCGACTACGCGACGGGCGAGGTGACCATTACCGACCCTGCGCCGGTGGATGGGCGCAGTCTGGCCGAGGTTCTGGATCCGGCCTTCGATCCGGTGGGCCTGGAAAGCTATTGGTTCAGCGCGGGCCTTGCCGCGGCCACGAACTATCCGGCAGATGGTTTTCAGGCGCAACTTGCCCTCTTGCAGAATTGGCAGACGCGTGTCCCTTATGCCTTGCCGCCGAAGCCCGAAAGCGGTGACCGGGTGCTGGATGGCAACGCATCCATCGACTATGTGCTGACCTTCGCGGAAATGATCCTGACGCCAGATGATGGGCGCCTTGCCGTCCTGAGGCGCGAGGATGCGGGCACGACCCTACAAGTCTATGACACGGCCACGGGCAAGCTGACCTGGTCGTCGGCGGTGCCCAGCGATCCTGTCAATGACTCAACCCTGGTCTGGGCCGAGGACGGCACGCTGGTCCATGTCCTGCAGTCCGACGCAGGGACCGAGCTTTACCTCTACAAGCCCTGACCACTTGCCTGGGGCGCCCGTTGTCCGCTAGCCTTGGCGGCGTCATCGGGAGGAGGAGCCCCATGTCCGCGCCATCGGAAAGCCAGTCTGCCGTCATCGCGCCCGCCGCGCCGGAGGTCAACGAGGTTGACCTGAGCGACCTGCGCGAAAGCCTCGCCCTTGGCTGGCAGGACTTTCGCCGCGCGCCGGTGCTGGGGCTGATCTTCGCGGCGGTCTATGTGCTGGGGGGCTGGCTGATCTGGTGGGCGACCACGACCCAAGGGCAGATCTGGTGGACGCTGCCCGCCAGTGCGGGGTTCCCGATCCTGGGGCCGTTCATCGCCTGTGGGTTCTACGAAATTTCCCGCCGGTTGGAGGCGGGTCAGGCCCTGGACATGCGCGGCGTCTTCGGGGTGATCTGGCAGCAGAAGGACCGGCAGATCCCGTCGATGGCGGCGGTGATCGTGGTGTTCTTCCTGTTCTGGAACTTCCTGGCCCACATGATCTTTGCGCTGTTTCTGGGCAACGCGCCGATGACCAATGTCTCATCCTCGCTGGCGGTGTTCGCCACGGTTGAGGGGATGTCGATGCTGGTGGTCGGCACCGTGGTCGGGGCGGTCTTTGCGACGCTGCTTTTCAGCCTGACGGTGGTCAGCCTGCCGATGCTGCTGGACCGCGAGGTGGATTTCGTCACCGCCATGCTGACCAGCTTTGCCTTGGTGCGGGAAAATCCGGTGGTGATGCTGGGATGGGGCGGGTTGATCGGGGCCGCGCTCTTTCTGGGGATGCTGCCGGGGTTCCTGGGCCTGTTCCTGGTGCTGCCCCTCTTCGGGCACGCGACCTGGCACCTTTACCGCCGCGCGATCACCTGAGGCGATTGGAAACGGGCACCGGGGTTGCCCCCGATGCCCGCGAAAACCGTTCTGACCGGTGGTCAGCCAGCGTCGCCGGTGGCGGGCGCATCCAGCCGCATCGCGGCGGGCGCGCTTGCCGGGCGGCCGGTCGACAGCGGGTCTTCCTGCCGCTGAACCGAGCCTTCGAAATGCGCGCCGGATTCGATGGCGATGGTCTTGTGGATGATGTCGCCCTCAACCCGCGCGGTCGAGGTGAGGCGGACCTTCAGGCCGCGCACCCGGCCGATGACGCGGCCGTTCACGACGATATCGTCGGCCACGATCTCACCACGGATGGTGGCGCTTTCGCCGACGGTCAGAAGATGGGCGCGGATGTCGCCTTCAACGGTGCCTTCCACCTGGATGTCACCGGTGGTGCGCAGGTTGCCGACCACGGTCAGATCCGAGGAAAGCACGGAAACCGCTGCCTTGCCCTTGGGCGCCGAAGGGGTGAAATCCATGCTGGGTTTGGTCATCGGGGCCTCCGGGGCTTTGGGCTTCTCGGCCTCGGCCTTCGGGCCCGGCTCGTTGATGCGGCTTTTAGAAAACATTTTTCGCTGCCTTTATAAAGGTCATCGGGTTCACGGCGGTCCCTTCCAGACGGACCTCGTAGTGAAGATGCGTGCCGGTGGACCGGCCTGAATTGCCCATATCACCGATCCGGTCCCCGCGCGAGACCCTTTGACCCACCTCGACCTTGATGTCGCTGAGATGTGCGTAGCGTGTCTCGATGCCGAAGTCGTGGCGGATCTTGACCAGACGGCCATAGCCGTTGTCCCAGCCGGCATGGGTGATGACCCCGTCAGCGGTGGCAAAGATCGGCGTGCCGTAGGCGCCGGCAAGGTCGGTGCCTTCGTGCATCCGGGTACCCGCGCCTTTGGGGTCACGGCGGTAGCCAAAGCCGCTGGTCCAGCGGAAGCTGTCCTTGACCGGCATTGCGAAGGGCAGCTTGAACGCGGCGATCCGGTACATGTTCATCCGGTCCAGCCCGCCAAGGATGGCATTGGCGCGCTGCTCTTCCGGGGTCAAGACGCCGCCCGAGGTGGACATGGTGATTGGCGTCAGTGGCCCGCCCTGACCGGAATAACCATCACGGACGGCATCCAGCAGGTCTTCCGGCGACATGCCCGCCTCGCGGAACATGTTGTCGAGCGGTTCCATCGAAATGGTGACCGCCTCTTCCAGCTTGGCGAAGATCAGGTCGTTGCGCTGTTCGACCATGCGCTTGGCATCGGCGATTTCGCGGGTTTCGGCGCGGGCTTCTTCGGCCTCGGCCAGCATCAGGTCACGCTCTTCGGCTGTCAGGCCAAGGGCGCTGGTCAGGATTTCCAGGGTGGCGATCGCGTCACGGGCGCGGCCCATCTCGGTGGCGCCGCCCGATTGTTCGTTCAGGGCCAGGGTGGCGCGGTCGGCTTCGCCCCGCGCTTCATCGCGTTCCTTGATGGTGCGGCGCAGGGTTTCCTGAATCGCCTCGATCCCGGTCTCAAGCTCACGGCGGCGGTCTTCGGAGGCCAGGAGCCGTTCCTGCATTTCCGAGACTTGCGCCAGAGCCACGTTGAAGCGGTCCTGGGCGCGGGCGGCTTCATCGGCGCGCAGGTCACGGTCGGTGGAAAGGGTGTTCAGACGTTCTTCATAAAGCGCCTGCTGGCGGACCGACTGTTCGCGCGCGGACCCGGCACCGATGCTGTCCATCATGATCAGCGCGGTGGCGACGATGGTCCAGGACAGGGCAAGCGTGAAACCAGCCAAGGCGATGATCTGGGTCATCGGCCGCAGGCGGATGAACCGCGTTTCGGTATCGGATTTCAGGAACAGCCGTTGTTCGGGAAAATGCCGTTCCAGGCTTTGATGAAACCGATAGGCGAGGCGGTTCAGCACGTTGCGGTCATCCGTATGTTGCTTCGGGCGGTCTTGCGTCGGGCAGTCTTTGGGCTGCCAGTGCCAGCCTGCCCCCCGGACAAGGCTGCGGTGACAGCGGTTGCAACTGATTAGCCAGCCCGTTTCAACCCCGCAACGTTTTTGACCAAAGACCGGGTTTTTCCGCCCGCCGTGCCAGGATTTCGGCAGAAAACCGCCGATCCTGTGCAAGCCAGGCCGTAACTGGCACAGGTTAGGGCGTCAGGTTCCGGTTTCGGTCAGGGGCCAGTAGAAGTCAGGCGGCAGGCCCGCATCGGCACGTTTGGCCTCATTGAAGGGTGGCTTCAGGGTGCCGTGGAAGTAGCGGCGCACAAGGGCGTGGAACACGTCTTTCGGATCAGTCCCGTCGCGGCCACAAAGCCAGTTGAACCATTTCGAGCCGTAGGCGACATGGGCAACTTCCTCAGCATAGATCACCTCAAGCGCGGCAAGGGCCTGGGTGTCACCGGCGGCGCGGAAGATGTCGATCATGCCGGGGGTGACATCCAGCCCCCGCGCTTCAAGCACCATGGGCACCACGGCCAGGCGGCCATGCAGATCGCCTGCGGTATCTTCAGCGGCGCGCCACATCCCGGCATGGGCGGGCATCGCGCCATAGTGGCTGCCAAGCGCTTCAAGACAATCGGCCATCAGGTTGAAATGCTTGGCCTCTTCATCGGCGGCCTTGACCCAGTCATCGTAGAACCCGAGCGGCATCGGCTGATGCGTGAAACGGGCGATGATGTCCCAATGAAGGTCAACCGCATTCAACTCGATATGCGCGACGGCGTGCAGAAGCGCGATGCGCCCAAGCGGGCTGCCCGGGCGGCGGCGCGGCACATCGCGCGGGTTCAGAAGTTCGGGCTGCGCCGGGCGGGCGGGTTGGTCGGGCGGGGTGGCGTGACCGATGGTCAGCGGCTGGCCCGCCGCGCGGGCGGCGAACCAGGTGGCGGCATGGGCGCGGCCAAGGGCGGCCTTGGCGCGGCCATCGGCGGTGGTCAGCACCTCAACCGCCATGTCGGCCAGCGATTGAGGGCCTTGCACCGTCACAGCGCCTTCACGGCGGCCAGAACCTCATCTGCGTGGCCCTTGACGCTGACCTTGGGCCAGATCTGGGCCACGTTGCCCGCGCCGTCGATCAGCACGGTCATCCGCTGAATGCCCATGTAGGTCTTGCCATACATGCTTTTTTCCACCCAGGCGCCGTAGTCTTCGCATGTCGTCCCCCCTTCGTCCGAGGCGAGGACGATCGACAGCCCGTGCTTCTTGCAGAACTTGTCATGGCTTTTGACGCTGTCTTTCGAGATGCCGATGACGGTCGCCCCGGCGGCGGTGAAATCGGCAAGACGGGCGTTGAAATCCTGCGCTTCCAGCGTGCAGCCGGGCGTGTCGTCCTTGGGGTAGAAGTAAAGGACCACCTTTCCCGGGCGCAGCGCAGAGAGGGTGACGGTGGCCCCGCCATCGCGCGGCAGGGTGAAATCGGGGGCGGGCGATCCGGTGGACAGCATGGGCGGCTCCTTGCCTTGTCAGGATATGTGATTTTGGTTCTAGTTGCCTTC
>JAIYAE010000029.1 GCA_027489175.1 Rhodobacter sp.
AGCAAGAAACGCTCGACCGAGATCGCCGAGCGCCTGCTGGAAGAGCTGACCCGCCTGGACGACCCCGACCAGGACAACATCAGCTTTACCATCATCAAGGTGAACGACGCCTCCACCCGCCCCAAAGACCTCCGCCCCCCACGCCCCGCAATGACCGTCACAAGACCCAAACGCTTGACGACCGTCGTCGCGGAGCCGTTCTGGCACCCCGAACTCGTACCGCCGGCTGCCGCGGATGCGGATGGCTACGAGGCCGAGGAAGAAGATGCCGGAGAGCAGGCGATCGTGGTCCCACGCCGTCTGGCAGCGTTGCGCTAAAGCAGGATCAGCCCGGAAAAGCCGTCATGATCGCGTCCAGCGGCTTTTTCCGCTTGGCAACCGCGGGCACCGTGGCCGTTTCGGCCGGATAGCCGACCGGCAGGATCATCACCGGCTTTTCGTGGTCCGGCCTGCCGCACAACGGGCCAAGGAATTTCATCGGGTTCGGCGTATGTTCAAGGCAGACCAGCCCGGCATGATGAATGGCGGCAATCAGCAGTCCAGTCGCAATGCCCACGCTTTCGGGAACGTAATAGTTCTTGTAGCGGGTGCCGTCTTCGGTAAGCCCGTAGCGCTGCGCGAAGACCACGATCAGCCAGGGCGCATCGGTCAGATGGGGTTTTGAGACGCCGGTCCCGATCGGCTCCAGCGCGGCCAGCCATTCATCCCCCGCCGCGCCGGAATAGAAGGCGCGCTCTTCCTCTTCGGCACCTTCACGAATGCGGGCCTTCATGGCCGGGTCGGCGATCGCCACGAAATGCCAGGGTTGGTGGTTCGCACCAGACGGCGCAGTGCCAGCGGCCGCGATACAGGCGGCGATCACCGCCTCTGGCACCGGGCACGGCGCATAGTCCCGTACGGAATGGCGCTTGCGCATATAGGCGAGGAACCCCTCAGCTCCGGCCAGTGCGGCGGCCTCATCCATCTGCACACGGTCGGGCAGCGGCAGGGCCTCATACCGGACCTCACCCTTGCGATACATCACCCGCCTCCTATCAATGCCCCTGCGGCAAAGACCAGAGCACCGCCAACGACGACCTGCAAGGCGGCCCGCAGGAACGGCGTTTCCATGTAGCGGTTCTGGATCCAGGCGATGGCCCAAAGCTCGACAAAGACGACGACCATGGCAATCGTGGTGGCGGTCCAGAAATCGGGGATCAGATAGGGCAGCGCATGGCCCATCCCGCCCAGCGTGGTCATCACACCTGAGGCAAGCCCGCGCTTCCACGGGCTGCCGCGCCCGGACAGAACGCCATCGTCATGCGCGGCTTCGGTGAAGCCCATCGAGATGCCTGCGCCCACGCTGGCGGCCGTGCCGACCAGGAAGGTGGTCCAGGTGTCTTGTGTGGCAAAGGCCGTGGCAAAGATCGGCGCGAGGGTGGAGACCGAGCCATCCATCAGCCCTGCCAACCCCGGCTGGACCCAAGTGAGGATGAACTGGCGCTTGGCGGTGGCATCCTCATCAGCGCGGGCGTCTTCGACAAGATGCTTCTCGGTCAGACGGTTGGCATGGCGTTCATGGCCAGCCTCGGCCGCGGCAAGGTCACCCAGAAGACGGCGGGTGGCGGCGTCCTGGGTTTGGGCTGCGGCGCGGGTGTAGAAATCCTGCGCGGCATGCTCCATCGCCTGGGCTTCGCCCCGGATGGTATCAAGCGACAGGGTCTTCGCCAGCCAGACCGGGCGGCGGGCGTAGAAACCGGCCACATGCTCCCGCCGGATCAGGGGGATCACGTCGCCAAAGCGGGCGCGGTGCAGGTCGATCAGGCGCTGGCGGTGCTGGTCTTCCTCTTTCGCCATGTCATCGAACACTGCGGCCGAGGCCGGAAAGTCTCCGCGCAGCCGTTCGCCATAGCTGCGGTAGATCTGCGCATCGTCTTCCTCAGAGGAGATGGCCAGTGCCAGAATTTCTTGTTCTGACAGGTCAGCAAAGCGACGGCGTGAAGCGAAGGATGGCAGCATGATCGACCCAATTTCTGGAATGATTCTAATCTAGCCGAGATCGGCGCTGGGGCAAGGCGATAAACTGAACCGAAGAGTTCATTTTTTGCTTGCGAATCTGAACTGGTGGGTTCAGATTATGAAAATGAACCGAGTAGTTCAGAATGGAGATCAAGATGACCCGTACCGCCCTTGCCGCCGCTTTCACCTTGGCGCTTGCACTGCCTGCCGCTGCCCAAAGCCTGTCGGTCCTGCTGCCTGTCATCAGCTTTCCCGATCCGGTAACCGCGCCGTCGACGAAAGGCTGTGCGGCTGACAGCACCAGCACGGTTTGCACCCTGCAGGAATGACGTCTGCCACATCGCTTGCCGCGCTTGGCCCCGATGTTCTATGGTCCCCGGATGGGGATCCAATGACCATCATCGCCGATCAGGGGGTCCGGCGCGGCCGGAAGTTTGACCAGGTGCTGGACGGCGCGCGCAAGGTGTTTTTGCGCGACGGATTTGAGCGCGCCTCGGTTGACGACATAGCGCGTGAGGCAGGGGTATCGAAGGCCACGATCTACGCCTATTTCCCGGACAAGCAGCTGATGTTCCTTGAGGTTGCGCGCTGCGAATGCCACCGCCAGACCGAAGACGCCGAAGCCTCGATCGACGGTGACCTGCCGGTGCGCGCTGTCCTGACTTTGGCGGCCGAACGGATCACGCAGTTCCTGATGTCCGAATTCGGTCAGCGGATGTTCCGTATCGTCGTCGGGGAAGGGGAGCGGTTTCCTGGCCTTGGACAAGAGTTCTACGAATATGGGCCGGGGTTGATTCATGCCCGGCTGGTCCATCACCTTGGGTGTTATGTTGCCAAGGGAGAGTTGCGGATCGACGATCTTGACCTTGCAGCCGACCAGTTCGCCCAACTGTGCAAGGCGACGATCCATGAAAAGCTCATTTTCGGGATGATCAGTTCCATCACCCCTGAGGACGCCCGGCGCAGTGCACATGGGGCGGTGGACATGTTCATGGCGCGCTACGGGGTCGGCGGCTAAGGGACACCGCCTGCGGCGATTTCGTCGGCCTTTAGGGCGATCCGCACAGCGCGGCGCGACGACGCCATCGACGAGCGGCCCCTGGTCAGCCGTTTTCGCGCAGCACCGATCCGGCAAGGTACAGCGATCCGCAGATCAGGACGCGCGCTTGCGGGTCTTTGGCGGCAATCGCGGCCAGCGCATCGGCCACCGATGGGGCCGTCACAGCGTCAATCCCAGCCGAGCGGGCGGCGTCGCAAGTCACTTCGGCCGGAAGGGTGTTCTTTTCGCCAGGGATCGACACGGCATAGAGCTGCGTCACATGGCGCGCCAGCGGGGTCATGTAGCCGGTCACATCCTTGGTGTTCAGCATGCCGCAGATCAGATGGGTTTCCCGCTTCGGCATCCGGGCCAACGTGGCGGCAACCGCCTCGGCTCCAGCCGGGTTGTGGCCGCCGTCCAGCCAAAGCTCCACCTGCGGGGCCGCGTCCACCAGCGGACCCTGCCGCATCCGCTGCATCCGGGCAGGCCAGAAGGCGCGGGTTACGGCAGCCTCACAGGCCGCTTCGTCCCGGCCAAGATGGCGCAGGGCGGCAATCGCGGCCCCGGCGTTTTGAATCTGGTGGGGGCCGGGCAGGTTGGGCAAGGGCAGGTCAAGAAGGCCGTTTTCGTCCTGGAAGACCAGCCGCCCGCGATCTTCGAACGCGTGCCAGTGCTGCCCGAAAGCCAGCACCGGCGCGCCCATCCGCGCGGCCTTCGCCTCAATCACCGCAAGCCCGTCATCCGTCTGCGGGCCGACGATCACCGGCACGCCGCGCTTGATGATCCCGGCCTTTTCGCCCGCAATTGCCGCCACCGTGTCGCCAAGGAAGGCCTGATGGTCCAGGCTGACCGGAGTGATGATCGTCAAACGGGGCGCTTCAACCACATTGGTCGCGTCCAGCCGCCCACCAAGGCCCACCTCAAGCAACGTCCAATCCGCAGGGGTGCGGGCGAAGGCCAGAAAGGCCGCGCAAGTGGTGATTTCGAAGAAGGTGATCTCGTCTGGCCCGTTGGCCGTCACGCATTCATCCAAAAGCGCTGCCAGGGCGGGTTCGCTGATCAACTCCCCCGCCAGCCGGATGCGTTCGTGGAACCGCGCAAGGTGGGGCGAGGTATAGGCGTGGACTTTGTCGCCGCCCGCCTCAAGCCCCGCGCGGATCATCGCCTGCGTGCTGCCTTTGCCGTTCGTCCCGGCGATATGGATCACCGGCGGAATGGCCCGTTCCGGGTTGCCCAGCACGGCCAGCAGGCGCTCCACGCGGCCCAAGGTCAGGTCGATCACCTTGGGGTGCAGTGTCATCATCCGGTCAAGGATGACATCAGACCCGACCGTCACGCCTTGGCTTCCACCGGTTCGGGGGCCTTTTCAACAGGTGCGGGCAGGTCGCCCTTGATCGCCGGCGGCATCCCCATAAGCAAGCGGATCAGCGTCACCAACTCATCCTTCATTGCCTTGCGGTGCACGACGCGGTCCAGCATGCCGTGGTCCAGCAGATATTCCGCCCGCTGGAACCCTTCGGGCAGCTTTTCGCGGATCGTCTGTTCGATCACCCGCGCGCCGGCGAAGCCGATCTGCGCATTCGGTTCGGCAATCTGCACATCGCCCAGCATGGCATAGCTGGCGGTCACCCCGCCCGTGGTTGGGTGCGTGAGAACGACGATATACGGCAGCCCCGCCTCTTTCAGCATCTGCACCGCGACGGTCGTGCGCGGCATCTGCATCAGGGACAGCATCCCCTCCTGCATCCGCGCGCCGCCGGAGGCGGAAAACAGCACCAACGGGCGCTTCAGCTTTACCGCGCGTTCGGCGGCGGCGATGATCGCGTTGCCGACATACATGCCCATCGACCCGGCCATGAAGGCAAAGTCCTGCGCAGCGGCGACGATGGGCGTGCGGTTCATCTCACCTTCCGCCACCAGCATCGCGTCCCGCTCGCCGCTGGCCTTCTGTGCGGCCTTCACCCGGTCGGGGTATTTCTTCTGGTCGCGGAAATGCAGCGGGTCAGCGACCGGATCGGGCACCTTCACCTCGGTGAAGATCCCGCCGTCAAAGAGGGCAGAAAACCGGTCGCGCGGGCTGATCGCCATGTGGTGATCGCAGTTCGAACAGACGTTCTGGTTGCCCGAGAGTTCGCGGTGAAACAGCATCGTCCCGCATTCCGGGCACTTCGTCCACAGGTTCTCGGGCACCTCGCGGCGCGAGAACAGCGAGTTGATCTTCGGTCGGACGTAGTTGGTGATCCAGTTCATGCGGATATGGTCCTGCCCCTAAGCTCAGCCTGCGCAAGTCAGCCCCCGAGATAAGCCGCCGGGGGGGGAAATGCAATCAGCGCGCTTCGCGGACCGGGACTGAAACTAATCCGTCGGCGGCCCGTTGCTTCACCAGTGCAGCACGGGGGGCCATCATGCCGCAAGGACCACTTGTCTACCGCCAGCGCCTTTTGACACGGATCACCCATTGGGTCTGGGCGGTCAGCCTGTTCTTCCTGATGCTGACCGGCCTGCAGATCTTCAACGCCTTTCCCAGCCTGCATATCGGGCTGGAATCGGGCTTTGATTATGACAATGCCATCTTCGCCATCACCGCGCGTGAGGTGGAGGGCGAAATGCAGGGCATCACCCGCATCCTGGGCGCCGAGTTTGAAACGACCGGGATCCTTGGCATCTCAGACGGTGAGGTGCGGGCCATCCCTGCCGCGCTGACCATCCCGTCGAAGACCAGCCTTGCCACTGGCCGGATGATCCATTTCTTCTTCGCTTGGGTCTTGGTCATCACGCTGGCCGTCTGGCTGATCGCCTCGGCGCTGAACGGCCATCTGCGGCAGTTGATCCCGACGCTGGCCGACCTGCGCGCCCTGCCGCAGGACCTGAAGGATCACGCCCGCCTGCGGTTCCATCACGGGGCCAGCTACAACGTGCTGCAGAAGCTGGCCTATGCGTCGGTCCTCTTCGTTGCCCTGCCGCTGATGATCCTGACCGGGCTATCCATGTCCCCCGGCTTCAACGCCGCCGCCCCGTGGCTTCTGGACCTTTTCGGTGGCCGCCAGACCGCGCGGACGATTCATTTCCTGACCATGGTCGCCCTGATCGGCTTCTTCGTCGTCCACATGGCGATGATCCTGCTGGCCGGGCCGTTGAACGAGATGAGGTCGATCCTGACCGGCTGGTATCGCACCGATGGAGGCAATCATGATTGACCGCCGCAAACTTCTCCTTGGGGGGGCCGCGCTTGCCCTGTCCGGCTGCAAGGTCTTTGACAGTGCAACCGCGAAGGACAGCGCCCTTCGCCAGCTTTTTGCCAGCCATGAGGGCCTGACCAAGGCCACCCAGCGCGCCCTGATCGGTGACCGCCTCGCGCCCGAGTTCACGGAGGCCGACATTCGCCAGGGCCAGCGCCCGAACGGCTCAACCGACCCGACCAGCGCCGCCTATCGCCAGATGACCGAAACCGCTTTCCGCGACTACCGGCTGACCGTTACTGGCCTTGTCGACGCGCCGCAAAGCCTGTCACTGGCCGACCTGACCGCGCTGCCCTCCCGCACCCAGATCACCCGGCATGACTGCGTGGAGGGGTGGAGCTGCATCGCCAAATGGCAGGGTGTGCCGCTTGGGGACGTCCTGACCCTCGCCCAGCCGAAACTCACTGCCCGCTACGCCGTCTTTCACTGCTTTGATGCCATCGAACGCAACCTGTCGGGGGAAGTATTCTACTACGAATCCATCGACCTGATCGACGCCTACCACCCCCAGACCATCCTTGCTTACGCGATGAACGGTTCGCCTCTGCCGGTGGCGAACGGCGCGCCCCTGCGCCTGCGGGTCGAAAGGCAGCTGGGCTACAAGATGGCGAAGTACGTCCATACCATCGAGCTGACCGACACTCTCGCCGCCCTCGGGTCGGGCAAGGGCAGCTATTGGGCGGATCGCGGCTATGAATGGTACGCGGGCATCTGACCCTCGCGGACCCCCACCTTTCACATTTGCACAAATATCCCACGGGGGTGTGGGGGTGTGAAACCCCCACTGCTCCGGCTAAAGCCCGCGCCGCGCCCGCAGTGCCGCGCCGATCGTGCCATCGTCGAGGTAGTCCAATTCCCCGCCAATCGGCACGCCCTGCGCAAGGGTGGTGATCTGCACCGCCGTCGGTGCCAAAGCATCAGCGATGTAATGCGCTGTGGTCTGGCCATCGACCGTGGCGTTCAGCGCCAGAATCACCTCGCGCACGCCTTCATCGCCCACCCGGCCCACCAGCCGGGGGATGCCCAGCTCGTCCGGCCCCACCCCGTCCAGCGCCGAAAGCGTGCCGCCCAGCACATGGTAGCGGCCGCGGAACGCCTGCCCCCGCTCCATCGCCCAAAGGTCGGCCACATCGGCCACCACGCAAATCTCACCGGTGGCGCGCGCCGGGTTGGCGCAGATCGGACAGACCTCGGCGGTGGAGATATTGCCGCAGACCTGACAGTCCCGCGCTGCAAGCGCCACCTGGGCAAGCGCCTGGGCCAGGGGGGCCATCAACTGCCCGCGCTTCTTCAGAAGGACCAGCACCGCCCGCCGCGCTGACCTTGGCCCAAGCCCAGGCAGCCGGGCCATCAGCTCAATCAACGCTTCGATGCCGGTCTCGTCAGCCATCTTAGAACGGCAGCTTCATGCCGGGCGGGACGCCCATCTGTTCGGCCAGCCGTGCCATTTCCTGTTCGCTTTTCGCCCGCGCCTTGGCCTGCGCGTCATGGATCGCGGCCAGGATCAGGTCTTCGACCACTTCCTTTTCGCTGGCGACCAGGATCGACGGATCGATGTCCAGCCCCGTCACCTCACCTTTTGCCGTCGCCCGCGCCTTCACCAGCCCGGCACCCGATTCGCCCATGACCACCATGCGCGACAGCTCGTCCTGCATTTCGGTGATCTTCGACTGCATTTCCGTGGCGGCCTTCATCATCTTGGCCATGTCGCCAAGCCCGGCCAATCCGCCCAAACCCTTCAGCATCTCGTTCTCCGTCCGTTTCACCTGAGATACGGGTGACGCAACCCTCGCGCAAGGTCAGGGGGTGGTGCGAAACAGCATTCTGCGCGGAGAAAAGCCGGCAGCGCGGAAGAAGGCATGCGCCGCGTGGTTTGCCTCCCACGTGTCCAGCATGATTTCATCAACCGCAAGGTCCCGCGCCAGTTGGCGTGAGGCATCCAGCAACGCGCGGCCATGGCCCTTTCGACGGGCCTCTGGGGCTACAGCGATATGGTCGATCATCAACCGACGGATGGCAGGGGAAAAGACCGACGCCTCCCGTTCCTGCAATGCGCACAGTGCGTAGCCCAGTGCTGGCTCACCCGCCAGAAAGGCCGTGCAGGTCGGATCGGACAGCCGGTCGGCGAAGTAGGCGGTCAGTCCATCTGGATCGGGCATTGCGTGGAAGACCTCGGGGTAGTGCTCCGCGTGCCAGCCCTGCACATGGGCGTTCAGCCGCGCGATCACTGCCGCGTCAGCAGGCGTCGCGCGCCGGATGGTCATTCCTCGAACGGGTCCCAGTCGTCGTCCATCTCGGGCTCGGCCAGGGGAAGGGCGGCTTCGGCGGCCTTGGCGACCAGCGCTTCGGGCTCACGGACATCGGTGACCTTGGCCCCCGGAAACGCGGTCAGGATCGCCTGTACCAGCGGGTTTTCTGCCGCCTCCGCCTTGGCCGCCAGTTGGCCGGCATCCCGCGCCTCGGCAATGGTCACCGCCCCGCCAGAAGAGACGACTGATACCCCCCAGCGCGCCCCGGTCCAGCCTTGCAGGCGCTGGCCCAGACGGGCGGCAAGGTCGGCCTTGGCACCCGGTGTGGGTTCGAATTCAATACGCCCCGGCGAATAGCGCGCCAGTTTCAGCGAGGTTTCCACCTCATGCAGCAGCACCATGTCGCGCTTGGTGCGGATCAGTTCCACTACCGATTCGAAGCTGGCGTAGACCTGCGCCTCGCCCTCGGCCAGCGCGGGGGCGGCGGCGGTCATCATCGCGCCGCGCATGGGCGCTGAGGGCGCGCGCACGGCAGAATGCACGGTAACGCCGCCTGCAGGCGCGCCACCCGCCATGCCCGCGCCACCTCCGCCACTCGAGGGCGGGCGCGGGCTGTCTTGCAGTTTCTTGACCAACGTTTCAGGGTCCGGCAGGTCGGCGACATGGGTCAGCCGGATCACCGCCATCTCGGCCGCCATCATCGCGTTCGGGGCCAGCGCCACCTCTTCCACCGCTTTCAGCAGCATCTGCCACATCCGCGTCAGCGCGCGCATCGGCAGGCGGGCTGCCATGTCCACACCGCGCGACTGTTCATCGGGCGGGGTGGTCGGGTCCTCGGCTGAGGCCGGGTTGATCTTGATGACGGAAATCCAGTGCGTGATCTCGGCCAGATCGCGCAGGACGGCCATCGGGTCGGCCCCGTCGGCATACTGCCCGGACAGTTCCGCCAGAGCGGTGGCCGCATCGCCGCGCATGATGAGGTCAAAGAGGTCCAGCGTCCGGCCCCGGTCCGCCAGCCCCAGCATCGCGCGGACTTGGACAGCACTGGTTTCGCCCGCGCCATGCGCAATCGCCTGATCCATCAAGCTCATCGCGTCGCGGACTGACCCTTCGGCGGCGCGGGTGATCAGGGCAAGCGCATCGGTGGCAAGCGTGGCCCCTTCCTTGGTGGCCACGCTGGCAAGGTGGGCCATCATCACCTCAGGCTCGATCCGTTTCAGATCGAACCGCTGGCAGCGTGACAGGACGGTGACCGGAACCTTGCGGATTTCCGTGGTGGCAAAGATGAACTTCACATGCGCCGGGGGTTCCTCCAGCGTTTTCAAGAGCGCGTTGAAGGCGGCGGTCGACAGCATGTGCACTTCGTCGATGATGTAGACCTTGAACCGGGCGGAAGCGGCCCGATAGTGCACGGAATCGATGATCTCACGGATGTCGCCCACGCCGGTGCGGCTGGCCGCGTCCATCTCCAGCACGTCGACATGGCGGCCTTCGGCGATCGCCCGGCACGGCTCACAGACGCCGCAGGGTTCGGTCGTGGGGCCACCGGTGCCATCCGGCCCGACGCAATTCAACCCCTTGGCGATGATCCGCGCCGTGGTGGTCTTGCCCACGCCACGCACGCCGGTCATCACGAAAGCATGGGCGATCCGATCCGCCGCAAAGGCGTTCTTCAGCGTGCGCACCATCGCCTCTTGCCCGATCAGATCGGCAAAGGTCTGCGGGCGGTATTTCCGGGCAAGAACCTGATAGGCGGGGGTGTCTGACATGATCGGGGTAGGGTAGGGCGTCCGCGCGAGCGGGTAAAGGGGGCGGGCGGGGCGCATCCCTTTATCTTGCTTTATCTGAGCCAGATAGTTTATCGTGACTGCAGGAAAGGGGCACCCATGGCCTTTCACTTCCCCCGCCACGACCTTGCCAAAGCAATCGCCGACCAGTTGTCGCCCGACCCCCTGTTTGGCGCGAGTGCAGGCCTCTTCCTCGCCGCCCCGCGCCGCACCGGCAAAAGCAGCTTCCTGCGCCTTGATCTGGTGCCCGAGCTTGAAAGGCGCGGTCGCCTTGCGATCTACGTCGACCTCTGGACCGACAAGGCCCGCGACCCCGGCGAGCTGATCGCCGAGGCGCTGGCCCAGACCATCGACCGCCTGGCCACAAGGTCGGAACGCCTTTGGCGCAGCCTGCCGTTTTCTCGCATCACCGTGGGTGGCATCGCAGCCGATCTGCCGAAAGCCACCCCCCGCGGCAGCGCAACCCTCGCGCAGGCGCTGGTCGAAATCGGCGACCGGGCGCAAAGCGATGTGGTCTTCATCATCGATGAGGCGCAGCAGGCCCTGTCCAGCAAGGCTGGGATCGACGCCATGTTCGCGCTGAAGGCCGCGCGCGACCAGATGAACCAGCGGCAAGGCGCGCCGCATCTGTTCCTTCTCTTTACCGGCTCGCACCGCGACAAGCTGGCGGCGCTGGTCCTGACGCACAAACAACCGTTCTACGGCGCGCGGGTGCAGGATTTCCCCCGCCTTGGCCGGGGGTATATCGACAAGCTGGTGGCGCAGATGAACCCGCGCCTCGCCCCCGAAAACCAGTTGGACCCCGACGACGTGATGCGCGCCTTTGAGCTTCTGGGTCACCGTCCGGAAAAGTTGCTCGATGTCGTGCGCGACCATGCGCTGGGCGAGGCGGGCAGCGCGGGCCTGCGCCAGACCGTCACCGAACGCGCCGATCTTCTGCGCGCCCGCATCTGGCAACAGCACCAGTCCGACTATGGCCAGCTGGGTGACCTGCAACGCGTGGTCCTGCGCCGGTTGATCGCGGATGGCCCTGCCTTCGCGCCATTCTCGGCCCCGACGCTGGCCCAGATCGGGGCTGACCTTGGCAGCCCTGTCACCACGTCCGAGGTGCAGAAGGCGCTGGATGATCTGCGCGACAAAAGCATCGTCTGGCGGCCCGAGCGCGGGGTCTATGCGCTGGAAGATCCGGATATGCGCGATTGGCTTTTGTCTGACGGCACAGCGGCCCGATAGCCCTTTACCGCCAATTATCGGCGACTGAATAATTTGGGATAAAGGAGAGGGTGAGAGGCTGGACAACGACCCAAGCGGGGCTCGTTACGGCTGCTTCCTTCCGGACCTGACCGGGTTGGCGAGGCGCTTACCCGCGCCAACCTCTCACCCGCCGATATAGGGGAAAGGTTGGGGCGCTGCAAGACCGGCTCAACCGGTCGGCAACAGCCGCGCGGGCAGGGACCGCAGCACCGCCGGGTCCCGCCGGGCGCGGGCCAGGGTCCAGGCCCCTTCGACGGCGATCAGCAAGGTTTCAGCCTCGGCGCGGGCCTTCGCCTCGGGCAGGCCAAGGCGCTGGGCGTGGCCGGCAACCGCGTCAATCAGGCGCTGAAAGACCGCGTTGGCATGGAGGCGAAAGGCATCACTTTCCGGCCCGTCGAACAGAAGCGCCGAGATCGGGCAGGTATTCGCCGCCTCGGACAGCTGAAACAGCTTCGCCAGCTTCATGCAGTAATGCGTCATCCCCTCGCCATAGCTTGGGGCCGGCACGAAGGCATCGTCGATGATCCGGACCAGAAAGCCCGCCGTCCAGTCCGCCGCCGCCAGCGCCAGCCCGGCCTTGCCATCCGGGAAATGGTGGTAGAGCGAGCCTTTGGGCACCCCCGCCTCAGCCAGAATTTCGGCCAGACCGGTGGCGTGATAGCCCTTCCGGCGA
Source organism: Rhodobacter sp. (assembly GCA_027489175.1). Lineage (GTDB taxonomy): Bacteria > Pseudomonadota > Alphaproteobacteria > Rhodobacterales > Rhodobacteraceae > Tabrizicola. The sequence goes on from JAIYAE010000029.1 coordinate 12,240, forward strand.
AAGAGCGTGGCAGCCGTGGTGACCAGCCGGTCACGGGTGGAGGTATCATCCTGCATGGGGCCAGACTATCCGGTGCTGGGCGCGACGGAAAGACTAGACCGATTGGTCCAGTCTATGGTATTAGACCGATCAGTCTAGTCGGAGGGCTGATGATGGTGGCCATGCAGCAGATGGGCGCAGACAGGGCGGTGACGATCCAGGCAGATGGCGCAAAGCTGGCCGGGCGGTTGACTTTGCCACTTGGCGCGATCCGGGCGGCGGTGGTCTTGCACCCCGCCACGGGCGCCCCTGCGGGCTTCTACCGCGCCTTTGCCACATGGCTGGCGGCCGAACGCGACTGCGCCGTCCTGACCTATGACTACCGCGACTTTGGGGCCTCGGCGGTCAGGCCGCTGCGCCAGTCCAAAGCCACGATGGTCGACTGGGGCCTGCGCGATCAGGCGGCGGCGCTGGCGGCCTTGGGCAAGCTGGTGCCAGGCGTGCCGCGCTGGGTGATCGGGCATTCGCTGGGCGGGTTGTGGCTGGGGTTTCACCCCGCGATGGCGGGGGTGGAGCGGGTGGTGACCGTCGGCTCCGGCCTGATCCACGTCAGCGACCACCCCTTTGCCTACCGGATGCAGGCGCGGACCTTCTGGCACGGGCCGGTGCCGTGGCTGGCCGGGGGGCTGGGCTATCTGCCGGGGGCAAGGCTTGGCCTTGGGGCCGACCTGCCGCTGGGGGTTTACCGCGACTGGCGGCGCTGGTGCCTGACGCGCGGGTTCCATCTCTCTGACATCGGCCGCCGCCTGCCGCTGCCCGACCCCGCACTGGTGACGGCCAATATGCGCTTTGTCGCCATCGCGGATGACCCGATGGTCCCACCCCCTGCGGTCTGGCGGCTGATGGGGCTTTACCCGCAGGCAACCAAGCGGCAACTGGTCCTGCGGCCTGCTGACTTTGGCCTGAAGCGGATCGGGCATCTTGGGCCGTTCCAGCGCAGCAATTCCGTGGTCTGGCCCGCGCTGGTGGACTAGTCTTGCCCCAAATGGGGGGATTGCCATGACGCGACTCATCCGGATCGACTGGCCTGACAACGGCTCACCCGACCTGCCACCACCCTTGAGCCTGACGGAATGTGAGACCCGGTTGCGGTCCTTGCGCAGTGCGGCGGCGGCGCAGGGCTATGACGTGATCGTGGTCTATGGTGACCGTGAGCATGCGGCGAACCTGCACTGGCTGACCGGCTTTGACCCCCGTTTTGAAGAGGCGGTGCTGGTGGTCACCCCCGGGGATGCGCTGTTGCTCGCCGGGAATGAGTGTCTGGCTTACACAGCCATCTCTCCCCTTGTGCAGGCGGGGGTGGTGCGGGTGGGGCATTGTTCAAGCCTTTCGCTGCCCAGCCAGCCCCGCGGCGGGCGGCGGCTGGTGGAATGGCTGGCCGACATGCTGGCGCTGGATGACCGGGTGGGGACGGTGGGCTGGAAATGGTTCGGCGCGGATGAGGTGGACGATCCCGCCACCGCGCTGGATATCCCGGTGTTCCTTGCCGACCCCCTGCGCAAGCTGGCCGCACGGGTGGAGAATGCGACCGACCAGATGATGCACCCCGCCCATGGTCTGCGGTCACGGGTCGACGCGGCCGAGATTGCCCGGCTGGAGTTTGCCAACCACATGGCCGCCGCCGCGTTGAAACGGATGGTCTTCGCCCTGCGCGAGGGGATGACCGACTTTCAGGCCTATGAAGCCGCACGGGTGGGGGGCCTGCCCCTGGGCTGCCATTCCACCTTTGCCATCGGCGATGCACCCGGCCTTTGCGGGCCGTCGGGCAAGCACCTGACGCTGGGCCAACCGGTGGGGTTCAACATCTGCCATTGGGGCGCGAACATCTGTCGGGCCGGCTGGCTGGCGCGGTCGGCGGCGGACCTGCCTTTGGCGGCGCAGGACTATGTTGAGGCGTTCGTGGCACCCTATGTGCAGGCCATGTCGGACTGGTGTTCGATGATGCGGCCCGGCGTGTCGGGGGGGTATGTCTGGACCCACATGATGGCCGCGCTGCCGGTGGAACGGTTCGGGGTGACGCTGAACCCCGGGCATCTGATCGGGGTGGATGAGTGGGTATCCTCACCTATTCGCGAAGGGTCGACCGATGCGCTGGCCAGCGGGATGGCCATGCAGATGGATGTGATCCCCGGCCACCCGGTCTATGGATCGACCCGGATGGAGGATGGCTATGTCATCGCCGACGCCACCTTGCGGGCGGACCTGGCCCAGCGCTTTCCGAACGTTGCCCGCCGCTGTGAGGCGCGGGGGCGGTTCCTGCGCGAGGTGATCGGGATGGACCTGCCTGACTGTCTTCTGCCCTTGGCTGATACCTGCGGGATCGTGGCCCCTTTCCTGCTTGACCCGGCGCAGGTGGTGATCTGCTGAAGGGATGTCCCGGGCAGGGACAGGGGGTCGTAGCAATGAATTTCAATGGGTTACGAATCCGTTTTCAGAAAATCTTAATGTTTGGCCCATCCTGGACCGGCGTCGAGCTGAGGCCCCGAGGCGGAGGGGGAGAGCCCAGACGCGCTGTGCGCCGCCGGGGGTTCAGCCCGGTTTGACCGGGTCAGCGCCGCTGATGGGGTGATGGCGTTCCCCTTCCCCGCACCGCGTTGCCTGGTTTGGTGCTAGACGCCAACGCTGGTCAGTGATCGGGCCTGACGCGGGGCAAGAAACCGCGGCAGTCAGGTATCGGTGACGGCAGGGGTAGCCACAGACCGGGCAAGGCAAAAAGGCCCCGTTCCCGGCTACGGGTCCGACCTTGCGTCAGTGTCAGATCAGCCCGGCCATTCTTGCGCCGGTCAGAAGGTCCGGCGCGAGGTGGTGGGCCCAGCGGCCCTGGCTTGGCACCATGTCGGGGACCTGAACCACGGTACAGCCGGCGCGATGCCCGGCCTCGGCCCCGGTTTCGCTGTCCTCGAAAACCAGACAGCGTTCGGGCGCCACGCCGAACAGCGACGCGGCCAGCAGGTAGGGATCGGGCGCGGGCTTCGGGGCGGTCACGTCGTCCAGTGTCACCACATGGGTAAAGGCCTGGGCAATGCCCGCGATCCCAAGTTTGCGATGCGCCCCACTGCGGCCCGATGAGGTGACGATGGCCATGGGCTGGCGGACTGTTGCCAAAAGCTCGGCCACGCCGGGCTTGAGGGTCAGGCCGCGATCCACCCCGGCGGCGAAACCGTCACGCCAGTGCCGATCGACCGAGTCGAGATCAACATGCGGCATCGCGGCACGGATCAGCTGGCGCGAACTGGGTTCATCCTTGCCGACAAGCCCATGCATGAACGCCTCATCCACCGGATGCCCGTGGGCTGCAAAGGCGGCAAGACCGGCCGCCAGCGCGATGCTTTCGGTGTCGATCAGGGTGCCGTCTAGGTCGAACAGCAGGGCGTCATACATGGAAGGCTCCGATCGGCGGGGGTCTTGGCCGCCTTCTAGCCGATCACAGATGCAGCCGGTAGTGCTGGAAGCCGTCCTCATCCTGACCCAGCGACAGCGGGCGGAAATGGGCGATGTCGGGAAGATGCGCCTCGGCCCCGACGCCTGACGTCACGCGGACCGAGGTGCCCGGCATCGGCAGGAAATGCCAGTTGCGCGGTGGCGGGGCGCCGACCACGCCTTCACGACGGATGTAATTGGCAAGCACGGTCTGGGTCAGGGCACCATCGGCCAAGACGACCACGGGCTTGCGGTCACCGAGTGCCGAGGCGGCGCGGCTGGCGCGGTGGTTGTTGGTGACCAAAAGCAGCCGTTCGTCCGGGTCAAGCCGCTGCCCGATGCGGGTCAGGCCGACGATGCGCTGTGCCTTGGGGTTTACCAGCCGACCTTCGGGATCAAACCGCGCCGGCTGGCTGAGGTCGATGGCATAAGAGAGGTCGGGGATCGTCTCGAAGGTGAAGGAGGGCACCGCCACGTCATGCAGGTCGGCATCGGTTTCGCCGGGCTGGATCTGGCGGAACAGGGCGGCGGATTGCTCAAGCCAGTCCTGCACCTCGGCCCCGGTGAGGGCGAGGACGACAAGGGTGTTGGGGAAGATGTAAAGGTCTGACAGGTTGCGCATCCGCACCGGGCCTGCCGGAATGTCGGTGAAGTTGGCGGCCCCACCCCGCCCCCCGGCGCGGAACGGCGCGGCAGAGCTCAGCAGTGGCAGGTTGGCCCAGCCGGTGCCCTCAAGCGCGGCGCGGGCATAGTCGGCCTTGGCGGCGGCAATCAGGTCAAGCGCCGCATTCGGCGCGGTGGTGGCGAAATGCGTGCCAAGGGCGACGCGGGTTTGCCCGACGATCCGCCGTGACCAGGCCAGGGCGGCGCGGTGGTCCTGCGCGATGGCCGCACGCAGGGGGGTCAGGCTGGGGGGCGCGGTGGCCACGACACCCGGCACGACACCAAGCCGGGCTTCGGCTGAGGTTACCCGCCAGCGACGTTTGCCGTGGGTGGTGCGGGCGAGCGCAAGGTCGATCACGCCGACATGGCTGCCGGAATGGCCGGGCATCACCGCAGGCTTGCCGGCCAGAAGCCCGCGCACGGGGTCAACCCCCGGGCTGGTTTCGATGCCGGGGCCGGGGAAGGTAAGGTGGCAATGCCCGGCGATGACGGCGTCAACCTCGGGCAGGGCGGCAAGGGCGGTGGCGGCGTTTTCCATGCCGTCTTCCGCCTCAAGCGCGCCGATGCCGGAATGGGCGAGGGCGACGATCACATCTGCCCCCCGGGCGCGCAGCCGGGGCAGCCAGGCCTTGGCCGAGGCGATGATGTCGCGCATGCGGATGTGGCCTTCAAGGTGGTCACGATCCCACACCTCGATCTGCGGGGGGGCGAAGCCGATCACGCCGATGCGCAGGGTGTGGCGGCGGCCCACCTCATCGGTGACGCTGCGGGTCAGGATGGCGAAGGGCGGCACAAAGGTTTTATCGCGCGAGGGGCTTTTGCCCAGCTTGGTGGCGATGTTGGCCGAGACGACGGGAAAATGCGCCTGCGACAGCGCGTGGCGCAGGAAGCGCAGGCCGTAGTTGAATTCATGGTTGCCCAGCGTGACCGCATCATAGCGCAACGTGTTGAACGCGGTGATGACCGGATGGGCGCGGCGGCGGCGGCGGGCGGTGGCGATGTAGTCGGCAAGGGGGTTGCCCTGCAGGAAATCACCGTTGTCGAACAAGAGGCTGTTCGGCACCTCGGCCCGGGCCATGGCGATCTGGCGCGAGATGTCGCTGAGGCTGCGGCCCGCGACGGGGCGGTTGGCGCAGTAGTCATAGGGCAGAAGGCAGGCGTGCAGATCGCTGGTCGCGATCAGGCGCAGGTTCAACAGGGCCGAGGCCTCAGGCTGGCTGGAAGCGGGGTCGCCTTGGGTGGGGGAATCATCCTCGGGGCGGGGGGCGGCGGGTCCGGACAGAGGAAATGCAGCACTCTCTAACGACACGGTGTTTCTGGGCCTTTTTGCAAGCTAAGCCGCCGATCATGGGTGCCGACGGTCTATGGCATCAAAACGGGCGATGGGAAAAGCACACACTACACGCCCCCACCTACCGTAAAAGTTGTGACGAGGTTAAGGCGAATTGAAGATTTTCAAGCCATGGTTGCTTTTTCAGCGCAATCGGCCTGCAGAAGGGGGGGACCGGGGACGATCTGCCTGTGCGTCGCATGGGGCCTGAGCACTGCGTCGGGCTGGCGTTTTGCGGTGCAAGCTGGCATGGCCTTGGGCAGGTGCGGCGTGGGGCAGGGCGATGCGGCTGGCAGAGACGGTGACCTTTGGCGGTTCGGGGCTGGACCGCGCGGCGGGCTTGCGCAAGGACCCGGCTGCGCTGGCGCAGGCCCTTCAGACGGGCCGGGTGCTGCCGATCTGGCGGGGCAAGCCCTTGATGGCAGGCACCCAGCCTGGCTGGCTGGAGGCCGGGCATCCCGCCCTCGCGCAAGGCGGGCCGGCGGTGTTTCTGGGCCTTGACGACGGCGTGCCGCGGTTTGCCACCGACATTTCCGCCTGGTCCCCCGAAGCGGGCGCCGAAGCGCCGGAGGCGGGGTTTTTCGACCCCTCGGTCCAGCGGCATCCGGCCCTTGATGAGACCTATGGCTTTGTCGAACTGCGCGGCGTGATGACGGACCTTACCCCGCGTGCGGCGGAACTGGTGGCCACGGCGAAGGCCGTCCTGCACTGGCACCGCAGCCATGGCTTCTGCGCGGTCTGCGGCGCTGCGTCCGAGATGGTGCAAGGCGGCTGGCAGCGCAGTTGCCCCGCCTGTGGCGCGCAGCATTTCCCCCGCACCGACCCTGTGGTCATCATGCTGGTGACCCACGGAAACGCGGTCCTGCTGGGCCGCAGCCCGGGTTGGCCGGAGGGGATGTATTCCCTGCTGGCGGGCTTTGTCGAACCCGGTGAAGCGGTCGAAGCTGCCGTTCGGCGTGAGGTGTTTGAAGAAGCGGGTGTGCGCTGCGGGGCCGTCAGCTATCTGGCCAGCCAGCCGTGGCCATTCCCGGCCTCGCTGATGCTGGGCATGCGGGCTGAGGCGCTGGATGACCGCATCACCATCGACCCCGATGAGATTGAAGCCGCGCGCTGGGTGACCCGGGAAGAACTGGTGTCCGCCTTTGCCGGTCTTCACCCCGAGATCAAGCCAGCCAGAAACGGGGCAATTGCGCATTTCATCTTGCGTAACTGGCTTGCAGACCGGCTTGATTGATCCAATCTAGACGCCACTTGCGACACCAACCTGCGGAGCCAAGATGAAACTGACGGCAAAGACCGATATCGAGGCGCCGGCCAGCTTTGTCTATGCCGCTCTCATCGACCATGCCGCCTGGGAGCGGGAGATCATCCGCCGTGGCGCCGAGATCGACCGCCCTGCCGACATGCCGCTGACCGGGGTGGGGGCAGGCTGGAACCTACGGGTGCCATTCCGCGGCAAGGTGCGCAAGTTGCAGGTCAGGATCGACGAAATGACGCCCGATGTCCGGCTGGTGCTTGGCATTGACGGACAGGCGATCGAAGGCAGTTCGGTGCTGGAGCTGTTGCCGATGTCGCCGCGCCGGACCCGGATGCGCCTTGCACTGGACGTGCGGCCCAAGACGCTGGCGGCGCGATTGTTCCTGAACACCCTGCGTCTGGCCAAGGGCCGTGTGCAGGTGCGGCTGGAAAAGCGGCTGCAGCAGATGGGCCGCCGGATCGAAGAGCGGCAAGCCAGCGCAACGGTATAGGCAAGGGCGAAAGGGCGGCCGGTTTCAGGCTGCGCCCGATTTCAGTCTGCCCCGGTCCCGCGTTCGCGGTCAGCCGGATAGACGCCCAGCACCCGCACCTCAGACGTGAAATAGCGCAACTCTTCCAGCGCGCGGGCGACGTTGGCGTCTTCGGGGTGGCCCTCGATATCGGCATAGAATTCGGTCGCGGTGAAAGACCCGCCGACCATGTAGCTTTCCAGCTTGGTCATGTTGACGCCATTGGTCGCAAAGCCGCCCATCGCCTTGTAAAGCGCCGCAGGAATGTTGCGGACGCGGAAGGTGAAGGTGGTGATCATCTTGGCCGCTCCCCGGCGCGAATGGTCAGGGGTGCGCGACATGACCAGAAAGCGGGTGGTGTTGTTGGCCTGATCCTCGATATGCCGGGCAAGGATATCCAGCCCGTAGATCGAGGCGGCCAGTTCGCTGGCAAGGGCGGCCTTGGTCATGTCGCGGCCTTCGGCCACCTCACGCGCGGCGCGGGCATTGTCGGAACTGACGCAGCCCTTGATGCCATGCGCTTTCAGAAAGCCCGCGCATTGCGGCAGGATGACCACATGGCCATGCGCCTCACGCACGTCCTCAAGCCGGGCGCCGGGGACGCCCAGAAGGTTGACGTGCACGCGCACGAACGCCTCATCAACGATATGAAGGCCGGACTTCGGCAGAAGGGAGTGGACATCGGCGACCCGGCCATAGGTGGAATTTTCCACCGCCAGCATGCCAAGATCCACTTCGCCCCGGGCGACCTTGTCGACCACATCCTCAAACGTGGTCGAGGGGACGGCTTCCATTCCCGGGCGCGATTGCTGGCAGGCCTGGTGCGAATAGGCGCCAAGTTCCCCCTGAAAGGCGATACGTCCGGTCATTTCTGGCCCTTTCGTCAAGAAAACCCGCAGGCAGGGGCGTTTCGCCGCGCGTCTACACCTTGAAACCCCTAGGGGGAAGCGGATACATACCGCCGCAACCAAGAGCCCGAGATAGGTGATCCATGTTCGACACGATGAAGCTGACCAAGGTAGTGGGCGCAATCTGCGGCTCGTTCCTGGTGTTCCTCCTGGCGGGTTGGGCGGGGTCATCGCTTTACACGGTCGGTCATGGCGGCGGGCATGGCGAGGGCGAGGAAATCGCGCAGGCCTATTCGATTGATACCGGTTCGGAAGAGGCCCCGGCCGAGGAAGAGGCCGCGCCGGTCGATTTCGCAACCCTGCTGGCGTCGGCCGATCCTGCCGAGGGCGAGACGGTGTTCCGCAAATGCAGCGCCTGCCACAAGCTGGACGGGGCTGACGGCGTTGGCCCGCACCTGAACGGTGTGGTCAACCGGGCTAAGGGGTCGGTCGCGGGCTTTGCCTATTCCGAGGCCTTGGCCGCAATGTCGGCGGACAGCTGGACCCCTGAGAACATTGCGGCCTTCATCGAGAACCCGAAAGGCTATATGCCGGGCACGAAGATGGCCTTTGCCGGTCTGCCGGATGCCGAAGACCGCGCGAACCTGGTGGCCTATCTTTCGACCGTTCCCTGAGAGCGCAGCCCAGCATTGCCTGCCAAAGCCGCCGTTTCGGGCGGCTTTGTCATTTGTGGGTCAATCACACAAACGCGTCAGCCAATCGCAACTTTGTTGCCTCGACAAAGCGGGATTTAGCATAAATGAATGGTTGGGGTTGGCGGCTTTGCGGGCCGCAAGGCAGGAGGTCATCAGATGCAGGCAGGACAGCGGGCGGGTGCTAGGGTTGAGGTGCGGGCCGGGGCGGGGATGCGTCCGTGGCTGGCGACCGGAACGCTGATCCTGGCGCTGGCGGCGCAGACCCTGTCGGCGCGGGCGGAAACGGTGATCAAGTCGCACGGGATTTCCACCTTCGGCGACCTGGCGCTGCCCGCGGATTTTCCGCATCTGGCCTACGTGAACCCCACAGCCCCAAAGGGTGGCGAGATCAGCCAGTGGGCCCCCGGCAGCTTTGATTCGTTCAACCCCTATGCGATTGCGGGCAATGCGGCGGCGCTGTCGTCGATCTTCTACGAATCCATCCTGTCAGGCACGCTGGATGATGTGAGCGCGGCCTACTGCCTGCTGTGCGAGACGATGGAGTATCCTGAGGACCGGTCCTGGGTGATCTTCAACCTGCGCAAGGATGTGACCTTCTCGGACGGGACGCCTTTCACGGCCGAGGATGTGCTGTTCAGCCATAATCTCTTCATGGAAAAGGGCATCCCGGAATACCGCAGCGTGGCGGGCGGCAAGTTCGAAAAGGTCGAGGTGCTGGACCCCTACCGGATCAAGTTCACCTTCACCCCCGGCACGCCCTTCCGCGACATGCCGGCGCAGGCGGGGTCAACGATCATCTTCTCGAAAAAGCACTATGAGGAAAACAACCGCGACCTTGAGAAATCCAGCCTGGAGCCGTTTCTGGGCACCGGGCCTTACGTTCTGGAAAGCTTCAAGCCGGGTCAGCAGGTGATCTATGCGCGGGACATGGATTACTGGGGTGAGGCGCATCCGCTGAACGTGGGCCAGAACAACTTTGACCGCATCCGGATTGAGTATTTCGGCGATGACAACGCAGCGCTGGAGGGGTTCAAGGCCGGCGTCTACACCTTCCGCAACGAGACCGAGCCGAAACGCTGGGCGCTGGATTACGAATTTCCCGCTGTGCAGGCCGGTGACGTGAAGAAAGAGGTCATCCCGTCGGGCAACATCGCGGGCGGGCAGTCGATCATCATGAACCTGCGCCGCGCGCAGTTCCAGGACCCCAAGGTGCGGGAAGCGCTGGGGCTGATGTTCAACTTTGAATGGTCGAACAAGTCGCTGTTCTATGGCCTGTTCGCGCGGATCAACTCGATCTGGGAAAACTCGGACCTGGCGGCGACGGGCCTGCCGACGCCTGAGGAAGTGGCCCTGCTGCAGCCCCTCGTCGATGAGGGGTTGCTGCCTGCCAGCATCCTGACCGATGAAGTGGTGATGGCCCCGGTCTCGTCCGAAGAAACGGCGCTTGATCGGCGGAACCTGCGCCGCGCCTCGGCCCTGCTGGATGAGGCGGGCTGGACGGTGGGTGACGACGGTATCCGACGCAATGCCGCGGGTGAGCCGCTGCGGATGGCGATGGTCCATGCCCGCACCGACCTGTTGCCGGTGATGAACGCCTATGTCGAAAACCTGCGCGCCTTGGGCGTGGAGGCCAGCTTTGACATCATCGACGACCCGCAGCTGCAGGAACGCGCCAGCCCGCCCAACTTTGACTTTGACGCCCTGCCGACGACCGTGGTCAACGGCGGGCTGGAGCCAGGGGGCGTCTTGAAGCAGGCCTGGGCCAGCGTGGCCAAGGACAATTCCAGCCGCAACCGCATGGGCTATGCCGATCCGGCGGTGGACAAGCTCTTGGATCTGGCAGAGGCGGCGAACAGCAAGGAAGAGCTGACCACCGTGATCCGGGCGCTGGACCGGGTCCTGCGGTCGCAGTTCATCATCGTGCCGCGCTATTACAAGCGGGACTACTGGGTGGCCTACTACAACATGTACGAACGCCCCGAAACATTGCCGCCCTACGCTCTGGGCGAGTTGTCGATCTGGTGGTACAACGCCGAAAAGGCCGACGCGCTGAAGGCAAAGGGCGCGCTGTAAGAACAACGGACGGGCAGGGACTTTGGGCGCCTACATCCTTCGCCGCTTGCTGCTGGTGATCCCCACGCTGTTCGGGGTCATGCTGATCAACTTTGCGCTGACGCAGTTCGTTCCCGGCGGGCCGGTGGAACAGGTGCTGGCGCGGCTGGAAGGCGAAGGCGACGCGATCCAGAACCTTGCCGGCACCGAAGGCGGCGGTATTCAGGAAGAACAGGGCGCGGGCTATGTCGGCGCCCGGGGCCTGCCGCCCGAGTTTCTGGCCAAGCTGGAAATTCAGTTCGGCTTTGCCCGCATCGTATGTGCCGAAGGGTTCACGGGTGAGCCTTCGCTGGACGCGCCAGAATGCGTGAAGGAAGCGATCCCTGCGACCGAACGCTTCATGATCATGATGGGCAACTACCTGACCTTCGATTTCGGAGAAAGCTACTTCCGGTCAATCGGGGTGGTTGACCTTGTGCTGGAAAAGATGCCGGTCTCTATCACGCTGGGCCTGTGGTCGACGCTGATTGCCTATCTGATCAGCATCCCCCTCGGAATCCGCAAGGCGGTGCGCGACGGGTCAAGTTTTGACACCTGGACCTCTGGCATCATCATCGCGGCCTATGCGATCCCCGGGTTCCTATTCGCCATCCTGTTGATGGTGGTCTTTGCGGGGGGCAGCTATTTCCAGTGGTTCCCCCTGCGCGGCCTGACCAGCGATGGGTGGGAGACGTTCCCCTGGTATCAGAAGATCACCGATTACCTGTGGCACATCGTGCTGCCGGTGACGGCGCAGCTGATTTCGGCCTTTGCCACGCTGACCTTGCTGACCAAGAACAGCTTTCTGGACGAGATCAAGAAGCAATACGTCATGACCGCCCGCGCCAAGGGGTTGTCTGAGGCGCGGGTGCTTTACGGCCACGTCTTCCGCAATGCGATGCTGATCGTGATTGCGGGCTTTCCGGGGCTGTTTCTGGGGGTGTTCTTCGGGTCATCCCTTATCATCGAATTCATCTTCTCGCTCGACGGTCTGGGCCAGCTTGGCTACCGCGCGGCGGTTGAACGGGATTATCCGGTGATCTTCGGTACGCTCTTTGCCTTTGGGCTGATCGGGCTGATCGTGGGGATCATCTCGGACCTGATGTATGTGCTGGTCGATCCGCGCATCGACTTTGAAAGGCGCGGGTGATGGCGCTTTCGGCCCTGAACCAGCGGCGCTGGCGGAACTTCAAGGCAAACCGGCGGGCCTATTGGTCGCTTTGGATTTTCCTTGTCCTCTACGGCATCTCGCTTTGTGCTGAGCTGATCGCCAATGACCGCCCCATTCTGGTGCGCCACAATGGGGCGTTCTACACCCCCGTTACCAGCTTTTACCCGGAAGTGGCCTTTGGCGGTGACCTGCGGACCGAGGCGAATTATTCGACGGTCGAGGTGCAGTGCCTGATCATCGCAGCGGGATCGCTGGATTGCTGGGATGACCCGGCCGGGATCATCGCCGAGGTTGAGGCCTCGGGCACTGCAGCAGGCGTTCCGGTTGAGGCGGGCTGGATCCTTTGGCCGCCGATCCGCTACAGCTATAACACTATCGTTGATACCGGCGGGGTGGCCCCGGGGCCACCAAGTGCGCAGAACTGGCTGGGCACCGATGACACCAGCCGCGATGTGGCGGCGCGGGTCATCTACGGCTTCCGCCTGTCGGTGACATTCGCGCTGATCGTGACGGCCTTGACCTCGATCATCGGGATTGCGGCGGGGGCGGTGCAGGGCTATTTCGGCGGGCTGACCGACCTGATCTTTCAGCGGATCATTGAGCTTTGGTCATCCGTCCCCACACTTTACGTCATCATCATCCTGACGGCGGTCTGGTCGAAAAGTTTCTGGCTGATGGTGGGGTTGATGGTGTTGTTCGGCTGGACCGGGCTTGTCGGCGTGGTCAGGGCAGAATTCCTGCGGGCGCGGAATTTTGAGTATGTGCGGGCGGCGAAGGCCCTGGGCGTGCCGGACTGGCAGATCATCTTCCGCCATGTGCTGCCGAACGCGATGGTGGCGACGCTGACGTTCCTGCCCTTCATCATCACGGGAACCATCGGGTCGCTTGCCACGCTGGATTATCTGGGATTTGGGCTGCCGACCTCGGCCCCATCGCTGGGGCAGTTGTCGCGGCAGGCGCAGGCGAACCTGCAATCGCCGCATCTGGCCTTCACGGCCTTCTTCACCTTCGCCGTCATGCTTAGCCTTCTGGTCTTCGTCTTCGAAGGCGTGCGCGATGCCTTTGACCCCAGAAAGACCTTCAGATGAGTGTGCTTGAGGTCAAGAACCTGAAGATCAGCTTTCGCCAGGACGGCAGGCTGATCGAGGCGGTGAAAGGTGTCAGCTTTTCCGTGGCCAAGGGTGAGACCGTCGCGCTGGTCGGCGAAAGCGGGTCGGGCAAATCGGTCACGGCGCTGTCGACGGTGGGCCTTCTGGGCGACACGGCTGAAGTGTCAGGGTCGGTCACCTATGCCGGGCGGCAGATGGTGGGCGTGGGTGAGCGTGAGTTGCGCAAAGTGCGCGGCAACGACATCAGCTTCATCTTCCAGGAGCCGATGACCAGCCTGAACCCGCTGCACACCATTGAAAAGCAAATGGCGGAGAGCCTGTCCTTGCATCAAGCGCTGACCGGGGCGGCGGCGCGGGCGCGGGTCATTGAACTGCTGCAGAAGGTCGGCATCCGTGAGGCGGAAAGCCGTCTTGGCGCCTATCCGCATCAGCTTTCGGGCGGGCAGCGGCAGCGGGTGATGATCGCCATGGCGCTGGCCAACGGGCCGGAACTGCTGGTGGCGGATGAGCCCACAACCGCGCTCGACGTGACCATTCAGGCGCAGATCCTGGACCTCTTGGCGGACCTCAAGCGGTCTGAGGGGTTGAGCCTTCTCTTCATCACCCATGACCTAGGCATCGTGCGGCGGATCGCCGACCGGGTCTGCGTGATGCAGGGCGGCGAGATTGTCGAACAAGGCAAAGCGGCCGAGATCTTTGCGAACCCGCGCCATCCCTACACACAAAAGCTGCTGGCCGCTGAACAGAAGGGCGGGCCGGGGGAAGTGCCCGCAAACGCGGCTGAGGTGGTGCGGACCGAAAGCTTGCGCGTCTGGTTCCCGATCCAGAAGGGACTGCTCCGTCGCACCGTGGGCCATGTGAAGGCAGTGAACGAGGCCAGCCTGGCCGTCCGCGCGGGCGAGACGCTGGGCATCGTCGGCGAAAGCGGTTCGGGCAAGACCACGCTGGCGCTGGCGATCCTGCGGCTGATCGGCTCGCAAGGGAAGATCACCTTCCTTGGGCGCGATATCAGCCGGCTGGACGAGACATGGGACGAGGCCGAGGCCCGCCGCGCCCAGGACCCGGAGGGCGGGATCGATCTGATCGATGCGGCTGTGTCGGCCTTCTACACCTCAAAAGGCCGGGCGGCGGTGCGGGCGATGCGGCGGAACATGCAGGTGGTGTTCCAGGACCCCTATGGCAGCCTGTCGCCCCGCCTGACGGTCGAACAGATCATCGCCGAGGGCTTGGGCATCCACGGGGTCGACCCGGGCCGCAACCGGACCGAGATGGTGGCGGGAATCATGCGCGAGGTCGGCCTTGATCCCGCGACGATGCACCGCTATCCGCACGAGTTTTCCGGCGGCCAGCGCCAGCGCATCGCCATTGCGCGTGCGATGATCCTGCGGCCGAAGCTGGTGGTGCTGGATGAGCCGACGTCGGCCCTCGACATGACGGTGCAGGTCCAGATCGTGGAGCTGTTGCGTGAGTTGCAGCGCAAATGGGGGCTGGCCTATATCTTCATCAGCCACGATCTGCGGGTGATCCGGGCGATGGCGCACAAGGTCATGGTCATGCAGGCGGGCGATGTGGTGGAAAGCGGCGATTGCGCGGCGGTGTTTACCAACCCGCAATCCGCCTATACCAAGGCTTTGATGGCAGCCGCCTTCGGACCCTGATGTGAAACTGCTTTTCGTCCACCAGAACTTCCCCGGCCAGTTCCTGCATCTGGCGCCGGAGATGCAGCGGCGTGGCCATGACGTCCGCGCTATCACCGATGCGGTGAACAAGGCGGAAAGCCCGATTCCGTTGATGCGCTATCGTTTCGCGCCAGAAAAGGTGGACCCCAAGGCCACCCGCCTTGGCCGCAACTATACGACGATGAGCGACCGGGCCGTCGTCGTTGCCCGGTTCGCGCGCAATCTGCGGGCCCAAGGCTATGTGCCCGACGTGATCTTCGGCCACTCCGGCTGGGGCGAAACGCTGTTCCTGAAGGAAGTCTGGCCCGAGGCGAAACTGCTGGTCTACGCCGAGTTCTACTATCGCGGGACCGGCGCGGACACCGGGTTTGATCCGGAATTTCAGGATGACGGCTTTGATCAGACCCTGATCGCCCAGGGCCGCGCGGCGCATATGGCGCAGTCCCTCGCGCATGCCGACCGGGGGCTTTCGCCGACCGAATGGCAAGCGAGCACCCACCCGCCGCTGTTGCGCCGCCATATCGAGGTGATCTTTGATGGCGTGGATTGTGACCGGCTGACCCCGAACCCCGCCGCCCGCTTCACCCTGCCGGATGGCAAGGTTCTGGCACCGGGGGATGAGGTGATGACCTTCATCAACCGCAACCTGGAGCCTTACCGCGGCTATCACATCTTCATGCGCGCCTTGCCGGCGGTACTCGCGGCGCGGCCAAAGGCGCAGGTGGTGATCGTCGGCGGGAACGAGATCAGCTATGGCCGCCCCCCGCCTCAGGGCGGTGGCTGGAAGGATGTGATCCTGGATGAGGTCAGGGATCAGCTTGACCTGACCCGCGTGCATTTCGTGGGGCGCGTCCCCTATGACCGGCTGGTCGATCTGATCCATGTGGCCCGGGTGCATGCCTATCTGACCTATCCCTTCGTCCTGAGCTGGTCGATGGTCGAGACGCTGGCCGCAGGCACGCTGGTCGTGGGGTCAAGGACGGCCCCGGTGGAAGAGGTGATCCAGGATGGCGTCACCGGGCGGCTGGTCGATTTCTTCGATGTGCCGGGCTGGTCGGTCGCCCTGACCGACGCGCTGGCCCGGCCCGAGGCGCATCAACCAATGAGCGACGCAGCCCGTGCCATGGCGCGTGAGCGGTATGACCTGAGGTCTGTCTGCCTGCCACGGCAGGTTGATCTGCTGACTCGGCTGGAGCGGGGGTAGCGATTTCTTCAAAGAAATCGCACCGGAGCCTTCGAAGGCTCCGGTCCGGAATTTTTGAAAATTCCGGCGTGCCCTAGACCGCTGAGGAGTGCCTTGCCTGCGCCGTGTCATAGGCGTCGAAGGCGCGGGCGATCATGCGGGTCAGGGGGCGGGCGCGGTCTGGGATCGACAGGCCCGCGCTGGTCAGGGTCAGCATGCTGCCAAACTCGGCCATGGCGGCCTGAAAAAGGGCCTCGATCCGTGCCGGGGATACGTCGTAATCCGCCAGAAGCTCTGCCCGCGACACGGTGAAATCACACATCAGCGCTTCGATGATACGGGCGCGCAGGGTGTCTTCACCGCTGAACCGATGGCCGCGATGCGTGGCGAAAGATCCGGCGCGGACCGCTTTCGCGTGGTCCGCCGTGCCCGAGACGTTCTGCGCAAAGCCTTGCGGGAAGCGGCTGATCGACGAGGCGCCAAGCCCGATCAGCACCGGGGCCGGATCATCGGTGTAGCCCTGGAAGTTGCGCTTCAGCCGGCCAGCCCGCTGCGCCCGCGCCATGCCATCCATCGGCTTGGCGAAATGGTCGATCCCGATTTCCTGATAGCCATCCCACAGGAAAAGCTGCCGCGCGGTCTCAAAAAGGCCCAGACGCTCTTCCGGGGTGGGCATCGCATCCGACGGGATCATCTGCTGTCGCCGGCTCATCCACGGAACATGGGCATAGCCATAAAGCGCCACCCGGTCGGGGGACAGCGTCAGAAGTTTCTGGACCGAATCCGCGATGCGCGGGCCGGTCTGGTGCGGCAGGCCATAAAGGATATCGGCGTTCAGGCTGACAACGCCGCGCGCGCGGAGCCGTTCGGCGACGTCGCGGGTCAGAGAATAGCTTTGCTCACGTCCGATAGCCTTTTGAATGAGCGGATCAAAGTCCTGCACCCCGATCGAGGCGCGGTTCATTCCGGCGGCGGCCAGAGCGTCAAGGCGGGGGTCGTCAATCTCGTTCGGGTCGATCTCGACCGAGAACTCGCCGTCGGGGGCCAGGGGGGCGACGGCAAAGATTGCATCGGCCAAGTGCCGCATCTGGCTGGGCGACAAGAGCGTGGGCGTGCCACCGCCCCAATGCAGCCGGCTGAGTGTCACGCCGCGCGGCAGGTGGGCCTTCAAAAGGGCCAGTTCGGCAAGCAAAGTGTCGACATAGGCGATGACCGGCGCGTCCGACGTGGTACCTTGCGTGCGGCAGGCGCAGAACCAGCAAAGCCTGCGGCAGAAAGGGACATGCAGGTAAAGCGAGATCTCGGTTTTCTCGGGGATTTCGCCGATCCACCCGGCAAAATCGCCGGGACCGACGGTTGTGCCGAAGTGCGGCGCGGTCGGGTAGGACGTGTAGCGCGGGACGCGCGCGTCAAAAAGTCCAAGCCGGGCGAGTTGCGGGTCATGTGTCATTTCGATAGCATGTGTAAACTGAAACTGACGCGCTTTGACGCAGATCAAATGACAGGACCGGCCAATGCAAGACCACACTGTCCACGTCCAATGCGCTGACTGTCCGATCCGTCACCGTGCCGTCTGCGCGCGCTGCGAGAGCGATGAGCTGTCGCAGCTGGAGCAGATCAAATACTACCGCAGCTTTCAGGCGGGCCAGACGGTGATCTGGTCGGGCGACCGGATGGAGTTTGTGGGGTCGGTCGTGACGGGCATCGCCACGCTGACCCATACGCTGGAGGATGGCCGGCGGCAGATGGTGGGGCTGTTGCTGCCGTCGGATTTCGTGGGGCGGCCGGGGCGGGCGACGGCGGCCTATGATGTGACGGCGACCACGGACATGGTGATGTGCTGTTTCCGCAAGAAGCCGTTTGAAGACCTGATGGCGTCGACCCCGCATATCGCCCAGCGTCTGCTGGAAATGACGCTGGACGAGCTGGACGCCGCGCGGGAATGGATGCTGCTTCTGGGCCGCAAGACCGCGCGGGAGAAGATCGCCTCGATGATCACCATCATCGCCCGGCGCGAGGCATCGTTGCAAAGCGCCAAGCCGAAGGGGATGCTGACGGTCGACCTGCCACTGACCCGCGAGGAGATGGCCGACTATCTGGGCCTGACGCTGGAGACGGTCAGCCGCCAGATCAGCGCCTTGAAGAAGGATGGGGTCATCAGCCTTGAGGGCAACCGCCACATCTGCATTCCCGATCTTGACCGGCTTTTGGAAGAGGCGGGGGATGACAGTGACGGGGGCATGCTGGTCTAGCGCTGTCCACAGTGGACATGAATTGAAAATCCGATGATATCAGCCTCTTGGCTGTGGCCGTTTACCTTTTGGAAAGACCTTTGCCCGTGTCGATGCTGCCATTTCACACCTGCGACGTCTTCACTGACCGCGCCTTCCACGGCAACCCGCTGGCCATCGTGCTAAAGGCCGACGGGCTGACGCCGGCGCAGATGCAGACCATCGCGCGGGAGTTCAACCTGTCCGAAACGATCTTCGTGCAGGCCCCGGCCAACCCAGCCCATACCGCGCGCGTCCGCATCTTCTTTCCCACCGCCGAGATTCCCTTTGCCGGGCATCCGACCATCGGCTGCGCCATCCATCTGGCCGAGGCGATGGAATCGGCGGGCGACTACTCAAGGTTACTGGTGCTGGAAGAGGAAGCGGGGCTGGTTCCGGTGCAGGTCTGGCGCAAGGCCGGGCGGACCACGGCGGAATTCGTGGCGCCGGTCGTGCCGCATGCCGTCAGCGATGCGTCAGACCGGGCGGCGGCGCTTGACCCGGTGCGCCTGGCGGCGGCGCTGGGTCTGGACGCGGGCGAGATCGGCTTTGCCGCGCATCGTCCGGGCCTGTGGCAGGGCGGGCCGCGTTTTCTTTACGTGCCGGTTGCCGGTCTGGACAGCCTGGCCCGCGCCCGCCCATTGCAGCCGGGCTGGTCGGCCCAGATGCAGGCCGGGGGCGTGGACAGCATGTATGTCTATGCACCGGGGCTCGATTGCGACTATCGCGCGCGGATGTTTTCCCCCACGGCGGGCATCCCCGAGGACCCGGCGACCGGATCGGCCAGCGCGATTCTTGCAGCACAACTGATCGCCTCGGGCGCGCTGGCCGAGGGCGAAACCCGGCTGACCCTGCATCAGGGGGTTGAGATGGGGCGGCCCAGCGTCATCGGGCTGACCGCACGGGTCACCGGAACCGCGCTGAGCGAAGTGCGGATCGCGGGCGAGGCGGTGCCGATCTCTGAAGGGCGGATCCGGGTGCCGTAATCCTGGACTTGTGATCCGTAGCGGAGATCTTCAACAGGCGTTCTGTTGCGCGGACCCGGAGCGAGGGTCGCGCCGCAAGCCCTGCACCGGAGCGCCACCGTAACTGCCAGACCCGCTAGACCGTGGACAGAGCGCGCGGTGGGCGGGTGCTGCGCCGGGCAGAGAGTTGGCGGATCAGGGCCTTCGCTTCGGCCGGTGGTTCGCGTTCGACCCGGCGATAATCGCTGCCATCGGCTTGCCGGGTCAGAAGACCGCAAGAGATCATGGTCCGGCGCAGGGTGGCGGGGTCGCCGAACAGATGCTCGGGCTGCAGATGGTCATTGACCTCGCGTTCGCGCAAGGACGCCCCGGCCGGAAGCGTGGACCACAGCCCCCACAGCGCAAGGGTCTGCACCGCGCGGCGTGCGGGCCAATTGCGCAGGCGGCCTTGGGCGTCAAACTGGTGCAACGTCCTTTCGACCTGCCGGGCATCTGCAGGTGGGGCTTCCCTTTGGCTGTCAAGCCGCCTTTGGGCGGCGCTGGCCGCCCGCAGGTGCTGCAGGTTCTGGAACCCGGCAGCGCGGGCCAGCATGTTCATCAGGCCAAGATGTGAAGGGCCGTCCGGCCCCAGTTGGCGCGACAGGGCGCGTGTGAAGGCGGTAAGGTCATCCGCGCGCAGCGGAAGGGGGGCTCTGGTCATCCTGCATCCACGTCGGGCGCCATGCTGCATCGTCGGTCGCTGGCTTGACGATACGGGCGCCCTGGTTGGAGCGATGCCGTTCGACGAAAAGGGCAGCTTTAGCTCTCCTTGCGGAGCAGCGACGCCTCGGTGTCTGCCAACCGTGGCCATATCTTATCCGGCCTGCGGGCAAAGGCAACCGGGTGTCCGGGTCAAGGCCCGACCAAGGCCGCTACTGAAGGCGGCGTCCGTGGAGCCGTCCGTGGCAACGCCGTCGCGGGGGGCTCGATGCCCCCTGCGACGGCGGCCCGTTCAAGGTCAATGCGCGAGGAACACCGGCACTTCGGCCTTTTCCAGCATGTCGCGGGTGGCGCCGCCCAGGATCGCCTCGCGGAAGCGGGAATGACCGTAGGCGCCCATCACCAGAAGGTCGGCGTTGGTGTCGCGCAAGTGGCGGGCCAGCACGTCCGACACACGGGGCAAGGTGCGGGCAAGGACCGTCACCTCGGCATGAACGCCATGGCGGACCATCATCTGGCACAGAAGACCGCCGGGATCGGACCGTTCGGCGCCATGGGTGGGCGGGTCGATCACCACGATCGACACCGATTCGGCCCGGCGCAGGAAGGGCATGGCGCGGCGGGCGGCGACCAGCGCCTCGCGGCTTTGGTTCCAGGCGACGATCACGCGGCGCGGATCGGTGGCGGTCATGCCCTTTTCGGGCACGATCAGGACCGGTGCCATGCCTTCGAAGAGGGCGGCTTCGATCGTCGCTTCATCCTCAACCCCGCGGTTCGCGCCATAGGGCAAGGGCAGGACCACCAGGTCGGCATAGCGGGCGCGGGCGGCGACAACATCGGTCAGCGCGCCAAGCTGGGTCACGGCGGACTCTACCGCAACCCGCAGGCCCGGGGACTGGGCCGCCAGGGCGGCGTTGAGGGCCTTTTCGGTGGCGCGGGCTTCCTCCTCGGCCCGGTCCAGCGCGGCGGCGATCATCACCGCGCCCGAGCCGACATAGGAATAGCCGACCTGCGTGCGGTCAACGCCAAGGGCCAGCGCGTCAAGATGCGCATCGTTCAGCGCGGCGATCTGGGCGGCGGCTGTGACCGCTGGCAGAAGGCCGTTCGGTGAGGTCGCGATGGTCAGAAGGGATTTGTAGGCCATGATGTTCTCCCGTTTCTGTGATGAGGTGATGCTAGGGGTGATCCGCCTGCGGCGCTTTGACCAAGGTCAAGGAATGGCATCTAAGGTATTGACGCAGATCAAGGCACCAGGGGCGGGAAGGCTGCAGAAGTCAGGACAGTCGAAGTGCCCGGCACTGCCCGTTTCCCCACGGGTAAAGCCGGCCAGACAGGACGAAGGGACGCAAAATGTGGGATTACCTCAAACTGATCGGGCTGGGGCTGCTGGCGCTCTTGGCGGCGATTGCCGCCAATTACGCCCATGACCTGGCCTATCAGGTCAACGCGGTCACGGTGATGCTGGCCGCAGGCATCAGCTTTCTTTACGTGCTGCGGACGGCCGGGGACCCCCGGCCGAACCTGCAGCATGAATATTTTGACGGGGTGGTCAGGGCCGGGGCGATTGCGACGGCCTTCTGGGGCGTCGTCGGGTTTCTGGTGGGCGTGGTGATTGCGACCCAGCTGGCCTTTCCGCAGCTGAACTTCGAATGGGCGCAAGGCTACCTGAACTTTGGCCGCCTGCGCCCCTTGCACACCAGCGCGGTGATCTTCGCCTTTGGCGGCAACGCGCTGATCATGAGTTCCTTCTACATCGTCCAGCGCACCAGTGCGGCGCGCCTGTTTGGCGGCTCGCTTGGCTGGTTCGTGTTCTGGGGCTGGCAGCTGGTGATCGTGCTGGCGGCAACCGGCTATGTGCTTGGGGCCACGCAGGGCAAGGAATATGCCGAACCGGTCTGGTACGTCGACATCCTGATCACGGTGGTCTGGGTCGCCTTCCTGGTCGCGTTCATGGGGACGCTTTTCAAGCGGAAAGAACCCCACATCTACGTGGCGAACTGGTTCCTGCTGTCGATGATCCTGACCGTCGCCATGCTGCATCTGGTGAACAACGCGGCGATCCCGGTGTCGATCTTCGGGTCGGCGCAGGTGCAGCTTTATGCCGGCGTGCAGGACGCGATGGTGCAGTGGTGGTACGGCCACAACGCGGTGGGCTTCTTCCTGACCGCCGGGTTCCTGGGGATGATGTACTACTTCGTCCCCAAGCAGGCCGAACGCCCGGTTTACAGCTATAAACTGTCGATCATCCACTTCTGGGCGCTGATCTTCCTGTATATCTGGGCCGGTCCGCACCACCTGCACTACACAGCTCTGCCCGACTGGGCGAGCACCCTTGGCATGGTCTTCTCGGTCATCCTGTGGATGCCTTCCTGGGGTGGCATGATCAACGGGCTGATGACCCTGTCGGGCGCCTGGGACAAGCTGCGGACGGATCCGATCATCCGGATGATGGTCGTTTCCATCGGCTTTTACGGCATGTCGACCTTTGAAGGCCCGATGATGAGCATCAAGGCCGTCAACAGCCTTAGCCACTACACTGACTGGACCATCGGCCATGTCCATTCCGGCGCCTTGGGCTGGAACGGGATGATCACTTTCGGCGTCCTTTACTATCTGGTGCCGCGGCTGTGGAATCGGGAACGGCTTTACAGCCTGAAGCTGGTCAGCTGGCACTTCTGGCTCGCGACCATCGGGATCGTGCTTTACGCGTCCTCGATGTGGGTCACGGGGATCATGGAAGGCCTGATGTGG
Source organism: Rhodobacter sp. (assembly GCA_027489175.1). GTDB lineage: Bacteria > Pseudomonadota > Alphaproteobacteria > Rhodobacterales > Rhodobacteraceae > Tabrizicola. The sequence goes on from JAIYAE010000029.1 coordinate 34,919, forward strand.
CGCGAAGTTGATGCGAACGGGTTCCTGGTGAACGCTTTCGCCGACACGGTGGCCGCGAAGTTCCCGATGTATGTGGTCCGCGCCTTGGGTGGTGGCCTCTTCCTGACCGGGGCTTTGATCATGTGCTACAACTTGTGGATGACGGTGCGTGCGCAGCCCCAGCGGGTGACGCAGCATGCCGCTGTCCCGGCGGAATGAGGAGACGGGACAATGGCTTTTCTTGACAAACACAAGGTCATCGAGACCAACGCGACGCTGCTGATGATCCTGTCCTTGCTGGTGGTGACCATCGGGGGGATCGTGCAGATCGTGCCGCTGTTCTATCTGGAGAACACGATTGAAAAGGTGGAAGGGGTTCGCCCCTACACCCCCCTCGAACTCGCCGGGCGCAGCATCTACATCCGTGAGGGCTGCTATGGCTGCCACAGCCAGATGATCCGCCCGATGCGTGATGAGGTGGAGCGCTATGGCCACTACTCGCTGGCAGCCGAGTCGATGTATGACCGGCCGTTCCAGTGGGGGTCAAAGCGCACCGGGCCGGATCTGGCGCGGGTGGGTGGGCGCTATTCGGATGAATGGCACCAGGACCACTTTACCAACGCCAAGTCGGTGGTGCCGGAATCGGTGATGCCGCCCTATGGGTTCCTGTTCAACAACTTGATCGACGGGCGCTATATCCAGGACGTGGTGGCCACGAACCGGATGGCAGGCGTGCCTTACACCGACGAGATGGTGGAAAACGCGCTGGCCGACTTCAAGGCGCAGGTCGACCCCTTGGGAGACTTTGACGGGTTGGAGGCGCGCTATGGCGAAGAGGCCTTTGGCACGCCGATCAACGTGCGCAACTTTGACGGCACCGACGCCCTGACCGAGATGGATGCGCTGATCGCCTACATCCAGGTTCTGGGCACGATGGTCGACTTTTCGACCTTCACGCCTGTGGCAAACCGGTAAGGGGGCAGAGAAATGGAGACCTATTCATTCCTGCGCCACATGGCGGACAGCTGGTTCCTTCTGGCGATGACGCTGGGGTTCCTTGGCCTGTGTCTCTGGGCCTTCCGGCCCGGCAGCCGGGCGGCGCATCAGGAGATCGCGACCTCGATCTTCCGAAATGATGACCGACCGGCCAGTTCCGATCCTGCGAAGAAGGAGGGCTAAGCCATGTGTGCCAAGCCGATCAAGAAAGAGCCAAAGCAAGTTGAGACGACCGGCCATATCTGGGACGGGATCGAAGAGCTGAACAACCCGATGCCGCGCTGGTGGGTCTGGACCTTCTACGCGACCATCGTCTGGGGCATCGGCTATTCGGTGGCCTATCCGGCCTGGCCCTTGATCACCGGGGCGACGCCGGGGCTGATCGGGTCATCCACCCGCGCCGATGTGGCGGCGGAAATCGCCCGCGTCGATGCCGCCAATGCCGAGATCAAGGCCAGTCTGGTGGCCGCCGATCTGAACGGTATCGGCACCGATCCTGACCTTGCGGCCTATGCCGAACGGGCGGGGGCGGCGGTGTTCCGCACCAACTGCTCCACCTGTCACGGGTCGGGGGCGGCGGGGTTCGAGGGCAAGGGCTATCCGAACCTTCTGGACGATGACTGGCTGTGGGGCGGGACGATGGAGGATATCCATTTGACCATCACCCACGGCATCCGCAACACCACCGACGCCGATGCCCGCTATTCGCAGATGCCAAGCTTTGGCGCGGATGAATTGCTGGACCCGACCCAGAACAGTCAGGTGGTGGAATATGTGCTGCAGATGTCGGGCCAAGACCATGACGCGGCCTTGGCCACGGCAGGGGCGACCGTCTTTGCCGAAAACTGTGCGGCCTGCCATCTTGAGGACGGCGCAGGCGACCGGGCGCAAGGCGCGCCGCGGTTGAATGATGCGATCTGGCTTTATGGCGGGTCGCGTGAGGCGATCACCGCCTCGATCAACGTGGCAAACTTTGGTGTCATGCCGAACTGGAACACCCGGCTGAGCGAGGACGAAATTCGCGCGGTGGCGTTCTATGTCCACAGCCGCGGCGGCGGCGAGTGACCTGATGCCACATCGAAGATCGGCACCGGGCGGCTATCCTGCCGCCCGGTGCGTCTGACAGACGCCGGAGCCCCCCGTGACCCAGCAAGACGCCGATCCCCCCAGCCTTTATGTCGCGCGGGAGCCGATCTTTCCCCGTCGGGTGAAGGGCAATTTCCGGACGTTGAAATGGTGGCTCCTGGCGTTGATGCTGGGCATCTACTACGTCACGCCCTGGATCCGCTGGGACCGGGGGCCGAACCTGCCGGATCAGGCGGTGCTGATCGATCTGCCGGGGCGGCGGTTCTTCTTCTTCATGATCGAGATCTGGCCGCACGAGTTTTACTTCATCGCGGGTCTTCTGATCATGGCGGGGCTTGGCCTCTTCCTCTTCACCAGTGCGGCGGGGCGGGTCTGGTGCGGCTATGCCTGCCCGCAGACGGTGTGGACCGACCTTTTCATTCTGGTCGAGCGCTGGATCGAGGGTGACCGCAATGCCCGCATCCGGCTGCACCGCCAGCCGTGGAACTGGGAAAAGCTGATCAAGAACGGCATCAAATGGTGGGTCTGGCTCTTGATCGGGCTGGCGACGGGTGGGGCTTGGATCTTCTACTTCACCGACGCGCCCACCTTGTTGCGCGATCTGGTGACGTTCCAGGCGCATCCAGTGGCCTATATCACCATGCTGATCCTGACCTTCACCACTTTCTTCTTCGGTGGCTTTGCGCGGGAACAGATCTGCATCTACGCCTGCCCCTGGCCGCGCATCCAGGCCGCGATGATGGACGAGGATACCCTGACCATCGCCTACCGCGAATGGCGGGGGGAACCCCGTGGCAAGCAGACCGTGGAAGGCAACGGCGACTGCATCGACTGCATGGCCTGCGTGAACGTCTGCCCGATGGGCATCGACATTCGTGACGGCCAGCAACTGGCCTGCATCACCTGTGGCCTGTGCATCGACGCCTGCAATGACGTGATGGACCGGATCGGCAAGCCGCGTGATCTGATCGGCTACATGGCGCTGACCGATGAGACCCGTGAACGCGCCGGCGAGCCTGCGAAAAGCGTGTGGAGCCATGTGTTCCGGCCGCGCACGGTGCTTTACACGGTGCTGTGGGCCGGGGTCGGGATTGGCCTTGTGGTGGCGCTGTTCCTGCGCTCACCCATCGATGTCAGCGTGACGCCGGTGCGGAACCCGACCTTCGTGACGCTGTCGGATGGCAGCATCAGGAACGCCTACGACCTGCGGCTGCGCAACATGCAGGGGGACGATGCGCAGTTCACGGTCACCGTCACCTCGGACGCGCGGGTCGCGATCGCGCTGGAGGGGTCGGACACGCTGACGGTCACGGTGCCTGCGAATGAGACGATGCAGCAGCGCGTCTACCTGACGGCTGCCCCCGACAGCGAAGCGGCGCGGGAAGACCGCAGCGAAGTGCGCATTTGGGTGGAAGAATTGGGAACGCCGAACCGCATCCACCAGGATACGGTGTTCAACGGGAAGGAAGCGGACGATGACTGAACTGACAGGCAAGCATGTGCTGGCGATCACGGTTGGTGCCTTTGCGGTCATCATCGGGGTGAACCTGACGCTAGCTTTCAAGGCGGTCAGCACCTTCCCGGGGCTGGAGGTCGACAATTCCTATGTCGCCAGTCAGGGCTTCAACGCCCGAAAGGCCGCGCAAGAGGCTTTGGGCTGGCAGGTCGCGCCCAGCTATGCGGGCGGGCGCGTCGATCTTGCCTTCACCGACCGCACAGGTGCGCCGGTTACCGTGCGTGAGCTTGAGGTGTTGATCGGGCGCACGACCTCCACGATGGATGACGCACGGCCGGTCTTTGTGGCGATGGGCGATGTCTACACCGCTGACCTGCCGCTTGCGCGGGGCAAGTGGATGGTCAAGGTCACCGCCCGGTCCGTGGACGGCACGCTGTTTGAGCATCGGTCCGAACTGTTCGTGCAGGGCTGACATGTTGACCGTCCTTCAACCAGCAACGGTCTGCCGGGCGCGTCCCTTCCCACACGGGGTGAGGGGCCGCGCCTTGCCCCGCACTCCCGCAGGCAGGAGGCCGCAATGACGACGGTCGAACATTTCGCCGAAGGTCGGGCGCCGGTTTCGGCCTGCCCGGCCTGTGCGGTGGTCCCTTCGGCGGAACGCATTGCCGCGATGCGCGCGGAACGCGACGGGCGGATCATGCTGAGCCTGCCCCTTGCCCATGGCGCGGCCTGTATCGCCACGGTGGAAAGCGCGCTGTCGGCGGTGCCGGGGGTGCGGTCGGCACGGGTGAACCTGACGCGCAAGCGGGTGAGCGTGGAGGCAGCACCAGGGGTGACGCCCGCGCAGTTGATCGCCGTCTTGGCCGGTGAGGGCCATGAGGCGCATGAGCTTGACCCCGGACTTCTTTCATCAACCGAGACGGACCGGCAGGGGCGTGACCTTTTGATGCGGCTGGGCGTGGCGTTTTTCAGCATGATGAACGTCATGCTTCTGTCGGTCGCGGTCTGGTCGGGGGCCGAGGATGCGACGCGAGACCTGTTCCACTGGATTTCCGCCGCGATTGCCCTGCCGACGGTGGTGTTTGCCGGGCAACCGTTCTTCAAATCTGCCTGGGCCAGTCTGCGGGCCGGGCGGCTGGGGATGGATGTGCCGATCTCGCTGGCGCTGATCCTTGCATCGTCGATCTCGGTTTATGAAACTTGGATGTCGGGGCATCATGCCTATTTCGACGCGGCGGTGATGCTGGCGTTCTTCCTTCTGCTGGGCCGCTATCTGGACCACCGCACCCGGGCCATTGCCCGGTCCGCGGCGGAAGAACTCGCGGCGCTGGAGGTGCCCCGCGCCATTGTCCTTTTGGACGGGGTTGAGGTTGAGACGGCGATTTCGCTGGTCGTTGCCGGGGATACCGTCCTTGTGCGTCCCGGCGCGCGGATGCCGGTGGATGGCGTGGTGCTGACGGGGGCGTCCGAGGTGGACCGCAGCCTTCTGACCGGTGAAAGCCTGCCGGTGCAGGCCCAGCCCGGCACCGTGGTCAGCGCGGGTGAGGTGAACCTGACCGGCCCCCTGACCCTGCGGGTGCTGGCGGCTGGGAAGGAGTCAAGCCTGCACCAGATGGCCGATCTGGTGGCCGTGGCCGAGGGGGCGAAGACCCGCTATACCAGCCTGGCGGACCGGGCTGCGGGGCTATACTCACCCTTGGTGCATATCCTGTCGTTCAGCGCCTTTGGCTATTGGATGTGGGCCACGGGCGGCGATGTGCGCTATGCGATCAACATCTCGGCCGCCGTTCTGATCATCACTTGCCCTTGTGCGCTGGGGCTGGCGGTCCCGGCGGTGATCACCTCGGCCAGTGGGAAACTCTTCCGCAAGGGGCTGTTGATCAAGCACGGGACGGCGCTGGAGCGGTTGGCCGAGGTGGATACCGTGGTCTTCGACAAGACCGGGACGCTGACGATGGGCGTGCCGGAGCCGGTGGCCTTGGCCGACCATCCCCCGCAGGTGCTGGCCCTGGCGGCGGCCTTGGCAGCGGGGTCGTCCCACCCCCTGGCGCGGGCTTTGGCCGAGGGCGCTGCGGCGCTTGGCATTGAGGCGGTGGCGGTGACGGACCTGCGCGAGGTTCCGGGCTATGGGATTGAGGGCGCGTGGCAGGGCACCCGCATCCGGCTGGGCCGGGCCGACTGGTGCGGGGCAACGGCGATTGCCCAGACCGCAACCTATCTGGCGGTGGGCGGGCAAACCCATGCCTTTGCCTTCACCGACCGCCCCCGTCCCGGCGCGTCCGAGGCGGTGACGGCGCTGCAGGCGGTTGGCCTGCGGATCGAGCTTCTGTCCGGCGATGCCGAAGCCCCGGTGCGTGACCTTGCCCTGCGACTGGGCATCACCGACTGGCGCGCGGGCGTTCTGCCGGCCGAAAAGGCCGCGCGGGTGGCCGAGCTTTCGGCAGCGGGCCGCAAGGTGCTGATGGTCGGGGATGGGCTGAACGACACGGCGGCGCTGGTGGCGGCGCATGTGTCGATTTCCCCGGCAACCGCGCTGGATGCGGCGCGGGTGGCGTCGGATATCGTGCTGCTTGGGCAGGACATGGCCCCGATCGCCGATGCGGTGCGGATCGGTCGGCAATCGGCGCGGCGGATGGTGGAGAATTTCGTGATCTCGGGCGGCTACAACGTGATAGCGGTGCCCTTGGCGCTGGTCGGGCTTGCCACACCTTTGGCGGCGGCGCTGGCGATGTCCTTGTCGTCGATCACCGTGTCGATCAACGCCATGAGACTGAAGTAGATGGAGATCCTGGCCATCCTCATCCCGGTGTCGCTGTTTCTGGGCGGGATCGGGCTTGCGGCCTTCTTCTGGGCGATGAAGACCAAGCAGTTCGACGACCCCGAGGGGGACGCACAACGCATCCTGACCAAGGAATTTGACGACAAGCCACGGCAGTAAGGCCGGGGGCGCGGAATTTTGGAAAATTCCGCGCCGGAGCCTTTTAAGGCTCCGGTCCGATTTCTTTAAAGAAATCGGTGCCCTGACGTCAGCCTACGGTGACGCTGGCCGATTGCAGGCCGTCAACCTCGACCTTGCAGACGTCGCCGCGTTTCAGGGCGCCGACGCCGGCGGGGGTGCCGGTGAAGATCAGGTCGCCCGGGGACAGGCTGACCAGTTGCGACAGGGCGGCGATGATCGCGGCGGGGGACCAGATCATGTCCGAGAGCCGCGCCTCTTGCCGGAGGGCCCCGTTCACTGTGCAGCGCAGCGTGCCGTCCGGCAGGGCGCCGGGGCGGATGGCGCCGACCACGGCGGATTTGTCGAAGGCCTTGGCCATGTCCCAAGGGCGGCGGGCGGCTTTCGCCTCAGCCTGCAGATCGCGGCGGGTGAGGTCGTTCCCGGCGGCGTGGCCCCAGATCATGGCTGGGGCGTCTGCCTCAGACACCATGGCGCCACTCTTGCCGATGAAGAGGACAAGCTCGCCTTCATGGTGCAGGTTTGTGGTCGCGGGCGGATAGGGGATGCGGCTGCCGGATTCGACCACCGCATCGGCGGGTTTGGTGAAGAAGAACGGCGGTTCCTTGTCGTCGGCGCCCATCTCGCGAGCGTGCTCGGCGTAGTTGCGGCCCACGCAGAAGATGCGGCGGACGGGGAAGCGTTCGGCGCGGCCGGTGACGGGCAGGGTGACCGTGGGCAGCGCGGGGAAGACGAGGGCGACCACGTCTTCAGCCCCCCACGGTTTCGCAGGGCACGGCGCGGGCGCGCAGGCGGCGGCAGGCGAGTTCGGCCTGCTCTTCCGTGAGGCCCATGAAGCTGGCGCGCCAGGCGCCATCGGCCTGCGCTGTCTTGCGCAGCCCGTCGTTCAGGGTGGCGCTTTCAGCCAGCGCGGTTTTCAGCAGGGCACGCTCAGCCTCATACCGCGAGGGGTATTCGCCGACGTTCACCCCGAAATGCCGCCCGCCGGAGGAGGACATGACGACCACGACCTCCTCAGCCGCTTCGCTGGGGGCGGCGGCAGCTTCGACGCTGTCGAAGATCGGGGCCTTGCGGTCGGGCACCAAGGCGGCGGTGGCAAGCTGGGTGTCCGGTGGGGCAATGGCGGTGGCCCCGGCGACGGTTTCAACGGCGGTGACATCGGCCAGAAGGCCTGCGGTCAACGTGTTTTCATCCTGGGCCGGGGCGGCGAGGTCTGCTGCCAGTTCGGCGGGCTGTTCGGCGGCCAGTTCGGGGGCCGGATCGGTGCCGGGGTCGGTGACCACCAGTTCCGGGGCGGCAGCGACCTGAAGCTCTTCGACGGGCAGGACTTCCTCGGCCGTGGCTTCGGCTTGGGCCACGGTCGCTGCATCGGGAGCGATGAGCGCGGCGGGGCGGGGCATCGGCTTTTGGTCGGCCAGGCCCGGATCAACAGCGGCGAGCGCGGTTTCACCTTCGGGCGGCAGGGCTTCGGCCAGGGCCGCATCGGCAGGCAGAGCGCCGGTGGCCAAAGCGGCGGCCTGTGCGTCAAGCGTGCCGGGGGGCAGTGCCTCTGGCGGCAGGTCTGCGGGCAGGTCGGCGGCGGCAAGGTCGGTTTCCGCGGCATCCGGCGGGATGGTTTCCGTCGCGGCATCGGCCAGAGCTTCGGTTGCAACCTCAGCCACCGGAGCCTCGCCGTTCGCGATGGCGGCTGCCTGGAAGTCAAGCGTGCCTTCTGGCGGTGGTTCGGCGGTTGCTTCGGCAAGGGCGTCGGCGATGCCGTCTGCCATGGCGATGGCCACGGCTTCGGGCACCTCGGCCACCGTCGGCCGAGCCTTGGGGCGCAGCGATTTGGTCACGGCGCCTGAAACACGGACGGTCTTGGCGGCGCCGCCTTCGGCATCCAGATCATCAATGGCATGGGTGGGAAGCGAAGCGATCAGCGCATCCTCTGCCGGGATGCCGGGGGCTTGCGGCGGCTGTTCCTTGACGCGGTTTTTCGCTGCCCCAAAGCCAAGGTCCATCAGTTCCTTCATCTTGGCGTTGCGGTTCGCGGTCGAGGTGCCGCCGAACACGGTGGCGATGATGCGCTTCTTGCCGCGCACCGCCGAGGCGGTCAGGTTGAACCCGGCAGCCGAGGTGTAGCCGGTCTTGATCCCGTCCGCGCCTTCGTAGCCGTCAAGGAAACGCGAGTTGGTGTTGGTCACCTGCGCCACGCCGGCATCCGCCGTGCGGCGTGAGAAGATGTTGTAATATTGGGGGAAATCGTAAAACAGGTGGCGGCCAAGCGTGTTCATGTCGCGGGCTGTGGACAAATGGCCATCGGCGGTCAGGCCATGGGCGTTGCGAAAGGTGGTGCTGGTCATCCCAAGCTCTTTCGCGGTGCGGGTCATGCGTTTGGCAAAAGCCTCACGGTCGCCGCTGATGTGGTCACCGATGGCGGCGGCGGCATCGTTGGCCGATTTCACGGCGGCGGCGCGGATCAAATAGCGAAGGGCGATCTTCTGCCCCGGCTTCAACCCCAGACGCGATGGCGGTTGCGAGGCTGCGTATTTCGACACCGTCACCCGCGTGTCGAGCGACAGGCGGCCCGCCTCAATTTCCTGAAACGCGATGTAGAGGGTCATCATCTTGGTCAGCGACGCGGGGTGAAGCCGCGCGTCGGCGTTCTGTTCGTAAAGAACTTCGCCCGTGCGGGCATCAATGACGATGGCGGCGAAGGGTGCCGCTTGCAGCGGGGCGGTCACCAATACGGTAAACGCCACGACCATTACCAGAATTGAACCAAGAATCCGCCCGAGAAGCGATGCCACGTCGCCTGTCCCTTTGCCTGTGCGGCCCGAATTTCCGGTGCCGAGTTCTGCCTCGGGACGAAAGCTAGCACAGCCGAACGGTTCCTAAAACCCAAAAAATCCAATGACTTTGCGGGCGTAGTTCATCCAGTGGCAATGCTGCCGCAGTTGGCCTTGTGGCATTGGCCACATCTTGCGGGGGGCGGGGCGTCCGCCGCTAGCTGTTGCGGTTGGGCTGGAGGCTGGCCACAAGGTCCGGCAGGCCGCCCAGGGTTTCCAGTGCGTGAAAGCGGGGGTTATCCGCCGGGGGATCGGCGGCTTCCAGCGCCCAGGTCACCTCATGGGGGACATGCACCCCCCAAGACCCGGCCGCCAGCGCGGGGATCACGTCGGATTTCAGCGAGTTGCCGACCATCATCGCCTGATCCGCTCCGGTGCCGTGGCGGGCGAAGATCGTCCGGTAGGCGGCTTCGGTCTTGTGGCTGACGATCTCGACCCCGTCGAACAGATCACCCAAGCCGGACTGGGCGAGTTTGCGTTCCTGATCCAGGAGGTCGCCCTTGGTGATAAGGATAACGCGGTAATCGGCGGCGAGGGCGGTGACCGTGGCGCGGGCGTGGGGCAGAAGGTGGATCGGATGTTCCAGCATCTCACGCCCGGCGGCGATCAGGTCGGCGATGATGGCGGTGGGAACGCGGCCTTCGGTCACCTCGATCGCGGTTTCGATCATGGAAAGGGTGAAGCCCTTCACGCCGAAACCATAGTGGTCAAGGTTGCGGCGTTCGGCGGCCTCAAGCCTTTGGGCCAGATGGGTGGGGTCAGCGTGATCGGCCAGAAGGGTGGCGAAACGGTCCTGCGTCAGGCGAAAGAAGGCCTCGTTCTGCCAGAGGGTATCGTCGGCATCAAAGCCAATGGTTGTCAGCATGTCCTGTCCTTTTGCGCCGGTCTGAACGCCGCCCCTTTTCGCCAGCCCAGAAAAGGCTATATTTCCCTCATCCGGTGCAACCCCCGAATCCAAGTGGAGCGAACCTTCGTGTCGTCACGCCTGCTGACCATGTCTGACAAGACCGATGGCCCGGGCCAGGACACGTCGATCCTGACCAAGACCAAGGCCAAGACCGAGCGTCCGCCGTTGTACAAGGTGATGCTCTTGAACGACGACTATACCCCGATGGAGTTTGTCGTCCATGTGCTGGAGCGGTTCTTCGGGCTGAACCACGCGCAGGCGTTCGACATCATGCTGACGGTCCACAAGAAGGGTCTTGCGGTGGTGGGCGTGTTTTCGTTCGAGGTGGCCGAGACGAAAGTGGCGCAGGTGATGGACTTCGCGCGTCGCCACCAGCACCCGCTACAATGCACGATGGAAAAAGAGTGACCGGGTCCATCGCCATGCCAAGGGCCCCAATGACAAGGGCCATCGGGGGCTGAGGCCCCTGCCCATGAGGTCCGCTCGATTGACATTGGCGCTGGAGACCGGCGCACTGATCCTGCCAGCGGCGGGGGGGATTGCGGTTTACCGGCCCCGCCTGGGCGACGATCTGTCGGCGCTGCCGCAGGACCGCGTGGTGGTGCTGACCGGGTTCAAGCCGGACCATGACCATTTCGCGCGAGGCTATGCTGTCGCCCCGGCGCCGCCCTATGCCATGGCAATCGTCTGCCTGCCCCGCGCGCGAGAGGCCGCGCGGGCGCTGATCGCGCAGGCGGCGGCTGAGGTGGCCCCGGGTGGATTGGTCGTCTTGGACGGGCAGAAGACCGACGGGATCGACACCGCGCTGAAGGATCTGCGTGGGCGGGTGGATCTGTCGGAAAGCCTGTCCAAGGCGCATGGCAAGCTGGCGAGTTTCAAGGCCGGGCCGGACTTTTCGGATTGGGCGGCACAGCAGCGCCAGATCAAGGGCGGGTTCCAGATCCTGCCGGGGGTCTTTTCGGCGGATGGGCCTGACCGGGGGTCCGTGCTGCTGGCAGGGGCCCTGCCGGCCAAGTTCGGTGGCAAGGTGGCTGATCTGGGGGCAGGCTGGGGCTATCTTGCCCGCGCGATCCTGGCGCATCCGGGCGTCAAGCGGCTGGATCTGGTGGAGGCTGAGGCGGATGCCCTTGCCTGCGCGCGCGTCAACGTCACCGATGAGCGTGCGCGGTTTCACTGGGCCGATGCCACGACCTTCCGCCCCGACACCCTGCTTGACGCGGTGGTGATGAACCCGCCCTTCCACCACGGCCGCGATGCCGACCCCAGCCTTGGGGCGGCCTTCATTCAGGCGGCCCGGCGGATGCTTGCGCCCAGCGGGGCGCTTTGGCTGGTTGCAAACCGCCACTTGCCCTATGATGCCGCCCTGTCGGCCGCGTTTCTTGAACATCGCGAAGTTGCCGGTGACGGGGCCTTTCGCGTGATCCACGCCATCAAGCCCATCCGGGCGAAACCCTGACCGGAGCCTTTGCCCATGTCCTATTCCGTATCCGGCAAGACGGCCATTGTCACAGGCGCTGCGGCGGGCATCGGCCTTGCCATCGCGCGGCACCTTGTGGACAAGGGCGCGAATGTCATGTTCGCCGACATCGACGAAGAGCGGCTTGAGGATGAGGTGGGCGAAGAGGCCCGCGCCGAAGGGCCGATCCGCATGTTTGCGGGCGACCTGACAGAAAAGCTGACGATTGCCAACCTCTTGTCGGCGACGATTGATGCCTTTGACCGGGTCGACATTCTGGTGAACGCCAACCGCAAGATGGTCGTCTCGGACATCCTGTCGCCTGAAGGGGACGGGGTGGAAGACCTGTGGCGGCAGAACGTGTTGACCGCGCTGCGCATGTCGCAGATCACGGCCAAGCGGATGATCCAGCACGCCGCCCGCACCGAGGCGGAGCCGGGGGCCATGGTGGGGACGATCATCAACATCTCGTCCATAACCGCCCAGACGACGCGGCCAGAGTTGCTGGGCTATTCGATGGCCGCCGCCGCGATGGACCAGATGACACGGTCGCTGGCGGTGGGGCTGGCGTCCAAAGGCATCCGCGTCAACGCAGTGGCCTTCGGGTCGGTGATGAGCGCCAGTTTGCAGGCGGCGTTGAAGGACAACCCCGCCTACCGCGATGAAATCGCGGAAGCGACACCCCTGAAGCGCATCGCCGCCCCGGCGGAACTGGCCGAAACGGTGCAATTCCTTGCGTCCGATGCCTCCAGCTTCATCACGGGGCAGGTGATCGCGGTGGACGGCGGGCGCAGCATTCTGGATGCGGTGCCTGCGCCCGCGCATTGATGCTGTCCGGGTTTACTCCGGGTATTCAACCTTGCACTGGGCGATGACCGCTTCGGCCTGACGCGCGAGGTCCTTGCGTTTGGCGCGCAGCCCGTCAAGCTTGCGTGCCTCATCTGCCAGGTCGATCGCCTTCGGACGCTGTTCGGTGTAGCTGCGTTCCTTCAGGCACAGGCGGGGCTGATAGACGGTCTGGCCGTCCACGACCACCGGGTCCTGACAGGTGGCCCAGTAGTCTTCGTAGCGCGTCACGGTTTCAAGCGCATAGCCACGGTCAAGGTTGCCCTCGGTTTCCGCAATCAGCCGGTCGACAATCCGCAGGTCGCGGGTGTTGCGGTTGATGCATTGTTCCTGCGGAGTGCCGCAGGCGGCCAGAAGGCCAAAGACAACAAGCACAAGGCGTTTCATCGGGCGGCTCCCTCGGGGTCTTGGAAAGCAGCGCCAAGGGGTGCTAGGCATGGCGCTGTCAGAAGATGGAGACATAAGGATGACCGATCCCTTTGACAGTCGCAAGGCGCGCGCGGCGGCGTGGTTCCATACCTTGCGGGACCGAATCGTCGCGGCCTTCGAGGGGCTGGAGGACCGGTACAGCAAAGGCACCCCGGGCCGGTTCGAGGTGACGCCCACCACCCGCGCCGATGGTGGCGGCGGGCTGATGAGCGTGATGCGCGGTGGCGCTGTGTTCGAAAAGGTTGGGGTCAACTGGTCGGAAGTCCACGGGGTTCTGGGAGAACGCGCGCAAAAGGCTATGGCCGCGCGGGGGGTTCCGGGGATGGCCGAAGACCCGCGGTTCTGGGCGAGCGGGATTTCCCTGGTGGCCCATATGCAGAACCCGCACGCGCCGGCGGTGCACATGAACACTCGGATGTTCTGGACGCCCGGTGCCGCCTGGTTCGGGGGCGGGTCAGACCTGAACCCGGCGCTGGAGTATCCTGAGGACACCACGCATTTTCATGCGAAAATGCGGGGCGCCTGTGACGCGCATGCGCCGGATTACTACAGCCGTTTCAAGGCCTGGGCCGATGAGTATTTCTTCGTGCCGCATCGGGGCCGGGCGCGGGGCGTTGGTGGGATTTTTTACGACGATCTCAACACCGGTGACTGGGAGGCCGATTTCGCATTCACCCAAGCGGTGGGTGAGGCGTTCCTGCCTGCTTTCTTGCCCTTGGCTGAACGCCGCCATGGGACCGCCTGGACCGAGGCCGACAAGGAAGCGCAGCTGATCCACCGCGGGCTTTATGCTGAGTACAACCTTGTCTACGACCGGGGCACCAAGTTCGGGCTGGAAACCGGCCACGACGCCAATGCGGTCCTCATGAGCCTGCCGCCGGTGGCCAAGTGGACCTGAGGGGCAATCGGCATGGCTGATATCACCGTCAAGGCGGCCTATGGATCTGTGGTCGAGGATGAGGGGTTTCTTTTCGTCGGCTTCGCCGAGGGCGAAGAGGAGGAGGAGGGCTATGTCCTGTTCCGTCAGCCGATTGGCGGTGGGCCCGTCTGGTTTGAGGTGAACGACGAAGCCTTTGGCGCCGAGGATGCGGTGGCGGGGGTGACGGTCGGGCCGAAGGGGTTTGAGGTGGCCTTGCGGCCGGAACTGGCGGCGGCGTTTGGGTTTGCGGCGTCGGTGGCCGTGAAGATCGGGCCGGGGTGTGAAGACGCCGGGCCGGCGCTTGAGGCGCTGCGCGAGATGCTGGGTGAGGTTTGGCCGGGGTGATGACCGGCGTTAAAGCTGGCCACTCGTCATGTGCCGCTTGCGGCCAAAGCCGGGTTGGCGGGTGACGGTGAAACCCGCTTGCGTCAGGCTTTGGCGGACATGGCCCGCCGCCGTATAGGTAGCGAAGGTGCCGCGGGGGGCGGTGTGGCGGGCGACCTCCTGCATCAGGTCAGGCGACCAGAGTTCAGGGTTTTTCGCAGGCGAGAAGCCGTCCAGAAACCAGGCATCGGAGTGGCCTTGCCACTTTGGCAGGGTATCGCGGGCGTCGCCGATGATGATCTCCGCCGTCAGCTTCGGGAAGTGCAGGGTACGGGCGCCGCTGGCCCATTGGGTCAGGAAGTCTTCGGCCACCGGGGCGGTTTCCGGGAAGGCCTGCAGCGCGCGGGCGATGTCCGCGGCGGGCAGGGGGAAGGCCTCAAAGCTGGTGAACCGAAGGTGACCGTCGCCGTGATGGGCAAGCAGCGTGGCCAGAAGGTTGAGGCCGGTACCAAAGCCAAGCTCGGCGATCTGGAAGCCGTCGCGGAAGCGGTCGGGCAGGCGGTTGCCGGCAAGGAACACGTGGCGGGTTTCGGCGAGGCCGCCGCCCAGCGAGAAATAGGGATCATCGAAGCGGCGCGAGACGGGGATCACATCGTCGCGCCAGTCGAGTTCGGGGTGGTTTGCTTCCGGCATCGGCAGTAGTCCTTTGTGCCTGTTGATGGGTCTGGGGCGGGCGAATGGCAAGTGTCGATGTGACGGTGCGCGGGGCGGGGATCTTCGGGCTGTCGGTGGCCTGGGCCTGTGCGCGGCGCGGCGCGCAGGTGCGGGTGATCGAGACGGTCGGCATCGGCGCGGGGTCTTCGGGCGGGGTGGTTGGGGCCCTGTCGCCGCATGTGCCCGAGGCGTGGAACCCGAAGAAGGCGTTTCAGCTGGAAAGCCTTTTGATGGCGGCGGGCTGGTGGGACGCGGTTGAAGCGGCCTCGGGTCTGGCGTCGGGCTATGGCCGGGTGGGGCGGTTGCAGCCTTTGGCCGATGACCGCGCGGTTGAGGCGGCGCGGCGGCGGGGGCTGGAGGCTGCGGGGCTGTGGCAGGGGCAGGCCGAGTGGCGCGTGGTTCCGGTGACGGGGGCCGCGTGGGAGCCGGTCTCGCCTTCTGGCTGGCTGGTGGAGGACACGCTGTCGGCCCGCATCTTGCCCCGGATGGCGCTGGAGGCGCTGGTGGCGGCGCTGCGGTCCAAGGGTGGTGAGGTGGTTTTGGGTGAGGCGGATGAGGCGGGCGTTGTGGTGCATGCGACCGGGGTTCCGGGGCTGGAAGCGCTGTCAGAGGCTTTGGGTAAGCGGGTTGGCTCTGGCGTGAAGGGGCAGGCGCTGAGCCTGCGGTATGAGGCGCGGCAGGCAGCGCAGTTGTTTGTCGATGGCCTGCACATTGTGCCGCATGCGGATGGGACGGTGGCGGTGGGGTCAACGAGCGAGACGAGTTGGACGCACGACGGCCCGGATGGCCAGCTGGACGGCTTGCTTGAGCGCGCCGTCGCCGCGGTGCCCGTGTTGCAGGGGGCCGAGGTGGTGGCGCGTTGGGCCGGGGTGCGGCCAAGGGCTGCCAGCCGCGCGCCGATGCTGGGGGCCTGGCCGGGGCGCGATGGGCATTTCATCGCCAATGGGGGCTTCAAGATCGGTTTCGGCATGGCCCCCAAGGTGGCCGAAGTGATGGCCGATCTGGTGCTGGAGGGGCGCGACGCCATTCCCGATGGGTTCCGGGTGGAGGCGACGCTTTAGGATCAGCCGACCTCTCGGCGAAAGGTGATCGAGGTCGGCCTGTCAAACCCGGCATGCGCGTTGCGGCCGGTTTCAACAAAGCCAAGCGCGCGGAAGGAGGCGTGGTTTTCTGTAAGCTCTACCCGGGTTTGCAGTTCCAGGGCCGGACGCTCCAACGCGCGGGCGCGGGTCTCGGCAAGGTCGATCAGCGCGCGGGCAAGGCCCTGTCCTCGGTGGCTGGCAGCGACGGCGAGTTTGCCGACATAGAGGGCGTCCGGTTCGGGCGTAAGGAACACGCAGGCCACTGGTGGGGTGCCGATCACCCAGACCTCGGTCGTGGGGGGCAGGCTTTCGCGCGTGAGGGTGTGGAGAGAGGACGGCGGGTCGATCCGACCCTCCATATAAGCGAACTCAGCCTGAAGGAGGCCCAGGATCAGCGGCCAAAGTGCAGGATCGGTGGCGCGGTACGGTGTCATGGCGCAAGGGTGCGGCCTTGCGCGCCCGATGGCAAGGGCGGGCCGCTGGTTCGGCAGTGGCCGCAACATCTTGGGGATAAGGCGCGCAAGCCCGCCAGATGCAGGGGCTTCGGGTTGACTCTGGCCGCTGCGGGCGGGAACATGCCCTTTGCGACTCGTGAGGTATCCGTGCGCCTGACCCGCCTGCGCCTGAACGGCTTCAAAAGCTTTGTCGACCCTACGGATCTGGTGATTCATGAGGGTCTGACGGGCGTGGTCGGCCCCAATGGCTGCGGCAAGTCCAACCTTCTGGAGGCGTTGCGTTGGGTGATGGGGGAAAACCGCCCCAGCGCGATGCGCGGCGGCGGGATGGAGGACGTGATCTTCAACGGCGCGGCCACCCGGGGTGCCCGGCACTTCGCCGAGGTCGCACTGGTCATGGACAATACCGACCGGCTGGCCCCGAGCGGGTTCAACGATGCCGACCAGATCGAAATTGTGCGTCGGATCACCCGCGACGCAGGGTCGGCCTATCGTTGCAACACCAAAGAGGTGCGCGCGCGGGATGTGCAGATGCTGTTCGCCGATGCCTCGACCGGCAGCCATAGCCCGGCGCTGGTGCGGCAGGGGCAGATTTCGGAACTGATCAACGCCAAGCCCAAGGCCCGGCGCCGGATCCTGGAAGAGGCGGCGGGGATTTCGGGTCTTTATGCAAGGCGGCATGAGGCCGAGTTGAAGCTGGCCGGGACGGAACAGAACCTTCTGCGCGTCGATGACGTGCTGGAAGCGCTGGCCCAGCAGTTGTCGGTTCTGACCCGGCAGGCCAAGCAGGCCGCGCGGTACCGCGAGATCGGTGAGGAGCTGCGCAAGGCGGAAGGGATGCTTCTGTGGCGGCGCTGGCGCGAGGCGGATGAGGCGCGGGGCGTGGCCGAAGCGGCGTTGCGCGACCGGCTGATTGCGCAAGGTCAGGCCGAGACCGCCGCGCGGGCCGCCGGCAAGGCGCGGGAAGCGGCGGAGGATGCCCTGCCGCCGAAGCGCGAGGAAGAGGCGATTGCCAGCGCCATCCTGCAGCGCCTGACCCTGCAGCGCGATGCTTTGGGCGACCAGGAGGCCCGTGCGCTGGCCACGATCGACACGCTGAAGGCCCGGATCGACCAGCTGTCCCGCGACATGGAGCGGGAGGCGGGCCTGAACCGCGACGCGGGCGAAGTGATCGAGCGGCTGGAATGGGAGATTGAGCAGCTTGCACGCGCGCATGATGGGCATGAGGAAAAGCTGGCCGAAGCAATGGAGGCCGCGCGTGAGGCGGGGGCGGTGCTGGGCGAACGCGAAGGGGCCTTGGCCGAACTGACGGAAGATGCCGCCCGGCTGGCGGCGCGGCACCAATCCTCGCAGCGGATGCTGTCGGATTCGCGGGCGGTGCTGGACCGGGCCGAAAGTGAGGCCATGGCCGCGCGTGAGGCGGTGGCCGGGGCGACCGACGCGCTGGAAGCGGCGGGTGAGGCTTATGCCGCTGCCGAAGAAGCACAGGAAGCCGCGATGGCCGAGGCTGAGGCGTCAGAAGTGGCGCTTGAGGCGGCTGAGGTGGCGCGCGCCGAAACGCAAGGGCGAGAGGCCGAGGCGCGCGGGGCGCGGTCTTCGGCTGAGGGGGAGGCGAACGCCTTGCGGGCCGAAGTCGCGGCACTGGCGCGGCTGGTGGAGCGTGAGGCGCAGGCGGGGCATCAGCTTCTGGACCGGCTTGTGGTGACGCCCGGCTTTGAAAAGGCGCTGGGGGCGGCCCTTGCCGATGACCTGCGCGCGCCCGAGATTGCCGGTGGCGCGCGGTCGGGTTGGGCCGTGCTTGAGCCCTATGCCGATGCGCAGCCGCTGCCGGAGGGGGCGGTGCCCTTGGCGACTGAGGTTCAGGGGCCGGCCGTTCTGGCGCGGCGCTTGTCCCAGATTGGCCTTGTCAGCCGAGAGCAGGGGTTTGCCCTGCAAGCGGATTTGCGCCCCGGCCAGCGGCTGGTGTCGGTTGAGGGTGACCTCTGGCGCTGGGACGGGTTCCGCGCGGGGGCCGAGGATGCGCCGTCAGCCGCAGCGCTACGTTTGCAGCAGCTGAATCGCCTGGTGCAGTTGAAGCGCGATCTGGAAGAGGTCGCCGCGCGGGCCGACGGTGCCGCCCGCGCGCATGAGGCGCTGCAGGCCCGGCTGGCGGACCTCGCGAGCGCTGACCAGCGCGCCCGCGACGCCCGCCGTGTGGCCGATGCCCGCGTGACCGAGGCGAACCGCGCGCTGGCGCGGGCCGAGGCCGACCGGTCTATCGCCGGGGGCAAGCTGGAGGCGGCTCGGCTGGCCGTCAGCCGGTTTGAGGATGAGGCGATGGGTGCGCGCACCCGCCTGCGTGAGGCCGAGGCTGCGGTGGCTGACCTTGGCGACCTTGACGCTGCACGGGGCGCGGTCGAGGCCGCGAAGATCACGGTCGAGGCGGCACGGATCACCATGATGACCCGCCGCTCCGCGCAAGATGAGGTGCGGCGCGAGGGTGAAGCGCGGGTGCGCCGCCGGCAAGAGGCGGTGAAGGAGCTGTCCGGCTGGAAGCACCGGCTTGAAACCGCCTCCCGCCGGATGGAGGAACTGACCGACCGCCGCGCCACCTCGACCGAAGAACTGGCCGAGGCGATGCTGGCCCCCGAAGAGATTGCCGCCAAGCGCGATGAGTTGGTCGATGCGATGGCCGAAGCGGACGCCCGCCGCCGCCGGGCCGCCGATGCCTTGGCCGAGGCGGAAACCGCCCTGCGCGAGGCGCAACTGGCCGAACGCGACGCGGAACGCCTTGCCGGTGAGGCGCGTGAAGGCCGGGCGCGGGCCGAGGCGCGCCTGGACGCCGCGCGCGAAGGTGTGGCGCTGGCGGCTGAGCGCATCCGCGAGGACGATGACCGCACCCCGGATGAGCTGTTCGCCAGCTTGCACATCGATGCAGGCAACATGCCCGATGCCGAAACCCTTGATGCCGACGTTGGCCGCCTGAAGCGCCAGCGTGAGGCGCTGGGGGCGGTGAACCTGCGCGCCGAAGAGGATGCCAAGACGGTCGAGGCGGAATATGACGCGCTGGCCAGCGAAAAGTCCGATCTGGAAGAGGCGGTGAAGAAGCTGCGCGCCGGGATTGCGGGCCTGAACAAGGAAGGGCGTGAACGCCTGTTGACAGCCTTCGAGCAGGTGAACGCCAACTTTGCCACGCTTTTCACCCACCTCTTCGGCGGGGGTGAGGCGCGGCTGGTGCTGATCGAATCCGATGATCCGCTGGAGGCGGGGCTGGAGATTCTGTGCCAGCCGCCGGGCAAGAAGCTGGCGACTTTGTCCTTGTTGTCAGGGGGCGAACAGACGCTGACCGCGCTTGCGCTGATCTTCGGGGTGTTCCTTGCCAACCCCGCGCCGATCTGCGTGCTGGACGAGGTGGACGCGCCTTTGGACGATGCCAACGTCACCCGGTTCTGCGACCTTCTGGACGAAATGGCCCGGCGGACCGAAACGCGCTTCCTGATTATCACCCACCACGCGGTGACGATGGCGCGGATGGACCGCCTCTTTGGCGTGACGATGCAGGAGCAGGGCGTCAGCCAGTTGGTGTCGGTCGATCTGAAGAAGGCCGAGGCGCTGGTCGCCTGAGACCGGCTGGATAATGGCATGTTAACCTGATTCGGGCAGAACGAGAGGTGAACATTCCCTCGGAGCCCGCCATGAACCCGATTTTCACCGTAGCCGCCCTCTTGGCCGCCATTGCCTGGTCTGATGGCAGGCTCGTGTTCGATATTCCTGGCTTCGGCCAGCCAGCCGTTCATCGCGGCGTAAAGTAGGGCCGCCCGTGATGGCCGAAACGAACAAAGGGATGGCGAAAATGGCCACGTAAACGTCTGCTCCGCGCCCTAAACCCTAGGGCAGAAGCAGGAGACTGACCGTGCGCTATTCCGGGTTTCGCGTGATTGCCGAGGCGTTGACAGGCCACAAGGGCTGGAAACCCGTCTGGCGCGACCCCGCACCACAGGCCGAATATGATTACATCATCATAGGTGGCGGCGGGCATGGGCTGGCAACGGCCTATTACCTTGCCAAGGAATTCGGTCAGGCCCGGATTGCGGTGCTGGAAAAGGGCTATCTTGGCGGCGGCAACGTGGGCCGGAACACCACGATCATCCGGTCGAACTACCTGCTGGACGGGAATGAGCCGTTCTATGAGTTTTCCCTGAAGCTGTGGGAGGGGTTGGAGCAGGACTTCAACTACAACGCCATGGTTTCGCAGCGCGGGATCATCAACCTCATCCACACCGACGCGCAGCGCGACGCCTTCACCCGGCGCGCCAATGCGATGATCTTGCATGGCGCCGATGCCGAGATGCTGAGCCGTGAGGATGTGCGCAAGCTTTACCCATGGCTGAACTTCGACAACGCCCGGTTTCCGATCAAAGGCGCCATCGCCCAGCGTCGGGGCGGCACGGTCCGGCATGATGCAGTAGCCTGGGGCTATGCCCGCGGGGCCGACATGCGCGGTGTGGACCTGATCCAGAACTGCGAAGTCACCGGCATGCGGATTGTCGGCGGGCGGATCCAGGGGGTTGAGACCTCTCGCGGGTACATCGGTGCGAAGAAGGTTGGCGTGGCGGTGGCGGGGTCGTCTTCCAAGGTGATGGCCCATGCCGGTATGCGGCTGCCAATCGAAAGCCATGTGCTGCAGGCTTTCGTGTCCGAGGGGCTGAAGCCCTTGATCGACGGGGTAATGACCTTCGGCGCGGGGCATTTCTATGTCAGCCAGTCCGACAAGGGTGGGCTGGTCTTCGGTGGCGATATCGACGGCTATAACTCCTACGCCCAGCGGGGGAACCTGCCGGTGATCGAGGATGTGGCCGAGGGTGGCATGGCACTGATGCCGGCGATCGGGCGGGTGCGGCTTCTCCGCACCTGGGGCGGGATCATGGATATGTCGATGGACGGGTCACCCATCATCGACAAGACGCATATCGAGGGCCTCTACTTCAACGGTGGTTGGTGTTACGGCGGGTTCAAGGCGACGCCTGCCAGCGGCTGGTGTTTTGCGCATCTGTTGGCGAACGACCGTTCACATGAGACTGCGAAAGCCTATCGGTTCGACCGGTTCCTGAAGGGACTTATGATCGACGAAAAGGGTCAAGGCGCAACCCCGAACCTGCATTGACGGAAGAATACGAATGATCATTCACCATCCGATCCTCGGCCCCCGCGATGCGCAGGAATTCGTCTATCTCGGCGATGCCGGTCTGATCAATCGACCCGATGGCATGACTGCGGGCATCGAGGCGTTTCACGACTACGCCTACAACCGTGACAACCCGGCGGGGGAACATCGGGAGCTGTGGTATCATGAGCAGGGCGACCGGTCCTGGCTGGTCGTCACGCGCAACACGGTGACGCATGAGATCAAGAAGGTGGAGCTGGCCCGCGATGTGGCGCGCGCGCAGGGGCGGTCGAAATGAGCCAGTCGCACCGGATTGACGGCGGGCAGATCGACCGGTCAAAGACCCTTCGCTTTACCTTTGACGGGCTGCCCTATCAGGGGCATCCGGGGGATACGCTGGCCTCGGCCCTTCTGGCCAATGGCGTGCGGCTGATGGGGCGCAGTTTCAAGTATCACCGGCCAAGGGGGCCCTTGTCGTCGGGGTCCGAGGAGCCGAACGCGCTGGTCGAACTGCGCAGCGGCGGGCGGCAAGAGCCGAACACCCGGGCGACGGTGGCGGAGCTGTTCGACGGGCTGGCAGCGAACAGCCAGAACCGCTGGCCAAGCTTGCGGTTCGATGCGCTGGCGATCAACGACCGGCTGAACGCCTTCTTCGCGGCGGGGTTCTATTACAAGACCTTCATGTGGCCCAAGTCCTTCTGGGAAAAGCTTTATGAGCCGATCATCCGCCGGGCGGCGGGGCTTGGGTCGGTCAGCCGTGAGGAGGACCCGGACAGCTATGACAAGGGTTTCCTGCACTGTGATCTTCTGGTCATCGGGGCCGGTCCTGCTGGCTTGATGGCGGCGCTGACCGCTGGGCGAGCGGGCAAGCGGGTGATCCTGGCAGATGAGGATTTCGCCTTTGGTGGGCGCTTGAACGCCGAGACTTATGCGGTGGGGCAGGCCTCTGGCGCGGATTGGGCTGCCGCGACGGTGGCAGAACTCAGCTCTATGCCAAATGTGCGGCTGATGGCGCGGACGACGGTTCTCGGGGCCTTTGACCATGGGATCTATTCGGCGGTGGAGCGGGTGTCGGACCATCTGGCCGTGCCTGCGGTAGGCAAGCCCCGGCAGGTGCTTTGGCGCATCTATTCGCAACGGGCGATCCTGTGCGGCGGTGCGACGGAGCGGCCGATTGCGTTTGAGAACAACGACCGGCCGGGGATCATGCTGGCGGGCAGCTTGCGGGCCTATGCCAATCGCTGGGGCGTGAAGGCTGGGGAGCGTGTCGCCGTCTTTACCAACAACGATGACGGGCTGCGGACGGCGGCTGACCTGACGGCCAAGGGTGTTGAGGTGGTTGCGGTCATCGACTCGCGTCAGGGGGATGAGGTGATTGATACCTCGGGCCGGTTGGGTCTGAAGTCGATCACGGTGCGGGATCGGGAGGGTGGAACGCGGGAAGTCCGGGTGGATGCCTTGGGCGTTTCCGGGGGATGGAACCCGAATGTGAACATTCATTCGCATCATCGCTCGCGGCCGGTGTGGGATGCGACGATTGCGGCATTTGTGCCGGGGGCAGATGGCCCGCCGGGCCTGTTGGTGGCCGGTTCGGCGGCGGGGGTCATGTCCACCCATGGCGCTTTGCGCACGGGGCGGGATGCGGCGATTGCGGCGTTGGGCCTGACCGGGCGTGCGGATATGCCGGAGGCAGAGGATGCACCGATCAGCATCACCCCACTGTGGCATGTGACCCACGGCAAGGGCCGCGCCTGGATCGACCAGCAGAACGACGTGACCGTCAAGGACATCAAGCTGGCCGAGCAGGAGAACTTCACCAGCGTCGAGCATATGAAGCGCTACACCACGCTCGGCATGGCGACGGATCAGGGCAAGACCGGCAACGTGATCGGCCTTGCGATCATGGCGGAGCTTACCGGGCGGTCGATCCCCGAGACGGGGACGACGATGTACCGGCCGCCCTATACTCCGGTCGCCTTGGGCGCGCTGGCGGGGCGGTCGCGGGGGAAGGAGTTCAAGCCCTATCGCCTCACGCCAAGCCACCATTGGGCGGCGGAGCAGGGGGCGACCTTTGTCGAGGTTGGCAACTGGCTGCGGACGCAGTGGGTGCCAAAGGCGGGAGAGACGGAGTGGCGGCAGTCTGTGGACCGGGAGGTCCTTGCCACGCGCAAATCGGTGGGCATCTGCGATGTCACCACGCTGGGCAAGATTGACATCCAGGGCACCGATGCCGGGGCATTTCTGGACCGGGTCTATGCCAATACCTTTTCAACGCTCCCGGTTGGCAAGTGCCGCTATGGCCTGATGCTGCGCGAAGATGGGATCGTCTTTGACGACGGCACCACAGCGCGCATGGGTGAACATGAGTATGTGATGACGACGACCACGGCCAATGCGGTCACGGTCTTCCGGCATCTTGAGTTCTGCCGCCAGTGTCTGTGGCCGGATATGGACGTGCAGCTGATCAGCACAACCGAGGCCTGGGCACAGTTTTCCGTGGCGGGTCCTAACGCGCGGAAGCTGCTGCAGAAGGTGGTGGATCAGGACATCAGCGACGCGGCCTTCCCCTACATGGGCGCCGGGAACATCACGGTTGGCGGCTTGCGGGCACGGTTGTTCCGGATCAGCTTCTCGGGCGAACTGGCCTATGAAATCGCCGTGCCCACCCGCTATGGCGATGCGCTTTTGCGGCGGCTGATGGAGCAGGGGGCGGAGTTTGATGCCATCGTCTACGGCACCGAAGCGCTTGGGGTCATGCGGATCGAAAAGGGCCATGTGGCGGGGGGGGAGCTGAACGGCCAATCCACCGCGCTGAACATGGGCCTTGGGAAAATGGTGTCGAAGAAGAAGGACTCCATCGGCATGGTGCTAAGCCAGCGTGAGGGGCTGACCGATCCGAACGGCTATCGGCTGGTCGGCGCGCGGCCAGTGGACCCCAAGGGCAAACTGACGGCGGGCAGTCATTTCCTTGAGATTGGCGCGGCGCCTGTGGCGGCGAATGACGGGGGGTGGCTGTCGTCAAAGGTCTATTCCCCGCATGTCGGCAGTGACATTGCGCTGGGGTATCTGAAGGGCGGGGATCAGAAGATCGGCCAGCGGATGCGGGCGGTCAATCTGGTAGGCGGGACGGAAACGCTGGTGGATATCGTCAGCCCGCATTTCGTCGATCCGGAAGGGGAGCGGTTGCGTGGTTGATCTGCGGGCAATGACGGCGCTGGGGGCGCATGAACCGGCGGTGCTCACGGTGGGGCCGCTGACGATCACGGAACGCTTTGACATTGCGCTGGCGTCCCTTGCCGTTCGGCGGGGGCAGGACCTGACGGGGGCGGCCAGGGCGGCCGGGGTGCCTTTGCCGGGGCCGGCGCAGTATCAGGCACGCGCGCCCTACAGCGCCTTTTGGGTCACGCCGGAAATGTGGTTGGTTGAGGCACCTTTTGCCAGCCATGAAGAGATCGCGGTCCATCTGAAAGCGGCTTTCGGCGATGCTGCAAGCGTAACCGAACAGACCGACGCTTGGGTGATCTTTGACCTGACCGCCCCCGACCTCGCGCTAGTGCTGGAGCGGCTGTGCAACGTCGATTTCCGCGCTGCGCCAGAGGGTTATGCGACGCGGACGGTGATCGATCACCTGGGCTGCTATTTGGTCAAGCATGGCGCCGGCATGGCGCGGGTTTACGGCCCCCGCTCCAGCGCGCAAAGCCTGCTGCATGCGGTTGAGGTGGCGGCAGCCTCAGCCCTGTAAGGGTTTGGCTTGATGTAAGGGGTGTTTCCCGGTAGTGAAATTCTGTAACAGTTACATGTTGCAGGGTGCAGCCATGTCAGACGGTGACCACAGCCAGAACCTGCCGCGCGGCAAGCCTGCGTTTGACCAGGACCCCCACCGCCTGCGTGAGATCAGCGAGCGTAATCTGGAGGCCGCGATTGGCCGTGAGGTGCGCAACTTTCGCCGGCAGCAGGGGATGACGGTGGCCGATCTGGCGGCAGTCACGGGCCTGTCGATCGGGATGCTGTCGAAGATCGAGAACGGCAATACCTCGCCCAGCTTGACCACGCTGCAGGTCCTGTCGCATGCGTTTTCGGTGCCGGTCACCTCCTTCTTCAAAAGCTACGAGGAACGCCGCGAAGCGCAGCATGTGAAAGCTGGCCAGCACATCGAGATTGAACGCCGGGGCACGCGCGCGGGGCACCAGTACAACCTTCTGGGCCATATCGGCTCAAACAGCTCGGGCGTGGTGGTGGAGCCTTATATCATCACCCTGACGACCGAGAGCGACACTTTCCCCGCCTTCCAGCATGAGGGGTTGGAGCTTCTCTATATGCTTGAAGGCGAGGTCGACTATCGCCACGGCGACGACGTCTATCCGCTAAAGCCCGGCGACAGCCTGTTTTTCGACGCCGACGCCCCACATGGCCCCGAAACCTTGGTCAAGCTGCCCGCGCGCTATCTGTCGGTGATCTGCTACCCGCAGGGGTGAGACGGATCAGAAAACAGTCCAGTGGACTGTTTTCCCGTCGAACACCCTAGCACGCTTGCGAGGGCTGGCCGGTTGGACATGCCCGCGAATTGGGCAAAACTTTCCCACAGGGTGAAAAAAGTTTCTCACCAGTTGATGGCCGCAAAGGACGGTGCTAGCGTCAAAAGGTAATGTGAGGGAGGCGAATCCATGTGCGGCATCGTTGGGCTGTTCCTGAAGGACCCGAAGCTGGAGCCGCATTTGGGCGCGATGCTGACGGACATGCTGATCACGATGACCGATCGCGGGCCGGATTCCGCCGGGATCGCGATCTATGGCGGGGCGAAGGACGGTCTGGGCAAGATCACCGTGCAATCAGCGCAGCCGGAGCGGGATTTCAAGGACCTTGACGCTGACCTGCACGCTGCCATCGGCCAGCCGGTGGCGCTGCTGGTCAAATCCACTCATGCGGTGATCGAGGTGCCGCTGGGCCAGATGGACGCAGCCCGGTCCGCCCTTGCCCACCTCCGCCCGGAGGTAAAGGTGATGAGCGCGGGCGACAGCATCGAGATCTTCAAGGAGGTCGGCCTGCCGAAAGACGTGGCCCGCCGGTTCGAGGTGGCCAAGATGCACGGCACCCACGGTATCGGCCACACCCGGATGGCCACAGAAAGTGCCGTCACCACCATGGGCGCGCACCCGTTTTCCACCGGGCCGGACCAGTGCCTTGTCCACAACGGCAGCCTTTCCAACCACAACGGGTTGCGGCGGGAGCTGATCCGCAAGGGCATGACCTTCGAGACCCAGAACGACACCGAAGTTGCCGCCGCCTATGTCAGCCAGAAGCTGAAGGAAGGCGAAGACCTTGGCACCGCGCTGGAATCTGGGCTGGACGATCTGGACGGATTTTTCACCTTCGTCGTCGGCACCAAGAACGGCTTTGGCGTGGTGCGTGACCCCATCGCCTGCAAGCCCGCCGTGATGGCTGAGACGGATCAATATGTCGCCTTCGGGTCGGAATACCGCGCGCTGGTCAACCTGCCGGGGATTGAGGATGCCCGCGTCTGGGAACCCGAACCCGCCACTGTCTATTTCTGGGAGCGTTGAATGCAGACCTTCGACCTTGGCGCAGAGAGTCTGCGCGCGCTGAATTCCTCGCTGCATGCCCTGAAGGGCCAGACCAACATGACCGAATGGGAGGTCATCAACCCCAAGGGCGCGCATGCGATTGCGGCCGGGGTGGATGCACCGGTGGATATCACCGTGCGGGGATCGACGGGATATTACTGCGCGGGGATGAACAAGCAGGCGACGATCCGCATCAAGGGTTCGGCCGGGCCGGGCGTGGCCGAAAACATGATGAGCGGGACGGTCATCATCGACGGTGATGCCAGCCAATATGCCGGGGCAACCGGGCGCGGGGGGCTTCTGGTCATCAAGGGCAACGCCAGTAGCCGCTGCGGCATTTCGATGAAGGGCATCGACATCGTGGTGCATGGCAACATCGGCCACATGTCCTGCTTCATGGCGCAGTCGGGGAATGTGCTTGTCCTTGGCAACGCTGGTGAGGCGCTGGGTGACAGCCTTTATGAGGCGCGGATCTTTGTGCGCGGGTCGGTGAAATCCCTGGGTGCGGACTGCATCGAGAAAGAGATGCGGGACGAACATTTCCTGATCGTCGAAGACCTTCTCCGCCGGGGTGAGGCGGAGGGGAAAGCCAAGCCGGAAGAGTTCCGCCGCTATGGCTCGGCCCGCAAGCTTTATACCTTCAACATCGATAACGCGTCCTCGTACTAAGGCACCTGCATGAGCGATTTTCCCCGTACCCCGCCGCGCTATTCGGCCACCTTCACCCCCGCCGTGAACGCCGAAATCCGCCGGGCGGCGGCGACCGGCATCTATGACATTCGCGGCGGCGGCACGAAGCGGCACCTGCCGCATTTCGATGACCTGTTGTTCCTTGGGGCGTCCATTTCCCGCTACCCGCTGGAAGGCTACCGCGAGAAATGCGCGACGGATGTCTGGCTTGGCACCCGGCATGCGAAGAACCCGATCCATCTGGACATCCCGATCACCATCGCGGGGATGAGCTTTGGGGCGTTGTCCGGCCCCGCCAAGGAGGCGCTGGGGCGTGGGGCAACAGCGGCGGGCACCAGCACCACCACGGGTGATGGCGGCATGACCGAGGAAGAGCGTGGCCATTCCAAAACGCTGGTCTATCAATACCTGCCCAGCCGCTATGGCATGAACCCTGACGACCTGCGCCGCGCTGACGCGATTGAGATTGTCGTGGGCCAAGGTGCCAAGCCCGGCGGTGGCGGCATGCTTTTGGGCCAGAAGATCAGCGACCGCGTGGCCAATATGCGGAACCTGCCGAAGGGGATCGACCAACGCTCAGCCTGCCGTCACCCGGACTGGACCGGCCCGGATGATCTTGAGATCAAGATCCTGGAATTGCGCGAGATCACCAATTGGGAAAAGCCGATCTACGTAAAGGTTGGCGGCGCGCGGCCCTATTACGACACGGCTTTGGCGGTGAAGGCCGGGGCGGATGTGGTCGTCCTTGACGGTATGCAGGGCGGCACGGCGGCAACGCAGGATGTGTTCATCGAACATGTGGGCATGCCGATCCTGGCCTGCATCCCGCAGGCGGTGAAGGCGTTGCAGGACCTTGGCATGCACAGACGCGTGCAGCTGATCGTCTCCGGTGGTATCCGGTCTGGTGCCGATGTGGCGAAGGCGATGGCCTTGGGCGCAGATGCGGTCAGCATCGGGACGGCGGCGCTGATCGCGCTTGGCGACAACGACCCGCGTTGGGAAGAAGAGTACCAGAAGCTTGGCACCACGGCGGATGCCTATGACGATTGGCATGAGGGGAAAGACCCCGCCGGGATCACCACGCAGGACCCGGAGCTTTCGAAGCGCTTCGATCCGGTCCTCGGCGGGCGGCGGCTGAAGAACTACCTCAAGGTCATGACGCTGGAGGCGCAGACCATCGCGCGGGCCTGTGGCAAGAACCACCTGCACAATCTGGAGCCTGAGGATCTGTGTTCCCTCACCATCGAGGCGGCGGCGATGGCAGGGGTTCCGCTGGCAGGCACCAACTGGATACCGGGAAAGAACGGCGGCTTCTGAGGAAGCCGCCTTTTTCATAATCATAAAGACGACAGGGGAGTGACAGTGATGGCTAAGGACCTTGCCAAATGGGCGAAGGAAAAGGGCGTCAAGTATTTCATGATTTCCTACACCGACCTGTTCGGGTCGCAGCGCGCCAAGCTGGTGCCGACGCAGGCGATCAACGACATGGCGGTGGAAGGGGCGGGCTTTGCGGGCTTCGCGACCTGGCTTGACCTGACCCCCGCCCACCCCGACCTGATGGCCGTGCCTGACCCATCCTCGGCCATTCAACTGCCCTGGAAGAAAGAGGTCGCCTGGGTCGCGGCGCGGGCGACGATGGAGGAGAAGCTCGTCGATCAGGCCCCCCGCAACGTGCTGGAAAAGCTGGTGGCTGAGGCGGCGAAGGAAGGCCTGCGGGTGAAAACGGGGGTGGAGCCGGAGTTCTTCATCCTGAACGCCGACGGCTCGGGCCCGTCGGATATCTATGACACTGCGGAAAAGCCCTGCTACGACCAGCAGGCGGTGATGCGGCGTTATGACGTGATCTCCGAGGTCTGTGACTACATGCTGGAGCTGGGCTGGGAGGCCTACCAGAACGACCACGAAGACGCGATCGGCCAGTTCGAGATGAACTGGAAGTACGACGACGCGCTGCAGACCGCCGACAAGCACAGCTTCTTCAAGTTCATGGTCAAATCGGTGGCTGAAAAGCACGGCTTCCGGGCGACCTTCATGCCGAAGCCGTTCAAGGGGCTGACGGGGTCGGGGTGCCACGCGCATATCTCGGTCTGGAGCCTGGATGGCAAGACCAACGCCTTTGCCGACAAGTCGAAGGAATTGGGGCTGTCCGATCAAGGGCGCACGTTCCTGGGCGGGATCATGAAGCACGCCTCGGCTTTGGCGGCGATCTGCAACCCGACGGTCAACAGCTACAAGCGGATCAACGCGCCGCGGACATCGAGTGGGGCCACCTGGGCGCCGAACACGGTGACCTGGACCGGGAACAACCGGACCCACATGGTCCGCGTGCCGGGGCCGGGGCGGTTCGAACTGCGGCTGCCGGATGGTGCGGCGAACCCGTATCTTTTGCAGGCCGTCATCATCGCGGCGGGCCTCGACGGGGTGCGGACCAAGGCCGATCCGGGCAAGCGCTATGACATCGACATGTACCAGATGGGGCACACGGTGAAGGGGGCGCCGAAGCTGCCCTTGAACCTGCTGGACGCCCTGCGGGAATACGACAAGGACCGCACCTTGAAGGCGATGATGGGCGAGGAATTCTCCTCGGCTTACCTGAAGCTGAAGACCCAGGAGTGGCATTCCTACTGTTCGCACTTCTCGAAATGGGAGACGGAGAATACCCTGGACATCTGAGGGTGTTTGATGTGGGTGTCCCGGGCAGGGACACCCCCTTGCCGCAAGGCATTTCAAGGGCTTGCGATTCGATTTTCAGGAAGTGTTAAGGTTCTGCCGGCCAGCGCCGCCAGCCGATTGAACGGCCCCGCCCTATTCCACCGGTGTTTCCGGCCCGGCGATGTGGACGGCCAGCAGGCAGCCGTTCGGGGTGTAGGAGTTATGCTCAGTCCCGTCGCGGTAGAACACGAGGTCCCCGGCGCGGAAGATGGTGCCGTCGCTTTCGTGCAGCTCGCCTTCCAGGATCAGGAACTGTTCGTGGCCGTTGTGGCGGTGGCCGCGGGTCGTCATGCCGGGGGGCATGCGGTAGACGTGAAAGCCGGTGCCAAGCTCAACCGTGTCGTCAAGCTGCAGGATCTCATCCCCAAGCGCCACGCCGTCGGGATAGACGAAGGAGGTGAACTTTGCCTCGCGGATATTGGCGATGCGGCGGTCGTTCGGGTCGATCGGTTTCATGGGCGCGCTCCAGTTCGGTCTGGCAACTATGCTGGGCCATTGACTGTAAAGTCAATGAGACCGTGGCGCGCGACAAGCAGGCAGTTGCCCGGCCCCCGATGATCTGCCAGTTTTCATCTCAACTGCGCGAGTCGGTGCCAGGGTTCGGGCTTTGCGCCCCTGATTATGTTTACCACCAGGAAGAAGATTTGACAGCTACGCAACTCTGCTTCTAGGTTTCAGAACAACAACGCCCGCAGTCAATGGGGGCAAGCCAACATCCGGAGGTTGAAATGAAGAAGCGAGTTGCCGTCATCGGTGCGGGGCCATCGGGTCTGGCGCAGTTGCGCGCGTTCCAGTCGGCGCAGGCGAAGGGCGCCGAGATTCCCGAGGTGGTGTGCTTTGAAAAGCAGTCCAACTGGGGCGGCCTCTGGAACTACACTTGGCGGACGGGTCTGGATGAACATGGCGAGCCGGTGCATTGCAGCATGTACCGCTATCTTTGGTCAAACGGGCCGAAAGAGGGCCTGGAATTCGCCGACTATTCGTTTGAGGAGCATTTCGGCAAGCAGATCGCCAGCTATCCGCCGCGTGCCGTGCTGTTCGACTATATCGAAGGCCGGGTGAAAAAGGCCGGGGTGCGCGACTGGATCCGGTTTTCCACCACGATCCGCATGGTGAAGTACAACGAGGCGAAGGGGAACTTCACCGTCACCGCGCATGATCTGCCGAATGACCGGATGTACGAAGAAGAGTTTGACAATGTGGTGGTGGCGTCGGGCCACTTCTCTGTGCCGAACGTGCCGGAATACCCGGGCTTCGACAAATTCAACGGCCGGGTGCTGCACGCCCATGACTTCCGCGACGCGCGCGAGTTCACGGGGAAGGACCTGCTGCTTCTGGGCTCCAGCTACTCGGCTGAGGATGTGGGCAGCCAGTGCTGGAAATATGGGGCGAAGTCGGTGACGGTTGCCTACCGCAACGCGCCGATGGGCTTCAAATGGCCGGAAAACTGGAAAGAAGTGCCCAAACTGATGCGGGTCGATGAGACGACGGCCTATTTCGAGGACGGGACCTCGAAGAAGGTTGACGCGATCATCCTGTGCACGGGCTACAAGCACCACTTCCCCTTCCTGCCCGATGATCTGCGGCTGAAGACGAAGAACCGGCTGGCGACGGCGGACCTTTATAAGGGCGTGGCCTGGGTGCATAACCCCAAGCTTTTCTACATCGGCATGCAGGACCAGTGGTTTACCTTCAACATGTTCGACGCGCAGGCCTGGTGGGTGCGCGATGCGATCATGGGGCGGATCAAGATCCCGACCGACAAGGCCGTACTGATGAAGGATGTGGAGGACCGCATCGCGCATGAGGATGCCGGCCAGGATGCGCATGACGCGATCCACTATCAGGGCGATTATGTGAAAGAGCTGATCGCCGAAACCGACTATCCGCCCTTTGACGTGGACGGCGCCTGCGAGGCGTTCTTCGAGTGGAAGGACCACAAGAAGATCGACATCATGGGCTTCCGCAACAACGCCTACAAGTCGGTAATGACCGGCACGATGGCCCCGGTGCATCACACGCCGTGGAAGGATGCGCTGGAAGATTCGATGGAGAGCTATCTGAAGAACTGACCCTGCGGTCTGATCTTGTGCAACGCTTTCCTCTTGGGGGCCCCGCAGTCGCGGGGCCCTTTTTCTTGCCCAAATTCTAGGCGCGGGACGGCGCCAAATGGGAATGAGCGGAAACATTGTTGCCACTGGTGAAGATTCTCGCCGCGGCTTGCCCCAGCGTCATGGTTAAATCCGATGACAAGCCGCCTAACGCGGCAGGGAGCATGACAACAGGGGAGACAGAGTATGGAAGAGCAGATTGCCGCCCTTGCGGCAGAGTTGGCTGCGCAGAAGGAAGCGACGGCAGCACTGGTCAGGACGACGGCCGAGACATTCTACTTTCTGACGATCCCGCTGATGGTGCTGATCCATGCGGGGTTCCTGTCCTATGAAATGGGCGCGTCGCGCGCCAAGAATGCGCTGGCCTCAGGCATCAAGAACATCCTGGCTTTCGCCTTCATCGTCCCGACCTTCTACTACGTCGGCTGGTTCATCTATCAGGCTTTCCCGACCGGGTTCACCATGTCTGCCGGACCTGCGGGGATTTCCGGCTGGGATTATGCGGTCGGTGCGGCCAGCCCGGTGGGGCAGGCAATGGGGCCGAACGTGGCCGACAGCATCACCGGCGTCTTCTTCGGGGCCTTCGCGATGTTTGCGGCGACGACCGCCAGCATCATGTCGGGCAGCCTGATCGAGCGGGTGAAGATCATCGGCTTTACCATCCTGGCCATCGTGCTGGGCAGTTTCGTCTGGATCCTGGGCGCGGCTTGGGGCTGGCATGCGGATGGCTGGCTGGTCACCGCGTTCGGCTACCATGACTTTGGCGCTTCGGGTGTGGTGCACGCGATTGCGGGCTTCTTCACGCTGGGGGTGCTGATCAACCTTGGCGCGCGGATCGGCAAGTTCAACCCGGACGGCAGCGCCAATGCGATCCCTGGGCATTCGATGCCGGCAACGCTGGTCGGGCTGATGCTGATCATCGCGGGCTTCTGGGGCTTCCTCATGGGCTGCGTGATCTTCCCGGGTGCGCCCTGGTCCTGGACCACCGCCACCTTCGGCACGATCTATGGCACGCCCGTTACCTTGTCGGGGATGACATTCAACATCCTGATGGGCTTTGCAGGGGGCGCAATCTCGGCTTGGGTGATGACGCGCGATCCGTTCTGGATGATGTCCGGCGCGCTGGGCGGCATCATCAGCGTCGCGGGGGGGCTGGACCTTTACTGGCCGCCGATGGCTTTCGTGATTGCGATGATCGGTGGGGCGATCATGCCCGTTGTCGCGCGGTTTGTTGAGAAGATGCAGATCGACGATGCCGTGGGCGCGGTGGCGCTGCATGGGGTGGTCGGCGTCTGGGGCGTGGTGGCGGTTGGCATCTTCGCCAGCGGCTACCCCGCATTGGCCACCGAAGGCGCGCCGACCATCACGCTTTACGGCCAGGTTGTGGGGGCATTGGTCATGGCGCTGCTGGGCTTTGTGCCGGGCTACATCGTGTCCTTCGTGCTGAAACAGATGGGCCTCTTGCGTGCCCCGCGTGAGGCGGAACTGATGGGCCTCGACAAGGCGAAGGTCCCGGCCATCGCTTATCCGGAACTTCTGGGCGAGGTGCGCACGCCCACCTCACCCGCCGAATGACAGCCAGAACCGCAACCGGAAAGGAAACCACATGATCGGAACCGACATCACCGACTGGGCCGCCGTGGAAGGCGCCTATTATGCAGGCATGGGCAGCGAGGCGTTCTGGCTGTTCCTGTCGATCGCCCTCTGCGCTGGCGCTTTGATCCTGGGCGCGATCCATGAAAAGAAGGCCTACAGCAAGGCACATTAAGGCGCCTTTGCCGGCAATCGCAGGGGGCCCCGGGCATGTCCGGGGCCCTTTTGCATGCCGGGGGCAGGGGTCCCCCCTGCCAGAGCTTTCCCAAATTCGTATGAAACAAAGTTTCGCAAGAATAAAATTTCTCTCGCCAACATGACTGGCGCATGTTTTATTTCCAGCCATCGGGCCGCAAGACGTGCACGGCCTGGCCTGACGGAAACCACGCGGCAGAGGGAGACATTTGCAAAGCGGGCCCGGCAGCATGGCTGCGACAAGACGGCTTTGACGAGACGGCACGACCCATAAAAAACGGCAGGGCGGACAGCCGGGGCACCAGCCTTGGTCCAGCGCACCGAGCCACACATCCAACAGGAGTGAGGGAATGACGACTGAAACGGGATCGGGCCAGATGGTCCGGGCGCTCAGCTGGAAGGGGGCCTTCTGGGTCGCCGCCGGCGTGCCGCCACTGGTGTTGTTTTCGATTGGCGGGATCGCCGGGACCACGGGCAAGTTGGCCTTTGTGGTCTGGATCATCTCGATGGTGATGGGGTTCCTGCAAAGCTTTACCTATGCCGAGATGGCGGGGATGTTCGGCAACAAGTCCGGCGGCACATCGGTCTATGGCGCCACGGCCTGGCTGCGCTATGGCAAGCTGATCGCGCCCTTGTCGGTCTGGTGCAACTGGTTCGCCTGGTCGCCGGTGCTGTCATTGGGCTGCGTTCTTGCGGCGGGTTACATTCTGAACGCGCTGTTCCCGGTTCCGCTGGCAGAAAGCCAGATGGTGCTGGACTGGGTGACGGCGAACATCGCCAATTACACCGCCCAGACCGAATCCGTCGTGGCCTACATGGCCGAAAATGCAGGCACCACGGTTGAGGCCGCAATCCAGGCTGTGGCGACCGCTGACGGGGTCACAGCCCTGACACCCGCCTTCCGGACGTGGGAGGCTGGAACCTTGGTGATCCCCGGCCTTGGCACGCTTTACTTCAACGCCTTCTTCGTGGTCGGCGTGGCGTTGATGCTGCTGATCCTGCTGATCCAGGAACGGGGCATCGCCAACACGGCCTCGGCCCAGAAATGGATCGCGATCATCGTGCTGGTGCCTTTGCTGCTGGTCGGT
This sequence comes from Rhodobacter sp., assembly GCA_027489175.1. GTDB lineage: Bacteria > Pseudomonadota > Alphaproteobacteria > Rhodobacterales > Rhodobacteraceae > Tabrizicola. Next base: position 70,466 of record JAIYAE010000029.1, read on the forward strand.
CTGGTGCCGATCCTGAACGGGTCAATCAACTGGATGAACGTCACGAACCTGGTGCCGCCCACCGCCGCCTATTCCGGCGTGGATGGCGAATGGAACATCGGTGGCTGGACGCTGTTTCTTGGCGGCCTTTATATCGCGGCCTGGTCGACCTACGGCTTTGAAACCGCGGTCTGCTATACGCGGGAACTGAAGGACCCCAAGACCGACACGTTCCGGGCGATCTTCTACTCGGGCCTTCTGTGCATGTTGTTCTTCTTCCTGATCCCGTTCTCGTTCCAGGGGTTTTACGGGGTCGAGGGGCTGCTGGACACCGGCATCGTTGATGGATCGGGCGTGGGTGCAGCACTTGGCAACATGCTGAACCTTGGCCCGGTGGTGACGCAGATCTTTGTCATCCTGATGATCCTGGCGCTGTTCCTGGCGATCATGACCGCGATGGCCGGATCGTCGCGCACGCTTTACCAAGGCTCGCGCGACGGCTGGTTGCCGAAGTATCTGGGCACGGTCAACAAACACGGCGCGCCGCGTCGGGCGATGTGGACGGACTTTGCCTTCAACGTCTTCCTTCTGGCACTGGCGTCGGACGTGGCGGGGTACTTCTACGTTCTGGCGATTTCCAACGTCGGCTACATTCTGTTCAACTTCCTGAACCTGAACGCAGGCTGGATGCACCGGATCGATTCGGCGCATATGGAGCGTCCCTGGCGCGCGCCGACCTGGCTTATCGGGGTCAATACGGTGCTGGCCTTCGTCAACCTGCTGTTCCTTGGTGCGGGCGCAAAGGTCTGGCAAGCCGTTGGGGCAAATCCTGATGCCCCGCCGGCGCTGTGGGCGGGTCTTGTGTTCGCGGCCCTGATCTTCCCGGTCTTCTGGTTCCGACATTATGTGCAGGACAAGGGAAAGTTCCCGAAGGAAGCCTACGAAGACCTTGGCCTGCCATACGGCGAGATGGGTGAACGGAAAGCCGGTTTCCTGCCCTACCTTGCGCTGATCCTGGGGGCCGGGGTTGTCCTGTGGGCCAACTGGTTCTTTGTTCTGCCCGCCTGAACCCATGAAAGGCCGCCTTCGGGCGGCCTTTTTCTTCCGCACATGTTTTCTGACAAGAAATATTGTTGCACTGAATTATTGCTTTCTGGCGGGAATCGCCTGAGACTGTCGAAAAACATATAATCTGCAGGGAGACAGTAGATGACCAATTCCTGGCGCTTCTCGACGTTGATCGACCGGCACCGTGCACTCGGTTCCGACCTTGAGGATTGGAGCGGGATGGGCACGGCCTGGTCCTACTCCAAGGGCGATCCGGACGCCGAATACATGGCGATCCGCACCAAGGCGGGATTGATGGATGTGTCGGGCCTGAAGAAAGTGCATATCACCGGGCCGGCAGCATCCCATGTGATCGAACGCGCCACGACGCGGAACATGGAAAAGCTGATGCCCGGCCGGTCGGTCTATGCGACGATGCTGAACGACGCGGGCAAGTTCATCGATGACTGCGTGATCTATCGGATGGCGCCGAACGCGTTCATGGTCGTCCACGGCTCGGGTGGCGCGCATGAGCAGCTGACGATGGCCGCGACCGGGCGCGATGTGTCGATCCGCTTCGATGACAACCTGCACGACCTGTCACTGCAGGGGCCTTTGGCGGTGGAGTATCTGGAAAAACATGTGCCGGGCATCCGCGCGTTGCCCTATTTCCAACACATGCAGACCAGCCTCTTCGGCAAACCCGCGATGATCTCGCGCACCGGATACACGGGTGAGCGGGGATATGAGCTGTTCGTGCGGGGCCAAGACGCGCCGATGATCTGGGACCGAATTCTGGACGAAGGGAAGGGCATGGGGATCATCCCTTGCCGCTTTACCACGCTGGATATGCTGCGGACGGAATCGTACCTCCTGTTTTTCCCGTTCGACAATTCCGAGATGTATCCCTTCGCCGATGAAGGCCCGGGCGATACCCTGTGGGAGCTGGGCTTGGATTTCACCGTCTCGCCCGGGAAAACCGGCTTCCGCGGGGCGGAGGAGCATTACCGCCTGAAGGGCCGCGAACGGTTCAAGATCTGGGGGCTGAAGCTTGAGGGCAAGAACGTCCCCGGCAACGGCGCGCCGGTGTTCAAGGGTGACACGCAGGTGGGTCTCGTGACGCAGGCGATGCATTCACCGCTGAACAACTGGACCATCGCCATCGCCCGTCTGCCGGTCGACTGCGCCAACAACGGGACGAAGCTTGAGGTTCGCTGCGGAACGCATGGGCCGATTGCGGCCACGACCCACTCGATGCCGTTCTACGACATCAAGAAAGAACGCCGCACCGCGAAGGACTGAGATGCTGACCCCCGTCACCCCCACGATCCGCAGCCGCCCGGTCTATGCCCCGCTTGAACCAAGGCCCGGACGGCTGCACCTGATGGTCGCCGATGGGGAGGGGGCCGATGCTTTGATCGAGTTGCTGGCCAAAGCGAACAATCGTTCGGAAATCTTGTCCTCGGCGCATGTGATCTATGCGCCGGGGCCGAATGGCACCGACCGAAGCGACGTGTTGAAGGCGCTGGGCCTGCGGCAGTTTTTCCGCGCGCCGACAATTCCGGCGCTGTTGCCCCGGCTGGTCCGGGTGCTGGCCGACGCGCATATGGGCACGCAGTTCTATCTTGCGGGGACAGAGGGTCTGATCGGCCAGGCGGAGCGTGAGATCATGGCGACGGGCTTTCCGATGGGCGCGATCCAGAAGGAACATCGCGGATCAACCGTCAGGCGCGTGCAATGCGTGCATTGCAAGGGGATAACCGAAAACGTGGCGACCGACCCGTTCAAATGTAGCCACTGCGGGCTGAACCTCTTCGTGCGCGACCACTACTCACGCCGGATTGCCGCGTTTCAGGGGGTGAACATCGACGCGGAAGATCCCGGTCAGGTGCCCGAACCGGTGGTGAGGTTCAAATGAGCGGCGGAGCAAAGCTGCGGGTCCGGGTCGACAGCGTGACCCCGGTCAATGACCTGATCAAACGCTTTCGTTTCGTGGCGCTGGACGGGTCGGACCTGCCCGCGTTTTCCGGCGGAGCGCATACCGTGGTCGAGATGGATGATCACGGCACACGGAGGCTGAACCCTTATTCACTTATGTCCAGCCCGGCGGATCGGTCGGCTTACGAAATCAGCGTCCGGCGCGATGATCAGGGGCGCGGCGGGTCACTTTTCATGCACCGGCATGTGACACCGGGGATGGAGATGACGCTGTCCTATCCGGTCAACCTTTTCCCGCTGGACACAAGGGCGCGGAAGCATCTGATGATCGCCGGCGGCATCGGCATTACGCCGTTTCTGGCCCAGATCGCGCAATTGGACCAGTTCGGTGGCCGGTTCGAGCTGCATTATGCCGCAAGATCGCGGGTGCTGGGCGCCTATATGGACCGGCTGACCGCGGCCCACCCGTCGCAGGTGCATTGCTATTTTGATGAGGAAAACCAGGCGATTGACCTTTCCCGCCTGCTTGCGACCCAGCCGATCGGGACGCATCTTTATGTTTGCGGCCCGAAGGGAATGATTAATTGGGTCCTGTCCTCGGCAGAGGCGATGGGCTGGCCCAGGCTTGCGCTGCATCATGAGGAATTCCTTGCCCCCGGTACCGGCCTGCCGTTTGAGGTGCAACTTGCCGCCAGCGGCAAGACCATCACTGTCGGCACCACCCAAAGCCTGCTTGAGGCGATGGAAGCGGCCGGGGTGGATGCCCCTTACCTCTGCCGCGGTGGGGCGTGCGGGCAATGCGAAACGAATGTTCACAAATGTGACGGCAAGATCCTGCACCGCGACCATTGGCTGTCGCCCGAGGAGCATGCCGCGAACGCGAAGATCATGCCCTGCGTCAGCCGCTTTGAAGGCAAGACCCTTGTCATCGACCGATAGGAGACGACCATGAGCCTTGATTTCAAACCCGGCGCTTTCGATTTCTTCCGGGACGAGACGTTCCGCGAAAGCTTTACCTATCGCAACTCAAACCCCTTGCGCTTTCCGTTCCCGTTTGACCGCGATGACTACATGTATTCGGTCAACATGGAGCCGCATGTCCCGGGCCGCAAAGGGACTGCGTTCGAACATATCCTGGACGTGGATGAGCATTACGTGGCCGAGATGATCGACCGCGCAAAGGTGCTGGCCGATGACCCGCTGCGTTGCCAAAGCCTGCCGCATATGACTTTGGCCGGGTGGGACCTTTTGGAACTGATCATGGAGGCTAAGGCGCGGGATTATCCGCAGTGGTTTTCGCTAACGAAGAACGGCAACCGCTGGCATTGGGTGAACCGGCCTTTGGGAATTGAACAATCGTTCACATTTCTGGATGAAAGCACGCTGCCCTACGGCCCGTTCGAATACATCACCCGGCAGACCCAAGGCGATTTCAGCCTGCAGGACGAACGCGACAACGATCTGTGGATGGATGCGGGGATGATCACCAGTCAGGCGGACTGGTCGCTGGATTTCGACATCGGGATGAGCTTCATGGAATGGCACGCCCCGGTGCCGTTGGCCCACGAAAAGGGCGTGTTCGACCGGGCGCTGAAGTTCCTTTTGAAGCTGCAGCACGGCGCTCCGGTGCGGCGGTTCAACTGGACGATGACGGTCAACCCGCTTTTGGACACGGCGCCGGAGACCTATCCGAAATGGGGCCCGACCAAGACCACGCTGACCCAAGAAAATCTGGGCGCGAAGCAGCATCTGCGGGTGGAATTGCAAAGCCTGTACCGGCTGCCCCGGTCTAACGCGATTGCCTTTGACATCCGCTGCTACCTTTGCAGCTTCGAGCAGATCGTGACGGTGCCGAAATGGGCGCGGCGTCTGCACCGGGTGGTGCGCGACCTGCCGGATGAGCTGGCCGCCTACAAGGGGTTCCTCCGCAACCGCCCCGCCATGGTGGAGTGGTTGTCGAAGTATGATGACGGGGCGCCTACCTCGCCCGGATGGTGGCCGGATGACTGACCGGGGGCCGCTGGCCCTTGGGTTCTTGATGTTTCCAGGCTTTCCGATGGCTTGCCTGACCTCGGCGATCGAGCCGTTGCGGGCGGCGAATGAAATCACCGGGCGGCGGGAATTCGTCTGGCGGCTGATCGCCGAGACGAAGGGCGCGGTGCGATCAAGTGCCGACATCGGCTTCGAGCCGGACACGACGTTGCAAGAGGTCGAGGGGCTGGATCACCTTTACCTGGTCTCTCCGCCCACGGCGCAGTTTGCCGACCCGCGCCGCAGCCCCGCGCGCTTGCGCTGGCTGGACCGGACGGGCGTGGTGCTGGGGGCGTTTTCCGGCGGGATCTTCCCCTTGGCCCGGACCGGGCTGATGGCGGGGCGGCCCTGTTCGGTGCATTGGTGCTATGAGGCGGCGTTTCGGGCGGATTTCCCCGGTGTCGAGGCGCGGGAGGCCGCAATCCTGCGCGAAGGGCGGCGGATCACCGTCTCGGGCGCGGGGGCGGTGTTCGATCTGATGCTGCGGTTGATCGAAGAGCGTCTGGGGCGGGACTGCATGACCGAGGTCGCCTGCTGGTTCCAGCACCCCTTTGTGCGCGACGCCGATGCCAGCCAGAAGGTGCCGGTGGCGCGGGCCGGTGGCACGACGGACAGCCTGCCCGCCGCGATACGTGAGGCGATCCGTCTGTTTGAGACCCATGTCGAGGACCCGTTGCGCATTCCCGATGTGGCGGCGGCGGTGGGCCTGTCCGGGCGGCATTTCGAACGGACCTTCAAGCGAGAAACGGGGCAAAGCCCCTTGCGCTATTACCACCATCTTCGGCTGATGAAGGCGCGGCAGCGGGTGCTTTATTCCAACGACAGCTTGCGCGAAATAGCGGCCTCGGTCGGTTACATGACCGCCAGCCCGATGATCCGGCACTACGTTGGCTTCTTTGGCGTCAGCCCGCGGGATGAGCGGCGGTTAACGCAATCCCTGCGCCGCGCGCCGCCGGCTGAGGCGGCGGAATAGTCTAGCCCTGCGACGACAGCACCGCGACCCCGGCAAAGACCGTGGCGATTCCCGCCCATTGCACGGGGCGGACAGGCTCGGCCAGAAAGCGCCAGGCCAGCAGGACGGTGACCAGCCCGAAGCAGGAGGAGGTGACCGACGCAAACTCGGGCCGGGCAAAGCTGCCGGCGGCGGTGACAGCGAACATGCCGCCAAGGTCCAGCGCAGCCATCACCCCCAGCACCGGCCAGATCGGCAGCGCGGGGCGGACCGGAACGCGCTGCACAAGGACCAAGGCCAGGATTCCAGCAAACCCGGCGATGCGGGCGATCATGGCGACTGGCGCGTCCGCGGCAACCTCAGCCGCGCTGTGCAGCATGCCAAGGCTGGCAAAGAACCCGAAAGCGGCCAGCACGGCCCAACCGATGGCGGCACGACTGGCGGGCGGGCCGTCCGCACCCTCACCCCGGGCGACAAGGGCAACGCCGACGAGTACGGCCGCAGCGGCCAGCCAGACGAGGGCCGTGATCTCTTGGCCCTGAACCATGGCAAGGCCGACCGACAACAAGGGATAGGCCCCGCCGATTGGCGCGACCAGCCGCACCGGGCCAATCGCGAAGGCCCGATACAGCGCATAGACCCCGAAGGCATAGATCAGCCCAGCAAAGGCGGTGAAGCCGACCAGCCCGGCGGTCAGCTCTGCCCAACCGGGTGAGGCCAGGGCGAAGGGCAGAATCCAGAGGACGCCAAAACCAAGAACCAGCAGATACAGCGCCGCGGCATCGGCGGTTGCCGACACGCGGCGCACCGAAAAATCATGCAGACCCCAGACCAGGGCCGCGGTCAGGCCCAGAAACAAGGACTCCATGGTTCACCCCCTCTTACAGACCGGCCGCGCCCCCGGTATCATGCAAGCAGCTTGCGATGAAGGTAAAGCCACGATATTCCTGTGGTTAAAATTCGTTGTCTTACGGTCAAGTTGAGGGCGGGTGCCAATGCTGGACGTAGCCTATCCGATGGTCACCCCGGGCCCGCCACGGCCCAGCCGGATTCTGACGCCCAAAAGCCTGTCGCGCCATCCCGGGCAAGAGCGTCACGTCATCCCCGGCGGCGGTGCGCTGTTGCTGCAGGTCATGGCGGGTGACCGGCTGGTGCTGGTCAATGATGAAGGCGGCCAGCCCTGCGAGGTTGTCGCCGCATCCCAAGCTGGCCGGATTGACGCAGCACTGCTTGGGCGCACGGCCAACGCGCGCGCGGAAGGGCTGCAGGCGATGCTGGCGACGGGTGAGGCCAGTCTTGCACGGCTGCGCAAGGGCCTGTCGCAGCGCGGGATCGACCTTGCGCAGGCGGGTGCGCTGCGGCTGTTCGCACCGGATACCCCGGCTGGCGCGCGGGCGGAACTGCTGGCCGAGGCGGCAGGCTGGCTGGTCATCGCCGCCCCGGGCCTGCCTATGGCGCCTGAGGCGCAGGACACCGCCACGCCGATCACGCTGTATCTTGGCCGGGCCAATCCGCGGCTGGTGGGGCACCACGATCTGCCAGACCCGCTGGCCGACCCGATCCTCGATTTGCGGGTGAAATCGGCGACGGCGGAAAGCTATTTCGTCAAGGCGGGGGACTATATCCAGATCCTGGACGTCGATGGCCGCCAGTGCACCGATTTCCAGTGCTTTGATGCGCGCAAGCTGGACCGGGGCATCCAGCACGCGCTGGACGTGACCACCAGCCGGACCTTCATGGGCCATGCCTATTCGATGCCGGGCCTGCATTCGAAATACTACGATCAGGACTGGGTGCCGCTGGTCGAGGTGGTGCAGGACACGGTCGGGCGGCATGACGCCTTTGCGATGGCCTGCGCGTCGAAATACTATGACGACATCGGCTATCCGGGCCATGTGAACTGTTCCGACAACTTCAATCTGGCGCTGCAGGGTCGGGGGGTGGACCCGCGGCCCGGCTGGATGGCGGTGAACCTGTTCTTCAACACGAACATTGATGCGCATGGGGTACTGATCAGCGATGAACCCTGGTCGCGCCCCGGCGATTATGTGCTGTTCCGCGCGCTGACCGACCTTGTCTGCGTGAATTCGGCCTGCCCCGACGACACCTCGCCCGCAAACGGCTGGTATCTGTCGGATATCCATGTGCGCACCTATTCCGGGGCGGAAAAATTCTCGCGCTCTGTTGCCTATCGCCCCACGCCTGATGCGGAGCCGAAGATGACCAAGGAAACTGCCTTCCACGACAGGATTGCCGCAAAGACCCGCCATCACGTTGAATACAAGGGCTATTGGTTGCCGCAGGTCTATTCGTCGAACGGCGCGGTGGAGGAATACTGGGCCTGTCGGCAGGCGGCGGTAGTGCTGGACCTGTCCCCCCTGCGCAAGTGGGAGGTGACGGGCCCGGATGCCGAGGCGCTGATGCAATGGGTGCTGACGCGGGACGTGAAGAAGCTTTCGCAGGGTCAGGTGGTCTATTCCGCCATGTGCTATGACCACGGCGGGATGATCGACGATGGCACCCTCTTCCGCCTTGGCCGTGACCAGTTCCGCTGGATCGGTGGCGATGATTACGGCGGGGTCTGGATCCGCGAGCAGGCGGAAAAGCTGGGGATGCAGGCGATGGTGCGGTCGTCGACCGACCAGCTGCATAACCTGGCGGTGCAGGGACCGAACAGCCGTGAGATCATCAAGCGGATGATCTGGACAGCGCCGCACCAGCCCACGATCGACGAACTGGGCTGGTTCCGCTTTACCGTGGGCCGGGTTGGCGGGCCATCCGGCGCGCCGGTGGTGGTGTCGCGGACCGGCTATACCGGCGAGTTGGGGTTTGAGGTGTTCTGCCATCCGAAGGATGGGACGGCGGTCTATGACGCGGTCTGGCAGCATGGCGCTGACCTTGGGCTGAAACCGATGGGCCTTGCCGCGCTGGACATGGTGCGGATCGAGGCGGGGCTGATCTTCGCGGGCTATGATTTCAGCGACCAGACCGACCCGTTCGAAGCCGGGATCGGTTTCACCGTGCCGCTGAAATCCAAGACCGACGATTTCATCGGGCGTGAGGCGCTGATCCGGCGGAAGGAACATCCCAGCCGCAAGTTCGTGGGGCTGGAGATCGACGCAAACGTGGATGTGGGCCACGGCGATTGCCTGCATGTGGGCCGCGCGCAGGTGGGCGAGGTGACGTCGTCCATGCGCTCACCCCTTCTTGGCAAGAACATCGCGCTGGCGCGGGTGGATCTGGCGCATGCCGAGGTGGGCACGGTGCTGGAAGTGGGCAAGCTGGACGGCCAGCAAAAGCGGTTGCCGGCGGTGATTGTGCCCCTGTCGCATTACGACCCGAAGAAGACGCGGCCGCAAAGCTGAGGCCGGCGGGGGGCGGAATTTTGGAAAATTCCGCAGCGGAGCCTTCGAAGGCTCCGGTCCGATTTCTTTGAAGAAATCGGGGAGAGGAGGACAAGATGGAACCGATGATTGACCGGATTGGCGGGGAGCAGCAGGTCAAGCTGCTGGTGGACCGCTTTTACGACCTGGTCGAGACGGTGCCTGAGGCCCGGGCGATCCTGAAAATGCATATGCAGGGCCATGGCCTTGCGCATGTGCGGCCGCAGCAGTTCGACTTTCTGTCCGGGTTCTTTGGCGGGCAGCGGTATTACCACGAACGCCATGGCCACATGAATCTGCGCGAAATCCATGCCCATCTGGAAATCCGGCGCGGGGATGCCGAGGATTGGCTGGCGGTGATGGCACGTGCCCTGGCGGAAACCGGTGTAGCCGCGCCAGAGCAGGCCGAGATCATGGCCACCTTCCGCCGCGCGGCGCTGATGCTGGTGAACCGCGACTGACCGGCGTCAAAGCCGCCCGGCCAAAAGCGCCTCAACCTTGGCGCGCAGGGCAAGGTCGCATGTGATCAGGCGGCCATGCTCTTGCAAGAGGGCGGTTTTCTCGGGCGTCAGGGTCATCGTGTCGGCGTAGAACTGACGGATCACGTCCTGGCTCGCGTCGGTCAGGTGGGTCTGCAGCGGGCGGTCTATGTCGCAGTTGTAGGCGCCTTGGCTTAGGCGGAACGGCAAGGCGCGTTCCCAGGCCGCAGGGTCCTGCGCGTGAAAATGCAGGATGCGCAAGGATCGGTGAAAGGGTGTTGGCAGCCTTTCCTTGTTCAGAAAGACCGAGTGAAGCCGCAGCGACAGGCCCTTCACATGCGGGCGGCAGAAGCTTTTGCCGATGCCATGGCCAAGTGTTCCCTTTGGGAGATACGAGGTCGAAGGGCCGAAGATCGCGGGCTGCAGGTCGCGGTGCTGGCGGTGCAGGGGGCCGCGAAACTGGCGGGCGGTGAAGATGTCATCGGGCAGGGTGGGGTCATGCATCGCCTCGAACGGTTCCATCAGGATGTTCGGAACCTCGGCCGGGACGGCGGCCAGCGTGTCGGCAATCGGGCGGGGGGCGTGCAGAAACTCATCCACATCAACATGACCAAGCCAGTCCAGCTTGCAGGCCTTTTGCGCGTCGCGGGCATTGCGGGCCTGGCGGTTCTGGTGGCGGCTGTGACGCCCGCCGCGCAGGACCCAATAGACATCGGTGCAGCGGGTTGCGGTGATGCGGGGCAAGGCCGCGACCCGGTCAAAGGCGGGGTCATCGGGGTTGTCGAAATAGACCCAGATCCGCGCGGCCCCCAAGGACAGGTGATGGGCCAGAAAGGCAAGGATTTGCTCTTCGGGTGCCTTCACCGTGGTGACAAGGCCCCAGCTGACCATCAAAGCGCATCCAGCAGTGCTGCGGTCGGCCAGCCATCTGCGGGTTGGCCGAGGCGAACCTGTTCCTTCTGCACCGCCGCCCGGGTGCCCGCGCCCAGGATGCCGTCAACCTTGCCGACATCATGGCCCAGGGCGGCCAGCTTTTCCTGCAGCGCAATCATCTCTTCCAGCGGAAGGGCCGGGTCAGGGTTGCCCGCAAGGTAAGGGTCCGCCCCTTCGATGCGGGTGGCGAAATAGGCGGCGGTGGTGACGTAGATGAAGCTTTTGTTCCATTCGAAGAACACGCGGTAATTCGGATAGACCAGGAAGGCCGGGCCCTTCCTGCCTTGCGGCAAGAGGATCGAGGCGGGAAGGTCCGGCAGCGCACCGCTGCGCGGCTGCACGCCAAGCGCGGCCCAGTCGGCGGTGGGGCGTTCAGTCTCCAACCCCGTCAGCGACCAGTCGAACCCGTCGGGCAGGGTCACCTCGGTCAGCCAGGGTTCACCCGCGCGCCAGCCATGGTGTTGCAGCATCCGCGCGCCCGACAGGATCGCGTCGGCGGGCGAGGTTTTCAGCAGGATCAGCCCGTCACCATCGCCATCGACGCCACGTTCGAGGATATCCTTCGGCAGCATCTGGACCATGCCGATTTCACCGGCCCAGGCACCTTTGGTATCAAGGTCAAACTCATCCAGCGCATGCAGTTGCGCGGCGGCAAGGACCTGGGGCTGGAAAAGCTCGGGCCGGCGGCAGTCATGGGCAAGGGTCAGCAGGGCGTTCCTTGTGTTGAAATCGCCCTGGACCTGGCCAAAGTCGGTCTCAAACGCCCAGAAGGCCAGAAGGACGCCGCGCGAGACGCCGTATTCGGCCTCGGCCCGGGCGAAGATGCTGTCGAGTTCGGCAGACTTTGCACGGGCGGTGTTCAGGCGACCCTTGGAGATCAGGGATTGCGAGAAGTCGAGGAAGGTCTTGCGGAAGACGCCTTGGCTGCGGTCCGCCTTCAGCACGGCCGGGTCCTGCCGCGCGCGGCTGAAGAATTCGGCTGCAGCCTCAGGCGGGGTGCCTGCGGCGATGGCCTCAGCCTCCATCGCTTGAAGGAAGGTGCCGAAGTCACCACCACAGGGGGCAGCCGCGGCGGGCTGTGTCAGAAAGGCGGGGCTGGCAACAAGAAGGGCAAGAAAGACTGTGCGCATGAAATGTCCCATCACTCTGACGGCAGGCTAGACAAGAGCCACGACGACCGCAACCGCAAGGAGGACGGCCCAGACCCGCCACAAGGCGTTGGCGGCGGCGTCAATCTCATCCGGGCCGGGGTCGCGGCGGCCTTCGGGCCAGACCCAAGGGTAATCCTTGCGGACCCCGTGATAGCTGCGCGGACCCGAGAGGGCCACGTTCAGGACCGGGGCCATGGCACTTTCCGGCCAGCCCGCGTTCGGGCTGCGATGCTTCGGCGCATCGCGCAGGATGGGGGCAGGGTCCACCCAGCCGTGGGTGAGGGCGATCATCAGCGCGGTCAGGCGGGCGGGGATCAGGTTCAGCACGTCATCCAGCCGCGCAGATGCCCAGCCGAACTGCTGGTATCGGGGGGTCATGTGGCCGATCATGCTGTCTGCCGTATTGACCAACTTGTAGGCCACGATGCCCGGCAGGCCGAGCACCAGATACCAGAAGACCGGTGCCACCACCCCGTCCGACAGGTTTTCGGCAGCACTTTCGATAGCCGCGCGGGCAATGTCGGGGCCGATCATGTCGGTCGTGTCACGCCCGACGATCATCGCCACCGAGGCACGCCCTTCGGCGACCGACCGGCGCAAGGCGGTGGCGACGGCGCGGACGTGTTCGACCAGGCTTTTCTGGGCGAGGAGGATAGCCAGAACGATGACCTCAACCACCCCATGATCGGGGATCGCCTGGATCAGCCAGCCGATGGTCAGACCGATCACCACCAGCGCCAGCGTGACGCCCACCCCGCGCAGCCGCAGCGACTGGCCCCGGTTGAAACGGCGGTCAAACCAGCCGACAAGGCGGCCCATCAGGACGGCCGGATGCGGCAGGCGGTCCCACAACAGACGAGGTTCGCCAAAGGCGGCATCCAGCAGAAGGGCGGCGACAAGGATCATGCCCCGGCTATTCCTGCGCGCGCAGTGATTCGCAAGCGGTGGCGTGGGGTTAGGGTGCAAGTGTCAGGCGGGCAACGGGGTTTCTGCAGCGGATCAACTGCAAGTTGCGGCGGTTGCGACTTTCCGGACATGTTTGCTTTACAAAGTGGCAATATCCTTCTGGCAGCTTGATTTTTACCATCCATGCCACAGACTTTTATTCCAGTGCGTACGAGGGCTGCCATGCTTGAGTTTCTGCCAAAGGAAGTGCGGGACGGCCTTGAAGCCGCCCGCAAGAAAGACCTGAAACGCAAGTCGCGCCTTCGGGTGCAGGTGGGCGATGCGGTCTTTCCGGTGCTGCGGTTCTGGCATGACGGTTTCGCGCTGGACGCTGATCTGTCGCCCGCCAAGTTGCGTGGGTTGGTGGACGTGTATGACGGCTCCCGCCACATTTTCCAGTGCCTGATCATGGCCTCCAGCATCGAAAACGGCGAGCTGGTCTGCGATTTCAAGCGCGCCACGGCGGTTGCTGACCGCGCGGCGCTGGACTTTTGGCGCGATGAAAATGCGCCGGTGGGCTATCTGACCAAGGCCTGACGCGGGCCCATAGGGCCGCCCTTGGTGTGGCTTCGTCTCCCTGTCGCACGTGTTGCGAAATCATCGGCAAGCTTTGCCTAGGGTCGGATTTCCACCTTGGTGCCGATCGGGGTCACGGCCCAGATCTCACGCATTTCGGCATTCGTCACAGCGATGCAGCCTGCCGTCCAGTCCCCCCGCAGCTTGAAGCGTTCCGACAGGGCATTGGGCTGGCCGTGGATGAAGATATCCCCCCCGGGGCTGTAGCCCCCTGCGGCAGCGCGGGCGCGGTCTTCGGGGCGCGGGTAGTCCAGCCCCAGCGACAAATGGAAGGCGCTGCGGTCATTGCGGCGGTCGATGGTGAACTCACCTTCCGGGGTGCGGCCATCGCCCTGGCGGTCCTTGTCACCGTCGGGCGCAAAGCCAAGCGCGATCTGATAGGTCCGCACCACGCGGCCCTCCTGCATCAGGTCCATCCGCCGGGCGGACTTTTCGATGATGATCCGGTCCACCTGCCCGGTCAGGGGGGGTGCTGGCGGGGTCGGCACCCTTTCTGGCGACATGAAAAGCGAGGCCGCGAGCAGCCCAAGCACCGCCACCAGCGCCAGATAGGCCAGAAGGCGGGCAAGGCGTTTCATTGCAGATCGGCGAAGGCCCTGGTCAGGCGATCCACGGCCTCAACCACCTGGGCGCGGGGGCAGGCGAGGTTAAAGCGCAGATAGGTCTCGCCCCCGGTCCCGAAGGCGGTGCCGTGGTTGGTGGCGATCTTGGCCACTTTCTGGACGCGTTCGATGAATTCGTCCTGCGCCATGCCGGTGGCCGAAAAGTCGACCCAGGCGAGATAGGTTGCCTCAAGCGGGGTGGACCGCAGCCCGGGAATGCGCGCGATGCCATCGTCAAAAATCCGGCGGTTGCCATCAAGGTAGCGCATCAGGTCATCGACCCAGGCCGCGCCTTCTGGGCTGTAGGCCGCCGTCGCCATATGCATCCCGAAGGAATTGGGCGAGATGCCCATGGCGTTGATCTTGTTGGAAAAGGTCTTCCGCAACGCGGGGTCAGCGATGATGACATTGCCGATATGCGCGCCGGCGATGTTGAAGGTCTTGGTGGTGGCGGTCATCATCACCAGACGGTCGGCCACTTGTGGTGCGGCATTGGCCATCACGGTGTGTTTCTGGCCCGGAAAAACAAGGTCATGGTGAATCTCATCCGACACCAGGATCAGGTTATGGCGCTGGCAGAAGTCGGCCACGGCGCGCAGTTCGTCCACGGTCCACACCCGGCCGCCGGGGTTGTGCGGGGAGCAGAGGATCAGCATCTTTTCCCGCCCGGTCATCTGCGCATCCCAAGCGGCGATGTCCAGTTTCGCCACGCCACCTTCGAGAACCAGCGGGCATTCCACCACCTCTCTCCCGGCACCTTTGATGATGCGGGAAAAGGCATGGTAGACCGGGGTCATCAGGATCACCCCATCGCCCGGGGCGGTGAAGGCGTCGATGCACAGGGCCGTGCCGTTCACCAGGCCGTGGGTGGTGAAGATGCTGTCAGCGGCCACGTCCCAGCCGTGGCGGGTTTTCATCCACCACTGGATCGCCGCCAGATAGGCGCTGTCGTCGCCGAAATAGCCGTAGACGCCATGGGCCACCATCCGCTCCAACGCCTGTTGCACGACCTGCGGCGGGCGAAACTCCATATCCGCGACCCACATGGCCAGGCCTTCATCTGGCGAGAGGCCATACAGGCTTTGCATCATGTCCCATTTGACGCAATGCGATCCGGCGCGGGTAATGGGGGTGTCAAAGGTCATGCGGTCCGTCCTTGGGTGCGGGACTTTCACCCGATTAAGCGAAGTTTAACGGGAAGTCATCCCTGATTAATTACCTGGTGTGGGACCATGTTCCAATATGCACCCATTAACCGGAACAAACGCACTGCCGCCCGATCTTGACCGGCGTGCCGCCATCCCCTTGCCATGCGTGCCCGGCTTTCGTAAATCCCGCACATGATACGCCCCATCCTGATCCATCCTGACCCGCGCCTCAAGAAGCCTTGCGAGGCTGTGGGCGAAATCACCGCTGATCTGCGCCAACTGGCGGCGGACATGCTGGAAACGATGTATGACGCGCCGGGCATCGGCCTTGCCGCCCCGCAGGTGGGGGTGCTGAAGCGGCTTATCGTGATGGATTGCATCAAGGACGGCCCGCCCGAGCCGATGATCCTGTTCAACCCAGAGGTCCTCTGGGCCTCAGAGGATCTGTCGATCTATGAGGAAGGCTGCCTTTCGATCCCCGACCAGTATGCCGACGTCAAGCGCCCGGCCGAGGTGACCGTGCGCTGGACCGATGAGACGGGTGCCGCCCAGGAACGCCAGTTCGCGGGCATCTGGGCGACCTGTGTCCAGCATGAAATTGACCATCTGGATGGCAAGCTCTTCATTGATTATCTCGGCCCGCTGAAGCGGCAGATGATCACCCGCAAGATGGAAAAGCTGAAGCGGGAACGCGCGCGGCAGGGTTGATCATTCCCCCAGCGGGCGCAGAAGGGTGGTGTCGCCGCCCATCTCGCGCAGCCGGTCCACCAAGAGCGCGATCTTCGGACCTTCGCTGTCGCAGGTTGACGGGTCGTTCAGCAGGTCAAAGGCCGGGCCGAAATACTTGGCATCATAGTCGCTGGACTCCTTCACCCCGATGGCCGCGGCCACCTTGTCGGCGGTGCCGGTCAACAGCGCCCAGGTGCCATCGTCAATCCGGTAGGCGGCGCAGTTCATGCCGACGACATTGGCCACCACAAGCTCGGTCAACAGCTCGGGTGTGGCGGCTTTGGTAATGGTGGCGTCATCGGGCAGGGTGACAAAGCCGGGGTCTTGGGCCAGGGCAGGGGTGGCAAGCAGCATCAACAGGAAAGCGCGGAGCATGGGACCTCACAGGGGTGACTTTCCGGCGTGATACGGCTAATCGCAGCGCAAGACACCTGAGGTATTCCCGATGTTGCTGCCGATCCTGCGCTGGCCTGACCCCCGACTGTCGCAGCCCTGTGCGCCCGCCGTGCTGGATGATGACCTGCGCCAACTGGCCGCCGACATGCTGGAGACGATGTATGCCGCCCCCGGGCGCGGGCTGGCTGCGCCGCAGGTCGGGCGGCTGGTGCGGCTGTTCGTGATGGATGTGACCTGGAAAGAGGGGGCGCGCAGCCCGCAAGTTTTTGTGAACCCCGAGGTGCTGGCGCTGTCGGGCGCGCGGCTGACCGGGCCGGAAGGCTGCCTGTCCATTCCCGGCCCGGTGACGGAGGTTGAGCGCGCCGAAGCGGTGCATCTGCGCTGGACCGATCTTGAGGGCACCCGGAAGGACGCGTGGCTGACCGGTTTCGCCGCGATCTGCGCCCAGCATGAATATGACCATCTTGACGGGATCCTGACGCTGGACCGCCTGGGTGCCGAAGCGCGGGCGCTCGCCGAAGCGGCGGTGCAGGCGTGACCGTTCGGCGCTGTGTCCCCTGGCCCGACCCGGTGCTGCGCCAGCCCGCCGCCGATGTGGCAGAGGTGACCGATGCCGTGCGCGCGCTTTGGGCGGACATGATCGACACGATGGATGCGATGCCAGGCTATGGGCTTGCCGCCGTGCAGATTGGCGTCGCGCTGCGGCTGGCGGTGGTCGATTGCTCCGACGCGAGGGGCCAGGCGGTGCGGATGGCCAACCCTGAGGTTTTGCATGCCAGCGGGCAATTGCGCGAGCATGAGGAAGCCAGCCCGAACCTGCCCTTCGTCTCGGCCGTGATCCGGCGGCCACGGGCGGTGACGGTGCGGTTTCTGAACGATCAGGGGATGATGGAGGACCGTGACTTTGTGGGCCTCTGGGCGACAAGCGTGCAGCATCAGATCGACCATCTGGCCGGAAAAATGTATTTCGACCACCTGTCGCCCCTGAAGCGGAAGATGCTGATTGCAAAGGCGGCAAAGCTGGGGCGGTCAAAATGAAGATAGTTTTCATGGGAACGCCAGACTTCTCGGTCTCCGTGCTGCAAGCCTTGCAGCAAGAGCATGAAATTGTTGCGGTTTACTGCCAGCCACCCCGCCCCGCCGGACGGGGAAAAGCGGACCGTCCCAGCCCGGTTCAGGCCCGGGCCGAAGCGCTGGGTTTGCAGGTGCGGCACCCGGTTTCGCTGCGCAGCGAAACTGCAGCGAAAGACTTCGCTGCACTGGGTGCGGATGTGGCGGTTGTGGTGGCCTACGGGCTGATTCTGCCGCAGGCCGTGCTCGATGCGCCGCGCCTTGGGTGCCTCAACATCCACGCAAGCCTGCTGCCGCGTTGGCGCGGGGCGGCACCGATCCACCGCGCGATCATGGCCGGCGATCTGGAAACCGGGGTGTGCATCATGCAGATGGAAGCGGGGCTGGACACCGGGCCGGTCCTTCTGCGCGAAGCGACACCTATCGGCGCGGAAGAGACGACTGCCGACCTGCATGACCGGCTGTCCGCCATGGGCGCGCGGCTGATCTGCGACGCGTTGGACCGCCTGCCGCTGCCCGCCGTTCCGCAGCCGGAAGACGGCGTGACCTATGCCGCCAAGATCGACAAGGCCGAAGCGCGGGTGGATTTCGCCAAGCCCGCGGTTGAGGTGGACCGTCTGATCCGCGGCCTGTCGCCCTTTCCCGGCGCCTGGGTGCAGGTTGGGGGGGAGCGGGTCAAACTCCTTCGTTCCCGTCTGGCGGAGGGGCAGGGTGCGCCCGGGCAGGTCCTTGGTGGGTTCACCATCGGCTGCGGCACTGGCGCGGTTGAGGTGACCGAGGCGCAGCGCGAAGGCAAGCGCCCGATGCCCGCGGCCGAGGTGCTTCGGGGGCTGGTCCTGCCGGACCGGCTGTAGCGCGGCCTGGCAGAAGTTTATTTGCGATCACTGGCTTGTGACCGCTGGTGGAGGCCGCTGCCGCACCCCATATCCAGCGGACAACGGGTTGGAGGGATGACATGCCGTTCATCTGGCTTCTGATCGTGGGCGTGGCGGTCGGGTTTCTGGCGACGCGCATTCTGAAAGTGGATCTGGACACACCTTCGACCATTGCACTGGGCGTCCTTGGCGCGCTGGTCGGTGGTCTGGTCTTGCGCGGCCTCGTGATGATGGCAGGCATCGGCGCAGGGTTTGTCGGCGCGCTGATGGGCGCGCTGCTGCTGATCTGGGCCTGGAAAACCTGGGGGAAGTGACCCCTCAGGTCAGCCGTTTGACCGCGTCCTTCAGCCGGAACGCGCCCTCGCCGGTGGCGGCCCACAGCGCCTGACCTTGCCAGGCCGCAAAGAGCAGCGCCGCGGATTCCCGCGCTTTTGCCCCGGTGCCAAGCCGCAAAGACAGCGCGGATTCCACCGTGGCGCGCCAGGCGCTGGCCCGCAGCAAAAGGTCAGGGTCGCGCAGATCGGCTGCCAGCGCAGCGGTGTCGGGCGGGCCGAGCGCCTTGAGCAAAGCTTGCGGCCCCTTGTCGGCGGTGCTGGCGATCGCCTCGGCGGTTCGCGCCTCAACCCCCGCCCAGACGGCAAGCCTTGCGGCCCGCACCATTCCGTCCCGGCTGCCGAAGCGCTGGACAAGGGTGGGCGCGGCCAGGCCTGTCGCAGCAGCGACGCTGGAAAAGGACACCGCCTTGTCACCCCCGGCCGCAAGCAGCTGGCAAACGGTGTCAAGGATCCTGGCATCAGGGATGGTTTTCTGGCGCGGCATGGCTGCAACATAAAGCGAATGGTCGTTCGCAATCAAGCACCGCGACGGGGCCGCCCCCCCGTCACTGGACAGGCCTGCCTGCCTCGGCCATCATCGCCGAAGTCCCGATGACAGGAGCCCGCATGCCCCCCGCGCCCGCCCCCTTGCCGCCCGCTGCCCGGTGGCCCGTGGCAGCAAAGGTCTGACGCGCGATGCAGGAAGACACGCTGACCGGGAAGATGACGCAGGACGACTGGGCCGCCCATGTCGCCGAAACGGAAATCATCGTCGCCATGCGGTTTTCCTATTGGGGCAAGTCGGGGTGGCAAAGTGCGTCGTCCAAGGACCGCGACCTTCTGTTTGCCACCGACCGGCTGCTGCTTCGCCTGTCGCTTTTGCAATCCCTCGCTCTGCCGTCGCTTGCGGCGCAGACTGACCAACGGTTTCATCTGCATGTGCTGACGTCATGGGGCCTGCCCTCTTGGGCCAAGGCCGCCTTGCGCGAAGCTCTGGAGGACGCGCTTGCCCCCGGTCAGTTCACCGTTGACCCAAGACGGTGGAGCCTGGCTGCCGCGCAATACCGCAACTACCTGAAGGACAAGCACGGCAATGCCCGCACGCTGCAGGTGGTCTTGGATGATGACGACGGGTTGTCGACCGATTTCCTTGCCACCTTGCGGGCCGAGATGGCAGGGATGGACCCGCCCGAGTCGATCAACGCGGTCCGGTTCATGTCCCATTCGCAGGGCTATGGGCTGGACGTGACTGATCTGGAAAGCTCAGCCATCGAGCTTTATCCCTTGCGGTCGCGGTTCATCAATCTGGGGTTGGCGCTGTCGTCGCAGGCGGGGGGGATCAACATCTACGGCATCGCGCATCAGCGCACGCCGCTGTTGCACCCCAATCTGGTGCGTAAGGACCGGCCGATGTGGGTCCGCACGATCCATGAGCGGAACGATTCCCGCGCCAAGGTCCGCAAAGGCTGGACCCCGGTGCCCGAATGGCGGCAGAACCCCGACATTGCCGCCCGGTTTCCCTGGCTCTTGCAGCTTTAGCGCTTGGGCGCGCCGGGCCGGGGCGGCAGTGACCGATAGACCGGCAGGCGCCAGCCCAAGCTCAGGCTGCCCGCCCTCAGGATGAAGACCACGCCCGCGCAGATCATCAGGGCCGCGCTGGTCGGCAGGCCTGCCAGTCCGGCCAGGACGGCACCAAGTGCCCCGGCAAAGGCGCAGGTCACGTAAAGCTCACCCTGTTTCAGGACCAGTGGCACCTCATTGCAGACCACGTCGCGCATGAGGCCGCCCATGCAGCCGGTGATCATTCCCATCACCAGAACCACGGGCCAGCCCTGCCCTTCGGCCAGTGCCACGGCCACCCCGGCAGGGACGGCGACGGCGAGGGCGAAGGCGTCAAACCACAAAAGCGCGCGGTAGCGGCTTTCCAGAAGGTGGGCGGTGAAGAATACGGTGATGGCCGCCAGGCTCGCCACCGCTAGGATGACCGGATCGGCGACCCAGAACACCTCACGGTTCAGGATCGCATCGCGCAGGGTGCCGCCGCCGACAGCGGTCAGGCAGGCGATGAAGATGAAGCCGACGACGTCCAGCTGCGACCGGCTGGCCGCCAGCGCCCCGGTCAGCGCGAAGACGAGGACCGAGGCATAGTCGAGGCCGGTCAGCAGCGTGAGTGTTGGAAAGCCGGTCATGGCTGCGCCTTGCCCGAGGGTTTAAACGGGGCCATCCCGGCGCGGGCCAGTTCATCGGCGCGCTCATTCTCGGCATGGCCCGCGTGGCCCTTGATCCAGCGCCAGGTGACGGTATGGCGGGCCTGTGCCGCGTCAAGCCGTTGCCACAGTTCGACATTCTTGACCGGCGGGCCACCGGCCGTGCGCCAGCCCTTGCGCTTCCAGCCGGCGATCCATTCGGTGATGCCGTTCTTCACATAGGCGCTGTCGGTGACGATGGTGATCTCGGACGGCTTCGACAACGCCTCCAAGGCGCTGATCGCGGCCATCAGTTCCATCCGGTTGTTGGTCGTCATCGCCTCGCCGCCCTGCAGGGTGCGCTCTTTGACCACGGTGCCGCCGTCACGCGCCAGCATCAGGACGCCCCAGCCCCCGGGGCCTGGGTTTCCGGAACAGGCGCCGTCTGTGTAGGCGAAAAGCTCGGGCATTGGGTCAGGCCTGCAAGGGAATGGCAAGGCAGCCAAGAACAACCACCGTCAGCATGACCCGTAAACGCAGCCACCAACCGGGCGCAAGGCCCCAGGCGGAATACATCGCATCAAGGAGGAGGAGGCCGACGAACCCCGCGGCCAGGAAGATGGTGGAGTTGGCCGACGCGTCGGTCACCATGACGAATACCCACAGCGCCGGGATGACCGACAGGCCATATGCGATCGCGGCCTCAGCGCCTTCGGCCTTGGTCGCAAAGCCCCAAAGGACGCCGGACATGAAGGACAGGATCACTGTGCCGTAGGTCAGCCCGACCACCGCGCCCAGAAACATCGGCGACAGGAATTGCCCGGCCCACCCGGCGAGGGCAGGGGAAAGCTGGGTCGCCGCGGACCAGAGGAAGGGGATCAGCCCGGCAAGACCAAGCAGCAAGGCGGGGCGGGGGATCTGGGTCATTCGGTCAAGGTCCGGATCAGGGCAGCGATGCGTTTGCTGCGGGTGGCGTCGGTCTTGGCGGTGCTGATCTGATAGATCAGGCCCCGGCGCTTGCCCGGGGTCAAGGCGTCCCAGGCGGCAAAGGCCCCACCCGCGCGCAGGGCGGCGGCGATGTCGTCGGGGGTATCCACCCGGTCATCCGGGGCGGGTCGCAGGCGCACCTCGACCGGTTCGCCGAGGGTGATGCCGACGCGGTCCAAGAGGCTTTGCCCCGCCCAAAGGAACACGCCCTCCACCACCGGGGCGCGGGTAAGGGCGAGGTTGACGGGGTGATCGTTCACCTCACCCTCCACCCGTCGCGCGGGGTGCAGGGCCCTTGCCACATCCGGCGGCAGGCGCAGGATGGTGTAGGTGGACTTGCCCCAGACCAAAGGCTCCACCCGGGCTGTGAAGGTAACGTAATCGCTCATCCGCCCGATTTAGCGCGGGCGGGGCGGGGTTGCCAGCCCGGGTGGCGCGGGCAGGGGCGGTCAATCGGTCAGGAAACCGTTGAAGCGCGGGGGGATCGCCGCCTCAACCGCGCGCAGGACGGCTGCCACGCGGGTGGCGTCGCTTTCCGCAACATCCGAGGGTAGGGTGACCGTCACGCCGTCCAGCATGACGGTCGCAAAGATGACACTGCCGCCGACCATCGGATAGTCCGAGGGTTTGGCCGGCGCATCAGCCAGCCCGCTGGCCTGGGCCGCCGCGCGGATCGCCTCCAGCGCTTCGGGCGCGACCTTGGCCTTGCGGTCCTTGCAGGCCGGGCCTTCGGTTTCATAGCCGGTGCAGCGCCGCAGGGTCAGGCGGCCATCCGTGTAGATGGTGACATTGGTCTCCCAGGCGTATTCGGGGGGAAGGCTGCCGGAATTGGCGGAGTAGGTGGCCAGAACGGGGGCCTCTTGCGCCAGGGCGGGCAGGGGCACCAGGCACAGGACCAAGGCCAGCGCGCGCAGCATGTCAGGCCACGTCTTGCCGCAGGATGCGGGGAACCTTGAATTCGATATCCTCGACCGCCGTTTCCACCAGTTCCACCGTCACCTCGAACCGGGCGCGGAAGGCGTCGATCACCTCGTTGACCAGCACCTCGGGGGCAGATGCCCCTGCGGTCAGGCCAATCGCGCGGGCGGTTCCCAGCGCCCGCCAGTCGATATCCACCGCGCGCTGGATCAGCATGGAATAGGCGCAGCCAGCGGCTGTCCCCACCTCAACAAGCCGTTTGGAGTTCGACGAATTCGGCGCTCCGATCACCAGCAGCGCGTCAATCTTCGGTGCCACGGCCTTGACGGCGGCCTGCCGGTTGGTGGTGGCATAGCAGATGTCGTCATGCGCGGGGGCGTTGATCTGCGGGAACCGCGCCTTCAGGGCGGCGGCAATATCGGCGGTGTCATCGACGGAAAGGGTGGTCTGGGTGATGAAGGCGAGCTTCGCCGGATCCCGCACCTGCAACCGCGCCACATCGGCGACGGTTTCGACCAGCAGCACCTCACCCGCTGGCAATTGGCCCATGGTCCCCACGGTTTCGGGGTGACCCTCATGGCCGATGTAGATCATCTGCACGCCGTTTTCATGATGCCGCGCGGCCTCATTATGCACCTTGGTGACCAGGGGGCAGGTCGCATCGACCGCGATCATCTGGCGACGGCCAGCCTCAGCCGGGACGGATTTCGGCACGCCATGGGCGGAAAACACCACCGGCCGGTCATCGGGGCAATCGTCAAGCTCTTCCACGAACACCGCGCCTTGGGCACGCAGGGCGTCGACGACGAACTTGTTGTGCACAATCTCATGCCGGACATAGACCGGCGCGCCCCATTTCTGGATCGCCATTTCGACGATCTTGATCGCGCGGTCGACACCGGCGCAGAACCCGCGCGGAGCGGCAAGGTAAAGGGTCAGGGGCGGTAATGCAGACATGGGTCACCGGGCTGGACTGCGGACAGAGGTAAGACCTTGGGCGCGCGGCGTCCAGTCTGGACGTGCGGACAGATCAGCCCAGGGCCGCGCCTGTGGCCAGCGCCAGCACGATGTAGCGCCCGGTCTTGGCCAGGCTGACCAGCACCACGAACACCGCAAACGGCACACGCAGCAAGCCCGCCACTGCCACCAGCACATCCCCCCCCGGCGCCCAGGCGAGGAGAAGTGACCAAAGACCCCACCGCCGAAACCACGCCTCGGCCTTGGCCATCTGCTCAGGGCGGATCGGAAAGCGCGGATGGTCGCGGAAATGACCTAGCCAGCGACCCATGCCATAGGTCACGCAAGACCCCAGCACATTCCCGACCGAGGCGACGGCGACCAGCGTCACCGCCGGCCAACCTGCCGCCTGCATCGCAATGAACGGGATTTCCGAGTTGAAAGGAACCGGCGTCGCGGCCAGAAGGGCCGCGAAGAACAGGCCGACGAAGGCTAACACGCTGCGCGCGGTAGGGTCAGGGTCACGTCGCGCCCGTCACTGCGCCCGGTTCAACAGGCCCCAATCACTTCGCCTCGACGGCCGCAGTTTCGTCCATCATCGGGCGGGGTTCGCGGGGCGGGCGGCCGATCACTTCGCGCAGCTCGTCCAGCTCGATGAAGTTGTCGGCCTGACGGCGTAGTTCGTCCGCGATCATCGGCGGCTGGCTGCGGATGGTCGAGACGACGGACACCCGAACCCCTTGGCGCTGCAGGCTTTCCACCAGCGGGCGGAAATCGCCATCGCCGGAAAACAGCACCACATGATCCACCCGGTTGGCCAGTTCCATGGCATCGACGCAAAGCTCGATATCCATGTTGCCCTTCACCTTCCGGCGGCCCTGGCTGTCGGTGTATTCCTTCGCGGGCTTGGTGCGCATGGTAAAGCCGTTGTAGTGCAGCCAGTCTACCAGCGGTCGGATCGGCGAATATTCGTCGTTTTCCAAAAGGGCTGTGTAATAGAAGGCCCGCAGCAATTTCCCCCGCCGCAGGAATTCCATTCGCAAAAGCTTGTAGTCGATGTCGAAACCAAGCGCCTTCGCGGCCGCATAAAGGTTCGAGCCATCAATGAACAGCGCGAGCCGTTCGTCCTTGTAAAACATCCCTAGGGTCCCCTCAAAATCGCTGCGCTGAACAAACTTCCGTGTCTGGACCACGTGTTGTAGATAAGTCCGTCAGCCAACACGGTTTGAATATCAGTCTGAATCACCGCCAGACAAGTCAAGTATGGGAATTTTCGCGTGCAGTTGGCATATTCTGAACAAGCGCTGGTTGCATTCGGCGCAAATCTGCCGTTTGACGGCCAAGACCCGGCAGAAACGCTGCGTGCGGCGGTGTTTGCCTTGGCCGAGGAACGCCTTCCGGTTCTGGCCCTTAGCCAACTTTACGCCACGCCCTGCTTTCCGGCAGGCGCTGGACCCGATTATGTGAACGCAGCCGCGGTGCTGGATTGCAGCGAAGCGATTGACCTTGCGTCAATTCTTGCCGGATTGCACCGGGTTGAGGCCCGCTTTGGCCGCGAACGGGCGCAGCGCTGGGGAATGCGGACACTGGACATCGATCTTCTGGCCCGGGGTGATTCGGTCCTGCCGGATGCCGCGACCCAGGATCAATGGCGTGCCCTGCCGCCCGAGGCACAGATCCGCACCACGCCGGACCAGTTGATCCTGCCCCACCCCAGGTTGCAGGACCGCGCCTTCGTGCTGGTGCCTTTGGCGGATGTGGCCCCTGACTGGCGACACCCGCGCACGGGCCGGACGGTGCGCGAGATGCTGGAAGCCTTGCCCCTGGCAGACCGTGACGCCGTGAAACCGCTTTGATTTGCAGCGATTCAGCGCTTGTCACCGTCTTCCCAAGCGCCTAAATAGGCCACTTCCAGCGAAACTTCCGGATTGGAGTTCCCTCATGGCCCGCGTAACGGTCGAAGATTGCGTTGACAAGGTTCCGAACCGGTTCGAACTGGTGATGCT
>JAIYAE010000025.1 GCA_027489175.1 Rhodobacter sp.
GAGGTCAATCGCCATGTCAGACGAAAACAGACCGGAAAATAACGACATCCTATGGGGTCCCCACATGCAGGCAGTATGTCCCGGCGACTCACGGTCGAAGGCGGGCGCCTTCATATAAGGACCTGTGCAGGGGAGCGAAAGGCCTTGTAGCACAGCGCGCGGAGGGCCGCTTATACAATCGCGTTCGGGCGGCGGGTTGTAGAAATCTGCTATTTTGGTCGCTTTGTGCGGCTACCCGGGCAAAGCAATTGACCTAAACGAACCTGGGGCTGATCTTGCGGCTAGATGGGCGTCTGGCGGGGGTGGAAAATGGCGGGTGTTTCGGGGCAAGTAGCGCTGGTGACAGGGGCCGGATCGGCGGGGGGAATCGGCTTTGCCATCGCCCGGGCGCTGGTCGCGGGCGGGGCGAAGGTCTGCATCACCGCCACCAGCCCGCGCATCCATGACCGCGCGGCAGAGCTTGGGGTGATGGCCCATGTCGCCGACCTGACCGACCCCGCTCAGGTGGCTGGGCTGTTCGCGGCGGTCGAGGCGCGGCTTGGTCCGGTCGGCGTGCTGGTCAACAATGCGGGCATGGTGCAGACCGGCAAGCGGGTGAAGCGCGGGCAGCTGGCCGACTGGTCGGACACGGCTTGGGCGCATCACATGGCGCTGAACATCAACACCACCTTCCACTGCTGCCGCGCCGCCCTGCCCGGGATGGCAGCGCGCGGCTATGGCCGGATCGTCAACGTCAGTTCGGTCACCGGGCCGGTGGTGACCATCGACGGCAGTTCCGCCTATGCCACGGCGAAGGCGGCGGTCACCGGGATGACGCGGTCGATCGCGTTGGAGTATGGGGGCCGCGGCATCACCTGCAACGCGGTCTTGCCGGGGTGGATCGCCACGGCAAGCTCCAGCCCCGGAGAGATCCGCGCGGGCAAGCGCACCCCTGTTGGCCGCGCGGGCACGCCGGACGAGGTGGCGGCCTGTGCAGTGTTCCTGGCGTCGGAGGAGGCGTCTTATGTCACCGGTGCAATGCTGGTTGTGGACGGCGGCAATACGCTGCAAGAGATGAAAGGATGACCGACACCTCCTTTCTTCCCGGCGTTCCCGCCGAGGCTGTGCTGGCCGCCCTTGGCCGCCTTCCGGGCAGTGACCTTGACAGTCCGGATTCCTCCTCTGCCCTGGTGGCCAATACCTTCGGCTGGTTTCTGGACCGCCCGCGCCTGCTGCTGCCCTTCCCCGGCGTGCCAATGGGCCTGCCGGAAACGGTGGAACTGGGGGTAGAGATGCAACTGCCGATGCGCGGAGTGCGCCATCCACGGGTGGATGCGCTGGTGACCACGCCGACGACGCTGGTCGGGATCGTGTCGAAACGCTATCAGCCGTTCCGGCCTGCGAAGGCCGTGGCCTTTACCGAACCTTTCGACGGTCGCGATTGGGGCCCCGGCATGGCGCGCTTTGGTGCGATGCGCAAAGCGTTGATGGAGGGTCGGCAGACCTATCAGCACTTCGACGCGGTGACGCTGGTCAAGCAGGCCTATGCCTTGCGGACCCAAGCGGTGAAACGCGCGCGGGGGGCGGTGCTGGTCTACCTCCATGCCGAGCCGCAGAGTTGGGGCAATGGCAAGCCCGTCGATCCCAAGGCCATCGCCCGCCACCGGGCCGAGGTGAGCAGTTTCGCCCGCGCCGTGAAGGGTGACGATGTGACCTTTGTGGCGCTGACCTGGGCCGAGCTTTTGGCGCAGTGGTCAAAGACCCCCGCCCTCGTGGCCCATACGGCGGCGGTAAAGGGTTGGTTCGGCGGGCTCTAGGCACGTCCGGCCCGCTTCGCCATTGTCCGGGGTGTCGGTCGCACCACCACGCCCTGCGACGCGGGCACGAATGTCCGTGCGTTCTACGCCGATGTCAGCCAACAGCCGGTCATCGAGGCCCTGAAGGCGGACGGTCTCACCCCAGATGTCCCACCAAATCTTGAAACGTTTCCACATGATTGCCTCCTGCGTCTGTGCCTTCTTTTGCCAGATCCGGATTCATGCGATAATCCTACAGTATGTGAATGGCTCATGAAGTGAGGCTAATAAATGCGCAGCACCGATTATGGAGAGCTTCGGGCCTTTGCCGCCGTAGTCCGACACGGCAGCTTCAGCCGTGCGGCGGTGCAACTTGGGGTGTCGCCCTCGGCGCTTAGCCAAACGATTCGGGCGTTGGAAGACCGCCTTGGCCAGCGACTTTTGAACCGCACCACCCGCAGTGTCGCGCCCAGCCATGCCGGGCAGGCGCTTGCCGACCGGCTGCTGCCGGTGCTGGATGATCTGGAGGGGGTGCTAAACGCCACCTTTGCTGCCGCGGGTGAGGTCGCGGGGCCATTGCGGTTGAACACCGCGCGCGTGGCGGTGCCGATGCTTTCAAGGCTGATCCCGGGATTCTTGGCGCAGCATCCCCGGGTGACCCTGGAGGTGGTGACAAACGACGCGCTGGTGGACATCGTGGCGATGGGGTTTGACGCCGGAATCCGCCTGAGCGAGCGGCTGGAAAGCGACATGATCGGCGTTCCCTTCGGGGCCGATCTGCGGATGGCTGCTGCCGCTGCGCCCGCCTATCTTGCGGCGCATGGCATGCCGCTGCATCCGCGCGATCTGGAGCGGCACGCCTGTCTGGTGACGCTAGCCCCGTCCACCGGCGCGCCTTACCGCTGGGAGTTCGAGAAGAACGGTGAGGCGTTGCGCACCGCCGTGACCGGCCCGCTTCTGACCGAAGATCCGGGGCTGCGCAAAGATGTGGCACGGGCGGGCCTTGGGATCGGGTTCTTCTTTGAAACCGAGATCGCGGCAGAGCTTGCCGACGGCAGTCTTGTCCGGCTGCTGGAAGACTGGACCCCGCCCTATCCCGGCTGTCAGTTGTACTTTCCCAGTCGCCGGTTGCCCCCGCCACCGTTGCGGGCCTTTATCGACCATGTGCGGGGGAAGGCCGTGGTCCAGGCTGGTAAACCCTGAACGGCCAAAGGCAGGTTAGTGAAACCGAAGATCATCGCCCCGGTGCCCTAAGCGGACACCGGGGCGATGACCTTATTCGCCATGGTAGCTGACGGTTTTCACATCCTCACCCGGGGCGGTCTTTTGCCGGCGGATGATCAGGCGGTTTAGCGCGTTGATGTATGCCTTGGTCGACGCGACGATCGTATCGGTATCGGCGGAAGAGCCGGTAACGATGCGGCCATCCTCTTCCAGCCGGACGCTGACCGTCGCCTGCGCGTCGGTGCCTTCGGTCACGGCATGGACCTGATAGACCTGCAGCCGAGCTTTGTGCGGGAAAAGCATCTTCACGCACATGAAGGCCGCATCCACAGGCCCGTCGCCGGTCGCGTCGATGTGGTGGTCCTTGCCGTCGATGGTCAGCACCATTTCCGCCTCTTGCGGGCCTTCGGTGCCGCAGATGACCCGCAGTTTCTTCAGCTGCAGGAATTCATGGGCGTCGTTGGTCTGCTCATCACTGACCAGCGCGATCAGGTCGTCGTCGTAGACTTCCTTCTTGCGGTCGGCGAGCGCCTTGAACCGGACGAAAACGTCATTCAGCTGGTTGTCGGCCAGATCAAAGCCCAACTCCTTCAGCTTGGCCCTGAGAGCCGCCCGGCCGGAATGTTTGCCCAAGGGCAGCGAGGTGCCGGTCAGGCCGACATCTTCGGGGCGCATCACCTCGAACGTCTCGCGGTTTTTCAGCATTCCGTCCTGGTGGATGCCGGATTCATGCGCGAAGGCGTTCTTGCCGACGATGGCCTTGTTGAACTGGACCGCAAAGCCCGAGACGGTAGCGACGCGGCGCGAAAGGCCCATGATCTTCGTCGTGTCGATGCCGGTGCGGAAGGGCAGGATGTCATTCCTGACCTTCATCGCCATCACCACCTCTTCCAGCGCGGTGTTGCCGGCACGTTCGCCAAGGCCGTTGATGGTGCATTCGATCTGGCGGGCGCCAGCCTCAACCGCGGCAAGGGAGTTGGCGGTCGCCATGCCAAGGTCATTGTGGCAGTGGGTGGCGAAGATGATGCTGTCAGCGCCGGGGACGCGTTCGAGGAGCATGCGGATGATCTTGGCCGACTCCATCGGGTAGGTGTAGCCGACGGTATCGGGGATGTTGATCGTGGTCGCCCCGGCCTTGATCGCGATTTCGACCACGCGGCAGAGGTAGTCATGTTCGGTGCGGGTCGCGTCCATCGGCGACCACTGGACGTTGTCGCAGAGGTTGCGGGCGTGGGTGACCGTCTCATGGATCCGCTCGGCCATCTGGTCCATGTCGAGGTTCGGGATCGCGCGGTGCAAAGGCGAGGTGCCGATGAAGGTATGGATGCGCGGGGATTTGGCGTGGCGCACCGCCTCCCAGCAGCGGTCGATGTCCTTGAAGTTGGCGCGGGCGAGGCCGCAGATCGTGGAGGTCTTGGCGCGTTTCGAAATTTCGGAGACAGCGGCGAAATCGCCTTCCGAGGCGATGGGAAAGCCTGCCTCGATGATGTCGACGCCCATGTCGTCAAGGAGGCCGGCGATTTCCAGCTTTTCCTCATGCGTCATGGTGGCGCCGGGCGATTGTTCACCGTCGCGCAAAGTGGTGTCGAAGATGACAACCTTGTCTTGTTGGGTCATGTCACTGGTCCTTGTTTCTTAGCCTGAGAGCGTTGGGCGCTTGTCACCTCTGAGCGGTCGCGCCCGGGGGCACGCTCAGAGGCGGCTAAGAAGGAGGAGGCCAAGGGAAGACGCAGGGCAGGTTGCCCCGGTGGCGGCTTGGATATGGCGGTCCTTGGTCATGGGGAGATCATACGGGGGATTTCGGCGAAGGGAAGGGGCTTTATCCTGAAAGGGGGAGCCGTTCGCGGGGCCATCGAGACCCCGCAAACGGCGCTGCCGGGGGATGGGTTTGTGACGCCGTGGCTTGGGGCAGGTCGGGGGGCCTCCGGCGGGAGTATTTTGGGAAAAGAGCAAGCCATGGTCGCGCCGGGATGGCGGTCTATCTGAGGGGCGACAGAACAGGCGGGGTTGGGATGCGGTCTTTGGTTGTTGGGGCGTCGGGCGGGATTGGCGCGGCGCTGGTGGATGCGCTGGGCGCGCGGGGCGAGGTGGTGGGGCTGTCGCGGACGCAGGACGGGCTGGATGTGACGGATGAGGCGTCGGTCGCGGCGGCGCTGGGGCGGTTGGAGGGGGTGTTCGATCTGGTGGTGGTGGCCACCGGGGCGCTGGTGATCGGCGGGGTGGGGCCGGAGAAGTCGCTGAAGGCGGTGACGGCAGAAGCCCTGGCGGCGCAGTTTGCGCTGAACGCGATTGGGCCAGCGTTGGTGATGAAGCATGGGCTGCGGCTCCTGCCGCGGGACCGGGTGGCGCGGCTGGCGGTGCTCTCGGCACGGGTGGGGTCGATCGGGGACAACGCGCTTGGCGGCTGGTATGGCTACCGTGCGGCGAAGGCGGCGTTGAACCAGATTCTGCGGACGGCGTCGGTCGAGGCGACGCGGACGCATCCGCAGTCGGTGCTGGTCAGCTTGCATCCCGGGACGGTGGAGACAGCGCTGGCGCCAGCGCACCGGGCGGGGCATCCGGCGATGCCACCGGCGGAGGCGGCGGAGCATCTGTTGCGGGTGTTGGACGGATTGGGCCCGGCGGACACGGGCGGGTTCTACGACTGGCAAGGCAAGGTCGTGCCATGGTGAAGCTCGTTCTGGTTCTGGGCGACCAGCTGACGCCTTCGGTTGCAGCCCTGAAGGCGGCTGACCGCGCGCATGACGTGGTGGTGATGGCGGAGGTGATGGGCGAGGGGACCTCTGTGCCGCACCACCCGCAGAAGATTGCGCTGATCCTGTCTGCGATGCGCAAGTTCGCGGCAGGGTTGGAAGGCGAGGGGTGGCGGGTCGCCTATACCCGGCTGGACGATCCGGAGAATGCGCAGACGATTTCAGGAGAGTTGCTGCGCCGGGCGGCGGAGTTTGGCGCGTCGGAGGTGCTGGCGACCAAGCCCGGCGAATGGCGGTTGCTGCAGGATCTGGAAGATCTGCCGCTGACGGTGACGGTCCTGGAGGACGACCGCTTCATCGCCTCGGAAGCCGAGTTCGCGGCATGGGCCGAGGGCCGGAAGCAGCTGCGGATGGAGTGGTTCTACCGCGACATGCGCCGGAAGACCGGGCTGATGATGGAGGGCGACAAGCCGGCGGGCGGTCAGTGGAACTTTGACCACGACAACCGGAAAGCGGCGAAGGCTGACCTTTTGCGCGCACGTCCGAAGGACGCGGTGCCGGATGCGGTGGTGGAAGAGGTGCTGGCACTGGTGGAGTCTCGGTTCCAGCACTTTGGCCGCCTGCGCCCGTTTCGCTGGGCGACGGACCGGGCGGGGGCGTTGCAGGTGCTGGCGGAATTTGTGGCCGAGCGCCTGCCCCGTTTTGGCGACGAGCAGGACGCGATGCTGGAGGGCGAGGCGTTCCTGAGCCATGCCGTGATCTCCCCCTATCTGAACCTTGGGCTCCTTGGCCCGCTGGAGGTGTGCCAGGCGGTCGAGGACGCGTGGAAGGCCGGCCGCGTGCCGATCCAGGCAGCGGAAGGGTTCATCCGGCAGGTGATCGGCTGGCGGGAATTCGTGCGGGGGATCTGGGCGCTGGAGGGGCCAGGGTATCTGGAGCGGAACGCCTTGGGCCATACCCGTGCGCTGCCGGCGGTGTACTGGGGCGGGGAGACGCGGATGGCCTGCATGAAGGCCGCAGTGGGCCAGACGCGGGACCTGGCCTATGCCCACCATATCCAGCGGCTGATGGTGACGGGGAACTTCGCGCTCTTGGCGGGGGTGGACCCTTCACAGGTTCATGAATGGTATCTGTCGGTCTACATCGACGCCTTCGAATGGGTCGAGGCGCCGAATGTGATCGGGATGAGCCAGTTTGCCGATGGCGGGGTGCTGGGGTCGAAACCTTATGTGTCGTCGGGGGCCTATATTGACCGGATGTCGGACCACTGCGGGGGGTGTGCCTACAAAGTTAAGGTCAAGGTGGGCGAAGGGGCCTGCCCGTTCAACCTCCTCTACTGGCACTTCCTGGACCGGCACCGCGAGAGGTTCCGGTCAAACCCGCGGATGGGGCAGATGTACCGGGTATGGGATGGGATGGAGGCGGGGCATAGGGAGGCGGTTCTGGCGGGGGCCGCAAAGGTGCTGGAACGGTTGGATGGAGGGGAGGTTGTTTAGGTGTCTCGGGCAGGGACGGGGGGAGAGGGTGTTGTATTTCAAGGGGTTGAGGGAGGCGTTAGGGGGTCGTTAGGGAATTTTGGTCCTGGAAGAGGGTTTGGGTCGGCTGCTGCTTGGCCGCGTGGGCCGTTGGTTCGCGCCGGTCGGGTGGTACCGATTGGCCTTTTGGGGCGGGAAGTGCTGGTTGTTTTGGATGATACATTCTTAGAGGGGTTGATGGTGTTGGTCAGGGGCTTTGGTTTGGTCAGGCTCTTTGGGATAGGTGTGGCGTATTGTGCAGACGGAAGTGGTGGGTTGGCACCCACCCTACGGCTTGCTCAACCCGAAATGAGCTTTCCGGCGGAGATCTTTTCTTTGAGGTCGCCCGACAGTTCAACGGTGGCGGGAATGTCGAGACCTCCGGCTGGCCCGGAGGAGAACACGTTTCCATATCTCGCCAGCGCGGCCAGAACGAATGCAAAAGCGACGTCCTGCTGCGCTGCTGTTTCAAAGCCATCTGAATTCGTGAGTATCTGATGTCTTTGATGGTGCGGGCGCTTGATGCCTTGGCGAGCATCGTCCCAGCCGGTGTAATAAACCAATGGCCTGCCAATATCTTCGATGATCCAGTGAATCTTTGAATGGACCCCTGGACCGACGGAATGCTCTCTCAGTTGCACGGTTGAAATCTGAATTCTGCGGCCAGCTACGTTAAGGATCAGGTGTTTCTGAATGTTTCCGAGGTCAGCCCTGAAGATCACTTGAAGAAACAGGTCAGAGTCCGTTGTCACCACACATTCCGTGACCGCATCAAACCAGAATGTAAGCCTAGTTTCAGAGACGTAGCGATTTGCCAGTGAGGTGTCACGGTCTGGATAGGTCGGAAACTGGAATGGTTCATTGTCGACGAGGCGAAGGTCCTTGTGATCCATGTTCCAAAGATCCTTGACTTCGATGTGGCGAAGTATCTTGCGATTTGGTTCCGCCATTATCCCTTTTGGGACGTAAGTTCTGCGCGATGCTATCGCGCCAAGTCACGCAGGGCAGCAAGTTAATACATTCATCATTTGCCGCCCTTTCCCGTTCCATTTCGTGAAAGCCAGAGCGAATAGAAGAAGGCAGTCGCTGACACATACACAAACGGGAAGATGAAGTAATAAATCCAGATTGGATTGCCGAGAAGAAATCTTGCGAGTTCCAGCGGAAGACCAAGGGCGCAGATTGCAGCGCCGACTTTGAGCGGGCTTCTGAACCACTCTTTCGTAGGTCTGGACCGCACGGGGTGGCCTCCACGACCGTCAGGGGTTGGGGGCGGGGTCGGGGGTGGCTTCTGCCGGGGCTTCGACATCCGCTGGGGCTTCAACGGTGGCTTCTGCGGCCCCCTCCTCCACCACCGGCGGGGCGGTTAGGATGCCGTTTTGCCAGATGCCTTCGGCCACCTCGCCACTCGCGTAGGTCAGTTTGCCTTGCCCCTCGCGACGGCCGGCTTTGAAGGTGCCGACATAGACGTCGCCTGAGGGGTAGGTGGCCACGCCCTCGCCCTCGATCTGGCCGGCGATCCACTGGCCGGTATAGCGGAAACCGTCGGGCTGGGTGAATTCGCCGTCACCGTTCCGGAGGCCGGCCTTGAAGCCGCCCTTGTAAAGGCTGCCATCGGGGTAGACCGCCGCGCCGATGCCCTCGCGCTGGCCTTCTACCCAGTCGCCCTCGTACCGGTAGCCGTCGGGGTGGGTCATCGTGCCGGTGCCGTGGGGTTGGGCGTTGCGGAAGGTGCCCTCATAGACCCGGCCGTCGGCATAGGTGGCGCGGCCCTGGCCGGTGATCTGGCCCGCGGCCCAGACGCCCTGGTAGGTGGAGCCGTCGGGATAGGTGATCGCGCCGGTGCCGTTCGGCTGGTCGCCGCGCATCGCCCCCACATAGACCGCGCCGTCGGGATAGGTGATGGAGCCGGTGCCTTCCATTCGGCCCTCGACCCAGCTGCCTTCGTATTTGAAGCCATCGGGCGTGGTGAAGGTGCCTGTGCCGTGGCGGCGGTCCTTGACCCAGCCGCCGTCATAGATATCGCCGTTGGCGTGGGTCAGCTTGCCCTGGCCTTCGCGCTGGCCGTTGACGAAAGCGCCCACGTAGACGTCGCCGTTCGGCTGGGTCAGGCTGCCGATTCCGTTGATCTGGCCATCGGCCCAGTCGCCATCGTAGATCAGCCCGTCCGGCATGGTCAGTTTGCCTTGGCCTGCGCGCTGGCCCCGGACGAGGGTGCCGTCATAGGTAGCCCCATCGGGGTAGGTGATCTTGCCGATGCCTTCCTTGGCGCCCAGCACCCATTGGCCTTCGTAGGTATAGCCTGAAGGGTTGGTCAGCTTGCCCCGGCCATTGTGGACGCCGTTGGTGAAGCTGCCCTCATAGACCGAGCCATTGGCATAGCGGGCGACGCCCTGGCCGGTCATCTGGCCCTGGACCCAGGCGCCTTCGTAGGTGCGGCCATCGGGGGCGGTGATCTTGCCCTGACCATCCGGCTGGCCGTTCAGGAAGGCGCCTTCGTAGACTGAACCATTGGGATAGCGGGCGGTGCCTTGGCCGGTAATCTCACCCTCGATCCAGTCGCCGGTGTATTCAAAGCCGGAGGGGAGGCGGTAGGTGCCGGTCCCATGCTGACGGCCGTCCTTGAAGGTGCCTTCATAGACCGAGCCGTCATCGTATTGCTTGGTCACCACCTCACCGTCCTGAGGGAAGGCGGGGGTGGCAGCAAGGAGAAGCAGCAAGGCTAGGCGGCGCATGGGCGATTCCCGCAAGGTCAATAGGGGGTGAAGGTAAGGGGGCGGCGGGGGTGTGACAAGCTGTGCCTCGGTCGCATGGGGGTGGCGGGGTGGGTTTCCCTTGGGCGGCAACCTGCTAGAACAAGCCCATGTGATGGGGGACCCCGATGACCGACACGTTCCGTCTGATGCTGGCGCAGTTGAACCCGACCGTGGGCGATATTGCCGGGAACATGGCCAAGGCTCGTGAGGCCTGGGGCAAGGCCAAGGCGGCGGGGGCGGACATGCTGGCCCTGACCGAGATGTTCGTGACCGGATACCAGACCCAGGACCTGATCCTGAAGCCCGCCTTCGTGAGTGCCGCGCTGGCGGCGGTCGAGGGGCTGGCGGCGGACTGTGCGGATGGCCCGGCTATCGGGATCGGCGGGCCAGTTCTGGTGGGGGGGCGCCTTTACAACGGATATTTCGTGCTGCAGGGCGGCAAGGTGTCTGCCCGCGTGCTGAAGCACCATCTGCCGAATGACGCGGTGTTTGACGAAAAGCGGGTGTTCGCCTCGGCCGATGTGCATGGGCCTTATGTGGTGAACGGCGTCAGGATCGGCACGCCGATCTGCGAGGATGCCTGGCATCCGGACGTGGCGGAAACGTTGGCCGAGACGGGGGCGGAGATTTTGCTGATCCCGAACGGCTCGCCCTACCACCGGGGCAAGCCGAACCTGCGGCTGAACCTGATGGTGGCGCGGGTGGTGGAGACGGGGCTGCCGCTGGTTTACCTGAATATGGTGGGCGGGCAGGATGACCAGGTGTTTGACGGCTCCAGCATGGTGCTGAACCCCGGCGGGCGGCTGGCGGCGCAGTTGCCGCAGTTTGATGAGACGCTGGTGATGGTCACCTTCCGGCGCGGGGCCGAGGGGTGGGAAGCAGAGCAGGGCGAGATTGCCGAAATCCCGCCGATTGGC
This sequence comes from Rhodobacter sp., assembly GCA_027489175.1. Classification (GTDB taxonomy): domain Bacteria; phylum Pseudomonadota; class Alphaproteobacteria; order Rhodobacterales; family Rhodobacteraceae; genus Tabrizicola. The sequence continues at coordinate 10,880 of JAIYAE010000025.1, forward strand.
GAGGCGGATTATCGGGCCTGCGTGCTGGCGCTGGGCGATTACATGCGGAAGACGGGGTTCAAGAAGGCGTTGCTGGGCCTGTCGGGCGGGATCGACAGCGCCATCGTTGCGGCGATGGCGGTGGATGCCTTGGGGCCGGAGAACGTGCGCTGCGTGATGCTGCCGAGCGAGTTCACCAGCCAGCAATCGCTGGACCTGGCCACGGCGGCGGCGAAGGCGCTGGGGTGCCGGTATGACACGGTGCCGATCAGCGGAGCGCAAGGGGCGGTGGGCGATGCGCTGGCGCCGCTGTTTGCAGGCACGGAACCTGGGATCACCGAGGAAAACATCCAGTCCCGCCTGCGGGGCGTGATGCTGATGGCGCTGTCGAACAAGTTCGGCGAGATGCTTTTGACCACCGGCAACAAGTCGGAAATGGCGGTGGGCTATTGCACGATCTATGGCGACATGAACGGCGGCTACAACCCGGTGAAGGACATGTACAAGACACGCATGTTCCTGACCGCGCGCTGGCGGAACGAGAACCACCGGGCCTGGATGAAGGGCCCGGCAGGCGAGGTTATCCCCGAGGCGATCATTGCGCGGCCCCCGTCAGCCGAGCTGCGCGCCAACCAGCGCGACGATGACAGCTTGCCGCCCTATGAGGTCTTGGACGCGATCCTTGAGGGGCTGGTGGAAAAGGAGCTGTCAGTGGCCGAGATCGTCGCCATGGGCTTTGATCGGGCCACGGTGAAGAAGGTTGAACACCTGCTTTATCTTGCCGAATACAAGCGCTTTCAGTCCGCGCCCGGCGTGCGGCTGACGCAAAAGGCCTTCTGGCTGGATCGCCGGTACCCCATCGTCAACCGCTGGCGCGACGACAGCTGAAGCGCCTCTGTCATCGACCCGTCACCACGATTGCGTTAACCTTTGGCGCATCGGGATGGGGAGGGGTGACATGATCCGATTGGCAGGACTTCTGGCGCTGTGCGCAGACCCGGCGGGGGCGGAAACCCTGCGGGTGATGAGCTACAACATCTGGGGCGGCGGTGCCAACGAGGGCAACGGCATCGAGGAAACCGTGGCCGCGATCCGCGCGGCGGGGGCCGATGTGGTGGGCCTGCAGGAAACCCGTCTGGAAAGCGACCCCTGCACGGCCGAGGCCTGCCCGGCGGTGGGTGACAGCGTCGCCCCGGCGATTGCGGCGGCACTTGGGTGGTATGTGCATGACCAGACGGCGGAGAATCCGGCGCTTTGGGCGAATGCGGTGATCTCGCGCTATCCTTTGGGGGCACCGTCGCCGAACGATCTGGGGGTGCCCCTGGATGTGAATGGCAAGACGGTCTGGATATTCAACATCCATCTGGATGATGAGCCTTACCAGCCCTACCAGCTTTTGGGCATCGAATATGGCCCGGCGCCCTTCATCACGACCGAAGCCGAGGCGGTGCGCTTTGCGACGGAAACCCGTGGCCCGGCCATGGACCTGTTGGCCTGGGATATGACGCTGGCCGACGACGCGGCGGCAGTGTTCGTGACCGGGGATTTCAACGAACCGTCGCTGCATGACTGGACGCCTGCGGCGGTGGCGGCGGGGCAGCATCCGGTGGCGGTGCGCTGGCCGACGACGGCGCGGCTGGTCGAGGCGGGGTTCATCGACGCCTACCGCGCGGTGCACCCGGACCCGGTGGCAAAACCCGCCTATACCTGGACGCCGACCTATGATGAGGCGGCGACGGATGACCATCCGGACCGCATCGACTTTGTGCTGGTGCGGGGCGCGGGCGTGACGGTGACGGATGCTGCGATTGTTGGCGAAGACGGTCCGAGGAGCGATATCGTGGTGACGCCCTGGCCGTCAGACCACCGGGCGGTGGTGGCCGAGGTCAACTTCTGATCCGCGCGCGCGGCCCGGACTTTTGGAAAAGTCCGGACCGGAGCCTTTGAAGGCTCCGCTGCGATTTCTGGGCAGAAATCGCTTCAGACCCGGCTGACGGCGCATTCGGGCAGCAGGCGCTGCACGTCTTCCGGGCGGCAAAGCTGCGTCGCGTCCGACATCACCGCGGCGGAGGCGGCGGCGGAACCGAGGGCAAGTGCTTCATCATTCGACTGGCCGCGCGACAGGGCGAGGACGAAGGCCGCGACGAAGCTGTCACCGGCGCCGACGGTGGACTTGACCTTGACCTTGGCCGCCTTGGCAAAGATGCGGTGCTGGGCGTCGGCCAGCACATTGCCTTCGGCACCGCGCGCGATGATGACCATGCGGGCAACCCCGGCATGGACCAGGGACTGGGCGAAGTTGGCGGTGTCTTCCAAAGCGGGCAGGGGGCGACCGGCCAGCGCCTCACCTTCTTCGCCATCCATCCGCAGGACTTCCAGCCCCGGGATCGGGTGGCGGACGGCTTCGGTCAGGGTGGAGCCGGAGGTGTCAAGGACGACGCGGCTTTCGGGCATCGAAGCGGCGAGCTGTGCCGGGAAATCGACCGGCACGCCGGGGGGCTGGCTGCCCGAGATCACCGAAAGCCCGCCGGGCCGGGCGGTGGCGCGCAGCAGGGTGAAGACGCGGGCCCGCTCAGCCTCGCCCCAGACGGGGCCGGGCAGCATGAAGCGGAACTGCTTGCCGGTGGTGCTTTCGTTCACGGTCAGCGATTGGCGCGTCTCACCCGGGCCAAGGATGGAGAGGAAGGTGACCCCCTCACCCCGGATCAGACCTGCCAGACGGTCACCGGTCAGCCCGCCGATGGCGACGAGGGCAAGGCTGTCGCCGCCAAGCGCCTTGATCGCGCGGGAGACGTTGAGGCCGCCGCCACCGGGGTCCAACTGCGGCTCGGAGCAGCGCAATTTGTGGCCGGGGATCATCTCATGCACCTCGGTCGCCATGTCGAGGGCGGGGTTGAGGGTGAGGGTGAGGATGGGAGCTTGGGTCATGCGGCACCTATGGCTGTTACCGCTATCATAGACCCTTCGTGCAGAAATGGAACTGCCCCCGGGCGGTGCGCGCCGGGGGCAGGGTGGGGGCAAAAGTTTTCGAAAACTTTTGCAAAATCCTTCGAAGGATTTTGGTCCCGGGATCAGCCGTTCAGCATCATCTGATAGCTGGCGGGCACATAGCGGAAGCCTTCGCCCGCCGCTTCGACATAGCCCAGGCCCGGGAAGGGCATGTGGTAGCCGATGAAGGGGATGCGGTCGGCGGCGATCATGCCGAAGACCTGCTTCCGTGTCGCGGCAGCGGCGGCCTTGTCGGCGTCAAAGCGCACTTCCCAATCCGGGCGCTGCAGCGACCAGACGTAGTGGTTGGCAGTGTCGGCGGTGATCGCCAGCCGCTGGCCGTTCGATTCCACCATATAGATCATGTGGCCGGGGGTGTGGCCGGCCGCCGCCATCGCGGTGATGCCGGAGACCGGGCTGCCGCCATCATCAAGGAAGGTGATCTTGTCGTTCAGGGGCTTCACGTTCTTGTCGAAGCCTTCGTTCCCGGCGGTGGACCAGTTGTTATGTTCGACGCTGCCGGTGACATAGCGGGCGTTGGCGAAGGTGGGCGTCACGCCATCGGCACCCATCAGACCGCCGATATGGTCGCCGTGCATGTGGGTCAGGACCACGACATCGACCATGTCGGCGGTCATGCCGGCGGCGGTGAGCGCCGCAAGGGTGCCTTCGGCGGCAAGGCCGGTGTCAAAAAGCACGATCTCGGCCCCGGTGTTGACCACGGTCGGGGTGAAGAAGTTCTGGGTCATGTCGGCGGGGATGAAGTTCGCGGCCGAGAGGGCGGCGAAGTCTTCGGGTGTCGCGTTGGTGCCGAAGGTTTCCTGCGGCTTGTCGCCAGCGCGGGTGCCTGCGAGGAGGGTCGTCACTTCAAACCCGCCCAGCTTGAAGCGGTTCCAGGGCGCAAAGCCCGAGCCGAGCATGGTTTCCTGCGCCAGAGCGGGGCGGGGCAGAAGCGTGGCGACGAAGGGCAGGGCGATGCCTGCGGCAATGGTCTGACGGCGAGTAAGGGTGGTCATGACGTCCTCCGGGTCGGTTGGGATGCAGCCTTGGGGCTTCGTGCCGCGCAAGCTAGGGCCCGGGCGGGCGCTGTCCGGTCACGGCTGCGTCAGCGCCCGTGCAGTGGCGCACAAAGGTTGTGCAGCGGCTATTCCCACCAGGGGTCGATGCGGGCGATGTCATCATCGGACCAGCCGAAATGATGCGCCAGTTCGTGGACGACGACATGCGTCACCAGTTCGGCCAGCGAGACATTGCCCCGGTCCACCCATTCATCAAGGATCGGCCGCCGGAAGAGCCAGATCACATCCGGGCGGGTCATCTGCTCGGCCGTCGATTTCTCGGTCAGCGGGATGCCTTCGTAAAGGCCGGTAAGTTCATAGGGATCGTTCAGACCAAGCTCTTCCAGCACCTCGTCATCGGGGAAATCCTCGATGCGCAGGCGGATATGGGTGGCCGGTTCGCGGAACGGCGCGGGGAGGGTGGAGATCGCCTCATGCGCAAGCTGTTCAATCACGGCAAGCGACGGGGCGATGCTGGAGGGGGCCGGATATGTCATGGCGCCAAGATAGGGGGCGGGACAGGCAAGCGGAAGGGCGCGCGGAGCGGCGCGATGTGCTAATCTGCGCCAAGGTGTGGACGGGTTGGCCTGCAGGAGGGTTTCGATGGCCACAGAAGCAAAGGCGGCGGGCGCGAAGACGGTAGACGCGAAGACGGTGAGTGCGCCCTTTGATCGGGCGGGATTTCTGGATGGTATCGCAGATCCTTTACGGCGCGAGGAGGCGGACCGGTTGCTGACGATCTTTGCCGAGGTCACGGGTTACCCGCCCCGGCTGTGGGGTGGGTCGATGGTGGGGTTCGGGCGCTATGCCTACCGCTATGACAGCGGCCATTCCGGCGAAAGCCTGGCCACCGGCTTTGCGCCGCGGAAGGCGGAACTGTCGGTCTATATCCTGCCCGGTTACGCCGATTTCGGTGACATTCTCGCCCGGCTTGGGCCGCATCGGGTGGGGAAGGCGTGTCTTTACCTCAAGCGTCTGGACCGGGTGGATGAGGGCGCGCTGCGCGAGCTGATCCGCGCGGGCCTCGACGATTTGGCAATGCGGTGGCGCGTGCTGCCGGAGTGACCCCTGTTTTCGAGGTGGCCGCGACCGTGGATTAGCCGGGGGCGTGACCTGAACGGGAGGGCCTTCGGACGGGGCATCGAGCCCCGCCCGAAGGCGCTGCCGGGCACCTGGTCTTCCGCTGGGGGAAACTGGACAAATGCGGGGCCATGTGACAGGGAGAGGCCTTCCAAGGAGCCTGCGCCATGACCGTGACCACCCGTTTCGCCCCCTCGCCCACCGGCTGGATCCATGTGGGCAACCTGCGCACGGCGCTGATGAACTATCTGATCGCGCGCCAGAATGGCGGGACCTTCATCCTGCGGCTGGATGACACCGATCAGGAGCGGTCAAAGCAGGAATACATCGATGGGCTGAAGGCGGACCTGGCCTGGCTGGGCATCCGGTATGACCGGATCGAGCAGCAGTCCAAGCGCATGGCGCGCTATGCCGAGGCGGCAGAGGCGCTGAAGGCGGCGGGGCGGTTCTATGAGTGTTTCGAGACGCCGGTCGAGTTGGATCTGAAGCGCAAGAAGCAGCTGAACATGGGGAAACCGCCGGTCTATGACCGGGCGGCGCTTTCGCTGACTGAGGCGCAGAAGCAGGCCTACCGGGATGAGGGGCGGCTGGGGTACTGGCGGTTCCAACTCGATCAGGAGCGGATCGAGTGGAAGGACGGGATCATCGGAGACATCTCGATCGATGCGGCGTCTGTCAGTGACCCGGTGCTGATCAAGGCGGATGGGCAGGTCTTGTATACCTTTGCCTCATCCGTGGATGACGTGGACATGGGGGTCACGCATATCGTGCGGGGCGCGGACCATGTGACGAACACCGCGACGCAGATCCAGATCATGAAGGCGCTTGGCGGAGTGCCGCCGACCTTTGCGCACCACAGCCTGCTGACCGGGCCGCAGGGTGAGGAATTGTCCAAGCGCCTTGGCGTGCTGAGCTTGCGCGACCTGCGGGCGCGGGGGGTGGAGGCGATGGCTTTGCTAAGCCTCATGGCGCGGCTGGGGTCGTCAAAGCCGGTGGAGCTGGCGGCGTCGATGGACGATCTGGTGGCGGGGTTTGACGTGGGGTCCTTCGGGGCCGCGCCGACGAAGTTCGACGCGGAGGACCTGTTCCCGCTGACGCGGCATCATGTGCAGGGCTTGCCCTTTGCAGCGGTGAAGGACCGGATTGCCGCTTTGGGCGTGCCGGACGACATGGCCGAAGCGTTCTGGGCGGTGGCCAAGGGCAATATCACGGTGCTGGATGATCTGGGCCAGTGGTGGACGCTGTTCCGCGACGGAGCGGAGCCGGTGATTGATGAGGCGGACCGGGAGTTTGTGCGGCAGGCTTTGGCGTTGTTGCCTGCGCAGCCCTGGACGGCTGCGACCTGGGGCGAGTGGACGGCGGTGGTCAAGGAGGCGACGGGCCGGAAGGGCAAGGATCTTTTCCGCCCCTTGCGCCGGGCGCTGACGGGCCGCGATGCCGGGCCGGAGATGGCGGATGTGATGCCGCTTCTGCGCAAGGTGCCGACAGTCTGATTGCTGGGCTGGCCCCGGGGGCTGTCTGCCCCCGGACCCCCGAGGATATTTGTGCAAATGTGAAAGGGCTTGGGCATGGCCGGGCCGCAGGGCAAATTCGTTGAGGGGAACCTGTTCCGACATGTGTCGGTGATGGCGCTGACCTCATCGGTTGGGTTGATGGCGGTGTTCGTCGTTGACCTGATCAACATGCTGTACATCGCCATGCTGGGGCAGGCGGAGTTGGCGGCGGCGATCGGTTATGCCGGGGCGATCCTGTTTTTCACCACCAGTTTCGGGATCGGGATGTCGATTGCCGTGGGCGCGCTGGTGGCGCGGGCCTTGGGCGCGCGGGACCCGGATGCGGCGCGGGCGCGGGCGACGACGGGGCTGGTGCTGGGGTTCCTGTTCGGCTCGCTGTTCGCGGCGGCTGTGTGGCTGGTGCTGGGACCGCTGGTGGCGCTTTTGGGGGCCACGGGGCGCACGGCGGAGCTGACGGTGGATTTCCTGCAGATCGTCATCCCCTCGCAGCCGTTGCTGATGGTGGGGATGATCGGCGGGGCGATCCTGCGCAGTCATGGCGATGCGCGGGCGGCGATGATGGCGACGGTCTGGGGCGCGCTGGCGACGGCGGTGCTGGACCCGATCCTGATCTTCGGGTTCGGAATGGAGCTGACCGGGGCGGCGCTTGGCAGCGTGGCCGCGCGGGTGGTGATTGCGGTGATGGCGCTGCGGCCGATCACGGCGAAATACGGCGGGTTTGACCGCCCCTCGCCGGGGCAGGTGGTGGCCGACATGGGGCCGATCTGGGCGATTGCGGTGCCCGCGATCCTGACGCAGGTGGCAACGCCGGTGGGGCAGGCGTTTGTGACACGCGCGACATCTGAATACGGCGAGGCGGCGGTGGCGGGGATGGCGATTGCCGGGCGTTTGACGCCAGTGGCCTTCGGGGTGATCTTTGCGCTATCGGGCGCGATGGGGCCGATCATCGGGCAGAATTTTGGTGCCGGGAAGATGGACCGGGTGCGGCGGGCGTTTCTGGACGGGCTGATCTTTACCGGGCTGGTGATCCTGCTGGTCTCGGCCCTGCTGTTCGCCCTGCGCGCGCCGATTGCCGATGCCTTTCAGGCCACGGGGCTGACGCGGGACATCGTTTATTTGTTCTGCGGGCCGCTGGCGCTGCTGTGGTTTTTCAACGGGGTGATCTTTGTCGGCAATGCCGTCTGCAACAACCTTGGGCGGCCGTTCTGGTCTACTGTGGTGAACTGGGGGCGGCATACGGTGGGGACGATCCCCTTGGCGCTGTGGCTGGGCAGCATCTGGGGGGCCGAGGGCGTGCTGGTTGGCCAGGCGCTGGGCGGCGTGGTCTTTGGGCTGGCCGCAATCTGGCTGGCGTTGCGGGCGATAGCTTCGCCCGCGGTCGGCCCCCAGCGCGGCCCACGGCCCGATGCACACGCGGCCCCCGAGGTGGAGCCGGTGGCAAGCCCCGGGGAACGGCGGGCCTGAGGGAGGGCGGGATGCGCGACGTCTACGAAGCGGCATGCCATTGCGGGACGGTGCGGTTCAAGGTGCGGCTCCGAGAGGGTCTACGCACGGCCCGGCGCTGCACCTGTTCATTCTGCCGGATGCGCGGGGCGGTCGTCGTTTCGGCCAAAAGCGAGGACCTGCAGTTTCTGGCGGGCGAAGAGAACCTTGCGCTTTACCAGTTCCATACCCGCACCGCGCAGCACTGGTTCTGCAAGACCTGCGGCATCTATACCCATCATCGCCGCCGATCAGACCCCGGTCAGTTCGGGGTGAATGTCGCCTGCCTTGCGGGCATCAGCCCTTTCGACTTTGCCGAGGTTCAGGTGGTGGATGGCGTGCGGCATCCGTCTGACAACGGGGGCGGCAGCCGGATTGCGGGCGTACTGCGGTTCGAGGCGCAGGGATAAACTTCCGTCGTCTTTGCACGGCATACGGTCGTATTCCGATTCCCCCTTGCCGCCTCGCGCCGGGATGGGCTAACCATCAGGCGTCAGGTTCGGGAGAATCCGGCGGGCGCACTTGCCCCTCGGTGCCGAAGGAGCAACCGCCCCGGTAAACTCTCAGGCGCAAGGGACCGTTTCTGACCACAGACTCTGGAGAGGGCCCGGGCCACCGGGACGCCGAAGGGATAACGATCTCAGGCGCACCGAAGGGTGCAAGGACAGAGGGGGCATCGAGGGGCAGGGATCGGCCTGCCCGGGCGATGCCGGTATGTTCCCGGCCAAAGGTAAGGGGGGCGGCGATGGCCGACCTTGACGAAGGGCTGAAACGGCTGGGTCTGCACGACCTGCACGTCGAGCTGGGGGGCAAGATGGTGCCCTTTGCCGGCTATGAGATGCCGGTGCAATATCCGGCCGGCGTGATGAAGGAACACCTGCACACGCGATCTGCGGCCGGGTTGTTTGACGTCAGTCATATGGGGCAGGTGATCCTGCGGCCGAAAGCCGGGATGGAGGCGCTGAAGCTGGCGTTTGAAGGCCTGATGCCGGTCGATGTGCTGGGGCTGGCCGAAGGGCGGCAACGCTATGGTCTTCTGACCAATGACCGCGGCGGCATTCTGGATGACCTGATGTTCACCAACCGGGGCGACCATCTGTATGTGGTGGTCAACGCGGCCTGCAAGGCCGAGGACATCGCCCATATGACCGCGATGATGCCGGGGGTATCGGTGGAGCCTGTCACCGACCGCGCGCTTCTGGCGCTGCAGGGGCCGGGGGCCGAGGCGGCGCTGGAGGCAATTCTGCCGGGTGTGGCCGCGATGTGGTTCATGGATCACCGCGTGCTGGGTGAGGTCTGGGTCTCACGCTCGGGCTATACCGGCGAGGACGGGTTTGAGCTTTCCCTGCCGATGGCCGGGGCCGAAGGGTTTGCGCGCAGGCTTTTGGCGCAACCCGGCGTGGCACCCATCGGTCTTGGTGCGCGCGACAGTCTGCGGCTTGAGGCGGGCCTTTGCCTGTATGGCCATGACATCGACACGACGACCAGCCCGGTCGAGGCGAGCCTGACCTGGGCGATCCAGAAATCCCGCCGCATGGATGGCGCGCGGGCGGGCGGGTTTCCGGGGGCCGAGCGGATCTTGCAGGAGCTTGCAACCGGCCCCGAACGGCGCCGCGTGGGCCTTGCCCCCGATGGCCGCGCCCCGATGCGCGAAGGGGTGGAGCTTTTCGCCGCCGATGGCACGCCCGTGGGGCATGTCACCTCGGGCGGGTTCGGGCCCAGCGTCAATGCCCCCATTGCGATGGGCTATGTCGCATCCCATTTCGCCGCCACCGGCACCGCGCTGGAAGGCGAAGTGCGCGGCAAGCGGCTGCCGGTCACGGTCTGTGATCTTCCCTTTCAACCGACAACCTACAAACGCTGAGGACCCCAGATGAAATTTACCAAGGATCATGAATGGCTGCGCGTCGAGGGTGACCTTGTCGTGGTCGGCATCACCGAGCACGCGGCCACCCAACTGGGCGATGTGGTCTTCGTCGAATTGCCCGAGCCCGAGACGATGGTGGCCGAGGGCGACGAGGTCTGCGTGATCGAAAGCGTCAAGGCGGCCAGCGACATCCTGGCCCCGGTCGATGGCGAGATCGTGTCGGTCAACACCAAGCTGGTCGATGCGCCGGCCTTGGTGAACGAAGACCCGACGGGCGCGGCCTGGTTCTTCAAGATGCGGCTGGATGACCTGAGCGTCCTCGACCAGTTCATGGACGAGGATGAGTATCAGGACCTGATCGGCTGAAACGCGATTTTTCGCAGAAAAATCATGCACGAGTTTTCTGCGAAAACTCGGAGTCCCGCCCTGTTAGGATGATCCCCATGACATTCACGCCCACCACCTACAACGCCTACGACTTCGCCAACCGCCGCCACATCGGCCCCTCGCCCTCCGAGATGGAGGAGATGCTGGCCGCTGTTGGCGTGCCGACGCTGGACGCGTTGATCGCTGAAACGGTTCCCGCGTCTATCCGGCAGGCAAAGCCCCTGACCTGGGCACCCTTGGCCGAGCATGAGCTTTTGGCGAAGATGAAAGAGGTGGGGGCGAAGAACCGGGTGATGACCAGCCTGATCGGGCAGGGCTATTACGGCACCGTCACCCCCCCGGCGATCCAGCGGAACATTCTGGAGAACCCGGCCTGGTACACGGCCTATACCCCCTATCAGCCCGAGATTGCGCAAGGCCGGCTGGAGGCTTTGCTGAACTATCAGACCATGGTTTGCGACCTGACCGGGCTTGATGTGGCCAACGCCTCGTTGCTGGATGAGGCGACGGCTGCGGCGGAAGCGATGACCATGGCCGAACGCGTGGCGAAGTCGAAGGCGAAAGCGTTTTTCGTTGACCGCTTCTGCCATCCCCAGACCATCGCCGTGATCCGGACCCGCGCGCTGCCCCTGGGGATCGAGATCATCGAGGATGACGTCCGCACGCTGGAGCCGTCAAAGGTCTTTGGCGCGATCTTCCAGTATCCCTCAAGCTATGGCCATGTGACGGACTTTACCCAACGCATCGCCAGCCTGCACGCCGTGGGGGCAATCGCGATAATGGCGACGGACCTTCTGGCCTTGTGCCTGCTGAAGGAACCCGGCGCGATGGGGGCGGATATAGCGGTGGGCAGCGCCCAGCGGTTTGGCGTTCCGATGGGCTATGGCGGCCCGCATGCGGCGTTCATGGCGGTGAAGGACGCGCACAAGCGGCAGATGCCGGGGCGGATTGTCGGCGTCAGCATCGACGCGCAGGGGGGCAAGGCCTACCGCTTGTCGCTGCAAACGCGCGAGCAGCATATCCGGCGGGAAAAGGCCACGTCCAACGTCTGCACCGCGCAGGCGCTGCTGGCGGTGATGGCCAGCTTCTACGCCGTCTTTCACGGCCCCGAAGGCTTGCGCGCGATTGCGGAGCGGGTGCATTTCCTGACCCAGCGGCTGGCGCATGCGCTGAAGGCGGCGGGGGCCAAGGTGGACCCACGGGCCTTTTTCGACACGATCACGGTCGAGGTGGGCGTTGGGCAGGCGGGGATCCTCGCTGCCGCCCGCAATGAAGGCCTGAATTTCCGCAAGATCGGCCTGAACCGTGTCGGGATCAGCCTGGACGAGACGACGGATGAGCGTGTGCTGATCAAGGTCCTCCGCGCCTTCGGGATCGACGGCGTGCCGCCGCACCGCGCGACCCTCGGCTTCCCCGAGGAGATGCTGCGTACCTCGGAGTATCTGACCCATCCGGTCTTTCACATGAACCGGGCGGAATCCGAGATGATGCGCTACATGCGCCGCCTCAGTGACCGCGACTTGGCCTTGGACCGGGCGATGATCCCCTTGGGGTCGTGCACGATGAAGCTGAATGCCGCGGCCGAGATGATGCCGATCACCTGGCCAGAGTTCGGCAGCCTTCACCCCTTTGCGCCACGCGACCAGGCGGCGGGCTATACCGAGGCGATCGGCGATCTGTCGGCCAAGCTGTGCGAGATCACCGGCTATGACGCGATGTCGATGCAGCCGAACAGTGGCGCGCAGGGGGAATATGCGGGGTTGCTGACGATCCTTGCCTATCACCGCGCGCGGGGCGATGTGCAGCGCGACATTTGCCTGATCCCGACCAGCGCCCACGGCACCAACCCGGCCAGCGCGCAGATGGCGGGGATGGAGGTGGTGGTTGTGAAGGCCTCGCCGAACGGCGACGTGGATGTGGAGGATTTCCGCGCCAAGGCGATTGCGGCGGGCGACCGTCTGGCCGCCTGCATGATCACCTACCCGTCGACGCATGGCGTGTTTGAAGAGACCGTGCGGGACATCTGCCGGATCACCCATGACCATGGCGGGCAGGTCTATATCGACGGCGCGAACATGAATGCGCTGGTGGGGCTGGTGAAACCGGGAGAGATCGGCGGCGACGTCAGCCACCTGAACCTGCACAAGACCTTTGCCATTCCGCATGGCGGCGGGGGCCCCGGCATGGGGCCGATTGGGGTGAAAGCCCACCTTGCGCCGCATCTGCCGGGACACCCCGAGACGGGCGGCGACGGGGCGGTCAGTGCGGCACCCTATGGGTCGGCGTCCATCCTTCTGATCTCATGGGCCTACTGCCTGATGATGGGGGGGCCGGGCTGCACGCAGGCGACGCGCGTCGCGATCCTGAACGCGAACTACATCGCCGCGCGGCTGGCGGGGGCTTATCCGATCCTCTTCATGGGCAACAAGGGCCGGGTCGCGCATGAGTGCATCCTTGACACCCGCCCCTTCGCCGAGGTGGGGGTGACGGTCGACGATATCGCCAAGCGCCTGATCGACAACGGTTTCCATGCCCCCACGATGAGCTGGCCGGTTTCCGGTACACTGATGGTGGAGCCGACGGAATCGGAGACCAAGGCAGAGATTGACCGCTTCATCACGGCGCTTCTGTCGATCCGCGAGGAAATCCGCGCGGTGGAGAAGGGTGAGATCACGGCCGAAGAAAGCCCCCTGCGCCATGCCCCCCACACCGTGGCGGCCCTGGTGACCGAGGCCTGGGACCGCAAGTACAGCCGCGAGCAGGGTTGCTTCCCGCCCGGTGCCTTCCGGGTGGACAAGTATTGGCCGCCGGTCGGTCGGGTGGACAATGTGTATGGCGACCGCAACCTGATCTGCACCTGCCCTCCGGTCGAAAGCTACATGGAAGCGGCGGAGTAGCGCCGTCTGCCGCTGTGCCGGGCGGGTCAGCCCGGCGCGGAATACCTGGCGAAACAGGCCAGTGCCGCGTCTACTGCGGCGCTGGCGTCTGGCGTCGGGAAGATGTCAGGCTGCCGCCCTCCGACTTCGATACTGATACGGCCGTTTTGCCGGATGATTGCGGCGTTGGCCTCGATCCCGGGGATCGGAATGGAAATCGTGGTCGGGTTCACCACACGGACGCGCAGCTTTTCGGGACCGAAGGTGTCACCCGTCACGGTTGCTTCGATCACCTCACCCGTGGGGAAACTGGCGCCGTCGATGGCGGCGATGATCACGAACATGTCGTCCGAGCGCAGGATGTAGCTGAGGGTGGTGGTCCCGCTGTAGCCGATTGAGACACCGCAATAGTCGAACTGACCATTCGCAAGGGCCGTGGCCCCGCCCCACCAGTTGCCCGCTACGGTGAAGCGTGAGCCTTCGATCTCGGCCTCATCCCCATCTTTTGGCTTGGTGTGGGTCTGCAGGCAGTCTTGCGCCTGCTGGATGGCTGCATCGACGCCGGGGATCTGGAAGGTCTGCTGGAACTCATCAGCGGTCGCCGTCAGGGTCTGGCTGCCTGTCAGAAATCCAATGGCCTGGTTGATATCGCTGATCTCGACCACAAGAACATCGTCGTCAAGAACCTGCGCCGAAACAGCAACCGGGGCGTTGTTGTCGGTTTGGATCGACAGGTCATAGGGTTGGCCGGGCTGGAACCGCACGCCCACCGGCGCCATCAGGATGGCAAGGCGGTTGTCGGACCAAAGGCTGACGTCGATCCTTTCGCCCTGCGCGCCACTGAGCGAGACCTGGCACATCACCAGCCCGCGCCCGGGGTCCCGAACACCGATGCCTTTCCAGGACCCGGCAAAGAATTCCGATCCCGGAATCGTTTCGGCCCGGACCGGGGCGAGGCACAAGAGACTTGCCGCAATCACGGCCGGAAGGAGTGTTCGGTACATCGTCTTCTTCCTGGTTTGGCCAAAAGGTGATCGGCGCAGCCCCGTAAGGGGCTGGCGGGCAAGGCGGGCGGTTGTGTCCGGTCTTGTCGATCAGGGCTGCGGTTTTGGCGCGGGCGTGCCAAGCGTGCCGCCGGGCCGGGTGCCAAGACCGCCGCCCGCCGTTCCGGTGCGCGGCTTCAGAATGTCGGGGACCTTCGGCACCGTTCCCGCTGCCCCCGTACCGCCTGAGGTGCCGTTCATCTGCGCGGCATGGCAGTCCTTTGCCAGACCCAGCGCCTCGGTGATGCCGCTGACGTCAAAGGCTTCATCAATCCCGATCCCCAGCAGGCGCAGCGACGTGCCTTGGGTCAGGAAACTGATCGACGGGTCGATGCCTTCCAGTGTCATGCCGGCAAAGGCCTCATCCCAGGCCTCGGACGTGCCACGGGTCGGAAGGCCGGTCTCAAGCATCAGCCAGCTGTCAAACGTGTCGCCGGTGCGAAAGCGGACATCCGGGTGCGACAGCAGGACTGCCAGCGTGTCGTTGGAGTAAAGGGCCATCCACAGTGTAGCACCACCGGTGAAGCCGACCGAGACATCGCAATGCGAAAAGCTGCCGTCTGGGTTGGTGTTGGCAGCACCTTCCCAGAAGCCGGTCTTGAACTGGGTGCCGGGCATTTCGTCCGCATGGGCAGGGGCAAGGGTGGACAGGCAGAAGGCAGTGACAAGGGCAAGCGCGCGCATGGGCAGATCCCGCTGAAGTGACATCGGGGCAAAACCTGCCGTGCCGAGAGGATTTGCGCAAGTCAGGCTTTCCTCAGGCGGGACGCCGGTCCGGCGCGGCATTGACCGGTCTGGCGCGGCGGGGTAGCGCTGGCGGCCATGATCCGCGCACCCCTTCTTGATGGCCTGAGCGCCAGCCTGCCGATTGCGCTGGGGTATTTCCCCATCGCCTTTTCCTTTGGGGTTGCGGCCACCCGTGCGGGCTTTAGCGCAGGAGAGGCCTTTGCCCTTTCGCTTTTCATTTATGCCGGGGCCTCGCAATTCCTGGCGCTGGCGCTTCTGACCTCGGGCGCGCCGGTGCTGGTGTCGGCCTTCACGCTGATCGCGATGAACCTGCGGCATGTCCTGTACGGCCCGGCGCTGATGCGGGCGGCGGGGCAGGGGGCCAGCACCAAGCGGGCCTGGGTCTGGGCCTTTGGCCTGACGGATGAGGTCTTCGGCCAGGCGCTTGGGGCCTTGGCACGAGGGCAGAGGTTTTCGGAACGCTACATGTTCGGGCTGGGGGCCGGGGCCTATGGCAGCTGGCTGGCGGGAACGGCCGTCGGGGCGGTGGCGGGCGGGGGCGCGCTGGACGGCTGGCCTGCGCTGGGGGCGGGCCTTGGCTTCATGCTGCCGGCGCTGTTTCTGGCGCTGCTTCTGTCCATCCTGTCGCGGCGGCAGGTGCCGGTCATCGCCGTGGCCGCCCTGGTGACGGTGGGTGGCACGCTGTGGGTCAGCGCCACGGTGGGCATCCTGTCAGGAATGCTGGCCGGCGCCCTGACCGGACTGGTGCGCCGATGAACGCGGATCTTCTGACCGTGGCCCTGCTGGCCGGGGCGGCCAACTGGGCCTTCCGCGTGCTGCCGACCCGCGCCCGCACGGACCGCCTTGCCCCCGGCGGCTGGCTGGAGCGGTTTCTGGCCGCCACCGGACCTGCGGCGATTGCGACGCTGTTTGTCGCGGCGATCCTGCCCGCCCTGTCCCCCGACCTGCGCGCCCTTCTCCCCGTGGGCCTTGGCGTTGCGGCGGTTCTGGGCACCTACCTTGCCCGCCCGTCCGTGGTGCTGGCCACGCTGGCCGGGGCCCTTGCGCATGGTCTTGCGGTCTGGGCGCTTGGTCCGGTGCTGTCCTGACAGGCCGCTTGCGCCGCAGCCCCCGATGCGCGACCATTGGCCAGCGGCCTTCGCCGCGCCAGGGGAGACCGGCCATGCTGGAAATCAGCCCGCCCAAGGTTGTCCAAGTCATCTTCCTCGCGCGGGAGAAGGATGTGGGGGCCAGAGAGCTGCATGCCTTCATCGATGCGCTGAACGACGATGAAAAGGCCCATCTGACCGCCATTGCCTGGGTCGGCCGCGGCGCGTTTGAGCCGGAGGACTTTGCCGAGGCTGTCGCCACCGCCACCAGCGAAGCCACGACCCCGACCGCCGATTACCTGATGGGCATGCCGCATCTGGCCGAGAACCTTGAAGCTGGGCTTGATGCCTTGGGCGTGGACGTGGCGGGGGAAGAGGAAGATTTCCTCTGACCCGGGCCGCCATGGCCTTGTGGCGGACGCCAGTGCTCCTCATATATCAGTCAAGTGGAATATGAGGGAAGCCATGGCTGTTGCCGAAGCTGTCAGACTGACCTGCCCGACCTGTGGCCAGGCCAACCGGGTGCCCATGGCGCGGCTTGCGGCCGGGCCGAAATGCGGGGTCTGCGGCGCGGCCTTGGCGGATGGCCGCGTGGCCGAACTGGACGCAGCCACCCATGACAAGGTCACGCAGGGCGACGGGCTGCCGGTGCTGGTCGACTATTGGGCGCCCTGGTGCGGCCCCTGCCGGATGATGGCCC
Source organism: Rhodobacter sp. (assembly GCA_027489175.1). GTDB lineage: Bacteria > Pseudomonadota > Alphaproteobacteria > Rhodobacterales > Rhodobacteraceae > Tabrizicola. Next base: position 27,689 of record JAIYAE010000025.1, read on the forward strand.
CCGAATTCGCCAAGGCCGCGCAGGCGCTGGCCCCGGCGGTGCGGCTGATGAAGCTGAACACCGAGGACCACCCCACCATCGCCTCCCGCGCAGGCATCCGCGGGATCCCGGCGCTGATCCTGTACCGGAACGGACGCGAGGTTGCGCGCCTTGCCGGGGCCCGCCCCGCCGCAGACATCATCGCCTTCGCGCAGGGCCATGGGGCGGGCTGAGGGGTCTTGCTCCGGCTTGACAACGCGCCCCCGATGCGCGAAACCGCCGCTGTCCTTGGACCCGGGACACCGGGGCAGTAGCTCAGTTGGGAGAGCGCGTCGTTCGCAATGACGAGGTCAGGGGTTCGATCCCCCTCTGCTCCACCATAACCATATAAATCAAAGCCTTAGAAGCCTCGACAACTGGTGTGCCACATAGGTGTGACACAGTATGAGGCTTACTTCTTACCTTTACCCCTCTCGGCATGGCGTCTTTTACTTCCGCTGGCCGCTTCCTGGCACTCAAAATCATCCGCAACCGGACAGTGTTCGATTGTCATTGGGCACCCGATGCCCGAGACAGGCAGGCGAGTTGGCCCGGTTTCTCGCTTCATGCGGAGAACTGTTGCGCCGCCGTGGAGTTCCAACCGTGATGCGGCATGACGAACTCCGGGCCGTGATGCACGGTTACTTCAAGAAGGCGCTTGCCGCCCGGATCGACCAGATCGGCGCAAAGGGTCCGCCATCAGAACTGGACCTTGCCCCGCAGGAGACCACGCAAATGCTCGCTGAGGGCACCTCGGAGGATTATTGGGGCATGATGGCTCCGCAGGGCGTGGACGCCTTCCTGCGACGTCTCTGCGAGGCTACGGGGTTGTCTGGTCCGGCTTCGCCCAAAGAAGCGGATCGCGTCCTGCACGAATACAAGATGGCGCACCGGGATTTCCTTCGGGCGCTTGTGAAGCACCAGACGTCACTTGAGCACTATGACTTCACAAGCCCGCTGGTTCAGGTCGTGCAACCAACCGCATCGCCAGCGGTAACTGACAGTGGCATAACGTTGCGGCATGCGATTGACGACTATGTTGCAGAGAACAAGCGGGCAGGCAGTTGGCGAAGTGCCACCTTCGAGAAGAAGGAAGCGAACCTCGCCCTGTTAACTGAATACTTTGGTGCAGATCGACCCATCGGCGAGATTGCCAAGCGAGACGCACAGGAAATCAAGCGCGTCCTTCTGGAACTGCCCGCCAACCGTCACAAGATGCCGCAAACCCGGACACTCTCGCTACTGGAGGCGACAAAGGTCACGGGCTTGGACAAAATCACAGCAGTGACCGTCAATGGCTATATCAGCACGTTCCAGTCTTTCTTCGAGTGGGCCATGAAGAACGGCCACGCTGACGCCAATTTGTTCGCAGGTACGCGAGTGGGCAAGTTCAACAGCAAGGCGGTACCTAAGCGCCAAGCCTACAAGCCAGATGCTCTGAAGGCAGTCTACCGAGAGGTGACCGAGAACCGCTTGGGCTTGGTCAAGGCGGAGAGCCACAAGTGGGCTACCCTGATCGCCATGTTCACCGGCGCGCGGCTGAACGAGATTTGCCAGCTAGAAGTCGCAGACATCCAGCAAAAGGACGGCATCTGGTTCTTCGATCTGATTGACGAGGGCGACGGAAACAAGAAATTCAAGTCCGCTGCGGCACTTCGGAAGGTGCCGATGCATGATGAGTTGGTCCGGCTTGGGCTGTTGGAGTATCGGAACCGAATGCTAGCCCAAAGCAAGACCCGCATGTTCCCTGAGTACACCTTCTGCGCGAAGAATGGCTACGGTAGGGCTTTGGGCCGCTGGTTCAACGCTACCCTAACGCCTGCGCTCGGCATCAAGGCCACCGGGCATGTCTTCCACGGTCTTCGCCATACTATGGTCACCCGGCTCGCTCAGGCTGGCGTTGAAGAACCCATCTATCAGTCGATTGTCGGGCACGAGCGGCAGGGCATCACCCAACAGGTCTATATGCGAGAAGGCTATACCCTGGCGCAGTTGAAGGCGGCAATCGACCTGTTTTCAGTGTGACTTCAAGCGGACTGGGTCAAAGGGGATAGATATCCCCCGGCTCGTGGGTGGCACACACAAGCTGACAACCCCTGCCACCTTCTAAGGATGCAGGGTCAACGTGGAACTGCAGCAGGTCTATGATCTGTAGACCCAGCACTGATCAATGGTGCCATTCGAGGGTCAGGCGCGAACGGAATTGCCAAGGAGCACTGTACGGATGTCTGCTCAAGTTGAGAACTTCACGTCAAGCCGACCGATCAATCTCTTCCGCCGACCAACCGGCGCTCGAAGCCCTGCCATTCTTGACCGGCTTGATGCTATTCAAGAGGAAGTCGAGTTGCATGAACAGCGCCGCGCAAGAGACGCCTCAGCCGCAGACCGATACCGAAAGTGCTTCCGGGCAATCTGCATGGACCTGTTCGATGCCATGCAAGCTGACCAAGAGATGTGCGTCGGTGTCAGACGCGACAAATCCGCCCTCACCAACAACGCTGCTTACCCAGAGTTCGTCACTGCTCGCCAATTTCTCGATGCGTTGGCTGGCATGTTGACGGCAGGCTACGCAACGCAAGTCTCCTTGGGCACAGAAGCGAGCGGCAGGACCTCACGTATCAAGGGAACTCAGAAGCTGCATGCAACGCTCTCGATCTGCATCGAGTACCCAGACGACGTCATCGACACGACCGACCCGATCCGCCTCAAAGTCGGAAAGCCGAGCCAAACGAAGAAGTCGATACGGTACGAGGATACATCCAATACTATTCAGTGGCGGGCGAACCTTCAGAGGATCAACGAGAACAATCGACGCTATTCCCTTGCACTTGACCTGACACCTGCAAAGCGCGCCGCACTGGAACGCGAACGAGTGGCAAAAGCAAAGGAAGAAGCACGAAAAGAACGCAAGCCATTCGAGTACGAGCGGCTGAACACCGCGAGGACGGACCTCTTTCGAGTGTTCAATAAGCCTGACTGGACAGAGGGCGGCAGATTTTACGGAGGGTGGTGGCAGCAAGTTCCGCGAGGGTCTCGCAAGCACATCACCATCAACGGCAAGGCGACATGCGAGCACGACTTCTCTTCGCTACATCTGCGGCTGCTTTACGCAAGGGTCGGTGAGCCAACACCGAGCATAGATGACCCATACGGCCAACCTTACGGAGTTGAACACAGGGAGGCGGTCAAGAAAGCTTTCAATGTGATCGTGAACTCCTCCTGCAAACCTCGACAGGCTAGCGTCCCAGAGTTCTCATCGTCACAGCTGCGCTTGACTTGGCAGCGGTTCCTGGACGGTATCATCGAGCACCACAAACCCATATCCACCTACTTCTATTCAGGCGAAGGCATTCGGCTGCAGCGAGCCGATGCAAACATCGCAGAGCGGGTGATGCTAAAGTTCGTGGCAATGGGATACCCATGCCTCCCCATACACGACAGCTTCATTACCTTCGCCACGCTTGATGACGAACTCGGCCAGATAATGGAGACTGCTGCAGCCGAAGAGGCCGCCGTGACCGTTCCAGCTAAGAGGAAGTACGTCGCTCAGTACTGCGGTCCCATTGGCCCTGTCACATACGACATAGGCACCCTTATAAATGGTCCGGAGGGAAAGAACTGGTTGCTGCGTGAGTGGTAATGTCAGCGAGCATGAAGTGAGAATGGAAATACCCCCTCTCCGAGGAATGCCCGTAGTTTCCCTTACCCAGAACAGTTAGTGCTTTGATCTCCTGGCGGCCTGCACAATCCTTCATATCTCTATCTAGAGACGAGGGATTAGGGCGGGCGGAACCCGTGCCGGGGGTGCCTCCGTATCCGTTTCCGCCACACGAAATCAGGGTGCCCTTGCTTGGTTTCCGTCGGGTCCAAGGATGCTTGTGGCACCGCTGGCAGGTTTCTCACCTGCCCATGCTCCTTGCCTCATCCACTATCTAGCAATGGCCTGGTCGAGTGACCCTTCTAGTATTCTATAGACGGAGGCTCTGCCAATTCCTGTGCGCCTAGCTATCTCCGACGCGCCAACGCCTTCCCCATGCAGCCGTAGGACATCCTCAGATTTCGCTCGGGCTGTCGGCTTGCGCCCCTTGTACTTGCCGTCAGCTTTCGCCTTGGCAATCCCCTCGCGCTGTCTCTCCAACATGATGCCGCGCTCGAACTCTGCGATGCTTCCTAGGATGGTCAGCATGAGTTTTCCGGTAGGGGTGGCGGTGTCGATGCCAAGGTTAAGGATCGACAGGCTTGCCCCTTTCTCAGTGAGGACCTTTAGCACGTCCAGAAGATGTGCAACGGAACGCGCTAAGCGGTCCAGTTTCGTCACGACAAGAACGTCACCCACCCGCACGAAGTCCAGCACCTCTGCCAGCTTCACGCGTGACACTACATCAACGGACGATACCTGTTCGATGAACAACCTTTCGCACCCGGCCTGCGTAAGGTCTCGTTCCTGGGCCTCAAGTCCCGCCTTTTGATCAAGTGTCGAAGTCCGTGCATACCCGATGCGCATAGCGTGCCCCATTTGTCTCATTGAACTCTTAGACATAAAGCGCCCACCTGTACCACAAGTCAATGACAATTCTTATGGGACACATCTGGCCCAACTTGGGACATCTCACCGGGGCAAGGTCCAGTGAGACTGGCAAGATCGCCCCACCGCTCAGGAGCGGGCCACCACTGCAAGTCCACCATGGTGCAAGCTCCTTTTAAACCGGAATGCTGGCAGGGGCACGCCAGCGCCAGATTGAGTGGGGTATGGGGGCAACGGGCCGCGCGATGGGATTAGATGCCCCCTCGCAAAAATGTGCTGGGTTTTTCCGTTGCCTGGCCCCGACGCTGGATCTGTTGGCTCTACTTGGCCACTCAAGACCTCTGGCCCGCGCCTGAGACTGCGTGTACTGCTCTGTGCCCTCGTGACTAAGACCAAGTCCTAGCTTAAGGACCAATGGCAGCAAGCCAGCTCCTTGCCGATGGAGGTCTTCGTACAGGTTCGAGTACTGCGTGTCGTGTCCCGAGAGCGAAACGAACCTGTAGTAACACCCATTCAAAGGTACTAGGTGAGGATGTGACAGACGCGCATGTGCCTGAAACCTCGACTGAGCTTTCCTAGTTGCTAGCGGTATGGTATCAGAAATAGTGCTCGAGGATGCCTCTTGGATACCTATCTAGACATTGCACGTACAGTCCTTAAGGCAAGGCGCCGCCCTATGGGCGCTAGGGCGATCCTTGAGGCTGCCTACCGCGCCGGGGTCGTACCTGAGCATCTACGCGGCAGGACGCAGCACAAGACACTGCAAGCACGGTTGAGCGAAGACATCCTTCTGCGTCGACAGACCTCGGCCTTCTACCGGACTGAACCGGGTCAGTTTGCCCTGACGGAATTTATCACCGATCCTGATTATCCGGCAAAGTGGAAGACGCCGTTCCCTGCGCGCCGCCGAACAAGAGAGCTTAAGAGGGCAGATAGCCTAGCAGTTCTCAGAACGGTTGCCGTTGATTTGCAGGGGGGCGCAATAACACTGCCGGAGTTCTTAAACAGAATACACAATACTGATATGCTAACCGCGATGCACCCTGATGAGATGCAGGAGCGCGGGTACTGTCCTGTATGGACTTTCTCGGTTGTGCGAAAGGGTAACAACGTTCTTAGCTACAGAATTGGGCGCTATCGAGATGACCGGGATAGCTTCGCGGAAAGGCGATCCATTGGCTTTCCTGGGGCACTTGCAGCAGATGATCTTTCTCTATTCTCGTCAGACAAGCTGGGTGCACAAGAGTGTTCTGTGTCTGTGCTTCAACAGGACCTAGATATTTCATTAGCTGCCTTCGAGCAACCTGCTGCTAATCGGCCAACTGTGGAGGCCGTTACTGCTTTAGCCGACCTAGATAGCGCACTCGACATAGTTATCGTGTTGTCTTGGGACTGTCCGGAATGGTTTGAGCCAACTACGCGTAGGTTGTCGTTGAACGAACCCTGCTGGTTAGGTACGATAGACCGAATTAACAACTTTGACGACTTTGAGCCGTGGAGTGCGCACGTGCTCAACTGGTTGAAGTGCAGGCACGAACGGGCAACGATTGGCACAGCGCAAGATTAGTGATCAGCAGTTTGCATTTCTAAAGTTCGAGATAGCTACTCAAGATACGCGCCGCCAGAAGGCAGCGCTGCAAGATGTTTGCCGACTTTACCGACAGGGAGCTACCCTTTCACCTGAAGCACGACGCGATCTCGAAGTACAAGCGAGCTACCTTGCCAACAACAGCTCGGACCTCAAAGTTGTAAGATGGGCGCTCAATTCCATAGCCCGACTTGGAACACAGCAGGGCGCGTCCAACAGTGTGGAAGATGCCCTCCGTCGCCATGCAGGAAAGCCTGAGATTGAAGCCGCTGCTGTAGCAGCGCTTGCGTCGCTGTACAAAGGCCGCATACCCAAGCTACCTCCCGGTGCAGACGTTCCCCCCGAATTGCGCACACTAGCCGCACTTCAGACAGTCAGTGCAGCTCAACTGGGTGACGTGCAGTTGAGTGTCGACATTGAGACAGCAGATGTGGAGGTGTTGAAACTAGCACTTATCGTCATTGGCTTGAACAAAGACATACAGCATCTACTGCACCCGAAATACGAGAACGGCGCACTTGTGCGCGCCCTTGGCCAGCATGATGACCCGATAGTCAGACAGTACGGCGTTTGGGCGGTGATTGAAAACCGCAGGCTGGGATTGGAGCACCTCGGCACATCTCTTGACGGTGTGGAAACGGAGCCGGAAAACGTGCAAGCAAAGCTCCTTGAGCTTGGTGCCTCGTCCATTCCGGACCTAACAAGACGTCAGGAGTTCATAGTTTGTGGCAGCAACGAAAGATCCATATTGGCGCGCGAAGGACTTGCCAAAGGACTTCTGCATAGCTTCTATGATGGTCTGGAAGGCGTCACGCTGGAATGGTTTAGGACCGAGCAGGAGGCTCGGGTTGCAAAGCTATTGGCTGAGCACTTTGCCCGCTTTTCGGACCGTCTGCCTTTGTATGAGGAGAAGGCACTCGAGCTTGCCCTACAGGGAGGCGATATAAGGCGCCACGTTCTCTTAGGTGCCGACGGAAAGCAGCTGTACCGCAAGTTGGAGCAACGCCGCGCTGCCGATGGCGACCTCTTTGGCACGATTAATGACGGAATGGAAAGGTTCATCAAGATGATACAGGACGAAAGCAGCACAAAAGTGCTTGTCCTCAACGCGATGCCGGACGACCAGACGCGCATTAGGCCGGACAAGGAGTTCGCTGAGCTACGTGAACGGATGGCGGCCATGCGTACGCCCAAGCGCCCGTTGGTCTTTGAGAACGTTTGGGCGACACGGCTAGATCAAATACAGGAAGAACTCATTCGACATCGTCCCGCCATACTGCACTTCAGTGGACATGGAGCTAAAGGTGAGTTGATTTTTGAGGACCGCAACGGAAAGACGGCGATACTTAAGGGAGACATGTTAGCTCGAATTCTTAGCGGCTACGGTGGCATCGAGTGCCTAGTGCTACATGCCTGCTACGCCGAAGAGGTCGCGAGAGAGTGCCTGAGTTGCGTGCCAGTTGTCATCGGGTCGAACGACAGCATTTATGACACCACCTCACCTGCATTTAGCTACATCTTCTATCAGGCGATTGCCAGCGGGATGAGCTACGAACAGGCGTTTAGGATGGGGCAGACTGAGGTGGCCATCAAGAAAAAGTCGAATGCTGACATCTACAAGATCCTAGTTGCACCGTAACCGGAACACCCTTAGTGGCGACCGCTTTTGGAAGTCAGCTTTGCCCTTGAGCGGGCGCGACGGTAGCCCTAGTGACAGAAGCACAGCCAAGGCCGCGCGGGGAAGCATGTACGAGAACGCCTTCAACACCATCGAACGCAACCTACGGGCCGAGGAAGGCATCGCCAACGAACTCGACTACGTTGAACAGACGTCCTGGGTGTTGTTCCTCAAGTACCTGCACGACCTGGAGACTGAACGCCGCGACCGTGCCGAACTCGACGGCACCACTTATGCCCCCATCATCACTGGCAAGTACCGTTGGGATGAGTGGGCCGCACCAAAGGCCAACGGCAGCTTTGACCACAACGCCGCGATGATCGGTGACGACCTTATCGGCTTCGTTGATCAGAAGCTGTTCCCCTACCTTGCCGCCTTCCGCACCACGGCAACCGGCCCCAGAACCATAGAATACAAGATCGGCGAAGTCTTCACCGAACTCCGCAACAAGTTCCGCTCTGGCTACATCCTGCGTGACGTGCTCGAAATCCTCGACGGCCTGAACTTCAACACCCAAGACCAGCGCCATGAACTCTCGCAACTGTATGAGACCCGCATCCGCCGCATGGGCAACGCAGGCCGCAACGGGGGCGAGTACTACACCCCCCGCCCCCTAATCCGGGCCATGATAAAGGTCATCGACCCGCAGATCGGCGAGACGATCTATGACGGCGCAGTCGGCTCCGCTGGCTTCCTCTGCGAAGCCTATGACTACTTAAGGCCCAAGGCCCAGACGGCAGCCGACTATGAGACCCTGCAGACCGGCACCTTCTTTGGCCAAGAGAAGAAGGGCCTCGCTTACATCATCGGCATCATGAACATGGTGCTGCACGGGATCGAAGCCCCGAACCTTATCCATTCCAACACGCTCAATGAGAACGTGATGGATATCCAGGAGAAGGACCGCCACGACATCATCCTTGCCAATCCACCCTTCGGCGGGGGTGAGCGTCGAGAGGTGCAGCAGAACTTCCCCATCCGCACGGGTGAGACGGCCTACCTGTTCCTGCAGCACTTCATCCGCAAGCTGCGCGCCGGGGGGCGGGCGGCAGTGGTGATCAAGAACACCTTCCTGAGCAACACCGACAACGCCAGCGTGGCCCTTCGTCGGGAACTGCTTGGGGCGGCAGAGTTGCACACCATCCTTGACTGCCCGCAAGGCACGTTTCAGGGGGCGGGGGTCAAGACCGTGGTGCTGTTCTTTGAAAAGGGCGCACCCACGCGTGATGTGTGGTTTTACCAGCTTGATCCAGGCCGCAACATGGGGAAGACCAACCCTCTGAACGATGCCGACTTGGCCGAGTTCGTGGACTTACAGCGCACCCGTGCCCTAGGGCCAAAGTCTTGGCTGGTGAAGGCGGCCGATCTGGACGACGCGACCTGCGACCTGTCAGTGAAGAACCCCAACGCGCCCGAGGCTGCGGCACTGCGCAGCCCCGAGGACATCATCGCCGACATGCTGGCCCGCGATGCTGAGACAGCGGACATTCTGGAAAGCATCCGGGGGATACTGTGAAGGCTGGGTGGGTTGAAAAGCCCTTGGGTGAAGTCTGCGACATTCTTGACCGACTTCGTAAGCCGATAACGAAGTCAGACAGGCAGGCTGGTCCATACCCCTACTATGGTGCAACAGGCGTTCTCGACTATATAGCGGGATACTTGTTCGACGAACCCTTGGTGTTGATTGGTGAAGACGGAGCAAAATGGGAAGCGGGGGCCAACTCTGCATTTCCAGTGTCCGGCAAAGTTTGGGTAAACAACCATGCGCATGTTATCAGGCCGCACCGCAGCGAAGTGTCTGATGACTGGTTGATCTACTTCCTCAATGCCTCCGACTTGATGCCGTTCGTTTCGGGAATGACAGTTCCGAAACTCAACCAAGGGCGACTGAGGGAAATCCCCATCCCCGTCCCCCCACTCGAAGAACAACAGCGGATCGTTGCAGTTCTGGACGAGGCTTTCGAGGGCCTGACCCGCGCTCGCGCCCACGCCGAAGCCAACCTCCAAAGCGCGCGGGAGTTGTTTGAGTTGCGCCGGGCACGCATCTTTTCAGCCGAGGCAGAAGGCGAGGCTGCGTATCTTGAGGATGTTTGTCTGGGCTTCGAGTATGGCACTGCAGCGAAATCCCTTCCCAAAGGCAGAGTTCCTGTGCTTCGTATGGGCAACTTGCAAGATGGTGAGATTGACTGGACTGACCTTGTATACTCAGACGACACGGACGATTGCGCTCGCTACCTACTAAAGCCGGGCGATGTCCTTTTCAATCGCACCAACAGTGCAGCACATGTTGGAAAGACAGCTATCTTTGACGGGAAGATGCCAGCAATCTTCGCGGGCTACCTCATACGTGTAACGCCAGACCCAATGAAGCTAATTCCTAGCTTCTTGAACCACTTCTTGAATAGCGACGTGGCAAGGGAGTACGGACGTTCCGTCATGGGGACCAGTGTAAATCAAGCCAACATCAGTGGGGGTCGACTGAAACGCTATACGATCCGTGTTCCTTCAATCGCTCGCCAACAAGAGCTGTCAGATGAACTGGACACGCTAAAGGAGGCCGTCAAGCCTTTGCAATCGAACTACCGAGCACAACTCAAATCCCTTAATGCCCTCCGCCAATCCCTCCTGCATAAAGCCTTCGCAGGGGAACTCACCTGAGGTATGAAAACACATGGGAACCTCAAAGCGGCAACTAGGTGACGTCAACATCAACGATCAGGTGTTGATAGCGCGCACCGACCGTCCCGGGACGGATCACATGCAATATGTCTGGGTGCTGGTCTGCGCCCGGCGCTTGGGAACCGGAGCACTCTGCAGCCATCGCTATGGCGCGAACGGGTCAGACTTCCATCATCGCAAGTGCCCCGCCTGCCAAGGTGGCGCTGCGGGCCTAAGTGTTGAAGGGCTGATATGACCCAGACTGAAATAGAACTACGGCAACACTGTTACCCCGCTAAGAAGACTGAGGCACAACAACACACTTAGAACCGACAAGGCATAACGCATGGCCAAAACGAACGCGCCCTACCAGATGGTTGAAGTCGAAAGCTACGAGCCTGCTAACACTTCGGGACTGCATGGAAAGGTTCACATTCGACCGTGCAGTGGTCAAGGGTTCCCAACCGCCATGCACGTCGAGTGCTCTAAGGAGCTGTCAGAGCGATACCCACCTGGGACAAGGTTCAGAATAAGAGCCAAGCTGACAGACCGCGAAGGAGAAGGCGACTTCCTCTACAGCTACTACGGCTGGAAGTATGAGGTGCTAGAGAAATGATGCTGCGTGTTCGATCCGACCAATGATCCCTGAAACTGAAGCCGACACCCGCGCCAATCGCATCGACCCTGTGTTGGCAGCGGCGGGATGGGGGCTGAACGGCTCTCGCGTCCACCGGGAAACCATCTGCCCCGGTCGCATCCAGTCAGGCGGGAAGCGTAAGAAGGGCCTCAGCGCCGATTACGTCTTGACCCACAAGGGCCACAAGCTGGCCGTACTGGAGGCCAAGCGGGCGGGCATCAGCCACCGGGATGGAGTGGGGCAGGCCAAGGACTATGCTACCCGTCTGGGCGCGCGCTTTGCCTACGCCTCGAACGGGATCGGCTGGTATCAGATCGACATAGTGACGGGGGCCGAGGGCGACCTGTCCATCCCCTTCCCCACACCTGAAGACCTCTGGGCGCGGACCTTCCCCGACCCCAACCCGTGGCGCGACCGTTTCGGGGCCGTGCCGTTCGAGACCGATGGCGGCAAGTGGGAACTCCGCTACTACCAGCACAACGCCATAACGGCAGTGCTGGAGGCCGTGGCCAAGGGCGACAGGCGCATCCTGCTGACGCTGGCCACCGGCACCGGCAAAACCTCCATCGCGTTCCAGATCGCGTGGAAGCTGTTTCAGGCGAAGTGGAACCTGTCGGGCGAACCCACCCGCCGCCCCCGCATCCTGTTCCTAGCCGACCGCAACATCCTAGCTGATCAGGCGTACAACGCCTTCTCGGCCTTCCCTAATGATGCCGTGACCCGGATCGACCCCGACACCATCCGCAAGAACCGGGGCAAGCCACCGAAGAACGCGAGCCTGTTCTTCACGATCTTCCAGACCTTCATGACGGGCGAGGGGGAGCCGGTTTACACCCAGTACGCCCCCGACTTCTTCGACTTCATCGTGATCGACGAATGCCACCGGGGCGGGGCTAAAGACGAAAGCGAGTGGCGCAGTCTGCTCGAGTACTTCGCCCCAGCAGCCCAACTAGGTCTGACCGCCACACCCAAACGCAAGCACAACGCCGACACCTACGCCTACTTCGGCGAACCTGTGTACACCTACGCACTGCGGGACGGCATCGAAGACGGCTTCCTGACCCCGTTCAAGGTGCGGCAGATGGCCAGCACTATTGACGAGTACGTTTATGACGGTACCGACATGGTGGTGGCAGGCGAGATTGAGGAAGGGGAGGCATTCACCGAAAGCGACTTCAACACCCGCATCATCATCCCCGCACGAGAGTTGGCCCGTGTCAGGGAGTTCATGGGAGAGATCGACCAGCGGCAGAAGACCATCGTCTTTTGTGCTAGCCAAGACCACGCGGCATTGGTCAGGGACTTGATCAATCAGGTCAAGACCAGTCCGAACCCGGACTATTGCCACCGGGTGACTGCAAGAGATGGGGAAGTCGGCAACCAACACTTGCGCGACTTCCAGGACAACGAGAAAACCATCCCGACAATCCTGACCACATCGCAGAAGCTATCCACTGGAGTGGACGCCCGCAACGTGCGCCACATCGTGCTTATGCGCCCGATCAAGTCGATGATCGAGTTCAAGCAGATCATCGGACGTGGCACCCGCACCTATGACGGCAAAGACTTCTTCACCATCTGGGACTTCGTGAAGGCACACGAGAACTTCAATGACCCCGAATGGGATGGCGAACCTCTCGACCCAGAACCCCCAGGGCCGCCACGCACCGTAGCGGAGGAGAGGGCTGATCCCGAACAGAAGGGCGACGATCTGGAAGGTGCGGAAGATGACGGCCCACGCCCGAAGATAGTGGTGCAACTGGCCGATGGCAAAGCACGCTCCATTCGCTTCATTGCCTCGACAACCTACTGGGACGCAAACGGCAAGCCCATTTCCGCCGCTGATTTCCTAGCGCGCTTGTTCGGCGACTTGGCGAAGATGATCGCGGACGAAGATCAGTTGCGGGCTGCTTGGAGTGACCCCGACAACCGGGCGCACTTCCTCAAGCAACTGGAAGACATGGGCTATGACCAAGACCGGTTGGAGGACGTGCGGCAGTTGGTGGACGCCTCGAAGAGCGACCTCTTTGATGTGCTGTCCTATGTGCTGTTCACGAACCCGCCGAAGACCAGAGAAGACCGGGCACAAAGCCTGCGGGATGGCAGAATGGCAGGGTTCCAAGGAGAGATGGCCGATCTTTTGCTCGTGATCCTCAAAGCCTACGAGACAAAGGGCGAAAGCGAACTCGCCACTCGCAAGCTAGGCCAGTTCCTGACCGCTCGATACGGCAGCGTTGGTGAGAGCAAGGGCAAGCTAGGAGAGTTGGCCACCGTCCGCGATGCATTTAAGCGAATGCAAGTCGCGCTCTATAGCGATAGGAAACTTTGAGTAGACCGCTAGGTGTCCCAGTCGTTCGGCTCCTGAGCAACCGTTGTATCGGCAGTTCCGAAGTGAATTTGGCATGTTCCGTCTGGTAACTGGACTACCTTAGTGACGCTTAGCCCTCGCCGTTGCCCCGCTGCTATGATCTCTTCGATCCTTTTAATGCTGGCAACTGCCCTGCGCTCCCTCTTGGTTCTAGGCTGGGCTTCTTTCACCGGATCGTTGTGGGCATTCTGCAAAGCATCTATCGGGCGCGCTTCAGTGGGCATACTCTGATCTCTCTGTCTGAACTAAAGGCGTTTGAAACGGTCACCCTTCTGCGTTCCACACGTCGCGTTGGTAGCGTCATGCGGTTGTCTGCATCTGCCATGAAGAAGTCCACGCGATTGCGGCTTGCTGTAGCCCGCAACGGTGACATAAGAGTGTGACACAGTCGAAACTGCACACTATATTGTCTTTGCTTCTCAATGGCTTGAAAATCTGGTGGAGCCCCCCCTCTGCTCCACCAAGGATACCATACGATCTTGAAAGGGTGCGACAATCCGGGGTTTCTTCGGGTTCGTCATCCTTGATCCCCTCAATCAAACGTGGTTGGTCGCGGGTCTGCAACCGGACTATTGCCGTTGCACCCCGAAAGCCACTGGTCCCACAGCCTGTTCTGGGCCTTGAGGGTCTTGGCTGGGGCCCCTGACGGGACGCGGCCACCGACCTTACGTCAGCTCATGGACAAGGGTGCCTGCGAACACCTCGCGTGCCACGTTCTGGATGATGCTGGTGATC
>JAIYAE010000028.1 GCA_027489175.1 Rhodobacter sp.
ACGCCGCCGCCCTTGGTGTATTCGCCGCGCACGGTGTGGCCGGGGCCCTTGGGGGCCATCATGATGACGTCGACGCCCTTCTTCGGCTCGATCAGGCCGAAGTGCACGTTCAGGCCGTGGGCGAAGGCGATGGCCGAGCCTTCACGCAGGTTGTCGTGGACGTATTGCTTGTAGGTCGCGGCCTGAAGTTCATCGGGCATGGTGAACATGATCAGGTCGCACCACTTGGCGGCCTCGGCGATGTCCATGACCTTCAGGCCCTCGGCTTCGCACTTCTTGGCCGAGGCCGAGCCGGGACGCAGCGCCACGACGACGTTCTTTGCACCCGAATCGCGCAGGTTCAGCGCGTGGGCGTGGCCCTGGGAGCCGTAGCCGAGGATGGCGACTTTCTTGTCCTTGATCAGGTTCACATCGCAGTCACGGTCGTAGTAAACGCGCATGGCGTCCTCCATCTGGTTGATGGGGGGACAATAGGGAGTTTCCGTGCAGAACCGCTGCAATCTTTGACTAGGCACGAGTTTTCTGCGAAAACTCATTCGCAAAATGACTGAATCATGGAAATTGCATGCAGATCGACGATACGGACCGCCGCATCCTGCGCCACTGGCTGGCCGAGCCGGGGCTGGAGCGGGCGGCGCTGGCGGACCGGGCTGGCGTGACGCCGGCCACCCTCTGGCGGCGGCTGGACAAGCTGCGCGGGGCGGGGGTGATCCGGGCGGAAACGGCGGCGATCAACTGGCGCGCGCTGGGCTATGAGGTGGAGGTCAGCTTGCGCTTTACCCTCGACAAGACCAACCCGCGCGCCTTTGATGAATTCATCGCCGCCGCGCGGGGGGTGCCCGAGGTGATCGGGATCGAGACCTTCCTTGGCCGCGTCGATGTGCGGCTGAACGTGCTCGCCCGCGACATGGGCCACTGGACCGGCATCTACCGTGACCGCATCCTGACCCTGCCGCATATCGCCGAGGTCGAGGCGCTGATGCTGGTCGCCACAATCAAGGACAGCGCGGGGCTGCCGCTGTGAGTGCGGGCGTCCTTGACCTTGACGATGTTGACCGCGCCATCCTGCGCGCGCTGGCGGTGGACGGCACGTTGTCGGCGGGCGAGGTCGGCCGCCGCCTTTGTCTGTCGCAGCCCGCCGCCTGGCGCCGCATCCGGCGGCTGGAAGAGGCGGGCGTGCTGGCAGGCCTGCAGGTTGACGTTGACCGCGCCGCCCTTGGCTTTGGCGTGACGGTGTTTCTGGGCGTCAAGCTGGCCACCAAGGGGCGGGTGTCGTTGGAGGATTTCGAACGCGCGGCCACCGCGATTCCCGAAGTGCAGGTGGTGCAGCATGTCCTTGGCCTGTTCGACTATCGTCTGCGGGTGGTGGCCCGCGACCTTGCCGACTTTGAACGGGTCCTGCGCCGCCGCATCATGACGCTGCCGGGGGTGGGCAACGTCGAAGCCAACGTGCTTTTGACCGAAGAGCGCAGGCCCGGACCGCTGGGATAACGGCAATGTCGCAATTGAGTATTTGTGAAAAGAGCAAATGGGCTAGTTTGGGGGCAGATTGAACAGGAGTTGCCGATGCCCGGATTGCATGCCCATGTCGACCCCGAGGGGCTGGAAGAATTCTCGGTCGTCTTCACCGACCGCAGCCTGAACCATATGTCGGCCAAGTTTCAGGGCGTGATGCGTGATGTCTCGGGCCTGTTGAAAGAGGTCTACAAGGGCAGCGCGGTGGCCTTGGTCCCTGGCGGTGGCACCTATGCGATGGAGGCGGTGGCGCGTCAGTTCGGGCAGGGCCGGGTGCTGGTAGTGCGCAACGGCTGGTTCAGCTACCGCTGGAGCCAGATTTTTGATGCCGGCGGTTTCACCGATGAGACGACGGTGGTGATGGCCCGCCAGACCGGCAACGGCGCGCAGGCGGCCTATGCCCCGCCGCCGGTGGAAGAGGTCGTGGCGAAAATCCTGGAAACGCGGCCCGAGGCGGTCTTTGCCCCGCATGTCGAAACCAGTGCCGGGATCATCCTGCCGGATGACTATATCGCCAAGGTCGCCGAAGCCGCGCATGAGGTGGGGGCGCTGATGGTGCTTGATTGCATCGCTTCGGGCTGCATTTGGGTGGATATGGCGGCGACGGGGGTCGATGTGCTGATCAGCGCCCCGCAAAAGGGGTGGTCGGCCTCACCTTCCGCCGGGGTGGTGATGTTCAGCCCCAAGGCCGAGGCGCGGCTGGCGGAGACTACCAGCAACTCCTTTGCCATCGACTTGAAGAAGTGGCGGGCGATCATGGCGGCTTATGAGGGCGGTGGGCATGCCTATCATGCCACGATGCCCACGGATGCCATCGTCGGTTTCCGCGATGCGATGCTGGAAACGAAGGCGATGGGCTTTGACGCCGCAAAATCCGCGCAATGGGCGCTGGGCGGGGCGGTGCGGGCGCTGATGGCGGAAAAGGGTGTGCCCTCGGTCGCGGCAGAAGGATTCCAGGCGCCGGGCGTCGTGGTCAGCTACACCGGCGACACCGATGTGCAGAACGGGGCCAAGTTCCGGGCCAAGGGGCTGCAGATCGCGGCGGGCGTGCCGTTGCAGGTGGGTGAGGGGGCAGAGTTCCGCACCTTCCGCATCGGGCTTTTCGGGTTGGACAAGCTGGCCGATGTGCCCGGCACTGTGGCGCGGCTGCGCCAGGCGGTGGACGCGGTTCTGTAAAAAGAAGAACAGGCCGGAAGGGAGCTTCCGGCCTGTGCGTTTCAGACGTCGAGAGTGACGTCCGGGGTCAGATTACTGCGCGCCGAGGATCGCAGCGACGGCACCAGCCGGGTTGGAACCAGCGCTCAGGTTTTCCGAGTTCGAGAACAGCGTGACCAGCTGCGCGTACTGGGCGTTGGTCAGGTTCGACAGGTCAGCGCCCGGAACCAGGGTCTGGATCTGCGACTGGATCGACGACGACAGCATGACGGGGGCGGTTTGCGCGAAAGCGCCAGCGGCAGAAGCGGCGACCAGAGCGGCGGCAAGAACGATGCGTTTCATTTTGATATCCCTTGATTTTGGTTTCTTCCAGGCCCTGTCTTGGGCCGGTGATTGGAAGATGGGGTATCGGTGCTGCGAAGGGAAATCACGGCTTGGTCGCGCCGCCTCGCCGAGTTGTGACCAGTTGTGTGTGTTGCACTCGCAACCCCGGCAATTCCTGTGGAGAACTGCCACTGAAAGGTGAAACACGCTCACAAGTTGCAAGGTTTTCACCGGGTGGTGAGCGGCTGCGGCGTCTCTGTGCAAAAATGCACGAAACTTTAGACCGGGGCCTTCGTTGCGCCAAGCGGTCGGACACCAAGGCCCGCACGCATCAAGGTGACGCGGATCGGGCGGGCGCTGTAAAGCATCTCCAGCGCCTTGGCGCGCAGGTCGCGCAAGCTGGGCGCGCTGACCATCGAGGCGCGGTTCAGAAGGTCAATTCCGGTCACGCGGGCCTGCACTTCCCAGTGGCGGCGGCGGTGATAGGGGTCGGTCACGGCTGCCACACCGGGATCGCTGCGGTTGGCTTCGGCAAGTTCCAGAAGGCAGCGCAGGTCGGCCAGACTCATGTTCAGGCCCTGCGCGCCGATGGGCGGGACGACATGCGCCGCCTCGGCCAGCAGGACGCTGCGCGGACCTGACATCCGATCGGCGATCTGGCTGATGATCGGCCAGACCGAGCGGCGGGTGAGAAGGCGCAAGGGTCCAAGCACGCCAGAGGAGCGCGCGGTCATCGCGGCCTCAAACTCTGCCACCGGCAAGGCGGCCAGGCGGGCGACCTCTGGCCCCGGCTCCATCCACACCACGGCCGAGGCGGGCTGGCCGTTGCGGTCGGGCAAGGGGACCAGCGTGAAGGGCCCGCCGGTGCGGTGCACCTCGGTGGAGACATTGTCATGCGGCAGGTCATGGCCCACGGCAAAGGCCAGCGCCTTTTGCCCATAGCGCATGGTGCGCGCGCCGATCCCCAGCGCCTCACGCACGGGGGAATTGCGACCATCGGCGCCGATGACAAGGCGGGCGGAAATTTGGGTGCCGTCGGTCAGGGTGACCAGCGCCTCGGCCTCACGGGTCAGCATGCGGGCGAAACCGATGCCGGGGCGGAAGCTGACGTTGGGCAGGTCGGCCAACCGCGCCACCATCTCGCGCCTGAGCAGCCAGTTGGGTAGGTTCCAGCCAAAGGGCGCGTAGGAGATATCGGTGGCATCGAAATCCTTGGTCAGCCGGGCCACGGGGTCTTCGCCGCCGGCGTCGATGATCCGCATGACTTGCAAGGGCGCGGCATGGGGGGCGAGGCGGTCCCAAAGGCCAGCAGCCTCCAGCACGGGGACCGAGGGTTGCAGGAAGGCCGTGGTGCGCAGGTCGGCACCGTCAGCCTCACCGTCAGTGACCGGGGGCGTGGGATCAATGCAGATCACGCGGAAGCCCGCACTGCCAAAGGCGCAGGCCGCCGCAAGACCGGCAACGCCACCGCCCGAGATCAGGATATCCGTGGTTTCGCGCATCATGGCCACCTCCGATCAGCCGACCATAGGCCGGGCGGCGGTGACGGGCCAGAGGACAGAATGCCCCAAGCGCCGTTGGTCGGTCAGGGCAAGGTGATCCAGATCAGCATGGCGAACATCACCGGCACAAAGGCCACCGCCGTCACCACAAGGGCGGCAAGCCCCCAGGTCTTGATCGCAAGGACCAGGGCGGTCAGCAGGATTATGAAGACGTAGTAGATCGTGTCCACCTCACGCTCGACATCGCGGATCATGCGGCCGATGCCAGGGAGGGCGCGCATCACGCGGCCGAGGGGCGAGGATTTGCGGGGTCCGGCGGCCGAAAGGGTGGTCGTCTGAAGAGTCAAGGCGGCCTCCTGCCGGGCTGATGGGTGCCATGTAGCTAAGAAGCGCCCCGTGGTCAGAGGATGTGACGCTTTGTCATCCCCTTATACGCTGCAGGAAGCCCGCCAGATCATTGGTGTGATGCTGGATATGCGCTGCGGGGGCCGGATCGGGGGCCACATGCACCGTGCGCATCCCCAAGGCATGCGGCACGATCAGGTTGCGGGCATCATCCTCGAACATCGCGGCGCTGCCGGGGTCAAGCCCGTCCTTGCCGAACACGGTCTGGAACGCAAGTGCCGCGGGCTTGGGGTGGAAATCGGCATGTTCCACCCCGTAGATCGCATCAAAGAGGCCGCCAAGCCCCCGCGCCGCAAGCACCTTGTCCGCATAGGGCTCGCAGGCGTTGGTATAGACGATCCGCCGGCCGGGCAGGGCGCGGATCGCCTCGGCCAGCGCCGGATCGGGGGCCAGGACGGTAAAGTCGATGTCATGCACCTCGGTCAGGTAGGGGCCGGGCTCGACGTTGTGTTCGGTCATCAGGCCCGCAAGCGTGGTGCCATAGGTCTGCCAGTACTGCGCGCGCAGATGGTCGGCGCGGGCGCGGTCCACCTGCAGCGCGCGCATCACCCAGTCGGTCATCCTGACCTCGATCTGGTCGAAAAGGCGCATGTGCGGCGGGTAAAGCGTGTTGTCGAGGTCGAAGACCCAGGTCGTGACGGCTGCGAAATCGGGATGTGGCATGCGGTGGATGTAGCGGGCGCCTCTCCACTTGGGAAGGGTTGATCGCGGGGGCCGGGGCGCGGTAGGGTCCGCGCCAGACAGATGGAAGGCCAGACGGTGCAAAAGGACGCATATACCCTGATCCTTGAGGCGATTGACGCCGGGCTTTACAAACCCGGTGACCGGCTGGTCGAAAGTGAGCTGGCCGAACGGCTGGGCGTCAGCCGCACCCCGGTGCGTGAGGCGCTGCAGCGGCTTGAGACGCAGTCGATGCTGACGCGTGACGGCCGCAGCCTGATCGTGGCCAGCCTTGACCACAACCAGCTGGCCGAACTTTACGCCGTCCGGTCCGAGCTTGAGGGGCTGGCCGCCCGCCTTGCCGCCCGCCACGCCACGCCGGAAGAGGTGCGCGTGTTGCGCAGCATGGTCAGCGAGGACCGCGCGCTGGTGGGCGGCGACCCCCGCGCCCTTAGCCGGGCGAACAAGCGGTTTCACAAGCAGATCCATCTGGCCAGCCACAACCGCTATCTGGTGCAGCAGCTGGATCTTGTGCATCGGTCTATGGCCCTGATGGCCAACACCTCTTTCGCGGCGGAGGGGCGGGATGAGGTGGCGCTGGTCGAACATGACCAGATCGTCAGCGCCATCGAAAGCGGGGATGGCGAGGCGGCCTATCAGGCGCTGAAGACCCATATCAGCCGGGCCTTTGAAACCCGGCTGCGGGTCGATGCGGGCGAATTGCGCCTGCGTTAGGGCGCGCGGTGGTCGGTATCGGGCAGGTGGTCAAACAGGCCATGCGTGGTCTTGTCCCAATAGAAGGGGCGTGTCGCCAACTCCCATAGCGCCTTGTAGGCGGCCAGGGACGCCAACGGGAAATAGATTGCCATCGTCGGCACCCACCACAGGCTAAGCCCGTGCCGTGTGCGCCGGGTGCCGATCATGCCGATGGTCAGGTTCGCCAGTTCCGACAGCGCGAAGACCGCTGCCATCGCCCAGACGGCGGCCATGGGCAGCGCGTCAAACAGGGGGTGGGCGAAGCCGAAGGGCACGATCAGGAAGGACAGAAGCAGTGGCGCCAGCAGGAATTGCGCGATCGTGCCCAGAAACATCACCTGAAAGCCAAGGAACGCCCGTGGCCCGATCTGCCGCCACAACAGCGCAGGCTTTCGCATGTGGACGGCCCAGGTCATCATGTAACCCTTGATCCAGCGCGAGCGTTGCTTGACCCACGCCAGCGGGCGGCAATTCGCCTCTTCCTCAGTCACCGTGGCGATCAGGTCGGTCCGGTAGCCGTGGCGGGCCAGGCGAATGCCCAGATCGGCATCCTCGGTCACGTTGTGGGCGTCCCAGGCCCCAAGCTCTTCCAGCACGCTACGGCGGAAGAACAGCGTCGTGCCGCCCAAGGGCACCACAAGGCCAAGGCGGGCGATGCCGGGCAGGATCAGGCGGAACCAGCCCGCATATTCGATTGTGAAACAGCGGCTTAGCCAGTTGGTGCGGGGATTGTAGTAATCCAGCACGCCCTGCAGGCAGGCCACTTCGGGGCCAGAGCGTTGGAAGCGCGCCACGACCTGGCGCAGCTGGTCCGGGTCCGGTGCGTCTTCGGCGTCATAGACCCCGACGATGGCCCCCCGCGCGAAGGTCAGCGCGTGGTTCAGGGCGCGGGGTTTGGTCTTCACCTCCCCCTTCGGGACGACGATCACCCGCATCCAGGGCGGCAGTTCGGCGGCGGACAGCGCGTCGAGCGTCACCTGATCCTCCGCCTCGACCGCAAGGATCACATCCAGCAAATCCTCAGGATAATCCAGCCGGGCCAGACGGCGCACCAGGCGGGGGGCGATGTCGCTTTCGCGGTAAAGCGCCACCAGGATCGACACGACCGGCAGAATGCCGTCGGACGCCGGTTGCGCCATCGGCGGCGGGGCGCGCAGGGCGGCGGTGGTGGCAGGCAGCTTCAACCCGATCAACAGGACCAGCGAGGCCATGGCAAAGGCCAGGACGCCAAGGCCGAACCCCACGGGCGCCGCCAAAGCCAGTGCCAGCGTGGTCACAAGGACCGCCATCGTGCGCGGCGCGCGGTGCAGTTTCGGCCAGTTGCGGCAGCTTTCGGCGGCAGGCACCCGGTTTTCCGCGGCCTGCGCCAAGTTCGGGCCGCGCCAGGCATGGACAGCCGCCGCGATGGACCGGGCCGGTGCGATACCGGCGCTGACCGGGCCAAGCCGTTCTTCCAGCATCGGGCGAAGGTGGCGAAACTCATCCGGGCGCGACAGGGCGACGACGGTGACCCCGCCCACCCGTTGCCACGGCACCAGACCGTGGCGGAGGCAGGTGCTGGCCCCCACCGCATCAATCAGGCGCGGGTCGGGCAGGGTCTGATCAAGATCGATCAGCTTGATGCCCCAATTCTGCGCCTCGACCTCCAGAAGGTCACGCTCGACCACAAGGCCGCGGGCGCGCAGGACATCGGGCAGCCGCCCCGCCTCACGCCCCTGATGCGACAGCGCGCTCAGCATGTCATCGGCCGACACGGCCCCGCTGCGCAAAAGCTGCACCCCAAGGGCGGGCTTGCGCGGTCGGGGGTCGGAAAGGGTGGGCAAAACCCGCGGCAACGCCGGTTGGGCCGGGTCCGGCAGGGCAGGCGCAACTTCGGCCGCAGAAGCGACAGCGCGGGGGGAAAGTGGTGCTGCACTCTCAGCCAAAGCCTGCGGCGCCAGGTCCGGCCGCGCCTTGTCCGGCCGTGCCGCGATTTCTGCGCTGATCTGTCGGTCTGCCCGTGCCATGAAATACCCCAGCCCATGCCCCGGGGAACAGCATGCGCGCGCGAGGTTAATGCATTGTTAACTGCGATTTAGGAAATCGCGGGGCCCGCCCGGCAAAGCTGTCAGGCGGTGCGGCGGGCCTGCATGGCGGCGGCAAAACGCTCGAAAAGGTAGAAGCTGTCTTGCGGGCCGGGGCTGGCTTCGGGGTGGTACTGCACCGAAAACACCGGCTTGCCATCCACCGCGATGCCGCAGTTCGTGCCGTCGAAAAGGCTGACATGGGTCTCCGACACGCCCTTCGGCAGGGTGTCTGCGTCCACCGTGAAGCCGTGGTTCATGCTGGTGATCTCGACCTTGCCGGTGGTCAGGTCCTTGACCGGGTGGTTGGCGCCATGGTGGCCGTGGTTCATCTTGCGGGTCTTGGCCCCAAGGGCAAGGGCCAGCATCTGGTGCCCAAGGCAGATGCCGAAGAGGGGCAGATCGCGCGACAGCACGCCCTGGATCATCGGCACAGCATAGTTGCCGGTCGCTGCCGGATCGCCCGGACCGTTGGACAGGAACACGCCTTCGGGGTTCAGCGCCAGCACGTCTTCGGCGGTGGCCGAGGCGGGCAGGACGGTCACTTCACAGCCCACACTGGCCAGGCAACGCAGGATGTTGCGTTTCGCGCCGTAGTCCACGGCCACCACGCGCAGGCCTGGGCCCTTGCGCTGCTGATACCCCTCGGGCCAGGCCCAACGCATCTCATCCCAGCGGTAGCTTTGCGCGCAGGTCACGTCTTTGGCGAGGTCAAGGCCGACAAGGCCTTTCCAGGCGCGGGCCTTGGCCACCAGCTTTTCAATGTCGAAAATGCCATCCGGGTTGTGGGCCAGCGCCACATGCGGCGCGCCCTGCTGGCGGATGGCGCGGGTCAGGCGGCGGGTGTCGATGCCGCCCACGCCGATCCGGCCGATCTTGGTCATCCAGGTGGTCAGATCCCCGGTCGCCCGCCAGTTCGAGGGTTCGGTCGGGTCCCACTTCACCACAAGGCCCGCGGCTGAGGGGGTGGCGGTTTCGTCATCCTCGGCCGTCACACCGGTGTTGCCGATATGGGGGAAGGTGAAGGTCACGACCTGGCCCGCATAGGACGGGTCAGTCATGATTTCCTGATAGCCGGTCATCGCGGTGTTGAACACCAGTTCCGCCACCGTTTCCCCCGTGGCCCCGAAGCCGTGGCCGAAGAACAGGGTGCCGTCGGCAAGTGCAAGGCAGGCGGTAGGCTTCTGCGGTGCAGGCATCACACGACTCCCCATAGGTAAATTCGCGCGAACCTAAGGGCAGGGACGCGCCGGGTCAAGGCTGCGCGACAAAAGGTTTATGTCGCGAAATCAGTGCCTTGCAAAAGTCGGGGCTGGTTGCGGTCGCTTGGGCTTCCGGGTAGACTGGCGGCTTGCGGGAAAACCATGGGGATGGATGACCGATGCTGTTACGTGACCGTCTGCAGGTGGCCCTCAAGGACGCCATGCGCGCCAAGGAGGTTGACCGCCTGTCAACGCTCCGCCTGATCAACGCCGCCATCAAGGACCGCGAGATTGCCCTGCGTGGTGAGGCTGACGCCGGCGAGGTGGGCGAGCCTGAAATCCTGCAGATCATGGGCAAGATGGTCAAGCAACGCCAGGAATCGGCCCGCGCCTATGAAGAGGGCGGGCGGCTGGAACTGGCGGAGAAGGAACTGGCCGAAATCGGGGTGATCCAGGAATTCCTGCCCCGGCAGATGTCGGGCGACGAGATTGAGGCCGCCATCGACGCCGCAGTGGCCGAGACGGGGGCCGCCAGCATCCGCGACTGCGGCAAGGTCATGGCCGCCCTCAAGGGCCGCTATACCGGACAGATGGATTTTGGCGCGGTGGGTGCCTTGGTGAAAGGGCGGCTGGGCTGAGGCCCGGCAGAAACCGGGGCTGACATGCTGGCTGCACTGACCGGGGCAATGCTGACCATCGCAGGGGTAGGGTTCGACCTGACCCCGTTCCTTCGCGTTTTCTACCCGGGACGGGAAGTGGTGTCGGTCACCGCCTCGGACGGCAGCAGTTTCGCTTATGCCTGCAAGCCGGGACCCGCCGGGGAAACCCCGCAAGCGCAGGCCGAGCGCGCCCATGAGGCCTTTGAAGAGAACCTTGAAGGCTTTGCCGATGCCTTTGTCGGCAAGATGATGACCGACATCGAAGAAGACACCCCCGCGCTGGCCACCGGCCTGGCCCTGCAGCGCGATGCGGAAAGCTGGGCCCGCGCCTCGGCCGTGCGGCTGGAGCGTGAGTTCGGCTGCATCCACCTTGGTTGAAAGCGCCTAGCGCAGCGTGGCCAGCCGGGCCTGCAGATCATCCTTCAGGGCAATCCGTTCCTCTTCCGACAGGAAAGCGCCCAGTTCCACCTCGCGCGCTTCGGCCTTCAGGGTCAGGTAATTCGGCACCGGGCCGCCGCTGGGGTGCAGGGTCACGCGCAGCCAGTAGGGGTTCGCCTCCCAGTCCTGCCGCTGGCCGCGCGGCCCGTGGCGCGACAGGGTGATGCGCGCGGGCGTCAGGGTCAGATCCTCGACAATGTCGCGGTCGCGGCCATTCTTGCGCAAGGCGAACCAGATCGCCCAGATCGTACCAAGCAGGAACGGCAGCATCGGCCAGACCACGGGCGTGCCCAAAATGCCGACAAGCGGCACCGCGATCAGCGCCGCCGTGCCGCCGACAAACCAGACAAAGCCGCGCTGGGTCAGCGACCGGTGCGGCCAAAGGTGAAGACGGTCAGCGCCGTCGGCGCGGGGAAGCCATTCATAGGGCATGGCCAGAGATTAGGCCGCCTCAAGGCCAAGGAAAAGCCGCCGCATGGCCGCTGCGGCAATCTGGCAAGCCTGCCTTCCCCCGGCAACGGCTTGTCGCGGCGTTCTGCCGTAGCCCTATTCCTTGACGCGCACGGTGATGCCGTCGCCCTGCAGTTCAAACTTCTCGCGCCCGGGGGTGGTGGCGGTAAAGATGATCTCGACCGCGGGGGTCTTGCCCTTGCAGCGTTTGGAGTCGCGAAAGCCGTCCCTGCCGGTGGAAAGGGTGCCGGTTTTCAGGCTTGGCAGGTCAATGTCACCCGCTGCCGGCAAGGCGCCACAGTCGCCCCGGTAGCCGTAAATCACCACCGAGTCGCCGACACTTACCGTCACTTTGTCCCGAAACTTGATTTCGGGGCCGGACTGCGCGGCAAGCGGGGAGGCCAGAAGGGCCAGCAGCGCAAAGGTTGTGGGCAGGCGGACGGGGGACAGGCGGGTGGCGGACATGCAGAGCTCCTACACGGGGGGAAGGGGGCGCTGCCGGGGGGGGGTGGGGATACCCCCCTTCGGCAGCGCCGAACAGGTAATGCGAAAGGTACTGATACGATCGGAGGGTCCGAATGGGCCAAGGCTAGGCCGCCCGGGCGCGCCCGAACAAGGTATCAACATTGATAATCTGCGAGGGAGAACGGGCCTGCCGTGCGGTGGGTCAGACCTCGATCAGGCCGTCGCGCACGGCGATGGCAAGGGCCTGTTCACGGGTGCGCGCCTTCAGTTTGCGGCGCACGGACAGAAGGTGCTTTGTCACCGTCACATCCTGCAGGCCCATCCGGTCTGCGATCCGGCTGGTGCGCAAGCCCGCATAGGCCCAACGCAGCACCTCACATTCGCGGGGCGTCAGGGCGTTCTGCGCGGCATAGCGCTCGGCGCTGGAGGAGCGGTCGTCCTCTGGGCGGTAGACGGCGGCGAGAAGGGCTGCCAGAAGGCGCGCCCGGCCCAAAGCCTCGGGGTTGGCAAAGGCGGCGGCTGCATCGGCGCTGCGGGCGTAAATCACGATTCCGCCGCTCCGCCCGCCGCCGTAGCTGGGCAAAAGCACCGCCCGCCGCACCCCGTGATCGACAAAGAGCCGGGCCATCCGGGTCTTGTCGGCGCGGGTGGGGGCCTGCAGTTCTGCCGTCACATCCAGATGGTCCGGGGCGGTGCTGCGCGCGCAAAGCTGCATCCAGGGGTCAGCCAGGTAAAGCCGCTGGTCCATGTAGTCGCGCATCAGATCGGCCGGGGTGCTGGTCCTGATCGCAAGGGCTGCGCCGGTCGCGCGGGCGGCGGTTCCGGCGGTGACCCAGTCGCTGCCGCACTCTTGCAGAAGGCGCGTCCCGCAGGCCCAGCGGTCAGCATCGCTGGTGCAGTGCTGCAAGGCGTCCAGCGCGTCGATCAGCAGGTGTTGCGCAGCGGTCATCGCTTCCGGCCCCGGACAACGCCCGCAGGTCCGGCGGGCCAGCCTTGATCAGATGGCAAAAGGGGCCCCGGTGTCAACCGAGGCCCCTTTTTCATCCGTGTCGCGCAGCCTTAGTGGGCGTGGGATTTGTCCCAGTCTTCGCGCTTCGGCAGCTGCTCGAACGTGTGTTCCGGCGGCGGCGAGGACAGCGTCCACTCCAGCGTGTCGGCATATTCGTTCCAGTAGTTGTTCTCGGTGATCCGGCGACCCCACAGCAGGGTGTAGAACACGATCCCTATGAAGAACACGAAGGAGGCGAAGGAGATGAAAGCGCCGATCGACGAGAACCAGTTCCAGTAGGCAAACGCCTCAGGATAGTCGATGTAGCGGCGCGGCATGCCCTGACGGCCCAGGAAGTGCTGCGGGAAGAAGGTCAGGTTCGACCCGATGAACATCATCCAGAAGTGCAGCTTGCCCGCCCATTCCGGATACTGTCGGCCCGACATCTTGCCGATCCAGAAGTAGATCCCGGCAAAGATGCCGAACACAGCGCCAAGCGACATCACATAGTGGAAGTGCGCAACGACATAATAGGTGTCGTGGTAGGCGCGGTCCACCGGGGCCTGGGAAAGCACGATCCCGGTCACCCCACCGACGGTGAAGAGGAACAGGAACCCGAAGGCCCACAGCATCGGCGTCTTGAACTCCACCGACCCGCCCCACATCGTGGCGATCCAGCTGAACACCTTGATGCCGGTCGGCACCGCGATGACCATGGTCGCCAGCATGAAGTAGCTTTGCTGCGTCAGGCTCATGCCCGCCGTATACATGTGGTGCGCCCAGACGACGAAGCCGAGCACGCCGATCGACACCATCGCGTAGACCATCGGCAGATAGCCGAAGATCGGCTTTTTCGAGAAGGTCGCGATGACCTGGCTGATGATCCCGAAGGCCGGAAGGATGATGATGTACACTTCCGGATGGCCGAAGAACCACAGGATGTGCTGGTAAAGGACCGGGTCACCGCCGCCGGAAGGCGAGAAGAAGGTCGTGCCGAAGTTGCGGTCGGTCAGAAGCATGGTGATCGCGCCAGCCAGCACCGGCAGCGCCAGCAGGACCAGCCAGGCGGTGATGAAGATCGACCAGGCGAACAAGGGCACCTTGTGCATGGTCATGCCCGGCGCGCGCATGTTCAGGAAGGTCGTGATCATGTTGATCGCGCCCAGGATCGACGAGGCGCCCGAGAGGTGGACCGCGAAGATCGCAAGGTCCATCGCATAGCCGCCCTCGGCCGTGGTCGACAGCGGCGGGTAAAGCACCCAGCCCACGCCCGCACCAGTGCCAAGGTCACCGCCGCCGCCCGGGGCAAACAGCGACGCCACCGCCAGCGAGGTGCCGGCAATGAACAGCCAGAACGACAAGTTGTTCATCCGCGGGAACGCCATGTCCGGCGCGCCGATCTGCAGCGGCATGAAGTAGTTGCCGAAGCCGCCGAACAGCGCGGGAATGACGACGAAGAACATCATCAGGATGCCGTGGGCCGTAACGGTCACGTTCCAGATATGGCCGTTCGGGGTACAGGTCGCCGAGGCATCTGCCACAAGGCGCAGACCTTCCTGGCACATGTACTGCACCTGAGGCTCCATCAACTCCATCCGCATGTAGACGGTGAAGATTACCGAGATCAGACCGACGATCCCCCCTGCGAAGAGGTAGAGAATCCCGATGTCCTTGTGGTTCGTCGACATGAACCAGCGGATGAAAAACCCTGGTCTTTGATGGTCATGGCCATGAATGGCTGCGTCTGCCATGGGCAGTCTCCCGCTTTGGTCTTGTCTTTGTGCGATGGTGGCCTGTTTGGCAGGCCATCCGGTTCCCTGACCCGGTTCTACCCGTGGCTGGGGCGGGTCGCAATGTCTGACTTTGCCGCAGGGGGCAGAAATCTGCGGGTGGTTCAAAACCCGGGGGGGAGGGCAGAATTGACACGACGCGCCCCGATCGCCGGGGCGCGCCGCACGCGCACAAGAAAGTGCGGAAGGCCTATTGCGAGACGGACTGCAGGTAGGCGGCCACGTCCTCGCCCCCGGCGGCAAGCTTGTAGGACATCTTCGACTTTGCGCTTTCATCGCCAAGGGCCGATTGCAGGAAAGCGGCCGGGTTGGCCACATAGGCGGCAAAGCTGGCCGTATCCCAGACCGCACCCGTCGCCCCAAGGGCGGCGATGGAATCGCCATAGCTGTAGTCGGGGTCCGCCGCGACGCCGCGCCCGATGATGCCGTACAGGTTCGGGCCGGTGCGGCCACCTTTCTGGATCTCGGTCCCGTCAGGGGCAATCACCGAATGGCAGGCCTTGCAGTTGCGGAACGCCTCCTCGCCCGCGACCGGATCAGCGGCAAGGGCGGGTGCGGCGAAGGCCGCGCCAAAAGCCGAGACGGTGGCAGCCAGAAGGATGAACTTCGTCATGATGTCCTCATATGTCACGAGGCGCCAAGGGGGCGCTCTCACAAGGGGGAACATGGGATAGGGGGGGCATGATATGCAATAGCAACATGGTCGCATCTGCCGCGCGACCCCGCGTCATCCGATAGCAAAGGCGGCAGGGGGGACCGGCTGCCTAGCTGCAAGTCCGCAGGAAAGCGCCTTCGAAGGTGGCCATCAGCGCGGCGTCAAGATCGGCCATCGTGACCGGCAGGCCAAGATCGACCAGGCTGGTCACCCCATGGTCGCGGATGCCGCAAGGGACGATTCCGTCAAAATGCGACAGGTCGGGTTCGACGTTGATCGAAATGCCGTGAAAGCTGACCCATCGGCGCAGCTTGATGCCGATGGCGGCGATCTTGTCTTCGCCCGGTGTGCCATCCGGGGCAGGGCGGTCGGGGCGCTGCACCCAGACGCCCACCCGACCATCGCGGATTTCGCCGGTCACGTTGAATTCGGCCAGCGTGTTGATGACCCAGCGTTCCAGATCGCGCACAAAGCAGCGCACGTCACCGCCGCGCGCCTTCACGTCCAGCATGCAGTAGATCACCCGCTGACCGGGGCCGTGATAGGTGTATTGCCCGCCGCGGCCGACCGGATAGACCGGGAAGCGGTCAGGCTGCACCAGATCACCCGGTTTGGCCGAAGTGCCTGCCGTGTAAAGCGGCGGGTGTTCCAAAAGCCAGATCGCTTCGCCCGCGCGGCCCTCGTTCATCGCGGCGACATGGGCCTCCATCGCGGCCAGCGTTTCGGGGTAGGGCGAAAGCCCGGGCAAGGTCTGCCAGTCCACCATGCTGATACCCCGTTTCTGCATCCGGTGCCAGACATGCGCCAAAGACCGCACCGATTGCAACCACTGCCGCCGTCATTGCGCCCGCCCCAGGCCAGACCTTTCCTTCCGCGCGAAAGCTGAAAATCCCCCTTTTCATCGCCCGCGCCAGCGGCTAGTAAGCGGGCGTCCAAGGCAGGGCCAGTGCGCGGATGTGGCGGAATTGGTAGACGCGCAGCGTTGAGGTCGCTGTTCCTTAACCGGAGTGAAAGTTCGAGTCTTTTCATCCGCACCAGGCCCTGCCGGACATGTCTTTCGAGACACCCACACAGGACGCGGCGCCGCAAGGCCCGCGTCCTTTGTCTTTCGCCCCGCAGGTTTGCCGGTCCTTCGGTCTTGGCCTTTTTCCCGATGGGCGTCGTAAAGCGGTGCAAATGACCGGCTGACCCGGCCCATTCTGCCCGTTTTTCCCGCAGTTGGGCAGTCGGCGGGCATTTTCGGATTTCTGCGTTGCATTGCAGGTCCGGTTTCGCTTTAGTCCAAGTCACAAAAGAAGGCGCAAAGCGTCCATGATTTCAGGGAGACACGGGTGACGTCAGAGCCCCGCAGCGACGCCTTCGTCGTATTTGAACACGTGCAGAAAAGCTACGACGGGGTCAGCCTTGTCGTGAAAGACCTCAACTTGACCATCGCCAAGGGTGAGTTTCTGACCATGCTTGGCCCCTCGGGGTCGGGCAAGACCACCTGCCTGATGATGCTGGCGGGGTTCGAGACGGCGACCAGCGGAGAAATCCGGCTGGATGGGCGGCCGATCAACCAAGTCCCGCCGCACAAGCGCGGCATCGGGATGGTGTTCCAGAACTACGCGCTTTTCCCGCACATGACAGTGGGGGAAAATCTGTCCTTCCCGCTGGAAGTGCGCGGCATGTCGAAATCTGACCGCGAGGCGAAGATCAAGCGCGCGCTCGACATGGTGCAGATGGGCGCGTTCATCAGCCGCCGCCCGGCGCAGCTTTCGGGCGGCCAGCAGCAGCGTATCGCTTTGGCCCGGGCGCTGGTCTTTGATCCCGCACTGGTCTTGATGGACGAACCGCTTGGCGCGCTGGACAAGCAGCTGCGTGAACATATGCAGTTTGAAATCAAACACCTGCACGACAGCCTTGGCATCACCGTGGTCTATGTGACCCACGACCAGGGCGAGGCGCTGACCATGTCCGACCGCGTCGCCGTCTTCAACGATGGCCGCATCCAGCAGCTTGCCCCGCCCGCCGACCTGTATGAACGCCCAGACAACAGCTTCGTCGCGGGCTTCATCGGTGAGAACAACAAGCTCCTCGGCACCATTGAAGAGCTGTCGGGCGACAAAGCCCTTGTCCGCCTGCGCACCGGGGAAGTGATCGACGCGACGGCGGTGAACATCAAGGAAAAGGGCCAGCAAACGCTCGTCTCCATCCGCCCCGAACGGGTGGAGTTCAAGCCCGAGATGATGCCCCCTGGCGCCCACACGATCGATGCCGAGGTGGTGGAGATCATCTACATGGGCGATATCCTGCGCGCTGTCCTGCGCGTGGCGGGGGTGGACGATTTCGTGATGAAGATGCGCAACACGCTGGGGCAGACCAAACTGACCCCCGGCCAGAAGATCAAGGTCGGCTGGCACCCGCAGGATGCCCGCGCGCTTGACCCCTGACGCCCGGACCCCGGGACCGTCAGGCCCTCTACCCAAGACCACAAAAAACCAACCAGGGAGACTGCCAATGAAGAAGACCCTCATCCTTTCCACCGCCCTTGCGGGCTTTGCCGTCGCGGCCCAGGCCGATGTGACGGTGATGTCCTGGGGCGGCGCGTACGGCGCGGCCCAGACCGAAGGCCACCTGAAGCCCTTCACCGCCGCAACCGGCATTGCGACCGTCATGGTCGACAGCGACAACCCGGCCACCCCGATCAAGGCGATGGTCGAGGCGAACAACGTCACCATCGACGTCGCCAGCCTTGAATACGCCGACGCAATCCGCCTTTGCGACGAAGGCGTGCTTGAGGTGATCGACCCGGCAATCCTGCCCCCCGGCGCCGATGGCACCGCGGCGATGGATGACTTCCTGCCCGGCGCCGTGACCGAATGCGCCGTGTCGACCGACATCTGGGCCACGGTCTACGCCTATGACACCACCAAGTTCACCGGTGATGTCCCCACGACCGCCGCCGATTTCTTCGACACCACCAAGTTCCCCGGCAAGCGCGGCGTTCGCAAGGGTGCCAAGGCCGTCCTCGAATTCGCGCTGATGGCGGACGGCGTGCCTGCGTCTGAGGTTTATGCCACCCTCTCCACCCCCGAAGGCGTTGACCGGGCGTTTGCCAAGCTGGATACCATCAAGGCTGATATCGTCTGGTGGGAAGCTGGCGCCCAGCCGCCGCAACTCCTCGCCGATGGCGAAGTGGTGATGTCCACAGCCTACAACGGCCGGATCTTCAACGCCGCCGTGGCCGAGGGCAAACCCTTCCAGATCGTCTGGGATGGGCAGATCTACGAAAACGAAATGTATGCGATTCCGAAAGGCGCGCCGAACAAGGAAGAAGCGCTGCAGTTCATCGCCTACGCCACCTCGACCGAAGGTCTGCGCCAGCAGGCCCAGTGGATCAGCTACGGCCCGGCCCGCAAATCCTCGCTGACCGAGCCGCTGATCTTCAACGACGGCAAGACCGAAATGGCGCCGCACCTGCCGACCAACCCGGCCAACATGGGCAACGCGCTGGAATCGGGTTCGGAGTTCTGGGTCGACCGTGACGCCGAGCTGAACGAGCGTTTCAACGCCTGGCTTGCCGCCAACTGATGCCTTTGGCGCGGGGGGCATTCGTTCCCCGCGCCGCCCTTTCATGACCGGACAGCAAGATGGCCGATGTGGCACTTCTGACAACTTCTGACGGCCGCCCGCTGGCCCAGGCGCTGGTGCAGGCCCAGGCGCGCGCCCGGCGTCGCGCGCTGTTTCTGGTGCTGCCGCTCCTGTTGTTCGTCATCTTCAGCTTCATCCTGCCCATCGGGCAGATGCTGCACCGTTCCGTCTACAACGACGGTTTTTCCGCCAGCGCGCCGCAGCTTGGCGCCTGGTTCGCCCAGAATCCGGCCAGCACCGAACCTGATGAAGCAGCCTTTGCAGCCCTCGCCGCCGACCTGGCCAGCATGCAGGCAAACCGCCTTGCGGGTGAGGCGGGAACCCGCATCAACTATGTGATTCCCGAAACCCGGTCGCTGTTCACCCGCTCAGCCCGGGATGCAAAGAACCTGACCCCGCCCTTCAAGGCAGCCCTTCTGGAGGTTGACCCGAAATGGGGCGACCCCGCCCTGTGGCAGGCCATGCGCGCCGCGTCTTCCGCCTATACGCTGGATTTCTACCTGGTTTCGGCCGATTTCCAGCGCACGGCTGACGGCAGCATCGAACGGGTGGATGAAAACCGGCAGATCTACATCGCTCTGTTCGTCAAGACCTTCATCCTTTCGGCTATCATCACCGTGCTGTGCCTCCTGATCGCCTTTCCGGTGGCGCATCTCTTGGCGACCCTGCCGATGGCCAAGGCCAACCTCCTGATGATCCTTGTCCTTCTGCCGTTCTGGACCTCGCTTCTGGTGCGCACCACCAGCTGGATGGCGCTTCTGCAGGGCGAAGGGGTGATCAATGACCTGCTGGTCTGGATCGGCGCCATCACCGAAGACGGCCGCCTGCGGATGATCAACAACCAGACCGGCACGATCATCGTGATGACGCATATCCTGCTGCCCTTCATGATCCTGCCGCTTTATTCGGTGATGAAGGTCATCCCGCCGTCTTACGCCCGCGCCGCGCGCAGCCTTGGGGCCACCAGCTGGACGACCTTCCGCCGGATTTACCTGCCGCAAACGCTGCCCGGGGTGGCGGCGGGGTCGCTCCTCGTCTTCATCCTGGCGGTCGGCTACTACATCACGCCCGCGCTGGTGGGTGGGGCGGATGGGCAGTTGATCTCGAACCTCATCGACTTTCACATGGACCGGTCGAACTGGTCGATGGCCGCCGCCCTGTCGGCGATGCTCTTGGTCGGCGTCCTGATCCTTTATTGGCTTTATGATCGGCTGGTCGGGATCGACCGCCTGAAACTCGGGTGATCTGATGGCGCTGCCCCCCTATGCCGACCCGTTGGAGCGTCTCTGGCACCGCACTTATCAGGTGATCTGCGCGCTGGTCTTCATCTTCCTGATCGCGCCGATCCTGATCGTCATTCCGCTGTCGTTCAACGTGGAGCCTTACTTCAGTTTCACCGAAAAGATGGTCCGGCTGGACCCGACCGGCTATTCCCTGCGCTGGTATGACACCCTGCTGACCTTCGGGATGCAGGCGCCCGAAGTGCCGCGCGACGGCGCTTGGTATGCCGACATGTGGGCCAATGCCACCTGGGTGCAGGCGGCGAAAAACTCGCTCATCATCGGGTTCTGGGCCACGATCTTCGCCACCGTTTTGGGCACGCTAGCAGCCCTTGGCCTGTCACGGCCTGAGATGCCTTATCGTCGGGCGATCATGGCGATCCTGATCAGCCCAATGATCGTGCCGATCATCATCATCGCGACGGGGATGTTCTTTTTCTACTCCAACCCCTGCGGGATCATCGGAATCGAATGTGGGCGGCTGACCTCAACCTACCTTGGGGTGATCTTGGCACATACGATACTGGGGATTCCCTTTGTCATCATCACGGTGACAGCCACGCTGTCGGGGTTTGACCAGTCCCTGATCCGCGCTGCGCAATCCCTTGGGGCCAACCCGCGCACGGTGTTCTTCAAGGTGGTGATGCCCTTGATCCTGCCGGGCGTGGTGTCGGGGGCCTTGTTCGCCTTCGTCACCTCGTTTGATGAGGTGGTGGCGGTTCTCTTCATCGCCGGCCCGGAACAGCAGACCATCCCGCGCCAGATGTGGAACGGCATCCGCGAACAGATCAGCCCGGCAATCCTGGCCGTGGCGACGATCCTGGTGGTGATCTCCATTGCGCTTCTGACCACGGTTGAACTGCTGCGCCGCCGGTCAGACCGCCTGCGCGGCGTGACGGGGCGCTGAAAGTTAACGCTTCCTGAAAACGCGCGGCCAAGCCGTTGATATTGCTTGCACGAGGGGGGTGTCCCTGCCCGGGACATCCCCTACGGCAAGACCTGCAGCCAGCCCCAGACCGTGAAGATCGACAGCGCGGTCGCCACCAGCACAGCCGAAGCATTGACCCGCTTCGCCACCCCGTAAAGGTGGGCAAACATGTAGGCATTGACCCCCGGCGCCATGGCAGCGGTCACCACCGCCGACCGCATTCCGTCCCGGTCCAGGTCAAAGACATAGTGCCCCAGCCCCCAGGTCAGCGCGGGGTGCAAGACCAGCGCGCAGCCGCAGATCATCGCAATCGTCGCCCGGTCGCCTTCGGTCCTGTAGCGGACCAGAACCCCGCCCAAGCCGAAAAGCGCGGTCGGGATCGCAGTCCCCGCGACCATGTCGACCGCCGCCGAAAGCGGCGCGTAAAGCCCAAAGCCGGCCAGGTTGACGGCAAAGCCAAGAGCAATCCCGATGACCAAAGGCTGCGACCCGATCGCCCGCCCGATCTTGATCCCAAGCGCCCCCAGCGACACACCCTGGCCCCGCGCCCTGGCCCATTCCATCATCGCGATGCCAAAGCCATAGAAGAGCGGCGCGTGGATCGAGATGATCGCATAGTTGCCGGTCAAGGCCGCCGTGCCAAAGGCACGCTCGGTGATCGGCAGGCCCAGCAGCAGCGAGTTGGAGAAGAGGCAGGCAAAGCCGATGGCGACAGCATCGGTCAGCGGGCGCTTGAAGATGAGAAGCGCCCCGGTCATGCCGACGCCAAAGCTGACAAAGGCCGCGATGTAGAAGGACAGCATCAAGGCCGGATCGTAGGCATGCCCAAGGTCCAGCCCAGCGATGGACCGGAAAAGCAGGCAGGGTGCCGCAAAGTTCTGCGCATAGCGCATCACCCCGTCGACAGCACTTTCGCCAAAAAGCCCGCGCTTGGCGGCCGCATAGCCAAAGCCGATGATCAGAAAGACCGGCAGAATGACGTCGATAAGCGCGCTCATGCCCGGCGTGGACCGGGGGGCGTCACGCCCCCTGATCCCCCCATGGAGTATTTGGAATAAGAGCAAGCCACAGGGTCAGGGCAGGTTATCATAGGTCACGGTCATGCCGTCGAAAGCGGGCTCGATCTGGGGCGGCAGTTCGGCCTTCAGCGTTTCGTAGTCAAGATCGACATGCATGTTGGTCAGCACCGCGCGGGTGGGCCGGGCGCGGGCGATCCAGTTCAGCGTCATCGCAAGATGGGCATGGGTCGGGTGCGGCTTGCGGCGCAGCGCATCGACGATCCAGCAGTCGAGGCCCTCCAGCACCTGCCAGCTGGCTTCGGGGATCGCCACGGCGTCGGGCAGGTAGGCGAGGGGGCCGATGCGGAAGCCAAGCGCGTCCATGCTGCCGTGTTCGGCGGTGAAGGGGGTCAGGGTGATCGCGCCACCTTCGCCAGTGACTGTGACCGGGCCATGCAAGGCATGCAGGTCCAGGATCGGCGGGTAGGGTGACCCTTCGGGCTGGGTGAAGGCATAGCCGAAGCGGGATAAGAGCGCCTCTTGCGTCGGGCCATCGGCCCAGACCGGCAGGCGGCTGCGCAGGTTGAAGACGATCTGGCGCAGGTCGTCGATGCCGTGCATGTGGTCGGCGTGGCTGTGGGTGTAGACCACGGCATCAAGCACGCCGACCCCCGCATCCAGAAGCTGGTCGCGCATGTCGGGCGAGGTGTCGATCAGCACGCGGGTAGCGCCTTTGGTTGTTTCTCGTGTCACCAGGAGTGAGCAGCGGCGGCGGCGGTTTTTAGGGTTGGTCGGGTCACAATCCCCCCAGTCGCCGCCCAGCCGCGGCACCCCTCCGGATGAGCCGCAGCCAAGGATGGTGAAGGTCAGCCGGGCCATCAGGCGGCCTTGGCCGCGCGGGCGGCGCGGGGAAAGAGGCGGTCGAAATTGGCGGTGGTCTGGGCCGCAAATGCCTCCAGAGTCAGGCCAAAGACTGGGGCCATGACGCGGGCGGTATGGGCGACATAAGCCGGCTCATTCCGCTTGCCGCGATAGGGCGGCGGGGCAAGATAGGGGCTGTCGGTTTCCAGCAAAAGCCGGTCCAGGGGGGCCTTGGCGAAGATGTCGCGCAGCTCCTGGCTCTTCGGGAAAGCCGCGATGCCGGAGATGGACAGGTAGAACCCCATCTCAAGTGCCGCCTGGGCCAGACGGGGGCCGGAGGAAAAGCAGTGCATCACGCAGCCGAAGGGGCGGCGGGCCATGCCTTCGGCCAGGATCGCCTCCATATCCGCATCCGCGTCGCGGGCGTGGATGATGAGAGGGAGGCCAGTTTCCTGCGCGGCCTCGATATGGACCCGCAGCGAGGTGTGCTGAATCGCTTTGCTTTCCGCGGTGTAGTGGTAGTCGAGCCCCGTCTCACCGATGCCGACACACCGCGGATGGCGGGCGAGGGCCACCAGTTCTTCCAAGCTGGCAAGAGGTTCGTCAGCGGCGTGCATCGGGTGGGTGCCGGCGGCGTAGAACACTTGGGGGTGCGCCTCGGCGATGGCGCGGACGGCGGGTTCGTTCTTCAGGCGGGTGCAGATCGTGACCAACCGGTTGACGCCTGCGGCGGCGGCGCGGGCCAGAATCTGATCCCGGTCGGCCAAAAGGTCAGGGAAATCAAGGTGGCAGTGACTGTCGACCAGATCGGGCAAGGGGAGGATTTGGGACACGGCTCGGGCTACCTCAGGGCGAGGGAACCCGCCGTCTCATCGACCTTCAGAAGCATATCCATCAGAAGGGCGGCAGGGTCAAGGTTGACCGCCTTGCCACGCCGCGCCCGCGATGACAGCGTCTGGGCAAGATCCGCCCAGGCGCGGGCGGCGTCGGGGTGGGGGGAGAGGCGGGCGAGGAGGGAGGCTTCGCCCTTGGCGGCCTCAGGCACCGCTTGGCCGGTGGCACCATGGCGGGCAAGGCGGGCGAGGAAGAGGTCGATCAGGGTGACGAGCAGGTCAAAGGTCTCGGCCTGGCCTTTGCCGGCGGCGAGTTCGGCCATGGCAAGCGCCTGGGGCCGGTCCAGCCGGGGAAGGGTGGTGAAGAGGCGGGTGAGGGCTGCG
Organism: Rhodobacter sp.; assembly: GCA_027489175.1. GTDB lineage: Bacteria > Pseudomonadota > Alphaproteobacteria > Rhodobacterales > Rhodobacteraceae > Tabrizicola. The sequence continues at coordinate 23,945 of JAIYAE010000028.1, forward strand.
TAAAGCTTCAGCCCGTCTAGATTGGTCAGGCGAAACGCCTCACCCACCGACCCTGCGGACAGTTCGGCCAAGGCGGCGCGGTCTTCGGGGGCGACTTCACCCCCGGCTTGCGTCAGCGCATCGGCAAGGTCCTGGGGGCCGAGGGGTGTCAGCCGCAGCTCGCGGCAGCGGGAGCGGATGGTGGGCAGCAGGCGCGCGGGTTGGTGCGCGATGAGGAAAAGGGTAACGTTCGCCGGGGGTTCTTCCAGCAGTTTCAGCAGCGCGTTGGCCGAAGCGGTGTTCATTTCATCAAGGGAATCAATGATCGCGGTGCGGCGGCCACCATCGGCGGCGGAGAGGGTGAAAAAGGATTTCATCCGCCGCAACTCATCCACCGAGATGACCTGTGCCAGTGCGGTTTCCTTGTCATTCGCCGCCCGGCGAAGAAGGAAATTCCGCGGCTCGGCCAGTTGCAGCATCCGGCGGGCGACGGGGTTTTCAGGGCCCACGTCGAGGGTTGTGGGCGGGGGGGCCGCGAACATGCCGCCGTCATCGTCGGGCGTGGCCAGAAGGAACCGGGCCAGCCGCCAGGCTAGGGTGGCTTTGCCCACGCCTTTCGGGCCGGTCAGCATCCAGGCGTGGTGCAGGCGGCCGGAGGTGAAGGCCTGCAGAAAGGCGGTCTCTTGATCGGCGTGACCGAAAAGCGTGCCGGTTTCCCGCGGGTGCGGGGCGCCTTCAAGACGGTCAGGTTCGGGCAGGGGATCGGTCGTGGCCATGCCCGGCAGATTGCACGGGCAGGGGGGCGGGGGGAAGGGGTGGGCGTGGTTAAGGCGGGGTGAAGGGGGTGTTTTGGCTTGGGACAGGTGTTGGGTGAGAAACGTGGCGCAAGGGGTTGGGGGCGTTGCGTTAATAGCGGGAATGCCGGGCTGAATTCGGGGTGGAATTGCGTCTTCCTTCCGTCTTCCTTTGGTATAGACGCGCGCCTACCCGGAAAGGTTGTTAACCATTCCTGGCGAATCGGAGTTTCTTCGGGCGGATGGGGGCGAAGCGACCGCTGGTAACAGGCTTAGGATTGGCGTTGCCCACTGCTGGCCGCAGATGGTCAGGATGCTGGCGGGCCGTCCCTCATGCCAGGTTGGATGGGGTGGTCAGGTCATATGGGGAAAGCTTTCCCTGCCGCAGCAAGGCCTGCAAGACATAGGCGACCGACAGCGCGTCATCCAGCGCGTCATGCCCGCGCAGGGGCGGGTGGGTGATCTGGAAATGGTCGGCCAACTGGTTGCTGCGGGTGCGTTTGAGGTCGTTGTAGGGCATGCCCGCCCGCAGAAGAAGGGTGCAGGCATTGCTGAACTGCGTCGCGGGCAAGGGGGGTGTCAGGCCCTGCATGTAGCAACTGATGGCTACCATGTTGAATTCATCCTTGCCCCAGGACCACAGGCGCTGCCCCGCTGCGAAGACCCTTACCCGGTCGAGGGCTTGGGCCAGCGGCAGGGCATCGCGGTCAATCGTTGCCTCGGTGATCCCGGTCAGCCTGGTGAAGAACGGGTCAAGTGGCACCCGCTGCCCTTGGCGATCCTGCGGCAGGACGTGGAGGCGGAGGGTGTCGAGAAGGGGAAAGTCCGGCGTGAGGCCGATCTTCACCACGCCGATCTGGGCCACGACGGGATCAGGGTCATAGGGGCCACACCAGAAGCGCGAGGGGGCGCCTTCGGCGGTCAGGAATTCGCAGTCGAAGAACAGTGCATGGGTCATGGGGTGGACCTCCACTTTGACGCAAGGCGCAGGTGGGCCGGGTCAGGCATCGGACGCGGGCCAGATCGGGCCGTTCGGCTTCAGGCCTTGCTGAGGCTGGCCCCGAGGCGTTCGGCTACGGTGGCCCAAACCCGTGCGGCCACGGTGTCAGGGTCGGCGTCGGCGTCGATCACGCGAAAGCGGGGGTGGGCCTTGGCGAGACCGAGAAACCCGGCGCGGGCTTTGGTCTGGAAGGCGAGGCCCATATCCTCAAACCGCAGTTCGGCCCCGGCGCGGGCGTTGGCGCGGGAAAGGCCGATTGCGGGATCAAGGTCGAAGAGGAGGGTCAGGTCAGGCTCAACCCCGATCATCAGGTCATGCAGGCGGTCGACGGTGGCGGTGAGGTCGCCACGGGTCAGGCCCTGAAAGACACGGGTGCTGTCGGCGAAGCGGTCGGTAATGACGATCTCACCCCGCGCCAAAGCCGGGCGGATGGTCTTTTCCAGATGGTCGCGGCGGGCGGCGGTGAAGAGAAGGATCTCCGTCTCGGCCGACCAGCGGTCGGTGGCGCCTTCCAGGACAAGGCGGCGGATTTCCTCGGCCCCCGGGCTGCCGCCGGGTTCGCGGGTCAGGGTGACGGTATGGCCGTGCTGCCGAAGGGTTTCGGCCAGCCTGCGGGCTTGGGTGGATTTGCCAGAGCCGTCAATGCCTTCGAAGCTGAGGAAAAGCCCAGAGTTGGCGTCAGGGTTTGCCATTCAGCTGGCCGGTGACCCGACATACTGGCCGTAAAGTGACCGGGCCGCGACGGTCAGGCGGCGCAGGAAACCGGCGGTGCCTACATCCGCTTCGGCCACCAGCGGGAAGCGGCGGTCGGGCAGGTCGGGGACGTGAACGATCAGTTCGGCCACCGGGGTGCCTGCGGTGATGGGCGCGGTGAGGGGGCCGTTGTAGACCACCTCAGCCGTCATGCTGTCTTGCACAAGGGCGGGGACCAGAAGGCGCACGTCTTCGGCGGGGACGAGGCCCACGGTATCTGCATTGCCCAGATGCACCTCGGCCTCGGCCACGCGCACTCCGGTTTTGGCGACGGTCTTTTCGGAAAACTGCCGGAAGGCCCAGGCGACGATGCGTTCGGATTCCTCGGCCCGGGCCTGTTCGCTGGGCAGGCCGGTGATCGCGAAGATCACCCGGCGGTCACCCTGTTTGGCGCTGCCGACAAGGCCGTAACCTGCCTCTTGCGTGTGGCCGGTCTTGAGGCCGTCAGCCCCGACGCCAAGCTCCAGCAACGGGTTGCGGTTGCGGGCGTTGGCGGGGGCGCGGTCTTTGTAGTTGAACTCCGTCTCGGCGAAGATCGGGTAGTATTCGGGGAAATCCTCGATCAGGTGCTGGGCCAGGATGCCAAGATCGCGCATCGACATGCGGTGGTTGGGGTCCGGCCAGCCGGAGGAGTTGGCGAAGGTCGAGGCGGTCATCCCAAGGGCGCGGCCGCGTTCGGTCATCTGGGCCGAGAACGCCTCTTCCGTCCCGGCAAGGCCCTCGGCGACGACCACGCAGGCATCGTTGCCAGAGTTGATGATCATGCCATGGATCAGGTCGCTGACGGTGGGGCGGTCCGTTTCCTGCAGGAACATGGTCGAGCCGCCCATCGCCTTGGCCCGGGCGGAGACGGCGAACTCCGTCTCCATCGTGACGCGACCGTCGCGCAGGGCTTCGAACAGCATGTTGATGGTCATCAGCTTGGACATCGAGGCCGGGGGGACCGGCGCGTCGGCGTTGTGATCCATCAGGACGGTGCCTGTCGACATGTCATAGACCCAGGCCGCCGTGGCCTGCGTGTCAAAGGCACGGACGGGCAGGGCGGCGCAGAAGAGGGCGAGACAGGCGAGAAGGATGCGGAGCATGGGCGGACTTTGTGCTGGGGATCAGGACGGGGTCATTGCAGGAAGAAGGCATCGGCAAAGCCGAAGCCCTTGATGGCCTCCAGTTGCGCCACATCACCGGTGGTGACGACGCTCCAGACGACCTTGCCGTTGGTGTCGGTCTTGCGGGCCTGGCCGGTGACGCCGACTTTGGCCAGTGCTTCGACGGCACGGTTGGCGTTCGCTTCCTTGGCGAAGGAGGCGACCTGGATCAGGCGGCCAGCGGCTGCCACGGGGGGCGCGGCTTCGGCCGGGGGGGCGGCTGCGGCTGCGGCGGCGGCCTCTTCGGCGCGGCGCTGGCGGCGGGTTTTCGGCGGTTCGACCACTGCCTCGGCGGCAGGCTGTGCGGCTGGGTCGGCGGCTGCCGCCGCATCGGTGGCAGCGCCGTCCGTGGCGGCGGCGGGCGGGGCGTCCAGCGCGGTGACGGCGACGGCATCGACGGCGACGCCTTCAGCGGTGGCGGGAACCTCAGTCGCGTCCGGGGCGGCTGCTTCGGTTGCCACGCCAGCGGCGGCGGCTGCAGCGGCGGCCTTCTTCGCCTCACGCGCGGCTTTCGCCTCGGCGCGGCGTTCCTTCCAGGTCTTGCGTTTCGGCGGTTCGGCCACAGCGGTGTCCGGGGTGGCATCCGGGGCCGCATCGATGGCGGTTCCAGCGGCATCGGCTGCTGCGGCACCAGTCGCGGCAAGTGCGGCAGTGGCCGCCGCTGCCGTTGCTGCGGCATCACCATCCTCGGCCGGGGCGGCGGCGCCTTCGCCCGTTTCCGTTCCTTCGGCCGCGGCCAGCGCTGTGTCGGCGGCGGGCGGCACGACCTCTGGCGCGGGTTCCGGTTCGGCCCGGCGCAAGGCGGTCACGCGGATTTCCACCGGCTGGCCCGCGAGGATTCCCAGCGCTTCGGCCGCGTCGGATGAGATCTGCAGGCGCGGACCGGGATTGTCCCGCTCACGCCGGAAGAGGGCACCCTGCACCGACTTGCCGGTGGCGGGGTTGAACATCACCACCCGTTCGGGGTCTTGCACATCGGGGGCGGCAACCCAGATGCCGCCAAGCGAGGGACGTCCATCCCAAAGCGCGCTGTCGGTGGCCTGAAACACCTCGGGTGCTTCAATGTCGCCCGTGGCCGTGGTCCGAACCGCAGCCGAAGCGCCCGGCGCTGCGGTTGTGGTCGTCTCATTGCCCTGGACACATCCCATCAAAAGACCGGAGGTCGCCAGACCAAGAACGATGTGACGAAGTGCTGCCTGTGCCATCTTCCGCCCTCAATGCTGCGCAATCTGAACGTTGCGCTTGATGCTGTTTCCGCCTGACCGGGTGGGCTTTGCCCGGGATGTGACCGCCCTTGTCCCTGTCAGACACGCCTGCTTTCGCAATATCATATCGGCTTGTCGCCCCGGAGGGAAGGCCGCAGGCGGTCCCCCCCCTTCACGATCAGCGGATTTCGCCCCACGCGTGCCCTTTCAGAATCACACTGTGCCCGATATTGCGCAAGGGTCGGAGGAGTGGCGGAGTGGTTTAACGCACCGGTCTTGAAAACCGACGTAGGGGAAACTCTACCGTGGGTTCAAATCCCACCTCCTCCGCCACCAACCCCTTGTTTTTTGGTCTCTGAACTTTCCGTCGGGAATTTCCGCCGTGTTTCCGGGGGTTACGCCGGCGTCGCCACGACGGAGACGCCTTCCCTTGCCCCTGGTGGCCCCTTTTGCGCCTCGCGTCTCCGGGGGCTGCGCGCGTCGTTCGGTTTGCTCGCCTCGCCGGAAACAGGGAAAGATCAGGGAATTTCAATCTCTGCGAGCGCAGATCGGCCCCTTTGAATCCTGAATACTAACGCCTTTTCCGTAGGTTAAGGGCAATTTCCCTGCTCCCCAGGAACAAGGAATTTCAATCTTCAAATCAGGGAAAAAATGCCACCGAACAGGGAAAGATTTGAGAAGAACAGGGAGGTTTTAGATCAAAGCATCGGCGATGATCGAGGCAGGTCTAAGCTGTGCAGAGTGGCTACCACATCGCCTATGTCACGCGACGCCGAGCAGTTTTTGCTGCTCGTCCCAGTCTACTGGGATGCCCTCGCGCAGCAGCTTGGCTAGGGAGAGATCGGGCGGCTGCTTTCCATCCAGGATCGCTGCCTGGATCTTTGGGGCGAGGAAGGCGAGGACAATCCGGTTGCGGATGTAGGGTTCGGACTGTCCGGTCTTGCGGGCGACGTCGATAAGGGGCGTGCCGTTGCGTATTAAACCCGCCCAGAGGTGCGCCTCGGCGAGGGTGCGTTGCAGGACTGGGTCTGGCGCCGGGATCATCTCGCCGGCGATGATCCGGGTCTCGACTCCGCGGCGGCGCAGGTCGAAGGGCCTGGCGATGGTAAGCAGCCGGTCGGATAGCGCGTCTGCTGGCACGTCCAGCGCCGTGGCGATCGCAACCGGATCGAGCTTGAGGGTGAGGTGACCCTTGCCCAAGGTGCCCGCCGCGATGATCTTGCCGACTGCACCGAGGTCGGTTTCGATCTGATGCGCAAGGGCCACCGCCCGCTCAGCCAGTGCTGCGGCCCCCGTGGCCTCAGGCCGTGTCAGCAGAAACTGCCCCTCCGCCGCCTTGCGGAGATGCCCCACGACGATCTGCCGAAGGCTGTTCTCCAGTCCCTCGGCGGGCAGGCGCCAGCCCGAGGGATCGGTGCCGCCCGAGATCAGCCGATGCGAGACATAATAGGCAAAGCGCCGACCGCGCCGCTGGGTGTGTGTGGGCGTCAGCGGATCGCCGGTCTCGTCGCGCAGCTTGCCGGTCAGCATCCGCGCTTCGGTGGCCGTGACACTCCGCCCGCGTGGCCGGGCTTTGGCGGCGAGGTGCTTGGCTTGCACAGAGTCCCAAAGCGCGGCATCGATGATCGCCGGGTGCTGGCCGGGGTAGGACAGGTCCTTGTGCCGGATGCGGCCGATGTAGACGGGATTGGTCAAAAGGTAGTGCAGCTGTCCACGGGTGAAGCGCGATCCACCGCGGGTCCGCCCCGTTGCGGAGACTTCCGCTTTCGATCGTAGCCCAAGGCGCGCGGCCTCCATCTCAACCAGCCGCAGGTTGCCGAGATCCGCGTAGAGGCGGAAGAGCGTGCCGATCACCTCTGCCTCAACGGAATTGACCACCAGTTCGCGGCGCTGCGGATCGGGATGACGGTCATAGCCCAAGGGCAGGGAGCCACCCATCCAGAGGCCCTTCTTCTTCGAGGCGGCAATCTTGTCGCGGATCCGCTCGGCAGTGACCTCGCGCTCGAACTGGGCGAAGGACAGAAGCACGTTCAGCGTCAGTCGCCCCATCGAGGTGGCGGTGTTGAAGGCCTGGGTCACCGAGACGAAGGAGCAGCCCTTCGCATCAAGGCGCTCAACCAGCCGACCAAAGTCGGCGAGCGATCGGGTCAGCCGGTCGATCTTGTAGACCACGACCATACCGATGCGCCCGGCATCGATCTCGGCGAGGAGACGCTGCAGCGCGGGACGGTCGAGCGTCCCCCCCGAGAGCCCGCCATCATCGAAGCGGTCGGCCACGAGCTTCCAGCCCTCGTGCCGCTGGCTTGCGACATAGGCGGCACAGGCTTCGTGTTGGGCGTCGAGCGAGTTGAAGGCCTGATCCAGACCTTCATCGCTGGACTTGCGGGTGTAGATCGCGCAGCGGATGACAGGTTTTTGCGTCATGCTGCCCGATCCCGGCGCTGCCCGCCTGACGTCTTTGGCTTCCCGGTCGAAGGCCGAGCACCCTTTGCCTCCGTTGCACCTGTCAGGCCAAAGAACCGCGGCCCGGACCAGCGCGCTCCGGTGATGGCGCGGGCGATGGCCGAGAGCGAGCCATGGCGCTGGCCATTCCAAAGAAAGCCATCGGGCAGGACGTCGACGACGTGGGTGACGCCGTTCCACTCCCGCAAGAGCCGCGCTCCGGATTGGAGCGTCGGCGAGGGCTTCCGCTCTTCGCCCGCTGCGATGCGGTCGAGCCGGGCGCAATGGGCGGCTGGTAAGCCATCCCTCACCTTTGCTTGCAACTCAAAGGCCAAGAAGCGGCGCTGCATTAGCTGGCTCATCTTGGCGGGGACGGCGCCGCCGATGAGTTCTGACCAGAGCGCAGCCAGGCCCGGACGGTCCAGTACATCAAGATCACGGAGGGTGGTCATGCGCCGACCTCGTTCGCCGGGGCGTCCTCGGCCACGGTATCGGTTGCGGCTTCGCCAAGGACCGGTGGGATAGAAGTCGGATCACTATTCTCTCTCGCTCGATCGTTGGGGGCGTCCGTCACCGCTGAGCCCTCTGGAACACTCGCATAGATTGTGTCCTCACCTTCGCGCCGTCGGGTGAGGGTCATCCCGGATTTCCGCAGCCCGCTGAGGGCTGCGCGCACTGTGTGCGCCTGCCAGCCGGTAGCGGCCATCAAAGCGGCGAGCGACACACCGCCGGGCTCCGCCAGACGGGCTCGCAGTAGCGCAGCCTTTGTCTGGCGAGGCTGAGGTATGGCTTTTGCGGGCTCATCTGGGGGCGTCGTGATCGCAGCCGTATTCACTTGGCCTGGTCGGGGGATAGGTTTAGCGCCCGTCGGATTTGTCTGCTTTCTGGATGCCTTCGTCGGGGTAGCAAAACTCGGGTTAGAATCCGCGGTTTGCGTCAAGGCTGGGCGTACCGTTGTTGTCTTGGCTTTGGTCATGTTCGGCTCCGGTTCATCCGGGCGGGCGGATTGCCGGCCCCGGTACCGAGCTGAGCCCGGACGGCGCCAGGCATGGATCCGACCAACGCTCTGCTGGCCCTTGAAGTCCAGTCCAACCTGCTACGGCTACTACGCTTTCGGCTTGTTTCTCACTCAGGTCCCACTACGGTGGCACCAGACATTCTGGGGATAACGCTAATGACATCGATTGATCTGATGACCATGAGCCTTGCCGAACTCACAAGCCTTCAAAAGGATGTTCAAAAAGCGATTAAGGAGTTCTCCGAGCGGAGAAAACAAGAAGCCATGATGGCCTTGGAAACCAAAGCACAGGAACTTGGGTTCAGTTTGTCCGACCTGATTAGCGTCAAGAAAAAACGGAAAAGCTCTTCAGCAGTTGGGCCGAAGTACAGGCAACCAGAAAACCCTGATGTCACTTGGTCGGGACACGGGCGGAGGCCTACTTGGTTCGTCGAGGCTGTCGAGGCAGGAAAAACGCCGGGTTCGATGGCCGTCTGACGCCTATCAGGTTCACATGCCCTGGTACGTCCGCTTTGGGCGGAAAGCGGACTGACAGTGATGCAGCATGGCAGGCGCAGAAAGTTAGTGAAGCAGACATTCTTACTCGCCGCGCCGAACCAAGTAGCAAATGATCCGGAACAAGGGATAGCTGACATTTCAGTTGAAACGTGATCGCGCCGCGCGCGAATGGCGGGAGTAGATTTTCACCTCTAAATCTATTTTCACGATTTGCGCGTAACGCTGTCCTCGGATCTGTGTCCTGTCCGAGGACGACCGCCTTTGCACCAGTGTACCTGTCCTTGCTCGATCCAGAAATGGCACCCGCACTCATTTTTCTGATGCACGGACGGGTGGACCGAGGGACGCGTCCAGAAATCTTCAGAGATGGTCCAACGGGGACGCTGGTTTGGGTTCAGCGAAAGGTTGATAACTTCGCCACAGCCGCCCGGACATCTGAGGCAGGCCCATTTCTTGACGTCACCGCTTTGAACCAGGGCAAGCTTTCCATCCGTGAGAGAGGATTGAGTTGGTAAGGAGGCGCGACGCTCTGTCAGGAAGTCGAACGGAAGCAGGCGCAGAAGGTGCAGACATCGAGCGAAAACGTGTTTCAACTTAGATTACCGAGTCCAGAAACGGTTTCATGTCAGCCCGCCCCAAGGTCTCGGGCAAAGCGCAGCAGGAACAATCACCTCGGGAGACAACGAGGGGTCTGCGTTCGTCTCGCGCGTGAAACCGTCGCATCCGTGTCGGCAACATCCCGCCTTGCCCAGCAAATCCAGCAATGCCTGCCAGCCACTCGTTTACCGCCATCGCGGACGCCTCTGTCGTGAATGTCACGACCGCCGGCGACGGATTGCCCTCGCCCAAGACATAGGCCTCGGCTCTTAGTTTCTCATAGCCTGCAGGATCAGCGCGCTTCAATGCTTCTTCCCGGGCCCGGCGCGCGTCGATATAGCCACCGCAAAGCAAGCATGGATGGCCGGGGACAAGCGTCGAGACGCGGGCAAAGAGATCACAGGCGGTATCTGATCGGCGCTGCATCGCCAATCCGACATCTATCACGGGGATCCCGTAAAAACGCGCGAAGCGGTTCAGAAACATGCGACCTGCGTGATCGTCCGTACAGCAGAAGATGACATCGCACGCTTTCAGAGCGTCCCAGGTAGCAGGCTCGCCCGCCCATGCCTCTATGGTTGCTAGGGTCATGCCGAGCTCCGCTTCAGAGACGGTCCGCGAGTGGATCGCGGTTTTCGGCATCTCCGCTTCGACGTCACTGCGCCGCGCTCCATGCAGCCGGTTGAGATTGGTCTCGTCGACGATGTCCCGGTCAAATTGGACCGCCTCCTTGACCCCGAGGCGTAGAAGCATGGGCAAGAGAGCACTCCCGGTAGCCCCTCCGCCCGCGACTCCGCAGCGAAATCCCGAAATCTGCAGCGATGCCTGTTCACCGAAGAGACGAATTTGTCGATCCAGGAAGGGTTCGGGCGCACCCTGGAGGCCGGAGATGCGAAGGCGCGGGCCGGAATGTAGAATTCGGCCGATATCGACTGCCCTATCCTTCTGGGTCCAGATACGTGCAGCAAGGTCACCATTTCCGGCCATGACAACGCTGATCAGCCCGGGAACGCCTTTCAAAAGCGCGGTGCGGGCAAGCTCGGCTTCGTTGCGATCGTCTTGTTCCGAAAACCTAGCTTCGCCCACAGGGTGGGTATGCACCAGGGCCGGCACAAGGCCTTCCGTTTTGGCCGTGGTCAGCAGATGCATGAACCCGTCTGTTTGCCAAGTAACGTGTCGGCCGGATGCCGAAACAAGTTCGTCATCATCAACAGCCTTGAACTGGTGCGAGACAAGCCGCGTGCGCTGAGCCTGAGTCCACGGATCCTTCTCGATTTCGGCGACGCCGAAGAGCATATAGGCTGAACGCTCCGATCCGGCCCCATGCGACAGCAGGGAGCGAATGCTCTTTTCGTGCGGGTCCAACAGGATGATATCGGGCGCCCTCGTCATGCCCGCGCCTCCGCCAAAGCTGTTTGGACGCGGGCCAACATGGTCCGAAGACCATCGACCCCGGGGCGCCAAGCATCGTTGTGCCGCGACCAACGCTGCCAGACGCGGCCAGAGAAATTGTGCTCGACAGTGCAGGCTTTCGGCACCTGATCAGTGCCCGCGAGCGTAAGCTTGGGCGACACATAGAACATGTCAGGTGCGCAATCCGGATAGCCTCTGGGGAGCAAGATCAGGACGTCAGCCGTCTCGCTATTGAACTTCTCGGCGGGCAAGATCACCGAGTTCAAGACGATGCCAGTGGTGCCACCTTCCACCGCCACGTTGAAATCATAGCCGTGACCTGTCAGAAAGGCCTGATCTTTCGACGGAAGGGCATCCCCTTCCGTCGTCTGGTCAATCAGTGAAACGAAACGCTCAACTCCCGGAGCTCCCAGATCGATGACGTCCGTATCGGCGATTTTCCGGTCATGCTGCCCCGGGAGTTCCTGCCAGAGATTGTAGTTCTCCGGCAGCTTCGCCAGCTTGCGCAGGACGAAGCCGCTGATGCAGGCTCGAGGCCATTCGAGATCGGCGTCGTCGATCTTGAACCGGAAGCTGCGATCCGAGCGGGCGACGAGTACTTTTTCGACACTGCGCCCACCCAAGTCATAGCTCTCGTCGAGCCGGATGTCTTCGAAGTCGCCATTGGGCAGAATTGCGATCGCTAGGTGCTCGTCGACTGGCGTACCGCCCGCGGCTTCGATCAGCTGGCGGCCCATAACCTTGGGGTCATCGAAGATGTGCTTTTTGAAAATCAGGCCCTCATCGGCGATGAGGACAGCGAAGCGAGAATCATTTCCTTGCGTTTTCATATGGATAGCCCTTGTGTTGTTTCAGGTTGCAGGCACAGTGTCTGCGCCTTCACAAGGACAATCGCGGTGTCAGGAGATATCCGGTAAGCCTGCGCCGATTCTTTTTCTGAGTGTTCCGGACGGAGGTTCGGTGCAGATGAAAAAGTACGGGCAGCGGGCACATCGGTCGCTGCGATTTGGGGGAAACCGTCCCTCAAGAATTGAGATCGCAGCGTCAGAAATCTTCTGTCTTCTGCCGTCGATCTGACGAGACGACATGTTCAGGCGATCGCGGTCACCACCAGTAAGATAGACAAATTCGGCTTCGCCGCGTCCTTCTGCGGCGATCTGGAATGCTGCGGCGTCGAGGGCCGTCACCGCCGTGTTTGTCCTGCGCCCCGTGCGGATGCGCCGAAAGACCGTGGACTGCCCGGTTTCGATCTCTTCGTGCGCCGTCACGACGATTTCCGCGCCACCGAACTTCAAGATCAGTGGGCTTGGCGCACGTCGGGTTTCGCCCTCGCGAAGCTGCCGAAAGAACCTGAGCAGTTCGTTTGACATTTCGCGATACTCCCTAGCGCAGCCGTGTTCGACCGGCCCGTGGGTAGTCCAAGCATTATCTATAATGGTACTCAATTCGGCTTCGCTTGGGTCGTCATCCGGGCGCAATGTAAGTTCATCCACCACAGCCTGCACGGCATTATGCATGCGCATCAATGCAGACTCAGCACGCCTGCCGCCGACCTGTAGCACATGTGCCAGGAAGAAGCGGCGCGGGCACTTGTCGAATGTCGCGAGCTGAGAGGGGGAGATCTTGGCGATACCCTCGACTTCCAGCGTGAAGCGCTCACCTGCCTCCTCAGTCTCGCGTTGGGATGAGATCGGCGTCGCGTTTGGTACCATGGCTGAGATGTCGTCTACGAAACTCGACCGGCTTTGCCTATGCCCATTGGATTTTTTGTTCGGCGCGTACAGAAGCAAACGCTCTTCAGCTCGTGAGAGTGCCACGAAGAACAGGCATTGTTGTTCCTCGTCATGTCCAGCTTTGATCGCCTCGGCGCCAAAGAAGTGCGCACCTTCGATCATGCCATCTGGCGGCGCTAGGCTTCGACTCTGATCTGCCGAACGCGGTAGCGAGTCGCTGGTCAGCGCGGGAAGGTGCAGGATCTTGAACTCGAGACCTTTGCTACCGTGGATTGTCATCAGTCGAACGGCATCTAGACCCTGCGCAGCGTTCGGCAGATCCCGCAGATCCCGCTCGTCTGAGAGGATCACGAGGCGGCGAATATGCTCAAGCAAGTCCCGGATCGGGTAGCCGCTGCGGTCCGGGAGAACGCTCCGCAAGAAGTTCTGAAACTGCCATAGTGCCAGCGCAGGATTCGGGCTGCCCGCCCGTGCAGCTGTTGCTATATCCGCAGCAAGACGGCTCCGGTCGAGATAGAGCCTCGTGAATACCCGCCACGCCGAGGCCGAAGGCTGGATCCCGTCGAACGCGTCAGCGAGTGCATTTACCGAGGCTCGGCCGTCTTGTGTCAGGCCCTCCAACCCGGTCAATATGCTAGGCCAGTCGAGCGGTAGCGGAGTGTCGGCACCGCGGATCGCTTCGATCGAAATAGCGACATCCTGGATTCCCATTTTGAATTGGAGCATCGATGCGACACAGGTCAATGCCATTGCACGCGGATCGACAACAAGCGAGAGGAGCGAGAGGGCTTCCTTGATCTCGGGGCGGTCAAACAAGGGGCCCAGGAACAAGACCGGTATGCCGCGTGCTTCGAGGCCAGCGGCAATCTCGGCCATTCGCGCATTGCCCTTGCAGATAACGGCCTGATCTCGGAATGACCTTCCGTCATTGCAAGCTGCTGAGATCCGTGCCGCAATTTCGTTGATCTCGTGATCCTTCGACTCGACCGATACGAAACAAGGCGAGATACCATTGCCACCTTTGTGGGCGTTTGCCTCGAAGTCGGTCGCAGCCATGCGCGTCTTCGCAAACGCCGTGAATGCGTTACAGATTTCCTGTGATGACCGGTAGTTTGTGCTGAGCTGAAGCGACGTTCCGCCAGGGAAGTCTTTCGTCTCGAACCGATCGATGTTGAAAGACGAGGCACCACGGAAGCGATATATCGACTGCTTGGCGTCGCCGACGACCCAGAGATTTGTACCGTCCGGCTTCAGGGCGCGCAACAGTCTCACGCTGGCGCGGTTGACGTCCTGATACTCGTCCACGAGTATATGCTCGTATCGCCCTTGCAGTTCGGCTCTCACGGCCGGATCGGTTTCGACCAGTGCAGTAGGTCTTGCGACGAGATCGCCAAAGTCAACGACCCCGCGGTTGGATTTAAGCTGTTCATAGTGGTCATAAACCGTAGCAATCTCGAGACACTTCTCGGCGGCGATGCGGTCGTCTTCCGACCCCGCAATACGGGCCATTTGCTCGGCCAGCTGCCGATAGCGGTGCTGGTCGACCACTTCATCCTTCGCTCGCGAGATGGCCGACAGTATGGCCCGCAAGTTGTCGGTTGGATCCCAGAGGTCGTTGAAATGCTTCAGGCGCAGACGTGGGAACTCGTCCTCCAGGAGCGCAATGGCCTCCGTCGCATCGATCAACCGTGGGTCTGGGGGTAGCCCAGCCCGATCGTGGAACCGTCGCAGCAAATCGAGGCCGAAAGAGTGAAAGGTCCCGATCCAGGCCGACCCTGCAGCGTCCGGCCACGCGCCAACCACACGATCCGTCATCTCGTCCGCGGCTTTGTTCGAGAAGGTCAGGAGCAAAACGCTTCCCGGATCGACGCTGCGATCCTTCAGGCCCGACAATCGACCGACAAGAGTTTGTGTCTTTCCCGTGCCGGGCCCAGCTTTGAGAAGAAGTGCCTTACCGATATGTTCGGCGGCTCGCTTTTGCTGGTCGTTGAGGGGCTTCGGAGGCGATGCTGCTCGTTCGGTCTGTTCGATCTGAGGCAGTAAGAGCGCATCGAACAACTGCACCGCCACCATGTCGTAGGGCGCCCCGAGTCGCGCTGCAATGGCCTCAGCGCTGAGGCCCTCGTCGATATGCCATGTCCAAGCCAATGTTCGCGGGAACAGAAACTCGCGGGCAAAGAGGTCCATCTGAACCTCTTGTCTCGCGCGACTACTGTAGTCGATCACGCGCTCTGCACCCACGGATGACGGATCTGCCGAGCGCGCCGGGTCGATCACCACCGTTGGTGGGACCTCGACTGCACCGCCAAACTCGTCATGTCCGATTTCGTGAGCAACCAAGAATGCATCGAGGAAGGCGTTTCCGGTATCTTCATGCAGGATTGTGCGCGCCGCTGTTTGGAATAATGCACGACCTCCTTTGAGCTGCGGATGTCCTGCCGGAAGCTTCCTGACTTCGATATCGCGGTCTTCGGCTTCGTCCAAGGCGAACGCATATGGATGCGTCGGATCGCCGTTCTTGGTTGCCCGTCTGGCATGAAGCGCGGACGCTCGGGCTCGAGTCGTCTCAATTCGATCCATCGTTCACCAGCAACTTCTGCAAGGCGCGTTGGTGGTCCTCCGAAAGGGATGCCGAAGTGACGTAGTCTTGAAACTCCAAGGCCGTTTGTGCGCTCGGCTTTTGGTCTGCCTTGAATGCAACAGCTTCCTCGCCGCCCTGCTGCATGCCGCGGATGAGGTCTTGGAGCCGCACGTCGAGTGTCTTCGCGAGGTTCTTCAGAAACGCTACGGGCATCGAGCTGATATGAACGACATCGGCATGCAGCCCCATCAGAAAGGCGCGCGGAAGGCCAAGATGTTTGGCAAGATCTCGAACGCCACTGCCGAAGAGTGATTGCCGCACCTTCTGTACCCTGAAGGCCTCGGCGCTCAAGGACTTTGTCTCGAACGGGAGCAATGCTTCTGCCGCTTCCAAATCGCTTATCGAGAGTTCATGAAACAGCGCAAGAAGATCCTCTGCATATTCCGGGTGGCGTTGCAGATAGGTCTTTAGGACAGCGGGCGATATGTCCTCTTCCAGGGTGAAATCGTACAGGATGTCTTCTCTATTTGTCATCTTGGCCCCCCAAATTCAGCGCCGTCCTGATCTTCGCAAAGGCTCGATCCCTTCTGTTGCGCACAGTCTTCTCAACGCAGCCGAGAAGCTCTGTCATAGAGAGTTCGCCCTCCTTGTTCGTCTCAATGGGGAGGCCAGCAAGCATCAGATCAATCACCTTTCGTTCTTCGGTCGGCAAGGCATCAATCGCTCGGCGCAAGTGAATCCGGTAATCGAAATCTTCTTCAGCCGTGAGCCCGGCTGACTTGTAGCGATCCAGCGCGGCTTCAACGACTGCACGCACCTCTCCAGTGACGGTATCCTCAATGTCCTCGTTTGCGCTCTCTCGGCGGTTCACCTTGCGGAGCTTGGTGATGTGCACCGAACGGACCGCCTTGTCGAAAACCACCTCGAAGATATCGAGGCCTTCGTTATAGCCGTGCCGGTCCATGAACATGAGTTCGGTGACATAGTCTATCGTCGTGTCGCAGATCTCGGCTATGCGCGCGTCTTCGAAGGTCTTGTCGGCGACGTGGCTGTTCGCCCGCGGGCATGCGGTTTGGATGCGGTCACGCAGAATGTTGTAGATGGCTACGAAACGGCTATCAAAGTTGTCCGCCTTCGTACTTCGCAAGTGATAGACTAGCACCTCGGAAGGCACATAGTCGCCGTGGCGACGATCTTTAATGGCGGCGCGTTGCAGTAAATCCGCGAAGGGCCATGCGAGACTCCGTGCGATGAAGTCGATGATCGGAGGTCGTCGAGTGTAGCGTTCTCCTGTGCTTTTGTGCTTCCGCAACGGTTCGATGCATGGTTCTTGCATGTAACTGCCTAAAATCGCTTATCTTTTGTCGAGCTTACTGTCTTGTTTTGGTCTCCAATGAGGTCTCCCCCAACATCACCCAACCGGAGCGGGATTTCTAGGCTGATTTTCGCCTATTTGGATGGACCGCCAACACTCACGGCTTTCGCGAAATGGAGCAGGCTATGCATCGGAGATAACCGCGTTCTCGGCTGACTTGCAGCTGCCGGGAATGCCGCTTGGCAACATGAAAGAGGGCTCGACCGGAGGCTTAGGGCGAGGTTGTCCGCTCAACGAGGTGTGATTGTCCAGAGCGACAACGCGCCTTTTCGACCTTGCCACTCCCGGCCAGCCCTAGTGAATCCTAACCTTTGAAGGTTTCTCTTCATGGTGTCGCTATCGGTCGTAGCAAAGGCAGGTCCGCGGATCTCCTTGGCGATTGCGTCACAAAGGCATCCGGATAGCTTTTTGCCCCGCATATCTTCCGCGATCACGACATAACCCAGCTCAAGTGCGGTCTCGTAGCCAGTAATCGGAACGCTAGCCGCGGCGAACTTATCCGCCCGGTATGTTCTGGTGGGAGTTTTCAGCGCGGCGACTCCAACTATCCGGTTGTTCAGCTTGATGCGTAGCAGAGCGAGGTTCCGCGTCCGCTTCAGCCGCTGGGTAATTTCCTCCAAGGTGCCTTTGATGGCGCCGCCCTCCTTCACAAGCCGAGCCACCAAGAGTTGATCGTCGGAACTCAGGTCGCCGAAAGCACCGGACCAACGAATAATTCCGCTCTCAACCATAAGATTTGCTCCATGAACGAGGGCACGGCCCGGCCTTGCGCTGGACTGCCTCACTTTGACTTCCGCCGAAGATAAATAGCATAGCGATGCGCTCGCTCCACCCGCCCGCTTCCAGCGCTCGGGCGCGCAGCTTTCGCGCCATGCCGATCACTTCGCTGCGCAGGACCTGAACGGCTGTTACTTGGAATGCCCCCGGCGCAGGCTAACTGTCGGCTTTGGGCCGATAGTGATCAGACCGTTGAACATAAGATACTGACGCCAAGAGGCCACTTCGAAAGTGTCTTTTCTCGGGACTTGAGTCGAGGCTATGCTGCCTCCTAATCGCTCCGCCGCAGTTTGCTTGGAGCGGCCATGCCGATCGCAAGTTGACCACGCACTTGGTGTGGACTAACGGGTCTGGCACTTGATATCTGGTTACTCCAAAAGGCTGAATGCGATAAAGAAAAGGTGGCCATAGCCGCCTTTTCGCGACTTTCATTGCTCATCGGCCCTCAGGTCCGCGTAAATAGGGACCGGTTTTTCTGGAACTTTGCCTGCCAGATGGCGACGAACTGCTCCGCGGTCGGATTTTTCGGCGACCCCGAAGGAAGGTTAAGTGCGATGGCTGCCCGCCCCGAGATCGTCGCCGCAAGCGTATCCCCGCCCTTGATCAGAGCCACTGCGGTTCCGGCACCTTGCATGTGGGCAAGGTACAGCTCAGACCCCGCCGGAGTCCGGCCGAGGGCACGTGTCAGGTGAGCCGCATTATCCTTCCAGAGCCGGGCACCTGCACGGAGATTGGCCTCGGCGTCGAACGGATCGGTCAGGCCATAGGCTTTCGCCGTCCGGTCGACAAATTGCAGCACGCCTTTGGCCGTGCTGCCTTCGGCCCGAGCCATCGGATCAAGCGCAGACTCGGTCCAAGCCAGGGCGAGGAAGTCGAGAGGATCGATCCCCTCATCCTGCGCCACCTGGATCACAAGGGCCATCGTATCGGCTTTCGTGGCCGAGAGGGCCAACGAAGTGCCGATCTTAGCTCCATCACCCCGGTCCCGATCCTCCGTTGACTGCGCGGACCGGATTTCGGCCGGTTCGGCAACCGTCTCCTTTTTGGCTTCGGTCGCTTTCAGATCCGCGTCGTCAGAGCTGGGGCCCTTAAGGTCGAAGCCTGTCTCCAGGCTGACAGAAGGCTTCCCGGACGCGTCGACGCCAACCTTAATGTCGATCCGACCGTCGGAAAGTTGGGTCCCACAGGACGCCAGAAGGAAAGTGCTCACAACTGCGGCAATGCCGAGCTTCAAGAGTTTCATTGGACCGTCTCCCACTAGAGTAGGACCTCACAGCGAGGGCCATGGAGACGACAAAGACGGCTTTCTAAGTTTCTGAAAATTCATACAAAATCTAGGAGACGCAGCATGAGCTACGCGTTCTGAGCAAGCAAATCTGCGTCAGATTTCCGGCGACAGAATAGGTGAATTTTCGGGCAGTGCTTTCCAACGTACCCAGTCGGGCATGTCACGAAATGTGGCGAGAATGTGGCGGCGCTGCACCAACTGCGCTGCATGTTTGCGACCGGCATCCATGGCAGCGAGGAAAGTCCATCGGTTGCGCTAACATTAGATCATCTCGGTGCGTGGAGATGTGCACCGAATAGCTTCAACCCGACCAGGGAGGTCAGGATGTCAACGCAAAAGTTCCTCAATGACGCCATTCGCGTTCTTCTGCTCTTGCTCCATGCCAACGAAGGCAAGAAGGAGATGCTCAAACTCAATCTTTATGAGTTCGAGATGATCAAGAAGATGTGCCGCGAAGGCTCGCCGGCCGGAGATGAACGGATCCGGACGCTTATCGCGGCGGGCGATGCCGCGACCGACATGACGACGTTCGCTAAGGTCCATAAGGAGCTGGTAGAGAAGTTCGAACAACACGTGCCCGACATGAAGTTTATCGGTCAGGACCACCTCGATGGGTTTTTCACCGAGATGACATTCGACAAGGACGGCACGCCGCGGAAAAGCGAGCGGCGGGTGTTGAGTAACATCGCTCCGGACGCTCAGGCCCATATTGGCTATGCCGTGATGCTCTACATCTTCCAGCGGCAGGCAGAGCTCTCGAAGACGGCGATGACATCGATGGGTGCGACCAAGACGGCGCAGGCCATCTTCAAAAAGAAGAAGAAGAGCAACGGCGGCGCTCGGGTCAAATTCCTGAACTACGCCACCTTCTTCGCATACTACGGCCTCGTTGAACTCATTCGGGAGAACGAGAACGGCAAACCCATCATCATGCTCCACCTGACCGATGAAGGCATTGCCTGGTGGTCCCGGATCTGCATGCGGACCCGCGAGCTCTTCGCCAAGCACGAAGCAAGGATTGCTCAGTTGGAAGCTGATCTTGCGGCGCTGACCCAACCAGGACCGAAGGCGCCAGTTCCATCGAAGCCGCTTTTCGGTATCGCGATCGCCGCTTTCCTTGCGCTTGCTGCCTCCGGCAGCAGTGCACAGGCCGAAGAGAAAGCCGCCTCGGTTACTTACTGGACTTCAGAGACCTCTTTGATGCCGAAAGAGATCAACCCGGCATATGTCGTCCACAACGCTCATGCCGTGGAGGATCCACGGCCTATCGCCGTGAATGGCATCCCCAATGCGCTATACTGGTCGGCGTCCGCAGACCTCAGTGCCCTGGCGGCTGGCGCTGTCACAATCAAGACCGGGGCATCAGGTCCCGAAACGGATACGAACCTCTACGATGTCTTTAAGCAGTCGCCAGGCGTAGTGAGCATCGCGGTGTCAGATCTAATGAACCAATCCCCAGTATCGGCGTCTGGGTCCAAAGCGGACACGATCGGTACTGACGACTGGATGAGTATCCAGATACCGGGCAAAGGGGCGCGCCTCGCCGATCCGACATCGACCACGGCCGGAGGCTTGTTCAATGTCTCAAGTGATCGACTGGGTCGCCCGATCGGTCGGCTGGGTGAGACGGAGCCGCTCGACTTAGCTTCTCTTGAAGGGGTGATCATCTCTTTCGCGAAGATGGGCACGGACATGAAGATCGACGACGGCGCCCACTATCAACCTGACGACCTGCTCGCTGGGACCTACCAGCTCGATGTCGAAGTCCATGATCCGGTAGCAGGGTCGCTCTCCACGTCAAATGGCAGCGGCAATGTCTTCGGCATGGACCCAAATCCGATAGAGATGAGCAACTGGGCGGCGGCTTTCGCAAGCACCTCTTCGGGCGTTCCAGCGGGTTCGATGCACGACTCCTGGGTCCAGTACGAAGTTCTGGCCAACTCGCTTGGCCGCCCCATCGATCGGCTCGGCGAGACGGAACCGCTGATCATGGTGAACTTCACCGACGGTGACACATAGAGCAGGTCATCCATCGGCGCAAAAATAATGGGCCACGGCAGCTGCCGTCGCTTTCAATATCCGGCTTCAAATCTCTCTCAAGTTAGAACTGCCACGAGGTGCCCGACGAGCTTGTGGGCCGCTTTCTTAGTCCTCGACTTGTAGAGCCGAAGCTCCCTTAGCTCTTTTACTCTTTCGGGCATCCTGCCGCGCGAGACGCTCGCGGACAAACTCTAAGGCCTTCAGATCTGGACAGATATCCGGAAGGTTGTAGAGGGCGGCATTCTCAAAGAGAAGGTAAGCAGCTGCATCATGAGTTATGGCTGCCTGCCTCTCAGAGGGATGGTTGCCCAGATTGTATTTGACGTCCTTAAGGGCGATACTCGCAGTCCAGTGAACTTTGCCGGTTTCCGTGGTGCGCTTGATCACGCCTTTGAACCCCGAACTCGTACCCGTCTTTGAACGGCGGTTGCGCATGACAGCGGTCCGCCCGACATGGCCGGATATGTTCTCCAATCGACAGCCAAACTGCAGTTTATTCGCGAAGGAGACCTGCTTTGCCTCGTCTAAGCTCATGGCCGGGTTGGCGAGAGTGACTATGTATCTTTGTAAGGAAATGCGCCGGCCGCCAATGTCTGCTGCGGCCTGAAGGTGGTTTCCACGAGAGAGGATCGCATACCAGCGGTAGCTCTTCACCTGTGTCTCGAAGCGCCTGTCGATTATCGCGTCTAGTCCGCGACTGGTCGGTATCTTGGCAAAAGCGTCGGGTTCAAGGGACTGCGCCAAGAGCTCAATCGAGACACGCATAACTTCGACGGGGCTTTCTATGATCTTGCTCCTTGGACTGACATACCCTCCATACCGGAACGGCACACTCTTCTCCAAGAACAGGACTTGCTGAGCGAAGAGGCAAGTCAGAAACGACAGGAAGTCTCTTCCTTTTTTTGATCAGTTAGTGACGGGCATGAACTGGTAGCGCACCTGGCCGACGACCCAGATCTGTTGGTTCGAGGTCCGCGCAAGCCACTGCGTCCTTTGCTTGAAATTGATCAACTTCGGCAGAGCAACTGTCACCCTCTCCAATACCTCCAAAAGCGATGAACTCTTCACTCAAGGCGCCAAGATTCACGCTGTTAGCAGATCACACGGTCGGAAAAGCCATTCTTCAATTACTCCCTGAACGCGCGTTGGAAGTAGTCGGTGAAGGGTTTGGCCAGGTAGCTGAGGGGGGAGCGTTCGCCGGTCTGGATGAAGACCTCGACCGGCATGCCGGGGAGGAGGGGCTGATCGCCGAGCCTTGCGATTTCTTCGCGGCTGACGCGCAGTTCGGTGGTGTAGAACTGCATGCCGCTGCGTTCGTCGGTTTTGACATCGGCCGAGACGCGGGCGACCTCGGCGTTGATTTCGGGGGTCGTGCGGGCGTTGAAGGCCGAAAAGCGCAGGACGACGGGCCTGCCGGCGAAGACCTGATCGATGTGATAGGCGTCGATCTTGGCGGTGATCATCAGCTCTTCTTCCTGCGGGATGATGTAGAGAACCGGGTCGGCGGGGCGAATGATCGCGCCAAGGCTGAAGACCCGCAGGTCATGCACCAGCCCTTCGGTCGGGGCGGTCAGCGTCAGCCGCGTGAGTTTGGTCTGCACGGCCTTCAGCTCTTCCTCAAGGCCTGCGATCCGCGGTTCCACGTCGCGCAGTTCGGTGACGGCCTCTTCCCGACGCTTGGCGGACAGACCGACGATCTCGACATCAATCTGAGCGATGCGGCCAAGGTTGCGGGCGACTGCGGCCTCAAGCTCTCCCTTCTGGCCGGTCAGGCTGGCCTTCTCGCGCTTCAGCGCCGTCACACGTGAGCCTTGGACAAGGCCTTGCTCCAGCAGCGCTTCGGCATCGGCAAGCTCACCCGCCAACAGGGTGATCTGCTCTTCCAGCGCCCCGATCTGGGCCTTTTGACCCAGTATCTCATTCTCGATCTGCAGCTTCTGTTCCTCGTAGGACTGCGTCGCCTCGCCCAGCGTCGCGAGCCGGGCCGCAAAGAGGTTTTGCTGGCCTTCGATAATCCCGGCGGTCGCGGTGTCGTTGGTTGCTGCCGACTGGAGGTCGCTGGGAAGGATCAGCGTGGCGGTCCCCTCGCGCTCGGCCGCCAGACGGGCGGCGCGGGCGCGAAGTTCGACCAGCTGATCGGCGATGATCTTGGCTTGTGACGCAAGTTCCGCCTCATCCAGGACCAAAAGCGGGTCACCCGCGGCCACACGGTCGCCATCGCGGACGAGGATCGCCTTCACCACGCCACCGTCGCGGTGCTGGACGATCTGAGCCCGTGCTTCAATCTGCACCTGGCCCTGCGCGATGACCGCCCCGGCAAGCGAGGCCCAGGCCCCCCAGACGCCGACACCCAGTGTGAGGATTACAACGGTCAAGAGGCCGAGGAGGGCCGAGCCACGGATGCTCCAGCTCATGATGCGGACCCGGCCATGTCGGTCCCCGCAACCGCGACCGGGCGGGCGGCGGCCGGGGTCAGCTGGGCATGGTTGGTGGCGATCTTGCGCAGCACTTCGTCGCGGGGGCCGAAGGCGGCATTCTGGCCCGCCTTGATCATCAGCAGAAGATCGCATTCCGCAATCGCCGCCGGGCGATGCGCCATGATGATCACAATGCAGCCCCGCGCCTTCAGCGCCCGGATCGCAGCGTTCACCGCCTCGGACCCCGGGGCGTCGAGGTTGGAGTTCGGCTCATCCAGCACGACAAGAACCGGGTTGCCGAAAAGCGCGCGGGCTAGGCCGATCCGCTGCTTCTGCCCGCCTGAAAGGCGCGTGCCGACCGCGCCCACCGGCGTGTCATAGCCTTTGGGCAGGCCAAGGATGATGTCATGCGCGCCCGCAAGTTTGGCCGCGGCGATGACGGCTTCGGCATCGGGCGTCTCGGCCAGGCGGGCGATGTTCTGGGCGACGGTCCCGTCAAACAGCACCGCATCCTGCGGCAGATAGCCGACATGGGTGGCAAGCGCGTCTTCCTCGTACTGGTCAAGCCGGGCCCCGCCCAGCCGCACCTCACCCGCAACCGGACGCCAAAGCCCGACCAGCGCCCGGGCGAGCGAGGACTTGCCCGACGCACTTTCCCCCACCACGCCGACCGCCTGACCGGGATCGACCGCAAAGCTCAGGCGTTGCAGGGTGGGCTTCGTGTCGCCCGGTGGGACGACCGCAAGGTCAGCAACCACCAGCCGGGCATCCGG
Organism: Rhodobacter sp.; assembly: GCA_027489175.1. GTDB lineage: Bacteria > Pseudomonadota > Alphaproteobacteria > Rhodobacterales > Rhodobacteraceae > Tabrizicola. The sequence goes on from JAIYAE010000028.1 coordinate 47,773, forward strand.
GCGCGGCAGGGCGGTGCGGGCCACGGGGGCCGGAACTGCGGCGAGAAGGACCTTCAGCGAGGACCAGCCCTTGGCCGCCCGGGCGACGCTGGCCCAGCCGCTGACCAGCTGTTCCACCGGGGCCAGGGCCCGGCCCATCAGGATCGAACTCGCGATCATCGCGCCGCCGGTGATCTCATTCTGGATCACGAGCCAGGCCCCCAGCGCCAGCATGGCCGATTGTAGGAACAACCGCAGCGTCTTTGTGGTGGAGCCGAAGCCGCCGTTCCGGTCGCTGAGCGCAATCTCGGAGACGAGGGCAGTATCGCGCTCCTTCCGCCAGCGGGTGATGGCAGCCCCGGACATGCCAAGCCCGCGAACGGTGTCGGCCTGGGTGCGGATCTGCTCGGACACGCGGGTGGCGGCGGCAGAGGTGCGGCCTGCCACTTCGGACGGCTTGCGGCTGAAGATCTGGTTCAAGAGCATGATGATGAACAGCACGAGGCCGCCGCCAATCGCCAGCCAGCCCAGAAGCGGATGCAGGATGAAGATCGCGCCAAAGAAGAGCGGAGCGAACGGCAGGTCGAAAAACGCAAAGGCGAGGGGGGAGCCTGCAAACTTGCGCACCGCCTCAAGATCATAAAGCGCGGTGGCGGCTTCCTTGGCCGCGCTTTGCGGGGCGGCCAACGCGGCGCGGAACACGCGGGCGTCAAGATCGGCCTGAAGGGTGGCGCCAATCCGGGTGCCGATGCGACCGCGGACGGTCTCCAGCAGCGCCATCGCGGCGAAGAGGCCGATGATGAGAAGGAAAAGTGCCACGAGCGTGGGTTCGGACCGGCTGGCAAGGACCCGGTCATAAACCTGCAGCATGAAGAGCGGCCCGGTCAGCATCAGAAGGTTCACAAAGGTGCTGAAGAGCGCAATCAGAAGGAGTGCGGGGATATGCCGGGCGGCAGCAGCGGAAAGCGTCTCGGGCATGAACTCGTACAGATCCAAATGCGCGTGTCGGTTGCA
>JAIYAE010000024.1 GCA_027489175.1 Rhodobacter sp.
CAAGGCGCTGTTGAAGCATTTCAACATGCCCTTCACGTCGTAAGCGCGAGGAACAAAGATATGGCAAAGAAATCCATGGTGAACCGCGAAGTGAAGCGCGCCAAGCTGGTGAAGCAGCATGCTTCCAAGCGGGCCGCACTCAAGGCGGTGATCAACGATCAGACGAAACCGGTTGAAGATCGCTTCAAGGCGACGCTGAAACTGGCCGAGCTGCCCCGCAATTCGTCCGCCGTCCGGCTGCACAACCGCTGCCAGCTGACCGGCCGTCCGCATGCGTTCTATCGCAAGCTTAAACTCAGCCGCATCATGCTGCGGGACCTCGCCTCGTTTGGCCAGATCCCCGGCATGGTCAAGTCCAGCTGGTAAGGAGGACCGGATATGATGATGAACGATCCTCTTGGCGACATGCTGACCCGGATTCGCAACGCTCAGATGCGCGGCAAATCCACGGTCAAGACGCCCGCCTCCACGCTGCGCGCCCGCGTTCTGGAAGTGCTAACCTCGGAAGGCTACATCCGTGGCTGGGAAAAGGCTGACACCGACAACGGCCAGGGCGAATTCACGATCAGCCTGAAGTACTACGAAGGTGAGCCTGTGATCCGCGAACTCAAGCGCGTGTCCAAGCCTGGCCGTCGGGTGTACATGGGCGTAAGCGAGCTTCCCTCGGTCCGCAACGGCCTGGGTGTCTCGATCGTCTCCACGCCGAAAGGCGTCATGTCGGATGCAAATGCACGCGCTGCCAATGTTGGCGGCGAAGTGCTTTGCACCGTATTCTAAGGGAGGGGTAGAATGTCTCGTATTGGCAAGAAACCCGTCACTTTGGTCAAGGGCACCTCGGCTTCGGTGTCGGGTCAGACCATTGAAGTGAAGGGGCCGAAAGGCACCCGCAGCTTCACCGCTGGGGACGACGTCACGCTGACGGTCGAAGGGGATACCATCAAGGTTACCCCGCGCGGCATGTCCAAGCGTGCCCGTCAGCAGTGGGGCATGACCCGCTCGATGGTTGACAACCTGGTTGTCGGCGTCAGCGAGGGCTTCAAGAAGGAAATGGAAATCCAGGGCGTGGGTTACCGCGCCGCGATGGCGGGCAACGTGCTCAAGCTGTCGCTCGGCTACAGCCACGAAGTGAACTTCGAGGTGCCGAAGGGTGTGACCGTGACTTCGCCCAAGAACACCGAAATCATTGTGGAAGGCATTGACCAGCAGCTTGTTGGTCAGGTCGCTGCGAACATCCGCGAATGGCGCGCGCCCGAGCCCTACAAGGGCAAAGGCATCCGCTACAAGGGTGAGTTCGTGTTCCGCAAGGAAGGCAAGAAGAAGTAAGGACGAGAGAAATGGCAAACAACAAAAGAGAGCTGTTCCTCAAGCGCCGCCTGCGCGTCCGGAACAAGATCAAGGCAACGTCGCATGGGCGGCTTCGGCTGTCCGTGCACCGGTCCTCGAAGAACATCAGCGTCCAGCTGATCGACGATGTGAAGGGCGTGACTGTCGCCTCGGCATCGACGCTCGAAAAGGATCTGGGTGTCGTCGGCAAGAACAACGTCGAGGCTTCGGCCAAGATCGGCGCTGCGATTGCCGAGCGGGCCAAGAAGGCCGGGGTCGAGGAGTGCTACTTCGACCGTGGCGGCTTCCTGTTCCACGGCAAGATCAAGGCCTTGGCCGATGCCGCCCGTGAAGGTGGCCTGAAGTTCTAAATCCAGCGGGCGGCAGGGATGCCGCCCCGATGATCCGGGGTCACGTCGCGTGCCCACCAGGATTGGCCAACAACGGCGCGATCAGCGCCACCAGTGAAGGAATGCCTTATGGCAGAACGTGAAAACCGCCGGGAAGGCCGTGGGGGCAATGACCGCCGCGACAACCGTCCGGAAGAAAACCCGGAATTCGCCGACCGTCTGGTCGCGATCAACCGCGTCTCGAAAACCGTCAAGGGTGGCAAGCGCTTCGGCTTTGCGGCTTTGGTTGTGGTCGGTGACCAGCGTGGTCGCGTCGGCTTCGGCAAGGGCAAGGCCAAAGAGGTGCCGGAGGCGATCCGCAAGGCCACCGAACAGGCCAAGCGCAGCCTGATCCGCGTGCCGCTGAAAGACAGCCGCACGCTTCACCACGACATGGAAGGCCGCCACGGCGCCGGTAAAGTCGTGATGCGGACCGCTGTTGCCGGTACCGGCATCATCGCCGGCGGCCCGATGCGCGCCGTGTTCGAGATGCTTGGCATTCAGGACATTGTGGCCAAGTCGATCGGCTCGACCAACCCCTACAACATGATCCGCGCCACCATCGACGGGCTGAAGCACGAAGCCTCGCCCCGCAACGTGGCGTCGCGGCGTGGCAAGAAGGTTGCGGAAATCCTCCGCAAGCCTGAAGCCGAAACCGTGGAGGCCTGATCATGGCGAAGAAAACCATCGTCGTGAAGCAGGTGGCCTCCGCCGCCCGCCGCCCGGCCAAGCAGACCGCGACCCTCAAGGGTCTTGGCCTGAACAAGATGAACCGCACCCGTGAACTGGAAGATACCCCTTCCGTGCGCGGCATGGTCAACAAGATCAGCCACCTCGTTCAGATCATCGAAGAGCGTGGCTAATCCGTAGGGTGGGCAATGCGGCCCGCCTTCCATTGAAACCGTGTTTGCCAAGGGTGTCGCACCCCTTGGCACTTCCGGCAGAAGGAGATGCGACATGAAACTTCACGAACTCGCCGACAATCCCGGCGCAGCCAAGAAACAAAAGCGTGTTGCCCGTGGCCCCGGTTCGGGCAAGGGCAAGACCGCAGGGCGCGGTATCAAGGGTCAGAAATCCCGTTCGGGCGTCGCCATCGGCGGCTACGAAGGCGGCCAGATGCCGCTCTATCGTCGTCTTCCGAAGCGCGGCTTCAACAAGCCGAACCGCATGGAATACGCCGTCGTGAACCTCGGCCTGATCGAGAAGTTTATCGCCGCCGGCAAGCTGGACGCCAAGGGTGAAATCACCGAAGACGCGCTGGTCGCGGCCGGTCTGACCTCGGGCAAGCATGACGGCATCCGCGTGCTGAACAAGGGTGCGATCACCACCAAGATCACGCTGGTCGTGACCGGTGCGTCCGCCGCAGCGGTTGAGGCTGTTGCAGCGGCTGGGGGCACCCTGACGCTCCTTCCGCAGCCCGCGCCCTACGGCAAGCCGCAGCGCAAAGCCAAATAAGCGCCGGGTATGACCCCGATAAGGGATTGTGAGCGGCCCGAAGGTCGCTTACATCCAACGGAAGTTTTCCCGCGCCGCCAACCGGAGAACGGTCTGGCGGCGCTTGGCTTGAAAGAGACCTGACATGGCATCTGCTGCAGAGCAAATGGCGGCGAACCTCAGCTGGAGTGCGCTTGGCAAGGCAACCGACCTGCGCCAGCGCATCTTCTTCACGATCGGCTTGCTGATCGTCTACCGGCTTGGCACCTACATTCCGGTTCCCGGGATCGACGGGAACGCGCTGCGCGACGTGATGGCCCAGGTGACGCAGGGCATCGGCGGCATGCTGAACCTGTTCACCGGCGGCGCGATCAGCCGGATGGGGATCTTTGCCCTTGGCATCATGCCCTACATCAGCGCCTCGATCATCGTGCAGCTTTTGGCCACGATGTACGGCCCCTGGCAGCAACTTCGCAAAGAGGGTGAGCAGGGCCGCAAGAAGCTGAACCAATACACCCGCTATGGCACGGTCGCGCTGGCGATCCTGCAGGGCTACGGCATCGCCGTGTCAATCCAGGGCGGTGGACTGGCGCACAACCCGGGCCTCTTCTTCATCGCGTCCTGCGTGATCACGCTGGTCGGGGGCACGATGTTCCTGATGTGGCTGGGCGAACAGATCACCAGCCGCGGCATCGGCAACGGCATCTCGCTCATCATCTTCGTCGGTATCGTGGCCGAAATCCCGGCCGCCATCGCGCAATTCCTGGCGCAGGGCCGGTCTGGTGCCTTGTCCACCCCGGTGATCCTGGGCGTGATCGTGATGGTCGTTGCGGTCATCATGTTCGTCGTCTTCATGGAACGCGCCTTGCGCAAGATTTCCATCCTTTATCCGCGCCGTCAGGTCGGGATGAAGGTCTATGAGGGCGGGTCGTCGCACCTGCCGATCAAGGTCAACCCGGCAGGCGTGATCCCGGCGATCTTCGCGTCGTCAATCCTGCTTCTGCCGACCACGATCAGCACCTTCTCGGGCAGCACCACGAACCCGGTCCTGTCCTGGCTGGCCGCCAGCCTTGGTTACGGCCAACCGCTGCACCTTCTGTTCCTGGCGATCATGATCGTGTTCTTCAGCTACTTCTACACGCTGAACGTGACCTTCAAGATCGACGACGTGGCCGAGAACCTGAAAAGCCAAAGCGCATCAATCCCCGGTATCCGGCCCGGCAAGAAGACCGAGGAATATCTGGAATACGTCGTCAACCGTATCCTCGTCCTGGGCTCGGCCTATCTTGCGGCGGTCTGTCTGTTGCCTGAGGTTCTGATCGCGGAACTTGGCGTTCCCTTCTACTTCGGCGGCACTTCGGTGCTGATCGTCGTGTCGGTCACCATGGACACGATCCAGCAGGTCCAGTCGCATCTTCTGGCGCATCAGTATGAATCGCTGATCGAGAAGTCGCAGCTGCGTGGGCGCAAGCGGACCGGGCCCCCCAAGGCCCCCGCCCGGCGCTGATCCATGGCGAACATCATCCTTCTTGGCCCGCCGGGCGCCGGCAAGGGCACTCAGGCCAAGCGCCTGCAGGACGCCCGCAACATGGTGCAGCTGTCGACAGGTGACATGCTGCGCGAGGCCCGCACCAGCGGCACCGACATGGGCCGCAAGGTCGCTCGCGTGCTGGACGAGGGCGGTCTGGTCACTGATGACATCGTCATCGGCCTGATCGCCGAGAAGCTTGAGACGACCGGCCACGGCGGCTTCATCTTCGACGGCTTCCCGCGCACGCTGAAGCAGGCCGATGCCCTGGGTGCCTTGTTGGCGCAGAAGGGCCTGACCCTTGATGCCGTGATCGAGCTGGTGGTGGACGACACCGCCCTTGTCGGCCGGATCGTGAAACGGGCGGATGAGGCGCGCGCCGCCGGCCAGCCCGTCCGCCGCGACGACACACCCGAGGTGTTTGAGGTGCGGCTGCGCGAATACTACAAGAACACCGCCCCGCTGATTGGCTACTACTGGGCCAAGGGTGACCTGGTGCAGATTGATGGCATGGGCGAAATGCAGGCCGTTGCCGATGCGATCGCAGCGGTGCTTGACAAAGCCTAGGAAACTTCTCTCGCGGCCTTGACGGCCCTGGGAAAACCCCCTAATGCACGGCGTCCCGCGGTGGAATCGCCTTGCGGGCCTTCCTTATTGGAAGTTCGGACCATCGGGGGCCAGTCCCCTGGCGGAGTTGTGAAAAAAGGTTCTGGCACTACGGAACCGCAACCTAGAAGGACGACACGTTTGGCACGTATTGCTGGCGTCAACATTCCGACCGCGAAACGGGTTCCGATCGCGCTCACCTACATCACCGGTATTGGTCCGCACATCGCAGAAACCATCTGCGCCGCGCTGAACATCGATCGTGCCCGTCGCGTGAATCAGCTGAACGACAGCGAAGTGCTGGCGATCCGCGAATACATCGACGCGAACGTGACGGTTGAAGGCGACCTGCGCCGCGAAACCACGATGAACATCAAGCGTCTGATGGACCTTGGCTGCTACCGCGGCCTGCGTCACCGCAAGGGCCTGCCGGTCCGCGGTCAGCGCACCCACACCAACGCACGCACCCGCAAAGGCCCCGCAAAGGCCATTGCCGGCAAGAAGAAATAAGGGGGCCCTGATATGGCACGCGATACCAAGGCCGCCCGTACGAAGAAAAAAGAACGCAAGAACATCGCCGCTGGCGTGGTTCATGTGAACTCTTCGTTCAACAACACCAAGATCCTGATCTCCGACGTTCAGGGCAACGCGATTTCCTGGTCGTCCTCGGGCACCATGGGCTTCAAAGGCTCGCGCAAGTCGACGCCTTACGCGGCCCAGATGGCCGCTGAAGACGCTGCCCGCAAGGCACAGGAACACGGCATGAAGACCGTTGAGGTCGAAGTGCAGGGTCCGGGTTCGGGCCGCGAATCGGCGCTGCGCGCGCTGGCTGCGGTGGGTCTGAACATCACCTCGATCCGCGACGTGACGCCTCTGGCACACAACGGCTGCCGTCCGCCGAAGCGCCGCCGCGTCTGACGCAATCTTTTCTGCCGGGCCGTGGGGTATTCCCTCACGGCCCGGTTTTCGTCGTTTACGATCCTCGGGCGTCCTGCGGCTTTGGACATCGGCAGCGGACAAGTATAGGGGCTTCAGCATGATCCACAAAAACTGGCAGGAACTCATCAAGCCGACGCAGCTTGTCGTGAAGGCGGGGGCTGATGCCGCCCGCACCGCGACGGTGATCGCCGAACCCTTGGAGCGGGGCTTTGGCCTCACCCTCGGCAACGCGCTGCGTCGTGTGCTGATGAGCAGCCTGCAAGGCGCTGCCATCACCTCGGTGCAGATCGACAACGTCCTGCATGAATTCTCATCCGTGGCCGGCGTGCGTGAAGACGTCACCGACATCGTGCTGAACCTCAAGGGCGTCAGCATCAAGATGGAAGTCGAAGGGCCGAAGCGCCTGTCGATATCGGCCAAGGGTCCGGGCGTCGTCACCGCTGGCGACATCTCGGAATCCAACGGGATCGAGATCCTGAACAAGGATCACGTGATCTGCCACCTCGACGACGGCGCCGACGTGTTCATGGAACTGACGGTTTCGACCGGCAAGGGCTATGTCGCGGCCGACAAGAACCGCCCGGAAGATGCGCCGATCGGCCTGATCCCGATCGACGCGATCTACTCGCCGGTCAAGAAGGTCAGCTACGAAGTGCAGCCCACCCGTGAGGGCCAGGTGCTGGACTATGACAAGCTGACGATGAAAATCGAAACCGACGGCTCGCTGACGCCGGATGACGCCGTGGCCTATGCCGCGCGCATTCTGCAAGACCAGCTGTCGATCTTCGTGAACTTCGACGAACCGGAATCGGCCAAGCTGGGCGAAGTGGATTCGGGTCTCGAATTCAACCCGCTGCTGCTGAAGAAAGTCGACGAGCTGGAACTGTCGGTCCGTTCGGCCAACTGCCTGAAGAACGACAATATCGTCTACATCGGCGATCTGATCCAGAAGACCGAAGCAGAAATGCTCCGCACCCCGAACTTTGGCCGCAAGTCCTTGAACGAGATCAAGGAAGTGCTGTCGGGCATGGGCCTGCACCTGGGCATGGACGTGGAAGACTGGCCGCCGGAAAACATCGAAGACCTGGCCAAGCGTTTCGAAGACCAGTTCTAAGAACAGGGGTGGGCTGCGGCCCACCCTTCCAAAATGCCCGCCCGTGCGGGGAACGACTGGCGAAAGCCCAAGGTGAGCGGGACCAAACGTAGGACCTGCCGGACAAAGCAAAACACGCGTTAGGAGAGAAAAATGCGTCACTCAAGCGGCTACCGCAAGCTGAACCGGACCCACGAACACCGCAAGGCGATGTTCGCCAACATGGCCGGCTCGCTGATCGAACACGAACAGATCAAGACCACCCTGCCCAAGGCCAAGGAACTGCGCCCGATCATCGAAAAGCTGATCACGCTGGCCAAGCGCGGCGACCTGCATGCGCGCCGCCAGGCCCATGCACAGCTGAAGCAGGACATCCACACCGAGCGGCTCTTCGCCATCCTCGGGCCGCGCTACAAGGACCGTCAGGGCGGTTATGTCCGTGTGCTGAAGGCCGGCTTCCGTTTTGGCGACATGGCTCCGATGGCGATCATCGAATTCGTCGATCGTGACACGACCGCGAAGGGTGCTGCCGACCACGCCCGGAATGAAGCCGCTGAAGGCTGAAGTGACACAATAGGTTGGAAAAGGCCCGCCAGTATGGTGGGCCTTTTTCTTTTCTGCTTCGGTCCTGATGGGCAAGTCCATCTTTGCACTGGCAATTGTGCTTGCACTTGTGCCTAGGCCACTCAATATCAATCCGAAGTAGAATCTTGCGAGTTGGACCGTGGTTGCACATGCCCGAAAAGAAGTCACTCACCGTGTTGCTTGAAAGGCTAGGTCAGCTTGCGCCGATGGGCTACACGGTCGGCCTTCACATTCGTTTTGCCACGCCCCTGATCTACAAAAGCTCTTATCCGCCGGCTTGGGTGGATCACTATAATGCCCACTCCTATTACCTGCGGGATCCGCTGGTGTTCTGGGGTGTAGGGGTTGAAGGCACCACGCGCTGGAGCTCGATCCCGCTGCCGGATCCATTCGGCGTGATGAAGAAAGCCGCAGGTCATGGGCTGAAATATGGTGCGGTGTCGTCTTACGGCCCGATCACTTCGCGCTCGATTGTCGGAATCAGCCGGTCAGATCGTGAGTTCGATGATGCCGAACTTGCGACGCTGAAAGAGCTGACAATCGAGCTGCATATTCAGGCTAAACCGCCATCCGAACTGACAAGGGCGCAGATCGAGGCGTTGGAATGTGTTGCAAACGGGGATCGTCACGCTGCTGCCGCTGCGAAGCTCGGGATTTCGGAAAGTGCCTTCAAGGCGCGGCTTCAGTCCGCGCGTGTCCGACTTGAGGCACGCACGACGTCCGAAGCGCTGAGAAAGGCGCGAGAGTATCGCTTGCTTTAGGCGTGACGCTATCCCTCTGACCGGTTTTTGAACCCCAGAAGGAGGCGTAGCCATGGAAGTCACGACGCTATCATACGAGAACCTGCACAATCACGGCGAGCTGTTCGCGAACATGTTCCGCGCCCGGCACCGGACGTTCATCCAGAACAACCGTTGGGACCTGCCCGAAGCGAACGGGATGGAATTCGACCAGTATGACACGCCCGCCAGTCGCTGGGTGGCTGTGCATCAGAATGGCGAAGTGCTGGCCGGCGTCCGCCTGACCCCCACCACGCACCGCTGCGGCATTTACACCTACATGATCCGGGATGCGCAACGCGGCCTTCTGGAATCGATCCCGCGCGACCTTCTGGATTTCGAAGCACCGGTCGATCCGAACATCTGGGAATCCAGCCGGGTCTTCGTCTCAAACGATGTCCCCGCCTCTGACCGGCTGCGCGTCCAGATGCAGCTGATCCATGAAATGGTGATCTCGGCACGCACGCTTGGGGCCACAACGCTCTTGGGCATCATTCCCGAACACTCGCCGCGCCTGGCCCGTCGGGTGGGTCTTGACTGCGTGCCCTCGGGACCGGTGATGGATGCAGGCGGCATGCGGTCGGTCTGCGTGACGATCAGCATGGCGACTAGGCTGCATTGATGGCCCTGCCACCCACAGCTTCTGTCCGCACGGGCAGGAGGAATTCCACCCCCGTCCCTTGGCAGCTTCAGGCTTTTGCTTGGCGGCAAGCGGCCTTAGACTGTGCCCATGGCAGACCTTTTCGATACCGTCGCTGCGACCCCCGCCCCTGGCCCGCGCCCCCTTGCGGACCGGCTGCGGCCACGCAGGCTTGCAGATGTCGTGGGTCAGGAAAAAGTGCTGTCGGAAGGTGGCCCTCTGGGGGCGATGCTGGCTGCAGGGTCCTTGTCCTCGCTCATCCTCTGGGGTCCGCCCGGCGTGGGCAAGACAACCATCGCCCGGCTGCTGGCAGATGAGACCGACCTTGCCTTCATCCAAATCTCGGCGATCTTCACCGGCGTGCCCGACCTTCGCAAGGTGTTCGAAACGGCCCGGATCCGGCGGCAGAACGGGCAAGGGACACTTCTCTTCGTTGATGAAATTCACCGGTTCAACAAGGCGCAGCAAGACGGCTTCCTGCCGCATATGGAAGATGGAACCATCCTCCTTGTCGGCGCCACCACCGAAAACCCAAGTTTTGAGCTGAACGCCGCCCTCCTGTCGCGCGCGCAGGTGATCGTGCTGGAGCGGCTGGACCTTTCCGACCTTGAACGCCTCGCCCAGCGGGCCGAACAAGAGATCGGCCGCGCCCTCCCCCTGAAGGGCGAAGCGCGCGAGGCGCTGCTGGAGATGGCCGATGGCGACGGCCGCGCACTTCTGAACCTGATCGAACAGGTCGCCGCCTGGAAGACCGACACCCCCCTTGATCGCGACGCGCTCTCCACCCGCCTGATGCGCCGTGCCGCCAAGTATGACAAGTCGGGGGAAGAGCATTACAACCTGATCTCCGCCCTGCACAAATCGGTGCGCGGGTCCGACCCCGACGCCGCCCTCTACTGGTTCGCCCGGATGCTGGAAGGGGGCGAAGATCCCCGCTTCCTTGCCCGCCGCATCACCCGCATGGCGGTTGAGGACATCGGTCTGGCCGATCCTCAGGCCCAGGACGTCTGCCTGCAAAGCTGGCAGACCTACGAACGCCTCGGCAGCCCTGAGGGCGAACTCGCGCTGGCACAGGCGGTAGTTTATCTTGCCCTCGCGCCAAAATCGAATGCGGTCTATGTGGCCTACAAGGCCGCAAGGGCGTCCGCGCGTGAAACCGGCAGCCACCCGCCGCCGAAACACATCCTGAACGCGCCGACAAAGCTGATGAAGGACATCGGTTATGGCACGGGGTATGCCTATGACCACGATGCCGAGGATGGTTTTTCAGGCCAGAACTATTTCCCCGAAGGCATGAAGCGCCCGGTCTGGTATCTGCCCCCCGAACGCGGGTTTGAGCGTGAGTTGAAAAAACGCATCGACTACTTCGCCAAGCTGCGGGCGAAACGGCAGGACGGTTGAAGCGCAAATCTTTTCGAAAAGATTTGCAAATTCCTTCGAAGGAATTTGGTCACGCCAGGTCAAAAAGCGCCCGCGCATTGACAATCGCCCCTGTCCGCCGCAAAGACCGGGCATGTCCCAGACCCTTCCTCTCATCGCGCTTGGCGGCGCCATAGGTTCCGTTCTTCGCTACCTGATGGTCACTGCCATCGGTGCGCCCATCGGCACGCTGGCGGTGAATGTCCTTGGCAGCTTTGCCATCGGCGTGCTGTTCGTCTGGCTCGGTGCGCGGGAGGGCTGGCAGCTGTTCCTAATGACCGGCGTCCTTGGCGGGTTCACCACCTTTTCCGCCTTCTCGCTGGACACGCTGAAACTGCTGCAGGCCGGCCAGACCCTGCAGGCCGCCGCCTATGTCGGGGCCTCTGTCGCCCTTTCCCTTGCCGCTGTCGCGCTTGGCGTGGCCCTGATGAAAGCCACCCTATGACCGTCCAGCAACTGACCGTGACCGAGGATGAGGGCGAACAGCGCCTAGACAAATGGCTGCGTCGCCGCTTCCCGCATGTCACCCAAGGCGCCGTGGAAAAGCTGTGCCGCACTGGCCAGATCCGCGTCGACAGTGCCCGCGTCAAGGCGTCGGACCGCGTGGCGCCGGGGATGATGGTCCGCGTGCCGCCCTTGCCGGATACCGAAGCCCCCAGCCGCCCGCGCACCGCAGGTGTCAGCGCCGCGGATGAACGGATGATCCAGTCGGCTGTGCTGTGGAAAGATGAACATATCATCATCCTGAACAAACCGCCGGGCCTGCCGTCGCAGGGTGGCAGCGGTCAGGGTGACCGGCATGTCGATGGCCTGACCGAGGCGTTGAAGTTCGGCTACAAGGACAAGCCTAAACTCGTCCACCGGCTGGACAAGGATACCTCCGGTGTCCTGATGCTGGCCCGCACCGACCGGATCGCCCGCGCCCTCAGCGAAGCCTTGCGCCACCGCGCCGCCCGCAAGATTTACTGGGCCGTCGTCGCGGGTGTGCCGCATCCGCGTCAGGGCTCCATCAAGTTCGGGCTGGAGAAAGCTCCGGGCCGGGGCCGGGGCGGCGAGGGCGAAAAGATGATCTGCGTCCATCCCGCCAAAATGGCCGAGCATCCTGACGCCAAGCGCGCCCAGACCGACTATTTCACCCTGTGGTTCCTGGGCGCCCGCCTCTCCTGGATGGCGCTTGAGCCTGTTACGGGGCGCACCCACCAGCTGCGCGCGCATATGGCCGAAATCGGCCACCCGATCATCGGCGACGGCAAGTATGGCGGTGGCGAAGCGGAAAACATGGGCGATGGCTGGGGGGCTGGCGCCGGTGGCGATCTGTCGAAGAAGCTGCATCTGCATGCGCGCTCTCTGTCAATCGAACATCCGATCACCAAGAAGATGCTGACCTTCGTGGCCCCTTTGCCGGAGCACATGGCCCGCACCTGGAAGTTGCTGGACTGGAAGGAAACCGACGTTCCCGCCGACCCGTTCGAGCAGATCAGATGAGCGGCTGGTCCGCCCGCGTCTTCTGGAAAGAAGTGACCGTCAGACCCGAAGGGTCCGGCTACGGTATCCAGCTTGACGCCCGCCCGGTCCGCACGCCCCTGAAGGCGCCGCTGGTCCTGCCGACCGAGGGGCTGGCCCGCGCCGTGGCCGCAGAATGGCAGGCGCAGGAGGGCAAGGTGAACCCCGCCACCATGCCCTTCACCCGCACCGCCAATTCGGCCATCGACACCGTCACCCTGCAGTATGAGGCTGTGGCCGCCATGTTGGCCGCCTATGGCGAGACTGACCTTCTGTGCTACCGCGCCACCGGGCCTGCCGCGCTGATCGACCGGCAGGCCGCCGCCTGGGATCCGCTTCTTGACTGGGCCGCGCAGGCGCTGCACGCCCCGCTCCGTGTGACCCAAGGTGTCATGCATGTGGACCAGCCCGCCACCAGTCTTGCGACCCTCGGCGCGGCGGTCCGGGCCCTGTCGCCGTTCCAGCTTGCGGCCTTCCATGACCTCGTGGCGATCTCCGGGTCGCTGGTTCTGGCGCTGGCCGTCACGCGGGGGCATCTGACCGCCGAACAGGCCTGGACGCTCAGCCGGCTGGACGAAACCTGGCAGATCGAACTCTGGGGCACCGATGAGGAAGCCGCCGAAATCACCGCGATGAAACAGGCGGCCTTTCTGCAGGCGGACCGATTCTTTGCATTGTGTGGGTAACAAGTTTGCCCAAGGACTGTGCAGCCGGGTGCCTAAAGGTCGATCACACTGTGCAAGCCGCCGAAAACATACGTTTTTCCTCTTTGTGACCAAGGCCGCTTGACCTTTCAAACCGCTTTAGCCGAAACTGCCAAACACTGGGAGAGGCTCACCTCCAACAGTTGCGCCGCCGCGAGGGGATCGCGGGGCACCAAAAAACGCGGTCCGCGAAAGACCGCTTACTCAGGAAGAGGTAAGAATGAAAAAATCCGTATTCTTCGGCGCGCTCGCGGCCACCACGCTTGTGGCGGGCATGGCGTCGGCTGCCACCATCGACGACGTCAAGGCGCGGGGCGAACTGCTGTGCGGGTCGTCCACCGGCCTGACCGGCTTTGGGGCTCCGGATGCCAGCGGCAACTGGACCGGCTTTGACGTCGATCTGTGCCGCGCCGTTGCAGCGGCCGTGCTGGGCGATGCCACCAAGGTCAAGTTCGTGCCGCTGACCGGCGAAACCCGCTTCACCGCGCTGCAGTCGGGCGAAGTCGACCTGCTCGCACGCAACTCGACCTGGACGATGTCGCGCGACAGCGAACTTGCGCTCGATTTCGTGGCCGTGAACTACTATGACGGCCAGGGCTTCATGGTGAAGAAAGACCTCGGCGTGTCGTCCGCCAAGGAACTGGACGGCGCGACCGTCTGCATCCAGACCGGCACCACGACCGAACTGAACCTTGCCGACTTCTTCAAGCAGAACAACATCACCTATCAGCCCGTCAACGTGGCCGATGACAACGAAGCCCAAAGCCAGTACGTCGCCGGCGCCTGCGATGCCTACACGACTGACGCTTCGGGCCTGGCCGCCAGCCGTGCGACCCTGCCGGATGCTGAAAACCACATCATCCTGCCGGAAATCATCTCGAAAGAGCCGCTTGGCCCGGTCGTCCGTCACGGCGACAACAACTGGGGTGATATCGTCCGCTGGACCTACTACGCACTGCTGATCGCCGAAGAAAAAGGCATCACCCAGGCCAACGTGGAAGAAGTTCTCGCCTCGACCACCGATGAGGAAGTCAAGCGTCTCCTCGGCGCTTCGGGCGACATGGGCGTGAAGATCGGCCTCGACAACGCGGCCTTCAAGAACGCCATCCTGGCCGTTGGCAACTATGGGGAAATCTTCGCCCGCAACATCGGCGAAGGCACCTCGATCAACCTGGCCCGCGGCTTGAACGCGCTGTGGACCCAAGGTGGGCTGCAGTACGCCCCGCCCTTCCGTTGATCACTGACCGGGGGCGCCAGATCGGCGCCCCCGACCACGTTCAAACGATATCCTGACAGGCCCGGGGCACCAACAGACCCCGCTCTTGCCGGCCATGCCGAGCAGTCCGCAGGAAACAGGGGGAATTTAATGACCATGATCAATGCCGCGCCGAGAGACGACTTCCGGCTCTCGATGCTGATCTACGACACGCGGTACCGCGCGATCACGATCCAGCTTTTCGTGCTGGCGCTGGTTCTGGCCGCGATCTGGTGGCTGGGCAGCAACCTGCAGGCCAACCTGGAAGCCAAGGGCCGCCCACTCAGCTTTGAGTTTCTGTGGAGCCGCGCCGGCTATGACATCGGGCAGACCTTCATCCCCTACACCAGCGACAGCACGCATTTCCGTGCCATGCTGGTCGGCTTGCTCAACACGCTGGTCCTTGCCCTGCTCGGCTGCTTCTTCGCCACGATCATCGGCGTGATTGTCGGCGTCTTGCGGCTGTCGAAGAACTGGCTCGTGGCCCTGCTGACCTCGATCTATGTGGAAATCTTCCGCAACATCCCGCTTTTGCTGTGGATCCTCGTCATCTTCGTTCCGCTTTACGAAATGACGCCCGCCCCAAACGCCTTCAAGGTCACCGATGAGATGATCGCCAGCGGGACCGAGCCTGCCGCCTCGATGATCCTGGGTGGGACAGTGGCTGTCACCAACCGGGGCACCTACATCCCGGGCTTCCTTTTTGACCGCGGGTTTGAGGCGGGTTGGATGACCGCGCTTGCCATCTTCCTCGTGATCGGCGGCAGCCTTGCGGCGCATCTGACGCTGACCGCCCGCGCCCGCCGCGTGCAAGAGGCGACCGGGGTCCGACCGACAACCTGGTGGAAAAGCCTTATCGTGCTTTTCGCACCTCTTGCCCTTCTGCTTTGGTCGCTGGGCTTTCACCTTGATATCCCGCAGCCGCCGACGCGCTTCAACTTTGAAGGCGGGGTCGTGGTGCAGAACCCCTTCGTCGCGATGCTGATCGCGTTGTCGCTTTACACCGGGGCCTTCATCGCCGAGATCGTGCGCGCGGGCATCCAGTCTGTCAGCCGTGGCCAGACCGAGGCTGCCTTCGCCCTTGGCTTGCGTCCGAACCGGACGATGAACCTGGTGATCCTGCCGCAGGCGCTGCGGGTCATCATCCCGCCACTGATCAGTCAGTTCCTGAACCTGACCAAGAACACCTCGCTTGGCATTGCCGCCAGCTATGCTGACCTGCGCGGCACGCTTGGGGGCGTCACGCTGAACCAGACCGGGCGCGAGGTTGAGGCGATGCTTCTGATGATGCTGATCTATCTGTCGATCAGCCTGATCATCTCGTCGCTGATGAACGTCTACAACCGCTCTGTCCAGTTGAAGGAGCGCTGAGATGTCTGACGCATTCTTCCGTACCGAGATGACCCCGCCGAAAGCGCCCCCGATCACCGAACGGGGCGTGGTGAAATGGCTGCGCGAGAACCTCTTCGCGGGCCCCTACAACACCATCCTGACGCTGGTGGCGCTTTACGTCCTTTATCTCTTCCTCAGCAGTGTCATTCCCTGGCTTCTGAACGGGGTCTGGAACGCAAACTCCCTTCAGGAATGCCGCGAGATCGTCACCGCTTCGGCGGGCGAAGGGGCGACCGGCGCCTGCTGGGCCATGATCCGCGAACGCTGGAACCAGTTCCTCTTCGGGCTTTACCCGCAAGACCTGTACTGGCGCCCCGCAGTGGCGTTGGGGCTCTTGCTGGTGGCCATCGCGCCAGTCCTGTTCCCAAAGGTGCCGCGCCAGCTGTTCTGGCTGACGCTGTTCTACCCTGCCATCGCGTTCTTCCTGCTGTGGGGTGGTTCGATCTGGACGCCAATCGTGGCCATGATGGGCTTTGGCGTGATGGCCTTGGCCTACCGGCTGCTGGTGCCCCTGTCAGGCGTAACCGTTGCGGCGATGCTGGGTGTATTGGCGGCGGTGCTTTGGTGGCTTTTCATCGACGCGCCGCTTGCCGAAGCGCTCAGCGCGGCGCTGCCGGTCGGCCTGCAGAGTGTAGGGTCAGATCAGTTCGGCGGCTTCCTCCTCGCGCTGGTCATCGGGGTGACGGCGATCTCGTTCTCGTTGCCGCTGGGCATCCTTCTGGCGCTTGGGCGGCAATCCGACCTGCCGGTCGTCAAGATGCTCTGCGTCGGCTTCATCGAGTTCATCCGCGGCGTGCCGCTGATCACGCTGATCTTCACGGCCGCGCTGCTTCTGGGCTACTTCCTGCCCAGGGGCACGAATTTCGATACGATCCTGCGGGTCATCATCCTGGTGACCTTCTTCGCCGCCGCCTATCTGGCCGAGGTGATCCGGGGCGGTCTCGCCGCCCTGCCACGCGGCCAGTATGAGGCCGCGGATGCCTTGGGTCTGGACTACTGGCGCGCCCAGCGCCTGATCATCCTGCCGCAGGCGCTGAAGATCTCGATCCCCGGCATCGTCTCCACCTTCATCGGGCTCTTCAAGGACACGACGCTGGTCAGCTTCGTCGCCCTTCTTGACCCCCTGCGCGGCGTGACCAGCGTCGTCCGCGCCGACCTCAACTGGAAGGGCATCTACTGGGAGCCCTACATCTTCGTCGGCGCCATCTTCTTCGTCATCTGCTTCGGGATGTCCCGGTACTCCATGTACCTGGAAAAGAAGCTCAAGACCGATCACCGGTAAGGACATATCATGGCAGAAGCATCAAAAATGCAGGTCTCGGACGAAATTGCGATCCAGATCACCGGCATGAACAAGTGGTACGGTCAGTTCCACGTGCTGCGCGACATCAACATGACGGTGCAGCGGGGCGAGCGGATCGTGATCTGCGGCCCGTCCGGCTCTGGCAAATCGACGCTGATCCGTTGCGTGAACCGGCTTGAGGAACACCAGCAGGGCCAGATCGTCGTGGACGGGACAGAACTGACCAATGACCTCAAGAACATCGACAAGGTGCGGTCCGAGGTTGGCATGGTGTTCCAGCACTTCAACCTCTTTCCCCACCTCACGATCCTCGAGAACCTGACCCTCGCGCCGATCTGGGTCCGCAAGGTCCCGAAGCGCGAGGCGGAAGAGACCGCGATGTATTTCCTGCAAAAGGTGAAGATCCCGGAACAGGCCAACAAATACCCCGGCCAGCTCTCTGGCGGCCAGCAGCAGCGCGTGGCGATCGCGCGCAGCCTGTGCATGCGGCCGCGGATCATGCTGTTTGATGAACCGACCTCTGCCCTTGACCCCGAGATGATCAAGGAAGTGCTGGACACCATGATCCAGCTTGCCGAGGAAGGCATGACGATGATCTGCGTCACGCATGAAATGGGCTTTGCTCAGGCCGTGGCAAACCGGGTGATCTTCATGGACCAGGGCCAGATCGTCGAACAGAACGAACCGAAAGAGTTCTTCAACAACCCGAAGAGCGACCGGACGAAGCTGTTCCTCAGCCAGATCCTCGGGCACTGACCATGCCGGCGATCAGGGTTCTGGCCGGGTTGGCCATGATCCTGTTCGCCGTCCCGGTCTATGCCATCGGGTTCATGTTCGTCTTCGGGGATCGTTCAAACCAGCCCTTCGCCCAGGACTTCGCCGTTCACGGGATGCAGGGGATCTACGCGCCGATCCTGCTGTGCGGCGTGCATCTTCTGACGTCCAGCCACCAGCGATCCCGTCCGTTCCGGATCATCATGGCTGCGCTCCTTGCCCTCTCTGTGGCCTTCTGCCTCGGCGGGCTGCTGCCTTGGCTTCTGGCCGACCCGCCGCATCAACAGGCGGGGCAAATCATCCTCAGCGCCCTGATTTCGGCCGGGGTCTTCGGCTGGCCGATCATCGCCGCCTGTTTCCGTGGCAACTGACGCCGGCTGCGCTACCCGCCGACCCGCGCCAGCAATTCCTGAACCTTCGGCCCCAACCCCTCGACGATCAGCCGCACGCCCTCGGGGTTGGGGTGGATGCCGTCCGCCTGCATGAAGGTCGCCATCGACGCAGGATTGGCCGGGTCCGCCCCTGCCGCGCGCAGCCCATCGAAGAAATCGCCCGCCAGCACCGCGCCATACTGCGCGGCAAGGTCCACATACATCCCGTCGAAGGCCGCCTTGTACTCCGGCCCGAAATTGCCCGGGGCGGCGAGCGGCACCAGCATCACCGGCAGCCCCCGCGCCTGAACCTCCTTGAGGATCCCGTCAAGGTTCGCGCGCGACCCTGCAGGGTCCAATCCTCGCAGCAGGTCATTCCCGCCCAGCGTCACGATCACCGCATCCGCGTCCGGACCCAGCGCCCAGCCCACCCGGGCCAGCCCCCCCGCCGTCGTATCGCCCGAGACACCGGCGTTCTGCACCACCACATCCGCGCCGCGCGCTTTCAGCCATGCCTGCAATTGCGGCACCAGACCGTCATTCTGATCCGCCAGCCCATAGCCCGCCGTCAGACTGTCGCCCAGTGCCACGATCGTGACGGGTTCCGCGAAAACGGAACTTGACAGTGCCAAGACTGCAACCGCAGCATTGCGCATTCTGCGAACCGCGCCATATCCCCCTAAGGCCACCACCCGAAGGACCTTGTGAATGACCGATCCCGTTCCCGCGCTGCCCGTCCTTGCCTTGACGGATGCGCGCCTGACCCTTGCCGGCAATGCCGGCCCGGTCGAGATCCTGAAAGGCATCTCGCTGGACATCGCCAAGGGCGAAACGGTGGGGCTTATCGGTCCGTCGGGGTCTGGCAAATCATCTCTCCTGATGCTCATGGGCGGGTTGGAGCGTGCCACCGGCGGCAAGGTTCTGGCCTTGGGTCAGGACCTTACCACGATGGACGAAGACGCGCTTGCCCGCTTCCGTAGGGGGAATATGGGGGTTGTCTTCCAATCCTTCCACCTCATTCCCACAATGACCGCGCTTGAGAACGTAGCGTTGCCGATGGAACTGGCCGGAAAGGCCGACGCTTTCGCGCGGGCCGAGGCGGAACTGGCCTCGGTCGGCCTGGGCCACCGCATCGATCACTACCCGGCCCAGCTTTCCGGCGGCGAACAGCAGCGTGTGGCCCTTGCCCGCGCCGCCGCCCCCCGACCGGCCATTCTTCTGGCGGATGAACCCACCGGCAACCTTGATGGCGTCAACGGTCAGGCGATCATGGACATGCTCTTTGGCTTGCGTGACAAGCACGGCGCAACGCTGGTCCTTGTGACCCACTCGCCTGAGCTTGCCACCCGCTGCGACCGTGTCATCCGCCTTGCCGATGGTCTTCTTGCCCCCGAAGCCCTTGCGAAAGCCGCCGAATGAGCCTCGCCCTGACGATCGCAAGACGTGAGCTTCGCGGCGGTCTGCGCGGCTTTCGCGTCTTCCTGGCCTGCTTGGCGCTTGGCGTGGCCGCCATTGCTGCAGTGGGCACTCTGCGCACGGGCATCCAGCAGGGCCTGACAGATCAGGGCGCGGTGATCCTGGGTGGTGACGCCGAAATGCGCTTCACCTACCGCGCTGCCGACGCTGATGAACGCGCCTATATGGACCGCATCGCCACCCGTGTGTCTGAGGTTTACGATTTCCGCTCCATGGCGCTGATCGAGGGTGACCAGGCGCTGACGCAGGTGAAAGCGGTCGATGATGGCTGGCCTCTGACGGGCGCGGCCACCCTTGACCCTGCGATTCCGGTGGCTGAAGCGCTGGCCGATCAGAACGGCCTCCCGGGCGCCCTGATGGACCCGGTCTTGATCGACCGCCTTTCCCTGCAGATCGGCGACACGTTCCGCTTGGGCACGCAAGACTTCCGTCTGACGGCAGCCCTGGTGCGTGAACCGGACTCCGCCTCCACCGGTTTTGCCCTTGGCCCCCGCACCGTGGTGCGGACCGAAGCACTGGCCAATTCCGGCCTTCTGTCGGCTGGGTCGCTCTATGAAACCCGCTACCGTCTCACGCTGCCCCGCGAAGCCGACCTGCAAGCGCTGGAGGACCAGTCCGAAACCCAGTTCCGCGACAAGGGCATGCGCTGGACCGATAGCCGCAATGCCGCCCCGGGGATCGAAGGTTTCGTGGACCGGATCGGCAGCTTTCTGGTCCTTGTCGGCCTGGCCGGGCTGGCGGTAGGCGGTGTCGGCATCTCGGCCGCGATCCGCAGCTATCTGGACGGCAAGACCGAAACCATCGCCACTTTAAAAACCCTCGGAGCCGAAGGCGGCCTGATCTTCCGTGTCTACCTTTGGCAGACAGCACTTCTGTCCGGGCTTGGCATCCTGATCGGCGTGGCCCTTGGCGCGCTGGTCCCGATGCTGGCCGCGCCCATGATTGAGGCGTCGCTGCCCTTCCCCGCCACCATCCGACTGTCCCCCATGGCGCTGGTTGAGGCCGGGTTTTACGGTTCTCTCTCCGCCCTGATCTTCACACTCCTGCCACTTGCCCGCACCGAACGCATCCGCCCTGCGGCCCTTTATCGCGGCGGTGCAGGCACGCGCGGCTGGCCCCGCACGCCCTACCTCGTGGCGCTTGTGGTTCTGTCGGTGACGCTGATCGGCAGCGCCACCTGGCTGTCCGGCATCCCCGAACTGGCGCTTGGGGCGGCGGGTGGTATCCTCGGCGCGCTTCTGATCCTGTCGCTGGCCGCCCTTGGCTTGCGCCGCGCGGCCAAGCGGATTGCGCGAACCCGGGCCACCCGTGGCCGCCCGGCGCTGCGCGCTGCGCTGGCGGCAATCGGTGCGCCAAGGTCGGATGCGACATCGGTGATCCTGTCGCTTGGCCTTGGCCTTTCTGTGCTGGCCGCCGTGGGCCAGATCGACTGGAACCTCCGCGCCGCCATCGCGACCGACCTGCCGACGCGTGCCCCCGCCTTCTTCTTCGTCGACATCCAGCCCGACCAGCTGGAAGGCTTCCTGGACCGCGTCACCAACGACCCCGCCGTGACCGAGGTGGAAAGCGCCCCCATGCTGCGCGGCGTCGTGAATCAGATCAATGGCCGCCCAGCGCGCGAAGTCGCAGGCGACCACTGGGTCGTGCGCGGCGACCGTGGCATCACCTACGCCGCGACGCCGGGTGCCAAGACCCGCATCACCGCAGGCACCTTCTGGGCCGAAGATTACGCGGGCGATCCTCAGATCAGCTTCGCCGCCGAAGAGGCCGAGGAGATGGGTCTGAAGCTTGGCGATACGCTGACGGTGAATATCCTCGGCCGTGACATCACCGGCACGATCACCTCGTTTCGTGAGGTGGACTTTTCCAACGCCGGCATGGGTTTCATCATGACGATGAACCCCGCCGCCCTCTCCGGCGCCCCCCACACCCACATCGCCACCGTCTACGCCCCCCCTGAGGCCGAGGCGGCGATCCTACGGGACGTGACCAAGACTTGGCCCAACATCACCGCCATCCGCATCCGCGAAGCCGTGGACCGCGTGGCCGAGGCCCTAAGCGCCATCGCCACCGCCACCGCCTGGGCCGCCGGGGGCACGCTTCTGACCGGGTTCATGGTGCTGATCGGGGCGGCCGCGGCAGGCGAACGCGCCCGGATCTACGAATCCGCCATCCTGAAAACCCTCGGTGCCACGCGTGGCAAGATCCTGGCCAGCTTTGCGCTGCGGTCCGCCCTCATGGGCGCTGCCGCGGGCATGGTGGCCGTCGCCGCAGGCGGCATCGCCGGCTGGGCGGTGATGACCTTCGTGATGGATTCAACCTACCGGTTCGAACCCGTCTCGGCGCTGGGCATCGTCTTTGGCGGCGTCATCGCCACGCTGCTGGCCGGTCTGGCCTTCGCGTTGCGCCCACTTGGCGCGCGCCCTGCAAGAACCCTGCGCGCTCAGGACTGAGCGCGCCGGAATTTTCAAAAATTCCGGTGCGATTTCTTCAAAGAAATCGCCCTCCGACCGTCAGTGAAAGAACCCCGGCCCCGCGCGGCCCAAGAGTTCATCCGCAAGCGCCCGGCCCAACCTGGGCCCCTCCGCCACCGGCCCGCGCAATTCACCGCTGACCGAGGCCGACCCGTCCGGCCGCAGCAATTCCCCCCGCAGCCACAGCGTGTCGCCCTCCAGCACCGCCAGCCCGGCAATCGGCGTCTCGCAAGACCCGTCCAGCCGTGCGAGGAAACTGCGCTCCGCCGCCAGCCGCTGCCCCGTCGGCCCGTCATGGATCGCGGCCAGCAGCGCCGCCACCCGGTCATCGGCACTCCGCCGCTCGATCCCGATCGCCCCTTGCGCCACCGCTGGAAGCATCTCTTCCACGTCAATCGGCCCGCGCGCGACTGCCGTCATGCCCAGCCGGTTCAGCCCCGCCATCGCGAGGAACGTCGCATGCGCCACGCCCTCCTCCAGCTTGCGCATCCGGGTCTGCACGTTGCCCCGGAACTCCACCAGCTGCAGGTCCGGCCGCCGCAGCGCCAGTTGTGCCCGCCGCCGCAAGGACGAAGACCCCACCACCGCGCCCTGCGGCAAAGCCGCCAGCGACGGTACGGTGGGCGACACAAACGCATCCCGCACGTCTTCGCGCGGCAGATAGCAGTCCAGCACCAACCCCTCGGGCTGCACCGTCGGCATGTCCTTCATCGAATGGACCGCGATGTCGATCCCGCCCTCCAACAGCGCCTCTTCGATCTCTCGGGTGAACAGCCCCTTCCCGCCAATCTCGCGCAGGGCCTTGTCCTGGATCTGGTCGCCCGTCACCTTGATGACCACGATCTGAAACGCCTCCTCCGGCAGCCCGAACGCCACCCCCAGACAGCGCCGCACCTCATGCGCCTGCCACAAGGCCAGCGGAGAGCCACGGGTTCCAATCTTCAACGGGCGGGCGGGGGAGGGGAGATCATCGCTCATGGGTCACAGGCATAACGCTGTCAATCAAGCCTGACAACTCTTGACAACCAGCCGCCCCCGTCAGACCCATGGGGAAATGATGATGAGGCTTACATGACCAAGACAATCCTGCGGGCGCTTCAGGGCGAAGTGCTGCCCACCCCGCCGATCTGGATGATGCGTCAGGCGGGTCGCTACCTGCCCGAATACCGCGCCACCCGTGCCCAAGCCGGAGATTTCCTCAAGCTTTGCTACAACCCCGACCTCGCCGCCGAGGTGACGCTGCAGCCGATTCGCCGCTACGGCTTTGACGCGGCCATCCTCTTTGCCGACATCCTTCTGTTGCCGCAGGCGCTGGGCCCGAAGCTCTGGTTTGAAACCGGCGAAGGCCCGCGCATGGAAACCACCACCACCATGGGCCAGGTCCAGAACCTGAAACCGGTTGAGGCGATCCACGATACCCTGTCGCCGATCTATGAAACCGTCCGCATCCTTGCCCGCGAACTGCCGAAGGAAACCACCCTGATTGGTTTCGCTGGCGCGCCATGGACCGTGGCGACCTACATGGTTGCAGGCAAAGGCTCCAAGGACCAGGCTGCCGCCCACAGCCTGAAAGACCACGACCGCGCCACCTTCCAGGCGCTGATCGACCGGATCACTGAGGCCACGGTCGAATACCTCTCCGCCCAGATCGAGGCCGGGGCCGAAGTGGTCAAGCTCTTCGACAGCTGGGCCGGGTCCCTCAAGGGCCAGGATTTCAAGGATTTCGCCGAAGCCCCTGCCGCCCGGATTATCTCTGCCCTTAAGGCCCGCCACCCGGGCGTGCCGATCATCGCCTTCCCGCGCGAAGGCGGGCAGGGCTACATCGGCTTTGCCCACCGCACCGGGGCCGATTGCGTGGCCATCGACAATTCGGTCAGCCCGGAATGGGCGGCGGCGAATGTGCAGATTGACGGCTGCGTACAGGGCAACCTGGCACCCGAGCACATGGTCACCGGGGGGCAGGCGCTGGTCGCAGCGACCCAGCATGTCGTCCGTGCCTTTGCCAAAGGCCCGCATATCTTCAACCTCGGCCATGGCATCACGCCGGACGCCAGCCCCGACAATGTGCAACTGATGATTGATACGGTCCGGGCCGGTTAAAGGGGGGCCGGGTAAATGGCAGGGTCGCTCTGGGTTCTGGCGACCCTGATCGCTGCCGCAGCCCAGACCGCCCGCAACACTGCACAGTCAGGCCTGACCGCGAAAATCGGCACTCTGGGGGCGACGCAGGTCCGCTTTGTCTTCGGTCTGCCCTTCGCGCTGGTCTTCCTGGGCCTCGTCACCCTCGCCACGGGTGAAGGCGTGCCGGGGCTGACCGCCGCCAGCCTCGCCTACACCACCCTTGGCGGTGTGGCGCAAATCGGCGCGACCGCGCTGATGCTGCTCACGATGAAATCCCGCTCTTTCGCGGTGACCACCGCCTGGATCAAGACCGAGCCGGTGATGGTCGCCCTGATCGCTGCCGTCACCATTGGCGATGCGCTGACCCCGGCAAAGCTCTTGGCCATCGTCGTGGCCACGTCTGGGGTGGTGATCCTGTCGACCAAGCCGGAAACCACGCGCGGCATGCTGCGCGACTGGGGGCCTGCGGCGACGGGTCTGCTGGCAGGGCTGTTGTTCGGGGTGGCGGCCATCGGCTTTCGCGGCGGCATCCTGAACCTGCCCGAGGGCGGCTTCCTGATCCGCGCCTCCACCATCCTTGTGATCAGCCTGGCGCTGCAAAGTGCGATTCTGCTGGCTTGGCTGGCAGTCTTTGACCGGCGCGCGGTGACCGCATCCTTCGGTGTCTGGCGTACCTCGCTGCTGGCCGGGTTTCTGGGGGCCTTTGCCTCGCAATTCTGGTTCATCGGCTTTTCACTGACCTCCGCCGCCAATGTGCGGACCCTGGCACTGGTCGAGGTCATCATGGCGCTGGGCGTCTCGGCCTATGTCCTGCGCCAGCCCGTGACGCGGCGGCAGAAGATCGGCATGGCCGTGATCATTCTTGGGGTGGGGCTTTTGCTGACGTCCCAAAGACCCGCGTAGGGTGGGTGCCAACCCACCGGCCCTTGGCCGTCAAGTGTTAAGCAATCCCTAAGCCGCGCGACTAAGCCCTTGATATGTGGTGCAGTGACCCCCTGTCCCTGCGCGGGACACCTCAGGCCACGATCTCACGCGGCACAACAAAATCCACGGTGACCCCAGCCCCGAAGGTGACCTGCGTCCAGTCCTCCACATCAAACTCCACAACCAGCGTGGCCCCGGTCGGATAGCGGGCAAACTCGGCGTTTGAGGGGGGATGGGCCACCAGCCGCGCCGCAAACTCTGCGATGCCGGGGTTGTGGCCGATCATCATCACGGTGTCGGCCTTTGCATGGCGGAGGACCGCCATCATCACGTCAGGGCCAGCGTGATAGAGGGCCGGCTTGAGTTCAAGCACCGGGGTGCCGGGCAGGGCGGGGGCGATGCCGGAAAAGGTCTTCCGGGTCCTGACCGCGTCTGAGCACAGCACCTCGTCAGGGACATACCCCCGGCTGGCCAGCCATTGCCCCAGGTCCGCCGCCGCCGCCTTGCCGCGTTCGTTGAGGGGGCGGTCATGGTCCGGGGTCAGCGGATCGTCCCATGAGGATTTCGCATGCCGCGTCAGGATCAACCGCTTCATTTATGGAACTGCCTCATGTGATAGCCCGACTGTTCCGGCAGTCTTGCATAGGACTGCGACAGCGGGCAAGCGCGGCGAACCTGACAACCAGCGGTCATGCAATCCTGGCCTGCTGGCTGGTCCAGAAAGCCGTGGCAAGCGGGCAGGTCATAGCCCGCGCCGGTCAGCGCGCCCACTGGGCACGCCGTCAGGCAGGGGGCGGGGCAGGTGTCACAAGGGCGGACTGCGGCGGACGGGACGTCGACCACCTCTTTCAGTGCAATCGCGCCGCGAAAGCTTACCATAAGGCCCTGCCGGGAATGGACCAGCAGGCGGACGGGGCTGTCCCAGACCTGCCCGCTTCTCATGGCCCAGCGGTAGAACGGGTGATAGGGCGGCCCGCCAAACGGGAACAACGCCTTTGCCCCCAGGTCACAGGCCAACCGCCCGATCACCCGACGCGACCATCGGTCAACGGGATCCGGCGCGCCGTCCCATTCGGGCTGCGACTTGAGATGCGGCCAGAAGCCGGGCTCGGCCGGGCCAAGGAGAAGAAGCGTGCGGGTGCCTTTGGGCAGCCCCTCTTCCTCCTCAGCCACAGCAAAGCCGCCCAGCACCTCAAGCCGGTGGGCAGCGAGGGCGGTGGAAAGGTCCGGCAAGGACACGGTGGGGTCAGTCATGAAACCGACGATGCGGCGCTGCGTTGGAAATGCAAAGGCGCATTCGCAAGGTTTGACCGCTTACCGCCCGGCGCGTGGCTTGATGCGTGGGGCGGTAGCGCGGATCTGGCTGCCGGCGCCGTGGTCGGTGAACAGCTCCAAGAGGCAGGCGTTCGGGATGCGACCATCCAGAATGGTCACCGCGCGGGTGCCCTTTTCGATGGCCAAAAGCGCGGTTTCCGTCTTGGGGATCATCCCGCCGGAAATCACCCCATCGGCCGTCATCTGACGGATTTCCTCGGGGGTGATCTGGGTCATCACCTGGCCCTCGGCATTCTTCACGCCAGGGACGTCGGTCAGCAGAAGCAAGCGGTCGGCCTGCAAGGCCCCGGCGATGGCCCCGGCGGCAGTGTCTCCGTTGACGTTGAAGGTTTCATTGTCCGCCATCCCGGTGCCTACCGGGGCGATGACGGGGATGATGCCAGCACCGTAGAGGTCGCGCAGAACCTGGACGTTCATCTCGATGGGCCGGCCGACGAAGCCAAGTTCGGGGTCGTCCGCCTCACAGACCATAAGGTCATCATCCTTGCCCGAAATGCCCACCGCGCGGCCCCCGGCATCCATGATCGCCTGGACGATGCGCTTGTTCACGAGGCCGGACAGGATCATCTCGACCACCTGCACGGTGGCCTTGTCGGTGACCCGCTTGCCGCGGACGAATTCGGACTTGATGCCCAGCTTGCCCAGCATGTCGTTGATCATCGGCCCGCCACCGTGCACGACGACCGGATTCACGCCGACCTGCCGCATCAGCACGATATCACGGGCGAATTCAGCCATGGCGGCATCGTCGCCCATGGCATTGCCACCGAATTTGACCACCACCACCGCGCCGGTAAAGCGCTGAAGGTAGGGCAGGGCCTCGGACAGCATCTTTGCGGTGTTGAGGGCGTCTTGCATGGTCAGGGTCTGCTGTTTCATTGCGGGGCCTCCCCGGTGTGTTGCGCGTTCGTTTAGCGCAGTCGCGCGGCTAGGGGTAGCCTTCGTAGACCTTGGCAAGCGTTTTGCCAAAGGCACGCTCAAACGCGTCGTCTACGGTCAGGCCTGTCCCCAACAGGCGATAGAACGCGCCAATCGGCTGCAGGCCGGTCTCGCGTGTCAGGTCATCGGTCACCAGAAAGCCGGTGCGGCCGATGCCTGCGGGATCTTCAAGGCTGGAAAGGTAGTATTCCATCTGACGTGGGTGGGTAACGCCTTCCTTCCGCAGCTTTTCGATAGAAGTTTTCCGTCCAAGCGGCGTGACCACACCGTCCACCTCGCGCTGGAGGAGTTGCATCGTGCCCACAATCAGCCACATCGGACCATTGCGGCGAAAGTATTCGTCGTCCGAGCCGGTCGCGGGGTCGCCCGTCAATTGGGTGATCATCTCCATCGCCAGCATTCGGCCAAGCTGGTTCCGAAGATCACGCGCGGTGAACCCGCTGTTGTAGGTCGCGTTGCGCTGGTGGCAGAAAAGGATCACGCCCGGCAGATGGGTCGAAGCGATCCCATAATCGGGTGCGTCCTGGCACAGGCGTTTGGCAAAGCGGCGGACCGATGCGGCAGGGCTATCGGTCAAGGGCGCGGCGCGATCGGCAATTTCACCAGCGTCTGAGCCGATGACGATGTCGATCGGTGCTGCAAGCTCTACTTCGAACAGGGTCTCGACCTTCGTCAGGGCATCGCTTGCTTCCAAAAGAAGGTCGGTGCGCAGATCGTTGTCGGGGGCGCCTGCCACCTCGATCCGCAGGCGCCGCCCGAAAGAGGGCCAGTGGCGCGACAGGCTTGCGGTGGCAAGGCCAAGCTCACGGCAGAAGACGAGGGAAGTGAAGGCATCAAGCTGCCGATCTGCAAGGCTGCCATTCGCGGCCTCAAGCGCGGCAAGGGCGCTGCGGGTGGCAGGGCCGATCTTGCCATCAGCGGCGCCGGCGTTGAAGCCAAGCGCGGTGAGCTGCTCTTGCAGGCAGGTCGTGCCCTCATTGGCCGCGGAGGGCTGTCCGGCGGCGAGGGCCAAGAACAGGGCTGTCAGAAGGCGGAGGGACTGGGTCATCGGGAACTTCACACTCGGGACGTTTGCGACACATGTTCGCCTGCAAAGGAAAGTGTGCGGCGCTGCTCCGCGGTTGCAATGTTGTCCGTGCCGTTGGGCCTGGCTTGTCTTTCCCGACCAGAAGCGTAGGATTTAGGCCACAGGAGAGACCGCATGTCCGAACAGAAGACTATCGTCCTGACAGGTGCCAGCCGCGGGATCGGCCATGCCACGGTCAAGCGTTTTTCGGCGGAAGGGTGGCGGGTCCTGACCTGCTCGCGCCAGCCGTTCGATCCACGCTGCCCCTGGCCGGGGGGCGAGGACAACCATATCCAGCTGGATCTGGCCGACCCCAACAAGACCATCGCTGCGATCGAGACGATCAAGGCTAAGGTCGGCGGGCGCATCCATGCGTTGGTGAACAACGCGGGGATCAGCCCGAAAGGCACCGGCGGCGCGCGGCTGAGCACGCTGGACACCGACCTGCGGACCTGGGGGCATGTGTTTCATGTCAATTTCTTCGCGCCGGTGATCCTTGCACGCGGCCTGCGGGACGAATTGGCCGCAACCAAAGGGGCAATCGTCAACGTCACCTCGATTGCCGGGGTAAAGGTGCATCCCTTTGCCGGCGCGGCTTATGCCACGTCGAAGGCGGCGTTGGCGGCCCTCACGCGCGAAATGGCGCATGATTTCGGCCCGCTTGGCGTGCGCGTCAACGCAATCGCCCCGGGCGAGGTGGAGACAGCGATCCTGAGCCCCGGCACCGACAAGATCGTGGAAAAACTGCCGTTGCAGCGCCTGGGCCAGCCCCGCGAGGTGGCAGATGTGATCTGGTTCCTGTGTTCGGAGCAGTCCAGCTACATCTCGGGCGCCGAGATCGAGGTCAACGGCGCCCAGCACGTCTAGGGGTCAGTCCAGCTTTTCAAAGCTGATCGTGACATCGCCCACATCCACGCCGAAACGCTGCATGTAGGCGCGGTTCAGAAGCCGGTCGTCGGACAAAAGCCACATCCAGTCATCGAAGGTCACGCGGACGGTGTCAGCACTGCCATCCGCGGCAGGGACCGGAAGGTCAATTGTGTAGCGCCAGTTGAAACGGTCGCCGTTCTCTTGGCCAACCGCCTCACCAATTACGCCTGGTGCCGTTCCACGCCAGCTGTCCGGGCCGGTCTTGACTAGCGTCCAGACGCGCTGTTCGGTGGAGCCGTCCTCATACACGAAATCCTCGACCAGCTTCAGGCGTTCGCCGTTCCAGTCGCCCTTGATGGTCACGTCAAAGCGGCGGCGGACGGTGCCAAAGATGTCCTGGAATTGGCCCTTGGCGACAAGGGTGCCGTCGAAGAACTCTTCCAGGTTCAGTTGCCGGTCGCTGAGCGCGGGGTCGTTGAACGAAGGTTTGCCGGTGCAGGCGGCCAGGAAAACGATGGCTGCGAGGGCGAGGGTAGAGGCGAATGGCAGGCGCATGACGATATCCTTTGTCAGTCATACGTAGACCGCGTTCATCTGGATGCATGATGGGCAAGGCGGGTAGGTGCCGGGCTTTGCCTTGGCTGCCGGGCTTTGGCATAAGGGGCTGACCCTTGCCGAAAGGTGCCCCGATGCTTGACGAAGCCGAGATCCACCCGCTGTTTGAAGGCGCGCCCAAGGACCTTGCGTTTCGCAAGCTGCGCAAGCGTCTGGTCGCGCAGGTGCGGGAGGCGATCGAAACCTACGGCATGGCCAATGCCGGTGAGCGGTGGCTGGTCTGTCTTTCGGGGGGCAAGGACAGCTACACGCTTCTGGCAATCCTGCAGGAGCTAAAATGGCGCGGCCTGCTGCCGGTGGACCTGCTGGCCTGCAATCTGGATCAGGGCCAACCCGGCTTTCCGGCGACGGTCCTGCCGGAGTTCCTGACCCGCATGGGCGTGCCGCACCGGATTGAGTATCAGGACACCTATTCCATCGTGATGGACAAGGTTCCGCAGGGCAAAACCTACTGCAGTCTCTGTTCGCGGCTTCGGCGTGGCAACCTGTACCGCATCGCGCGCGAGGAGGGGTGTTCAACGGTGATCCTTGGGCATCACCGCGATGATATTCTTGAGACCTTCTTCATGAACCTGTTCCACGGTGGGCGGTTGGCCAGCATGCCGCCGCGCCTGTTGAACGAAGAGGGCGACCTTTACCTTGCGCGACCGCTTGCCTTCGTGGCCGAAGCGGACTGTGACAGCTTTGCCCGTGCCATGGCCTATCCGATCATCCCATGTGACCTCTGTGGCAGTCAGGAGGGGCTGCAGCGGATGCAGGTGAAGCGGTTGCTGGACGGCTGGGAAGCACAGATGCCTGGACGCCGCCAAATCATGTTTCGGGCATTGATGAATGCGAAGCCATCGCATCTGGCCGACCCGACCCTCTTTGACTTTGCCGGGCTAAGGGTTGCGAACGCTCCGGCAGATCAAGACAATTGTCTGCAACTTTTGGCAGAGCGTTAAGGAACTGATCAGGAACATTCTCCTAGTTTGATCGCATCCGGGCCAAGGGGCCTTTCAGATGCGGGGTGCGGGAATGCGACCTGGTGTTCAACGGCTGGCAGGGCTTCGGGCGCTTGGGGTGCAACGCCGACCCGAACTTCTGGTTTTCCTGCCTGCCTTGGCCCTTGCCGTCCTTTGGACCGGTGGGGAACGGGCGCTCCTCGCCGTGGCCATTGCCTTTCCGCTGACCCTGGTGCTGTTGCGGTGGCTTTTGCCCGCGCCGGTGTCCTTGCCGGTTTCGGATCAGGTGATTGACCGCCTTGACGCAGCCCTGCGGGATACGTCGCAAGGTGAACGACAGACCGGCTGCTTCGTACTGCAGTTCGATGATACCTCCTGGCTATGTGACCGGCACGGGCGCACCCGACAGTCTGAGATTTTGGCGGCATGCGTGGCGCGGATCCGCGGAGCAATGCGGCCGGGCGACATGCTGTTCCCGCTGGAAGACGGCAGCTTGGTCGTGGCGCTGGCCCCGACGCAGCGCCTTGATCTGGAAGTGATGGTGCGCATTGCCGGACGGCTGCAGCTTGTGGTGCAACAGCCGATGCTACTGGGCGAGGGTTCGGCCCAGGTGACCTGCTGCATCGGCTTTTGCCACGCCCGGCAAGTGACTGAAGCGGGCGGCCGGTCCCTGCTTGAGGCGGCACAGGTCGCGGTGGACGAAGCGATGCGGCACGGACCGGGGGCGATCCGGGCCTATACCGCCGATCTGGCAAAGGCGCGGGCGCAGCGTAATGCCCTGCGCGACGGTTTTGCTGCAGCCGTGGCCGAGGGTCAGGTGCGGGCGCATTTTCAGCCACAGCTTTCTACCGACAGTGGTGAGGTGTCCGGAGTCGAGGTTCTGGCCCGCTGGCATCACCCGGAACAGGGCTGCTTGCCGCCGGGACAGTTCCTGCCGGCGCTACAGGGCACCGATCTTATGGCGCTTCTGGCGCGCGAAATGCTTGGTCAGGCGCTTCAGGCGCTGGCTGCCTGGGACCGCGCCGGTTTGCGCGTGCCGCAAGTGGCCGTGAACTTCGCTGCGGAAGAGCTGCGGGATCCGCAATTGCCAGAGCGGCTGACCTGGGCACTGGACCGCCATGACCTTGCCCCGTCGCGGCTGACAGTCGAAGTGCTGGAATCCGTCGTCGCTGGAGAAGAGGATGACATCATTGCCCGCAACATCGCCCGAATCGCCCAGCTTGGCTGCGGTGTCGATCTCGACGACTTCGGCACGGGCAATGCCTCGATCACCTCGATCCGGCGCTTTGCCCTGCAGCGCCTGAAGATCGATCGCAGCTTCGTCCGTGATATCGACACGGATCGTGGGCAGCAAAAGCTGGTGACGGCCATTCTGTCGCTGGCAGAAAAACTCGGGCTTGAGACATTGGCAGAAGGCGTTGAAACGCGCGGTGAACATGCAATGTTGGCCCAACTGGGTTGCGGTCATGTCCAGGGCTACGTGATCGCCCGACCGATGCCCTTTGAGGACATGGCACCCTGGCTTGTCCGTCACCGAGAAGACTTGGCCACTGCGCTTTGCATCGATATGCGGGCGCGTTAGACGGGCATAGGTTGTTCGGTAGCTTGGACCGGGGCGGCACGGGCGCGGTCGTCAAGAGCAAGGGATGCCCGGTACAAGGTTCCGCCGACAGCGGCAGACTGGTCAGGACGCAATGATTTGACAGCCTATGCCACCTGTGACCGGGTGAAAGCGCTTGACCTTTGCCCGGCCCTGTCGTTGAAGCACCGCTGATCACGGGTGATCGGCATGGTGGTTGATCGATGGAAGAACAGAACAACAAGAACCTGATCCTGGCGATGGTGCTCAGCGCGGCGGTGATGATCGTCTGGTTCGTCCTGTTCCCACCGCCCGAACCGGTTGCCGATCTGACCACCCCCGCCGGAACCGAAGCCGTGGCGCCCTTGGCGCCTACCGCCGACCCCGCCGTGGACGCGCAGGCCGGTGCTGCGCAATCTGGCGCCGCCCCCGCCGTGCCAGAAGCCCCGCGCCTGACAATCGACACGCCGAAACTCTCTGGCTCGCTGTCGCTTTTGGGCGGTCGGATCGATGATCTGTCGCTGAAAGGCTACCGCGAGACGCTGGAGCCCGGGGCGGACACGGTCCATGTCTTGTCACCCGTGGGTGAGGATCTTGCTTACTATTCGGTATTCGGCTGGCTGCCGGGTTCGGGTCTTGCGGCCGGCGATGTGCCCGACGCGATGACGGAGTGGCAGCTTGCGGCGGGCGACACATTGGCACCGGGCGCGCCGGTCAGCCTGCGGTGGGACAACGGCAAGGGACTGACGTTCCTACGCGAAATCGCGGTCGATGAAGACTTCATGTTCACGGTGACCGATCGGGTGGAGAATGTCTCGGCCGGGACGGTGACACTTCAGCCCTATGGGATCATCGCGCGCCACGGACTGCCCAAGTTGCAGAACATCTTCGTGGTTCACGAAGGCGCCATCCAACGCAATGATGGCGAGCTTCTGGAAACCGACTATGCCGACATCACCGAACTAGAAGTTGATCCGGCCGAAGGACTTCCGGCACAAGTGACGCAGTCCGAGACGGACGGTTGGATCGGCTTTACCGACCATTACTGGATGACGACCCTGATCCCCGAGCAGGGCAAGCCCTACAAGTCTGTGCTGAAGTATGTGCCGAACGCGGGGATCTACCAGGCCGAGGTTCGCCCGCCCGCCGTCAGCCTTGACGCTGGGGCAAGCAGCACGTCGACCGTGCGGTTTTTTGCCGGGGCGAAGGAATGGGCCACGATCCGCGCCTATGAGACCGAAGCTGGTATCCCGGGGTTCCTTGATTCCATCGACTGGGGCTGGTTCTACTTCTTGACCAAGCCGATTTTCGCCGTGCTGCACTGGCTGAACGCCCTGATCGGCAACATGGGCCTGGCTATCATCGCGCTGACCTTCGTCTTGAAGATCATTGTGCTGCCGTTGGCCTACAAATCCTACGTCTCTATGGCGCGGATGAAAGAACTGCAGCCTGAAATGGAAGCGCTGAAAGAGCGCGCGGGCGACGACAAACAGAAGCTCCAGCGCGAGATGATGCAGCTTTACAAGGACAAGAAGGTGAACCCGGCAGCGGGTTGCCTGCCGATCCTGATCCAGATCCCGATCTTTTTCGCGCTGTACAAGGTGATCTTCGTCACCATCGAATTGCGGCACGCGCCGTTCTTTGGCTGGTTGAACGACCTCTCTGCACCGGACAGCTCATCGTTGTTCAACGCGTTCGGGCTGTTGCCCTGGGATGCGCCACCGACCGGGTCGCTTTTGCACCTGATCTTCATCGGGGTGCTGCCGATCCTTTTGGGGATCACCATGTGGCTGCAGCAAAAGCTGAACCCGGCACCCGCTGACCCGGTTCAACAACAGATCTTTGCCTGGATGCCTTGGGTGTTCATGTTCATGCTGGGCGGCTTTGCCAGCGGGCTGGTGGTGTACTGGATCACCAACAACACCATCACCTTTGCCCAGCAGTATGTCATCATGCGCAGCCATGGGCACAAACCGGACCTGTTTGGAAACATCAAGTCGGGCTTCAAGAAAAAGCCACCAGAGCCGGTGTCGGACAAGTCCAAGGCGAAGAAGAAGTGACCGCGACGAAGATCGGGAGGGTGGCTCATCTTGTCCGCCACCCGATCAAGTCTGCCGGGTATGAGGCGGTAGACGCGGTCACGCTCAACGCTGGTGAAGCCTTTCCGTTCGACCGGGTCTGGGCCGTGGCACATGCGGCCGCGCGCCTGCCAGACCCGCTGGCCTGGGCGCCGAAGCTGCAATTCCTGCGCGGCTGGGGGTCGGCTGATCTGATGGCGGTGTCCTGCGCGTCTGACCCGACGATAGGCAAGGTCACGCTGTCGCACCCGCGCCGCCCGACGGAAAGCTTTCACCCCGATGATGCGACGGATGCGGCCCGACTGATCGATTGGTTGCGCCCCCTCTGGCCCGAAAACCGGCCCGAGCCTGCGCGCGTGGTCCGGGTTCCGGGTCAGGCGCTGACCGACCAGGATCAGCCCTTGGTGTCGATCAATAGCCTGACCTCGCTGGAGGAGCTGTCGGCGCGGATCGGGCAGGATCTGTCGATTCACCGCTGGCGCGGGAACATCTGGGTGGATGGCTGGGCTCCATGGGCAGAGCTGGGCCTGATCGGGCAGGACATCACGATCGGCGCTGCCCGGCTGCGGGTGGAAGAGCCGATCGGCCGCTGCCGCGCGACAGGGGCAAATCCGCGGACCGGGGTGCTGGATGCCGATACCATGGCGGCATTGGAAGCGGGCTATGGCCACACCGATTTTGGCATCTTCGCCCGGGTGGTTGCTGGCGGAGATGTGGCTTTGGGCGATGAGGTGCGGGCATGAGCATGGTTTTCACCCTGGCCCCAGAGCCGGAACTTGAGGCGCGGGAAACCGGGCGGCTGCTGTTTGCCGGGCCGGTGACCTTTGTCAAAGGCGTGGTGGCCATGTCTGGCCTGCCCCCTGCCGACCGGATTGAGGTTTGCTTTGCCGGTCGGTCGAATGTCGGGAAGTCTAGCCTGATCAACGCACTGACAGGCCGCAAGACGCTTGCACGGGCGTCAAACACTCCGGGCCGGACGCAAGAGATCAACTTTTTCGCGCTGGGTGAGACGCGCTATCTGGTCGACCTTCCCGGCTATGGCTATGCCGAGGCGCCAGTGGCGATTGTTGCAAAGTGGCAGGCGCTGCTGAAGCAATACCTTGCCGGTCGCCAGACCCTGCGCCGGGCTTTCGTGCTGATCGACGCGCGGCATGGGGTCAAGGACGTGGACGAAGAGATTCTGAAGCTCTTGGACCGGTCCGCCGTCACCTTTCAGGCCGTGCTGACCAAGGTGGACAAGATCAACCGGGCCGACCGCGACGCGGTGATCGAACAGGTCAAGGGGGCGCTGGCAAAGCACCCCGCCGCCTATCCGGAGGTGGTGGTGACCAGCTCTGAAAAGGGCGAGGGCATCGAAACCTTGCGCGCAATCATCGCCACACTGGTTTAGGCGCTAAAGCTGGGCGTCATGCTCCGGGTCCGCCCCCGGGACCGGGTCATAGCCGTGCCCGCCCCAAGGGTGGCAGCGGCACAGCCGGTGTGCGGTCAGATAGCCCCCTTTCAGCGCGCCATGACGTTCCAGCGCCTCAAGCGCATAGGCGGAGCAAGTGGGCTGAAAGCGGCAGCCATGGCCCACCCATGGCGACAGGATCAGGCGGTATGCCCTGACCGGCAAGGCAAGGACATGGGCCAACGGGGTCATGGCTTTGGTCGGTGAATGCTGCGCAAGGCTTGGGCCAGATCGGTGGCAAGGTCACTGTAGGGGCGGGTGACGGTCGCCTCGGGCCGGGCGACAAGGACGTAGTCCCAGCCAGGCAGCGCCAACGCCGGCAGCCCCTCACGCGCCAAAGCCCGCAGTCGGCGCTTGGCGCGGTTGCGCAGGACGGCGTTGCCGATCTTCTTGGACGCAGTAAAGCCGATGCGGATGATGTCTGTGCCGTCGCCCCGCTCGCGCGCCTGCAACAGGAAACCGCCCGTGCCTTGCCGCCGGGCCGAGGCAGCTTTCAGGAAATCGGCGCGCTTGCGCATCACGCAAAGGGAAACCGCCGGAGAGGCGGCGGGCGCTGTGGCATTGTTGCCTTGGCCCTGGCTCTCCGGCGGTGTCATGTCACGACCCCAGACCCCCCAAAGGGGGCACAATCAGGCAGTAAGCTTGTGACGGCCCTTGGCGCGGCGCGCAGCCAGCACAAGGCGGCCATTCTTGGTGGCCATACGCGAACGAAACCCGTGGCGGCGCTTGCGAACCAGGTTCGACGGTTGAAAGGTGCGCTTCATCGCGGCTCTCCATCAGACGGTGCCCGATCCTAAGACGGATTCGAGACCTGTAAACTTGAAGCCCGGTCTTTACGGGCGGTCGGGACCCAAGTCAACGCAGCCGTCGCGTTTTCCTGCAACATTTCGCCCGAACCAGCTCGGATATGTTTCAAACCACGACGGATCGTCGGCAAATGGATCAATGCAACGTGAGGGCTCTGTCAATCAGCCCCTGCCTGCGCCATCTTCGACCACCATGCAAGGAAAGAGCAACCTCATGCCGGTCCCAGACGCCCCGAATGCTGGCACGAGGCCCGGCTGGATGCGCAAGCTGCCGATTCTGTTGATTCTGGCCACGGCGGTGCTGGGTGCAGTCCTGCTGCGTGACCAGTTGAGCTTCGAAGCGCTGGCCCGCCATCGTGAAGCGCTGATCGCGTATCGGGACGCGCATTATGGGCTGGCGGTTCTGGGTTTCATTGCGGTCTACATCGGGATCGTGGCGCTTAGCCTGCCCGGTGGCACCGTGTCGACCCTGACAGGCGGGTTCCTGTTCGGTCTCTTTCCGGGGGTGATCTTCAATATCATCGGGGCAGGGACCGGGGCGATGCTGGTGTTCCTTGCCGCGCGGTCAGGCTTTGGGGCGAGCGTCTCGGCGCGGATCGCGGCGGCGGGGGGCATTGCGGCGCGGCTGCAGGCAGGCTTGCGCGAAAACGAATGGTCGGTTCTCTTCCTCATGCGGATCATCCCGGCGGTGCCATTTGTGCTGGCGAACCTTATCCCAGCCTTTGTCGGCACCAGCCTGTTCCGTTTTTCCGTTTCGACCTTCCTTGGCATCATCCCGGGGGCCTTGGTCTTCACTTCGGTCGGGTCGGGACTGGGCGAAGTTTTCGCCCGGGGCGAGACACCAGACCTGGGCATTCTCTTCACCCCCGCCGTGCTGGGCCCGATTCTGGGGCTTGCAGCCCTGGCGGCGTTGCCCATGGTGCTGCGGGCCTTCAAAAGGGCGCGCTGACATGGCGTTGATCGAAACGGATATCTGCGTGATCGGCGCAGGGTCGGGTGGTTTGTCCGTTGCGGCAGGAGCGGTGCAGATGGGTGCCCGCGTTGTCCTGATCGAGGCGGGAGAGATGGGCGGCGATTGCCTGAACGCAGGCTGCGTGCCGTCCAAGGCGCTGATTGCCGCCGCGAGGGCAGCCGAAGCGCAGCGGCGGGGCTTTCGCGGGATCACGCCGGTTGTGCCGCAGGTGGACTTTGGCGCCGTGAAGGATCACGTCGCCGCCGTGATCGCCCAGATTGCCCCGGTCGACAGTCAAGAGCGGTTCGAGGGTCTGGGCTGTACCGTGATCCGCGCCTTCGCCAGGTTTACCGGACCAGCCGAAGTTGAAGCAGGCGAGACCCGCGTTCGCGCGCGCCGGTTCGTGATCGCCACAGGCTCGCGTCCTTTCGTGCCCCCGATCCCGGGGGTAGAGACCACGCCTTACTTGACGAATGAGACGGTCTTTGCCCTGCGTGAAAAGCCAGGGCATCTGATTGTCATCGGGGGGGGACCGATCGGCGTGGAGATGGCGCAGGCGCATCGACGGCTTGGCTGTGAAGTGACAGTGATCGAGGGCGCAAAGGTTCTGGGTCGTGAGGACCCCGAGCTTGCCTTGGTGGTCGTCGAAGCCTTGCGTGCAGAAGGCATACGGCTGGTCGAAGGGCAGCCGGTTGTGCGGCTTGGCGGCAAGGAAGGTTTGGTTGAGGTGACCTTGGGTGATGGCGCCCAAGTCACCGGAACCCACCTGCTGATGGCTGTGGGGCGCAAGGTTGCGCTGGCAGACATGGGCCTTGACGCGGCTGGTGTGGCCCATACCGCAAAAGGCGTGACGGTGGACGCCCGCTTGCGCAGCACCAACCGCCGCGTCTTTGCGGTGGGGGATGCGGCGGGTGGCTTGCAGTTCACCCATGTGGCAGGCTGGCACGCAGGGATCGTGATCCGGCAGGCCGTGCTGGGTCTGCCCGCCAAGGCCGACCCCCACGCCGTGCCCCGCGCAACGTTCACTGAGCCAGAGCTTGCCCATGTCGGCCTGACCGAAGATGAAGCCCGCAAGATTCATGGCGACAGGCTGACCGTGATCCGCGCTGATCTGCATCACAACGACCGCGCGATTGCCGAAGGCAAGGCCAAGGGCTTTGCCAAGGTCATGATTGTGAAGGGCCGCCCGGTTGGCGCTTCCATCGTCGGGCCACAGGCGGGTGAGCTGATCGGGCTTTGGGCGTTGGCACTGTCGGCGCGGCTGAAGATGTCAGCAGTGGCCGGGATGATCGCCCCTTATCCAACATTGGGCGAGGTGTCGAAACGTGCCGCAGGTGCCTATTTTTCCCCGCAACTCTTTGCTAATCCTTGGCTGAAGCGGTTCGTGCGGCTGGTGCAACGCATCATCCCCTGAGCATTGGCAAGGAAGGTCGCGACAGGTGAGACGGCAAGGCTTCCTGAACACCCTCTCTGGGCGCTTCCTGATCCTGACCGTGATCTTCGTCATGCTTGCCGAGATCCTGATCTTTGTGCCCTCCATCGCGCGCTATCGGGCTGATTACCTGCTGACCCGGCTGAAGCAAGCGCAGATCGCCGCCCTGACCCAGCTTGCCACCGAAGACATCATCATGCCCGAGCTTGAAGCTGAGCTTTTGGCCAACGCCGAGGTCTACAACGTTGTTCTGCGCCGGGATGAGGTGCGCCAGCTTGTCCTGTCCTCCCCGGTCCCGGACGAGATCCATGACAGTTTCGATCTGCGGATGGCCGGCCCTTGGGAGCTGATCCGAGATGCCTTCGCCGTGCTGGCCGACCCCGAGAACCGGATCATCCGGGTAATCGGGGCGCCGGTGCAGGATGCGGGCACACTGATCGAAGTGACAATGCAGACCAAACCCTTGCGCGATGCGATGATCGACTATGGCCTGCGCATTCTGGTGCTGTCGGCGCTGATTTCTGTAGTCACAGCGCTTTTGCTGTTTCTGGCGGTGCAGCGCCTCTTGGTCCTGCCGATCCGTCGGGTGGTTCAGCACATGCAGGCCTATGCCGAAGCGCCCGAGGATGCGCGCCGGGTGATCGAGCCGAATGCCGACGTCACAGAACTGCGCGCGGCGGAAGAGGCGCTCCAGTCGATGCAGATGCAACTGACGGGGGCCCTGCGGCAGAAGGAACGGCTGGCGCAGCTGGGCGGGGCCGTCGCCAAGATCAGCCATGATCTGCGCAACATCCTGACCACGGCGCAACTTTTTGCCGACCGGATCGAAGGCAGCGCCGACCCTGCAGTGGCAAGGTCGGTGCCAAAGCTGGTGGCGTCCATCAGCCGTGCTGTATCCTTGTGCGAGGCGACGCTGACCTTCGGCAAGGCCGAAGAGCCGCCGCCGCAACTGCGCCGCCTGAACCTGGCCCAGCTGACGGCCGAGGTCGCCGAGGCAGAGGGGTTGGGGCCGGACACTGGCATCACCTTCCTGATCGACGTTCCCCCCGGCCTGACGATCCGCGCTGACGGCGAACAGCTGCACCGGGTTCTGTCGAACCTGATCCGCAATGCCCGTCAGGCTATTGAAGCCACCGGACAGCCCGGCACGATCGAGATTTCTGCAGGAGAGGACGAGGCCGAATGGTGGATCCGCATCGGCGACACCGGCCCTGGTCTGCCACCCAAGGCGCGGGAGCACCTCTTTTCGGCCTTCCAAGGCGGGGCGCGCAAGGGGGGCACTGGCCTGGGCCTTGCCATCGCCGCCGAACTGGTTCGCGGCCATGGCGGGCGGCTTGACCTTGTGCGGAGCGACAGCGACGGGACCGAATTCACCATTCATCTACCGAAAGAGACCACAAGCACCGACGCTTGATTTGCCCCTTGCATTGCCCCGGCGTCGGGGCTACATCGCCCGACATTGCGGACCCGTAGCTCAGCTGGATAGAGCATCAGACTACGAATCTGAGGGTCGGGCGTTCGAATCGCTCCGGGTCCGCCACTGCTCCCTCCTGAAAGATGCATATTTGCGCTGTCTTGGCGCTTGGGGTCAGGACAGTTCAATCTGGCGGTTGCAGTCAGCATTGGGTGCCGTATCGGCCTATTGGCGGTCGGAGGATCAGGCGCGGGAACTGGTGAGCGCCGCGAGGATTGCGGACGCCAGTGAGCCGTTGAAGGCCGCGTCCGCAATCGAAGCGGCTGGCAATCGGTGCTGTGGCGTCGCCACGCCCGCGCGACCGCCAAGGGTGGATCTTGCCAATGATGTCCAGCTTCCGCGATAGCCTTGAAGCGCCGCAATACTAGCTTTGTCCTGCGTACTGTGGGTGATGGCTCCCGATCTGGATGGGACGCTACCGACGGGATCGACAAGCATAAGGCTTGCCACTGGTATCTGGTTCGGCTGGTCGGGCCGCGCAAGCGCGTCTGCAATCACCGAACCAAGACCAAGGCCGATCAAATGCACCCGCCGTTCTTGTTCGGCGGCAAGGCTCTCCGACATCAGGCAACATAGAACCTCATGAACCGCGCCGCCGGACTGAGCGGCAGCAACGCCCGAGGCACGGATCAATGACAGGATCGACGCGCCGGCAGCCGGTGCCCGCGCGTTCAGCCAGCGGGTCAGTTCGTCGCCCGTAAGCTGGTAACGGTCCGTGGCTGAGCGCGCCTCATGCTCCATCCGCGCCATGAAGCTTCGCGCCGCGTCCAGCCCGTGAAAAATGTGGAAGGGATAGATCTTCTGCTTCTTGAAAGGCTCAACCAAGGCCTTGACGAGTTGCGCAGGTTCGTCTGGGTCAAGCAAAGGATCGTGAAGAAAGATCGCGATGTCAGTGTATTTGGTTCCGTCGCGGGTTTTCTTGCCGGGCATTTCGACCTTGTTCGCCAGAAAGACCGCCGTTTCTCGCAAGGATGCAAGGCCGGGCGACAAACCTCCGCTGCGGACGATGCCGTGCTCTTCGGTCTGCACCACGTGACCAAGGATCGACGACCTGCGCGGGCGGCTGGGTGCCGGTGCGTTCGTGCCCCGCGCCCGCAGATCAAGCGTGCCTGGCGCGCGGGGGGCAAGTCGCAGAACCCAGGTGTCGAGGATGTTCTCCGCCCAGTCCTCATACGACCAATGCGCGAGGCCGGGTTGCTTGTTCCACAAACCCCAATTCGGCCCCCAAGAGTTCTGCAGGATGAAGCCTTTGTCATCATAGCCCAGCAGCACGAAGGCATGGGTGCCAATCGTACCCTTGCGAAAGCGGATGTGTCCTTTCGGCAGCTTGCCTAGCCAGTTCTGATGCACGCGCGCCGAAACCACGACGGCGCCGGCCTCGCAAATTGCGAGCTGCGTGTCAGAGAGGCGCGGCTCGACCTTGTAATAGGCGCCAAGCGAGACCTCGCGGGCTTCGATGGCGGCTTCAATGCCAAGAGACCAGTTCAACTCGCCAGGATGGTAGGGGGCGGTTTCAGCGCGGCATGCGCCATTATGGTAAAATCCCTTGATGGCCCCACGCAGGCTGGTGCCGCCCGTGCCATCATCCAGGAATTCGTCATGCTCTCGCGCGGCTTCGTAGAGCATACGGGCGCTGACGACCGTTTCTTTCCGGCCAATGGCGGCAAGCTGGCCGCCGATCACGGTGGCAAGGGCAAACCCCACGCAGGACGCTTCGCCGCCTTGGTCCCAGACAGGTCCGGAAGGCGCAAGCGGCAGTTTGCTATCAAGGGGCTGCAGCAGGGATGGCCGGTAAGGAAAGTCGCGAAAGTCGCTTCGATCCGGACGCACGGCAGAAAGGACCGGGCTTCGTTCCGTGGCGGGAATTGATTCACCGCGCGGCCCCCATGACGGTACCGGAGGTTTCCACCTGCGAGGCGGGGGGAGCGTTGTGCCATCAGGCCCCGCAATCAGGACGCGCATTGCGTCCTCTTCCGCACACACCAAGGCAAGCGGCACACCACCGTTGAATTCAAGGACTTCGGACCGATCAAACGGATTTGGTCGCCCCCCTCGGCCGTGAACCGCGACGACCCGGCCGGTCGAGAGCGAAAACACCGGCGAGCCCGAGTTCCCCGGCAATGTAGTCGCATCATGGCCAAGCCAGAAGCTCTGCCCCGAGAAGGTCTCGGGCACCGGTCGCGCCAGCGGCGGAAGGGGTGCGGCCCTGCCAGGGGCCAGGCACTGGCGTCCAAGCTTGCCCCCAAACAACAGTTCAAGCTCGTCCGGCTGCGTGGTGTCGCTGGACGAAAGGGGATAGCCGACGACAGCGACAAGATCCCCCGTCGCGCCCGGAGCGTCGAGGTCGGTTTCGATCGCCAAAGCGGGAATGGCAGCGGCCGCAGGCTCCAGGTCCGCGACCATGAGGTCCCAGGCGGGATGGGCGCAGAGGACCTTTGCAAGCTCGAAAGTGCCGCC
Organism: Rhodobacter sp.; assembly: GCA_027489175.1. Taxonomy (GTDB): domain Bacteria; phylum Pseudomonadota; class Alphaproteobacteria; order Rhodobacterales; family Rhodobacteraceae; genus Tabrizicola. Next base: position 43,030 of record JAIYAE010000024.1, read on the forward strand.
GGGAAACTGGACGCGGGTCGCCCGATGGTGTCCGACCGTGGGGCGCGCAAGGTATTCGTAGCCGCGCCGGATCTGCGCGCCTGCAGCCAGAATGTCCCGCATGAGATGACCAGAGGTCACAATGCGGGTTGGACCCCCTTCAACGCGAAAACAGGTGCCAATCGGCTGAAAAGCCCCATCGCGTTCAACCTTCATCAGTCCGACGCTGGCTTTGGCCAGGTTCGCGACCTCAATCAGGTCGTCTCGGACGGCGGCCAGTTCTGCCAAGTCCTGGTCGGTCGGATCAAAAGGTGGAGCATCCAGAAGTAGCACGGGGCGATGGGCAAAAAGGATCTCGCCAGCGCGCAGGCCCGCACGCGTGGGTTGATTCGCCTGCAACTCGTCGCGCCGAGCGCGAAGAAACCTGCTGCGCTGCGCCACCTCCGCCGATCCCTTTGCGGTGGCTGCAAACAGCCTGGAAATGCGCTCAAACCTCTCGGAAAGGCCGTTTGTTGACCCATTCATCGCAAAATCCTTCGATAAATTCGTAAAACTATGCTACCTTGGAAACAATTATTGATAGAGAAATTTGAGGGACAGTCGATGTTGTACCGGCGTTTCTTGATTCATTTGCTTTTGGGTTTCTTCGCTTCCGTTCTGCCTCTGACCGGGATCGCCCGGGCAGAAGTCCCGGACGCTTCACCCCCGTTTCCAGAATGTAGCCTTGCCGCGGTGCAGCCCGGCGGCAGTGGGCGGGTGATCTGCGCCGACGTAGCCGCCCTTGACCAAACGCTTGTCTACAACCGGTTCGGGTCCTTCAACCCATTCGGAATGATCTTTGCACTGCGCCGCGATCTGGTGCCGCTGGACCTGGTCACCGACGCTGTCGCCCCTTTGACGGCCGAAGATTGCGACCGTGCGACCTTTACCGATGAGCCGATTGCCGGCGCGTTGGAGGCAGGATCGGTCCGGCTGCGCGACTGCAAGCGCCCGCGCCCCCTGACACTGCGGGTAAATGTTGGCGACACCTTTGTCGTGCGGGTGACGAACCTGCTGACGCCGCCGGCCGATGGCGAAATCTCGCCAGCCGTTGCCAACGGTCAGAACGTCATCGATTTCTCCAGCGATGTCTGCAAGGCGGGGCCGACCCAAGACTTCAACCGCGAAAGCGCAAGGGAGGGCCTGTCACGCGGTGATTTTATCGAAGGCCATCACAATGAGGTTTCCTGTCCGTCTGACCCGCCCTTAGCGGAAGCTGAGGGCGAGGCCGGAAATCCAGCGCCGGACGGGTCGGATTGGCCGAATACCCGGGGCGTGAACTTCGTGCTGCAGGGCCTGACACCAATGCCTCTTGCGGGTGGCGTGGACGTGCATCCCGCCTGCATGGGCACGGGATCGGTGCAGCCGGGAGAGAGCTTCCTTTGCCTCTACAAGGTAGCCGAAGAGGGCAGCTATTTCTTCGCCTCACCCGCCGCACCCGCAGGTGGAGAGGGGGATGGCGGGTCGATCGTGCACGGCCTCTTTGGCGCGGTCATGGCCGAACGGTCAGGCAGCCGCACCTATCGCAGCCAGACCAGCCGGGCGGTCTTTGACGCCGTGTGGCCACCCAGCGCAATTGCCCGGCATGCGCGGTCCGGTCTGCCCGATTATGAGAAAACCGATCCCCTCACCGGTATCCCCTATCTAAACATGGCAAGGGCGATTGACGCCCCTCAAGCCGACTTCGGCACCGCGAAACTGGCTGAAATAGTCCATGCCGATCTCAATGCGATTGTTTGGTGCGACCGGTCGCAAGAACCTTATGGCTGCGTGCCCAAAGATGCCGCCGCAGGCGCGTCACCTGATCCCTATGCCACGGGTGATACTGCTGCCGAGTTCGATGCCTTCCGTGAATTCTCGATCTTCTTTCATGATGAGCTGAAAACCTTTTACACTAGAAATTTCGAAGAACTTCAGCGTTTTGGCCAACTTGCGGGCGTCAAGGACGGCTTTGCCATCAACTATGGTGCCTCGGGCATGGGGTCGATCCTTTTGGCCAACCGCAAAGGCATTGGCCCGGCAGCTGACTGTATGGAATGCCTTTATGAAGAGTTCTTCCTGACGTCTTGGGCGAATGGCGATCCGGCCCTTCTGGAGTGGTTTTCCGACGATCCGTCAAACGTGCACCATTCCTACATGAATGACCCGATCGTGTTCCGGAACTTCCACGCGGGGCCGAAGGAAACCCATGTCTTCCATCTGCATGCGCATCAGTGGTTTGCAGGCAATGACCCGAACCGGGGCGCCTATCTGGACAGCCAGACGGTCGGCCCGCAGCAAAGCTTCAGCTACAACATCTATCACGGCGGGACTCGCGGTCTGAACGGTGATGGCGATGGCTGGTGGGACACGCAAGGCTCAGGCAACCGCAACAGGACGGTTGGGGATTCGATCTTTCATTGCCATCTCTACCCGCATTTCGCGCAAGGCATGTGGGCGCTTTGGCGGGTCCATGACGTGCTGGAGGATGGCACGCGAAAGCTGCCCGACGGGCAGGAGGACCCCGGTCTGTCGCTGACCTTCAAGCCGTCCGAAGCACACAAGCGGCTGGGCAGTGTTGATCGGGTGACAGGGGCCTGGTTGGAGCAGGGGACAGCGCCCGGCGCAGGAGAGGGCACACCGATCCCCGCGCTGATCCCCCTGCCGGGAGAGCCCTTGCCCCTTCTGCCGACCTATTCACAAGGGTCGGCGGTGGGTATGCCAGGCTACCCGTTCTTCATTCCGGCCGAGCCTGGACATCGCCCGCCGCAAGCCCCATTGGACATCGCGCGCGACCTTGGGCCGCAGCCCGCAGATGAAGAAGCCGACACGCGACTTGCAACCGGGGGCTGGCTGGACGGCGGCCTGTCGCGACACATCGTGAAAGATGGGACGGGGCGCGAACTCGGGTTTCCCTTGCCGCCGGCCATTGCTGCGATGCTTGAAGACCCAGGCACCATTCCGGCCACAAACGACGAAGAGCGGCAGGAACGGCGCGTGGCTTTGGCGCAGCAGCTGGTGGCAAAGGCACTGGCCTTGGGTGACATGAGCGCGCATCTCGTTTCGGCGCGGATCGAGCGGCTGGCAAACGAAGGCACCGCCCTTGAACGCGCGGCCATGGGTTTTCACTTCAACGGCCGGGTCTTCACCCCCGACGATCCCGCTGCAGGGGGTGCGAACCTTGCCCTCCTTGATGCGCAGGGCACGCCTGTCACCGGAATGGAGCCGGTTACGGCAGGTGGCACGGATTCCGGCAGCGGTCAGTATCCGACGCTGATTGCTACCTCTCCGGACAATTCGCTGCCAACCCGGAAACCGGTGTTTTCGGTCAACGGATCGGCTCCGAAGCCAGGCGCGCCCTTCGCCGATCCCTGCGGATCACCCGGAGACCTGGCGGCGGCCTATGGCGCGACAGGCCTCTCGCTTGCCTTTGATCCGCTCTACCGGTTGACCGGCGGCGTCGAAGAAGCCTATGGCCGTGATCCCTTTGTCACTGGCTTTCGGAGGTACGAAGTCTCGGCCGTGCAGCTTGACCTGATCGTGAACCAGGCCGGATGGCACGATCCGCAGGCCCGCATCAATGTTCTGACCCAGGTTTCGGACAGCTATAAAGCGGGCGACGGCGCGATTTCTCCCTTCATCAGCGACAAGGAAGAGCCGTTCTTCTTCCGCGCGCTTTCGGGTGAATGCATCGAATTCCGCCACACCAACGAATTGCCGAAAGACATGGAACTGGATGATTTCCAGGTCAGGACGCCAACGGACACGATCGGTCAGCACATCCACTTGGTGAAGTTTGATGTCACTGCGTCCGACGGTTCCGGCAATGGCTGGAACTACGAGGATGGGACATTTGCGGCCGATGAACTGATGGCACGGAAATGTGCCGCGGTCCTTGTGCTGGACGAAGCGGGCAATCCGGCAGAGTTGAGCGAGAACGGTCCTTTCGACGCCGCGAAATACTGCGAGAACGGCAAGGTCAGAGAGGAATGGCACGACATCTGGCGACGGGAGCTGTCGGTTGAACGTGATCTGTTCCAGACGACAGCCCAGCGCTGGTTCGCCGACCCGATCCTGTCGGTGGACGAGGACGGGACCCCGCGCGACCGGACCCTGAGGACCGTCTTCACGCATGACCACTTTGGGCCGTCCTCAATCCAGCAACACGGCTTTTACTCGGCCCTGCTGATCGAGCCGGGGGCGATCGTTGCGGCCGATGCCGATCCGGACAGCCTTCAACGGGTGAACCTGCGGATCTGTGCCGTGAAGGGCACGGTGGCGGATCCCGATGCAGGCTGCACCGATGCGCTTGCGGTCGGGCCGGATGACAATGCAACGCTTGCGCTTGATCAGGTTGCCTTCGGAACGCCGGAATGGGTCGGCGCGCAAAAGCGCATCCTGAACCTGAATGGCGGTGCGACCGATCCCTTCCATCCTGACACCCGTGAATTCGCGCTGGCGATTGCCGATTTTGCGTTGCTTTACGACCCGCGCGACCGCCGGTCTGTAGCCGATCTTCGGGCAAGCCTGGGCCTTGGGTCTGACGGCATACCCGGGGTTGAAGACGGCGAGATCACCTCAAAGGGCATGGAGCAGCTGCTGTGTGATCTGAGGTACTACCGCTCACCCTATGCGCTGAACGTGAAGTGCGGCGCTGATTTCATCAGCGACCGCGACTTCACGGCAGACGCGTCGAGCTGGTTTCAGAACGGGGCAGAGGGCTGGACACCGGCGTGGATTGCCGGCGGCAAAAGCCGCGACGACATCCACGCGGGAGACTATTTTGGCAGCCTTTTCGTGCCCGGTGAACTGACGGCATTTCAGGCGCATCTTATCAGCTACCGGCAAAAGGCAGCCGGAATGTATGGCAAGGCGGTTGGTGCAACTGTTGCTACGATGGCGGGTGCGGTCGCAGGGCCGGAACGGCCCGAAGCGATCTCGGTCGACCACCACGATCCCTATCTGGTCAACTACCGCATGGCAGCAATTCCGGTTCGTATCGGCGACAAGGCCGCTGGCCGGACAACGCCCTCCCCTAGCTGCGCACCCATGGGAATGACCCGCCAGGGCGAGCCTGTTCCCGATAGCGCAGTGGTCGAAGCGCTAAAGGCAGGGTCGTTTGGCAGATGCAGCCTGAAGTATCAGCTTCTTGGCGAAAAGGGCGATCTGGCCTCGGTGTTCAGTTCCAAAGTTCACGGCGACCCCGAAACGCCCGTCTTCGAAGCCTATCAGGGCGAGCGGCTGATGTTTCGCATGATCCAGGGCGCGCAAGAGGTTCAGCACATGTTCCAGATTGCCGGTCAGCCGTTCCGGCGGAACGTCGATCAGGCTTTCTCGGCGGCGATGCTGCCGCTCGACACGGCCTTTGGTCCAAACCATCTGTTGCGGACAGGATGTTTCAACGCAGCCAATCGCGGCAGGCCGGGGGAGTATCTGACCTGGACCGACCAAGGCCTGAACGCCTTCCCGGCCGGCAGTCCCGAAGCTGATTACTGGACGGCGAGAGAGAAAACTCTGGCCGAATGCGACAACATCGAAGGCTTCACCTTCGCGCAGGAAATCGGGATTTCCGAACATTTCGAAATGCGCGGATCGCTTCGGTCTGACGTCGGTGGGTCGCTTGAGGGGGTATCCGCAGCGCCTGGTGTTAAGCTTCGCTTCAGAACCTTCGATGGCGCGAACGGCCTGCCTGTAGACCGCGTGACTGAAACGTCGTCGGACTACCTTTACTCCTTCGGCACCACCGATGCGATCTGGAACGGCGCCTGGGGGCTGCTGCGAATCTTCGAGGGAACTGCGGCCGCTGATCCATCCACATTCAACCTGTCAGACCTGACCGACGCAACCAATGTGACGGCAATTGGCAACCGGTTGGCCGGCCCGCCGATGGTGCCACCGGACGAGGTGATCGTTGAGGGGGCCACTGGTGGGGACATCGTCACTCAGTCCAATCCCACCGGCGCATTGACTTGCCCGATTCCGACGGCCAGCGAAGTGGCGACCATCCGCCGCGCGGTGATTGCCGCGGTCGAAGCGCGCAAGGTCTGGGGCGAAGGCTCGGTCCGCTATGGCGACACGCGGTATGACCCCGATGCGCTGGTGCTGGCGCTGGTGGATCCCGGCGATTTGGGTGTCGATGCGGATGCGGGCTGGTCTGGAACCTGGCCTGAAATATCCACAGCGGCGGTCCATGCAGCTGTTCTGGCGGGCTATCCCGACGGGCCGCAGCCGTTCGTGCTGCGCGCCAATGCTGGCGACTGCCTTGAGGTAAGGCTGGTGAATGCGCTGGAGCCGTCGCAACGTGGCGCGCTTCGTGACCTTCTTGGGGATGCCTGGCTGCCGCCAATCACCGGGCTGAACGCCGACCCCCAGCCTGTCGTGCCCGAACGCGATGCGGCGGGTGTTCTGCGCGCGGACCTTGCATCGCTTGCCGATGTGGGAGCGGACAAGGGCGGGCTTCGGCCGTCTGCGAGCCTGGCACTGATGTTCGGCATCCCCAGCACCGAGCTGGTAAGCTCAATCCCCCTTGGCACCGGCTTCAACCGGCGGGCCCTTTCCCCGGCGACGGGGGGACTTGCCGTAGTGTCGGATGTGATCGGCCTTTATGCCGGGCGTTACCGGCTTGACCTCAAGACGGACGGAGACAGTCTTGGGCTCTTGCGCCAGGGGCTTGTCGATGACGCCATCGGCCGCGCGAATGATGCTGTGGCGCTGGCCGGTGCGGCGGATGATCCGCTGGCCTTGGCCTATGCCGAGGCGGCGCGGAATCCAGCGCTGGGGCCGTTCTTCCTGGATCCGGCTGTGCCCGGGATCACGATCGACGCAAGTGGAGTTGCGGCCCTGGAGCCTTCGGCAGAAGACACTGTCGCAGGTGGGCTTGTGCGCATCGCTGGCCATCCGGTCGTGGTCGATTTCCTTCCCGGAACCATCAGTCCCGAGGTTGATGCCGCCGTGCCGGAGGGGTTCAAGTTCAACGGTTCTACCGCCGATCTTGTCCCGCTTCGCCCCGTCTGTGATGGGGCCCCCGCCTGCGAAGCCGCGCTTGAGACGTGGTATGCGGCCTTCCGCGCCCTGGTGGAGGACGAGCGTGATCTTGCTCTGGACGAAAGAACCCATTGGATTGCCTATGCCTTCGGCGCCACCCCGATCCGCGCTTTGTCCGATCCCATCGGGCAAGAGGCACATGGTCTGATCGGTGTCGTCGACATCGTCCCGCGCCAATGGGCCCTGACCGAGGCGCATGGGTTCGTTGCGCTGTCGGCAGATCATCGCGGGCGGCCGGTCGTCCTTGCCCGACCGATGCCTGAAATGTCGGACGGCCTCTGGGCTGACTTTACCGACACGGATTCCGATGGCAACGAACGCAGCATCCGTGAATTCGTGCTGTTCTACCGGGACGGCATGAACCTTTGGGACAGCGCCTCGCGCATCCGCTGGAAGGTGGATGGCCGGCCGGTCTTTGCGCCATTCAATGTCAACGGCATTCCCGGGCGCGATCTTGCCCAACCCGTGCCCGATTGCCCGGTCTGCGATGACAGCTATGACCGGGGTGACAAGGGGGTGAACTACCGCTCGCCCGCCTTGGCCTCGCTCTTGTCGGACATGCTTGGCATCCAGATCGAAGCCAGCGACGACTTCAACGTCCGGGTTTTTCCAGAGGACTATGTGACCTGGGACAAGGGGATCAATCTGATGGCCTGCGAAGGCCAGCATGTCGTCATCCGCCTCGTCCATCCTGGGGGTCGCGCCCGGCAGCGGGCCTTTGTGATGAACGGCTATAACTACGCAGACCTTTTCCCCGGCTTTGGCTTCCCGCGCGCGGCCCTACTGGCCCCTGGGAAGTCGCTGACCGCCTGGCTTGATCCGGCGGCCATCAAGGGCAACACCGGTTTTTGGCATGACGGCCCGACCTCGATCATGTCAGGCGGTGTCTGGGGCAGGGTCACCGTGGCACCGCCAGGAGAGTTCGGATGCCCAGCCGCAGCGCCCTGATCGCCGGGTGGCTGGTGCTGATCGCCTGGGCCGCGCCAGCCCAAGTGACCGATGAGCGGGGCGATCTTCAGGCGGCGCTTCTGGCGGATGTGCGCTTTACGCCGGAAGCCGACATCGCGCCGGGGCAGCCTTTCGGGATAACCCTGCAGTTTTCAAGCGCTGCTGGTGCAGAGCCACCGGCAGGCCTTGACGTCTCGGCCTGGCTGCGCCCGGTCAGCGCCACCAACTTGCCATGCGTCGATGCGGCCCGGGCCTATCGCAGCACGCTCAGCCTGCCCACAGGCGCGGTCAGTCTGAACGGGCCCGTCCTTGCCGTTGCCATGGCAGACGGTGCGGTGACCTTCGCCGATCCCGATCTTGACCTGGCAAGCGCAAACATCATCGCAGCGGCGAAACTGGCCCAGGCACCGGATGCGCTGGTGCCCGACACCGCGCAGCAACGGGTGCTGGCTGTGCTGAAGGGTCAGGGTGAAATCGTTGCCATCGAGGCCTTGACCGGCCGGGTTGAGGTTCTGGCGAGCGGATTTGACCGCCCAGAAACCGTCATCCCCGCGCCTGATGGCGGCGTCTGGCTTCTGGACGCCGGCACGTCAGAACTGTTCCGGATCATGGCGGACGGGACGGTGACGAAAACTGCCAGCGGCGTTTCAACGCTCGCGGCGGCCCCCGGCGGCACGGTGGGGGCTTACTCTGGTGCTGGCAAGAGCGCACTCTTCGATCTGGCCACCGGACATGAGCTGGCAAGTTTTCCTGGGAAGGCGACGGTGGATGCGGTGATCCCGCTCAATGATCCATCAGGCGTATCTGGTATTGCCCTGCTTTCGGACGATCAGCTTGATCTTTTCTACCGTGATGCGCCGGACACGAAGTTTTCAGTCAAGCTTGCAGCACCGGCAACCCGGGCTTTGGTGCCAGCGGATGGGCGGTTCCTCTTCGCTTTCGATCCAGCAGGCGGACCTGTTTCGATTGTCGATACGGTGCGGGGGCGGCTGGTTCAGGCGGTGGGGGCCGATGTGCCGATCATCGAGATCACCTTCTCTGCGCGGGGCGCCTTTCTTTTGCGGGCAGACCAGCAAAGTGTTGGCGCGATCTTCTTTGACACCATCCAATCCGACGAACCCGCTGTCGTGCGCGAAATCGTGTTGGGCTCGCCAGCGGCAAATGCGTTGCCGGCAGGGGCATGGATGGCCCCCTTGTCCGACGGGCGAGAGGTCGTGGCCATTCATGCGGGCAGCTATTCGGGCTTTGTGTTGCACGACAACCCGGCGATGAGCGACACGTCTTGGCCAATGACGCGCGTGCAGTTGCGAGGAGGTGAGCCAAGGCGGATTGCCGTGATTGACCGGTCCTTGCGTGAAACGGCGCCCGGCGTCTTTGCTGGCTCTGCGCTCCTTCCTGCAACCGGTGCAGGGTGGGAGCTTGTGCTGACCACGGGCCTTGGCGGGCAGACGATGTGCTTTGACGTACCGACACTGGCAGACGTACCGGCTGCGGCCAGAGGCCCCGGCATGATCGTGCCAGAGCGTGGCGGAGAGACACTCGGTCTGGCTTTGGTCGGGCCGGATGGCGGCCCCGCGGGTTTGGTTACGGTGCGCCTGACCTTCAGTGCGCCGCAAGCCAATTGGCGCCGTTCGGCTGAAGTCACGACCGACAAGGACGGACGGGTCACAACGCGTTTTCGTCTGCCGGACACGCGACCACTGATCATCACGGCCGAGGCTGACGGTGGCCGGGCCTTTCTGCCCATCGCGATTGAGGAATGACCATGCCGACGCGACTTGGGGTCCTTGCGACCGTGTCTTTCGCCGCTTTGGCCAATTGGGCGGCGGCCGAACAGCTGTCACTGCCCGATGCACCTGTAACGGATGCTTATTACCAGACCGAAGGCTTCGTTTCGCGTCTGCATGCAGCCGGAACGGTGATCGTCAGTTTCAGTTTCATCGAATGCACGACGCTGTGCCCGATCACAAACGTCATTCTTGCCGAAGTGGACGACCGGATCGTCGCCGAGGGGCTGCCCTTGACCATCGTGACACTCACCATCGACCCAGTGAATGACACGCCGGAAAAACTTGCCGAGGCGGCGCGCGCGGTCGGCGCGAGCGATCGATGGCTATGGCTGACCGCAGCGCCCATGGACACCCTTCTACTCCTGGACAGCCTTGGTCTTCCGCCAGGGCCGATCGAAGAACACAACCCGATGCTGTTGATTGGAAATGTGGGCACTGGTGAATTTCAAAGGCTTGTTGGTCTGCCCGAACCCGATGGGCTTATCGACCTTGCCATGGGTTTCTGATGGCCTGGCGCCATGTCCTTGCCGCCGCCCTGCTCGCCAGCCCGTCAGGGGCGTGGGAGGTGCCGGACAGTCTGTATTTCACCGGACAGGGCACAACTGCGGTGATTGCGGCGGGTACGGTGCCGGCGGATGGGTCCAGATTCGCCTGCGCCGGTTGTCACGGCGCTGACGGGCAGGGCAAGGCTGAAGGGGCGACGACGATCCCCCCCGTGACATGGGACGCCCTGACGGCACCAACCGGGTTGCGACCAGCCTATGACGCGACAAGCTTTGCCCGGGCGGTTCAGTCCGGGGTCGGGCCGGATGGGCGGGCGCTCTCGGCGGGAATGCCGCGATACATGTTGGATGACGCCCAGTTGACCGGACTGATCGAAAGCCTGAAGCAGCTTCAAGCCATCGACCGAAAGGCCTTTGGCCCACGCGACCTGAGGGTCACGGCGGACGTCAATGACCCGCGTTTGCGCGGGTTTGCAGATGCGGCGCGGGCCTTCAATGACCAGGGTGGCGCCTACGGGCGCAGCGTCGCAATCGTGAAGGAAGGTGATGCCCTGGCCTTGGACGATGTCACGGGGGCGGCGCTCGGCGTTCTGGCTGCGACTTCCGAAGCCCTGCTTTTCGACCATATCGTTGCCGATGGCCACCGCCGCATCCGGTGGCAAACGGCGCTTTCATCTGCAGAACGCGACTTTCACTTGCGGCAGCGCGGGCTTCTTCATGGCGACGGCGCGCGCGTCGTGCTTTGGACCCGTGGCAGTGCAGCCCCACCGCCCCCCGAGACGGTTGACATCCTTTATGCCGATCTGGCGGTCGCGGCACCGTCGCTTGGGGCAATGCTCGAACGGTCGGTGACGGTTTACCTCGCATCTCCGGATGCAGCGGTACTGGACGCGGCGCTGCGCGATCCGCAGCCGATTTCCTATGTCGAAGGCTACCTTTCGGGGTTGGCTCTTGGCGCGGCGCTGACCGCTGCTGGCCGCAGTGCAGGACAAGAGGCGCTGCGACGCCGACTTCAAGACAAAACCGTCGCATTCCCGATTTCGGTCCTCCGGATCGGCGACTGACGCAGACCCTCTGCCGTCAGTTTGCGAGGGACCGAACGGCCCTTTGATGTCGCGCTGGATTTTCGGATGGGCGATCGCGATATGAAGACGTGGCTGATGACGACAAAGTGCAGCGACCTTGCTGATTCACAAACATTTGGCACCCCGCTTTTGGCAGCCGCATCCCTGCGTTCTGGACCCTGGTGTGCTTCTTATCGATCAGATCGGTGACTTTCACTGCCCGCCAATCTTGCCAAAAGCCAAGACTAAACCCCGGCAGCACAAATCCTTTGACAGTCCACAGGGTTTGATCGCAGCTTTGGGACAATCGCACTTCCGGCAAACGGAAGGCGCTCAGACCCCAACAGTGAAGGAAGAATCGATGAAGACGGGTTACCCGATGGCCCTTGCGGCCCTGATCTTCAGTGCCGGCACAGCGCTGGCCGAAGTCGAAAGCACCGATCCTATCAAGCTGACCTTGCACGACTGGACCGGCCAGCTGATCACCACCAACATCATGGCCGCCATTCTGGAAGAGGCCGGCTACAATGTTGAGCTGGTGCAGGCCGACTACCTTGCCCAGTTTCCAGGTATCGAATCCGGCGACCTTCACGTCGCGATGGAGCTTTGGGCGACCACGGCGGCAGATGTGATGAATGCCTCGATCGCCACCGGCAACACCGTCAGCTTTGGCGAAACCGGGATGCAGGCAAAAGAGGAATGGTGGTACCCGATTTACATGAAGGAGCTCTGCCCCGGGCTTCCGGACTGGAAAGCGCTGAACGATTGCGCCGAACTTTTCGCCACGCCGGAAACCGCGCCGAAGGGCCGCTACCTGGGCGGTCCAGTCACCTGGGGCGGCTTTGATGAAGAACGCATCGCAGCACTCGGCCTCAACTATGAGGTGATCCACGCCGGGACCGATGCCGCGATGTTCGCCGAACTTGAATCCGCCTATCAGCGCAAGGACCCGATCCTTCTGTGGATCTACGCCCCGCACTGGGCCCCCATCAAGTATGAGGGTGAGTGGATCGAATTCCCCGCCTACACCCCCGAATGCTACACCGACCCGGCCGCAGGCGAAAACCCTGCCGCAGCCTATGACTGTGGCAAGCCAACGGGCGGTATCTTCAAGGCAGGCTGGGCCGGGCTTGAGGGCAAGTGGCCGGGTGCCGCCAAGGCGATCAAGGCCTTCCAACTCACCAACGAGGAAATGGGCGCAATGGTCGGCAAGGTCGACGTCGACGGCATGTCGATCGACGAGGTCGTCGACGAATGGATGACCGCGAATGAGGCCAAATGGACGACGTGGATCGAATGATCCCGCTCGGGCAGGGCGGCGTTTGCTGCCCTGCTTTTCCAAAGGCCCAGACCCTTTCCGCCGGACCCATCCATGAATGAACGCCCCGTCAAGCTTGCCTGTCGGCATGTCTGGAAAATCTACGGACCGCATCCCGAACGGCTTTTGGCAGGCGGCAAATCCCCAACCTCAGACCAGATTCGCGCTGCCGACCATGTCGGCGCAGTGCGTGACGTCAGCCTTGAGGTCGGCGAGGGTGAGATTTTCGTCATCATGGGCCTCTCGGGTTCAGGCAAAAGCACATTGGTGCGCTGCCTGTCCCGTCTGATCGAGCCGACCGGTGGCGAACTTCTTTACGACGGTGAAGACCTCCTTAAGGCTTCGCCCGCCCGCATGATCGAGATTCGGCGCCATCGCATGGGTATGGTCTTCCAGCATTTCGCCCTTCTGCCGCATCTGACCGTGTTGGAGAACGTCGCCTTCCCCCTGGAAGTGCAGGGGATGGACCGTGAAAAGCGCGAAGCCCGCGCGCGTGAAGTGACTCAACTGGTCGGCCTGCAGGCGCGCGAAGGGATGTATCCCCGCCAATTGTCAGGCGGTCAGCAGCAGCGCGTGGGCATTGCGCGCAGTCTGGCGGTTGAGCCTGACCTGTGGTTCCTTGACGAACCCTTCAGCGCGCTTGACCCCCTGATCCGGCGCGAGATGCAGGAAGAATTCCTGCGCATCCAGCGCCAGTTGAAAAAGACCATCGTCTTCATCACGCATGACTTTGATGAGGCGATCCGTCTGGCCGACCGCATCGCCATCATGAAGGACGGCGCGGTCGTTCAGGTGGCCACGCCCGAGGAACTGGTCCTGAACCCGGCAGACGACTATGTCACCGCCTTCACCGCACATGTGCCCCGGGCCAAGGTGGTGACGCTTGGCCGTGTCGCCGCACCCGGCGTGCCGGACGTCGTGGCGGGAATGCTGCCCGCCACAGCCCGGATCGAAGCCGTGGCCGAACAGATCGTCACCGCCAACGCCCCTTTCGCGGTCGAGCGTGACGGGGCGGTGATCGGCCATGTCACCCCGGCGGCAGTGATCGCTATCCTGATCGGCAAGCGCGAATGACGCTGTGGCGGGGCATTTGGGCCGCACTGGCACTGCTGTCGCTTGGGCTGGCGATCTTTGCCACGGTGCCCGCAGGCTGGCTTTGGCCGCCCGAAGCGGTTCAGGTGCCGTTTGCCGCTTGGCTGACGGCGGGCATGAAATGGCTGACCGAAAGTGCCGCAATCGGGCCTGTCAGCGTCAAGGACCTGACGCGCGGCTTTGCGACGCTGATCGAGGCGCCCTATGATCTAGCCCGGGTTTTGCTGGTCGACGGGATCACCGAAGGCAAGGGCAGGCGGGCGACAACGATCATCCCACCCCTGTCTTGGGTGGCGGTCACGGTCGCCGCTGTGGCGCTGGGCCACTTTGCCCGAGATATCAAACTTGGTCTCCTGGCTGGGGCCTTGATGATCTACCTTGCCGTTTTCGGCCAATGGGACAGCGCGATGATCACGCTGGCCTCCATCGTCATCGCGGTGCCTTTGGGCGTGGCGGGTGGCATGGCCATGGGCATCGCCGCCTGGCGCTGGAAGGCGGTGGAACGCGCCCTGTCGCCGATCCTTGACCTTATGCAGACAATCCCGACCTTTGCCTTCCTAGTGCCGATCCTGGTCCTTTTTGGCTTCGGCCCGGTGGCGGCTCTGCTGGCGACCATCATCTACGCCATGCCGCCCATGGTGCGGGTGACCGTGGTCGCTCTGCGTGCCGTCCCGTCCGAGATCGTGGATTTCGCCAATATGGCGGGCTGCACGCCCTGGCAGCGGATGCGCAAGGTGATGCTGCCGGTGGCGCTGCCTGACCTTATGGTCGGGGTCAATCAGGTCATCATGCTCAGCCTGAACATGGTCATCATCGCGTCGATGATCGGGGCAGGCGGTCTCGGGGCCGATGTGCTGGAAAGCCTGCGCCGCCTGAACATTGGCGGCGGGATCGAGGCGGGGTTGGCAATTACGGCCCTTGCCGTCGTGCTGGACCGGCTGGGTCAGGCGATGTCAGAGCGGGTGGCTCGGGCCGAAGTACGCACCGGCAACTGGTGGAAGCGGCACCCTCGCACCACGCTGGTCCTGATCGTGGCACTGGTCACCGGCGCGCTCGGGTTCCTGGTCCCAGCCCTGCAGGACTGGCCCAAAGCGTGGGAGATCACGACCAAACCCTTCTGGTCCAACCTGATCGAACACATCAACATCAACTACTTCGACCAGCTTGAAGCGATGCGCGTCTGGTTCCTGGAAAACCTGCTTCTGCCGGTGAAGCGCTTCTTTCTTGCCTTGCCTTGGCCCTTGATGCTGGCACTTCTGGCTCTCGCCGGGTGGCGCTTGGGCGGCTGGCGTCTGGCCGCGCTGACGCTGGTCCTTTCGGGATTTGTCGCGGCAACAGGCCTTTGGGAACAGGCGATGATCACCGTCTACCTTTGCGGCGTGTCGGTCGTGATCGCCATGGTGCTTGGCGTGCCCCTTGGCATCTGGGCCGCCTCAAGCGACGGTGCGGGCAAGGTGATCGGCACGGTGGTCGACACGCTGCAGACGCTACCCTCTTTCGTCTACCTCATCCCCGTGGTCATGCTGTTCCGCGTCGGGGACTTCAGCGCCCTGATCGCGGTTGTCCTGTTCGCCATCGTGCCTGCGGTGAAATACACCGCGCACGGCTTGCGGTCCGTTCCTGCCGAACTGATCGAGGCCGGGGTGGTCAGCGGCTGCACGCGCTGGCAGATGTTGTGGAAAGTGCGCTTGCCGATGGCGGTGCCGATGATCCTTCTGGGCTTGAACCAGACGATCCTGCTGGCACTTTCGATGCTTGTGATCACCGCGCTCGTCGGCACGCGTGACCTTGGGCAAGAGGTCTACGCCGCCCTTGCCACTGCCGATGTCGGACGCGGGCTCGTGGCGGGGCTTGCCGTCGCTGCCATCGCCATCATCGCAGACCGTCTGATCGGGGCCGCCGCCGCCGGCGCAAGGGCGCGGCTGGAGGGTGCCACCTGACCTGCCGCCTGATTTACAACACCGGCCCGCGGCGATAGCCTGTTGCCCGCAGTCTGAAAGGCCCGTCCGGTGACCCAGCCCCGCATCATCGAAGCCGACGCCGCCGGGGTTTCCAACGCCGATATTTGCGCCTTCTATGCCACGCATTGGGCCCGTCCGATTGCGCTGTCACGCCCCGACTTCCTGCACTGGCAAATGAATGCCGCACCGGGTGCTAAGGGGCGCAACCATTCGGTCGTGGCACTTGAAGGTGACCGGATCATCGCGGTTATGGGCGTCACCCCCGCCACGTTCCAGTATCTGCGCCAAGACTGCACCGGGGCGGAGTTGACAACCTGGGTCGTCGCCCCTGAGGCGCGCGGCAAGGGCGTGGGCAAGGCGATCCTCCAGCATCTGCAGGGGCGCTATGCGGTCCTGACCGGTGCTGGCATCACCGGGGCTGCCCTGCCGCTTTATCTGGGCGCGGGGTTCACCCATCTCGCCCATATGCCACGCTTCTTCTATGTCGCCGATTTCGCCAAGGCGCAGGCCTTCGCCAGCATTCCCGACCCGGCCCAAGCCGTCACTGCCCGCCGTCAGGCCCAAGCCGCCCCCCAGCTTTGGCGCGCCGAAGCCGTTCCTGCCGCCGCCCTGGCCCCCGCCGCCGCCAGCCTGTCGCCCTACGGCCATTTCCGCCGCGATGCCGCGCGGCTGGCTTGGCGGCACGACCGGCACGCCGCCTTCCGGTATGCGGCATTCACCGTGCAGGACCCTGGCCAATCCGGCACCAGCGCGGGTGTCATCCTGCGCGAAGATACCGTTCTGCAAACCCCGATCCTTCATGTGGTCGATCTTTTCGGCCCCCCCCACCACATGCCCGCGGCCCTTGCCTTCATCGAGGATGAGGCCCGCCGCCGGGGTGCCGCGTTTGTTGACATCAGTCTGACCGCCGGCCCCCTGATCGCCCGCCTAAGGGCACGCGGCTGGTCTTCTGCCGTTGACGACCCGCTGATCGAGCTGCCGTCGCTCTTCTACCCCGTGGAACTGCGTCGCCCGCCGACCACGTCCTTGATCCTCTGGGGCAGGGACGCGCCGCAGCGGCTTTATGACTTCAGCCGCCTGCATATCACCCGGGCGGACATGGACCTCGACCGACCCACCCTTGCTTGGTATGACCAGCATCCGACCGGACCCTCCGACCTGCCCAGATGAAAAGGCGCGCGACGTGGCCATGACCCCCGTCTCCTCTCCTGCGGCGCTGACAACGGTGATGTATCACTATGTCCGCCCGGTCGCCGCCCGCGCCTTCCCGCGGCTGCCAGCGCTGGAGCTTGCGGATTTTCTGGGCCAGCTTGACCACCTTCAGGCGCACTACACCCTCATGACGCCCCAAGCCTTCCTGCAGACGCTGGAAGCGGGTGACCCCCTGCCGCCTCGCGCTTGCCTTCTGACCTTTGACGACGGCTATGCCGACCATTACCGCCACGTTTTCCCCCATCTCGTGGATCGTGGACTGGCGGGGTTCTTCTTCGCGCCGAAATCCTCGCTGATCGACCGGCACCTGCTTGAGGTGAACCAGATCCAGTTCACTCTTGCCAGCCATCCACAGCCAAAGGCCCTGGCGGATGAGGTTGATACCCTACTGCGCAGCGATTGGGCGATTGATCCTGCCCCCCTCCGCGCAGCCCACTTCGCGCCAAACCGGTTCGATGGGCCCGAGATCGCCTATGTCAAACGCCTGCTGCAGCACGCCTTGCCAGCGCATGTGCGCAGCCAACTGGCGGCACAGCTTTTCGCCCGCCATGTCTCAAACGACCCGCTGGCCTTCGCCGAAGACCTTTACCTGACACCCGCGCAGGCGCGGGAAATGCTGGGGGCAGGCATGGGCTTTGGCGGGCATGGTGACCGCCATCTGTGGCACGGTCTGGCCAGCCCAACGGACCTTGCGGCCGAGGTTGCCGGTTCCATCGCCGCCCTCGCGGCCATCGGGGTTTCGCCGCAGGATTCCTGCTATTGCTATCCCTTCGGCAGCCAGACCGAAGCGGTGCGCCAAAGCGTGGCCGCCGCCGGGTTCCGGGCGGCCTTCACCGTCGTGCCAGAGCTTTGGAGACCAGGATCAGACCTTCTCCAGATCGCGCGCCTTGATACCAACGACCTGCCGCATCGTCCCACGGCCCAGGACCCCTGGCTGATGCGGGCGATGTATGGTCGGGCCCTTTCTGGCGCGGGTGGCTAGATGTGGGCCTACCTTCTGGCCCGGCGCGCATTGCAGCCGGTCATGCGCGCCGTCCTTCGCCGCCGAGTGCGTCAGGGCAAAGAGGACCCGGCCCGTATGGGCGAAAAGCTGGGCCAGCCAACGCGGCCCCGTCCAAAGGGACCACTGGTCTGGATTCATGCCGTAGGTCTGGGTGAGGTGCTGGCCCTGCGCCCCTTGATCGACGCGCTGCAGGTTCAGCACCCGGGCCTTGGCGTCCTGGTGACCTCAACCGCGCGATCCTCGGCGCAGGTGATTGGCACCAACCTGCCAGCGGGGGCGCTGCACCAGATGCTGCCCCTTGATGGGCCAGACTTCATGCGGGCGTTCCTTGACCACTGGCGCCCCGACCTGTCGATCTGGTCAGAACAAGACCTCTGGCCGGGGGCGGTTCATGACGCCGCCGCGCGGGGCATTCCCCTGGCTTACGTCAACGCGCGGATGAACGCGGCTTCCTATGCCAAGCGCGCCCGGATCGCCGGGATCTACCGCGCCACCCTGTCCCGGTTCGCGCGCGTCCTCGCTCAGGATGCCGAAAGTGCCGACAACCTGCGCAAGCTTGGGGCGGCAGAGGTCCGCCAGATGCGGTCGCTGAAACCGGCCGCGCAGCCGTTGCACGCGGACCCGGGCGATTTGGCGCAGCTTCAGGCGCAGCTTGCGAACCGCAAGGTTTGGGTTGCCGCCTCCACCCACGCCGCGGATGAGGCGGTGGTGATCGCCGCCCAAGCCAGGCTGCAGGCGCAGGACCCGGCCTGGCTTTTGATCCTGACCCCACGCCTTCCTGCCCGCGTGGCCGAGGTGGGCATGTCGCTGACAGCCGCTGGGCTGATCTTCGCGCAGCGCAGCCTTCGCCAACCCCCACACCCGCAAACCGCCGTCCTTCTGGCCGACACCTTTGGCGAGCTTGGCCTGTGGTACCGCCTTGCCCAGTGCGCCTTCGTCGGCGGGTCCTTCGGCGGCCTTGGGGGGCATAACCCGTGGGAGGCGGTCTGCCTTGGCCTGCCGGTCCTCACCGGCCCCGATACCGCCAATTTCCGTGCCGACTATGCCGAGCTTGCGGCCCTTGGTCTTGCACAGACGCTGCCCGACGATGACAGCGCCACTTCGCTGGTGGATAAGGTTCTGCGCAGCACGAGCCATGGCCAGCTTGACGCGGTCCGCACACTGATCGACACCGCAAGGGATGAGGTCGCGCTTCTCGCGCGGGACCTCTTGTCCCTGATGAAAGCGCCGAAGTGATCCTGCAGCTTTTCCTTTTGGTCTATCGTCTGGCCTGGCTCTTCCTCTTGCCGGTCGTGCTGGTCTACCTCTGGCATCGGGGACGCAAGGATCCCGACTATCGCACTCACCTGGCCGAGCGTTTCGGGGTCTACGGCCGTGCCCTGCCAAAAGGGGTGATCTGGCTGCATGTGGTCAGCCTTGGCGAAACCCGGTCAGCTGCTGGGCTGATCCGGGCGTTGCTGGCACGCGGTGACCAGGTGCTTTTGACCCATTTCACCCCAGCCGGCCGCCGCGAATCCGCACGCCTCTTTGCGGCCGAGATTGCCTCGGGCGCCGTGACCGTCGTCTGGGTGCCCTTCGACATGGCCTGGTGCCACCGCCGCTTTCTGACCGCCTGCCGCCCCCGGATCGGCCTGACGCTTGAGGTCGAGATTTGGCCCGCCATGATCTTCACGGCCCGCGCCGCCGGGGTGCCGCTTTACCTGTGCAACGGGCAATACGCGACGAGACCTCTCGCCCGCGACAGCCAGGGTCTGCGCCTGCGCCAAAGGGTGATCCGGGGGCTTGCAGGGGCGCTGGTCAAGTCGCAGCTGCAGGCGGATCGGTTTGCGCGGGTCGGCCTGACAAATGTGATCGTCACGGGTGAGCTGCGGTTTGACCAGCCGATCCCGGAAAACCAGCTGACTGCCGCCAAAACCCTTCGCGCGACGATCCCGCTGGGGCGTGAGGTCATCACCATCGCCAGCGGAGTGCAGGGCGAAGAGGCGATGTTCGCCACGGTGATCAAGGCGATCAAAGCCCGGCCAGATCCCGCCCCGCTTTTCGTCTACGTCCCCCGCGCGCCGGAACGGTTTGACGCCGTCGCCCAGTCTCTGGAGGCGGCGGGGCTGGTCGTGGCGCGGCGCAGTCAGGTGCTTGGCCCCGACCTGTCACCGCTCGCCCCGCTGGACGGGGTTGACGTGCTTCTGGGCGACAGCTTGGGTGAGATGTTCTTCTACCTTGCCCTTTGTGACCGGGCCATCGTCGGCGGCGGCTTCACCGAGCGGGGGGCCCATAACGTCATCGAGCCGTTGATGCTGGGCAAGCCCGTGCTGACCGGCCCGCATGTCTGGACCATCGAATACCCCTTTGTCGAGGCCGAGGCCCTTGGCATCGCCCGCAGCCTGCCGGACGCTTACGCGCTGATGGCCGCGCTCAAAGAGCCGACGCCGCAGGTCGCGGACCAGATCGCGGCCTTTCTGGCGGAACATAGCGGCGCCAGTGCCAAGACGCTGGCGGCGATTGATCGGGTTCTTATCGACAAGGCCGGGGGGTAGGCCCGCGGTGATGTCCCGGGCGGGGACATTTTTTGAGACAAGCGATTTCAATGGGTTGCTGAATCAGTTTAACCATTCAGCAATCTTTGCTGTGTCGGGCGGCACCCCTGCAGGGCGCCGCCCGGTAGGCCGTTCTTAGCGCGCGAAGCGCTTGTACTTCACCCGTTTCGGTTCCAGAGCGTCTGGTCCCAGACGGCGGACCTTGTCTTCCTCGTAGGCCTGGAAGTTACCCTCGAACCATTCGACATGGGCGTCGCCCTCGAACGCCAGGATGTGGGTGCAGAGGCGGTCAAGGAAGAAACGGTCGTGGCTGATTATGATCGCGCAGCCTGCGAAATCCTCGATCGCGGCTTCCAGCGCCTGCAGGGTTTCGACGTCAAGGTCGTTGGTCGGTTCGTCAAGGAGGAGCACGTTGCCGCCCGACTTCAGAAGCTTCGCCATGTGGACGCGGTTGCGTTCGCCGCCCGAGAGAAGCCCGACCTTCTTCTGCTGGTCGGTGCCCTTGAAGTTGAAGGCCCCGGTATAAACGCGGCTGTTCATCTGCATGTCGCCCAGATGGATCACCTCGGCCCCGCCGGAGATTTCCTCCCAGACGTTCTTGTTTGGGTCGAGCGCATCACGCGACTGGTCGACGAAGGCCAGTTTCACGGTATCGCCCAGCTTGATCGTGCCTTCATCCGGCGGTTCCTGCCCGATGATCATCCGGAAGAGGGTGGATTTCCCGGCGCCGTTCGGGCCGATGACGCCGACGATGGCCCCCGGCGGCACGGTGAACGACAGGTTCTCGATCAGAAGCTTGTCACCCATGTGCTTTTTCAGGCCCTCGACCTCGATCACCTTGTTGCCAAGGCGTTCGCCGTTCGGAATGATGATCTGCGCCTGGGATGAGCGTTCCAGCACGGTCTGACCGGCCATTTCGTTATAGCGGGCAAGACGTGCCTTGCCCTTCGACTGGCGGGCCTTTGCACCGGAGCGGATCCACTCCAGTTCCTTTTCCAGCGCCTTTTGCTTGGACTTGTCCTCACGCGCCTCTTGCGCCATGCGCTTGGCCTTCTGGTCCAGCCAGGCGGAATAGTTGCCTTCGTAGGGAATGCCACGGCCGCGGTCGAGTTCCAGGATCCACGAGGTGATGTCATCCAGGAAGTACCGGTCGTGCGTGACGATCAGGATGGTGCCTTTGTAGGCGATCAAGTGCTTTTGCAGCCAGGCGATCGATTCCGCGTCAAGGTGGTTGGTCGGTTCGTCGAGCAGCAGCATGTCCGGCTTTTCAAGCAGCAGCTTGCACAGCGCGACGCGGCGGCGTTCGCCACCCGAAAGGGTGGTCACATCGGCATCATCCGGCGGGCAGCGCAGCGCGTCCATGGCGACGCCGACGGTTGCCTCAAGCTCCCACAGGTTTTGCGCGTCGATCTGGTCTTGCAGGGCGGCCATCTCTTCGGCGGTTTCGTCCGAATAGTTCATGGCAAGTTCGTTGTAGCGGTTCAGGATCGCGGTCTGCTCGGCCACGCCCAGCATCACGTTTTCCTTGGCGGTCAGGTTCGGGTCAAGGTGCGGTTCCTGTGCAAGGTAGCCGACCTTCGCGCCTTTGGCGGCCCAGGCCTCACCTTTGAAATCGGTGTCCATGCCAGCCATGATCTTGAGAAGCGTGGACTTCCCCGCGCCGTTGACGCCGACGACGCCGATCTTCACCCCGGGCAGGAAGTTGAGGTGGATGTTCTCAAAGCACTTCTTGCCGCCCGGGTAGGTCTTGGAGACGTTCTCCATGTGGTAGACATATTGATAGCTGGCCATGACGTGCTCCGGGTTCGGGGGTTGGCGCGTATGTAGCGATGATGGGGCCGCGCTGCAACGGGCTGGGTGCGGGGAACCAGACTTGGCAAGCAGGGTCGTTTGGCACCATCTGCACCCCTTGAAGAAGGAGATGCAGGATGATCATGCGATTGGGCTTGACCGTGGCGGTGCTGGTGGCGGGCGCGGCGGCCGCGCAGGTGACGAACCTTGATGCGCCGGGAAACCTTGCCGCCACCGTGGACCCCGGCTGCGTGACGATGGCCGGGGCGGATGTGCGGCTGTCACCGCCTGATCTTGGCCTTGGCGTTCTGGCCTGTGTGGGCCAGGGGGATTGGGGCGCCGCTGCGGATCTTTACGCCTTGATGCTGCTTCGCGCCAGTTTTGACACCAAGCGTGTGGAAGATGCCAGCGCGCATCAGGCGGGCGATGTGCTGTCGCTGCAGGTGACCGATACCCTGTCCGACACCGAGCGGGCCAAGCTTGGCGAAGCCCTTACCGGGTTTGCCGATCCGGCAGGGGCGCAGAAGAAGGCCTTCTGTCAGGCCGTCACCGCAGCCGGCGTGCCGCAGCATGACCCGTCCTGGATGATCCAGCATGGGATGGGCGCGTTCCTTGGATCTGAAGGGGACGGGCTGGTCAAAGGCTTTGACGCCGAATCTGCCTGGGCCCTGATCCTGCGCCAGGACATGTCCTGCGGTTGACCCATCGGCCAGGGCCCCTTGCCGGGCCCTGGGCGGGCCGTTTGAAGCGCCCGCTGCAGCCAGACCATTGTAAAACCGCGCTTCTTGCGGTCAATTGACCCTTGGGACACGCAGCGGGGAACAATGCGGCAAGGGTTTCCTCCGGCGCGCCGGGGCATGGTGATAGGCCTTCTGGGCGGGTCCTTCGATCCCGCGCATGATGGGCATGCCCACATCACGCGTGAAGCGATGAAGCGGATGGGTCTGGATCAGGTCTGGTGGCTGGTGTCACCGGGCAACCCCTTGAAGGCCCGCCAGCCCGCGCCGATGGCCGACCGGATCGCGCGGGCCCACAAGGTGATGCGACACCCCCGCGTCAAGATCACCGCGCTGGAGGCGGCGCTTGGCACACGGGCCACGGCTGACACGCTGGACCGGCTGCGCCAGATCTACCCCGGGGTCAGCTTTGTCTGGCTGATGGGGGCGGACAACCTGGTGCAGTTCCACCGCTGGGAACGCTGGCGCGACATCCTGCGCAGCGTGGCGGTGGGGGTGCTGGCGCGGCCAGGCTCTGGCGTGGCGGCGCGCATGTCCGTCGCCGCCCGCGCGTTCCGCGTGCATCAGGTCGCCCGGGGCGAGACATTGCGCGGCCACCAGCCCCCGGTCTGGGCTTTCGTCAACGTGCCGATGAACGACGCGTCTTCAACCGAGATCAGGGCCAAGGGTGGCTGGCGGTCGGGATAGGGCCCAGGGTCTGGTCAACTTGTGATCGGGCCCGGGTGATTCCCGGGCTGGAGGAATCGGCGGGATCGGGTATCACCGGGGAATGGGTGGGGGATTTTTGCAGTGATCACGCGGCGGTTGGTTCTGGGGGGGCTTCTGGCCAGCATGGCCGGTACGGCCCTGGCCGAAGTCATCGACAGCTCACCCCGCCCGGTGGCACGCCCGCTTGCGGCGGGCGGTGCCTCGGCGCCGACGCCGAGTGAGGACTTTGCCGAGCTGATCGCCGCGGCCAAGCTGGGCGGTGCGGTCAGCTTTGTCGTCGCTGACGCCCGCAGCGGTCAGGTCCTTGCCGCACGTGACCCCGACCTGCCCTTGCCCCCCGCCAGCGTGGCAAAGGCCGTGACCGCGCTTTACGCGCTTGACCGGCTGGGCCCAAGCCACCGCTTTGCCACCCGCGTGCTGGCCACCGGCCCGGTTGAGGCGGGGATGATCCAGGGCGATCTGGTCCTTGCCGGCGGCGGCGATCCCACCTTGCAGACCGACCAGCTGGGGGACCTTGTGGCGCAGCTGGCCAAGGCGGGCCTGCGCGGGGCCACCGGGCGGTTCCTCTACTGGGACGGCGCGCTGCCTGCCTTGCGCGGCATCGCCGAGGATCAGCCTGACCATGTCGGCTACAATGCCGCGATCTCGGGCCTGAACCTCAACTTCAACCGCGTGCATTTCGAATGGAAGCGCGCCGGGTCCGACTGGCAGGTCGCCGTAGATGCGCGGGGGGAGCGTTTCCTGCCCGCCGTCGACATGGTTCGCGTCGCCATCGCCGCGCGTGAGGCCCCCCTTTTCACCTATGACGCCGGCATGGTCGAAGAATGGACGGTGGCGTCAACTGCGCTTGGCAAGGGTGGCAGCCGCTGGTTGCCGGTGCGCGACCCCAGCCGTTATGTGGCCGAAGTGTTCCGCACCCTCGCCCGCGCCCAAGGCATCCGGCTGGAGGTGGCGGAACGGGCCAAGTCCTTGCCGGATGGGGCTGAACTGGGCCGGGTCAACAGCGAACCCCTGCCCGAGGTGCTGCGCGACATGCTGCGGTTTTCCACCAACCTCACGGCGGAGTGTGTTGGGCTTTCGGCATCGGGGGCGGGCAGCCTGCAAGCCTCGGCCTCGGCCATGTCAGACTGGGTGCGCAACGCCTTCGGGGTAGAGGTGACCTTGCGCGATCATTCTGGCCTTGGCGGCGCGTCGCGCCTCACTGCCGCCGGAATGGCGCAGATCCTGGTCGCGGCCGAGAAGACGAAGCGCGGCCTGAAACCCATTCTGCGCAGTGTCGGCATGAAGGATGACAAGGGCGCCGTGATTGAAGGCCATCCGGTGAAGGTGCTGGCCAAGTCCGGAACGCTGAACTTTGTCTCGGCCCTGGCCGGGCATATCGTGCCGCCGAATGGGCGGGAACTCGTCTTTGCCATCTTCTCGGGTGATCCTGATCGGCGTGATGCGGTTCCTGTCGCCCTCAGGGAAGACCCCGATGGCGCGGGCGCCTGGAACAAGCGCGCGCGCCGTCTACAAGGCCAGCTGATCAGCCGGTGGGCGGGGTCATACGCCTAAGGCCGCTGCCCAGAGAAGCGTGATCTGGTAGATCAGCGGAATGCCCAGGACCAGCATGAAGGGAAACGTGATCCCCAGGGATGAGGTCAGGTAAATCCCCGGGTTCGCCTCGGGGAAGGTGGCGCGCACTGCGGCAGGCGCGTCAATGTAGCTGGCGGATGCCGCCACCGCGCCCAAGACGAAAACCGACCCGACCGGCAGCCCCGCAAAGGTGGCAAGCCCCGTCGCGATGGTGCCATGGACCAGGGGCATCGCAAGGCCGAAGACAGCCATCCTTGGCCCGACCTTCGCAAACTCCCGCAGCTGCCGGGCGGCGGTCATGCCCATTTCCAGGATGAAGAGAACAAGGACGCCGCGGAAGAGGTCAACAAAGAACGGCTCAATCTTGGTGAAGTTGGCCTCGCCAATTGAGGCCCCGATGACCAGGCCGCCGCCCAAAAGCAGCAGGCCCCGGCCGCGCAGCGTCTCCATCAGGATGGCGGACAGCGGGCTGCCGTTTGCGCCTTCCGACCGGGCCAGCGCCAGGCGGCCGTAGAAAAGGGCGACAAGGATGCCAAGCTCCATCAAAGCGACAAGACCGGTGATGTAGCCCTCCATCGGGGTGCCCGCGCCTTCGGCATAGCTGCGCGCGACGACGAAGGTGACCGAGGAGACCGACCCGTAAAGCGCCGCAACCCCGGCGGCATTGCGGATGTCCAGCTTCAGCGCATGGCGGGCGACGAAGAAGGCCAGCGCAGGGATGCCCAGCACGATGGCGCCGGTGACCAGAAGGGCGGGGCCGATATTGGTCAGGTCCGCCGTTGCCAGCTCCCGCCCGCCCTGGAGGCCGATGGAGAACAGAAGGAAGATCGCGAAGATGCGGATGACGGGTTCCGGGATCTCCAGATCCGACCGGATCAGCGTGGCAAGGATGCCGAGAAGGAAGGCAAGGGTGATGGGCGAGATCAGGTTCTCGATCAGGATGGCACTGTCCATTGTGGGCCTCTTTCTGGTTTGGCCCGGGCGTTCTGCACTGCAGCTATTGAAAGGAGAAACGGGAAGATCAGATATGTTTGATCAGTTGCATGGATGAATGATGCAAGACCTGGACACAGCACTGTTGCGGACCTTTGTGGTCCTGGCCGAAACGCTCAGCTTCGGGCGGACCGGCGCGCGGGTGGGGCGGTCGCAGTCGGCGGTGTCGGGGCAGATCGCGCGGCTGGAGGCCAGCTTGGGCGTGCGGCTGGTGGCGCGGGACACGCGGAACGTGGCGCTGACGGCGGAGGGGGAGCAGGCGCTGGGGCCTGCGCGGGCGATCCTCGCGGAGGCGGAGGCGCTGGTGGCGCGGTTCCGGGATGGCGCGGTGACCGGTGAGGTGCGCTTTGGCAGCCCGGAGGATTTCGCCAGTGCCTACCTACCGGGGCTGCTGGCCGAGTTCGTGGGTGCCCATCCGGCGGTGGAGCTGCATGTGACCTGCGCGCTGACCTTGCCCTTGTATGAGGACTGGCAGGCGGGGGGCCTCGATGTGATCGTCGTGAAGCAGGACCCGCGGCGGCCGTTTCCGGGCGCTGTGCCCTTGTGGCGGGAGCGGGTGGTCTGGGCGGGGAAGCCGGGGTTCGCGCTGGGGGGCGTGGTGCCGCTGGTCCTGTCGCCGGCGCCTTGCGTCTACCGGGGGCGGGCGACGGCGGCGCTGGACGGGGCGGGGGTGGGGTGGTCGGTGGCCTTCACCTCACCCAGCTTTGCGGGGGCGGTGGCGGCGGTGCGGGCGGGGCTGGGGGTGATGCCACTGCCGGAGGGGATGCGGCCGGAGGGGCTGGAGGACGTCGGCCTGCCGGGGATGGCGGAGGCGGAGCTGGCGCTTTTGGTCAGGCCGAGGGCCGGGGGGGCCGCAAGGGCGCTGGCCGAGTTCGTGGCGGGGAGGGTAGGGGCCGCAAGAGACTCCGCCGGGGGTGTCCACGGTGGACAGATGGGGTAAAGGGTTGATTTTGCTGGGGTGGGGTGTGGGGGGTAAGGGTTTGTTAAGGGGGTGGTTAATGGTGGATGAGCGGGACGTGCATAAGTTGCACTAACCATACCTACATGCAATCAATTGAAGCTGCCTCGCGCACACTATCGAATTTTACAAAGGGATCTTCTACACCAGTTCGAAAATATGGCGTCCACCGTTCGACAAAACTCTTTCGCAGTTTCTTCCATTAGCTTGACTTCAGCTGGCGTTTTAGTGGCAGCGGGGTCACCATGCGCAATTGAGTTTCTCGTATTGACGATGGCATCCAATCCAGTCTCGATGATATTCCCTCTAGGTCCAAGCACACGCATGAAGTCCTTTCTGAAGTCAGCATAACCGAATCTACCAAAATATGCCCTTACCCTATCAAACTTAGGATTTGAGAAGCCAGAATTAAAGGCTGATGAAGAAATGGGGCCGTGAAGCGGCCCCGCCCCATGCCAATGCAGCAACTCATTATCCACGAAAGTCTGAACGTTCTTGGCGATGACTTCTGGCTGCGAGCCACTTCGAATGTTTTCAATTCTCTCTCTCGAGACATAATAAAAGAATTGAGCAGAAACGCGACTTCTTGGAATTGCCTGCGCGTGAGCGGAGTCTAGCGTGTGCTCGCCGAGTTCCTTAACATATGCTTCGATGTGACTCGAAAGTAAAACCACCGATGATCGGCAAAGCGCACGAATCTCTGGTCCGTGTTGCAACGACGCCCGCGAACGTTCTAAGGAGGCGGCCTTCCTGCGCAGAAGACCTACTTCGCCTATCCTAGAAGAGAATTCCCCGTAAACCGATGTAAATCTGGGCATTACAGACCAATCTGGGTCATCGCCTGTGTCCAGAGTTCAAAGCGACGATCCGTTCGCTTTTTATGGTCTACCGATCTACTGATCAGGTCTTGAAACTCTTCATCGGAGAGCAAGGCACCGTAGACACTTCGGAACTCAGCGTGCTTCTCAACCGCACGTTCTTGGCCTGTCTTTGCAGCAGTGAACATTGTCAGATCGAAGAGTGCTCGGTTGATGGCTTTTCCGCCTGGCCGTCGAAAACACTCGGAAGGTTCAAACCAAACAAGAGAGGCAGCTATTGCCTTGTTCCATATCGTCTTGAGGTGACTAATTTCCGGCTCCCCCAACCGCCTTCCTCTTCGCGCTGTTTCATTGAGCCAATTTTTCAGTGGCGTCCGGTATTCTTTTAGACCTTGAATCTGAAACGAATAGAATCGAAGGATCATTTCCTCATCGGCAAGCCTTTTATCTGGAGCGGAGCGCGACCTAATCTTAAGCCAATCACCGTCAAAGGATAGCTCTGCAAGTAGATCGTTCAGTGTTCCTCTGGAAACGCAATTTCTTAGTTCTTGCGGGTTGAGGGGCATTGTGCTCGAATTAAGCCGCTCGAAGACATCAAATTTAATCTCTGGGTGCGATTCATTGGTTATAACAACACAGCGCAAGGTATGGGTTCGAAGCTTGCGCTGTTCCTTACTTGGAAGTTCGTAGAACCGCAGCCCATTGAATTCGGAAAGCGCCTCCAAATCACGTAGCGCAAACTGGTTATCCATGAATCGATATAAAGAGTAGATTCTTTGTTGACCGTCGATAACGTCCAACTCGTTCTCAGAGTTTTCAGACAAGTAGCAGGGCGGAATTGGTACATTCAGCAAAACAGATTCAACGAGCCTAGACGCAAGTTTCTCTGACCACACGTATTGACGTTGAAACTTGGGTCTGGCGCTTAGCGGGCGGAGAAACAGAATGTTGTTCTTAACTTGAGACACGATTGCGTCAATGGCGAGATCATACGGTTGAGTGACAACCTTTCGATCTCTGAGTGGTGTGGACTCAGGATCAGGGAGGTCTCCATCGGTATCGGCTTCGTAAATCTGGTTCTCCATAGATTTTCTCCTAACCTCCCGATGGTATTACACACATTTTCGAACCGACTGTACTTTTTCACACCCCCATATGCCGCACCCTTGCGCCCCATTCGATGGCGGCGGCGTGGAGGCGGTCGATCTTCAGCTCCTCGCGGACCTCTTCCAGCATGCGAAGCTCCACCTGGGAGTGGCGGCCGTCGGCGGTGACGACGTCGCAGGCCAGCGCGTAGGCGGTCTCATAGAGGTGCTCGGGCAGGGCTTCGCGGATCAGGCCGAAGAGGGCGTCGAGGCCGTCTTCCTCTTCGAACAGGTCAAACACGATGCGGCTGACGCGGCGGATGCGGTCGGGGTCGTAGGTGGCGAAGATCGGCATGTGGTTGACCATGCGGGTGATGGCCACAAGCTCGGCCGTCCTTACGTTCTGGTCAGAGGCGGAGCAGGCGACCATCACCGCGACGAGGGCGTCTTGCGGGGACATGGGGGAGGTGTCGGACATGGGGCGGCTCCTATCGGGTTCGGGCGGCAGATTATTGACGGGGGGGGCGGGGGGCAATAGAGGACGGGGGCCTGCGACACGGGGTCTGCGGGCGGATTGTGGAGAAGTGTCATGGTGTCCCTGCGCGATGCGGCGATGAATTCGAAGGCCTGGCCGTTCGAAGAGGCGCGCGCGGTGTTGAAACGCTATGGCGGGAAGGACCCGGCGAAGGGCTATGTCCTGTTTGAGACGGGGTATGGGCCGAGCGGGTTGCCGCATATCGGGACGTTCGGGGAAGTGGCGCGGACGACGATGATCCGGCGGGCGTTCGAGATCATTTCGGACATTCCGACGCGGTTGATCTGTTTCTCGGACGATGTGGACGGGATGCGGAAGGTCCCGGAGAACGTGCCGAACCAGGAGATGTTGCGGCAGTACATGCAGATGCCGTTGACGAGCGTGCCGGACCCGTATGGCGAGTATGAGAGCTTTGGCGGGCACAACAACGCGATGCTGCGGCGGTTTCTGGATACGTTCGGGTTCGAGTACGAGTTCATCAGCGCGACGGAGTTCTACAAGAGCGGCCAGTTTGACGCGACGCTGCGGCTTTGTGCAGAGCGGTATGATGCGATCATGGCGATCATGCTGGCTTCGCTGCGCGAGGAGCGGCAGCAGACGTACAGCTGCTTCCTGCCGATCCATCCGGAGTCGGGCCGGGTGATGTATGTGCCGATGAAGAACGTGGATGCCGTGCGGGGCGAGATCACGTTTGACGATGAGACCGGGCGGGAGTGGACGGTGCCGGTGACGGGCGGGCATGTGAAGCTGCAGTGGAAGCCGGACTTTGGCGCGCGCTGGGCGGCGCTGGATGTGGACTTCGAGATGTACGGGAAGGACCACTCGACGAATACTCCGATCTATGACGGGATCTGCGAGGTGCTGGGGGGGCGGAAGCCGAACCATATGACCTATGAGTTGTTCCTGGATGACCAGGGGCAGAAGATTTCGAAGTCGAAGGGCAATGGGCTGACGATTGACGAGTGGCTGACCTATGCGGCGACGGAGAGCCTGAGCTATTTCATGTACCAGAAGCCGAAGACGGCGAAGCGGATGCATTTTGATGTGATCCCGCGGGCGGTGGATGAGTATCACCAGCAGCTGCGGGCGTTTGTGGATCAGCCTTTGGACCAGCAGGTCAATAATCCTGTCTGGCATATCCATAACGGGAAGCCGCCGGTTTCGAAGATGGTTGTCAGCTTTGGCATGCTGTTGAACCTGGCGTCTGTGTCGGGGGCGAAGGATGCGGGGGCGTTGTGGAAGTTCCTGAAGCGGTATGCTCCGGAGGCTTCGCCCGAGACGCATCCGGACCTGGATGCGGCGGCGGGCTATGCGGTGCGCTACTTTGCCGACAAGATCGCGCCGATGCGGGTCTTCCGGCTGCCGGACGGACGCGAGCGGGCGGCGATGGAGGATCTGGTGGCGCGGCTTAAGGTCTGGGACGGGCCGACGGATGACGAGGCGCTGCAGTCGATGGTCTTTGCGGTGGGCAAGGAGCACGGATTCGAGCCGCTGCGGGACTGGTTCAAGGCGCTGTATGAGGTGCTGCTGGGGGCGAGCGACGGGCCGCGGTTCGGCGGGTTCATCGCCCTTTACGGTGTGCCGGAGACGGTAGCGCTGATCGAACGCGGGCTGCGGGGCGAGTTCGCGGCCTGATCGGCTGACCAGATAGGCTGGCGCGGTCCATTGACCGGGGGCGACCCCGGTCTATGCTTCCTGAAGGGGACGCATTGACCGGGAGCCACGCCCATGCGCATCGGCCTTTATGGATTGCTGACTGCTGCCTTTCTTGCCCTGCCTGCCGCCGCGCAGGACACGCCGATTGAACAGACCATCCAAAGCCAGATTGACGCCTTCCTGGCCGATGATTTTGCCACGGCATTCTCCTATGCCAGCCCCAACATCAAGGGCATCTTCGGCACGGCCGAAAACTTCGGCGCGATGGTGAAAAATGGCTATCCGATGGTCTATCGCCCGGCCGAGGTGGAGATGGGCGAGTTGCGTGAGGTGGCGGGCAATCTGTGGCAGCGGGTGCGGGTTGTCGATCAGGCGGGGAAGGCCTGGTATCTGGACTACATGATGATCGAGACCGCCGAGGGCTGGCAGATCAACGCGGTGCAACTGTTGCCTGCGCCGGATATCGGGGTCTGAGTCACCGCACTTTCTGCACCGGTTGTGCGGGCTGATCCGGCGGGACCGATGCGGAGCGCTGCGCGCAAGATCCTTGAGCTTTGCCTCTGGCCTGCGGCCAACCGGCAAAGCGGCTGGTGCGCTGCCCGCCGGGACCCCCGGGAGTATTTCTGAAAAGAGCAAATCCTTGCATGGAAGGCATGGGGCGGGGATCGGCCCAGCCGGCAAGCGGTTTGCGGTGGCGGCCTTTGGGCGGTCCGGGCGTTGCGCTGTTGGCGGAGGCGGCGCGCGGTCGTCTGAGACCGGGTTAAGCCTTCCTTGCTACCCCTTCCCGTCATGGCGGCGCGGGGTTCGGGTGACAGATGCACCCGCTTCGCCCTTGGCTATGGCGCAGAGCGAGGCGAGGGAAATTTCAGATGAACAAGGCAATCACCGACGGGCTGGTCCTGATGCCGCCGCCGTTTTCGGCCGGCTTGAACCTGTGGTCACGCGAGGACGGGACGCCGGGGTCGGCATCTTATCAGGGGCAGGCGAATGCGTCGCTGGTCAGCAATGACCAGGACTTTGCCGGTTGTCTGGAACTGCAGAAGACCGAGGCCACCCAGCGGGTGCGGTCCTATGCGCAGACGCCGATCCAGGGCGGGCTTTATTTGCGGGTGACGGCGCGTCTGAAGGCGATTGCGGGCAACCTGCCGTCGGTGCGGATTGCGGCCTGGGCGGGCGATATCGCCGGGGCCAACGTGGCCACGGTGACGCAAGTTGGCCCGACCGTGCCGCTGACGACCTATGGCGAAGTGGTGACGGTCAGCGCCATCATCTCGCTTGCGGCGCGGACCGGGGTGGACATGGCTTGGACGCCGACGGTGGTCTACGGCCATGTCGGGCTTGACCTGATCGGCCCGAACGGCGGGATCGTCCGGATCGACGACATCGAGGTCGAGGATGTGACCAACATCTTCATCCGCAAGCTGATGGACTGGGTCGATGTGCGCGACTATGGCGCGCTGGGCAACGGCACCACCAATGATGTTGCGGCCTTCCTTGCTGCCGATGCCGATGCGCAGGGGCGCGAGATTCTGGTGTCGGGCGGGGTGTTCCGGCTGACCAGTGATGTCACGATCAACAGCCGCATCCGGTTTGAGGGCACCTTGTCGATGCCTGCGAACCGCCGGATCACGCTGACGCGGAACTTTGACCTGGATACTTACGGCCAGGCCTTCGGATCCGAAATCGAAGGGTTTCGCCGCGCCCTGCAGGCGCTGTTCTTCTTCACCGACCATGTGACGCTGGACCTGTCCGGCCGCCGTGTGGACATGAGCGAGCCGATCGACGTGGCGGCCCTGACCGGGTTGACCGATTTCTCCAACCGCCGGGTGATCCGGAATGGGCAGCTGAATGCTGTCGGCGGGCCGGCCTGGTCCACGACCGAAGTGACCTCTGTCGCAACCTATTCGCTGGCCGCGACGACCACGCTGACGGGCGTTGCCAACATTGCCAGCATTCCGGTGGGCTCACTCGTGATCGGCACCGGGGTCGGGCGCGAGGTCTACGTGAAATCGAAGAACGTCGGCGCGGGCACGCTGGAGCTGAGCCAGCCCCTGTGGGGGGCGGTGGGCACGCGGCCCTACACCTTCCGGCGGTTCCGCTACATGCTGGACTTCAGCGGTTTTCAGCAGCTTTCGCGCTTTGAAATCGAGGACATGGAGTTCAACTGTGTCGGCAACTGCTCGGGCGTGATGCTGCCCTTGTCGGGGTCGACGCAACGCTTCGTGTCCTGCACGTTCAACCGCCCGCTGGACCGGGGGATCACGTCGATTGGGGCGGGGTGTCAGGGCATGTTCGTCGACATGTGCCAGTTCCTGTCGAACGAACAGTCGATCCCGGCAGTGGCGCGCACGACGATTGCGATGAACGTGCAGGCCAATGACGTGAAGCTGCGCAACAACCGGATCGTCCGGTTCGCGCATTTCGCGGTGGTGAACGGGACGGGCCACCTGATCCACGCCAACCACTTCTTCCAGGGTGATACCGAAGTGGCCGGCGTGCGCCGGGCGGGGCTGATCTTCACGCAGACCAACGTCTCGACCGTGGTGACGGGCAACTACATCGACAACTGCTTCATCGAATGGGGCAACGAGCATGACCCGACGCCGGAGTTCAACAACGAATTCTCGTTCGGCGGGTTGAACATCGTTGGCAACGTGTTCATCGCGTCCAACACCTCGTCCGCGTTCCGGTGGATTGTGGTCAAGCCTTACGGGCCGGGCCATTTCCTGAGCGGGTTCTCATTGACCGGGAACAGCTTTCGGGTGTTCAACGCCATCGTCGACCGGGTGGAGATGCTGGATACCTCGATCGCGACGCTGGACTTTACCCGGACACGGAACGTGCGGGTCGAGGGCAACAGCTACAACCAGATCGAACAGACGATCATGAACCCGATCTCTGTGGTGCATACGCAGAACACGGCGGCGGACACCTGGAACGTCAGCGCGGGCACGCTGGTCCCGTTTGGCGGGCGGATCCGGATGGTGGAGGCGGTGGTGCCGGAAGGGGCCATCACCACGGCGGCCAGTGCGGCGCGCTACATGTTCCCGAACGCCACCCCCGGGACTGGCACTTCGGGCAATGAGGTGCAGTTGCGCTGGGGTGAGGCGGTGCGCGGCAAGACGATTGTCCAGATGCGGATGGATGCGCCGTGAGGGCGGCCTGACATTTGACAGGCGAAGGGCGGTCCTGCGGGGCCGCCCTTTCTGTTAAAGGTCGGCAGGATCAATCCGGTGTGCCCGGCCAAAGCCCCCGTTCAGAAGGGCCGAGACGGGGGCCAGCCGGACAAAGGCGAAATCGGGCAGGTCAATGTAAACGGCCGCCTTTGGGTTGCGTGCAAGCCAGCGGTCCCGCAAGCCTTGGCGCGCGGGATCGTCTGGCGCGACAAAGGCCGCACGCGCCTGGATCATCAGCCGGGGATGGGTCAGCGGATCGCCCTTGTCGCCGACCTCGCCCAGCATCAGGGCGCAGGCCGGGTTGGCCCGCAGCGCGCCGAAATGGGGGGCGAGGGCAGAGATCAGCGTCAGAAGACCCGCCTCCGGGTCGCGGAAAAAGGCGATGCGGCTGATACCGGGGGTGCGGGTGGTCGCATCCTCCCAGGCGAGGGCGGCGTGGCCAAGGGTCAGAAGGCCTGCGACCATGGCAAGGGCGCTGGCATTGGCGGGCTGGATCGGATCAGGTCGGCTGGTCATGCGCTTTCATCAAGATTGACAGTTGCTTGGGGCAGGAGTCATCTGGGGGCATTGATCGATCCGCCAGGGATTGCTGGCCAGAATTCCTTTGCTGGACGGTAGCATGACCGACACGCCCCAGAGCCACAATGGCCTGACCGAGTTTCTGCCCAAGATCCTGACCGTCTGGCGTGAAGGCTATGGCCTTGGGGACTTGAAGGCCGATGCCCTGGCCGGGCTGACGGTGGCCATCGTGGCGCTGCCCTTGTCGATGGCGATTGCCATTGCCAGCGGGGTTGGGCCAGAGCGGGGGCTTTACACGGCGATTGTCGGGGGGTTCCTGGTCAGTGCCCTGGGTGGGTCGCGCTATCAGGTCGGGGGGCCTGCGGGGGCGTTCATCGTCCTCGTCTCGGCCTGCGTGATGGCGGTTGGCTTGCAGGGGCTGATCCTGGCCACGTTCCTGTCCGGGCTTTTCCTGATCGCGGCGGGGGCGCTGCGGTTCGGGACCTATATCCGCTATATCCCCTATCCGGTGACGGTGGGCTTTACCGCCGGGATCGCCGTCATCATCTTTGCCAGCCAGCTGCGCGAGATGTTCGGCCTGACCCTGCCCGGGGCCGAGCCGGGCGAGGTTTTCGCCAAGCTGGAGGCGCTTTGGGCGGCGCGGGACACGGTGACGCCCGCCGCCGTGGCGGTGGCCGCGCTGACGGCTGGTCTGATCTTGGGCTTGCGGCGGTTCCGGCCCGGCTGGCCGGGCATGCTGATTGCAGTGGCGGTGGCCTCGGCCGTGGTGGCGGCTTTTGGGCTGGAGGTGGCGACGATCGGCACGCGCTTTGGCGACCTGCCGAACATGCTGCCGGTGCCAAACCTTCCGGATTGGTCGCTGTGGCAGGCGGCCCTGCCCTGGGCGGTCAGTTTCGCGCTGCTGGGGGCGATTGAATCGCTGCTGTCGGCGGTGGTGGCCGATGGGATGAGCGGGGCACGCCACCGGTCGAACGCGGAACTGGTGGCGCAGGGGATTGCCAACATGGGCTCTGCCGTCTTTGGCGGGTTCTGTGTCACCGGCACTATTGCGCGGACCGCCACCAATGTGCGGGCAGGCAGCCGGGGGCCGGTGTCGGGGATGCTGCATGCCCTTTTCATCCTGGTCTTCATGATGGTGGCGGCGCCCTTGGCAGCTTACATCCCGCTGGCGGCGCTGGCCGGCGTGCTGGGCGTGGTGGCTTGGGGGATGGCAGAGCGACATGAGTTTGCGTCGCTGCTGCGGTCGTCGCGCGGGGATGCGCTGGTGGTCTCAGTCACTTTCCTGCTGGTGGTGTTCCGCGACCTGACCGAGGGGATCATCGTCGGCTTTGCGCTGGCCGGGCTGGTCTTCATCCGGCGCATGTCGGAAGCGGTTGAGATGCGGCAGAGCGCGCGGCCTGACCCCGACCCGGGTGTGGACGGGCGGCGGGCCGACCGGGTGGTTTATCATCTGCGCGGCCCGTATTTCTTTGGTGCAGCGGCCCAGATCGGCGGTGTGCTGGAGCGGATTGCCGAAGCGCCCCGCGCCTTCGTGCTGGACATGACGGATGTGCCCCTGATCGACAGTTCCGGCGCGCGCAGTTTTCACCAGCTGGCGGGCCGGGCGCGGCGGCGGGGCGGGCAACTTTTCCTGGTCGGCCTGACCCCCGTCTTGCGCCGTCAGCTGGAGGGACAAGGCGTGCGTGAGCCGGAGGTGTGCTATCTTCCGGATGTCGCGGCGGTGGACCGGCTGCTGGATGCACCGCCATCGGAAGGCGAATCGGGTCTGGGCAAGGCCTGAAAGCCGATCTTCACGAAACACCGACGGATCGTCACGCGGGCGTGAACGCCAGTGGATTGATTTCCAATGGCAATCGCCAAGGCAGTTTTCTAAAATTTGCAAGATTGACGCAACAGAAGTCAATCAATTTACAGAATTATGCATTTAAATTATGGGGTTACGTTTTTCTTTACGAAGTGTTACCGTGTGAGTGGGAGAGAGCCGTTCCGAATGTGGGGCGGGGTGCTGCAGGGTCCTTGGCCGGGCCCTGTGGGGGAGGAGAACCACGATGACCGAACAGGCCCTGAAATCCGTTTATCCGGCGTCTGACGCCTTTGTTGCCAAGGCGCATATCGATGCTGCCGGGTATGAGGCGCGCTATGCGGCCTCGGTGAAGGACCCCGAGGGGTTCTGGGGGGCCGAGGGGCTGCGGCTGGACTGGATCAAGCCGTACACGAAGGTCAAGAACACCTCATTCGCGCCGGGAAACATCAGCATCAAATGGTTTGAGGACGGGGTGCTGAACGTCAGCGCCAACTGCATCGACCGCCACATGCTGACCCGCGCCAACCAGACCGCGATCATCTGGGAACCCGATGATCCGAAGGAACCGGCGCAGCACATCACCTATGCGCAACTGCTGGAGCAGACCTGCCGTCTGGCGAACGTGCTGAAGGCGCATGGGGTCACCAAGGGCGACCGGGTCGTCCTTTACATGCCGATGATCCCCGAAGCGGCCTATGCGATGCTGGCCTGCACGCGGATCGGGGCGATCCATTCCATTGTGTTCGGCGGCTTTTCCCCCGATGCGCTGGCGAACCGGGTCAATGACTCGGAGGCCAAGGTGGTCATCACCGCCGACTGGGCGCCCCGTGGCGGCAAGAAGACCGGTCTGAAGGACAACACCCACAAGGCGATGCTGCATTGCTCGGACCGGGTGAAGGTGCTGGTCGTCAAGCGGACCGGGGACCAGACAAGCTGGGTTGACGGTCGCGACTTTGACCTGACGGCGGAAATGGCGACGGCGAAGCCCTATTGCCCTTACGTCGAGGTTGGCGCGGAAGATCCGATGTTCATCCTTTACACCTCAGGCTCCACCGGCAAGCCGAAGGGCGTGGTGCATACGACGGGCGGCTATCTGGTCTATGCGTCGATGACGCATCAGCTGACCTTTGACTACCACGACGGCGACATCTTCTGGTGCACGGCGGATGTGGGTTGGGTCACGGGGCACAGCTACATCGTCTATGGGCCGCTGGCGAACGGGGCGACGACGCTGATGTTCGAAGGCGTGCCGACCTATCCGGATGCGGGCCGGTTCTGGGAGGTGTGCGCCAAGCACAAGGTGAACCAATTCTACACCGCGCCGACCGCGATCCGCAGCCTGATGGGGCTGGGGCCGGAGTGGGTGGAAAAGCACGACCTCTCCAGCCTGAAGCTTTTGGGATCGGTCGGTGAGCCGATCAACCCCGAGGCGTGGAGCTGGTACAACACCCATGTCGGCAAGGGGAAATGCCCGATCGTCGACACGTTCTGGCAGACTGAGACTGGCGGGCATATCGTGACGCCGCTGCCGGGGGCGATCC
Organism: Rhodobacter sp.; assembly: GCA_027489175.1. Taxonomy (GTDB): domain Bacteria; phylum Pseudomonadota; class Alphaproteobacteria; order Rhodobacterales; family Rhodobacteraceae; genus Tabrizicola. Next base: position 81,392 of record JAIYAE010000024.1, read on the forward strand.
CGCAGAAACCGGGGTCGGCGACGAAGCCGTTCTTCGGGGTGAAGCTGGAGGTGCTGGACCCCGCCACAGCCAAGGTCCAGACCGAGATGGAAACCGATGGTGTCCTGTGCATCACCGACAGCTGGCCGGGGCAGATGCGCACGCTGTGGGGTGACCACGCGCGGTTTGAGGAAGCCTATTTCAGCCAGTACAAAGGCTATTACTTCACCGGCGACGGCTGCCGCCGCGATGCGGATGGCTATTACTGGATCACGGGCCGGGTCGATGACGTGATCAACGTCAGCGGCCACCGGATGGGGACGGCCGAGGTTGAATCCGCCCTCGTTGCGCATGAGGCGGTGGCTGAGGCGGCCGTCGTGGGCTACCCGCACGACATCAAGGGGCAGGGCATCTATGCCTATGTGACCCTGATGCGCGGCGTGGAGCCGACCGAAGAGCTGCGCAAGAAGCTGGAAGCCTGGGTGCGGACCGAGATCGGACCCATCGCCAAGCCGGACCTGATCCAGTGGGCGCCGGGGCTGCCAAAGACGCGGTCCGGCAAGATCATGCGCCGCATCCTGCGCAAGATTGCCGAGAACGACTTTGGCGCATTGGGCGATACCAGCACGCTGGCTGATCCTTCGGTGGTTGACGATCTGATCGCCAACCGGATGAACAAGGCCTGATCCGGTGGCTGCCACGCCCCCAGTCCTGATCCTGCTTGGCCCCCCCGGGGCCGGCAAAGGCACGCAAGCGCGGATGCTGGAGGAGGACTTCGGTCTGGTCCAGTTGTCCACGGGTGACCTTTTGCGCGCGGCAGTGTCGGCGGGAACCGAGGCGGGCAAGGCGGCCAAGGCGGTGATGGACGCGGGCCAGCTGGTCAGCGATGACATCGTGCTGGCAATCCTGCAGGACCGGATGGCGCAACCCGATGTCGCCAACGGCATCATCCTGGACGGCTTTCCCCGCACCGCGGGGCAAGCGGCGGCGCTGGATGCGCTTTTGGCCAAGACCGGCCAGCGCGTGACCGCCGCCGTCAGCCTTGAGGTCGATGACGAGGCGATGATCGCCCGGGTCTCGGGCCGCTATACCTGCGGCGCTTGCGGCGAAGGCTATCATGACGCGTTCAAGCAGCCTGTGAAAGCGGGCGTTTGCGACAAATGCGGCGGCACCGGTTTCAAGCGCCGGGCCGACGACAACGCCGAAACTGTGCGCGAAAGGCTGCAGGCCTATCACGCCCAGACGGCACCGCTGATCACGTATTACGAGTGCCAGTCAGTGCTGGAACGGGTGCCGGCGATGGGGTCCATCGCCGGTGTCCGGTCCATGCTGGCAGGCATCGTCGGGCGCGTCGCGGCATAGGGTTCGACCGGTCCCGCCAGAGGAGGGTGGGGACGGCTGAGGGGGAAGGCCAAAGTCCGCAAGGGCCTGGTTCTTTCGGAAGGTCCGCTTCCCGAAAGGAAGTGGAAAAAGGTCCGGCCCGTCTGGACGGGCGGGCAAGAGGCCGAATGCAAGAGGGAATGCCCCGACGCCAGACGGGGCCTAATGGAGGTAACACATGTCCACGGCATCAACCAACGTGCGCGACCGGTCGCGCCCCATGACGGGGGAGGAGAAGAAAGTCATTCTCGCCTCTTCCGCGGGGACGATCTTCGAATGGTACGACTTCTATCTTTACGGCTCGCTCGCCGCGATCATCGGCGCGCAGTTCTTCACGCCGTTCCCGGAAGCCACGCGCAACGTTTTCGCGCTTCTGGCCTTCGCTGCGGGCTTCATCGTGCGCCCGTTCGGCGCGCTGGTGTTTGGTGCGCTGGGTGACCTTGTCGGCCGGAAGTACACCTTCCTGATGACCATCGTCATCATGGGTGCCTCGACCTTCCTCGTCGGCCTTTTGCCCAACTACTATTCCTGGGGTGCTGCGGCGCCGATCATCCTGATCATCCTGCGCATGCTGCAGGGTCTTGCGCTTGGGGGCGAATACGGCGGCGCTGCGGTCTATGTGGCCGAGCACGCGCCCGCCAACCAGCGCGGCTTCTTCACTGCCTTCATCCAGACCACGGCAACGCTGGGCCTCTTGCTCTCGCTGATCGTGATCCTGTCGGTTCAGGGCTATGTGAACGGCAACTTCCCCGACCAGCCGGTGCTGGACGCGGCCGGGGCCGCCGTGATGAACGCCGATGGCACGCCTGCCATGATGAAGGCGTTCAACGCCTGGGGCTGGCGGATCCCGTTCATCGGGTCGATCCTGCTGCTTGGCATTTCGCTCTACATCCGTCTGCAGATGAACGAATCCCCCGCCTTCAAGAAGATGAAGGAAGAGGGTTCGGCCTCCAAGGCACCGCTGCGTGAAGCTTTCGGCCCAGGCAAGAACGCCCTGGTCCTGCTGATCGCGCCGATCCTGCTTCTGGTTCTTGCGTTCTCGGGCGCGCTGACCGGATCGCTGGCGATGTATATCGGGATCGCCTTCGTGGTGATCGCGGTGATCTGGGGCTGGCTCAACGCCAAGATCGCGCTGATCGCGCTGCTTGGTCTGGTCGCCGGTCAGGCTGTCGTCTGGTATACCGGCCAGTTCTACGCGCTGTTCTTCCTGCAGAACGTGATCAAGGTCGATGCCTTCAGCGCCAACGTCTTCGTGGCCTGGTCGCTGATCCTTGGCACTGCCGGCTTCCTGTTCTTCGGCGCGCTGTCGGACCGCATTGGCCGCAAGCCGATTATCCTGGCCGGCTGCCTGATCGCGGCTGCAACCTATCAGTTCGTGTTCCCGCTGCTGACGCAGACCGCGAACCCGATGCTGCACGCCGCACACCAGGTGCCGGTCGTCGTCACGGCGGACCCGGACGACTGCTCGTTCCAGTTCAACCCGGTCGGTACGGCGAAGTTCACCAACTCTTGCGACATCACCAAGGCACTTTTGTCGCGGGCTTCGGTGAACTATGAAACCGTCGATGCCCCTGCGGGCTCTGTCGCAACCGTCAAGATCGGTGAGACGGAGATCCCGGCCTATGTGGGCAGCGCCAACACCGCTGCGGTCGCCGAACTGACCGCCGCGCTGGAAACCGCCAAGGCAGGCACCGACCAAGCGGCCATTGATGCAGCGCAAGCCGCACTTGATGCCGAGAAGGGCAAGCCCGCCGCTTTCACCAAGGCCGTGAACGACGCGATCAAGGCAGCGGGTTATCCGCTGGTGGCCGCCGAGAACACCACTGTCGCGGTGGCGCAGAACTTCGTCGACATCTTCACTGCGCAGAAACTGACGATCATCGCCATCCTGACCTATCTCATCATCCTGGTGACGATGGTCTATGGCCCGATCGCAGCGATGCTGGTGGAACTCTTCCCGACGCGGATCCGCTACTCGGGCCTGTCGCTGCCCTACCACATCGGTAACGGCTGGTTCGGGGGCCTGATGCCCGCAACCGCCTTTGCCATCTCGGCGCAGACCGGTTCGGTCTATGGCGGGCTGTGGTACCCGATCGTGATTGCCCTGGCCACCGTGGTAATCGGCCTGATCTTCGTGCCGGGCGGAACGCACAAGAAAGACATCTTCGCTGACGACTCGTCACGCTAAGGGTCAAGGTTCGGGCCGGGGCAATCGCCTCGGCCCGGACGCCCCCACGCCTTTTCGTCCCGAAAAGCCGCCACAACTGCCGACTTTTCCGGTTGCAAAGGAGACTACCCAGCTGAAATGCCGGCTGTCCGGTATCGCGTCGCCAGGCTGCTAGCTGCGCAGACGCCGGAACAGCACCGCTAGGGCAAGAACGATGGCCAGGATGATGACGTTCGACACAAGACCTGCCCCGATGGCATTGGTAAGCGCGACATCGGTCGGCGGGTTGGTCGACGGCAGGATGACCGCGACGAAGATCACTCCAAGCGCCAGCGGCACGACCTGGCCTGTAGCGGCCTGGGTGCGGAACATGGTGACCACAAGCGCCACGATCAGGCCAATGCGGAACGGATCAGTAAGCTGCGATATCACGAGGTCGATCATGGCATGTGCCCCTTTGACACATCCTTTCCCGATCCGTCGCTACGGCACAACCCCCCTGCAGAAGCAGGGCATCGAATGAGTGCGCCGGCGCATCACCTGCCGCCATCAGCCCGGATCCTTGTGGTCGAGGACGAGGACAACATCGCCACGGCGCTTGAGTTCCTGATCCTGCGCGAGGGTTATGGTCATGACCGCGTTGCAAGCGGGGCGGAAGCGATGACCCGCATCCGCGCTACGCATCCTAACCTTGTCCTCTTGGATGTCATGCTGCCTGAGGTCTCAGGCTATGAGATCTGCAAGGGCATCCGGATGGACCCAAGCCTGTCACAGGTGAAGGTCTTGATGATGACCGCACGCGGGTCAGCCGTCGAAAGAACCAAGGGTCTGGCCCTTGGGGCAGATGGCTTCATTGCAAAACCGTTCGAGTTGAGCGACCTGCGATTGCAGCTTCGCCGGCTTTTGTCGGCGGGGTCCTAGGCGGCCTCCGCACCGACAGTCAGTGGCGCGGTTGCTTCCGGAAAGCTCCGGCGTCAGGCGAAGGGGTCGACCGGGTAGCTGACCCCCACGAGGTAAAGCCCCTGCGGCGGGGCGACCGGCCCGCAGGCCGCCCGGTCGCGCGCCAGAAGGGCCGTGCGCATGTCATCAGGTGTCCATGCCCCGGCCCCGACCCGCTGCAGCGTGCCGACAATGGACCGCACCTGATTGTGCAGAAAGCTGCGCGCGGCGAGGGCAAAGCGGTATTCGATCCCGCCAGGGTAGGGGTGTTCGGAAATCTCAAGCTGGTCCAGCGTCTTGACCGGGCTGTTGGCCTGGCAAAACGTGCTGCGGAAGGTGGTAAAGTCATGGCGGCCGATCAGATGCGCCGCGCCCTCCTGCATGGCCGCCAGTTCCAGCGGGGCGATGACCTGCCAGACCAGCCCTTTGTCATGCGTGACGGGTGCCCGGCGGGCGACCAGCCGGTAACGATAGCGCCGCCCGGTCGCGGAAAAACGGGCGTGAAAATCGTCTGGCACCTGAATGCAGTTGATGACCGCCACCGGCGCGGGCCGCAGATGCGCGTTCAGCGCGGCGGCAAGGCGGAAGGTGTCCCACGCGCGCGGAAGGTCGACATGGGCGACCTGCGCCACGGCATGCACGCCCGCATCGGTGCGTCCGGCGGCGGCGATGGTATGGGGGCCCGGTTCCAGCTTGGCCAGGGCCGCCTCGACCGCGCCCTGCACCGAGACCTGCCCACCCGCCTGGCGCTGCCAGCCGGCGAAGGGGCCGCCGTGGTATTCGATCTGAAGGGCATAGCGGGGCATGGCGGTTTCCCTATCCCGGATTGCGCGGCTTGTGAATGCGGGGCAGTGGCGGAACGCGGGGCAATTTTGCCCATGGGGCGCACCCCCCTACCATTCCGCGTGGCCGGGGCCTATCTTGACCCCGGACAGCAAGGGGTTCCGCAGTGGCATTTTCCGGGCTTACGGACGGGATTTCCCGCGGGATCGAAGGCGCAGGCGCCACCCTGTCCGAGACCTTCTTCGATGAGACCCTGCGGCTGGGGGTGACCGGGCTGTCGCGCGCGGGCAAGACGGTGTTCATCACGGCACTGGTCGCCAACCTTCTGCAACGCGGGCGCATGCCGCAGTTGAGGGCCCAGACCGAAGGCCGGATCGAGGCGGTCTATCTGCAGCCGCAGCCCGATGTGACCCTGCCGCGCTTTGACTATGAAGGGCATCTGGCCGCCCTGACCGGCGACACCCCGCGCTGGCCTGCATCGACGCGGGCGATTTCAGAGTTGCGACTGTCGTTCCGGGTGCGACCGTCGGGCCTGTTCGCGGGCTGGCGGTCGCCGCGCACGTTCCATCTGGATATCGTGGACTACCCCGGCGAATGGCTTTTGGACCTTGGTCTTCTGGACCAGAGCTTTGACCAATGGTCCGAGGCGACGCTTGCGCGTCTGGCCAAACGGCCCGAAGCGGCAGATTTCATTGCCCGGGCCCGGGCCGAGGATGGTGCCCTGCGGCTGGACGAGGGCAAGCTGCGCGCCCTGTCCGACAGTTTCACCGCCTACCTGACCGCCGCGCGGGACCTGGGCCGGGTCGATGTGACGCCCGGGCGGTTCCTGTTGCCGGGGGATCTTGCCGGATCGCCGGTCCTGACCTTTGCGCCCCTGCCGAAACCCGCGATGACCCCGCGCACCAGCCTTTGGCGTGAGATGGAGCGGCGGTTCGAGGCCTACAAATCCCGCGTCGTGCGCCCGTTCTTCCGTGACCACTTTGCCAAGATTGACCGGCAGATCGTGTTGATGGACGTGCTGGGTGCCATCCATCAAGGCCCCCGCGCGGTAGAAGACCTGCGCCGGACCATGGCCGAGGTGCTGGGCAACTTTCGCCCTGGCCGCAACACCTGGTTGACCGGGCTTTTTGGCGGGCGTCGGGTGGAACGTATCCTTTTTGCCGCCACCAAGGCCGACCATCTGCACCACGAACAGCATCCCGCGCTGACCGCAATCACCGCCGCCCTTCTGGCCGAGGCAAAATCCCGCGCCGATTTTTCCGGCGCGCGGACCGAGGCGCTGTCGCTGGCCTCGCTTCGCGCGACGGTGGAAGAGATGGTCACGCGAGACGGCGACACCCTTCCGGCCGTGCGGGGCACACTTTTGTCCACCGGCAAGCCTGCGGTCATGTATCCCGGACTGTTGCCGACTGACCCCGCGCGGCTTTTGTCCCCCGCACGGGACGGGGCCGAAGGATGGCTGGATGCGGATTACAACCTAATGAGCTTTGCCCCCGCCCGCCTGACCCTGAAACCCGGCGAAGGCCCGCCGCATATCCGCCTTGACCGGGCCGTGCAGTTCCTGATCGGAGACCGGCTGTGACCCGACCGCCCAAGCCATTCCTGCACGAAATCGACGAAGCGGCTGATCCCGGTTCGGCCCCGCCGGTGCCGGACGGGCTGCCTGAGGGGCAGGCGATGCAGGCCGTGGCGGCGTTGTCGCAAAAGCGTGGCTCTGGCCTCAGGCGGTTTGCGGTCTGGGCGTTCACCGCGCTTTTCACCTTTGCGCTGGGCGTTGCGGCCTGGGATTTCGTGACCGGGCTTCTGGCGCGGAACGTGATCCTGGGGTGGGTGGCCTTTGTCCTGGTCGGATTGGCGGTTCTGTCGGCGGTCTTCCTTGGACTGCGGGAATGGGCGGCGTATCTGCGGCTGGTGCGGCTGGACGATCTGCGTCTGACGGCGGAGGCTGCCCGGCAGAAGGCAGACCTTCCCTCTGCGCGCCGGGTGGTGAACGCGATTACCCGACTTTACGCTGCGCGGGCCGATACTGCCTGGGGCCGCGCCCGGCTGGCCGAGCGTGAGGCCGAGGTGATGGATGCCGATGCCCTTCTGGCCCTGGCAGAGCGGGAAGTGCTGCAGACGCTTGACGCCGAGGCGCGGCTCGTGATCGAAGCGGCGGCCCGGCAAGTTGCGACTGTGACGGCGCTGGTGCCACTGGCCTTGGCGGATGTGGCGGCGGCGGGCTTTGCGAACCTGCGGATGATCCGGCGGATTGCCGAGATCTATGGCGGGCGGTCGGGCAGCTTTGGCAGCTTGCGCCTGCTAAGGCGGGTCTTCGCCTCGCTGATCGCGGCGGGGGCGCTGGCGCTGACCGATGACATGATCGGATCGGTGGCCGGGGGCGGCGTCTTGTCCAAACTGTCGCGCCGGTTCGGCGAAGGCGTGGTCAATGGCGCGCTGACGGCCCGGGTCGGCCTTGCCGCGATGGAGCTGTGCCGCCCGATGCCCTTTGTGGCGCTGGAACGGCCGGCGGTATCGTCATTGGTCTCGCGCGCGCTGGCGGGGTTGGTGCCGCGGGGGTAAGTCAGTCGGCGCGCCAGTCCATCCAGCGACCGTGGAAGTCGACGCGGCCCAGCGACTGGGTGGTGCCGCCGGGCCAGAGGGTCAGGGTGATGGCCGCCCCCGGCGTCGTGCCGTCCGCCTCCATCCCCAACCGAGCGATGGGCGCGTCGGATGTGGCCATGGCGCCTGCGCGGGCCATGGCGGCCTCGGCCCGGGCTTGGGTGGCTGGGGGGAAGTACTGCCAGGCGATGGTGTGATAGATCAGGTGCAGCGCGCCGGGGTGGCGCGTCTCAAGCCGCGCGTCCAGCCAGTCAGCCGCATCGGCCCGGTCAACCTGCGGCTGGACCTTACCTGCCAGATCAAGGGCTGCGGCGGTGCGGGACAATCGATCAGGTTGATCGGCCCAGAGATAGGCCAGAAGGCGCAGCCGGTCGGCCTGCGGGTCAAGCGGGTTCAGGTCAACCCCGCGCCGGGCGATCACGCTGGGTTGGGCTGCGGGGGGAAGGGGGCCGGTCCAGTCCGGCGTCAGGGTCAGCGGGGCGGCGTCAGGGCCGAAGGTGCGACCTTCAGCCTGCAGCGCGTAATGATCCCACATCAGGTTCAGCCCGGCGCTGGCCCCGAGTTCCGACAGAACCAGCGGCAACCCGAAGCGCGCCGTCAGCCAATGCCCGGCGGCGATCAGGACGATGGAACGGCGGATTTCGTTGGTCTGCGGCGGGGATTTCAGCCAGTTGAGCAGGTGGTCCGGGTGGCGCGCGATAGCCGCAAGCGCCACCCTGGTCGGGTCGGTTCCGGGGTCGGCGTAGGCGGCGGCCAGGTCCGGATCCGCGCCCGTCAGAACCAGCGCATGGAGCCCGCCCGCCAATCGCAACGGCACGGAATCGGCGCTGGGCGACGGGTCGCCTTGCCAGCCAAGCACGGCGTCGGCGACAGGGCTGCCGCTTTGCAACCCATCGGCCAAACCCGCCATCAACCTCTCCATCAGGGGGGAGCCGAGGCTTGCACAGGCTTTGGACTGTTGACGAAAGGCGTGGCGAATGTCGGTCATCGGAACTTGTCCATCAGCTTTTGCATCGGGCTGCGGCTGTCGGTCTGCGCCACCGGGGCGGCCGGTGCCGGGGCTTGCGCTTCGGTCTTGGTTGCGGGCTGCGCTTTCCCGGTCGAGGATCGGGGCGGTGCGGTCCGCAAGCTGACCGCGTTCATGAACTTCTGCCCGTCGCCTTCGGCAAGGGCCGGGGCGCCTTCGGAAATCCCGCGCAGAAGATCGTCAAGCCAATCCTGATCGGCCTTGGCAAAGTCATGCAGGACATAGGCCGCCACCGCATCCTTGTGGCCGGGGTGGCCGATGCCAAGCCGCACCCGCGCGTAGCCTTCGCCGAGATGCCCATGGATCGACCGCAACCCGTTGTGCCCGGCATGACCGCCGCCCTCTTTCAGGCGCATCTTGCCCGGGGCAAGGTCAAGCTCATCATGAAAGACCGTCACGTCAGCGAGGGGCAGTTTCCAGAAGGCCAGCGCGGCCTGCACGGATTGGCCGGAAAGGTTCATGAAGGTCTCGGGCTTCAGAAGCGCCACCTTTTCCGCGCCAAGGCGACCTTCGGACACCAAGCCATGATGCGCCTTGCGCCAGGGGGTAAAATCATGGTCGGCGGCAATGCGGTCTAGCGCCATGAAGCCGATGTTGTGGCGGTTGCCGGCGTATTTCGCACCCGGATTGCCAAGCCCGACCCAAAGCTTCACGTCACGTCCTCCTGCGGCTGGACGGGGGGGTGCCCCGGCTTTAGGCTGCCGGTATAGCGGCGAAGGGGCCGCGCCCGCAACCGATCCCCGCAACCAACCGCAGAGAGTGATGCCGACATTCAGCCTACGCGGTCTGACGCTGACCCTGCCCGACGCCGCGCTGCGGGGCGGGTTGGAGCGGGCCTTCACCACCGGGCGGTATGAGCATCAGGAGGCGGATGCGATCCTCGCCCATCTGCGCCCTGGGGATCGGTTCATGGACCTTGGGGCCGGGATCGGGTTTCTTTGCGCCCTGGCCGCGCAGGTGGTGGGCGCAAGTGCGGTGACGGGGGTGGAGGCGGTGCCGGAGACCTTGGCGCTGGCGCGCGGGACGCTGGCAGCGAATGGCGCTCAGGACGTGCGCCTCGTGCATGGTGCGGTGACCGGCGGTCGCGATGGCGAGGTGGACTTCGGCCAGCGCCCCGCCTTTTGGGCCAGCGCATTGCAGGGGGCCGAAGGGTGGCCAGCGAATGCAAAGGTGATCCGTGTGCCGGCCCTGCGGCTTGAGGCGCTGTTGGCCGCGCATTGCCCGACGGTGCTGTGCTGTGACATCGAGGGTGCCGAGCTTGACGTGCTGGCCGCGCCCTTGACCGGCATTCGCGTGGTTGTGGTGGAATTGCACCCCGGGATATACGGCGCGGGAGGCGAAGCCCGGGTGCGCCAAAACCTTGTGGCGCAGGGCTTCCAGCCCGAGCCGCTGGGCACCAAAGGCGCAACGGTCGTCTATCGCCGCGCCTCAGGCAGCACGGGCCCCGAGTGACTGCACGGTTGAAAGCCAAGCCTTGCGTTGGGCATCGGTGCTGTGTTCGACCGGCGAGAAATGGGTAAAACCCATGGGCCTGATCCCGACATAGCCCAAGATCTGCCGCTGAACCTGATGGCGCAGCGCGCGGTGGTACATCAGCCAGAAGGCCCAACCCGGGGTATCCGAGGTCAGGATCAGCCGGGCGCTGCGGCCCGCCAGAAGGGGTTTCGGCAGGCCAAGGTGCCGCTGTCTTGGATCAAAGGCGAAGCCGGGCAGAAAGCTGCGGTCGAACAGCCCCTTGGCCCGCGCGGGCAACCCGCCCCACCACATCGGCGTGACCAGCACGACATGCTGCGCCCAGGTCAGGTCCGCCTGAAAGCGCGCAAGGTCCGGCTCGGGTTCGGGGGCATTGCGAAAACCTGCCTGGCCAAAGTCCGGATCAAACACCATCTCGGACAGCACATGGTGGCGCACGTCATGGCCGGAAGCCGTCGCTCCGTCGCGATAGGCTTGCGCAAGGGCCGCGCTGAGTGACAGTCTGCCGGGGTGCAGATCAAGCGTGAGGATGCGGGTTGACATGGGGACTCCTAAAAGTGACTTTGGTCAATATCGGGGATAAAATGACTATAGTCAATTTAATTTCCGTGTCGATCGCATGACCCGCAAGGTTCAGGCACGAACGCTTGCCACGCGTGACAGGCTGCTGGCCGCCGGGCGTGAGATTGCACAGGCGTTTGGTCTTGCCGGTTTGCGGACGGATGAGGTCGTGCTGCGGGCAGGCACGGCGAAGGGCACGTTCTTTGCCCATTTTCCCGACCGCGATCATTTTCTGGCGGCCCTTCTGGCCGAAAGCCTAACCGCGGACCTTGCCGATCTTGCCCCCCCGACCGACCGGGACACGCTGTGCGCGACCCTTGACCGCGTTTTCCTGGCCTTTGCCGCCGATGCTGAAACGGTCGCCCTTCTGGCGCGCTTCAGTGGTTCGGCCGGGGTTGGCCTTGGGCTTGACCTGATGATCTGCGCCGTGATCGACCGGCTGGCCCTGGGGCTTGGGGCGATGCAGGCGCAGGGGCTGGTGGCCAACCGCGCGCCGCCGCAGGTGCTGGCCGAGGCGCTGGTGGCGCTGGTCTTCCATGCGGCGGCCTCGGCGCAATGCCCGGTGGTGGCGCAAGGGGACCGTCAGGCGGTGCGGGCGCGGGCCGGGCAGCTTTTGCGCGACATGACCGAGGCGCTGATCTGGCCCAAGGTCTGATCTGGCTGACCGCTGAAATGCAACGGGGGGACCGAAGGCCCCCCGCGCGATCATCTACCTGTCCAAGGATCAGGCGCTGGCTTCTTCGTTGTCGGCGCTCACCAGACCCGACGGGGCGGCGATGTTCGCGATCACGAAGTTCCGGTTGATCGTCGGCTTGGCGCCTTTCGGCAGCACCACGTCATCAATGTGGATCACGTCGCCGATCACCTTGCCGGTCAGGTCAACAGTGATGTGATCCGGGATGTCACCGGCGGTGACTTCCAGTTCCACTTCCGAGCGGACCACCGTCAGCGTGCCACCACGCTTGAGGCCGGGGCTGGCGTCCTGGTTGATGAAATCGACATGGATGAACAGCTCGATCCGGCTTTCATCATGCACGCGCATCAGGTCGACATGCGTCGGCAGGTCCTTGACCACATCCCGCTGAACGCCGCGGCAGATGACGTGGACGTCCGGCTGGCCTTCAACCTTGAGGTTGAAGAGCGACTGCAGGAAACGGCCCTGCCGCAGCTTGGTCAGAAGGTAGTTGTATTTCAGCTTGATCGGCGTCGGGTCAGCCCCGTCGCCATAGATGATGCCGGGTACGTAGCCGTCACGACGGGCTTGACGGGCGGCCCCCTTGCCTGTCCCCGTCCGTACCTCGGCCAGAAGATCGGTGATCTCGCGTGCCATGGTTCTCTCCAATATAAGTCCGCCATCCTCCAAGGGTGCATGGCGCGACCGGGGGGCTATAGCGACGAATCAAGGGGAAGGGAAGCGGTAAGTGCCGGGTAGCGGGCCTGCAAAGATCCTGGACCCAAAACGGTGGGCCGCGCAATGTGGCGCACGGTGGCTGCCCCAGTCTTGCCAGAGGCCTTTACTGGCTGCGGGGGTGCAAGGCTGCTGACCCGATGTCGCTAAAGAGGGGCTGGCCGGTCGCGGCCGGGCTGGCAAAGGCAGGCGCGGCGGGCTAGCTGTCACCCTCGCCTGATGGAGCCTTTCCGATGTCCCCCCTTGCCACCCTTGCCTATGCCCGGCCCGCGATGGCGGCCTTTGCGGCGATGGGGGTGTTGTGGGGAACCTTCGCGGCGGCCCTGCCGGACCTGAAGGCGATGCTGGGGGTCGATGAGGCGCAGTTGGGTCTTCTGATCTTCTTCACGCCGATTGCGGCGATGAGTGCGATGCTGATGGCCCCGGCCTTTGGCGCGGCTTTGGGTCGCGCGGCCTTGCCGCTGGCTGTGATGCTGATGGCCTTGGCCTTCGCGCTGCCGGGGCAGACGACGCTCCTTTGGGTTTTCCCGTTGGCCATGGCCTGCGCCGGGGCGGCGACCGGGTTGACCGATGTCCTGATGAACGCCCGAGTCGCTGCGATGGAAACCCAACGCGGGTTGCATCTGATGAACCTTGCCCATGCCGCCTATTCCTTCGGCTATGCGGGTGGCGCGATCCTGACCGGCGTCATGCGCGGGGCTGGTTGGACGCCGCCTTGGGTGATGGGCACGATGGCCGCGGTCGGCCTGATCTGCGCCTTGGCGACGCTGGAGAGGGATGGCCGGATCGAGGGGTTGCGCAAGCCCAAGGACGGCAGCGCCTTGCCCTTGGGCTGGGTGCCGGTGATCGGCGGCGGTATCGTCCTGATCGCCTTCATGACCGAAAACGCGGCGGAAAACTGGTCGGCCCTGCATATCGAGCAGACACTTGGCGGCAGCCCCGAGCAAGGTGCGCTTGGCCCCGCAGCCCTGGCCCTGACGATGGGCTTTGCGCGGCTGGGCGGGCAATGGTTGGCCGGTCGGGTGAACCCGTTCACCCTGTTGCGCGTGGGCGCGGTGATCGCGGCCATCGGGGCGTTCATCGCTGCGCAAGCCATGGGACCGGGGATGGCCTATCTTGGCTTCATCGTAATGGGCATTGGCGCGTCCGTCCTTGCCCCCACTGCCTTTTCGCTGGTCGGGCAGATGAGTGAGCCTGGCGCGCGGGCGCGCGCGGTCGCACGGGCCACGCTCTTGGGCTACTTCGGATATTTCTTCGGCCCGCCGCTTTTGGGCGTGATTGCCGGGACCTTCGGGTTGCGCATGGCCTTCGTGTTCGCCGCCTGCCTTGTCGGGGCGATTTTCCTGCTGGCCCCGCTGATGGCGCGCCACCGGGATGGAAATCAGGGGACCTGAATCTCGATCAGACGTGGCCCGTCTTGCGGGTGCGAAAGGGCGTCGATCACCGCTTCGGGGTCTTGCGGGATGCTGGCGAAGGGCAGGCCGCAGGCGAAGGCAAAGCTTTCCATCTCCAGCGGTGAGGGGTCGCAGCCCAGGACATCGACCTTGGCACCACGCATCGCTTCGGCAATCTCGCGAAAGCCGGCGTTGTTCCAGACGACAAAGGTGATCGGCAGCTTTTCGTCCAGAGCGGTGCGCAATTCGCCAGGGCTGAATTGCAAGCCGCCATCGCCGATCAGGCAGACGACCGGCACACCGGGGGCCGCAATCGCAGCACCCACAGCAGCGCCGGGCGCATAGCCAAGCGCACCATAGCCGGTGGCGGCGTTGAACCAGCCGCCGGGGCGGTCATGGTCGTAGTATAGGTTCGCGGCATAGACCGGTTGGGTGCTGTCACCGACGATGATCGCGCCGGGGGTGGCGGTGCGGATCGCCTCGACCATTTCCAGCTGGCCGGGCAAGGGTTCGTAAAGTCCCGCAAGCTCGGCCAGGGCGGCGCGGCGGGTGCCTTCCGCCCGGGCGGCGCCTTCGCGGTTTGACCGCATGATCATCGGCAAGAGCCCGTTCATCACCGTGCCCGCATCGCCGCGCAGCGGCAGGCGCGCGGGGTGCCGGGCAAGTTGTTCGGCACAGATGTCGATCCGGATCATCGCCGAAAGGTCCGGCACACCGCCCTTGGCGTAGACGTCATAATCGGTCGGCCCGATTTCCGTGCCGATGGCCACCACCTGATCGGCCGCAGCAATCATCATCCGCACGGCGTTCAGGCTGGGCGAGGCGGGAACCACCAGCCGGTGCCCATGCATCGCGCCGCGGGCGTTGGCGGTCAGGATCACCGGCGCATCCAGCGTCTCGGCCAGCTTTTGCAAGGTCGCTTCCGCCCGCCGGACCCCGCCACCCGCCAGGATCACCACACGCTCGGCATTGTTCAGGGCGGTGGCCACGCTGCGCAGCCGCCCCAAGGGCAGCGGCATCGCGGGGGCCCCATCCACTGGTGGCGGCAGGGCGGGGCAGGGTTGGCCCATCATGTTGGTGGAAATCTGGATATGGGCGGGGCCGGGGCGGCTGCCGGTCATCGCGGCAAAGGCGCGGTCCAGCACCTCCCCCAGCTTTTTCGGGTCGGTCACGGTTTCCGAATGGCAAAGGGTCGCGACCATCGCGCCTTGGTCCGGCAGTTCGTGCAAGCGGCCCAGCCCCTTGCCCAGCGTGTCGCTGCGCCCAAGGCCCGACACAACCAGCATCGGTACCGAATCCGCTCGCGCCTGCGCCATGGCGGTCAGGATATTGGTCAGCCCCGGCCCGGTGATGACAAAGGCCACGCCGGGCTTGCCGGTGACACGGGCATAGCCGTCCGCCATGAAGCCCGCGCCCTGTTCGTGGCGAGGAGTGACGTGGCGGATGCGGTCGGAGGCGGCGGCAAGGCCGCGATAAAGTTCGATCGTGTGTACCCCGGGGATGCCGAACACAACCTCAACCCCGCGCGCGGCAAGCCCCTCGACCAGACGGATACCGACGGTGGTCATGCTGCATTCCCCAACAAGGTGGCGGCGTGGGCGGCGATGCGGGCCGTTGCCTCCATTATACGCGCATCGGGCTGGGTCAGCGACAGCCGCAACCAGCCGCCAAGCCCCGCACCAAAGCTTTCGCCGGGCATTACCGCCACGCGCTCCCGCTCCAGCAGGCTGGTGGCAAAGGCGGTGCCGGAGAGGCCCGTTGCGCGCACATCGACCAGTGCGAACATGCCGGCCTGCGGCTGGTGGACCCGCAGTCCCGCCACCCCGTCCAGTGCCTGCCCGATCAGGCCGGCCCGGCGCGAGAAGCGTTCCGCCATACCGTCTGCAACCGGCGAAGGTTCGGAAACTGCAAGCGCTGTCATGTCAGCGATGAAAGGTTGCGACCCAAAAAGCATGGTTTCTGAAAGTGGCAGCAGGCGCTGGCAGAACTCAGCCGGGCCGATGCACCAGCCGGACCGGAAGCCCGGCGCCGCGTGCGACTTGGAGATGGACGAGGCGATGACCACCCGGTCCGCCAGATCGGCAAAGTCGAGGGGGGAGGCGAAGGGCACGCCCGGAAACACCAGATCCTCGTAAACCTCATCCGACAGGATCCACAGATCATGCGCGCGGGCCAGATCGCCCAGTGCGCGGATATCTTCGGCCCGCAGGACGGCGCCGGTCGGATTGTGCGGCGTGTTGAGGAACAGGACCCGCGTGCGGGGCGTGATCCGCGCCGCGACATCGGCCACCTGCATCCGGAACCCGTGTTCGGGCCGCAAGGGCACCGGCACCACCCTTGCGCCGGTCTGGGAAATCAAGCCTTCGTAAGTGGCATACATCGGGTCGCCCAGCAGCACCTCATCCCCGGCCTCAACCAAAGTGCGCAGGACGGCGTAAAGCGTGGTTTGCGTTCCCGGCAGGCACATCACCTGATCGGTCCCGATCGCCCGCCCGCGCCGGGCGGTGTAGCGCGCGGCAAGGGCTGCAACTACCGCAGGCTCCCCACGCCCGTTGGAATAGCCCGTGCGCCCGGCGGCCATCGCGGTGGCGACAGTGGCCAGATAGCGCTCGGGCGTCGGCACGTCAGGCTCGCCGATGGTCAATTCGATGATCTCGGTCCCGGCGGCTTTCAGCGCGCGGGCGCGGGCGTGGATTTCCCATTTGGCACCGCCCAGGCCTGCCAGGCGGTCGGTAACGGAAGCATATCTCATGGCAGGATCTTTCCGGGATAAAACAGCATGGCGGAATGGGCCAGAAGATCAACCCCAAGGATGGCGCCGACCGACCGCAGGCCGATTGTCACAATCTCGTCTTGGGCGAAGGCATCGGGCAGCAATGAGCCTTCCAGCCACAGCCCGTCAATCAACCCGTTGCAGGCGATGGCCTCACCGCGCAACTGCGCCTCTGAAGCGTCGCGGGGCAAGGCCGCGATCAGTCCCTGCAGCGTGTTGCGATAGGCCAGATAGGCGGTCTCATGCGCCGCGAGCAGGGCTTCGTCGGTGCGGACCTTGTTCACATAGGCGGCCCAAAGAACGACGGCCCCGATGTCCACGACCGGAGGGCGGAGCGAGGCCGCAACGAAGGCCGCCAGCCGCTCTTCCGGCAGGGCGCCGACACCTTCCAGCGCGCCTGCGCCTTGGGCGGTCATCCCGTCCATCAAGGACAGATAGGCCGCGCGGGTCAGTTCGTCCTTTGACTGGAAGTAGTGCCGGATCAGCCCCGCCGTCACCCCGGCCCGCGCCGCGATGGCCCGCACGGTCGCCGCTTCCGGCCCGCCCTCGGACACCAGCGCCTGAGTCGCGGCGATCAGGTCGGCGCGGCGGGTCTCTTCGCTCTCGCGCCGGTAGGCGCGGCGGAGGGTGGGTTGCATGCGGCCCTGCTGTTTCATGACAAGGAGAGAAAACTGTTATACGCCTGAGCAATGTGCCCAGATGTCCGGAAAGTCAAGCGTTGCCAACAGCTTTGCCGTGACCTGCGGATGGCTATCAGCCCGAATGCACATCCTTGTGAATGATCACATCCGCCTGCGGATAGGCCTGCAGGATGGCGCGGCGCAGGCTTGCACCGATGTCATGCGCCTCGCGCAGGGTCTGGTGGCCGTCCAGCTCGATATGCAGGTTCACGAAGACCCGGCTTCCGGCAGTGCGGGTCTTGAGGTCGTGAAAGCCGCGCACTCCGGGCCAGTCGCGGGTGATGGCGGCGATGCCGTCCACCACGGCCTGATCGGCGGCCCGGTCCATCAGTGCGTCCCAGGCGCCCTTGCCGATGCGCGCCGCCCCAAGGACCATCACCACCGAAGCGGCAAGCGCCACCACCGCGTCAATCGACCCGATTCCATGGGTGCCCGACACCCAAAGCGCGCCAATGGCCCCAAGGCTGGGCAACAGGTCGCCAAGGTAGTGCAGCCGGTCAGCCGCCACTACTTTGCTGCCCGTGGCCCGGGCCACCCGGCCCTGCCACCAGACCAGCGCCAATGTCAGCACGACCGACACCGCCATCACCACCATCCCGCGGCCTTCAGCCATCAGGACCGGCGGTTCGGGGGCAATCAGACGCGCGACAGCTGCCCAGCCGATCACTCCGGCCGACACGATGATGAAGGTCGATTGTGCCAGTGCCGCCAGATCCTCGGCCGAGGTGTGGCCAAAGGCGTGATCTTCATCCGCGGGCTGGGCGGCATAAACGATGGCCGCCGCCGCGCCCAAGGACATCAGCAGGTCCATCGCACTGTCGGCAAGCGAGGCGGCAATCGACAGCGCGCCGGTTTCCGCCAGCGCCCACAGCTTCAGCACCACCAGAATTCCAGCCACCAGCACTGAGGCGAGGCCGGCGGAAATCGCCAGCCCCAACCGGCTGCGCATCGTGTCAGTCGATCTGTTCATCCGGCTTCACCCCCCAGAGTGCTGCCTTCTGCACCCAGCCGCGCTGGCCGTCCAGCACAACCCGGCACCAATCCAGCGTGCAGGCCTGAACCCGCCCGATGACACCCATCTCGGCCTGTGCGACCACCGTGGCATCTTCGGACGGGGCGTCGCGCAGCTCGGCCATGTCCAGCGTGACGAGCACGCTGCGCACGCCAGACAGCAGCGAATAATGCACCCAGCCGCCAGCGCCTTCCTGATCTTCAACGCGGCGCCAGTTTTCAAACTCGGCGGTGATCTTCAGCGGCATCCCTGCGCGGGTGAAGACCCAATCGATCCGGTGGGTAAGCCCCGGTCCGCGCCGGGCGTTCCCCTCATTCCCTTTCAGCGAGACATAGCGCGGCAAGGGCAGGTTGGTGACGCAGCCCACGTCGGGCTGGCACTGCTTTTCGGGTGGCTTTTCAGCGACGGCCTCAGGCGCCTCGCTTTCCGTCTCAACGGGCGTGCCCGCTTCCTGCGCCCATACCGGCATGGGTGGCGCCATAGCGCCAAGCGCCAGACCGAAGCCAAAGACCATGCCAAACCTTTGCATCTGCATTTGCCCTGACTGCCCGTTCCCTTCGCGCCACCGGTCCCAAAGGCCATGCCCTGCCCGGTAGCGCCCGCTGCCTCATCCCGGGGCTTGTGCATCGCCCCGCTTGGCCTCACCTTGCCTCAAGGACGCCGGATTTGGAAGGGACCCGATCCGGACGACCCCGATCTGGAAGCGCCGGAGAGATCAGCATGCCCGCCCCCCGCCTGACCGTTGTCATCACGCGCCGCCTGCCCGAGGTGGTGGAAACGCGGATGAAAGAGCTGTTCGATGTCGAACTGCGCGACCCTGACACCCCGATGACCCGGGAAGAATTGGCCGCCGCCATGCGCCGGGCGGATGTGTTGGTGCCGACGATCACCGACAGCATCGATGCGGCGTTGCTGGCGCAGGCCGGGGACAAGCTGAAGCTGATCGCCAACTATGGCGCGGGGGTCGATCATATCGACGTGGCCACGGCCCGCCAGCGCGGGGTGATCGTGTCAAACACCCCCGGTGTGGTCACCGAAGACACGGCTGACATGGTGCTGGCGCTGATTCTGGCCGTCACCCGCCGCATTCCGCAGGGCTTGCAGGTGATGCAGTCGGGCACCTGGACCGGCTGGTCGCCGATGGCAAACCTTGGCGGCAGGCTGGGCGGGCGGCGGCTTGGCATCCTTGGCATGGGGCGGATCGGTCAGGCCGTTGCGCGGCGGGCGCGCGCTTTTGGCCTGCAGGTCCATTATCACAACCGCAAACGCCTGCGCCCCGAGATCGAGGCCGAGTTGGAGGCGACCTATTGGGAAAGCCTGGACCAGATGCTGGCCCGGATGGACATTCTGTCGATCAATTGCCCGCACACGCCCTCGACCTTCCACCTTCTGAACGCGCGGCGGCTGCGGTTGATGAAGCCCAGCGCCGTGGTCGTGAACACGAGCCGGGGTGAGGTGGTAGATGAAAACGCGCTGACCCGTGCCCTGCGCGCAGGTGAGCTCGCCGGGGCAGGCCTTGATGTCTACGAACGTGGCACCGACCTGAACCCCCGGCTGCGGGAACTGCCGAATGTGGTCTGCCTGCCCCATATGGGTTCAGCCACCATCGAGGGACGAATCGAGATGGGGGAGAAGGTCATCATCAACATCAAAACCTTTGCCGATGGGCACCGCCCTCCGGACCAGGTCGTGCCCGGGCAGTTCTGATGCGTTCGGCCAGCGGCTTATGTGCCATTCGGGCAACGGTCGGTGGCGAAGCGGTGCCACATTCATGATGCGCATTGTTCTGCCGCCAATAGAGGACTAACCCAAAACTTGGCCTGTTCTGCTGACGGGAACCTCTCAAACTTCGGAGCTTAATCATGAAAAAACTCATCACCTCGGTCATGGCACTGACCCTGGGTGCCTCGGCTGCCATGGCTGGCGGCCCGGTTGTCGTCGAAGAAGAAATGGAAGTTGTGGCTGAGAAGCCGGCTTCCTCGGCTGGCCTGCTGCCGCTGTTGCTGATCCCGATCATCCTCTGCGTCGCTCTGTGCGGCGGCAGCGATGACGACAGCGAAGCTGGCTGATCCAGAACGCTTTTTCTGATCTGCAGGCGGGCCGGTCGAAAGACCGGTCCGTTTTCTTTTGTCCTGCCCAGATTCTTGGGCGTAGCGGGGTTACCTGGGTTGGCACTCTGTGGCCTTGACCGAGCGCTTTTGCCCTTACGCCAAGCCCACGGCCAGCAACCGTAGCCTTGGTTGCCGATTTGCCTGCGATGATTCTTCCATGGCCCGGATGTCAGCTGTTGGGATGCAGGAAAACGCCCGGACATTGCAGAATGCGGCCCATCTAGGGCTTTTGACCCACAAAACCGGTCTGTTTCCGCGTTGAATCGGGTGAATCTGCCACAGTTACGGTTCAGCGGCGTTGCATTTTTGAAAATGGTTTGAGCGTTTCGGCCGAAACGACTACGTTTCTCGGGCCTGCTTCGGGGTCTATTGCCCCGCGGCGTCTGATTTTTTGGAGACTGCAATGAAAAAGATTCTCGCCGCTGCACTCGCGTCGACCATGCTGATCTCGGCCACCACCGCCTATGCTGGCGGCCCGGTCGTGGTTGAAGAAGAAATGGAAGTCGTGGCTGAAAAGCCCGCGTCCTCGGCCGGCCTCCTGCCGCTGCTCCTCATCCCGATCATCCTCTGCGTGGCCCTCTGCGGCAATGATGACGAAGACCCGCAGGTCGCGGTCACCGCTGCGACTGAGTGATCACAAGTAACGCCGGTTTATTGACCCGTGCCTTGGCCCGGGTCCAAATCCTGAAAGGAAACCTGACATGAAAAAGTTCCTCACCTCGCTCGTAGCGGCCTCGCTGGCTGTTTCGGCTACCACCGCCTTTGCTGGCGGCCCGGTTGTCGTGGAAGAAGAAATGGAAGTCGTGGCTGAAAAGCCCGCGTCCTCGGCCGGCATCCTGCCGCTGCTTCTGATCCCGATCATCCTCTGCGTCGCGCTGTGCGGCAATGACGATGATGAGCCGACCGAAACGCTCAATCAGTGATCTAGGACAGGGTCGTCAGACCTTGGCGTGCGGCCCGGCTTGTTTTCAAGCCGGGCCGTTTGCATTCAGAACCGGCCGGGGCGATAGGCGGCAATGTCCAGCGGCAGCGCCTTGCCCGCCACCAGCGCCGTCACGATCCGAGCGGTTACCGGTGCCAAAGTCACCCCCAGATGGCCATGGCCAAAGGCGTAGATGACATCAGGCCCACCGCGTGAGGGCCCGATCACCGGCAGACTGTCGGGCAGCGATGGCCGAAAGCCCATCCAGCTGCGGTCCGGCTCTCCCAGCTCCGGAAAGAACGCCCGCGCGCCCTCTACCAGCTTTTGCACCCTATGGGGTGAGGGTGGTAGATGCAGGCCCCCCAGCTCCACCGTCCCCGCCACCCGCAGACGGCCCGCCATCGGGCAGAAATAGAACCCGCGCGCCGTCGGGCAGACCGGGCGTTGCAGCAACGGCTCGGCCATGTCCCATTCGACGTGATAGCCGCGCTCGGTATCAAGGGGCACGCGGTCCCCGGCCTGCAGTGCCAAGGCGCGGGAATGCGCCCCCGCCGCGATGACCACCTTGCTGGCATGGAGGTGCAGCCCCGGCCCCTCAATCACCACGCCCGTTGGGCCACGGGTCAGACGCTCGGCCCGGGCCTGCAGCAACCGCGCCTTCGGCAGCACCGCCGCCACGATCAGCCCCATCATGCGGCCCGGATCATCCAGAAAGGTGGCGCCGCTGAAATAGGCAGCGCCGGCGCCTGCGGGCAAAGTAGGCTCCAATCCGGCCAAGGCGTCGGGGCCGATCAGATCAACCTCAACCCCCAGCGCCCGGCGTGTGGCCATCTCGCCCCCGGCGGCGGCGAAGGCCTGGGCAGTTTCATAGACATAGAGGCAGCCCCGGCGTTGCAGGATGCCCGCCCCGGCGACCTGCAGCGCCAGATCATCCCACCTCTCGCCCGAACCGGCCAGAAGGGCGGCAATCGCGCGCGCGTTCCGTTCGGCCTGGGCCGGCAGGCTTTGCCACAGAAAGCGCATCAGCCATGGCATCAGGCTGGGCAAGGCGCGATGACGGATGGCCAAGGGCGAGGTGCGGCTGAACATCAGCGACGGCAGCGACCGCAGCACATCCGGCGTGCCCACCGGACTGACCGCATAGCCCGCGATGGTGCCGGCATTGCCATAACTTGCGCCCATGCCGGGCTGGCCCGGGTCAACCAGCACCACGTCGCGGCCCGCCTCAACCAGCTCAAGCGCGGTGGTCAGGCCCACAACGCCCGCGCCGATCACCGCGATTTCGGTTCTCTCACGCGTGACCATGCACCGCTCCAAACCGCCCGCCAGATTGCCTGGCGGGCGCAGACCTTACATGCAGGCCTGATACAACGCCCGCGTATTTTCACGCGTCATGGCAATCGGGTTGCCGCCGCAGGACGGGTCTTCCAGCGCCATGTCGGTGAGCATCTCAAGATCCGCCGCCTTCACGCTCATGGCCGTCAGGTTCTCCGGGATCGCAAGCGCCGCGCGCAGGTCCATGATGCGGGTCTTGAAGCCGTCAAACCCGCCCTTGATGCCAAGGTAGGCTGCCGCCGCCTCGATCCGCGTCTCGATTGCGGGGCGGTTGAAGTCTAGGACCATCGGCATCACCACAGCGTTCGTCGTGCCATGGTGCGTGCCGTAAACCGCGCCGACCGGGTGGGAAAGCGAGTGTATCGCGCCAAGGCCCTTCTGGAACGCCACGGCCCCCATCGCGGCGGCCGACATCATATGCGCGCGGGCGTCAAGGTCATCCGGCGCGTGATAGACGCGGGGCAGGTTTTCGAAGACCAGCCGCATCCCTTCCAACGCGATGCCCTGCGACATCGGGTGGTAGAACGGGCTGGAGTACGCCTCCAGGCAATGCGCGAGAGCGTCCATCCCGGTGCCTGCGGTGATGAAGCGGGGCATCCCCACGGTAAGCGCCGGGTCACAGATCGTGACGACGGGCATCAGCTTGGGGTGGAAGATGATCTTCTTCTTGTGGGTGGTGGAGTTCGTCAGCACCCCAGCCCGTCCCACTTCGCTGCCGGTTCCTGCGGTCGTCGGCACCGCGATGATCGGCGCGATTTTTGAGGCATCGGCACGGGTGTACCAGTCGTCGATATCCTCAAGGTCCCAGACGCTCAGGTCCTTCCGCTGATGCGCCATTAGGGCGATCATCTTGCCAAGGTCCAGCGCGGAGCCGCCACCAAAGCAGATCACCCCGTCATGCCCACCAGCGAGGTAAACCGCGATCCCGGCGGCCATGTTCGCCTCATTCGGGTTCGGGTCCACGTCCGAAAAGACGGCGCGGCCCATCCCGGCCTTTTCCAGCACGTCCAACGCGGCAGCGGTGATCGGCAGGGATGCTAGCGCCTTGTCGGTGACCAGAAGCGGTTTTTTCAGGCCAGCCCCGGCGGCATGGTCGGCCAGTTCCGAAATCCGGCCGACGCCGAACTTGATGGCGGTCGGGTAAGACCAGTTGCGATTGGGGACCGAGTGGGTGGCGGTGCTCATAGGATCAGACTTTCTTCAGATGATAG
Organism: Rhodobacter sp.; assembly: GCA_027489175.1. Classification (GTDB taxonomy): domain Bacteria; phylum Pseudomonadota; class Alphaproteobacteria; order Rhodobacterales; family Rhodobacteraceae; genus Tabrizicola. The sequence continues at coordinate 105,148 of JAIYAE010000024.1, forward strand.
GATTTCGGCCGGGTCACCGCATGGAACCCAAGGTAAGACAGCGATCCGCCGCGCCCGGTGTCCTTGCAGCCGGTCCAGCAGAGGGCGGGGTCAAGGTAATCGGCGCGGTTCATGAAGACCGTTCCGGTTTCCACCTGCTCGCCCAGCTTCGCGGCAGTGTCATAGTCCTGCGTCCAGATGCTGGCGGTCAGGCCGTAGGGGCTGTCGTTCATCAGCCGCAAAGCCTCGGCGTCGTCCTTGACCTTCATGATGCCGACGACGGGGCCAAAGCTTTCCTCCATCATCACCCGCATCGAATGGTCAACGTTCACAAGGATTTGCGGCGCAAGGTAGGCGCCCCCGTCATCGGCGGGGAAGAGCGCGGGGTCGATCAGCGGTTTCGCGCCCTTGGCCACGGCCTCGGCAATCTGGTCGCGCACGACCTTGGCGAAGCGCTTGTTGGCCATCGGCCCAAGCGTGCTGTCGGCGTCAAAGGGGTTGCCGAGTTTCAGCGTCTTGACCCAGGCCACCGCCTTTTCGACGAAGGCATCATAGAGCGATTCATGGACGTAGATCCGCTCGATCCCGCAGCAGCATTGGCCCGCGTTGTACATCGCGCCGTCCATCAGCGTATCGACCGCGGCATCAAGGTTGGCGTCGGCGCGGACATAGCCGGGGTCCTTACCCCCAAGTTCCAGCCCCAGGGGGGTAAACGTCCCCGCCGCTGCGCGTTCCATCGCCTGACCGCCCGCGACCGATCCGGTGAAGTTCACGAACCCGAAGGAGCGCGCCGCGATCAGTGCCTCGGTCGTGGCATGATCCAGCACCACGTTCTGGAACACGTCGGCCGGGATGCCGGCGGCATGGAAGGCCTCGGCCAGACGTTCGCCCACCAGCATGGTCTGGCTGGCGTGCTTGAGGATCACCGTGTTCCCGGCGATCAGGGCGGGGACTAGCGTGTTGATCGTGGTCAGGTAGGGGTAGTTCCACGGTGCCACGATGAAGACCACGCCCACCGGGTCGCGGGCGAGGTAGCGGCGGAATTTGTCGCTGTCTTCGACCATCTGGGGGGCAAGGGTCGCAGCGGCGATCTCGGACATATACTCCGTCCGGGCATTCACCCCGCCGAATTCACCACCAAAGCGGGTGGGGCGGCCCATCTGCCAGGCGATCTCTTCGACGACCACATCCTTCATCTCGTTCAGCTTGGCGACACCCGCCTTGACCAAGGCAATGCGTTCGGCCAGCGGGCGCGCGGCCCAGGCCTTTTGCGCAGCTTTGGCGGCGGCGACTGCGGCCTTCGCCGCCTCATGCGTCAGGGGCATCCGTTCGGCATAGACAGAGCCGTCAACGGGGGAAATCAGTTGGATGGGTTTCATGTCGTCCTCGTAGGTCGGGGCCTGCCCCGACATTCAGAAATGAGTCGGGGCAAGCCCCGACCTACAGTGTCCTGCGGCGCTTGGCCATTTACGCCCGCTCAAGCAGGCGCTGAAGCTCAAAGTCGGTGACCACGCGGTCAGTTTCCGAAATCTCCCACTGGGCGGCGTGGTGGTAGTGGTCAATCACGTCATCGCCAAAGGCCGCACGCAGCATCTTGGAGCCGTTCAGCAGCGCCGCCGCGTCGCGCAGGTTATGCGGGATCTCGCGGATGCCAGCGGTATTGTACATGTCGCCAGACATTTCAGGTTCCAGCTCCATCTTGCCTTCGATCCCCGCCAGACCCGCCGCCAGCAGAGCCGCGCAGGCAAGGTAGGGGTTCACGTCTGACCCGGGGATGCGGCATTCCACCCGCACCGCCCTGGAATGAACGCCACAAACCCGGAAACCGGCTGTGCGGTTATCAGCCGACCACACCGCCTTGGTCGGCGCGAACATCCCGATGGTAAAGCGCTTGTAGCTGTTGACGTAAGGCGCCAGGAACGCCGTCAACTCCTGCGCATGGGCCAATTGCCCGGCCATGTAATGCTTCATCGTGGCCGACATGCCGTGCTTGTCGGCCTTGTCGGCAAAGGCGGGCTTGCCGTCCTTGGTCCACAGGCTTTGGTGGATGTGGCTGGAGGACCCGGCTTTGCGGTGGTCATACTTGGCCATGAAGGTCACCGACTTGCCCTTGGTCCAGGCAATCTCTTTCACGCCGTTCTTGACGATCACATGGTTGTCGGCGGTGTCGAGCGCGTCGGAGTAGCGGTAGTTCACCTCTTCCTGCCCTGCGTCCGCCTCACCCTTGGAATTCTCGATCGGGATCCCCGCGCCATAAAGCCCGTTGCGGATCGCGCGCATCACGTCTTCTTCCTTGGTGGTCTGGAAGATGTGGTAATCCTCATTGTAAGCGCTGACGGGCTTCAGCGCGCCCAAACCTCCGTCGCGCAGGTTCTCGTACGAATTCTCGAACAGGTAGAACTCCAGCTCCGTCGCCATCATGGGTTCAAACCCCAAGGCACGGGCCCGCGCCACCTGCTTTTTCAGGATCGCGCGGGGCGAATGGGGCACTTCATGATGGTGGTGGTCCAACGTGTCGCCGAGGACCAGCGCCGTGCCCGGCAGCCACGGGATAAGGCGCAGCGTGGTCATGTCCGGCTTCAGCACATAGTCACCGTAGCCGGTTTGCCAGCTTGAGGATTTGTAGCCCTGAACCGTGGTCATCTCCATGTCCACGGTCAGAAGGTAGTTGCAGCAATGGGTCTCTTCCCAGCCGCCATCGACGAAGAACTGCGCATGAAAGCGCTTGCCCATCAGGCGGCCTTGCATGTCGATGCCGGCCACAAGGACAGTGTCGATCTCTCCGCGTTTCACGGCGGCTTTCAGGTCTTCAAGCGTCAGATTACCGGGCATATCAGCCTCTTTGTGATGTTCAGGTCAGGTGTGGGACACAGCGGCCCCGGGTGGCGGGACGGGCCAAAAGCTGCCGGCCGCCGCCAAACTCGGGCTTGCGCGGCCAGCAGGGGCCGCGGCTGGTGTCTTGCGGATCAGACCGCATCCTGACGTTCTCCCCATCGCACGGAGGGTGCTCCGTGAATTTGATCATTCATTCACAGGTCGGGCCCGGTTCGCAACCCCCTCTGCCATTTGCGCCCGCGCGCCCATGACCGCATTCAGCGCCACGGCGGCCAGCAGGACCCCGCCACCGATGAAGGTCTCGGCGCTGGCGGTCTCGCCCAGAAAGAGGAACACCCACATTGGGGCAAGCAGAACCTCGATCAGGGCAAGCAGCGTCAGTTCTGCGGCCGGGATCACGCGGCTGCCAAGGGTGTACATGACCATGCCCAGCGCCAGCACCACCGCGCCGATGGCGGCGGCCATGCCCATGTCCCAGGGGGAGGCGAGGATCGGCTCCCCCCGCGCGGTCAGGATCGCCCCCGCCACCAAGATCGAGAACACCCCGCCTAACATCGAGACGGGCAGCATCTCGCCCACCTTGCCCCAACGCAGGGCGACCGTGAAGGCGCCGAACCCGGCTGCGGACAGAATGGCCGCGATGTTGCCTGCAAGCGCGCCCATCGCCAGACCCTCGCTGACCATGAGATACATTCCGAAGACCGCCAGCCCGATGGCGACCCAGGTCCAGGGCCGCACCCTTTCACCCAGGATGATCCAGCCCAGAATCGCCGCCACGAAGGGAGACGCGGTGAACAGGAACACCGCATTGGCAATGGTGGTGGTCTGGATCGCGTAGATCGCCCCGGCAAAGGCGAAGACCAGGCCAAACCCGCCAACTGCCCCGGCCAGGCCGACCTTGCGGATCTGCGCGATGGGCTGGCCGCGCGAGGTGACCCAGATGAAAGCCAGAAGCACCGGCACCATCCCGACGGACCGCCAGAACAGGATCTGCCAGACGCTCGCCGCCTCGATCTGGCGCAGGCCAAGGCCCATCAGCGACCACAAGGCCCCCGCCGCCAGAACCAGTGCCACGCCTTGCCCGTATCTCATGCCGCACCTCGCTGTGACAGTGCTGGCATGGGGAATGGGGTCCGGCTGTTCCGTTCCCGACCTTTGCTGAACCTTTGGCGCTTAGTAGCCGCGCGCCCGGTCGACGAGGTGGAGGAAAGGCGCGCCTGCCTCGCCCCGACGGATGTTTTCGGCGATGACGCGGGCGGCGCTGGAGGCACGGGTGTCGGCGGCGATGTGGGGGGTCACCGTCACGCGGGGGTGGGACCAGAACGGGTGATCCGGCGGCAGGGGTTCCACCCGGAACACATCCAGCGTGGCATGGCCGACCTGCCCGGCATCCAGCGCTGCCAGCAGGGCCGAGTCGTCGATCAGCGGCCCGCGGCCAGGGTTCAGGATCACCGCCCCGGCGGGCAGAAGGGCAAGGCGGTCGGCGTTCAAGAGGTTCTCCGTCTCGGGCGTGCGGGGCAGGAGGGTCACCACGATCTGCGCGCCAGCAAGGGCCTGCCGCAGCCCGTTTTCGCCATGCAGGCAGCCGGGCTTCGGTGACCGGCTCCACCCCGTCACCGGGAAGTTCAGGGCCCGCAAAGCCGCCGCGCAGGCCGACCCCAGAGCCCCCATCCCCAGCATCGCCACCGGGCGTTCGCGGGCGAGGGGGGGGCAGGTCGGGTCCCAGACATGCCCCGGGTTCACGATGTGCCGGTCCATCCCGAGGTGGTGGCGCAGGGTGTGGCCGACGACCCATTCCACCATCCCTTCGGTCAGGCCGGGGTCGACCATCCGGCAGAGGGGTTGGGTCAGGGTCGGGTTGCCCACCACCCTTTCCACCCCCGCCCAGAGGCTGAGGACGGCCTTGGTCCGGGTGTAGGGGGTGAAGTCCTGCAGGGGTGAGGAGGGGGCGTAGACGATGTAGTCAACCTCCTCGGGTCGGGCCTCGGTCACGACGGGGCCGGTCACCCCGACCTCGGCCAAGGCCTGGGGGAGGGCGGTCTGATATTCGGGCCAGAGCGAGGGGGCAGCGAAGAGGATCGTGGGCATGGGGCGGGGCCTTTGGCAGGTGTCCGCGCTGGTCCATGGATTGGCGCAAACAAAATCAACGGGTTGCTGTCGCGTTTTCAGGAAGTCTTAATCTTTGGTCTTCGGGTCACCCTTGCCAGCCCGCGCCCAGCTTAGGCACCCGCCGTCACAGCGGCGTTGATCGCCAGCGCCAGGATGACGGTGTTGTAAAAGAAGGTCACCACCGAATGCACCAGCACCGCCTGTCGCATCTTGCGCGAGGTGACGGTGACATCCGACACTTGCGCCGTCATCCCGATCACGAAACTGGCGTAGACGAAATCCATCGCCTCGGGGTCGCCCTTGCCCGGAAACTCCATCCCGCCATGCGCGCCGTGATAGAAAAGATGGGCGTAATGCATCGCCGCAAGGACATGCACCGTGGTCCAGCCAAGGGGAATGCTGACGAGGGCGGTCAGGCGAATTGCAAGGCTGCTGTCATCGGCATTCAGAACCAGGAATATCGCGGTGATGCTGACGCAGATCGCCAGAAGGGCTAGGCCAAGGATCAGCGCCACGCCTTCATCCGCCTCGGCCGCATGGGCGCGCAGCTGGGCCGGGCCCGAGGCGCGGATCAGCCGCGCCATCTGGACCAGATAAAGGACAAAGAACGTGCTCCCGCCCGCAAGGAGCACCAGAACCGGGGGCAGGCCCTGCACCCAGCCTGCCGCCGCGATGACTGCGCCCACGGCGAAAGCGGCGAGAAACCGGCCATGCCGGTGCGTCAGATGCATCATCTAGCGCGGCCTATGGACATGCGCGCTTTGCACCAGCCCAAAGCCGACCAGCAGCACCAGCATCGCCGAGCCGCCGTAGGACAACAGCGGCAACGGCACGCCCACGACAGGGGCCATGCCCATCACCATCGACAGGTTGACCGCGATGTAGAAGAAGAAGTTCGCCGCCACCCCGACGATCAGCAGCGCCGAGAACCGGTCACGGTTCTGGAAAGCCGCCATCAGGCAGAACCCGATGATAAGGGCGTAAAGTCCCAGCAGCGAGAAAGCTCCGATAAAGCCGAATTCCTCGGCCAGGGTGGTGAAGATGAAGTCGGTATGCTTTTCCGGCAGAAAGTTCAGGCGTGACTGGGTGCCTTGCATGAAGCCCTTGCCGCTCCACCCGCCCGACCCCAGCGCGATCTTGGCCTGGATGATGTTGTAGCCCGCGCCAAGGGGGTCGGCGGTGGGGTCAAGGAAGGTGTCGATCCGACGGTATTGATAATCATGCAGGAACTGCCAGGGCGTGCCGCGCAGGGTGAAGACCCCAACCACGACCGACCCGACCAGCGCCAGCACCCCGCCGAAATACCACAAGGACACGCCAGCCGCGAACATCACCGCCCCCCCGGCAAGGAGAAGCAGGATCGAGGTGCCAAGGTTCGGCTGCATCAGGACCAGCACCGTGGGGGCGACCGTCAGCAGCACCGGGATCAGCACATACAGCGGGCGAGAGGTCTTCTTGCTGTCCAAAGCATCGTAATAGGCTGCCAGCAGCATCACGAGGGTGAATTTCATCATCTCGGACGGTTGCAGGCGCAGGGGGCCGATGTCGATCCAGCGCTGTGCGCCCATCCCGATCTCGCCAGTAAACTCAACGAACAGCAACAGGACGAAGGACACGAAATAGGCCAGCCCCGCCATGCTGCGCCAGAACCAGATCGGCACCATGGCGACGATGAACATCAACACCATGCCGACGATGAAAATCTGCGACTGCCGCCGCGCCCATTGGTCGAAATCTCCGCCGGCGATGGAATACAGCATCAAGAACCCGACCGAGGCGACAGCGGTGACCAGCACCACCAGCGGCCAGTTCATATACAGGACCTTGCGAAAGCCGGTCGGCACCTGTTTCAGGCGGTATTCCAGAAAGCTCATGGCGTTATGCCCTTGTCCGGACCGGGGTGATCCCGGTGACCGGGTCGCGCAGGGGCAGTTCGTTCAGCATGGTTTCGATTCGGCCACGCTGGCTGGAGGGATAAGCCTCAAGCGCGGGCATCCCGTCCGACAGCGCACGCAGCAGGATGTCGCGGGCGATGGGGGCGGCGGCGGTGGACCCGCCCCCGCCATGTTCCACCACCACCGAAATCGCATAGCGCGGCGCGTCATAGGGGGCGTAGCCGACGTAAAGCGCATGGTCGCGGCGGTTCCACGGCAGATCATCGTTCGAGATCACGCCGGATTCGCGTTCGGCCGCAGAGATGTTGCGGACCTGGCTGGTGCCGGTCTTGCCCGCCATCACCAGTGTCGGATCGACGATGCGGCTGGATTTCGCGGTGCCGCGTTCGCCGTTCACCACCTCATACATGCCCTGTTGCACAGCGGCGAGGTGTTCCGGCGTAAGGCCAAGGGGCGGGGCTTCGGGCACGGGCAGGGCCTGGTCGTTCACCATCCGCACCAGCCGGGGCGACACGGCGCGGCCGCTGGCGATCCGCGCGGTCATCACCGCCAGTTGCAGGGGCGAGGTCAGGACATAGCCCTGCCCGATCGAGGCGTTGATCGTGTCGCCAATGCGCCAGTCTTGCTTGTGACGCTCCATCTTCCAGGCCTTGTCGGGCATGATCCCTTCGGTCACCGCACTCATCGGCAGATCGAAGCGCTGGCCAAGGCCAAGGCGGCGGCCCATCTCGGCGATCTTGTCGATGCCGACCTTCTGGGCGATGTCGTAATAGTAGACGTCACAGCTTTCGCTGAGCGAGCGTTGCAGGCTGACGGTGCCGTGGCCGGCGCGTTTCCAGCAGTGGAACCTGCGCCCGCCGAATTCGATGAACCCCGGGCAGCTGACGCGGGTGTCGGCGGTGATGACGCCTGCCTCTAGCGCCGCAAGGGCGGTGACCATCTTGAAGGTCGATCCGGGCGGATAGGCGCCGGAGACGGTCTTGTTGGCCAGGGGGCGGTGGTCGTCCTCCATCAGGAGGTTGTAATCGGTGTGGCTGATGCCGCGGACGAAAAGGTTCGGGTCAAAGGACGGGGACGAGGCGATGCAGATCACGTCGCCGTTCGTCACGTCCATCACGACAGCGGCGGCGCTTTCCTCACCCAGGCGGGCCTGGGCGAAGTTCTGCACCTCGGCGTCGATGGTCAGGCGGATATCAAGGCCTGGGTCACCTTCCTGACGCTCCAGCTCACGCATAACCCGCCCGGCGGAGTTCACCTCGATCCGCTTGGTGCCGGCGCGGCCCCGCAGGGTGTCTTCCATCCAGCGTTCGACGCCGATCTTGCCGATCTGGAACTTGGGGATCTTCAGCAGGGGATCGGGCGTTTCCAGGCCTTCCAGGTCTTTCTCGCTGACCGGGCCGACGTAGCCCACGACATGCGCGAAATCGGTGTCGAGGGGGTAGCGCCGCGAAAGGCCCACCTCAGGCACGACGCCCGGCAGGGCGGGGGCGTTGAGGGCGACCTTGGAGAAATCCTCCCAGGTCAGGCGTTCGGCCACGGTGACGGGCACGAAGGCGCGCAGGGCCTTGACCTCTTCGATGGTGCGTTCCAGTTCCTCGGGCGTGATCGGGATGATCCCGGCCAGACGGCGCAGCACCAGATCGACATCGCCCGCCGCCTCACGCGTGATGACGACGCGGTAGTTCTGTTCGTTCCCGGCGATGACCTTGCCGTTGCGGTCCTGGATCAGGCCGCGTTCGGGCGGGATCAGGCGGATATTGATGCGGTTCTCTTCGGCGAGAAGCTTGAATTCATCGGCCTGATCGACCTGCAGATAGCGCATCCGCACGCCAAGCACGGCCACCATCGCCGCCATGCCGCCGCCCAGCATCAGGGTGCGGCGGGTCAGGCTGCGGGCCACGTCTTCGGTTTCGCGTGCGCTGCGTCTCACAGCCGCCTCCCGAAATCATCCACTTCGCCCATGGCGGGCTTGCGCAGGTCAAGGACCATCCGCGACAGGGCCACCACCAAGGGATACAGCGCAATCGACCACAGATATTGCACGATGGCAAAGCCGAAGGCCGGCTGCGGCACGAAAGCCACCGCCAGCGCCAGCCGGTAGGCCAGCACCATGCCCAGCATCACGCCCGCCACCAGCATCCATTCCACGACGAAGTTCAGCTCACGCGTCAGGGCGACACGGCTGCGCAGAAACTCGGTCGCCAGGATGACGATGGCGGTCCAGAGGCCGGGCGGGCGCATCAGGATCAGATCCTCGGCCAGCATCACCAGAAGGATCATCGGCATCGGCAGGAATTCCGGCCGCCGCACCACCCAGGCAAGGATCAGGCACAACAGCAGGTCCGGCCCCGGAAGGCTGCCCGGCGCGTGGCCCAACGGTAGCAAACGGAAAAACAGCAGCAAAAGCGCGAGCGCCACGAACAGCGCGCGAAAGACCCAATGCGCCTGACGCCAGAAATCACCCATCTCCGGCCCCCGCATCCGCGCCTTCGGCAAGGCCCGATCCTGCCGCCTCGACATCGCCGCCTTCGGTTTCCGCAGGCTGCGCGCCCGCCGCCGATTCCAGCGCCGCGGCAGAGGTGTCAGGCAAGGGCAGCAGCACGGGCGGGGCCACCAGATTGCCGGGGTCGGTGATCGGCTCCAGCTCGTGGCTGCGCAGGACGCGCAGGAATTCCAGCCGCTGATAGTCCGCCGCCAAGACCACGCGCAGCCGCTTATCGGTGCCCAGCGCCACCTGACCCACCAGCAGCCCTGCCGGGAACACCCCGCCATCGCCCGAGGTGACCACGCGGTCACCGGGGCGGACCTCATCGGTATCCTCGATGAATTCCAACGGCGGCAGGGGGGAGTTGTCGCCCGACAGAAGCGCCTTTTGCCCCGAAGGCTGAATCGTCACCGGGATCCGGCTGTTCGAATCGGTGACAAGGATCACCCGCGCCGTCCGTTCACCCACGCCCGAGATCCGGCCCACCAGACCGATGCCGTCCATCGTGGCCCAGCCGTCGCGGATGCCGTCCCGTTCGCCCACATTCAGAAGAACCGACTGGCGGAACGGGCTGCCGCTATCGGCCATCACCACGCCGGTGACATGGGTGAACTTCGGGTCAAGCCGGACGTTGTTCAGGTCCAGAAGGCGCGCGTTCTTCTGTTCCAGCTGCAGGGCGGCCTCTTTCCAGGCCTTCATCTGCTGCAACTCGCGCTTCAGTTCCTGGTTCTGTTCGTAGATGCGGGTGTAGGACTGAAAGTCATCCACCATGCCCGCTACCATCGTGACCGGGCGCATCGCCCAATCAAGGTTTGGCACCACGGCGTCGATCAGCCCGGCGCGAAACCGTTCCACGCGGGGGCTGTCGATCCGCCAGAGGAGGAACAGGCCAAGCAAAAGCAGGACCGCGATTCCGACCAGCAATCGGCGCAGCGGGCGCGAGAACTCTTCCGGTCCTATGCGGGTCTTCGCCAAAGCCTAGCCTTTCCCGACGGCGCGCAAAGCGCGAGCCTGAGGTATCCTGTGATCCCAGGTCTCCCGGGACCTAGGTATCGTAGTCGATCACATGCCGAAGCTGCTTCTCATATTCCAGCGCTTTCCCGGTGCCGAGGGCAACACAATTCAGTGACTCATTGGCCACCGAAATCGAGAGGCCAGTCTGTTCCCGCAAGCTCAGGTCCAGATCACCCAGAAGGGCGCCGCCGCCGGTCAGCATCACGCCGCGGTCCACGATATCTGCCGCGAGGTCGGGCGGCGTGGCTTCCAGCGCCTGCATCACCGCGTCGCAGATCTGCTGGACGGGTTCGGCAAGGGCTTCGGCGACCTGGGCCTGGTTGATCTCGGTTTCCTTCGGCACACCGTTCAGAAGGTCGCGGCCGCGAATGGTCATCGAGGCGCCGCGCCCGTCATCGGGCATCCGCGCGGTGCCGATGGAGGTCTTGATGCGTTCGGCGGTGCTTTCACCGATCAACAGGTTCTGGTGCCGGCGCAGGTAGCTGACAATCGCCTCATCCATCCGGTCACCGCCAACGCGGACGGACCGGGCATAGACGATATCGCCAAGCGACAGAACCGCGACCTCGGTCGTGCCGCCGCCGATGTCGACGACCATGTTGCCGGTCGGTTCGGTAATCGGCATCCCCGCCCCGATGGCCGCTGCAATCGGTTCGGCAATCAGCCCGGCGCGCTTGGCCCCGGCGGACAGCACCGACTGGCGGATGGCGCGCTTTTCGACCGGGGTCGCGCCATGCGGGACGCAGACGATGATCTTGGGCTTCGAGAAGGTCGACCGTTTGTGCACCTTGCGGATGAAGTGCTTGATCATCTCTTCGGCGGCTTCAAAGTCGGCAATCACACCGTCACGCATCGGGCGGATCGCCTCGATCGTGCCGGGGGTGCGGCCCAGCATCAGCTTGGCATCCTCGCCCACAGCCAGCACGACCTTCTTGCCGTCCTTCACATGGTAGGCCACGACCGAAGGTTCGTTCAGGACGATCCCCTTGCCGCGGATGTAAACCAGCGTGTTCGCCGTGCCGAGGTCAATCGCCATGTCAGACGAAAACAGACCGGAAAATAACGACATCCTATGGGGTCCCCACATGCAGGCAGTATGTCCCGGCGACTCACGGTCGAA
>JAIYAE010000013.1 GCA_027489175.1 Rhodobacter sp.
CAGCCCGGTAGCTCGTCAGGCTCATAACCTGAAGGTCACAGGTTCAAATCCTGTCCCCGCAACCAGTTCCTTCCCTACACATCAATGCCTTACGCCCCGCCTCACCGCGGGGCTTTTTGCGTTCTCCACGGCGGGTCAACAGTAGACCAATAGTGCAAACTCTCTCGACGACTGTGAGAGAGTTGGCATCGGACCTCGAACCAAAGATCTCTGCTTCCAACTCCAAGTGAAGCCGCGAAAGTCATTGCAACCTTTGCCTTGGGCCTTGATCCATACTAGATTGCGGGTTCCTATTCGTCCATGGCGCATGTTTCTCTTCTGTCCTGGGCCGATTGTGCCCCCCGCCTGGTGGCTGTGGCTGCGGGCCGTACTTCCGCCGATCTTGTGATCCGGGGTGGCACGTTGGTGAATGTGCAAAGCCGTGAGGTGTTGCTGGGCTGGCAGGTCGCCGTGGCTGAAGGGCGCTTCGCCTATGTCGGCCCTGACGCCAGCCATTGCATCGGCCCGGGGACCGAGTTGGTGGAAGCTGGAGGGAGATACCTGATCCCGGGCCTCTGCGACGGGCACATGCACATCGAATCCGGAATGCTGACGCCGGCCGAATTTGCCGCCGCCGTGATCCCGCATGGCACGACGACGATCTTCCACGACCCGCATGAGATTGCCAATGTCCTGGGCCTGCCCGGTGTGCGGATGATGCATGACGAGGCAGCTCTTCAGCCGATCAACATCTTCACCCAGATGCCAAGCTGCGCGCCCAGTGCTCCGGGGCTTGAGACAACGGGCTATGAAATCGGCCCCGATGATGTTGCCGAGGCGATGCGCTGGCCCGGGATCATCGGCCTGGGCGAGATGATGAATTACCCCGGCGTCATCAACGGGAGCCAGCAGATGCTGGAGGAGATCGCGGCCACGATGCGCGCAGGGAAGACGGTGGGCGGGCACTACGCCAGCCCGGACCGGGGCATTCCGTTCCATGCCTATGTCGCGGGTGGACCATCGGACGACCATGAAGGGACACGGGAACAGGACGCGATTGACCGGGTGCGACAGGGAATGCGGTCGATGCTGCGGCTGGGATCAGCGTGGTATGACATCGAAAGCCAGATCACGGCGATCACCGAAAAGGGGCTGGACCCGCGCAACTTCATCCTGTGCACCGATGACAGCCATTCCGGCACTCTGGTGCATGACGGGCACATGAACCGCGCCGTGCGCCATGCCATCGCCTGCGGCTGCGACCCGTTGATCGCGATCCAGATGGCCACGATCAACACTGCCACCCATTTTGGGCTGGAGCGGGAGTTGGGGTCGATTGCGCCTGGGCGGCGGGCAGATGTTATCCTGACCTCGGACTTGCGGGAGTTGCCCATCGACGCGGTCTTTGCCCGTGGGGTGAAGGTGGCCGAGGGGGGAAGGCTGACCGTGACCTGCCCGCATTACGCGTGGCCGCCAAGTGCGCGGGCGACGGTGAACATGGGAGCGTCGAAGACCGCCGCCGACTTTGCCATCGCCGCGCCAAAGGGCGTGGACAAAGTGACCGCCCGTGTGATCGGCGTGGTGGAAAATCAGGCCCCGACCAAGGCGCTGACCGCCGAGATGCAGGTGACGGGGGGCCTTGTCGAGGCGCAGGGCGACGTGGCCCAGATCGCTTTGGTTGAACGCCACCGGGCCACGGGGCAGGTGGTCAACGCTTTCGTGTCAGGCTTTGGTTACAAGGGGCGGGTGGCCATGGCCTCGACCGTGGCGCATGACAGTCACCACATGATTGTCGTCGGCACCTGCCGCGAGCAGATGGCGCTGGCCGCGAACCGTCTGGCCGAGGTGGGGGGTGGGGTCACCCTTTGGCGTGACGGGCAGGAACTGGCGCTGGTCGAACTGCCCATCGCGGGCCTGATGTCCGACCACCCGGCGCGCGAGGTGGCGGACAAGGCGCAGGCCCTTGTGGCAGCAATGGCGGAATGTGGTTGCACGCTGAACAACGCCTACATGCAGCATTCCCTGCTGGCGCTGGTGGTGATCCCGGAGTTGCGCATCTCGGACAAGGGCCTGATTGACGTGACGCGTTTTGCGGTAACCGAGGTGTTTGCCTCGGACGGCCACGGCGCTGCTTAGCCGCCGCGGCCACTCGGGTGCCCGGGAAAGGGCGGCTTCAGGCTAGTGCAGCCCAAACTCCGCCATCAGGCGTCGCCGCATCTGGACAAACTGCGCCTCGTTTCGGTCGCGCGGCCGCGCCAGGTTCACCTCCATCAGGCGCGGCCCAGCACCCTTTTCCTTGGGCAACACCAACACGCGGTCGGCCAGATAGATCGCTTCCTCAAGGTCATGGGTGACGAGGATCATCGTCACCTTCTCTTCGCGCCAGATGCGGGCCAGTTCTTCCTGCATGGTCAGCTTGGTCATGGCGTCCAGCGCACCGAGGGGTTCGTCCAAGAGCAGGATTTCCGGCTGCACGGTCAGCGCCCGCGCGATGCCGACACGCTGCGCCATGCCGCCGGAAAGCTGCCGGGGGAAGGCGCTTTCGAACTCGGCCAGGCCGACAAGACGAATGTAGTGACGGGCGCGGGTTTCGGCTTCGGCGCGGGATGTGCCCCGCACTTCGAGGCCGAAGGCCACGTTGCCGAGGACCGTCAGCCAGGGCAGAAGCCGCGGTTCCTGGAAGATGATGGCGCGTTCGGTGCCGACGCCCAGGACGGGGTGACCGTCGATCAGGACCTCACCCTTGTCGGGGCTTTCCAGTCCCGCGAGCACGCGCAGCAGAGTGGTCTTGCCGCAACCGGAGGGACCGACGATGGCAAGCGCCTCGCCACTCCGGACGTCCAGTTGCAGGTCGCGAAGGACGGGCAAACGCTGGCCGTTCAGCGTGAAGGATTTGGAGAGGTCACGCACTGTGACCTCTCCATGGCGGGTTGTTTCAACCACGCTCATTGTCCTGCCTTCAGTTGGTGGCGGGGCTGTCGCCCGTCACATAGAGGATGTCCTTGGCAACCAGCTTGCCCGCTTCGACAGTGCCCTGACGTTCCAGAACGTCGATCCAGAACTGGATGTCGCGTTCCACCGGAAGGCCGCCTTCGCGGACACCGTAGCCCGCGAAGAACTGGGCGACGTCCGGGTTTTCGCCGCGTTCGGCCAGGACGCGGGCAAAGATCGCCTTGGTCTCTTCGGGGTTCTCGCGGGCGTAATCCAGCGCCTTGACCGAGCCTTCGACGAAGGCCTTCGCCTCTTCCGGATGGGCCTCGATCCAGTCACGGCGCAGGACGACAAATCCGCCGGCGATTTCGCCCAGCACATCGGTGTCATCGAAAACTGCCCGCAATCCGCCATTCTGCAGCGCGGCGCCGGTGAAGGTAGTCTGCCAGTAACCGAAGGCCGAGATGTCGACCTGGCCCGACCGCAGGACCTGCTCCAACTGCGGGCCCGGCACGACGATCAGGTTGGCGCTGTCTTCGGGCAGGCCTTTCTGGTGCAGCGCCTCTCGCACAACGTAATCCAGATGTGCGCCGAGGGTGTTCACGGCGATGGTCTTGCCGACGATGTCTTCCACTGACTTGATCGGGCTGTCCTCGAGCACATAGAAGATCGACTGCGCCTCATCGTTGATCCCGTTGGAAGGGTAGGCGGCGACAAAGTCGTTCCCGGCCGCGATGGAGTTCAGGACGGCGGCGGTGGCGGCTGAGCCGAGTTCCACACTGCCCCCCGAAAGGGCCACCAGCGAGGCGGGACCGCCTTGGGCATAGCCTACATTTTCCAGCGTGATGCCGGTCCCGTCGAAGTAGCCCAGTTCGGCAGCCAATTCATGGGCATTCAGGCCGCCTTGGCTGGCAAGGTAGCGGATGGTGACATCGGCGAAGGCCGGGGTCACGGCAAAGCCGAGGGCGGTGGTCAGGGCGAGGGTGCGAAGATGTTTCATGGTCGTTTCCTTTGACGGGGTTGGATCAGTGGGACAGGTCGGCCCAGCGGCAGAGTCTGCGCTGGAGTGTGACGAGAAGGGCGTTGGCGGTAAGGCCAAGGGCTGCAAGGAGGAGGATCGCCGCGAACATCTGCGGGATCTGGAAGTTGTACTGGGCGTTCATCACCTGGAACCCCAGGCCCCGGTTCGCCCCGATCATTTCGGCGGCGATGAGGAGGAGGAGCGCGGTGGTGGCCGACAGGCGCAGGCCGACGAAGATCGACGGGACTGAGGCCGGCAGCACGACGCGGCGGAAGATCGTGGCGCGGGAAGCGCCGAATGTCGCTGCCATCTCGATCAGCTTGCGGTCCACTTCCATGACCCCGCCGATGGTGGCCAGAAGGATCGGGAAGAGCGTGGCCCAGAAGATCACGAACACCTTGGACGCCTCGCCGAGGCCCAGAAGCAGGATGAACACGGGATAGAGTGCGAGTGCTGAAGTCTGGCGGAAGAACTGCAGGATCGGGTCCAGCGCCTGCTCGACCGCGCGGATCTGGCCCATGAAGAGGCCCAGTGGGATGCCAAGGCCCACCGCCGCAGCGAAGGCTAGGCCAGAGCGTTGCAGGCTGATCGCGATGTCATCCAAAAGCGCGCCACCGACAACGCCGGTCCAGGTAGCGGCAAGGATCTTGTCCAGCGGCGGGAAGACGGTTGGATTGATCCAGCCGAGGGAAGAGCCGACCTGCCAGAAGACAAGGAACCCGGCCAAGAGACCATAGCGGCGCAGCGCGACCCTGGTCCCGTCCACCCCCCGGCGCAGGAGTGCCGCACCGGAGGGGGCTTCGACAGAGCCGCCGAGGGAGGTATCGATGGTCTGGAAGGTCATGGGGTCACTCCGCCGCATGGGCCGCGCGCCGCGAAAGCGCCCAGCGGGTTTCGGGGAAGGGCAGGCCAAGGTTTTCGCGCAGCGTGCGGCCTTCGTATTCCGTGCGGAAAAGGCCCCGGCGTTGCAGTTCGGGGATCACCAGATCGACGAAGTCGGTCAGGCCGGTCGGCAGCCAAGGCGGCAGGATGTTGAAGCCATCGGCGCCTTCATTGTGAAACCAGTCTTCCAGCACATCGACGATTTGCGCCGGCGTGCCGACGATGGTGAAATGCCCCCGCGCGCTGGCCACATGCTGGTAGAGTTGGCGAATGGTGAAGCCGTTCTCATCCGCAATCTGGCGGATCAGCGCCTGCCGGGATTTCATCCCCTCGGTCGGTTCCACTTCTGGAAGCGGGCCATCGAGGTCGACCCCTGTCAGGTCAAGCGTGCCACCGGTCAGGCCCTTGATCAGGGCGATGCCGTCCTCTTCAAGGATGAGGCTGGTCAGACGATCATATTTCTCGCGCGCCTCGGCCTCGGTCCGACCGACGAAGGGGGACACGCCTGGCATGATCAGAATATGGTCGGGGTTGCGGCCAAGACCGCGCGCGCGGGCCTTGATGTCGCGGTAGAATTCCTGCGCGGTGTCCAGTTTCTGATGCGCGGTGAAGATCACCTCGGCCGTGGCCGCCGCCAATCCGCGCCCGTCATCCGACTGGCCGGCCTGCACGATCACCGGATGGCCTTGGGCCGAGCGGCTGACGTTCAGCGGGCCCCGCACCTTGAAGTGTTCACCCTTGTGATCGGTGTAATGCACCTTCTCAGGGTCGAAGAACCGGCCCGAAGCCTTGTCGCGCAGGAAGGCATCGTCCTCGAAGCTGTCCCACAGCTTTTTCACGACATCGACATGCTCGGCCGCGCGGCGATAGCGGAACGCGTGGGGGTGCTGCTGGTCAAGGTTGAAGTTGTGGGCGGCGGACTCGGTCGCCGTCGTCACCACGTTCCATCCGGCACGGCCGTCAGAGATCAGATCCAGGGACGCGAATTTGCGGGCAGTGTTGTAGGGTTCTTCGTAGGTCGTGGATGCCGTGGCGATGAACCCGAGGTTTTTGGTCAAGGGGGCGAGAGCCGAGAAGAGCGTAACGGGCTCAAACCCCGCGACCTTGGCGTTGCCACCCTCGATCCCGCCGCCAAAGGCGATGGCCAGGCCGTCAGCGAGGAAATAGGCGTCAAACAGGCCACGCTCGGCCTCTTGTGCCAGCTTCAGGTGGAAGTCGAAGCTTGTTGCCCCATCGGCGGGGCTGTCGGGGTGGCGCCAGGCGGCGATGTGCTGGCCCCCACCGGGAAGGAAAGCACCAAGGCGGATTTTGCGACTGTTGGGCATGGTTCGGGTCCTTTCGGGCAAGCCGGGATTGGCCCCGCCAATGGGCGGGCTGTGGGGTTCGGTGACGGATGATTGGTGTCAGGCGGCGGTGGCTGTGGCTGTGGGCAGATTGTTCAGCCGGCTTTGGATTTGGCTGACCGCTCGGTCAATCCGGTCAAGAAGGGCCGGCGCGGTTGGCACCCCGTCGGTGAAGTCCGCGCCAGAGGCGTAAATGCCCGTTGGCAGGGTGGCGGCCTCGAAGAAGCCGAACAGTGGGCGCAGCTGGTGTTCGATCACCAAGGCATGCTTGTCGCCACCGCCGGTTGCCGTCAGCACAACCGGCTTTCCGGCCAAGGCCGCCGGATCGATCAGGTCGAACAGGTGCTTGAAGAGGCCGGTGTAACTGCCCTTGTAGACGGGGCTGCCGACGACCAGTGCATCCGCCGACAGGATAGAGGCAACGATAGCGCGGGGCAGGCCGTCCAGATCCTCCAGAGTCTGCGCCGCACCAAGACCGGGCTGAAGATCGGTGAGGTCATAGGTCGCGGCCACGGCACCAAGGCGCGCTGCAACCTTCGCGGTGACCAGATCGACGAGCGCCCGGGTCTTCGACGGGCGGCTGAGACTGCCGGCAAAGCCGACGATGCGGAGGGTCATGGAAGGCTCCAATAAACGATTCATCTTGTCGTGTAATCTGACAGGAGCCTGCCGTTCCGGCCATTCCAAAGACAGGGGGCGAAAGGGAAGGAAACCAGTGTGAAGGTGGGCGTGCAGGGAGGAATTCCGTTCTGCACGCCCCTTTTTGCATGGCAAAGGCCCGGCTCCTTTCTGGGGACAGCCGGGCCTTCGGACTTGGCGTTGGCAGCGGATCAGGCTGAGATGAAGTCCTTGACGAAGGGCGTCGCCGGGCGGGCGCGAATGTCTTGCGGCTTGCCGATCTGTTCAATGCGGCCCATCGACATGACCACCACCAGATCGGCGAGTTCCATGGCCTCTTCCTGGTCATGCGTGACGAAGACGGTGGTCAGGCCGGTCGTGTCATGGATGTCGCGGAGGCCTTGGCGAAGCTCCTTGCGGACCTTGGCGTCGAGCGCGCCGAAGGGCTCATCGAGGAGGAGCATCCGCGGTTCGATGGCGAGCGCCCTTGCGAGGGCGACGCGCTGGCGTTGGCCGCCTGAAAGCTGGCTTGGGTAGCGCGCGCCGATGTCAGGAAGCTGGATCAGGTCGAGGAGTTTGGTGACCCGCCGGGCGATTTCGGCCTTCTGGGGCCGGGTCGCGCGGGGGCGGGCGTTCAAACCGTAGGCGATGTTGTCAAAGACGGTCATGTGGCGGAAGAGAGCGTAGCTTTGGAACACGAACCCCGCGCGGCGTTCCTGAACCGTGAGGCCTGTTGCGTCCTGGCCGTCAAAAAGAACGCGGCCCGAGGTTGGGTATTCGAGGCCGCCAAGGATGCGCAACAGCGTGGTCTTGCCAGACCCTGACGGACCCAGCAGGGCCACCAACGCGCCCGAGGGGATGGCGAGCGATACGGGATTCAGTGCCGCCGTGGCGCCGAAGGACTTGGAGATCTCGTCGATTTCGATGTGCATGGGGGACCTCAATGGCGGTGGGTTGCGGCCAGTTCGTCGGCGTGGCGCAACTCGAGGAGGGTTTTCAGGACCAACGTGACCAGCGCCAGAAGCGCCAGGACAGCGGCCAAGGTGAAGGCGGCGACGGAGAGGTATTCCTGGTAGAGCATCTCGATCGTTGTCGGGATCGTCGCCGTCTGGCCCCGGATCTTGCCGGAGACGACGGCCACGGCGCCGAATTCGCCCATCGCGCGGGCGTTGCAAAGAAGGACGCCGTAAAGCAGAGCCCAGCGGATGTTCGGCAACGTCACGGTCCAGAACACCCGCCAGCCGCCCGCGCCAAGGGTCAGCGCGGCCTCTTCCTCGGCCCGGCCCTGTTCGATCATCACCGGGATCAGTTCCCGCGCGACGAAGGGGAAGGTCACGAACATGGTCGCCAGAATGATGCCGGGCATGGCGAAGACGATGGGATAACCCTGGGCAACCAGCCAGCCGCCGACGAGAGAGTTGGTGCCGAACATCAGCACGATGCACAGGCCCGCGACGACGGGCGAGACGCTGAACGGCAGGTCGATCAGCGTGATCAGGAAGGCCTTGCCGCGGAAGTCGAACTTGGTGATGAACCAGGCTGCGGCGACCCCGAAGATTGCGTTCAGCGGCACGGAGATCGCGGCAATGGTCAGGGTCAGGCGGATCGCCTCACGTGCATCCTTGTGGGTCAGGCTTTCCAACGAGGCGACGACCCCATCGGCCAGCGCCATGACAAACACGGTGACCAGCGGCGCAAAGACCAGGATGCCAAGGCCCACGACGGCCACCGCGATCAGGGTCCAGCGGGTGGCCGGCGATTCCTCGGTCGCGGCGCGAAAGCGGACGGGCCTCGAGACAGTTGCGTCAGACATAGCCGATCCTCCTCCGGCTCCAGACCTGGATCAGGTTGATGAGCAAAAGCATGGCAAAGCTGATCAGCAGCATGGCAATGCCAATCGCGGCGGCCGCGTCATAGTTGAACTCTTCCAGCTGGATGATGATCAGAAGCGGCGCGATCTCGGTCACCAGCGGGATGTTGCCCGCGATGAAAATGACCGATCCGTATTCCCCAACCGCCCGGGCAAGAGCCAGCGCAAAGCCCGTCAACGCGGCGGGCAGGAGCATCGGCAGGATGACGTGGCGGATGGTGTGGAGGCGCGAGGCGCCAAGGGTGGCGGACGCCTCCTCGACCTCGCGCTCGATCTCTTCGATCACCGGCTGGACGGTGCGGGCGACGAAGGGCAGGCCCACGAACACGAGTGCGATAAAGATACCCCACTGCGTGTAGGCGATTTTCCAGCCGATCTCGGCCGCAAGCTGCCCGAAGGCGCCTTTCGGCGCATAAAGCGCGGTCAGCGCGATGCCAGCCACGGCGGTGGGCAGGGCGAAGGGCAGGTCCACCGCAGCATCCAGGATGCGGCGGCCGGGAAAGCGGTAGCGCACGAGCACCCATGCCAAAAGAACGCCGAAGACCAGGTTAAGCGTCGCTGCAAAGAGCGACAGCCGGAAGGACAGGAACAGCGCGGTCCAAACGCGTTCGCGGTTCACGGTTTCCCAGATCCCCGCCAAACCATAATTGGCACCCTTCATCAGAAGGGCGCCGATTGGCAGGAGGACGACCAGAGACAGCATTGTAATGGTGATCCCCATACTCAGACCCAGTCCGGGCATGGGGGACCGGTGGATCACCGGTCCCTTCATCGCACCTCTCACTTTGGCACGTAGATCTGGTCGAAGATGCCGCCGTCAGCGAAGTGTTCGGGCTGCACCTTGGCCCAGCCGCCAAGAGCTTCGATGGTGACCAGCTCCAGTTGCGGGAAGCGGGCGACATCCGCAGGGTCCGCCTTCGAGGTATCCCAGGCGCGGTAGAAGTTCTTGAAGGCGATGGCCTGGCCTTCCGGGCTGTAGAGATAGTTCAGATAGGCCTCGGCCAGCTTGCGCTGTTCATCATTGGCGATGTTCGCATCAACGATGGCGACCGGCGGTTCGGCCAGCACTGATAACGAGGGAACCACGATGTCGAACTGATCCTCACCCAGTTCCTTGAGCGCAAGGTAAGCCTCGTTCTCCCAGGCGAGCAGCACGTCGCCAATGCCGTTCTGTGCGAAGGTTGTGGTCGAGCCGCGGGCCGCCTGGTCCAGGACGGGGACGTTCTTGTAAAGCGCGCCGACAAACTCTTTCGGGTCCTTGCCGTTCTTCTCGGCCCAGGCCCAGGCGGCGAGGTAGTTCCAGCGTGCGCCGCCGCTTGTCTTCGGGTTCGGCGTGATCACCTCAATGCCCTCGGCCACCAGATCACCCCAGTCCTTGAGGCCCTTCGGGTTGCCTTCGCGCACCAGGAACACGATGGTCGAGGTGTAGGGTGACGAGTTGTTCGGGAACTTGGTTTGCCAGTCCTCGGCCAGAAGACCGGCCTTGGCCAGACGGTCGATGTCACCGGCCAGCGCCAGCGTCACCACTTGCGCCTTGAGGCCGTCAACCACCGCGCGGGACTGGCTGCCCGACCCGCCATGGCTGACCTCAAGCGTCGGGGCCTCGTTCCCCTGGGACACCCAGTAGGCGGAGAATGCTTCGTTGAACTCGCGATACAATTCGCGGGTCGGGTCATAGCTTACGTTCAGCAGGCTTTCAGCCTGGACCTGCGATGGGACGGAGCCGAGGGCAAGAAGTGCGACAGCGAGGGCAGACAGGGTCCCGCGCAGTGCCCGGCCAACGGGCCAGCCTGTCAGACGGCGCAGGCCGTCGGCGATGGTGACGCGGCCGTCGGCATGGGCGTCAACGACGGGCCCCTGGGCCGTCACGGTCCCGGCGAGGGTGATGGTGGCAAGCATGGACGTCTCCTGTTGAAGTCGGGATGGGTTGGGGTTCATCGGGCGGAAGGGCATGAGACCCAGGATGGTCAGCGGAAGGGCCGAAGATGCGGTCATTTGTGGCCTCCATCGTTTCGGGTGGCCGCCCCGATCGGTTCGATCCGGGCCTCCCAGACAGTGGCATCCCGGCCATGAAGAAGTTCCGCCACAGCCTCATCCGGGGACCTGGTGAACAGGACCAAAGGGCTGCCATTGACGCGGTGGGTCTGGCCGGTGCGACGGTCGACAAGGCGAACGGCGCAGGCTTGCGACAACGGGGCCGCCATTGCCGACATCGCGCGTCCGGCCTGTCCAATCGGATCAAGGTGGAGTGCAGCAGTCATCACATGTCTCCTTCGCTGTCGTTCAGGTGCTGTCAGCCAGGGACTGGCCCTTGCTATTGCGTTAATAACGACAGAGATAGTCGAGTATTGCAAAGGAAAATTCACGCCAAATATTGTCGTGTATAGAGAATATTCTTCTAGACGCCTGTCGCGGTCTGCGGGCGTATCCTTTGGTTTACTGACTGGATAACAAGGGCTTAGGGGCTGGCAGTGTTGCCAATGACCTGTTCCGCGACCGCGCCTGACCGCAGCATATCTTGCAGCGTCAGAGAGTCGATCATCACAAGGTAGGACCAGAACATTTCGGCAAAGACCTTGCGGATTCGGCAGGTTGCCTCATCCACGCAATCCTCGCAGCGCTGGTAGGCACGGCGGGACAGGCAGGGCAGGGGGGCAATCGGCCCATCGATGGTGCGTAGCAGTTCCGAGATTGAGATCTCGGTCGGCTTTTTGATCAGGGTATAGCCGCCTGACCGACCCCGGATCGACGCGATCACGCCAGCATTGCGGACTTCCAGCAGGATGTGCTCCAGGAACCGCTTGGGCGTGTCCGAGCGCTTGGCGATCTCTTCGATCGTCAAGGGTTCGGGCTGGCCCTTTGCCGCTTCATCGGCGAGGACGAGAAGCGCCTTGAGGGCGTATTTCATCTTCTGCGTGATCATGGGTCAGGGTTACGCGCTGCAATGACGAGAATCAATGTCGGGATTGTGGGCCGCGTGCCAAACCCCTGTCTCGTTGCAGGAAAACCTACAGAAACAAGGCAAAACCGGTGTGATCGAGGTTGATCGCTTATACACGATAAAGACGGTAGACTTTATTTTGTTTTGCTGCATGCTGACCGTCAGGCCCACGAGCCGGGCAAGAAAGGCAGCAAAGACGTGACCAACCTCGACCTGATCGACCGGAAAATCGTGGCGGAACTGATGCGCGATGCGACGCTGCCCATCGCCCAGATCGCCGACAAGGCCGGCCTGTCGCAGACCCCCTGTTGGAAGCGCATCCAGAAGCTTGAAGCCTCAGGTGTGATTACTGGGCGGGTCGCTTTGGCCGATCCGACAAAGCTGGGTTTTGGTCTGACCGTGTTTGTCGGCATCGAGGCGCCTGACCATACGTCAGAGTGGCGTGAGGCCTTTGCCAAGGCGACCGGGTCCATCCCCGAGATCATGGAAATCTACCGGATGGCAGGGGAAATCGATTACCTTTTGCGCGTCGCAGTGGCCGACATGCTGGCTTTCGACCGCCTGTACAAGCGCCTGACCGATGCAGTCCCCATCAAGAACGTCACCAGCCATTTCGCGATGGAGCGGATGAAATTCACCACCGCCTATCCGGTGGATACCCTGTCCCGCTGAAACTGCCCCGGAGAATGACCTTCCCTTTCCGCTGTCATCTTTAGAACCAAAATACACGACAATCTTGCTAGATTTATTAGGCAAACCGAGTCGCAACCCTGTGGAGGCATACGATGACCAAGACCCTGATCGTCCCCGGCCTCGACGGCTCTCCAGATCCGCACTGGCAGCATTGGTGGGCCGCGACAGACCCAAAGGCGCTGATGGTTGACCTTCCCGATCTGGACCGCCCTGTTCCAGCGGTGTGGGAGATCGAGCTTGCCGGAATGATCCTGCGGCACCCTGACAGCATCCTTGTCGGCCATTCGCTGGGCGCGGTGCTGATTGCGCGCCTTCTGGCGACATGGCCGCATCTGCGGGTGAGGGGCGCCCTGCTTGTTGCCCCGGCAGAGACCCTTGGAAATGACCGGATCGGCCAGTTCGGCGCGATTCCGGAACTGCGGATGGATATCCCGACAACCGTGGTGGCCAGCCGCAATGACCCCTGGATGAGCTATGGCCGCGCGGTGCATCTGGCGAGGGCTTGGGGCAGCGACCTGGTTGATCTGGGCCATGCGGGCCACATCAATGTGGCCTCAGGCTTTGGCCCATGGGCAAAGGGCAAGGTCTTGCGCGATGCCCTTCTTCGGGCAACGACCGAACAGCCGGTTCGCTTGGCCCCTGGCGGGAGGGTGGCATTGTGAAAAGCTTGCTTCGTCAGCCCTATCAGGGGCGTGCCGGCTATGTCGCCCTTGTGCTTTTTCTTCTGGCCTACATCGCAACCATGGCCCTCGTGATCGCGCCGGAGCATGTGAAATCGGCGATGGACGCAACGTGGACTTGGCCCTTTAAGTGACCGGACTGTCCAAAAGGGCACAAGGATGGTGGAAGGACGCTTGTCCCTGGGCGACGGTGGTTACCAGCTTGTTGGCCAGTGGCGCGTTGAACGTGTCGAGGATCGTGTCCAGCCCTGTCCGGAGCCCACGATGCCGATTTGCTGACCGGAGATCCTTCTGTTGACGACAGAGCTGTGAAGGCGACCTAAAGGGTCGGCGTCAATCCGGCGCTTCCAGATCCAGCGTCATGGGGCGGCAATTGAAGAGTTAGAGGCGCGTCCCTTCCCCGTTCAGCCGCAGCGCCGTCAGGCTGGCAGGGGCCACTGGAATGATCTGCCGGGGTGCCAAGGCAACAAGCCTGTGCAAAAGCGCTCGGATGACCCCGCCATGGCAAACGGCAAGCAGGGTGTTCCCGCCTTTGGCCGCTTCCTCCAGAGTGGCTGCCGTCGTCCGCTTTAAGAAGTCATCCCAGAACTCTCCGCCTTCGGGGCGGTGGGTTCCGGCACGCCAGGCGTGAAATCTGACTGGGTCCTCGGCCAGAAGATCTGCGATCTCGCGGCCTTACCATGTGCCCACGTTGATCTCTCGCAGGCGTGGCTCAGGCCGGGCCTCGGGAAACTCTAGCCGCGCTGCCGTTTCACGTGCCCGGACCAGATCAGAGGTGATGACCCGACAGGGGTTGAGCGCTGAAATCGCCGGGGCCAGTGCGGCGGCCAGTTGGTGCCCCAGCGCGGACAAAACAATGTCGGCCTGGCACTGGAGGATGCAATGACAACCGTTAGGGCGTTGGCAAACTGGGTGAAAAATTCGCTGGCATCGCGATAGGCTACGAGGCTTCTCACCGGCATCGTCAGCGTAAAGGGAAGGACGACCAGGTTGAGGTCCCGGATGATCTTCACGAAGATCAGGATGCCCCCAGCGGCGAGGCCTCGGACGGCCAATGGCACGGTGATCGCGATCGTTCGCCGCCCAAGCGAGGCACCAGTCAGTCGTGCAGATTCTTTCAACTCTCCGCTGACTTGGTGAATGACCGCTTGCCCGGTGTGTACGCTGACCGGCAGAAGCTAGGTGCTGCCGTCAATGACAAGCAGAGCGAAAGAGCCGTAAAGGGCCGGGAACACCCCGATGGGTGCGCCGAGGAAGGCGATGTAGGCGGCACCAAAGGCGATGCCCGGAATCAGGAGCGGAAGGAAACTGATCTGGGTGATCGCGGCCGATAGCAGCCATCGCGATAGCGCGCCGTGGTATAGCTGGCCATCAGGCCGACGGCCATGCTCGTGCCGGCGACGCGCGACGAGGTGGAACATAGGCCTCAATGATTCCGGCCTCCAGCAGTTCCGGGATCACCATGGTCCTCGCCCCCATCTCTCGGGCATGCTCAACAAGCGGCGCGTAGCTGCGGGGCATGCGCCGGTAGGCATAGATCAGCACCACATTCTGTGCCCCCAGGTCGAGGACGCCTTCTGCCTGGCATCGGGCATGGCCCGTCAAGAGCCGCACATCGTGCCCGAACCGCTGAAAACGGTTGGCCATGGTCAGGGGCAGCGCCTCGGCATTCCCGCGGGCGCAGATGTATATGCTGCGCGCGGCCATAAGCTGCCTTGCCGCTGCGTGAATGGCCTTGTCGCCGATGTGCCAGGTAAGTTCCGCAAGGGCGCTCCGTTCCTGTTCGACCAGGCTGGCTAGGACGCCCCCGGCCGAAGCCTGCAATGTGCGCTGTGGACGCGTCGCGGTGTCCTCACGCGGCAGGAATTCCTCCTGCAGCGAGGCTCGGAAAGTGGGATAGCCGTCGAACCCAAGGTTTCGGGTGAGCCGCGACGCGGTGGCCTCGTGAACTCCAGTCTCACGCACTAGGTCAGTCACTGAGGCCAGTGCTGCAGCCCGTGGATGGGTCAGCGCCGACGTTAACAGCCGCCTTTCGATCGGTGTCAGCGCTTCGGCAAGGGCCTAACAGTCTGAGCGAACCGGGGATGCGGGTTATGCCTGGATTCCTGCAGGGATGAGTCATTTGCAAATCGAGCCCGCAGTGCGCGTTCCCGCAAGTGATTTTGCAGACTGCAAGAGAGTTTACAGATGCTGCTCTTGGACGGTGCGCAATACCTACACAAGTCAGCAGCTCAGCCGCGCAATCGCGGAATAATCTGGGCCGTCCTGCGTATAGCATTCATACAAAATCCAGGAGACCAGCCATGAACCTGTTCCGCACTCGCCAGCAGCGCATCCAGTTTCTTTGTGATCCAAAGGACGAAGGGGTGATCGCGGCGCCAGTGCCCGCCAAGGCCTATCTGCCTGACTGGTTCCGCAAGCTTCCTGCTGTGGATGACACCAAGCTGTCAAAGACCGACACAGGCCTTACGGTGAAGCGCTGCATGCCGTTTCTGGACGCGATGACCACCGGCTGGATCCTTCTCCTCGCCGCCACCGTTCGGATGGAGATCCGGGACAACGGTGCCGTGATGGAAGCGGGCTGGGACTTTGACCGCACGATGATTTCCAACCATGGGGATCATCAGGTCAAGGGCAACCCGTGGGGCAACCGCCCGCCGCGCAAGTTCCACAACTACTGGACGATAACCACTCCACCGGGCTGGAGCTGTCTGTTCATCAACCCGATGAACCGACCGAATGGGCTGTTCGAAATCGTCTCCGGCATCGTCGACACTGACACCTACCGTTCACCAATCCATTTTCCCTTCTTTGCAACCGGGCCTGACGGGCTGCATGTGATTGAAAAAGGATCGCCCATCGTACAGATCATTCCATTCCGCCGGGACGCCGCCGAAATCGAGGCCGATATTCGGGCCGAGACAAAGGAAGAAGCGGCGACCCGCACCAAGGTTTTGCGCCAGACCCAGGCAAGCACCGGATGGTACCGAACCGAAGCCCGCGCCAAGCGCTGATTTGTCCAAGAAAAAGCGAAAGCCGGGGTCTGGTGCCCCGGCTTTGTCGTTTTCGGCCTTGCAACCGGATGGCCAATAAAAAAGCGCCGGTCCGAAGACCGGCGCTCGACAGGAAGCAAGTGGCGCGGCGGATCAGTCGTCGTCACCGTCGTCCGAAGAGTTGCTGCTGCTGTTCGAGCTGGAATTGCTGCTGGAATTCGAGCTGGAGTTGCTGCTGCTGTTGGAGCTGGAGTTGCTGTTGGAGTTCGAGCTGGAATTGCTGCTGCTGTTCGAGCTGGAGTTGCTGCTGGAGTTGGAGTTGGAGTTGCTGTTCGAGTTCGATCCTCTGTCATCTTCGTTCTGGAAGATCTTCTTGAGGAAGCGCTCGAAGCCGTCATCGGCGGCAGCGGGGGCCGCGGCGAAGGTGGTGGCCATGAATGCGACGGTGGCCGCTTTGGTGATGGTTTTCATCGGTGGTTTCCTTCTTTGCGAGAAGCAGCCATCGGTGACTGCACAAGGAAAACGTGTCAGAGGACGGTCTATTCCACGGGTCAGCAAGATTTCTGCAATACGCTGACAAAAAACAAAAACCCCCGCCGTGTCGGGCGGGGGCTTGCAATAGATTTGAGGCTGTTCAGCGCAGGGTGTCCAAGGCCGCAGCTTCCTCGGCTTCCGAAAGGGGGGGGCCTGCCTCTGATGCATTGAGCCAAGCGTCAAGTGCGTCCAGGGACGAGGCGGGCGCATAGCCATCCGCATCGGGCGCAGCGGTGGCAACGGCGAACTCGACCGACCAAGCTTCGTCCCGGAAACAGGCCACAGCAACCATCGTACGGCCTGCGGTGTCATGTTCGAATTCGCGGCAAAGTGATCCGTCTTGGTCGAGAAAGGACGCGATCAGGGCAACTTCTGCACCCTCGCCAATTTGTGTCCGCGCTCCGGCCTTTTCTGTGTCAAGCGCCGTCACCAGCGCCAGGTTGTCGAGGCTGGCAATCGAAAGGCCGCCGTTTGACTGATCGCTGGGCGCGCCTGACCAGCCCGACAGAAACCCGACCCCAAGCGCAATCGAAGCCGCGATCGGCAATTGCCAGACTGGCACCATGCGGCGACGCGAAGCGAGGCTGATGACATTTGGTGGTGCGGTATCGCCGGCACGCTGCTGGGCGTCGGCCTCTGCCATGGCGCGTATGCGTGCCGTCAAGGCATCGGGTACGGGCGGCGGTGCACCGAAAGCGCCGCGCACAGCCAGGCGGCTTTGCGAAAACAGCGCCACTCGTGCAGCGACCGTCGGGTCTGACGCCATGACCTTGGCAACTTTCGCCGCTTCGCCCGGCTCAAGCTGGCCGTCGGCGAAGGCCATCAGCGTTTCGTCATCTATTGTCATGGCGGCCACCCTGTCCCCTGAATACAGGGCCTAACGTCCAGAGCATCACTTTATTCCCAACTTTACCGACAGCGCCAGCCGTGCCCGCGCCAGACGGCTCATCACGGTGCCTATCGGCACGCCGATCACCTCGGCCGCTTCCTTGTAGGTCAGTTCGTCCACGCAGACGAGCATCATGACCTCGCGCTGGTCGTCCGGCAATTCAGCCATCGCAGCTTCTGTCTTTCGGAGCATCAGCACCGCTTCCATATCACGCACGCCATCCACTATCCCTGCGTCCGGGGCATCGTCCAACTCGACCTGGGTGCCCCGGGTTGTTGTGCGCCGCGCATGATCGATCCAGGCGTTGCGCAGGATTCGGAACAGCCAGGCGTCCAGCCGAGAGGACCGATCGAACCGGTCTTTCGCGGCAAAGGCGCGCTCGGCGGTGATCTGGACCAGATCATCCGCAAGATCGCTGCGACGACACAATGACAAGGCAAACCGCCTGAGATTGGGCAGAAGAGCAATCAGATCCTCATTGAAACTGTCCGGCATGCTGATGCGCTTCTTTGTTTTTCTCTTTTCGTGACGGACAAGGAATAGTGTCTGGGGTTGATCCGTAAACCCTTCAATACACGTCCACTCAAGAACAGTTTCAAAAGCACTGGATCGTCGCATGCAGAACACAGGTCTCAAGCTGCTATCGGTATTGTTGTGTCTTGGTTTCATGTCGGGCTTCGCTCCCGGGCTTTCGGTCGATGCCGCTTGGGCCCAGGACGACGACGATGACGGTGGCGACGACGACGGTGGCGACGATGACGACGGCGGCGACGACGATGACGATGATGCTGGTGGCGGCGGGGGTGGTGGTACGGGCGGAGGGGGTGGATCGGACGATGACGGCCCGTCTGCCACCACAAACGGAAATGCCGGATCCAGCCCAGAGCGTCCGCGCCGCATCGTTCGGGCGCCGGTAGAGCTGCCATCATTCGTCTCGGGCGAGATCGTGACGCTTTCGCTGACCGAGCCCGATCTTGCCATTCTGCTGGAGCGGGGTTACCGCGTTCTTGAAGAACGACCGGTGCCGGAAATCGGCATCGTTTCGCGGAGATTGGCCATCCCGGACGGCACCACTTTGGAAGCCGCACGTGACGAAGTTCGCAGCCTGCCGTCGGGAGCGGATGGCGACTTCAACCACTATTATCGCACGGAAGAATCCGATGTGCCGATTGCATGTGAGGGGGGGCATTGCCCGGCGCTGGCACAGATCGGCTGGAACACTCGCGGTCCCTTGGTTGGTCCCTGCGTTGCCGACGTGACCATCGGCGTCATCGATACTGGGATCAATCCTGATCATGATGCCTTGTCGGCGGCGCGGCTGGACGTTCACCGCTTGACCCCGGAAGAGCTTGACCCTTCGCGTCGGGTGCACGGAACAGCTGTTCTTTCGCTGCTGATCGGCGCCCCTGATAGCCGGTCACCCGGTCTGTTGCCGGATGCGCAAGTGATCGCGGTTGACGCCTTCCACACCAGCGGGGGTGACGAACGGTCCGACGTTTTCACCCTTACCGCCGGCATGGATTTTCTGGCGGATCGCGGGGTTCGGGTCATCAACATGAGTCTGGCCGGGCCGCCGAACACTGTCCTGCAACAGGCGACCGAGGAACTTCTTGCGCGCGGTATCGTCATCGTGGCTGCGGTCGGCAACGGCGGACCGCGGGCCGAACCTGCCTACCCGGCGGCCTATCCGGGCGTGATCGGCGTCACGGCAATTGACCGGACAGGAGCCGTGTATCGGCGGGCAGGGCAGGGTGATCACGTTGACCTGGCAGCGCCCGGAGTGGAAGTCTGGACTGCCGCCTCGGTCCAGGGCGCCCGGCCTAAAACCGGCACCTCTTTCGCTGCCCCCTTCGTTACGGCGGCGGTGGCGTCACTTCTGGCGAAAGAGCCGACCCTGACCGCTGAAGATGTGGAAACACGCCTGGCCGGCTCTGCCCTGGACCTGGGAGCCTCTGGAAGAGACACGGTCTTTGGCCATGGGGTGGTCCAAGCCGCCGGTCGTTGCCGATCCTGACGGAGGCTGAAATGGCGACGGAGACGTGAAGCCACTCTTGCCGCTTGTGCCATAGCCGCTGTGCGCGCCAAGGGCACTTCGGATGCCATGGCCGCAGAGCCTTCATAGGCGGAAGGATCTTCCCTGTGGTTTGGTGGCCTCGGGCACGCCCAGAAGGGTGGAGTGTAATCACCTCTGCCACGGCTTTCCAACAGCCACCTACATTGACCCGCGCCTGCTGAACGGCCTTGGTACGGGGTCAGTCGCGTGCGTCAGGGCCTGGGGCGGCGCGACAGAAGCAACCGAAATGTCAGTGGCGCAAGGACAATCACGAACAGGATCCGCATCACATGGTGGAGGGCCACGAAGGCCACATCGGCGTGAATTGCCAGGGCGATCAGTCCCATTTCCGTAAGACCACCAGGTGCCAAGGCCAACAGCGCCTGATCCAGGTCGATCCCGGCCAAATGCCCCATCGCCAATCCGGCCAACATTGCCAGGCCGAGCGATAGGGTCGTGGCCCCCAAGGCAAGGGCTGCCGCCGGGACGAGTGTTCCGGGGCTGATTCCAAGAAATCGGCAGCCGAGGACGGTGCCAAGAAGGATTTGCGCTACATTGACCAGCAATGCCGGAGGGGCGCTTTCCGTGACTGCAGCCAGGTGGAGGACTGCCGAAACCAGAAGCGGCCCCAAGAAAGTGGGCGCGGGAAATTTCAGCTTCAGGCCGATAACGCTGCCGATGACGGCGGAGCCAAAAAGCAGAAGCCCGTCGATCCAGGTCAATGGCACTTCCGCGCGAACCGCGGATGCACCGACGTCGTGCCCCTCGACAATTCGGAACCAGAACGCAATCAGAGCGATGGTGACAACAATCCGAAGGCTTTGGGCAAGGATGATCGGCGCGGGCTTTGCGCCGCTTGCTTCGCCGATTTCGATCATTTCGGACAAGCCACCCGGCATGCCTGCAAAGTAGGCCGTGACCCAATCGAACTTGCCGGCAAAGCGGTAGAACGGCACGACCACAAGCACCACGGCAATGACATAGACCAGCAGGATCGCGACGGTTCCAATCCATGCTCCCGCTCCGGCGAGGATGTCAGGTGTGAAACGAGATCCCAGAAGGACCCCGATGACTGCAACCACGGCAGGCCGGACCCGGGCAGGGCCCAGGATTGGAGCCTTGGCGACTGACGCCGTCATCGTGGCGAAAAGCGCCCCCAGCATCCAGGGAAGTGGCAGTCCCAGCAGGTAGAAGATGCCCCCACCAACTGCCCCGATGCCAATGGCGAGGGCGATGCGCGAAAGGGTATTCATATCAGGCGGTCCCAGTAAGGCGCGGGCAAGGGTCCGCAATGCTTTGCGATCCTTTTCGATGATGGCTCCAATGTCCAGCGCCTGTCTGGCATGACTTGTCACTGGTCCTTCATCGCGCCACCGCCAGAGCCCGGTCGTCATTTGGGCCCCTTGGCGCGGGTTGAGCTATCGACCGACGCGCGGACCTTTCAACATCTGCAGTGGGACGGCAACGTGCGGCGCAGACCCCGTCAGCCCGTCGACTGCCGGATCAGCAACTCTGGTTCAATGGCAATTCGGACCGAAGCTTCCTGCTTTCCGTCCCGCATTGCCAGGATCAACTCGGCAGTGCGTGCCCCGATCTCGCGCGGGAATGGGTTGATCGTCGTCAGGGCTGGAACGGAAATCTCAGCAATTTCATAGTCGCCAAAGCCTGCGATCCAAAGGTCGTCCGGCACGTTCACGCGGCGTCGTTGGCATTCGGTCAAGGCTCCGAAGGCCGAAAGATCCGAGACACAGATCACCGCCTGAGTGTCTGGCATCGCTTCCAGCAGCCTGCCCATCGCCTCGGCCCCTTCCCGCATGGAGATCGGCGGCACACCGACAGCGATCAGACGTGTGCTATCCAGCCCATGCGCTTGCATCGCCGCGACAAAGCCAGCGCGGCGATCAGCACCGCGGGTGTCACGCGTCATGTCACCCCCAATGAAGGCAATGCGCGTCAAGCCCTTGGCGACAAAGTGATCGACCATGCCGCGCACGGCGTCAGCATTGGAAAATCCTACGACGTGACCGATCGGGTCGTCGGGCAGATCCCAAGTCTCGATCACCGGGATCCCCGAATTTTCCAACATCCGCCTCGCGCGGGGCGTGTGGCGACCGCCAGTCACGACAATTGCTTCCGGGCGCCGCCGCAGGAATTGCTCGATCAGACGCTCTTCCTCGGCCATGTCATAATCGGTGTAGCCCAGAAGGATTTGCAGTCCGCGCGGTTTCAACCCTTCGGACAGTCCGCGAACGGTTTCGGCGAAGTTGGCATTGTTTATGGACGGGATGGTGACGGCGATGAAGTCGGTCTTCTGCGAGCGAAGGTTCGAGGCCGTGCTGTCAAACACATAGCCCAGATCATCAGCTGCTTTCAGGATCACATCGCGCGTGGCCTCGCTGACCGAGCTGTCGGTCTTGAAGGCCCGGCTGACCGTCATCGGCGACACACCCGCAAGGCGGGCGACATCGGCCATTGTCGGGGACTTGCGGGCTGTGCTCATGGCGCCTTGGTATCGTTACCGGGGGCGGAAATCCAGCTTTGCGGGCTTAGCTGGGGGCGAAGCTTTGGGCGGTAGTGACGTGGTGATGGATGCGCCCGGTGAAGAAGCGGGAGAGGACACCTTCGGTCGCGGCGCGGCCTTCCTTGCGGATCGGGTGGTCAAGGAAGGCGTCAACAGTCGCGCGGTCGGGCCAGTCGATGGCCAGGATCAGCGGGTATTCCGGCGCGCCTTCGTCACGGTCGTCAGCAAAGGTGACGTGGATGGCAAGAGCGCCCGGGAAGCGGCGCCAGACGGGCAGGATTTCGGCCAGAACCGCCTGCCGGAACGCCTCGGTCTGGCCGGGGGCGACGATGCCTTCGAAAAGGGCGTAGCGGGTGATCATTTGAATTGTTCCTTGTTCGGGCCTTTAAAGAATTCCATCAGGGCGGCTTGATCTTCGCCCCCAAGACCTGCGGCAGTAAGCATCCGGTGGATCTCGGCGCAGAGGGCGGTCAGGGGCATGGGGGTATGGGTCAGGCGGGCAAGGTCGGCGGCACCGTTCAGGTCCTTGACCATGTTGTCGATCCGCCCGGTGCGGCGATAGTCGCGGGCAGCAAACCGGGGCATGTATTCCTGCAAAAGGGCGCTGTCGGCGCGGCCACCTTTTAGCGCCTTGGGGATCATCGCGGCGTCAACGCCTGCGGCTTCGGCCAGCGCTGTCGCCTCGGCCACCGCCAGAAAGCCAAGCCCGCAAAGGACCTGGTTGATCAGTTTGGTCGTCTGCCCGGCACCGGGGCCACCCATCCGGGTCTGGTTCGAGGCGACCTTGGAGAGGATCGCTTGGGCGGAGGCGACAGCCTCGGGCGTGCCGCCTTGCATCAGCGTCAACTCCCCTGTCGCGGCTTTGGGAATGCCGCCGGACAGGGGGCTGTCCACCCAATGCAGGCCTTTTGCGGCGGCGTCGGCCGCGAGGGCCTTCGTCGCCTCGGGGTCGATCGAAGACATGTCGATGATAAGGGTGCCTGGGGCCGCACCTTCGGCCACCCCTTTTGCGCCAAAGACGGCGGCGCGGACGATGTGGGGCGCGTTCAGCGACAGGATGACCGCGCGGGCACCCGTCGCGGCGGCGGCGGCAGTGGCGGCGGCGGTGGCCCCTGCGGCGACGAGGGGGGCCAGTTTGGCGGGGTCAAGGTCGAAGACCTGAAGCCGCGTGCCGGTGGCCACCAGGCGCGCGCCAATGGCGCCGCCCATCGCCCCCGCGCCGATCAGGGCGATTGTATCGGTCATGCGGTCAGTCCTTTGAAAGCGGCGGCAATGATGGCCTCCAGAGGCTGGTCGATGTCGATGGCCAGCGCCTCGTCCGGCCCTGGGGATTCAAGGGCGGCAAACTGGCTGTCAAGCAGACTTGGCGGCATGTAGTGCCCAGTCCGCGCGGCCATGCGTGAGGCGATCAGGGCCTTGCTGCCGGTCAGGTGCAGGAACCGCACCGGCCCACCCGCCCCTTCGCGCAGACGGTCCCGGTAAGCGCGGCGCAGGGCGGAACAGCCGACGATCACCGGGGCCTCGGTCGCCAGCACCTCGGCCACGCGGTCAAGCCAGGGCCAGCGGTCGTCATCCGTCAAGGGCACACCGGCGCGCATCTTTTCCACATTGGCGGCAGGGTGCAGGTCATCGCCATCGCGGTAGGGGATGCCAAGGCGTGCGGCCAAGCCTTCCCCGACTGAGGATTTACCACAGCCCGACACCCCCATGATGACGATACGATGGGTCATAGTGAGGCCGTGATGCCGCCATCGACATAAAGGATATGGCCGTTGACGAAGCTGGCCGCGTCCGAGGCAAGGAAGATGCAGGCGCCCTGCAACTCTTCCACCTGGCCCCAGCGCCCGGCAGGGGTCCGCTTTTCCAGCCAGGCGGAGAAGGTGGGGTCAGCCACAAGTGCTGCATTCAGCGGGGTGTCGAAGTAGCCCGGCGCGATGGCGTTGCAGTTCAGCCCGTGCTTGGCCCAATCGGTCGCCATGCCCTTGGTCAAGTTGCCGACAGCCCCCTTGGTGGCCGTATAGGGCGCGATGGAGGGGCGGGCGAGGGCGGTCTGCACTGAAGCGATGTTGATGATTTTGCCGCGCCCCCGCGCGATCATGTGGCGGGCGACGGCTTGGCCGACGTGAAAGACGGTGGCGATGTTGGTTTGCAACAATCGCTCAAACGCCTCAGCCGGGAAATCTTCCAAAGGCGCGCGGTGCTGCATGCCGGCGTTGTTCACAAGGATGTCGATGGGCTTGCCCGTGCCTTCAAACGCATCCACGGCGGCGCGGACGGCCGCATGGTCGGTGGCGTCGAAGGCCAAAGTCTCAGCCCCCGGAATGCGCGCGGCGGCGGCGGCAAGTTTGGCTGCGTCGCGCCCGTTCAGCACGACCTGCGCGCCCGCGGCGGCCAGCCCTTCGGCCAAGGCAAAGCCGATACCCTGCGAAGACCCGGTGATCAGCGCCCGCTTGCCCGTCAGATCAAAAAGCCGGTATCCCAAGCTGAGGTTCCTTTCAGTTCGCTCTCGACAAGCGGGGTTTCCCCTGTTTATGTTATCGTTAACATACGTTGTCAACAGACCAGTCAAGCCCGGAACCGACCCGCCATGTCAAAACCCCATATCCTGCAAGTCGGCCCCTATCCGGAATGGGATCAGGTTCCGCTGGATGCCGCCTTTCAGATGCACCGCTACTTTGAGGCGCCTGACAAGGCGGCGTTTCTGGCTGAGGTGGGACCCAAGGTGCGCGGCATCGCCACCCGGGGCGAGCTGGGAGCAAATGCAGCCTTGATCGCCGCCTGTCCGCAGCTCGAGGTGATCAGCGTCTATGGCGTGGGCTATGACGCGGTTGATATAGGCGCGGCACGGGCGCGCGGCATTCGGGTGACCAACAC
The DNA here is from genome assembly GCA_027489175.1 of Rhodobacter sp. GTDB lineage: Bacteria > Pseudomonadota > Alphaproteobacteria > Rhodobacterales > Rhodobacteraceae > Tabrizicola. The sequence continues at coordinate 24,823 of JAIYAE010000013.1, forward strand.
TCCCGACGTGCTGACCGATGATTGCGCCGATCTTGCGGTGGCGATGCTTCTGGCGTTGTCGCGCGGCGTGGTGGGGGCGGAAGCCTGGGCGCGCACCGGCGCTTGGGCGGAAAAGGGCGGCTATCCTTTGCAACGCAAGGTCACGGGCAAGCGCGTGGGTATTCTTGGTCTGGGTCGGATTGGTGCCGCGATTGCCCGACGGCTGCAAGGCTTTGACATGACAATCAGCTATGCCGGCCGTGCGCCCAAGGACACGCCTCCGGGCTGGACCTATGTCGCTGATCCCGTAACGCTGGCGGCGCAGGTGGATTATCTTGTGGTCGCCTTGTCCGCCACGCCCGAAACCCGCCATATCGTCAATGCGGCGGTCCTTGCCGCGCTTGGACCCAAGGGGATGCTGATCAACATCAGCCGCGCGCCGAATGTGGATGAAGCTGCCCTTCTGGACGCCTTGGAGGCCGGAAAGCTGGCAGGCGCCGCGCTGGACGTGTTCGAGGGTGAGCCGCGCCTTAACCCGCGCTTCCTGACTGCGCCGAACGTGCTATTGCAGCCCCACCACGCCAGCGGCACCTATGAAACGCGGCAGGCGATGGGCAAACTGGTACGCGACAACTTGACCGCGCATTTCGCGGGTCAGCCCTTGCTGACACCGGTGGCGTGATGCGGGCGATCGTCATTCACGCCGCGCACGACCTGCGGGTCGAGGATCGCGCGGACGAAGCGGTAGGTCCGGGACAGGTACGGCTGCGACTGGCCACCGGGGGCGTCTGTGGGTCGGACCTGCATTACTACAACCACGGCGGCTTTGGGGCGGTGCGACTGCGCGAGCCCATGATCCTTGGGCATGAAGTCTCGGCCTTTGTCGAAGACGCGGGGGACAGTGGTTTCACCAAAGGCCAACTGGTCGCCGTGTCGCCCAGCCGGCCTTGCGGCACTTGCAAGTTCTGTCTGGAAGGGCTGCCGAGCCAGTGCCTGAACATGCGGTTCTATGGCTCGGCCATGCCATTCCCGCATATCCAAGGCGCGTTTCGAGAGGTGCTGGTTGCCGATGCCAGCCAATGCGTTGATGCAACGGGTCTTACCCCAGGCGAGGCGGCGATGGCTGAACCCCTTGCCGTCACCTTGCATGCGACCAGCCGCGCGGGCGGGATGCTGGGCAAGCGGGTGCTGGTTACCGGCTGCGGTCCGATTGGCGTGCTCTCCATTCTGGCCGCGCGGCGGGCGGGTGCGGCCGAAATCGTGGCGACGGACCTGTCTGATTTCACGCTGTCGCTTGCGCGCAAGGTAGGGGCAGACCGGGTGATCAACACCGGGGCCGAGCCTGAGGCGCTGGCCGCCTACGGAGCAGAAAAGGGCCATTTCGATGTGCTTTATGAATGCACGGGCGTTGCCGCCGCGCTGGCGGGCGGCATTGCGGCCCTGCGCCCGCGTGGGGTCATCCTGCAGCTTGGTCTTGGCGGTGACATGTCCCTGCCCATGATGGCAATCACCGCAAAAGAGCTTGAGCTGCGCGGATCCTTCCGGTTCCACGCCGAATTTGCGGTTGGTGTCGGGTTAATGCAAAAGCGGCTGATCGACGTCAGTCCATTGATCACACACACTGTAAGCCTTGATGAGGCGGAAACGGCGTTCCGGCTGGCAAGTGACCGGTCTCAGGCGATGAAGGCGCAGATCGTGTTTTCGGACTAAGGTGTTGGCGTGGCGCCAATTGCGCCAAGGGCCGCAAGTGCCACCTCGACATCCTGCGCGCCGCTGCCTGACCCGATGCCGATCCCGCCAAGAAGGACGCCGTTCCGCCAGATCGGCAAGCCGCCCATCAGGCCCGTCATCGCGCCTTCGGTCGCGGCGGCAATGGCGGGGCGCACCGCTTCTGGTAGCGCGTCCGAGGGTTTGCCGGTCGAGGCCGCCGTCTGCGCCTTGGCCCTCGCGGACCGCATCGACAGGACCTTGGCCCCCGCCATCCGAAAGACGGCAAGTTCCACCGCTGAAGGATCGACGATCACAATGCATTGGGGCTGACCCATGGCTTGCGCCCTGTCCACTGCCGCGTGCAACATGGCAAGCAGGGCTGAATCGGTCAATCGCTCGGTTGGCGCGGTGATCTGCATTGGCGGGCCTTTCGGTTTGACGCCTGTCATTGGTAACGATAACAATTATGCGAAATGGAGGCGTCTGTCATGTCATTCTTCGAAATCCATGATCCGGCTTTTGGCGCCTATGTTCTCGGAAACGCTCCGGTTAAGCGGCTGGCGACGGGGTTTGACTGGGTGGAGGGACCGGTCTGGTTCGGCGATCAACAATGCCTGCTCTTCTCCGACATCCCAAACAACCGCATCCTGCGCTGGACAGAAGAAGGTGTGACCACTTTTCGCAGCCCGTCCAACTACACTAACGGCCATACCCGTGACCGGCAGGGTCGGCTGATCAGTTGCGAACACGGGACCCGCCGCGTCACTCGGACGGACTGGGATGGGTCAATTGCCATCTTAGCCGACAAGTTCGAGGGCAAGTCGCTGAACAGCCCCAACGACGTGATCGTTGCCCGGGATGGAGGACTTTGGTTCAGCGATCCGCATTACGGGATCATGACCGATTATGAGGGTTTCAGATCGGAAGCTGAGTTGCCCTGCCAGGTCTACCGGGTCGATCCCTCTGGCGGTATTGAGGCGATGGTCACCGATATGGCTTGCCCGAACGGCCTTGCCTTCAGCCCGGATGAAAGCAGACTCTATGTGGCTGATACGGGACGTATGTTCAGCGATGATCCCCAACATATCCGCGTCTATGACATGGTGAATGGTCGACCGGTCAACGGGCGGCCGTTCCATAAGATCAGTCCTGGATGCGCTGACGGGATCAGGGTGGATGTCGATGGAAATCTGTGGTCTTCGGCCGCTGACGGGGTGCATTGCATCGCACCGGACGGGCACCTGATGGGCAAAATCCTTGTGCCGGAACTGGTCTCGAACCTCTGTTTTGGCGGCAGGGCAAAACACCGCCTGTTCATTACCGCGACGACAAGCGTTTACTCGGTCATTCTGAACCGTAAGGGAGTGCAATGGCCATGAGTGCGTCACAAACAGAACGGCATGTCGGATTGATCGGCCTTGGCACGATGGGGTCAGCCCTGGCGCTCAACATCGCCGAGAAGGGTTTTCCCATCGCGGTCTGGAACCGCACCGTGCAGGTGACGCGCGATTTTCATGCCAAGGCCGGGGGGCTGGCTGCGATGATCACCCCGACGGAAACGCTGGCCGCTCTGGTGGCGGCGATCCGCCCACCGCGGGCGATCATCCTCATGGTTCCCGCCGGTCAGGCCGTTGATGACCAGCTTGCGGCCCTGGCACCGCTCCTTGGCCCGGCCGATCTTGTGATTGACGCTGGTAACGCCAATTTCCACGACACCAATCGCCGCAACGCCGCCGAACTGCCATTCCATTTCATGGGACTGGGTGTGTCTGGGGGTGAGGAGGGCGCCCGCCACGGCCCGGCCATCATGGCAGGCGGTGCGTTTGAGGACTGGGCCAGCGTTGAACCGATGCTGCACGCCATTGCCGCGCGGTCCGACGATGGGACCCCCTGCGCGGCCTATCTGGGGCCGGAAGGGGCCGGCCACTTCGTGAAGGCCGTTCACAACGGAATCGAATACGCCGACATGCAGATGATTGCCGAGGTGTATGGCGTGATGCGTGACGGCCTCAACATGGCGGCCCCTGAAATTGGCGATACCTTCGCGCGTTGGAATGATGGTGTTCTGCGGTCTTATCTGGTCGAGATTTCCGGCATCGTCGCCAAGGCGCATGATCGCTTGTCCGACGGACCGCTTCTGGATGTGATCCTTGATGCGGCCGGTCAGAAGGGCACCGGACGCTGGACGGTGATCGAAGCCCAGAATCTTGCGGCGCCGATCCCGGTCATCGAGGCCGCGGTTCATGCGCGCAATGTCTCGGCACGGCTGGCGGAGAGGGCGGCAGGACAAGCCGTGTTCGGTCCCGTCGAAGCAGGTGGAGCCGATCTTTCCACTGAAGATCTTGAGCATGCGTTGATCGCGGGAAAGATCCTTTGCTATGCGCAGGGCTTTTCAATGATGTCCGCTGCTGGCACCGAGTTTGGCTGGGACCTGGACATGCCCGCAATTGCCCGGGTCTGGCGGGCGGGATGCATCATCCGGTCAGCCATGCTGAACGACATGGCAGAAGCCCTCGCTGAAGATGCGGGCAGAAACCTGATTTTGGCGCACTTCTTTGCCAACCACTTGCGCAGATCTGTCCCGGCGTTGCGCAAGGTGGTGGCGACGGGCGCATTGCATGGCTTGGCTTGCCCGGCGCTGGCGTCTGGCCTTGCCTGGTTTGACATGATGCGCACCGCGCGCGGGACCGCCAACATGATCCAGGCCCAACGTGACTTCTTCGGATTGCATGGGTTCAAGAGGTTGGATGGTCGTGATCTGCCGCATGGGCCTTGGGCGGAGGCCTGACCAAAGTCTTGCGCGCACTTTTGGGCTGTTCAAGACGGCTGGAAAGTCACGTCCAACAGGGCTCATTTTTTAGCGCTATCCGTGTGGCCAACGGTGGAGTTTGAGGCATTCCCCTAGAGGGGCGAGGCTATCGCTATACCGTTTCACCAGGGACCAATCGCGTGGGCACCACGGTGACTTCGGCACCCAGCCCACCTTTCAACCGGGCGACCAGGACTTCAGCGGCCGCCTTGCCGATGGCTGTTGTAGGGACAACTGTTGTGGTCAATCTGCGCGGCAGGATGGATGCCGCTTCCATTCCACCCCAACCGGCAATGCCAATATCTTCGGGCACGCGAAGGCCTCGACTTTGTGCATAGGCCAAGCCGCCGATCGCCATTTCGTCATTGTGAAAGTAGACGACGTCCAACCCAGAGTTTCGCCCAAGCAGGGTCTCAAGGCCGTAGTACCCGGCGTAAAATCCGGGGTTGTCGTGCAAGACCTCACTGGCGACGAGGGGATGACCAGCGCGCGACAAGGTCGAGGCAAATCCGTCCAGCCGTGCCGCTCCCATTGCGTCAGCCTTGGCCAGTGCACCGACATAGCCTGCGCGCCGCCGTCCGCGGCGCAGCAGGAATTGCCCCATTTCGGCGCCACAATCGAAATGCGAAAAGCCAACCGACATATCGATGGGGCTGGTCGTAAGGTCCCAGATTTCGACCACGGGTGCTGCGGCCTGACGCAACAGGTCAACCGTTCCGGGCGTATGCGCGCGACCGGACAGGATCAGTCCAGCCGGTCGCCAGGCAAGCACCTGACGAACCCACACTTCCTCTTCGTCGACCGAGTGGTTGTTGGCACCAATCATCAGCTGATAGCCAAGGCGGGACAAGGCGCGGTCTACCCCTTCCAACACATGGCCAAACAGTCCCGACGTCAGTCTTGGAACGCACATCCCGACCAGCGTGCCAGCCTGATCCGCCCCGAAAGCTGCTGCCAGGCGGTTTGGAACATAGCCCATGGTCGCCGCAATCGCCTGAACCTTGTGGCGCGTGTTTTCCGAGAATCCTGAACCGCCCCGCAAGACCCGACTGACGGTCATTTTCGATACGCCGGCGGCACGGGCAATATCTTCCAGGTTTGCTTTCATGCTGCGCTCTCGCCTTCGCTCGCCTTGTTCCGAACAGGCATGTTATCGATAACTTTTCGCTTGACAGACGTCAGTCCCGGGACCATCTTTTGCTACGTTACCGGTAAAGCTGACGCAAGATCAGAGCATCACCGATAGCAAAAGGGGGAGGATCCGCCATGCACCCGTCGTCTGACGGATTGTTCTTCGACCGTGTCGTGAAGTCGTTCGGCGGCACGCAGGCGCTGAAAGGGGTCTCTCTCACCGTCGCAAGTGGTGAGATCGTGGCTTTGCTGGGCGAAAATGGCGCCGGCAAGTCGACCCTGATCAAAGTCCTCGGTGGCATCCATCGTCCGGACGAGGGCGGTGTCAGGATTGATGGCGTCCCTTATGCCCATGAGGCCGGCAAAGCCGGGGGGCAGAAAGTCGCGTTCATCCACCAGGATCTCGGCCTGATCGAATGGATGAGTGTCGCTGAAAACATCGCCCTTGCGCTTGGCTATGTTCGCAAAGGCCGCAAGATTGACTGGGTTGCCACCGAAGCTGCGGCAGATTCCGCCTTGCGACTGGTGGAGGCAGAGTTTCCGGCCACAGCCCGGGTGTCCAGCCTGACGCGAACGCAAAAGTCGCTGGTGGCCATCGCCCGTGCCCTTGCTGCCAGCAGTGACTATCTGGTCCTTGACGAACCAACCGCAAGCTTGCCGGCTGATGAGGTTGAGCGGCTCTTTGCGGCGCTCCGGCCCTTGAAAGACCGCGGCGTCGGCATGATTTACGTGAGCCACCGGCTGGATGAGATTTTCCGCATCGCAGATCGGGTGGCGGTCCTTCGCGATGGGCAGATGGTTGGCATGCGTCCCATCGGCCACACAACGCCGGAAGAGCTGGTCAGCCTGATCGTCGGTCGCAAGGCGCGCGAAATTGCCCGGCCCGAAGTTCAAGGCGGCCCGGCGATCCTGAAGGTCGCAGGGCTTGCGACACCGTCCGTCGGTCCTGTGAGTTTCGAGATCAGGCGCGGGGAACTTCTTGGTCTGGCCGGGTTGCGGGGTGCGGGTCACGAAGACATTGGCCGCGCGCTTTTCGGCGCAATTCCCCATGCCGGGAAGATCACGTTGGATGGCCAGACGCCAAACCTTGCCTCGGCGCAATCGGCGATGCGGTCGGGGATCGGGTTGGTGGCCCGCGACCGGATCGGTGAAAGCGTGGCTCCCGGTCTGGCGATCCGCGAGAATACTTTTCTGAACCCTTCGGCGACGGGGCGGCGCATACTGTCAATCCTGACGCCCGGGCGGGAGGAAAGACTGGCCCATGCCATTGGCCGCCGGGTTGGTCTGTCACCAAACGATCCGACCCTGGCAATTGAAGCGCTTTCGGGCGGCAACCAGCAAAAGGTGGTCGTTGGCCGCTGGCTGGATTCGGGCCGCAGATTGCTGATCACCGAAGACCCCACTGCAGGGGTCGACGTGGGGGCCAAGGCCGAAATCTATCATCTGCTCTATGAAGCGCTCGCAAGCGGGATGGGCGTTCTTGTTGTCTCGACCGATTTCGAGGAAATCGCAGCGATCTGCCACCGCGCGATCGTGTTCAGCCGCGGCCTGCCCGTGGCCGAGCTGACCGGTGTCGAGCTTTCCACCGAATCCCTGATCCAGGCCGCATCGGCCGGTGAAGCTGCCTGAGGACGCATAGCATGCCTGGAATAGAATCGAACGCAGTTGAGCCGACCAAGGACGAACTTCGTGGCCTGACGCCGCTGCAGCGTGCGTGGCGTCTGGCACCGACTTATGGCCTTGTCATCCTGATGCTCGGCCTCATCCTGCTGTTTTCCATCCTGTTGCCGAACACGTTTCCGACCATCCTCAACCTGCGCTCGATTCTGAGCGACAAGGCGATCATCGCGCTTCTTGCCCTTGCGGCCATGATTCCGATGGTGGCCGGCCGCATTGACCTGACGGTTGGCTACGGGATCGTCCTTTGGCACATCCTCGCCATCAGTCTGCAGACCATTTATGGCCTGCCATGGCCCGTGGCCGTGGGCATTGTCCTGATCCTTGGGGTCATAACTGGCGCATTGAACGGCCTTCTGGTGGAAGTGGCGCGCATTGACAGTTTCATCGCAACCTTGGGGACCGGCACTGTCCTTTATGCGCTTGCACTATGGCATACGGGTGGGCGGCAGATGGTGGGGGCGCTGCCTGACGCGTTCTATGCGATCAATGGGACCTTCGTTTTCGGCCTGCCGATCACGGCCTATTACGTGCTGGCCATCACCCTCGCCCTGTGGGTGATCCTCGAATACACCCCCACAGGCCGCTACCTGTACGCCATCGGCGCCAATCAACGCGCGGCCGAACTGAATGGCATCCCGACACGGAAATTCGTGATCGGCGCCTTTGTCGCCTCTGGCGCGCTGACCGCGCTGGCGGGGGTTCTCTTGGCCTCGAAGCTGCGGATCGGACAGGCCTCCGTGGGCTTGGAGTTCCTGCTTCCGGCCCTTGTTGGCGCTTTCCTTGGGTCAACCACAATCAAGCCGGGTAGGGTCAATGTCTGGGGGACGATTGTCGGCGTGATGATCCTAGCCGTCGGAATCTCCGGCATTCAGCAGTTCGGCGGCAGTTTCTGGGTCGAACCGATGTTCAACGGTACCACGCTTCTGATCGCAATCGGCATCGCCGGCTATGCGCAACGGAAGAAGGGCGCGAAGTCTAAATGATCAGCAATAAATCGGGAGGATTAACATGCTGAAGCGAACTCTACTCAACGGCCTGCTTGCAGGTACCATCTTGGCTGCCACCGGCTTTGGCGCCTTCGCGCAAGAGGCCTTTGACGGCCCAACCACCGGTCCCAAGGCGGCCGAGGGCAAGACCATCGTGGTCCTGGCCGGCGACATGAAGAACGGCGGGATTCTTGGCGTCACCACCGGAATTGAAGAGGCTGCGGCCAAGATCGGGTGGGAAGTGAAAGTGCTGGACGGCGCTGGATCGGTGCAAAGCCGGTCAGCCGCTGTGGGGCAGGCATTGGCCCTGAATCCGGATGGGATCGTGATCAACGGCTTTGACGCGGCTGAACAGCAAGCCGCACTTGAAGGCGTGACAGCGGCTGGCATTCCAATGGTCTCCTGGCACTCGGGCCCCAAGATCGGTTGTGATGCGCCGGGCGGCATCTTCGCCAACGTCTCGACCGATGCGATGCAGGTTTCGGACGTCGCGGCGCAATGGGCACTGGACGATGCAGGCGGCAAGCCGGGCGTGGTGATCTTTACCGACAGCACCTATCAGATCGCCATCGACAAGGCCGACCGCATGAAGAAGGTCATCGAAGATGCTGGTGGTACGGTCCTTGAGTATGTCGATACCCCCATCGCCGAAACCTCAACCCGCATGGGCCCGCTGACGACAACGCTGCTGCAAACGCATGGCGCAGCCTGGACACATTCGTTGGCGATCAACGACTTGTACTTTGACTTCATGGGGCCGTCCCTTGCAGCCGCCGGGATCGACGGCAAAGGCAGCCCGAAAGCCGGGTCTGCAGGTGACGGGTCGGAAGCCGCCTTCCAGCGTATCCGCACTGGGCAGTATCAGGCCGTGACCGTCGCCGAACCCCTTAATCTGCAAGGCTGGCAGCTGGTCGACGAGTTGAACCGCGCCATCTCGGGCGAGGCTTGCTCTGGCTACATCACGGCACCGGCACTGGTGACGGAAGAGGGTCTGGCGAAAATCGAAGGCAATGCCTTCGACCCTGACAACGGCTACCGTGAGGCCTATGCCGCGATCTGGGGCAAGTAAGGCTACCAAAAAGTCGGGGTGCCGCTGTCATGGCGGCACCTCTGCCAACAAACTGAAACGAACGCCCAGATAGGGTGGCTCACCTACGGACGCGGTTATCGACCCCATAGGTCACCGACGTGGTCAGGATTGCGGTCAATCAACCTGCCAAATCCGCGCCAACCTCGGATCAGAGCTGCAAGGCCGTTGCATCAAGCCCGCGCCGTTCGGCGCTATCAAGCACGGCTGACCGCACATCCTGATTTCGCTTCAGGAGTTTTCGGAACCGGGCTTCATCAAGAACCAGCAGGGTGGTGTGGCTGATGGCTGTTGCCTGTGTGCGCCGCGTCTGGCGGCTTAGCAGGGACAGTTGGCCGAACATCTCGCCCCGCCCAAGGCGAAACCGCTGCCCTGCCGTTTCGATGTCAACCGCACCTGACGCGATGAAGCTCACCTCGCGCGGCAAGTCCCCCTTGCGCAAAAGAATGTCGCCCGGCTGGACATACCGGGTGCGCAGCGCTGTGGCGAGTTGCTTGCGGCTTTCGTCATCCATCTCGCTGAACAACGGAAACTGTCGCACCAGTTCTGCCTTCTGCACGGCAAGATCGAGCGGCGGCCGGCTTTCGGCTGCCCGACGCTTGGCCGAGAGTTCCTGCTTCAAGGTTGTGTGCAGTTCACTGCCAATGATCCCATCCGCCAACAGGACATCATACTCACGCTCTTCCAGTCGAAGCGAGGTGCGCCGCAGGTACCGTCGCTCAATCTCTTCGGCATAGCCGGGGTATTGCAGGCGCAAACCGTCAAGCGCCGTTTCGATGCTGGCTTCGCGACGGCGCAACAGTTCATGCAGAAGGTCTGCCACCCGGCGGCCATGGATCCGCCGGATCTTGCTGTCAATGTAGCTGTGCAAGTCGCGCAGGATCAGCCGAAGGTTCAACAGGATCTCGAACCGGTCAGCCGTCAGACTGGCCAGCATGCCCGACAGCCGCAGCCGGTTGTGCAACATGGTGGCAAAGCGGTATTCGCGTCCTTCGGCCAGGCTGAGACGACCCGCCGCGCGATACTCGTCCCGTCCGCCCGCGCGGGTGCGTTCGATCAGACGGTCAGCGTCCGACAGCATCTGTTCGGCCAGACGGGTGGAAATCAGCTGTTCGCGAAACGCCTCAAGGATCATGTCCCGCTCGCGCCCGGCAAGGGCGACAAGCCCCAGCGTGATGCGGTCCTTGTCGGCTATGTCATCTGCAGCTTCCGCCTTCTGCATCGCACTGTCGAGGCGGGCGGCAAAGCGCTTTGCCTCGGACCGGACAATCTCATGGGTCAGCTCATGATTGCGAGCGGTCTCGGCGACCTCTTCGCGCACGTTCTGCAGGGCCACCGCGATCACCTGGTTTGACAGCGCACGGTCCAGCGGGGCCAGCTTGTCCAGTCCCAGAAGCGAGATGACCCAGCGCAGCGTGGTGCCTTGAACCAGCAAAGTGAACAGCGTGAAGCCGGTGGCAAGGATACCGACCTGACGTTTCACGGCCTCCGGGACAAGCACGTTTTCCGAAACGGCCAGCGCCAGCGCCAGCGTGACAGCGCCTCGCAAACCGCCCCACAGGATGGCCACACGGTAGGGCTGGTCCACGCGCGGCGAAAGTCGCAACGCGGTCAGAAGGGGAAGCACGACGGAAAGAATGAAAAGCCGCGCAGCGGTTGCTGCAACGACCACCACGGCAATCAGCAGCAGATCGTAAGGCTGAAGGTCCGTCAGAAGGCGCGGCACCAGAAAGGCAGCCAAAAGGAAGATCAGCGCCCCGGACCAATGTGCCAGAACATCCCAGACTTCGCGCAAGTTGGTCCAGTTGGTGGGCGACATGCGGCCGGGCCCAAGATAATTCAGCGTCATGCCCGCCATGACCACCGCGATGACGCCGGATACCCCCAAGACCTGATCGGCAAACAGATAGGCGGAATAGGGCAGCGCCACGCTAAGTGACACCTGCGCCAGCGGATAGCGCCCCAGCCAACCCAGCACCGACAGGCACAGCCGCCCAAGAAACCAGCCTGCCGCGACCCCGCCAAGGATCTGGATCGGGAATCCGACCAGCCCTTCTCGCAGGGTCGGGTTCGGCACGCCTTGCATGACAAAGGTCAGGAAGAAGCCAAACAAGGCGATGGCGGCCGCGTCGTTCAGCAGGCTTTCCCCCTCCACCAGTCGCGAGAGGCGCTGCGGGGCCGCGATGCTGCGAAAGATAGAGACGACCGCGGACGGGTCCGTGGTGGCAACGATCGACCCCAGCAAAAGGCAGGCGACCAACGGCAAGGTTGTGAAGGGCTGCAAGGCAAGGCCGATGGCAAAGGTGGCCACGATCACCGCAAGCACCGCCATCACCAGGATCGGGACCCAATCTTCCCGCATCCGCCGCAGATTCAGCCCCAAAGCCACCTGAAACACCAGCGTCGGCAAAAGGACATAAAGAAAGACATTGGCCTTGATGCTGATCTCGAACGCATCGACCACCGGGCCAAGGTCGGCGGCAAGATCAGGCGATGTGGGGCCACTACGGGATAAATAGGCCCCAGCCACCCCGATCAGAGTGCCCAGAATGGCCAGGACCACGGTGTAGGGCAGGCGTGACCACGCAGCCAGAGGTTCACTCAGGCTGATGACAATGAACAGCGCGGCAACAATGCCGACAAGGGAAATCACATCCATGCCGTGACCATCTTCCGCATCTGCGGCAATTTTGGGATTTTCTTCGAAAAGCCATGCAGTTATCGGGCCCTTCGGTCGATGCGTCAACCGAAACGGACGACAGGAGGCAAGCCGATGTTCAAGCTGAAGCAGATGTTACTAAAGCCCAAGGCCGTGCCGCCGTCGTCTTAGACCGAAACGGCGGCCCGCAGCGCGTCCTTGTCAAAGCTCGCCGCCCGTCCCGAGGCTGCAACCGACCCGCGCCGGAAGACATAGACCTGATCAGCCAGGCCGTAGGCAAATTCGAAGTATTGCTCGACCAGGATGATCGCCATGTCGCCCTTTGCCTTCAGATACTCCAACACATGGCCGATCTGCTGGATGACGTTGGGCTGAATGCCTTCTGTCGGCTCATCAAGCAAAAGCACCTTTGGTTTCATGATCAGTGCCCGGGCGATGGCAAGTTGCTGCTGCTGGCCGCCCGAGAGGTCGCCACCCCGTCGGTGTAGAAAGTCCTTGAGGATGGGAAACAGAGTAAAGACCTCATCCGGAATGCCATGGTCGGCCTTCGGCAGGACGGCAAACGCGGTCTCAAGGTTTTCGCGCACTGTCAAAAGCGGAAAGATCATCCGGCCCTGGGGCACCACCGACAGACCGCGCCGCGCCATGTCTTGCGGGCGCGCGACGGGCAGGGTTTCCCCGTCCAAGGTCACCGTCCCGCCCGATCGCGGATGTGTTCCCGCAAGGGCTTTCAGGAAAGAGGTCTTTCCCACCCCGTTTGGTCCAAGGATGCAGGTCACCTCGCCCAGCTTCGCGGCAAAGTCGATGCCGTGCAGGATCTGGCTGCCGCCGTAGTGCAGGGTCAGGCCATTGGTCTCCAGCATCATCCCCGCCCCAGATAAACGCTGATCACCTGCGGATCGCGTGTGACATGGTCAATCGATCCTTCGGCCAGCACAGACCCTTCATGCAGCACCGTGACGCGGCAGTTCAGGCGGCGCACGAATTCCATATCATGTTCAACCACCACCACCGCCCGCGTCTTCGCCAGGCTGACCAGCAGGGTTGTCGTCTGCTCACGTTCGGCCGGGGTCATGCCGGCCGCCGGTTCGTCAACCAGCAGCAACCGGGGCTCTTGCGCCAGCAACATGGCGATCTCAAGCCATTGCTTCTGACCATGGCTCAACTCTCCGGATTTACGCTGCAACTGGTCACCAAGGCCGACCTCGGTGGCAAGGTCCTGCACACGCGCCATGTCGGCCGCCTTGGGCGACCAGAAGAGCACGCGCCAGGGGCTGCGATTGGCCTTGAGCGCCAGGATCAGGTTGGCTTCGACTGTCTGATCCTCAAACACTGTCGGGCGTTGAAACTTGCGGCCCACACCGGCCCGGGCAATGCGGGCTTCGTTCATCCCCAGAAGTGAGATGGAGCGTTCCCCAAATGTGACCGTTCCCGCGTCCGGTTTCGTCTTGCCGGTCACGATGTCCATGAAGGTGGTCTTGCCCGCGCCGTTCGGGCCGATGATCGCGCGCAACTCTCCCTCGTCGATGCTGAACGACAAGTTGTTGATCGCGCGGAAGCCGTCGAATGTGACCGATATGCCAGAGACTTCCAGAAGGGCATTCATTTCTGCGCCTCCTGTTCCTGCAACGACCCGTCGTCAGGCCCAAGCTGTGCGCCTTTTCGGTCCGGCGAGCCGATATGCTGGAACCGGTCGAACAGGCCGCCGATGCCCTTCGGCGCAAAGAGGGTGACGGCGACAAAGGAAAGCCCCAGGATCACCAGCCACCAGTCGACCCAGTTCAAGGACACCGGCCCAAGCGGAATGTCCGGCAACCTGCCAGAAGTGAACAGCGACGACAGCAGCGACACGAATGCCGCGCCCAGGACCGCCCCGTAAAGCCGCCCGCGCCCGCCGATCGCGACCCAGACAGCAAGGTAGATGCTGGCAATGGGCGCAAGCTCGGCCGGGTTGATGATGCCTGCCTGCGGGTAGTAAAGGACCCCGGCCAGCGCCGCGATCAGGGCGGTAAGGGTAAAGAGGAAAAGCTTGTAGACCTCTACCGGATAGCCAAGGAACCGCACCCGCGCCTCATCATCCCGGATGGCACGGACGACAGATCCGAACTTGCCGGACACCAGCCACGAAAGCGCAAGATACCCAAGGCCAAGGGCGAGCGCGGAAGCCCAGAAGAACCAGATCGAGACGAGGTCCTGCGCCGTGTCACCAAGGCCGGGCAAGTTCTGCAGGCCTGAAAGGCCGTTGTTCCCGCGCAGGCCCGAGTCGTTCTGGAAGAGGTAAAGCGCGAGGGCGAGGGTCATCGCTTGCGTCAGGATCGACAGGTAGACGCCGGTCACGCGCGACCGGAACGCTAGCCAGCCGAAGACAAGGGCAAGAAGGCCGGGCACCGCAAGGGCAAGGATCAGCTGCAAGGGCAGCGAATGGGCAAAGGACCAGATCGCTGGCAGATCGGAGGAACCGACGACTCCGAAAATCTGTGTCGCAATGCCTTGTTGGATTTCTTCCGGTGTTGCGGGCAGGCCCCCTTGGGCAAGGGCGGTGACCACGATTTCTTCTGTCCGGGCATACATCAGCCACATGCCGATCATGTAGCCACCAAGGGCAAAGAACGCCATGTGGCCAAGGCTGAGAATGCCCGCATAGCCCCAGATCAGGTCCATCGCCAAGGCAACGAGGCAAAGGCAAAGGGTCTTGCCAAGGGTCTTGACGAACGAAGTGGAGATGAAGCCTGCGCCATACCCTTCTGACATGAGGGTGACAGCGAGGGTGAACACCGCCAGACAGGCGATGAAAATCAGCGCCGAGGGGTTGCGGGCGAAGAAGCTGCGACGGGTCATGTCAGTCTCCCGCCGCGCGTCCGCGAAGGGCGATGATCCCTCGGGGGCGGAACTGGATGAAAAGGATGATGAACAGGATCATGTAGGTCTGAGCCGCCAGGGTGTTCGAGGGGTTCAGGAACTCGATCACCTTCTGCAGGGACCCGATCATCGTCGCCCCGGCCAAGGTGCCCCAGACGTTGCCGACGCCGCCAACCACGACCGTCATGAAGGATTGGACGATGTAGTCCGCTCCCATTTCCGACGTGACCTTGGCGTAAAGCCCGATGGCAACGCCGGCAATACCGGCGATGCCGGACCCTAGGCCGAAGGTCAGCATGTTGATCCGGTCAGGGTTGATGCCCATGCTGGCGGCCATCGCCGGGTTCTGCGTCACGGCGCGGACCTCAAGGCCAAGACGGGTGCGCTTCATGAGGTAGAGGAAGAAGGCAAGGAAGATCAGCGCCAGCACGAAGATTGCGATGCGGATGTAGCTGATCGAGACGACATCATTGAACTCCAACGCGCCATCAAGCCAGCCTGGGGCAGTCAGCGGGCGGGCCTGGGTGCCAAAGACGTTCTTCAGGATCTGCTGCAGCGCGATAGAGATGCCGAAGGTGGCCAACAGCGTCTCCAGCGGGCGTTTGTAGAGGTGGCGGATGACCAGACGCTCCATCGCCACGCCCGCGCCGAAGGTGACGGCGAAAGCCAATGGCAGCGCGACGAGGATGGAGAGGGTGTAGTCGGGGATGAAAAGCTGGACGACGAAGCCGGTATAGGCGCCCATGGTGATAAACTCGCCATGCGCCATGTTGATTACGCCCATCACGCCGAAGGTGATGGCAAGGCCGATGGCCGCCAGGAAGAAGATCGCGGCCAGCGAAAGCGCATCAAGGCCAAGGTCGGCGGCCTGCATGAACGCGACTTTCCGGTCGATGGCAGCAAGGGTGGCGGTGGCCGCCGAGGTGACCGTCGCGTCAGGTTCGACATAGACCTCATGGAAGCTGTGGGCGGCAAGGGCGGCGGTCACTTCGTCATCGGTCGCAGCCGTTGGAACCGTTCCGGCGACCTCCAGCGCGGTGTAAGCGCGGTTGCGGGCCTCTTGCGTGTCAAGGTCGGCCACCGGGACACCGCCCACGCTGCCATTCACGATGTTGGCCAACAACGCCGTGCGCTGGTCTTCCAGGGTCAGGCGGGCGGGGGCAAGCGAGGCTGCGACAAGGATGTCATACGCCTCAACAGCGGTCAGGTCAGTTCCGGGGGTCAGCGTCCGGGCCAGATTGCCGGGCGGGTCACCAAGCGATGCAATGCGCTTTGTGGCAACCAGCGGGTTCAGTGCGGCCCGCACGTCCAGAGATGTGTCTGTGCCAAGGCTTTCGATTGCGGCCACACGGGCGGCGGGGTCGGCATCAAAGCGCAGGGTCAGGAAACGCTCCAGCCGTTCCTTTTGCGCCTTCAGCGCGGGGTCCGCTTCGGATACGAGCGAGGCGCGCAGCGGTTCCAGCGCTTCAGCGGTCGGGTCGCGGGCGATCGACGCCAGCGCTTCGGCACGGATGGCGGGGTCGGGGTCCGACAGCGTGAACTGGACCAGCACGGTCGCAATCAGGCCCCGCACCCCGGCATTGGGTTTCAATGCGGTCAGATCGGCCGCGACAGCGGTGCCCGCGGCAGTGCCATCAAGGGCAGTCAGAGCGAAACCGTCGCCCTCGGGCACTGCGATGAACATCGCCTGGTCGGATTTCCGGATCACCAGCCGCCGGTCTTCCCAAGCGGTCAGGATATCGTCAGCCATCGGGTCGCCACTGGCGGCGAGGGCGGCAATCACCGGGCCAATGGTCTGACGCGACGGCTTTTCGATCTGCGCACGGTTCTCGGTGACGATGGCGTTGGCGTCCTGCGCGATGGCCAATGATGGCGCAAACCAGAGGATGGCCGCAAGGATGCAGGCGGTCAGGCGCATGAAGGTTCCGGGCGTTGAACGGGGGGTGTCATGAGAGACAGCTTCCCTCCCCCCTTTGGTGGAGGGGGGAGGAGTGTAAGACGTGGCGTCTGCCGGGAGAGCCCCCCATCCCCATCCCCTCCCCACGAAGGGGGGGTAGGGGGCAGGCGGCTGCCCACAGCCCTTTGCCCGGCTGGGGTCAGTAGTTCGACTTCAGCTGGACGCAGGTCGACGTCTCGGTGTTGTACATCCCGCACTTCAACTCGGCCCAGTCGGCCTCCAGCACAGCCGATTCCGGCAGATAGTCAGTCCAGGCGTCGCCGGGGACGGGTTCGGTCTGGCTGATGATGTCGAACTGGCCATCGGCGCGGATCTCGCCGATCAGGACGGGCTTGGTCAGGTGGTGGTTCGGCAGCATCTTGGCCACGCCCCCGGTCAGGTTCGGGAACTCCTGGCCAATCATGGCGGCACTGACGGCGTCAACCTCGGTCGTGCCTGCGGCAGTGACCGCATTCACCCACATGTTGAAGCCGATGTAATGCGCTTCCATCGGGTCGTTCGTGACGCGGGCGTCGTCCTTGATGAAGGCCTTCCACGCCGCGATGAAGGCCGCGTTTTCCGGGGTGTCGGCCGACATGAAGTAGTTCCAGGCGGCCAGATGACCGGCCAGGTTGGTGGTATCCAGACCCGAAAGCTCTTCCTCACCGACCGAGAAGGCGACGACGGGCAGCGTGTCAGCGGTGACGCCAGCGGCAGCCAGTTCCTTGTAGAAGCCGATGTTCGCATCGCCGTTGATGGTCGAGATGACGCCGACCTTTTTGCCGTCCGCGCCCAAGGCCACGACGTCGCCCACGATCTTGGACCAGTCCGAATGGCCGAACGGGGTGTAGTTGACGAAGATGTCTTCCTTCGGGATGCCCTTGGAGATCAGGTAGGCCTCAAGGATGTTGTTCGTGGTGCGCGGGTAGACATAGTCCGTGCCCAGAAGCGCGAACTTGGTGACCCCAAGCTCCTCAAGGTAGTAGTCCACCGCCGGGATCGCCTGCTGGTTCGGCGCGGCGCCGGTGTAGAACACGTTCTTCGACGATTCCTCGCCTTCGTACTGGACCGGGTAGAAGAGGAGGCCGTTCAACTCTTCGATCACGGGCAGCACGGACTTGCGGCTGACGCTCGTCCAGCAGCCGAACATCACATCGACGTTCGAGACGGTCAGCAGTTCACGCGCCTTTTCGGCGAACAGCGGCCAGTCCGACGCCGGGTCAACGACGACCGCTTCCAGTTGCTTGCCCAGCAAACCGCCCTTGGCGTTCTGCTGTTCAATCAGCATCAGCATCGTGTCTTTCAGCGTGGTTTCCGAAATCGCCATCGTACCCGACAGCGAATGCAGCACGCCAACCTTGATGGTTTCGGCCTGCGCGAAAGTGGCTTTTGGCATGGCAAGCGCTGCGATGCCGGATGCCAGCAGAGTACGTCTGGACAGTTTCATTTATAGTCCCCCTGTAAGCGCCCGGCGGTCCCCCCCAACCATTGTGGGGTCAATCCAAGCCGGGCTGCGCGTTTCTTCCTCCAAGACGTCCAGTGGCCAGAACCTCTGTCTTCCGCTGTCCGTCTCGGATCGCCTGGACCAACCCAGGCAAGCCTTAGGGGCGCATATTCCGGGCAGCGATCAATCTGCTCGACGCGGCGGACCGGTTTGTCGGGCGACCTCGGGCGAAATGCCCAATACTTTGGCGTCGAAGCGACGCTGCAGCGCAGAAATTCAGCTTTCCGTAAAGGAAGGTGCGGCCATGGCGCGTAGCGGGGGATTCGAAGACCGCTTTGTCGACTTTCAAGTGCCACTGCAGGCCAAAGGCGTTTTGCCCAGGCAATTCGACGACAGCCGCAGTTTGGCTTTGACGATCCGGTGTCTTGCGCCACCTCTAGCTGCCAGCACGAAAGCAGTCGCACGGCATGAACGACGATCCATCGGAAAAACCTGGTGCCCCCGTGCCAAGCGGTCGTGGGCTGCGCATGTTGCATATGGGCGGCATCGTTGCCGGCATTGCCGGGGGGGTGATCGGCGGCGGCCTGCGCCAGATGGCCAAAGGCCAAAGACCGGCGCTTCCCAATCTTTTGCTGACGCCGTCAAATGCGCTGCGTTTGACCAACGGCCTGTCCCACATGCGAGGGGCCGCCTTGAAGCTTGGTCAGATGCTTTCGATGGACAGTGGCATTGTGCTGTCGCCACAACTGACGGCAATCCTCGCCACCTTGCGCGATGACGCCCGCCCTATGCCGCCAAACCAGTTGCGCGATGTGCTGAACGCCGAATGGGGGACAAGCTGGCTGGCGCGGTTTCGCAAGTTCGATGTCAGGCCGTTCGCGGCCGCCTCCATCGGGCAGGTTCACCGGGCGGAAACGCGAGACGGGCGCCTCTTGGCGATCAAGGTGCAATATCCGGGCGTTCGCGCCAGCATCGACAGCGATGTGGACAACATCGCCGCCCTCATGCGCCTGCCGGGCCTTTTGCCGAAAGGGATGGACATCAGCCCACTGCTTGCCGCCGCCAAGGCGCAACTGCGCGAAGAGGCGGACTATCTGGCCGAAGCGGGCCATCTGCGCCGGTTCTCCAACCTTCTTTCTGGGTCAGCTGACTTCGTGCTTCCCGAATTGCAGGAAGATTTAAGCACCGGGCAGGTTCTGGCGATGACCTACCTTGACTGTCAGCCGATCGAGACGCTGGAAGCCGCGCCGCAGGTGGTGCGGGACCGCGCCGCTGCCAGTCTGATTGACCTTGTCCTGCGCGAGCTTTTCACCTTCTGCGCGATGCAGACGGACCCCAACCTTGCCAACTACCGCGTAGAGACGGCGACCGGGCGCATCGTGCTTCTGGATTTTGGTGCCGTGCGGCCCGTGGAACCGGGCCTTGCAGCGGCCTTTCGCGCGCTCTTGAATGCGGCACTCGACTGGGACGCTGCCGCAGTCCGCGCGGCGATGCTGCAGATCGGCTACTTCGGGCCCGACACAGCCCCGCACCATCAGGATCTGATCCAGCAGATGTTCGACCTTGCGATCGACCCGCTGCGTCAGGACAGCCCGTTTGATTTCGCCCAGTCCGATCTGCTGGACCGCCTGCGCGACATGGGCCTTGCCCTGGGGACGGAACGTGACCTGATGCATGTCCCACCGGCCGAAACGCTGTTTCTGCACCGCAAGATCGGCGGAATGTATCTTTTGGCCACCCGCCTGCGCGCCCGCGTCAACCTGCGCCAGCTGGTTGAACCGTATCGGTGACGTGCTGCCGACACCTCCGTCCCGACGACAATGTTCTCGGATATGCCGAAAGCTGCCCGTTGGTGCTGCCAAGGGCCGGTGGGGGCGCGGGCCCTGCCGATGTGCGGTAAAGCCAGCATGGGGCAGGGAGGGTAGTCCCAATGCTCAGCGCGTGACGTCGCGAAGTTGCTGTCTGATCCATGTCGTCTTTGGGTCGCTATCGTTGCGTCGATGCCAGAACACCGACACCGGGAACCGTCGCACCGTGATCGGTGGCTCTGCCGTGACGAGCCCGAAACCGGGCGCAAAGGCACGTGCGACGCGGGCGGGCAAGGTCACAAGCGCACCAGAGGCCGCGACGGCGGCAAGGGCAGGAAGAAACGCCGGAAGGCCAAGGATGACCCGGCGGCTTTGGCCCATCCCAGCCAGTTGATCATCGACCACCCCGCGCAGATCGCCGCCCGGCGAAATCAGGACGTGATCGGCGGCACAGTAGTCGTCAAGGCTGATGTGGGGGGCTTGGGGCAACGCTTCGGGGCGACCTGCAACGAGAAAGGACTCGTCGTAGAGCGTCTCGCCGAAGATGGTATCCGGCAACTCCCAGACATAGCCCAGCGCAAGATCGGCCCGCCCTTCGGCCATGGCCTCCATTGCCGCCCCGCGCCCAAGGGGCAGGACAGAAAGGGTCAGGCCGGGGGCCAGCCGGCTGAGGCGCGCGACCAGTGGCGGAATCAGGACGGCCTGTTCGGCATCAAGTGCCGCCACGCGCACAAGACCGGTTGCCGTTGCAGGCTCAAAGCTCCGCGCCGCTCCCAGCGCCCCTCGCAGGGCATCAACGGCAGCGGAAACCGGGGCTTCAAGCGCCAACGCGGTGGCTGTGGGCTCCATCCCATGCGGACGGCGCAGGAACAACTCGTCCCCGAAAATGTCGCGCAAGCGCCGCAAGGACTGGCTGATCGCAGACTGCGTAAGGCCCAGTTCCGCCGCCACATCCAGTGCCTTGCGGTGCCGCAAGAGCCCCAGAAAAACCAGAAGCAAGGTCAGATCCAGTCGGCGGAGTTCTGATGTGCTTAACTCAGACATGATGGTTATTCATTACCATTTCTTTCACTAACCGCATATCTCTGCTTCAACGAATGAAGCAAGGAGAAATTGCAATGCGCGTCGCCATCATCGGCACCGGCAAGGTCGGCAGCGCGATCGCCCGGGGACTGAAGGGCAAGGGTCACGATGTGGCTCTGGGCTCGCGTGACCCGCAGGCAGCGCATATCGCAGCGCTGGCCTCTGCGACGGGTGCTGTCACGAAGCGGCCCGCAGCGGCGGTGGCAGAGGCTGACCTTATCGTCCTCGCCCTGCCGTGGGGGGCGGCCGAAACCGCAGTCAAGGCGCTTGGCCCGCTCACCGGTAAAACCGTCATCGACTGCATGAACCCTTTGGGCATGGTTGGCGGCGCGCTTGGTCTGACCGTAGGACACAGCACGTCGGGCGGCGAGATCGTCCAAGGCTGGCTTCCGGGCGCGCATGTGGTCAAGACGCTGAACAGCGTCGGTGCCGAGATCATGGCCAAGAACGACACTCTCCCGCAGCGCCCGGTCATGTTCATGGCCGGCAATGACAACGGCGCGAAGGCGCAAGTGGCAACGTTCTTGACCGACCTCGGCTTTGCCGCGTTGGACGCGGGCGACATCACCAAGGCCCGCCTGCTGGAACCCTTCGCCATGGTCTGGATCAACCAGGCCCTGGTCCGGGGTAAGGGCCGCAACTGGGCTTTCGCAGCGGTGGAGGGCTGAACCATGGCCGAGATACTGACCGCCAGTTGCCATTGCGGCAGCGTTCACATCGCACTACCCGCCAGCGCCGCCGGGGTGCTGGCCTGCCATTGCAGCGACTGCCAGAAGATGCATGGCAATTTCAATGCGTTCCTTGCAGCACCCCGCGCCGACATCGTCGTGACGGGAGAGGCGTCGCTGGTCTGGTATCAATCCTCTGATGCCGCGCGCCGCGCCTTTTGCGGCACTTGCGGGGCGCGCGTGGTCAAGGAGATTACCGCCGCAGGGCGCTGGCTGGTTTCGGCCGGACTGATCGACGGGCCTTCGGGAAAGCGGATCATCCGGAACCTGTGGGAACAGTCGAAACCCGACTGGTACGATCTGCCTGTAGTCGCGCCATGACCGAACCTGTCACCATCGTCGTGCGCCGCAAGGTCAGGCCCGGGCGTGAAAAGGACTATGAGGCCTGGTTGCAGCGCCTGACCCAAGGGGCAGCCGCAGAGTTCACGGGCTACCTCGGGGCCGAATTTCACCGCCCGGCGAGTGCCGGGGGCGACTACCGCAGCGTCTTTCGCTTTGACAGCGTGGACCACCTCGATGCCTTCGAACGCTCCGCCTTTCGGCAACGGATGCTGGCCGAGGCCGCACCCCTGTTCGCCGCTGATGCGGCCTGGGAGCGGATGACTGGTCTCGAGTTCTGGTTCGACCCGCCACCAGGGACCCGCGTTCCGCAACCCAGCCCGCACCGCATGGCGCTGGTGCTTATCGCGGTCGTCTTCACGCTGGTCCTGGTGCTGAACCTGACACTTGGGCCCCTGATGACCGGATGGCCGCTGCCGCTGCGCGTGCTGGCCACTGTGTGCATTCAGGTCGTGCTGATGACCTACGTGATCATGCCCCGCCTGACGCCACTCATCGCGCGCTTCATTTACCCACGATCCAAAACTCTCTGAAAGGAAACGACAATGTCCGCTGCCATCGACACTTACGGCAAAAAGAAAGTGCTGATGATCGCCGGCAACCCCGGCATATCGCCCACCACCGGCTGGCCCGTTGGCTTTTGGTGGGCGGAACTTACCCACCCCTACTGGACGTTCTCGGAGGCCGGGTACGAGATCGAGATCGTCTCGCCCAAGGGCGGCGATCTGGTGGCCGATGGGTTTTCCGACCCCGAGGACCAGTCGGGCTATTCCGCCCATGACCTGATTTCGCTCGGCTTCAAGACGTCGGAAAAGCACGCGGCCCTTCTGAAGGGCACGAAATCCATCGCCGAGGTGGACCCCACCGCCTATGACGCGGTGTTCGTTGCGGGTGGCCAGTCGCCCATGGTCACGATGATCGACGACACCGCGCTGCATGCATTCGTGGCAAAGGCCTATGAGGCAGGCAAGATCGTGTCGATCGTTTGCCACGGCACCTGCATCCTCTTGAAGACGCGCCTCTCGAACGGCGATCTTCTGGTCAAGGGCAAGACCTGGACCGGTTTTGCCAACAGCGAAGAACAATTCGCCGACAGCTTTGTGGGCCGGAAGATCCAGCCTTTCTGGATCGAGGAAGAGGCGAAGAAGCTGGAAGGCACCAACTTTGTCGTGAATTCGATGTTCAAGGCCTTTGCGCTGCGCGACGGCAATCTCATCACCGGCCAGCAGCAGTTTTCCGGCGCGGCCGCCGCCGATCTTGTGGTGCAGACACTGGGCCGTTGAGAACCGCCTCTTCCTCAGGTGGACCGGGGCAGCGAGGGCGGCCCCGGTCATCGCCACCGCAAAGTCCTCTGCTGAGGCCGCCCGTCACGGCTCTTTCAACAAGGGCAGCATCAGCGCGAACAACTCGGCTTGCGAGGTGATGGCACAGCGCTGGTAAAGCTGCTTCCTGAACACCTTCACCGTCTGCGGTGACAGGCCGAGCCGCAGGCTGATCGATACCGTCGAATGTCCCCGCAGGATCAGAAGTGCCACCTCCGCCTGCCGGGGCGAAAGGGAAATGCCATGCCGCCGCGCCGCCGATTGCGCCAGAACTGCCGCCGTATCCTCGGCCGGCCCCACGCTTTGTGCGATCCCCCGCCAATGCGCCAGCGCCAGCGCCGCGACCACCGGCGCCAGCCGCTGGCAACACTCCGCCTCGGCCGGAGTGAACACCCGGCCCGAGGTCGCGTCCCGCCCAAGGCACAGGTTCAAGGACACCCCCGGCTCAGGCGAGACGACAAAGGTCAGTTCGTCCTGCAACGTGGTCTGGTCGTAGTATTCGATGAAGTATCGGCTGCGGTGAAACGCATCCGGCGCGATGTCGCGCAGCCGGTAAAGCCCATCCGGCGCGCGTTGAAGGTGCAGATCAAAGTAGGGGTCCAGCCGGAAGGCGCCCGCCAGATAGGTCCGGTCCAGTTCGGCAAAGACCTGCGGCTGGTTGAACCGACGATAAAGGACCAGGGGCGGCCCCGCATCGCGGTAGGCCAGGATGATCAGGTTGTCGGGCCGCGCGACGGCTAGGAACAGCTCCCACAGCACCGCCTCGAACCCGTCGCGACCAAGGCGGGTGATCGCCTCGGCCAGCCGACCCTCAGCAAGATTGGGCAGCGCCTGCACCTTCGGATACCTCATTGGGGGTATATACCCCCCGAACCGGCGTAGATTAGCCTGATCCTGCCCATTCTGGGGGTATGGAGGGCGCATGTCCATTGCCGTCGACATCCGCGATGCTGTCAAATCCTACGGCCCGGTCACCGCGCTGCATGGCGTGTCGCTGGCGATTGCGGATAATGAGTTCTTCACCCTCCTCGGGCCCTCTGGGTGCGGCAAGACAACCCTTTTGCGACTGATCGCTGGGTTCGAGACGATCACCTCGGGTGAGATCCGCCTGTTCGGCCAGGACATCGCCCGGTTGGAGCCGAACCACCGCCCGGTCAACACAGTCTTCCAGAACTATGCCCTTTTCCCGCATCTGACCGTGCTGGAAAACGTCGCCTTCGGGCTGAAGATGCAGGGCGTCGATGCCGCAACCCGCCACGCCCGGGCGGGCAAGATGCTGGAAATGGTGCACCTGTCGCAGTTTGCCGACCGCATGCCTGCCCAGCTTTCTGGCGGCCAGCAGCAGCGCGTCGCGCTTGCCCGCGCGCTTGCACCGGCCCCAAAGGTCCTCCTTCTGGACGAGCCGCTCTCAGCCCTCGACCTCAAGCTGCGCCAGGCGATGCGGGTGGAGCTGAAGCAGTTGCAAGAAGACACTGGCATCACCTTCGTCTTCGTCACCCACGACCAGGAAGAGGCGCTGACGATGTCCGACCGCATCGCCGTGATGTCGAACGGCCGCGTCCAGCAGACCGGCACCGCGCGAGACATTTACGAGGCCCCCGTCAACCGTTTCGTGGCCGACTTCATCGGCGAGACAAACCTTTTGCAGGTCGACGTTGACTCCGTGTCTGAAGGTCGCGCCACCCTTACCCTTCCCGGCGGCCACCGGATCACCTGCCCCTCGGCCAGCACAACGACCGGCAAGCACCACCTGTCGATCCGTCCCGAACGCCTGACCATCTCGCCCGAGGCCGACCTGACCGCCACCGTTGACCGGGTGGTCTACCTTGGCACCGACCTGCAGGTCATCGCACATCTTGAGGGCGGCCAGCCCATCACCCTCCGGCTGCAGAACGCCGCACGCACCACCCCACCCGACCCCGGCCAACGCATCGGCCTGCATCTGGAGGAAGGCGCAGCCCGCCTTCTGGCCGACTGATGGCCGGCCCTGGAAACATCCCCCCGTCCGCCAGCGATACTGGCTATCGCAGCCTGATCGGCCCGCTCCTTCTGCCGACCTGGGCGGTGATCGGGATCTTCATGGTCCTGCCCGTCCTTCTGATGGCGGTCTATTCCTTCCTGACGAAAGAGTTCCGGGGCGGTGTCATCTGGGACTTCACCCTTGCCGCCTATGACCAGTTCTTCGTCACGCGCGGCCTTTTCGGGGATGAACCTGCGCAGATCGAATGGACCTACATCAACATCTTCTGGCGTTCGATCTGGCAGGCGGGGCTGGCGACGATCCTGTGCCTGCTGATCGGTTTCCCGACCGCCTGGTTCATCGCCACAAGGCCCGCGCAGACACGTGGCCTTTGGCTGTTCCTCATCACCATTCCCTATTGGGTCAACCTTCTGATCCGGACGGTCAGCCTCAAGTTCCTGATCCGCGACAACGGCCCCCTGAACGAAAGCCTGATGGCGATCGGCCTGATCGACGGCCCCCTTCCGCTGGTGAACACCAACCTCGCCGTGCAACTGGGGCTCTTTTACAGCTATCTACCCTTCATGGTCCTGCCGATCTACGCCGCGGTTGAGCGCTACAACTTCGCCCTGTCCGAGGCTGCCGCCGACCTTTACGCCAGCCGCTGGGCCACCTTGCGCGAAATCGTGCTGCCGGTGGTGAAGCCCGGCATCATTGCCGGCTGCATCCTGGTGTTCGTCCCGTCCCTCGGCGCCTTCCTTGCGCCAGACCTTCTGGGCGGGGCGAAGACCTTCATGATCGGCAGTCTTATTGATGAGCAGTTCAAAGGCAGCCAAGGCGACTGGCCCTTCGGCGCGGCCGTCGCGATGATCCTGATGACGCTCGTCTTGATCGTCCTCCTCCTCTACGCCCGCGCCCAAACCCGTGGGGCCACGCGATGAAAGGCGTCCGCTACTATCCCGGCTTTCTTCCGCTGACGATCCTCTGCCTCGTCGTCCTCTACGCCCCCCTCGCCGTCGTCGCGGTCTACAGCTTCAACGGCTCCGCCTCGATCACCGAATGGGGTGGCTTTTCCTTGCGCTGGTACACCGATGTCTTCACGGGGCCTGAGGCTGTACGCTTCGGCCAAGCCGCCTGGAACTCTCTCACCATCGCGCTGATCGCCGCGACGACCGCCACCGTCATCGCCACCGCCGCCGCCCTCGCCATGCTGCGCGCGGGGCCCTTCCGCGGACGGCAAGCGAGTTTCGCGCTGATCAACCTGCCCCTCATGGTGCCGGAAATCGTGATTGCCGTGGCCACCCTCATCTTCTTCTCGACCATCGGCCTGACCACCGGCTACCTGACCATCCTTCTGGCCCACATCACCTTCTGCATCCCCTTCGCCTACCTGCCCATCGCCGCCCGGCTTGAGGGGGTAGAGGGCACCTACGAACAGGCCGCCCGTGATCTTTACGCCACCCGCGCCCAGGCCTTCCGCCTGATCCTTCTGCCGCTCCTCATGCCGGGGGTGATCTCGGGCTGGCTTCTGGCCTTCATCATCAGCCTTGACGACTTCATCATCACGAACTTCGTCAAAGGCGCGGGGATGGAGACATTGCCGACCGCCATCTTCGGCAGCGTCAAGCAGGGCATCAAGCCCAACATCATGGCCATTTCCACGCTGATGCTTCTCGTCAGCGTCCTCTTCGTGACCGCCGCCTACCTTATCAACCGCAAGGGCCGCCAAGCGCCCGCAACCCCAGGGAAAACCACATGAAAAAGCTTCTCCTGACCACCGCCTTCCTCGCCTCTCCCGCCTTCGCGGAAGGCGAGCTCAAGGTCTACCACTGGTTCGAATACATCCCCGAAGACCTCGTCCAGAAGTTTGAGGCCGAGACAGGGATCGACGTCACCATCGACACCTACGACAGCAACGAAGCGATGCTTGCCGCGCTCAAGGCCGGGAAGCTTGGCCAGTACGACGTGGCCGTCCCTGCCGATTTCATGGTCGGCATCATGGCCGCCGACGGCATGCTTGACAGCTACACGCCCGAAGAGATGCCAAACCACGCCAACATTGCGCCGCAGTGGATGGACGTGCCCTTCGACCCCGCCCGCACACATTCGATCCCCTACCAGTGGGGCTCTACCTCCTTTGCCGTGAACCGTGATGTCTATGCGGGCGACATCTCCTCGCTTGCCATCATGTTCGACCCGCCGGCCGAGCTGCAGGGCAAGATCAACGTTCTCGACAGCCAGAATGAGGTGCTGATCCTTGGCTCGCTCTACCTCGGCATCCCGCAATGCACGCAGGACCGGGCGCAGTTGAAGGCGCTGAACGACATGCTTTTGAACGCCAAGCAGCACTGGGCCAGCTTCGGCTCAGACATCGCGAAGGACGTGCTCGTCAGCGGCGACGCGGCGGCGGGGATGATCTACAACGGCTTTTCCGCCAAGGCGCGGGCCGAGGGCGCGAATGTCGAATATTCCTACCCCAAGGAAGGCCACGTCCTCTGGATGGACAACGTCGTCCTTCTGAAAGACGCTCCGAACCGCGACAACGCATTGAAATTCATGAACTTCCTGCTTGAGCCGGAAAATGCAGCCGCCGTCACGAACTACGCCGCCTATACCTCTGGCGTGACGGGGGTAGAGCCGTTCCTGGATGACGCAATCAAGAACAGCCCGGAAAACAACCCGCCCGCAGGCATCACCCCTGGCGTCTTTGCCCAGGCCTGCGACCAGGAAACCCAGCAGCTCTACGACGCGATCTGGACCAACCTGAAGAAATGACCACAGCGGGGGGGCCGCACAGACCGGCCCCCATTCTATGTCCACAAGTATCCCGGGGGTCCGGGGGCTGGCCCCCGGTAGCACCATATGAAACTCGCACTCTGGCAGGGCACCTCACCCGCCCAAGACCTTGAAGCCGCGCTCACCCAGGCCGAGGCCGCCCTTCAGGCCGCCGCCACGATGGGCGCTGCCGCCCTTGTGCTGCCTGAGGTTTGGCTTCAGGGCTACAATCAGCCGGACATCTCGGCCCGCGCGATCCCCCTCGACAGCCCGCCCATGCACCGCCTTGCCAAGGCCGCGAAGGCCGCGCAAGTCACACTCGTCACCGGCTATGCCGAACGCGACGGCGACACCGTCCACAACTCCGCCGCCTGCTTCAGCCCCGCCGGCGGGCTTCTCTGCAATTACCGCAAGGTCCAGCTTTACGGTCCCCGCGAACGTGCACTTTATACCCCCGGTGACAGCCTGCCCACCTTCCGCTTGGGCACCGAAACCGCCGCAATCCTGATCTGTTACGACATTGAATTTGCGCCGCATATCAAGTCACTCGCCGACCGTGGCGCGACCGTGATCCTGGCCCCCACCGCCAACATGCAGCCCTTCACTCATGTCGTTCGCCATACCGTTCCCGCCATGGCCGCGAACCACGGCATCAGCATCGCCTACGCCAACTACTGCGGCACGGAAGGCGACCTGACCTATATGGGAGGCTCACTCATCGCCGGCCCGCATGGCGAGGTCCTGGCCCAGGCCGGGGATACCCCCGCCCTTCTGATCGCCGAACTTCCGCCCCGCGACCCCGACCGCCTTTCGACCCAATCCGCCGACCTGAGGCCCCTCTGATGCGCGACCCTCGCCACGACATTCTGTTCCAGCCGCTTCGCATCGGCCCGAAGCTCGCCAAGAACCGCTTCTACCAGGTCCCGCATTGCAACGGCGGCGGCTACCGCGACCCTTCGGCTGTCACCGAAATGCGCCGCACCAAGGCCGAGGGTGGCTGGGGCGTGATCTTCACCGAACAGACCGAGATTCACCCGACCTCGGAAATCACACCCTTCATCGAACAGCATCTGTGGGAGGACAAGGATATCCCCGCCCTGGCACGAATGGCCGAGGCGATGAAATCCCAAGGCGCGCTGGCAGGCATCCAGCTGGCCTATTCCGGCATCAACGGCCCCAACCTCTACAGCCGCGAGGTGCCGCTTGCCGTCACCGGTGGCCCGATCCTGACCTTCACCTCTGACCCCGTCCAGGCCCGCACGATGGACAAGCAGGACATCCAGGACCTCCGCCGCTGGTTCCGCAACGCCTTCCGCCGCAGCCAGCAGGCGGGCTTTGACCTGATCTGCCTTTACGGCGCCCACGGGTTTGGCATCCTGCAGCACTTCCTTTCCCGCGCCACCAACCACCGCACCGACGAATACGGTGGCAGCCTTGAAAACCGGTCAAGGTTCCTGCGCGAAATCGTTGAGGATGCACGCGAAACCACGAAAGGGGAGCTTGGCATCACCCTGCGCATGTCGCTTCACGAGGCGGGAACCCACGGCTTTTCCAACGCCGAACTGCGCGACTTCATTGGCATGCACGCTGACCTGCCCGACCTTTGGGACCTCGCGCATGGCACGTGGGAGGCGTGCTCCGGCACCTCCCGCTTCACCCCAGAGGGCGCTCAGGAAGACCTCGTCAAGGGCATCAAGGACCTCACGACCAAGCCCGTCGTCGGTGTCGGCCGCTTCACATCCCCCGACGCCATGGTCCGCCAGATCAAGGCCGGCATCCTTGACTTCATCGGTGCCGCCAGACCCTCCATCGCTGATCCCTTCCTGCCGAAAAAGGTCGAAGAGGGCCGCTACGAAGACATCCGCGAATGCATCGGCTGCAACATCTGCGTCTCGGGCGACATGACGGGCGGGATCAGCCGCTGCACCCAGAACACCGCCTTCATGGAGGAATGGCGCAAGGGCTGGCACCCCGACCGTGCGCGGCCCAAGGGGCCTAGCGAGTCCGTCCTGATCGTCGGCGCTGGCCCAACGGGGCTGGAAGCCGCCCTGCAAGCTGCCAGACGCGGCTACAAGGTCACCCTTGCTGAAGCCAGCACCACCCTCGGCGGTCGGGTGGCCAAAGAGCGTCAGCTTCCCGGCCTTTCCGCCTGGGGCCGCGTCGCCGACTACCGTACCGGCCAACTTGCGCCGATGCCGAAGGTGGAAATTTATCGAGACAGCCCCCTTACGCCCGAAGATATCCTTGCGATTGGCGCGGACCATGTCGCCATCGCCACCGGCGCCACCTGGCGGCGCGATGCCGTCGCACGCCTTCATTTGCACGGGGTCCCCACCGATCCGGCGATGCCCCTCTACACCCCCGATGACCTGATGGCAGGCCGCATCCCCGAAGGCCTGACCGTCACGCTTTACGACGACGATCATTTCTACATGGGCTCCGTCCTTGCCGAACTCCTCGTCCAGAAGGGCAACAAGGTCCATTTCGTCACCCCCGCAGTGAAAGTCGCCGAATGGACAGACAACACGCTGGAGCAAGGCACAATCATGCGCCGGCTGATGGATCTGGACCTCACCTTCCATTTCAGCAAAGCCCCGGAGGCCATTGGTCCGAAGGACATAACGCTTGGCTGCACCTGGACGGGCCGCCAGTCCACCTTGCCGACTGAAGCCGTCGTCTATGTGACTTCCCGCACT
The DNA here is from genome assembly GCA_027489175.1 of Rhodobacter sp. Taxonomy (GTDB): domain Bacteria; phylum Pseudomonadota; class Alphaproteobacteria; order Rhodobacterales; family Rhodobacteraceae; genus Tabrizicola. The sequence continues at coordinate 55,814 of JAIYAE010000013.1, forward strand.
CCGAATGACGGTCTTTTCCACGCCACCAATGCCCTCGACTGGCAAAGCCAAGGCCTCAGGTCGCTAAAGCTCATCGGCGATGCCGCTGCGCCCGGCCCCATCGCCTGGGCCACCTACGCCGGGCGCGCCTGGGCCGAAGCACTCGACATGCCCGACCGGGGCGATACCCTGACCTTCCGCCGCGAGGTCGCAGCACTTGATCCCGGCGCGTCGCTTCTACCCTGACAAGGACACCGACCATGACCCACTTCCGCCACCGCAAGTTCAACACCAAGGACACCTACCCCGAGCAGAAGCTGGACAATGACCTTGCCCAGGCCGTCGTGGCGCGGGGGCGGATCGTCTTCCTGCGCGGTCAGTGTCCGCAGGACCTGGACACCGCCAAGGACATCGGCAGCCATGACCCGGTAGAGCAGACCCACAAGGTGATGCAGAACATCCGGCAGCTGATGGAGGAGGTAGGGGGCGACATGAGCCACCTTTGCAAGGTCGTGGTCTACCTGACCGACGTCCGCCACCGCGAGGCGGTCTACCGCACGATGGGGGAATACATCAAAGGGGTGCATCCAGTCTCAACCGGGGTGGTGGTGACGGCGCTCGCCCGGCCAAGCTGGCTGGTGGAGATTGATGGCACCGCGGTGATCCCGGACGACGGCAAATGACCTTCTCCATCGTCGCCCGCTGCGCCAAGACGGGGCAGTTCGGCATCGCGATTTCGTCCTCATCCCCAGCCGTCGCGGCGCGCTGTGCCCATGTGCGGGCGGGGGTGGGGGCGGTGGCAAGCCAGAACATCACCGACCCGGCGCTGGGCCCACTGGTGCTGGACCGGCTGGCGGACGGGTTGCCCGCCGGGGATGCCTTGAAGGCGGTCACCGGCGGGCGGCTGCACATCGAATATCGCCAGCTTCTGGTGGTGGACCGTGCGGGAGGGGTGGCGATCCATTCGGGCTCGCAGGTGCTTGGCCTTTGGGGCGAGGCGACGGGGATGGGCTGTGCGGCCGGGGGTAACCTTCTGGGGGACCCCGGGATTCCGGCGGCCATGGTTGCAGCCTTTGAGACTTCGGCGGGGCATCTTGGCGAACGGCTGCTGCGGGCGCTGGAGGCTGGGCTTGCCAAGGGCGGCGAGGCGGGGCCGGTGCGGTCGGCTGGGTTGAAGGTTGCGGACCGGCTGGACTGGCCGCTGGTAGACCTGCGGATCGACTGGGCGGATGACCCCATCGGCATGCTGCGGGCGGCGTGGGAGGTCTATGCCCCGCAGATGGCCGCCTATGTCCAGCGCGCCGAAGATCCGACCCAGGCGCCCTCCTACGGCGTGCCAGGGGATGAGTAGGCGCCAGCCATGAAGAAATCGTTAATGCCCACATCCAACACTATGATTAAAATAGGAAATCAGAAAATGTCCACCGTGGACAGTTTCGCCAATGGGGGCCGGAAAGCATGATCGAGACCATCCATACCCTCGTCATCGGGGCCGGGCAGGCGGGGGTTGCGACCTCGGCCCATTTGGCGAAGCGGGGCGTGCCGCATCTGGTGCTGGAGCGCGCCCGGATCGCCGAGCGTTGGCGGTCGGAACGTTGGGACAGCCTGGTCGCCAACGGCCCGGCCTGGCATGACCGCTTCCCCGAAGCGGAGTTTTCCGACATCGACCCAGAGGCCTTCGCCCCCAAAGAGGCCGTCGCCGGGTACTTTGAGACCTTTGCCAAGGCGCGTGACTTGCCGATCCGCACGGGCGTTGCCGTGACCCGGCTGGAACGGCACGGCGAAGGGTTCCGCGCCACGACTGCGCAAGGCGTGATCGAGGCGCGCCATGTGGTCGTCGCCACCGGGCCGTTCCAGAAGCCGGTGATCCCGACCGTGGTGACCGATCCCGGCATCACCCAGCTGCATTCCAACGCCTACAAGAACCCCGCCGCTCTGCCACCGGGCGCGGTGCTGGTGGTCGGCGCAGGCTCTTCCGGTGCGCAGATCGCGGAAGAGCTGGCACGTGCTGGGCGGCGGGTCTTCCTTTCCGTGGGCCCGCACGACCGGCCGCCCCGGCGCTACCGGGGGCAGGATTTCGTCTGGTGGCTGGGGAAACTGGGCAAATGGGACCTGAAAGCCCCGACCCCAGGGACCGAGCATGTGACGATTGCGGTCAGCGGGGCCTATGGCGGGCATACGATGGACTTCCGCCGCCTTGCCGCGCTGGGCGTCACGCTTCTTGGCCGGTCGGGGGAGTATCGCGAAGGCACGCTGCATATCGCAAATGATCTGGCCACCAACATCGAAAATGGCGACCGGAACTATCTGTCGGTGCTGGACGAGGCTGATGCCTATGCGGAGGCCCAGGGTCTGACCCTGCCGGAGGAGCCGGAGGCGCGCCAGTTCCTGCCCCTGCCGCCTGCGGTGACCAACCCGATCCGAACGCTGGACCTCAAGGCCGAAGGGATCACTTCCATCCTCTGGGCCACGGGCTTCGAGCTGGATTTCAGCTGGATCGCTATCGACGCCTTCCGCCCGGACGGCCTCCCGCGCCATAGCGAAGGCGTCAGCGATATCCCCGGCCTCTATTTCGTCGGCCTGCCCTGGCTTTCCTGCCGGGGGTCGGCCTTCATCTGGGGCGCCTGGCGCGATGCTGAGTGGCTGGCAGAGCGGATCGCCAAACCACAGGCGGTAACGTAAGCCGCGCCCTCTACCAGACTTTCGCGTCACCCATGGCAAGGACGGCGATTTAGGGTGTTCCAGTCTGGGTGCTGCTTCTGACAAGCCGATGCGCCGACGTGAACTGCAACGACGTCAAGCCGTCAGCACTCATGCCGCGTTTAAACTGAACCGAGGCTACCCATTCGCCGTCCTAAGTATGTGATATACATAAATTAGGGGAAGGTGGCGGAGGGGATGGGCCTGGCATCCAACCTTCTCCAGCCGTTCCCGCATTGATATTGTTTCACCCAACTTCCAGTTCGAATCCCTCGCTACGAAACAGGGCCATGACAGCGCTTGCTAGTTGCCGCATCGCTGCGGTTCTGCTCCAGGTCATTGAAGCTGCCTGTGCCTGACCGGATGACGAATGAGCGCTGCCGCCCGAGACAGATTCCTTGCGGATTTATCTGGTCAAGTAGGGTTTAGCGCCGCAAAAATCCGATTGGATTTCCAATGGTGGTCTGGAATGCTGGTACACAGTAGCGTGATGACGCAGGTACGCGTGGCAATCATCTGACAATCATCGAGCGTTGACCGGAGCGGGACCCATGAGAGTGTTGAAAAGGCTTTGCAAAAGGTCGGCGCAACTTTTTGTGGCGCTCATTGCGGTGTCCTTTCTGACCCTCATCGGATCGATGGCAGAAGCCCAGCACTCATCGACCGAATGTCCCGCGCAGACGGCGACCGTCACCAGCGGGGGGACCGTCACGATCGACGTATCGGATTGCGCCTTCAACATCGGTTTCGCCGGCATTGGAGTGATAGATGGCGGATCCTTTGGCCCTGCCGACTTTGAGGACCATGGGTCCGCCATCCTGCGTATCACGGGAGGCTCATGGTTTCTGGACTATAGCCACAACGGCTCTACGGGGGTTGGCGGAACGGATGTATTCGAATTCGCCGACGGGTCGTTTGCAGGCACCGGCGATGTCCAGGTCACGATCACCATCAACGCCTCGGCCTCGCCGATCACGGTCTCACCCGCGGCACTGCCCGCCCTTACCGCTGGCACGCCGATGTCGCAGACGCTCACCTCGTCCGGGGGCGTTGGAAGCTATACCTACACGCCGCAAAGCGGCTCCCTGCCGCCCGGGCTTTCCCTGACAAGTGGGGGTGTCATCAGCGGCACGCCGACACAACGCGGCGCCTATTCGTTCAGCGTGCGCTCCACCGACAGCAACGGCCAGTTCGTTGATCGGGGATATACCGGCTCGGTCGCCAACCCGACACTCAGCATCTCGCCAGGATCAGCGACGGCCTCGCGCAACACCTTCTTCAGCCAGACGCTGTCGGTGACGGGTGGCGTGGCACCTTATTCCTTCCTGCTCGAAACGGGGGCGTTGCCTTCGGGCATCACCCTGTCGTCTGGGGGGGTCATCAGCGGGACCACGACAGGAACCGTGGGGGCCTATCCGATCACGGTTCGGGTGACCGACAGCAGCACTGGCCCCGGGCAGTATTTCGAGGTCGAGACTTTCACCCTGAACCTGACAAACAACTCTCCGCCGACCGCCAACGCGGGGGGTGACCAGACCGTTGCCTCAGGGGCAGGGGTGACCTTGAACGGCACCGGCTCCTCCGACCCTGAAGCGCAGCCGCTAACCTACAGCTGGAGCCAGACCGGCGGGCCTGCGGTAATCCTGAGCAGCGCCAGCGCCGCGCAGCCGACCTTCACCGCGCCG